>NZ_JACOFW010000001.1 GCF_014284305.1 Affinundibacterium seohonense
TATCGAGGTGCAATGATGTAGTCGCTGAGGGAAGTATTGAAGTCGAAAAAGTGTTTCAGCAGTAATTGCGAATTTTTGAAGTGATGGCAAACAGGTTAGACCGGCGCTTGAATCACCAGCCTATTGAGAAGGCCCACTGTCTTGAAAGAGATAAGGTCGCTAGGGCGTTCTGGAGCAAGCGCGCAGATTCCATTATGGCTCGGGCGCGACGGTGCCCAGATAGAAGCCGGATATACGCGAGCAGTTACACCTTTTGTTTGAACAAAAAAATTTGCAATATTGGAGGAGTCCATATACGCAATAGCGTTAGCGTATTGCGCCGCAAGAAGGCTGTGCAACAATAAAAATGGTTGTTCACCTCAAAAAATCTCATTATTCAATGAAGATTTATGCATTCCATTCGGCGCAATACGCTGTCGCTATTGACGCCCTACATTTTGTTTCTCTCCAAATATTCATGCAGAAGAAACAAAATCACCAAACTCAATTCAAGTGCGTTTTTGGTTTTAATAGCAGCACTAGCCAGCGATTACCAGCAGCGTAAGCGGCACTCCAAACAGCAAAAAAACAAACCGCCGCCTTCAACATAAGATCTTCTCCTACGCCAATAAACAACAGCAATTATGTAGATCTAGCATCATCGCTGTAGAGATTAACGCCCAAATTTCAGCCGATTCTCTCCAAAAGTGTGGCGTCTCAGGTAATCACCCCACAAGCAGTGATCTATCTGCGATCCAGTAAGTTTAGTGTAAGACTTGCGGTCTAGAGTTCAGAGTCATAAGGAGAAGCACATACAAAAAGTGCGCTCTTTACCGAGGAAGGTTTGTTGTTCTGTGCTCTCTTTAAGAAAATAAAGATGCTAGTTCAACGACACGATTGGCGATAGATTAAACGCCAATTTTCCCCGAAAGATCTAGGTTTTCCGACAGATTGATTCGACCGTTTTTTAGTAAATCGGTATGAAGATTTGTGAAATTAGGTGGACAAACCGAGTACTAAAAAACTAAAAGGAGACATAGCATGAGTAATTCAGGTGTTGTAAATCAAGGTGTGAGTAGCTCACATACCGCAAGTCAGGATATGACAAAAGAGGAGCGTAAGGTTATTTTCGGATCCTCATTGGGAACCGTTTTTGAGTGGTATGACTTTTATCTGTACGGCACACTTGCTGCCATCATCGGTAAGAAATTCTTTACTGCTCTAGACCCAAATTCACAGATGATTTTCTCACTGTTGGCATTTGCCGCAGGTTTTATTGTTCGTCCGTTTGGTGCGCTGGTTTTTGGGCGTCTTGGCGACATGATTGGACGTAAATATACTTTCCTAGTCACGATCGTCCTCATGGGCGGAGCAACATTTGTCGTAGGTTTACTACCAGGCTATCAACAGATAGGTATCGCGGCACCGATCCTGCTAATACTTCTGCGCATGTTGCAAGGCTTAGCACTTGGCGGTGAATACGGCGGTGCTGCGACTTATGTGGCAGAACATTCGCCGCGCAATAAGCGCGGGTTCTATACCTCGTTTATTCAGACCACGGCAACATTGGGTCTATTTCTCTCATTGCTCGTTATCCTCGGATCGCGCACAATTGTAGGTGAAGAAGCGTTCGCAGATTGGGGATGGCGCATTCCGTTCTTGTTCTCAGCCATTTTGCTCGGCGTCTCAGTTTGGATTCGGATGACGATGCATGAATCTCCAGCTTTCGCAAAAATGAAGGCAGAAGGCAAGGTTTCTAAAGCACCGTTGACGGAGTCTTTCGGTAAATGGGGTAATCTTAAAATCGTCATTTTGGCTTTGGTTGGCTTAACGGCAGGACAAGCGGTTGTTTGGTATACCGGTCAGTTTTACGCCTTGTTCTTTTTGACGAATACCTTAAAAGTTGATAACGCTACAGCGAATTTGATGATTGCTGCGTCGCTTGTGATTGGCACGCCATTTTTTGTCGTGTTCGGTGCCTTGTCAGATAAGATAGGTCGCAAACCTATCATCATGGCAGGCTGTTTGATTGCTGCTTTGACGTATTTTCCTTTGTTTAAGGCATTGACTGAGGCAGCGAATCCAGCGCTTGCTGCGGCACAAGCGGCGAACAAGATTGTGGTCACTGCGAATCCTGCTGAATGTTCATTTCAATTTAATCCTACAGGTGTCGCTAAGTTCACAACGTCATGCGATATCGCCAAACAGGTCTTAGCAGCCAATTCAGGAAGTTATGAAACTGTTGAAGGCACTGGCGTTGCTACAATTGCGATTGGCAATACGATTATCGAATCCTACACATCAACTGGCCTCGCTGCTCCGGAAGCTAAAGCTAAAAAGGCAGCATTTGAGAAAGCGGTGACTTCTGCGTTAGTTGCTGCAGGATATCCTGCTAAAGCAGACCCAAAAGGAGTCAATAAGCCATTGGTCATTTTGATCCTGTCTATCTTAGTGATTTACGTCACGATGGTATATGGCCCAATCGCAGCGATGTTAGTTGAAATGTTCCCAACTCGCATTCGTTATACGTCAATGTCCTTGCCGTATCACATCGGCAACGGCTGGTTCGGTGGACTTTTACCTGCCACTGGCGTCGCGATTGTCGCCCAAACCGGCAATATGTATAACGGCTTGTGGTATCCAATCATCATTGCCAGTGTGACCTTCGTAATCGGTATGCTTTTCGTCAAAGAAACTAAGGATGTCGACATTTATGCAGGCGATTAATCGAGACCTCTGCATGAAGTAGACTAAGTCCTTAAAGTAGCCAAATGAAAAAATGCCCGTCATTCTGATCATTCTCAGAGCGGGCATTTTTTTTAATAACGCTTCGTTTTTTTTACTGTTGATTCTTATTTCTTAGGTCTGATCGACACATGTTTATGCTGCGCGAAATAGGAGGCGAAAGGCATGAAAATCGCTTGAGAAGTAACTAGTGATTCGATCCTGATGGTGCCAGCTCAAGAGAGTAGCCTATGCCACGCACGGTAGTAATTCTGATGTCGCCAATCTCCAACTTTTTGCGCAAGCGGTGCACGTAAACTTCGATCGCATTGCTACTGACTTCTTCCCCCCAGCTACACAATTTATCGATGAGTTGTTCCTTGCCGACCATTTTTCCAGCGCGCAGAACCAATAGTTCTAGTAAGGCCAATTCGCGCGCAGAGAGTTTGAGAAGTTCGCCATTGATGTGCGCCTCGCGATCGGCTTGATTGTAGGATAAGGATCCAAAGACAATGTGGTTGGTGTTGCCACTTCCTCGACGTGTCAATGCCCGAACCCGTGCAAAAAGTTCTGCCAAGGCAAATGGTTTGGCTAGATAGTCATCAGCACCGGCATCAAGACCGCGCACACAATCATCGACACCGTCACGACCGGTCAATATCAACACCGCTGTGTTGTTTTTTCGGTGTCGCAAACGTGTGAGTACTTCAATTCCGGATAGTCGCGGTAAGCTCAAATCAAGTATGAGCAAGTCATAAGCTTGTGACATTAAGGCAGCGTCCGCCATGGCGCCGTCTTCGACGTGATCGACCGCATAAGCTTCCTTGCGAAGGGCTGTCACCAATCCGAGCGCGATTGTTTGATCATCTTCGGCTAGCAAAATTCTCATGGGTGGATTTGGCAATGGGGCTGCGTTGAAAAAAAACGATTCTGCCACACTAATAGGCTCACTGCCAATGTGTTGTAAAAAGTGGATTTCAGCATTTCTCTAAAAAGCCACGTAAGACCAACGTAAGACCCACGTAAGGCTGGTTGGGTAAATTTGTCACAAGGAAGTTTTGCTGGTTAACCCTGTAGCGAGACTTTTACAAATATAAGTTTTACCCCAAAGAGGAGACCTTCATGTCAGTCATCAATTCAGTGTTAATCGAAAACCGTATTTTTCCACCTGCAGAAGCATTAGTAGAGCGTTCCACCATTTCTGGGAGAGTCGCTTACGATGCCCTCTGCCAAGAAGCAGAGACCGACTATTCGGGCTATTGGGCGCGTCTTGCCCGAGAACATCTGACATGGAAAAAGGAATTTACGACATCACTTGATGAAAGTAGAGCGCCATTTTATCAATGGTTTGCTGACGGAACTCTCAACGTCTCGTATAACTGTTTAGATCGTCATGTGGAGGCTGGGCTTGGTGATAAGCTGGCGATTATTTTTGAGGCAGATGACGGACAGCTTAGTCGTATCACCTATCAGCAGCTGTTGGCTAGAGTCTGCCAATTGGCAAATGCTCTTAGAGCAAGGGGTGTTAAACCAGGCGACCGCGTGTTGATCTATCTGCCGATGTCGATTGAAGGCGTTGTCGCGATGCAGGCATGTGCGCGAATTGGTGCCATTCATTCTGTGGTGTTTGGTGGTTTCTCTGCCAAGTCGATTCACGAACGTATCGTTGATGCGGGCACGGTGGCTGTGATTACCGCGGATGGACAGTGCCGTGGTGGGAAACGCATCCCATTAAAGCCTGCCGTGGATGATGCCATCGCCATGGGTGGTTGCGAGATGGTTCATTCAGTGATTGTATTTCAGCGTACCGGTGACGACTGCAGTATGCAGGCAGGGCGCGATGTATGGTGGCACGATGCAGTGCGAGAGCAAGCTCAGACCTGTGAACCAGAATGGGTTGGTGCTGAGCATCCTTTATTTTTACTCTATACGTCTGGCTCTACAGGAAAGCCCAAAGGTGTACAACATAGCTCAGGCGGCTATTTGCTGCACGCTGCACTGACTATGAAATGGACTTTTGATATTCAAGCGGACGATGTGTTCTGGTGCACGGCGGACATCGGTTGGGTCACTGGGCATACTTATATTGCCTATGGCCCGCTCGCTTGCGGAGCCACCCAGCTTATGTTTGAAGGTGTACCGACTTATCCAAATGCGGGTCGATTCTGGCACATGATACAAAACCACAAGGTCAGTGTTTTTTATACGGCACCAACCGCAATCCGCTCCTTGATCAAAGCAGGGGAAATCAGCCCAGAAACCCATCCAAAAAATTATGATCTCACAAGCCTGCGTATCCTCGGTTCGGTCGGTGAGCCGATTAACCCCGACGCTTGGATGTGGTACTACGAGCAGGTTGGTGGTTCGCGTTGTCCTATTGTCGATACCTTTTGGCAGACAGAAACTGGTGGCCATATGATCACCCCCTTGCCAGGCGTTACACCGCTGGTTCCAGGTTCTTGCACTTTGCCATTTCCTGGCATTCAGGCCTCTGTGGTGGATGAAACTGGGCTGGAGTTGGAGTGGGGTAAGGGCGGCCTGTTAGTGGTCAAGAAGCCTTGGCCTTCTATGATACGGACGATCTATGGCGATCCACAGCGATATGCGAATTCCTATTTCCCAGCGGATTTGGGTGGGAATCTGTATCTGGCTGGGGATGGCGCGATGCGCGATCCGAATACCGGTTATTTTACGATCATGGGCCGCATTGATGATGTACTCAATGTTGCAGGACATCGCATGGGGACGATGGAAATTGAATCCGCATTGGCATCGAATCCCTTGGTCGCGGAGGCTGCAGTCGTCGGTCGTCCAGACGATGTGACTGGTGAAGCGATTTGCGCCTTCGTGGTACTCAAACAAGCGCGTCCTAGTGGCGCCGAAGCTGCAGAAATTGCGAATCAATTGCGCAGTTGGATTACCAAGGAAATTGGGCCGATCGCTAAACCTAAGGACATCCGTTTTGGCGATAACTTGCCCAAAACCCGCTCCGGTAAAATCATGCGTCGCTTGCTGCGTTCACTTGCCAAAAACGAAGATATCACCCAAGATGTCTCAACCTTGGAAAATCCAGGGATACTCGATCAACTCAAGCAAAATGCCTGAGTCTAATTACTCGCTAAGGCTTGAACCCAGATTTGCCATTAGGCGCACCTGCGGTGCTATTTGTGTGCTGACGGCGCATTTTCGGTCATTTTTGTCGCTCTTCGTTGCAAATAGCTCGCTATTTGCTCCTCACTCGCAACAAAACTGCCTCGAAAAGTGCATCCGTCATCATCACAAATCCTAATCGAAAATCTGGGTTGAAACCGATGAAAAGGAGACACCCATGATACGTTCTCGTTTATCAAAGCAAAGACTGGCAGCTTTGTTTTTGCTTGGCTGCATTTGGTTTAACTACCCAGTGTTGTCGATTTTCGACAAGTCAGCCAGTATTTTCGGCATTCCCGTGTTGTATGCTTGGTTGATGGGGGCGTGGTTGACTTTGATCGTCCTGATGGCATGGGTCACCGAAGGAGCGAAGGACTAGGATGCTGCAGGGATGGCTGATTATTCTCGTTTCTTTGGTTTATCTCGCCGTTCTATTCTTAATCGCGTGGGTGGCAGACCGGCGTGCGGACGCCGGGCGTTCATTGATCGCCAATCCTCAGATTTACGCATTGTCGCTTGGCGTGTATTGCACCACTTGGACGTTTTACGGCAGCGTTGGTCGGGCAGCTTCGAACGGTGTGGATTTCTTGCCCATCTATCTTGGGCCGACACTGCTATTTGCATTGGCAGGTTTTGTGGTGTTGAAAATGATCAGGGTGTCCAAGGTCAATCGGATTACCTCAATCGCTGATCTGATTGCCTCGCGTTATGGGAAGAGCCAATTATTAGGTGGCTTGGTCACGGTGATCGCGGTGGTTGGCGTGGTTCCCTACATTGCGCTGCAACTTAAGGCAGTGTCGAATAGTTTTGGAATCCTTGTGCGCTACCCAGAAATCGTGATGCCAACCAGTATTGCGGCTGTGCCTCTACTGCAAGATGGGGCGCTCTATACTGCGGCAATTTTGGCCTGTTTCACGATCTTTTTCGGTACCCGACATCTCGATGCAACTGAGCGCCACGAAGGCATGGTAGCGGCGATCGCCTTTGAGTCAGTGGTGAAATTGTTGGCTTTTCTTGCCGTCGGTATTTTTGTCGTGTGGGGAATGCACGATGGTGTCGGTGACATATTTTCTAAGTTTAAAACCTTTAGCGCGATGCCGGCACCGGTCATTCCGCAAAGTAGCGCAACTGCTCATATGTCAGGCCATACGCCCTTGGTTTATGGCAGTTGGGGTGCCCTGGTGTTCTTGTCCATGCTGGCCTCGTTGTTGTTACCGCGACAGTTCCAGATTGCCGTGGTTGAAAACGTCAATGAGTCCCATCTAAAACGGGCGGTTTGGCTGTTCCCACTCTACCTATTTCTCATCAACTTGTTCGTATTGCCGGTGGCGATGGCAGGCTTGCTGTACTTTCCATCAGGCGTCGATGCCGATACCTTTGTCTTAACATTGCCCATGGCACAGCATCAACAAGCACTAGCATTGTTAGCCTATATCGGTGGGCTTTCTGCCGCGACCGGTATGGTGATCGTGGAAACCATCGCATTGGCGACCATGATTTGCAATGATTTGCTGATGCCCGTGCTACTACGTTTTGCACCCGTGCTGTTGTCAACGCACCGCAATTTGTCTCGCGTTTTACTCACTATTCGCCGTGTCGCAATCGTCTTGATATTGGCGTTGAGTTACGGCTATTTTCGATTTGCGGGTGAGGCCTACGCTTTAGTATCAATTGGTTTAATTTCTTTCGCCGCAGTCGCTCAATTTGCGCCGGCTGTATTGGGCGGTTTGTATTGGAAGGGCGGCACCCGCAATGGCGCAGTGGCAGGCTTGTTGGCCGGATTTTCAGTCTGGATGTACACCTTGCTACTGCCTTCGTTTGCCAAGTCTGGCTGGCTTCCCGCCAAGTTCATGGAGAGTGGTTTTTTCGGAATTGAGATGCTGCATCCCTTGCATCTGTTTGGGCTAAATGGTTTAGATGTCATCACCCACTGCATCGTTTGGAGTTTGTTGGCAAATCTGAGTGCCTACATCGGTGTTTCACTTATGCGCGCGCCCAACGTCGGAGAGGCGCGGCAGGCGAATTTGTTTGTATCACGCGGCTCTCAGGCTATGCATCCAGGTACTTGGAGTGGCGGTGCAAAACTTTCTGAACTGATCCCACTTGTGAGCCGCTTTTTGGGCGCTGAACACACCCAAGAAGCTTTTGCTCGCTATGCACAAGAACGGGGCTTTTCGAGTCCTGCCCAGTTGCCCGCAGATGCACAGTTGGTCAATTTTGCTGAAGCCTTGCTTGCTGGTGCCATCGGCTCAGCGTCGGCACGTGCCATGCTCGCATCGGTTGTCACGGAGGAGGCGCTGGACATGGAGGAAGTGATGAGTATTCTTGATGAAGCCTCACAGCTACGTAGTTATAGCCGCGAGATCGAGGAAAAATCACGTGAACTGACCCGCGCGACAGCCGAATTGCGGGATGCCAATCAGCGCTTGCAGCAACTCGATCAGATGAAAGATTATTTCGTCGCCACGGTGACCCATGAACTGCGCACGCCATTGACTTCGATTCGCCTATTTTCTGAAATTCTGCACGATGATCCTAGCATGACGGTCAATGAACGTACGCGCTTCCTTAGTATCATCGTCAGTGAGACTGAACGGCTTTCACGTCTGATTAATCAAATTCTCGATATGGCCAAATTGGAATCGGGGCGTGGAGAGTGGGTCATTAGCACGGTGGATGTCGCGGAACTTATTTTGTCAGCTAGCACAGCACTCACGGCAATCTCTGCAGAACGTCAGATTACGCTCAACATGGATCAGGTCGAATCTGGATTGATGGTGATGGCGGATAGAGATAGGCTAATCCAAGTGATGCAGAATTTGCTGTCCAACGCATTCAAATTTGTACCAGCGACAGGCGGTGTCGTAACTGTCTCTGCATATAGTATTGATAGCGATGTTCTTATCAGAGTGTGTGACAACGGACCCGGCATTAACGCCGACGACCATGAACTGATCTTTGAAAAATTTCATCAGGGTGCAGGTAATCGCGACTCTCTTACCGATAAACCAAAAGGCACTGGTTTAGGATTGCCAATCAGCCGACAGATCGTGGAACATTTTGGTGGGCGACTGTGGGCTGAGGCTGCACCGCAGGGTGCGAATGGCGCTTGTTTTTGCTTTACGCTGCCACGCCATGTCAGAGATCTCTGCACAACTGTAGCGAGCGGCTGAAGTTTGAGTCGAGAAGCGCACCTGTGCTAGAGCACAGCGAGCATCGCAGACTCAAACTTCGGCCGCGTAGTAAGTTGTGCAGAGGTCTCTATCAATAATAAACTTGATCAAGAAGGTGTGCTGTCATGAGTGAAACGAGATCTTTACGTGTCCTGATTGCCGACGATGAAGCTAACATTGTTATTTCACTTGAATACCTGATGCGAAAAGAAGGATATCAAGTAGCGACTGTAGCCGATGGAGAAGCGGCATTGAAAGTGGCCGCCGAATTCTCGCCCGATCTGGTTTTGCTAGACGTAATGATGCCGAGAAAATCGGGCTATGAAGTATGTGAAGCCTTACGCGCAAATCCAACGCATGCGCATTCGCGTATCATCCTACTGACAGCCTGCGGCCGCGATAGCGACATTGAACGGGGAATGGCCTTGGGCGCAGATGCCTACGTCACAAAACCATTTTCCCCCAGAGAGCTAATGCGAAAAATTAAAACGATCATGACTTGATGCGTAATTTTTGAGCCAAAAAGTAAGGTGCTCTACATCGGTCAAGGCGCTGGTATGCCGGCCTCTCGGTGGCAAGGCGCAAAACCATGCTTTACGAGCTTTGCGCGATTAATCACTAACAAGCCTCACCAATAAAAATCAAAAAACTCAATACTCAAGCAAGCTCGCTTTACCCCAGAAAATTCGATATGCCATCACCGTGTATCCAATGATCACTGGCAAAACGATACAAGCACCCACAAAGATAATCATCAAAGATTCAGGAGCGCTGGCTGCTTGCCAGATCGTGATTTTGTCAATGATGAGGTAGGGGAATAGGCTATATGCCAAGCCATGAAATGCTAGGAAAAAAATCCCAACCGTGCTGGCGAAGGGTGTCCAAATCCAACGGTGGTTGCCTTGTGCTAATTGCGTGGGGAGGCGCTTTAAAATTCTGTCTATCCACCAAAATAAAATGGCTGTGATCAGTGGAATGGGAAAGAGCAAGATGAAGTTAGGGAAGCTAAACCATTTTGCTGCAATGCTGGGACTGGCGAAGGGCGTGACGATGGAGATGGTTGCAATGCCGATGCCCGCTAGCCATAAACTGCGTCGTGCCCAGCTCGCCGCTTTGATTTGCAGTTGACCTTCCGACTTCATGAGTAACCACGTCGCGCCTAACAGGCAGTAAGCCGCCATCAGACATAAGCCGATCAAGCTGGCAAATGCATAGCTCCAAAAACTGCTTTGAAAACCGATGACCAACATGCCGAGCATGAAGCCTTGTGAAAATGCGGCGAGTATCGATCCAAGATGAAAAGCGAAATTCCATGCAGGCTTATTTTGCGCGTGGGCTTTGACCCGAAAATCAAAAGCAACACCGCGTAAGATCAAGCCAAGTAGCATGATCGCGACCGGTAAATACAGCGCGCCGAGGATTTGTCCGTGTGCGGTGGGGAAGGCGACTAACAAGATACCGACGCCTAGCACTAGCCAGGTTTCATTGGCGTCCCAAAAAGGGCCGATGGAAGCAATCATCATGTCTTTTTCTGAGTCTTCAGCATGACGCATCAAGATGCCGACGCCGAGATCGTAGCCATCTAAAATCACATATGCCAACATGGCCAGGCCCATGACGATCAGAAAGGCGAGCGGTAACCAACCCGCGGGTTGGGATAAATCGGGATGGAGTGGAGTGATCATGATTTATCCTCTGGATGTAGTTGATGCTGTGGTTGATGCTGTGCTTGATACTGTAGTGGCGCTTGTTGCGCTATCTGCTTTACGAGCTAGGTAGAACACCACCGAGATATACGAAATAATCAGGAACACATACAGCGTTAAATACATAATCAAGGTACTTGCTAACATCGGCACGGGAATCTTTGCTGCTGCCTCGGCGGTGGTGAGTACGCCTTGAACCAAGTACGGTTGGCGTCCAATTTCAGTGGTGTACCAACCCGCTAGCAACGCGACCCAACCAGAAAAACTCATTGCGACCAAGGCACGTGAAACCAATGCCGGTAGGGCTGGCTTACGCCATACATACCAAGACGCGAGCCAGGAAATAGCCAGCATCAATAAGCCCACGCCGACCATGATGCGAAATGCATAAAAGACAGGTGCAACTGGTGGATGTTTGCCGACAAAATCATTGAGTCCTTTGATCTCACCATTCATATCATGCGTAAGATAGAGCGATGCCAATTTGGGTATGGCGATTTCTGCTTTATTGACGCGTTCTTTCTGGTCTGGAATCGCAAATAAAATTGCTGGTGCGCCTTTTTGTGTTTCCCAAATGCCTTCCATCGCCGCGATTTTTGCGGGTTGATGTTGCAAGGTATTGAGGCCATGCAAATCACCGACCAGAATTTGTAGCGGAATCAAGATCGCGGCGAGTGTCACACCCGTTTTGATGCCAATCAGAATCTCACCACTCTGATCACTACTTCCACCTCGCAAATAACGATAGCTGCTGATGCCGGCGATCAAGAACGCTACGGTTAAACCAGAGGCCAGCATCATGTGCGTGAAGCGATACGGCATGGATGGATTGAAAATAATCTGCAACCAGTTGGTCGCGTGCGCTTGACCGTTGATTATTTCAAATCCGACGGGTGTATGCATCCACGAGTTTAAGGCAATGATCCAAAACACGGAGAGCGTTGTGCCACCTGCGACCAACATGGTAGCGATGGTATGCAGTCGTTCACCGACACGCTTTTGACCGAACAGCATAATGCCGAGAAAAGTCGCTTCTAAGAAAAACGCCGTCAAAATTTCGTAAGCGAGTAAAGGCCCAGCGATGTTGCCAACTTTTTCCATAAAGCCCGGCCAGTTGGTGCCGAATTGAAAGCTCATCGTAATGCCGCTCACCACGCCCAGGGCGAAACTCAGGGCAAATACTTTCACCCAAAAATAGTAGGCGCGTTGCCACTGTTCTGCCTGGGTGCGGTTATAGCGCCATTTGAAAAAGACCAGCACCCAGCCAAGCGCAATACTGATGCTGGGAAAAAGAATGTGAAAACTGATATTGGCGGCAAACTGGATGCGCGCCAACAGCATGGGGTCGAAGCTACTTGCGAGTTCCGCTGACATGATGAATTCTCTGAGTGTATTTGATCGGGTTTAGCTAATTTTTGGACTTGCCATCGAGGCGAAGACGATCGGTAAATTCTATAATCTTCACGACTTTTGAACCCATTTTCATCAGGGTTTGCAAGGTTTCTGGCGAGAGTTTTTCAACGTCGTCAAACCACGCGCTCGTCATTTCAATCAGATCGTGCATTTGTTGAATACGACCAAGTGCGTACTCTTCATCTTCGTTGGCATCGTTTTTGAGCAAGGCTTCGCGTAACATTGAGAGCGTCGGTTCAACTTCACGACGACGACGTTCTTCAACCAGGTTGCGGAAAATTTCCCAGACATCCTTCGGTGCTTCAAAGAACTCTCTGCGTTCGCCCGGAATGTGTACCAGCTTGACCAAGCGCCATGCTTGTAATTCTTTGAGGCTCATGCCGACATTGGAACGGGAGAAGGTCAACTCTTCAGCAATCTCGTCCGCACATAGTGGTTTTTCGCTGAGAAAAATTAGCGCGTAAATTTGCCCGACGGTACGATTAATGCCCCAGCGGCTGCCCATTTCGCCAAAATGTGAGATGAATTTTTCCTTGGTTGGACTGATGCTCATGATGGATCCTTGTTTGTAGTTCCCGTAATATTTGAATTTCCAGTAATTTCAGGAAATATAGCACGATTATTTTTTTCGCGTTTTTTGTGCGTGAATTTGAATAGGGGGACGAATCGTCTTGCGACTTTTGCGGTTAAAAGTGATAGCGTGCCGACGATAGTCGCTGTAATTTCTCTTTTTACGTGCTTGGCAAGGCCGTATTTACTAAGGAAAAAGTGGGAAAGAGATGAGGTGATCAGTTGCTAAGTAAGCGCAACTGATCTTGTTTGAAGTCGCTCAGCGAATGTTTGATAAATCTGCCGGCGGTTCATCACCAGCTAATACGCCTGCACCACCAGATAGGCCTTCCGCTTTGCGCATCAAATAATCAGTATGTTCATAGACATTCGGGCAACCAGTCTCCGCGATCAAAGTTTTGACGATGGCGACTTTCCACGCATCAACACCCGCCGCCTGAAATTGGCACGCCAGAAAACCATGTTGAATCGCGTGGTATTCGACGACAAGGCCCGGCAGTTGATCTTCTTCCGCATTGATCAATCGTTGTGGTTTTCCTGGCTTCGCCTGTAGTGGCAGACGCTTCGCCAATGCTGCCTGAATGCGGCGTTTGAACATGGCATGGTCAACTGCTTCGGACTCATCAAAGCTCCAGACCCGCGCTCGAATTTGCGATTGTGGACTCCAGCCTGCGCGCGCTAAAAACTCGTTTTTCGACGAGCGTACTAAGCAGGTCGCACCGAATTTCATTTTCTCGTGAAATTTACCATCGACGCGTTCAATTGCTGAAAGATAGATCCAGGGATCTTTTTCTAACAGGCTTTTTTCTTTACCTTGTTTGATCGTAATGATGAGCATAGCTTAATTGAATAATGAAGGAATGAAGCGACGTTGCAAGACAGCTTACTGGGATGATGTGATGCTGTTATTGCGCCACTTACCAAGTGCTGCGATGTCGGCCTTTGGTCCAATCGGGTTTGTGTTTGATAGATGCAGCGGGCGTTGTGGGACTATTGCGATCGTTAATGTGAATTTCTTCTGTCGTCATAAAGATGTAGCGATTGCCAATGCGGCCACGATAGACGCTGTGCGCACCTGCGATTTTTCTGGTCGCCGCCGCTAATTTCCATGCGTCGTCCATGCTGCACTTGATGCTAGGCGCTTTAAATAAAGCTTGTCGCTGTGTTTGTCCCCAAAGTTTAGCCAGATCGGCATGCTGGCGAATTGTTGCTGGGAGTGTCGTTTGTGACCAACCCCAAATAAAGCATTCGCTCGCCTCATCGTAGACGCCAATGGTTTGGAAATGGCTGGTACCGGTGCGATCTCCGGCAAATTGAAACACGATGATGCCAGCTTCTAAATCTGCGGACCAGCCTTTTTCTTTGCCAAATTGCCAGCTTGAGGCGTGCTGCGAATGTTGGGCGAGCATTTCTTCATGCGCTGTTGCAATGAAGGCGTCGGCTTCGGGCGAGGGTGCAGAACCAAAGAGCCGAGGTAAAAGTTGACGGAAGAATTTTAAGAAGTTACTCATAAATGCTAATAAAAAACCTAGTAAAATCAAAAACTTGTGTTTTTGTAGGTGCTTTTTTGGGGGTGTCCGGCATTATAACAGGAGGTTTTTCTTTATCCTTTTTATGCACTAGATTGCTTAATCTAAGCGACATTGAGCCTATACTTTTCTGATTTGATCGGTAAAGCGTTTGAGTTATTGCTATTGAAAAAATGATTTCTACGCTTACAATTTGGCAAGTTCAATTTGTGAATTGTTAGTATATCCAGGAGGCTCCTATGAAAGACCACTTTGAAAAACTTGGCCAATTGGCGTTGCAGTCGGCTAGCAGTGCGGGACGTGGTTTGACTAATGTGCAAAATCTGGCACAAGATATTACGCAGGTGACAGGCAAAGACGTATTGAATAAGGCGGTTCAGGTAAGCTCATTGGCGATGGTGGCAGGTAAGTCAGTGCAACAATCCTTAGTGAATGCCATGGAGCATGAGACGACTGTGGCAATGATAGAGCAGGTGAAGGAAAAAAGTTTGCTATTAGCAGATAGCGCGACTCACGGCGCCAAACTTGTGGGCAATCAAGTTGTTGATGGCATGAGAAAAGTCGAAGTTACATTAGAAGAACACCACCTTGAGATCAAGGAAAAAACCGAGACGGTTTCTATGGGATTTGGCATCGCCGCAGGCGTCGCAACTGGTGCCGCAATGATTGGTACGCCTATCTTGGTTGCAGCGGCGCCAGTGATTGGTGTCGTAGCAACGGTGACAGGGGCGGTAGCTGGTGGCGCGCATTTTTATTCGAAATGGAAAACAAAAAAGGCGCAAGCCAATCAGAATCAGGCCGATGTACCCAACCCAATTGAACGTGAAAATGAATCTGAAAATGCGCGTGGAAACGGAATGGATACCCAATAGTTCTCAGTGATTCGAAGCAAGTTAACCCCATACTCCCGCATCGAGTGAATATCGGATTACATCGGGTGTCAGAATTTTATTCTGAAATTGATTTGATTCAAACCATGTACGAGGAAGATGATCATGCTGGCGTAAAGCATCGCAGCAAATACCCCAAGATTGCCTTGCAAGGAGCGTAATGGGGAATGCCAATGCAGTAAACCCAAAATTGCTTCAATTATAAAAGGTAGTAAATAGCAAATTATAGGATTGATCGCCGCGGGTTTTACAAGCAGCATCCAGCTTTGTATTTTCCGCAGATCCATGAGCCAATAGAGAAAGCTAAACACTGCGATGCAAATCCCTGCTGAATAAAAGCACCAAGACGGTGTCGCGTAGATTTTTGAAATTTTGAATTCGGGCCTTAAAGCACTAGCCACAAGGACGAGTACAAACATCAATCCAAATGCGCGTATAAATCTCATCGCTTGTTTGAGGGAAGCATCTTCTGCAAAGAAAATCAAACTACACACGATACCGGCAAGCACAATACTGCTGTGCGCGGCGTGTGCATCGAGTGCCGCCAGTAATTTTAGCAGATCATTATCGGCAGCGAGATTGCTGAAGGCCTTGCTGTGCAATAGTAAATAGAGCATGGTGCACAGAGCTATCGATAGCGTGAGCAGTCCTTGATGCCCCCGACAGATTTGGTAGATCACACAGGAAATCAGATAGGCCCACCCAATCAGCCCTAAAATTCCCCACCACTGCGGCGACATCATTTGGGTGCCATCAGTGCCGCCACGATAAAGCAGAGCGAGTACGATCAATATGACGATGCCAGACACAAATAAGATGTGATTGAGAATCGCTTGTTTGAATTGGTAGACACCCCAGATCAACATAAATCCCAGATACGATAACAATGACCACATTGGAATGGATATCGGCATCGAAGCCTGGTGATACCCAGCTTCTGCGTTGACCATAAATAAGCCCATAATAATTAAGGCTGCAGCACGTGTGGCAATGTGACTGTTTAAGCTAAATCGGCTTGCTCCTTTGGCGATACGGTAGTTGATCCCAAAGGGAATCGACATACCGACAATAAATAAAAACGCCGGGAATACAATGTCAGGAAAGCTCATCGCATCGGCATCCGCGGGCATGTGTTTAAGCCAGATCGATATCCCATTAACGCTTGCTAGTTCATTGACGATGATCATAATCAAAAAGGTGATGCCACGAAAAGCGTCAATCGAGATGACACGTTGATTCTGTAACGTGTTGATGGGATTTAGCATAGAAAACAAACTTTCAAATTGCGAAAATAAAATGTACGGTGGTAATGTGAGAAATGTAAAAAGATAGTTTAAAAGACTTAAGTTCTCGTAAGCCATAATTTGACATAGTGCCAAGCAGCAATTTACTCTCGGCAATCATAAACAACAATGCATAGAACTACTTTCTAATCTAAGTAAATGTACTTACTTATGGCGTGTGTGGATTCCCTTTGAAAACGAATTGCGGCACACTGCAGAGTCTGACCTTATTTGAATTTATTCGAACTTATTCGAACTTATCTGAATTGCCTAATCCCACATGAAAACGAATGACTCTAGATTCAGAAATGTTTGGCGACAGTTTTTTTTATCAGGCTGTTTGTTTTTGTCTGTTGGAGCAACAACGACATCGGTCAACGCATCTGAACTCAACATTTGGATCATGTCCACCACAGCGCAACCGCAGCAAGATATGCGTGAAATCTTGCGTCCCTATTTGGCGAGTCATCCGCATTTGCGGGTCAATGTCACGGTATTAAATTGGGAAAACGCGTGGGCCAAAATTAGTGCAGCCGCCGCTTCGGGTCAAGGTCCTGATTTGTTGGAATTGGGTAGTACCTGGGTCGCTGCTATTTCTGCAAAAGACGCACTTGAGCCCATTAGTTTGGCGCAGCAAAATGAGGTCGGCGGTGAAAGGGCTTTTTTCCCCGCCTTATGGGTAACGACACATCGACATAATCAAGGACAAGTCTTTGCGATTCCTTGGTATGCGGGTGCACGTGTTGCCTATTATCGGAAAGACTTATTTAAAAAAGCGGGGGTGAAAGCCAGTGAGGCGTTTGCGAATTGGAGTAGCTTTAAACAGGCGATGCAAAAGATTAATGGTGTGAATTTTGAGGGAAAGAAGGTCGCAGCTTTAGGATACCCAGGGAAAAATGATTCAGATATTTTACATAATTTGGCACCGTGGATCTGGAATGCTGGCGGCGATTTCTTAAGTCCAGATCGCAAGTCATCGAGTATTTATTCCCCCGAAACCTTACAGGCCATTAGTTACTTTACTAGCTTTGCTGCGGAAGGCTTGGTACCGCGTTCGGCGCTAGAAAAAGATTCCGTACAGATCGAGTCTGGATTTTTTGCGAATCAATATGCGGTGATTTTTAGTGGGCCTTGGGTTTTGAAAATGTTGAACACGCCAAAGGCTAAAGGTGGACAATTAGAAACCGCAGCGGCTCAAAATTTTGCCGTAGCTTCCTATCCGGCAGGTATCAAGGGGAATCAAACTTTTTTCTCAGGCTCGGATCTGGCGATGATGAAGTCTTCGAAAAATAAAGAAGAAGCCTGGAAGTTATTGCAGTATTTGGTTTCACGTCCAGCTCAAGTTAAATTCAGTCAATTGTCTGGCATGCTGCCGGCACGCTTGGATGCGGCCAATGATCCGTCTTTAACCAAAGATTTGCACTACGCTGAATTTATTCAACAAGTTAAACTAGGACGACATTATCCCGTGGTCACTGCATGGGGACAATTGGAAAACGTGTTTCGAATTCACATAGCGAACATTGTGACCTCATTAAATCTAGCGCCTGCAGGCGCAACGACCACATCCGCGCAAGCGACGATCAAAAATAATTTGCAACAGGCGTCACAGCAAGCCAATGCAATTTTGAAAGCGCAACCTTAACATTCAACACATGCATAGGCCGGAAAGCGTCGCCGGATTTATTGCCATAGACTGGGTGGAATGTCGCGTAATTTTGCTGCCAATTCCATACTGGTACGGACATTTAATTTTTGGCAAATATGCAGTCGATGTGCTTCTACCGTTTTAGGACTGATAGAAAGGTGATCGGCGATTTGCTTGCCTAAGTAGCCAGCCACAATCTCGGTCAGTACCATTCTTTCTCTTTGCGTCAATTCAGCGATTTCTTTGAGTAAGCCGGCTTGCCCTTGGTAAACGCTACGTGCAGAGGCATCGCTAGCAAAAGCGCGACTGATCGCATCGAGTAGGCTGCGATGGTCGGCAGGTTTTTCGAGAAAATCCACAGCGCCTTGTTTGAGTACTCGTACCACCAAAGGAATATCACCGTGTCCGCTCAAAAAAATCACAGGCGGCAAATAACTGTTTTGTTGTTTGCTACGTCGGATCAACTCGTCAAATAATTCTAAACCATTGGTACCTGGAATCCTTACATCAATCAATAGGCAGTTGAATTGACTGGGGTCAGCGTGTGCAAGAAAGTCCGTCGCGCGTTCAAATTCACTTGGGATCCAATTACGTGTCTCGAGTAGCATTGCTAGTGAGTTGCGAACACTAGGATCGTCATCAATAATGGCAATTTTTGACTGACTTGTGTCAAGGCTGAGTGCGGACGGAGGAGACGATTCTGTTGGGGTCATAATGGTACCGTGGAATTTGACGTTGACTGAGTTAGCGGTGGCGTGTGTAACGGTGCAGGTTGATATTGCTGTGCTGCGGTATTTTGTAATTTTAGTGGCAAACGGAAGCGAAAAACTGCACCGCCGTCAGCTTGGTTTTCTGCCCAAATCTTTCCGCCATGATTTTCAATGACCGTTCGGCAAATTGCCAGACCTAATCCCATGCCTTCCGCTTTGGTAGTGTAGAAGGCTTGAAATAATTTATCTGCTTCGATGATGCCTTGTCCTTGATCTTGGATGCTCACAGTCACATAAAGTGCGTCTTGTTCAACCGTGATTATTAAATTTTGTCCTGGCCTTGCACTGGTCGTTGTTTCGATTTGGTCCATCGCTTCTAAAGCATTACGCATCAGATTAAACAAGACCTGTTTTAGCATCACGGCATCGCAATCGATAATCAAATTCTGTGCTGAGGATTGTAATTGAATTTGCACTTGCTGCCGCTTTGCCTGTGCTTCGACTAGCTCGATCGATTCTTGTATGAGGATGGATAAAGAATAGGGTTCATGCGGTGCTGCACTTTTTTGTATGAAGCTACGCATACTGCGCATGATTTTTCCTGCTCGGCGAGATTCTTCGCCCATCTTTTCGATTGCTTTTCGAATTTTGGGCGATTGCACATCCTCTGTTTGCATCAGGCTTTCGGCGGCAGCGGCGTAGTTAGCGATGGCTGCCAGAGGTTGGTTTAGCTCATGCGCCATGCCAGAAGCGAATTCAGCCAAACTCGATAATCGTGCTGTGTGTTGAATCAATTCATCGCGTTCCCGTAATGCTTGTTGAGCCGCCCGACGCTCTTTTAACCAGCGTCGTAGTAAACGCAATAACCAAATGATGAGGATGCCAAAGGCCAATACCGCGACCGCAAGCGAGATTAGTAGGCTGTCAAAATGTTGTGTCGTACGAATACTCGTTTTTAAGGCTAAGCCCGTATTGGCGGGGCCAAAATCGAGCCGATTTACCTCAGCGCTATGGACCACAATGCCACCTTCGCTTGGGGATAATTGTTTATCGTTTTTATCGACCAGGCTGAGATCGTAGCGTTGCACAAACCACCACGGTACTTCTTGGGTCAGCAGCTTATCTAAATCGTAAGTGATCAGGATATTGCCGTCGTGTAGTGGGTCGTTTGGATTGGGGAGCGCGAGCACCCATAACGGTGCAAACTGTTCGATTACGCGGCTATAGGCGGTTGCGTTTAGTTGTTGGCTTTGATGAATGGCTTCGCTCACCAATGGATCATTTAGCGGGGGCAAATTACTAGGTCTTTGTTCGTACTCTGGCAATCCAAGGACGCGTTGTTGATTGCGATCGATAAATTCGATGGCGAGAATCGCGTGATTGTCTTTGATCAGACTATCAGCACGATGTAGAAATTCTTCGCGGGAGCTGCTTGAAGTAGGCTTTAAATCGAGCACCCAGTTTTGCAACATGATTTGCTGATTTTCTAGTTTGTTGGTAATGATTTGTTCCATCCACAGCAAATCGAGAGATGATTGCCGTTCGGTGGTGGCACGTTTCTCTGCGTACCAGAGCCAGCCTAGCGTGCTCGAGACAAACAAGCCGACGGTTAGAAATAGCATCATTCCTATCCAGGTCCAGCGGTTGTTGAATAAACTTTGGCGCGCAAATCGCATGATTTTCCCCGAGTGCTGTGATAGTGCGCCGAAAGAGGATAGGCGCTTTAATACAGCAGCGCATAATTTATCACTCACAACTTGGTTTTGCAAAATTGCTTGTGCTGACGAGGATTTTATTGGCTTAATTTTTGGTACTTTCCGAAAGCAAAGTATTGAAAAAAAACGGCAAATTTCATTGGGAAATTTGCCGTGTAAAGCCAGATCGTAATACAGTCTTAGCTCCTGTTAACTGGGACAGCTAATCCAGTATCTTTGCTGTGGCAATGGGGGAGACTCAGCAAAAGGAACTAATTGGTAACACGTCCTGGGGGAAGCTATATTAACTTTTCCGGTTTTTCTGTTTGACTATGTGTTGATTTTTTGAATCGAACTACGCCTTAGTAATTGACCGTTGCGCGTAGGCCAAACATTCTTGGTGGGTTATAGCTATTAAAGGTATAACCACCAGCGTTGCCTTGCCCCATCCAGTTTTTGACAATATTATTGCTCAGGTTTGTGCCCCATAATTCCACATTCCATTTGTCGTCATGCCCAGCCAATTTGATGGCAGCGCTCCAATTTGTATAGGCATCTTGGTAGTCGCCAATCACCCGATTGTCCAGATTGCGAACCGTAAAATACATGCGACTTTGGTAGCGCATGCCAATCGAAGGTGTCAGTACCCAGCCATTGTCTAACTCAAAGTCATGTGAGTAGTTGATCGCATAAGAATATTTTGGTGCCATTGGCAATTGATTGCCAACCACATCGCGAATTGCACGACCACGTTTACTTGGATCATTACCTAAGTATAGTGGCGCACAGGCTTCAGCACCAAATTCCTGGCGGTAACCACACATCCAGTTGTCGTCGTAAGTCGGATATGACAGGACCTTTGAATCGAGTACAGAGGCATAACCGGATAAAGTGCCGCCGACCCAAGGTCGGGCTTTGTATTCGATCTCTAGACCTTGAATTTTTGAGTTGCCAATGTTCTCGGTTTTCCATGCTGTCACGACATCACAGGCTGGATTCCAATCTGGACAAGTTTCCTCAGCACGCAACTTTCGTTGACCCACTGCATTCATCCCTGTGACATGCATATCGTTATATTTCGTGTTGAAATACACGACGCTGAGGTCAAGCTTGTTGTTGAAGTGTCGGCCTTTGTAGCCAAATTCAAAGTTTGTAGTTAACTCGGGATTGTATTCAAGATAGCTATATTTTTGCGTTCCGCCATCGACACAAGTGCCGCCACCGCAAGTATCGAATTTATCACCGAAGCCACCCGGACGATAACCCGTCGCAGCAGAAGCAAAAATCATTGTCGACTTATCTATGTCGTATTGTAGGCCTAAGCGGTAAGTCGGCTTTTCCCAGCTTGCTTTATGCGTATTGACCACCGGATCAGGGAAAACGCCAACACCAGCAAACGGGCCCATACCAGTCGTTAAATCAGTGCCGTTATGTGGTGTGCCTGTACCAGGTGCTTTTGGGGTAAATTTGCCATTGTAGTACCAAGGCGTATCCGCGCTCCATAATCCAGCACTGACACCACCGAGATCTTCACGACTGTCTTTGCTTTGGCGGAAACCCACAGTTGCTGATAATTTTTCCGCGAGCTTAATATCTGCTTGGGCAAATAAGGCTTTGGAATGGACTTGACGATCAGGTTGGGCATAATACTGCGCTTGAGGCATGCCCCAAGGTGCGGCAACCAGATTATCCTGCGCAAAATTAATGGCATTTTTTTCCGACATGTTGAAGACGCCAGCCACATACCGCCATTGATCAAAATTTTGCTTGATCTGAATTTCGTTAACCAGTGATCGATAATTGGAATCTAGTGTGTAGCTAGCCCAGTCGAGTGCATGCTGCGCGCCCCAATTGCCCCAAGGTTCCATGACCCCAACATCGGAGGCGAGGAATGTTTGTCCGCCATCGTCGTCATGGTGCTGTACACGTTTTTGCACGGCATAAGCAACTTTATAGCCTAATTCAGTTTGGTGTGAGAGCTTCCACACGAGATTGCTTCGATAGGTGTCGATGCTCATATCAAGTTTGCCGGGCACATTAATTTTGGCGTACCACTGACCTTGCGGGCCGCATGCGAAGCGCGTGCCAGCTGCCATTTTGCAATCTTTTAAGCCAACTTCGCCAGCACCAGAGTTTTGATAGTGTTCGAAACCACCAGTCCATTCAAGATCTTTATCAATCGCCCAACGTGCGGTTAAGCGCGTCGCCCATTGATCAGAATTGCTGTAATAGTCTTTGGGCGATAGTTGACGGTTTAGGCGTTGATCTACGTCGGGCTTACCATCAGGGGTGAACTTAGAACCACCATTGCCATCAGAAAGTAAAACGCCGCGATCACTTAAATCGCGTTCTTGATTAATGTAGCCATCGCGCTTATCTACCATCACAGCGGCTCGTAGTGCAAAATTGTCGCTGATACCAAAATTGTAGACCGAGCGTAATTCCTTACCATTGTAGTTTGCGAAATTAAGTGAGCTCCAGCCATAATTCGTTTTGAATTCAGGCTTCGCTGGGAGGATGTTGACCACACCTGCTGTGGAATTTCGGCCAAATAGAGTACCTTGTGCGCCACGTAAGACTTCGACTTGATCGAGATCAAACATCAGAGCCAGCGAGCCCTGAGGACGTGGTGAATAAATGCCGTCGATGTGAATACCGACGGCTGGATCACCGATTTCTGTGAAGTTGGTCGACGTTACACCGCGGATTGAAACTAAAACACCCGAGTCGCCGCTGGACAAGCCAAACTGCACGTTAGGGATGGAGCCGCTGAGATTTAACAATTCTTTGACGTTCGCTCGTAATAGATCTTCGGCTTTCAGTGCTGTGACGGCGACTGGTGTTTTTAGCAAAGACGTAGCTTGTCGGGTTGCCGTGACAATCACTTCAGGAATCGTATCCTTTTTGTTGTCTTCGGTTTTATTGGCGTTACCAACTTCTTGGGCATCGGCTTGAATACTTAGCATTGCACAGGCGCTGGCGATCGCCAGGTGCATGATGGATCTTGATGTTCTGAGGCGGGGCATCTTGGCTCTCTCGAAAATATATCAATTTGTCATAGATATCGAGCAGTTTGAACTCCCCCAACACGCTCGATGCGAAGCTCATTACTGATAATAAACTCAATAGTAATGAGGCTTGTCGTAGTGTTATCGGAGTTGGTCACGGTCGCAATTGAGAAATTTACTCCTGCTGCTAGGTAATTTCACCTAGCTTTGAGATTTCGTGTGGCAACTTGGCCGATTAGCGGCTCTTGAGACTTAGGAAAAGCCATTGGGGGTGCCTATTTTTTTCGTTCGACGTTTGTTGCAAATTTGTTGTAAGTTGGCACGTTATTGTCGCTACCTTCAGACAATCGCCTTCGCTGCCATCACGCCACTGCGCACAGCAGCTTCTAATGTCGCTGGATATGCAGATTCGGTAAAATCGCCAGCAATCATCAAATTGCGAAACGTCGTTTGATTGGTGGGACGTTTTAGGTTTGGTGTACAAGAAAATGTGGCGCGCTTTTCAGTGATCACTTTTGTCCACAGTGCTTGGGCTAGCTCAGGTATCCCTAACTGTTGTGCAAGTTGCTGCATTATGGCTTGCGCTAAATTCGCATGCGATTGTTCAATGGCGCCAGTCGACGCACTGACCACGACCGCCATCAACCCGCTCTGTGTAGCATTAAGCTGACCGCGATCAAAGATAAATTGACCCCAATAATTTTTCGTTGGTTCGTCAGCTAAAGCAAAAAAAGGGCGACTAAGTTTGACTGATTCGGGATATTGCAAATAGCAAGTCGTGATTGGTTCGTATTCAAATGCCATTTCCGAACTCGCGAACTGTTCGTCATCTGACGACAAAGGCCGCAGTGTCCCCAACAGCCGCGCGCATTGGTCTGGATTGGTCGCAACGATTACGCAGTCAAAAATCGAACTATTCGAACGCTCTTGCGTCAACTCAGGCAACTGCCATCGGTGATTTTCTGTTGGTACTAGCGTGTGAATAGCTAAACCGTCAATCACTTCACCACCGTGTTGTTTGACATAAGTCGCTGCGGCCTCAGGCAATAGGTGGGTTAAGTCAACTCTCGGTATCAACATATCCGATGCTAATCGATTAGCTCCCAAACTATCTCGCAATACGTTTAAGAATATTTGTGCTGATGCACGTTCTGGCGGCGTATTGAGTGCAGCGATGCAGAGTGGGTTCCACATCAGTCGACAAAGCCGTTCAGTTTGCTCGTAGCGTTGAAGCAGCTCACTCACGGTACAGTCTTGATTGAGTTTCCAGTCCATCCAGCGGGCGGTGGTGGAAAACCTGGCCAACGCCATTTTGTCTTCGCGATTTAAGCCTCGTGTCTTTACAAGTGCGAATATGAGATGCAGCGGGGCGGGTAACTTGGGTGCGATAAACTGCATGCCAGTTTGGTGGGGATACACCATTTGTAAAGGCAGGCGCAAAAGTGTTTTACTTTGATCGATTTTTAACAGTCGCATCAAGTCTAAGCAAGCAGTATAAGCCCCAAGCATAATGTGCTGCCCATTATCAAGCAGCTGATCTTGGATTTGAACCGCGCGTGCCCGTCCACCTAAAGTGCGGGAGGCCTCGATCAAAGTAACCTTATGCCCTTGTCGGCAAAGCGTGACCGCCGCAGCGCAACCTGCCCAACCAGCGCCGATCACGGCGACGCGTTTATTTATTGTCTTAGCCACGGATATACGTTTTCCATGCCAGCCATAATTTTCGGATTGGTGTCAGCGATATTCTTTGCTTTAATACCTGAAATTGTTCCTGTTGAATCTCAACTAATAACGCACGATAGATCGCTGCCATGATTAAACCAGTGCGCTGTGCTCTCCGGTCCTCCGCAGGAAGCAGCGCCATTGCATCGTCATAGAGTTGTTGTGTGCGTTCATATTGAAACTGCATCAGTGCAACAAATTGTTCGCTATGGCGAGCATTCAAAATGTCGCTCGCGGGCACATTGAATTGTTGCAATTCGTTGACCGGTAAATAAATTCTACCTTTGCGGGCATCTTCGCCAACATCGCGAATGATGTTGGTCATTTGAAATGCCAGCCCAAGTTTTTCGGCAAACTGCTTACTTTGCGGATTTTTAATGCCAAAAATGCTGGCAGAGAGAATGCCAACCACTCCGGCAACATGCCAGCAATATTTTTGCAGAGCGATAAAGTCGAGGTAGCGATTTTGATTTAAATCCATTTCCATGCCATCAATGACAGCCAGCAAATGCGCACCGTCGAGTTGATAGGTAGCGATGTGGGGTTGTAAAGCCTTGGTGACAGGGTGCGTGGGTTCGTGTTTTAGCATCGCATGAATTTCTTGGCGCCACCAAATTAGCTTATTACGAGCAACTGCTTCGTCGGTACAATCATCGACGACATCGTCAACTTCACGGCAAAATGCATAGAGGGTCGTAATGGCACGTCGCTTTTCTTGGGGTAGAAAAAGGAAGCTATAATAAAAACTTGAGCCGCTCTGAGCGGCTTTTTCTTGGCAATATTCGTCTGGAGACATGCTGGATTTTAAGTGCGAGAGATAAGTTAAGGCGTAATGCTAACCGACTGCGTGACTAAGCACAAACAATGTACTTACATAGGGCACGAGATTTCTTACAATATATTGATAAAAAAATGCTCTAGGCATGTTGTACAATGCTGGCTTATTCTGCAAGCCCGTCTTGTTGGCAACATGATGTTAGATCGTTCATTTATCGTAATAAAGGTAGATTCATTTTGATTAAATTTAATAAAAAGACTGCGCTTCTCGCTTCCTTGTTTGCAGGAATCTTGGCCGGTTGTGGTGGTTTCGTGTATACGACCGTGGGCGGTACCGTAAAAGGTTTGACAGCGACTGGTAGTTATTTGGTTTTGGTGAATGAAACCGGTTATACGCAACCACTTTCGGTTGATGGAAGTTTTTCCTTTCGTGTGGCCAGTAACGCTACTTACAATATCACTGTCGGTCAGCAGCCGAATCCTGTCAATTGCACAGTCAGTAATGGCAGCGGTAAGATGAGTGGTGAGACGCCAGTAACAAACATTGCGGTGAATTGTGTGCCAAACGTATCCGTTTCAGGAACTTTGACTGGTTTGGCGACTGGGCAGTCTGTGACTCTGAACTTGAATGATGTGACACAGACGGCTTTGACTGCAGACGGTAACTTTGTTTTCCCGACCTATGTTGTGAATGGGCAAACATACACTGCTAAAGTGAATTTGCCGCCGGTTGGTAAAGTTTGTAAGATTCAAAATGCAACTGGAACCGCAAATATCAGCAGTCCACCAACAAATATGGCTGTCGCATGTACTACAGGTGTTCCTGTTGGCGGTACGCTAACTGGGTTGAAGTCAGGTAACTTTTTGATCTTGACTAATACACTACCTGATGGAACAAAGGATTCACGTAACATGTTAGCGGACGGTGTATATACCTTTAATTTTAGCTTGGCAGATGGCGATGCGTATGATGTACAAGTCTCGACTCAGCCAACAGGACAGAAATGTACCGTGACAAATGGTCAAGCTAAGGCGTCAATCGCCAATCCAGCACCGGCAAGTGCGATTAGTGTCAGTTGTGTCGCTGCATAAAAGCTATTTTTAGCACATGGATGTTTAAAAAAGCCAGGATTTCCTGGCTTTTTTTAATTGATGCAAATGATTAGTTTTTGATTTCGTTATGACTTTCCGAAATTCAAGTCAATCTGCCTTACATCCGCAAAGCTCGCCACAAAAGTCGTGCGCCATCTTTTGAGTTAATTGTTGGGCGTTGTGTAAAAATATCCATCTTGATGCATTCAATTTTCTCCAAAATAC
Source organism: Affinundibacterium seohonense (assembly GCF_014284305.1). Classification (GTDB taxonomy): domain Bacteria; phylum Pseudomonadota; class Gammaproteobacteria; order Burkholderiales; family Burkholderiaceae_D; genus Undibacterium; species Undibacterium seohonense. The sequence continues at coordinate 27,294 of NZ_JACOFW010000001.1, forward strand.
GTAATCCACCCTGAACGACAAGACGTAACTCGAAACCAAGTCTGCCTGGTAGTCTCTTGCACAGTGGGCTGCCAGCGAGCATCAAATCTCGCGCGCGTTGGATTTCGAACTGCATTAAGTTTCGCCAGTCTTGATTGCAGTTTCTGTTGGCAATCTGTTGTGCTGTAACTTGAAATTTATGTAAATCTTCAAGAGGCAAATAAATACGGGATTTTTCCCAATCAATTGCGACGTCTTGCCAAAAATTGATTAGTTGAAGTGCGGTACAGATTTGATCGGATTGTTTTAAATTTTCTGGGCTACCTTCCTTATATAAACTAAGCATGATGCGACCAACCGGATTGGCGGACCGATTACAGTAGTCGATCAAATCGCTAAAATTTTGATAGCGCTTGCAAATGACGTCCTGTTTAAAAGCAGAGATCAGGTCAAAAAAAGGGGCTATCGGTAGTTGATACTCTGCAATGACTTTCGCCAACTCTTGGAAAAGTACATGATCGCTATTTTGTTTGTTTTGAATTAAGTTTAATTCATTTTCGTAGCGAGATAGTGCGGTGAGTCGAATGTCATCACTAACATCCCCTTCATCAGCGAGGTCGTCTGCGCTGCGGGCAAACGCATAAATCACCCTGACTGCAGGGCGCAAGCGGGCAGGCATTAGCCATGATGCTACAGGAAAATTTTCGTAGTGTTCTATGCTCATGAAAGCAATCGTACCTATTAAAAATAAATGACTCGAAAGTCATTGGCAAGGAAAAGAAACCTTATTATAATTACTAACCCGCGAGTCAGTTATTGTAATTTGGCGCTGTTCATAGCAATGATATCGTGCTATTAATACTTAGACTTGTGCGGTGTAAAGTTTTTTGATCTCGACGTAATAAATCGGCCTTCGTTCATTCGGCGTTAATGGTGCATCGTTGCAGATCAACGTAGTCGTCCCAATAGAAATACAAACGTAAACGCTTCATTTTTTGCTTGTTGACGGAATCGTAAAGGAAAAATCACGTGTCAAACTCCCCATCACGCACGCGCCAGTTAGTTGCGCTTCCAGTGCCATCTTCAAAAGTTTTATCTGTTATTAGTTTGTTGTGTCTTGTTTTACTCGTTGCCTGTTCAAAAAAAGTAGAAAAGACGGAAGACATTCGACCGGTGAGGACGATCAAGGCGAGCTTGGCAGGCAGTGAAATTTCAACTGAGTTTTCAGGCGAAGTTAGGGCGCGGGTTGAATCACGCTTAGGGTTTCGAGTCCCCGGCAAAATAGTGGCTCGTCATGTCGAACTTGGTAGCTTGGTGAAGCGTGGACAGGTGTTGATGCAGCTTGATCCGCAAGATTTGTTGCTAGGCCAAGCGCAAGCGAAAGCAGGACTATCAGCAGCGGAAAGCAATCGAGATTTGGCAAAAGCGGAATTAAAGCGGTACCAAGACTTAAGAGAGAAAAACTTTGTGGCTCAAGCGGTGTTAGATGCCAAAGAAACTACCTATAAAGCCGCTCAGGCTAGTTATGAACAGGCAAAGGCAGGATTTTCGAATCAATCGAATCAAGCAGCTTATGCGAACTTAATGGCAGATGTTGATGGTGTCGTGACCGCGATTGAGGCAGAAGTTGGTCAGGTCGTTTCTGCTGGTACGTCCGTAGTTCGGGTTGCTAAAGCGGGCGATATGGATGTGATTGTTGGTGTGCCAGAAGATAAAATTAACTCAATTCGTCAAATGACTGACGTCACCGTAAAACTTTGGGCAAATAGTGGTGAAATCTATCCGGCAAAATTGCGCGAACTGTCGCCAATTGCAGATCCTGTTACGCGAACTTTTGTCGCCAAGATCGCTTTGCCAGATACGGCTAAAGAAGTTCGGCTAGGGATGACGGCAAGTGTCTCATTTGGCATGAAGAGTCCTGTCTCAATGATACCTCTACCATTAACGGCCTTGCTTCAAGAGAAAAATATTAGTTCTGTGTGGGTAGTTGAATCTGGTGTGGTCAGATTGGTGCCTGTTCAAATTGCATCAACTAGCGGTGAGGATCTTTTGATTTCTGGAGGCATTCAGCCAGGTCAAACCATTGTGACAGCAGGCGTCAATTTATTGAAAGCGGGGCAGAAAGTACGCATACTTGGCGTTGAGTCTGAATCTGGTGCCAGTGACGCTGGCTCCGCCTCAGGAGCCGCTAAATGAGCCAGGATCATCATGATAAAGGCGGATTTAATCTGTCGCGCTGGGCATTGGAACATATTCCATTAACACGGTATTTGATGGTGGCCTTGTTGTTAGGCGGGATATTTAGTTTTGCCAAATTGGGGCAAGATGAAGATCCTCCTTTTACCTTTAGAGCGATGGTTGTGCGTGCAGTATGGCCTGGTGCGACAGCTCTGCAAATGGCGGAGCAGGTGACAGATAAGCTAGAGAAGAAACTGCAAGAAGCTCCCTACGTTGACAAAATTCGTAGCTACTCGAAACCCGGTGAGACGCTAATTATTTTGCAATTGCGCGAGTCGACGCCGCCAAAAGAAACCGCACAAACTTGGTATCAAGTGCGAAAGAAAATTGGTGATATAAAAGGTACCTTGCCAGCAGGTGTGGTTGGACCATTTTTCAACGATGAATTCGGTGATACCTACGGCTCTATTTTTGCGATATCTGCTGACGGCTTCAATTATGAAGAGATGCGTGAATATGCAGACTTCGTGAGGCAGCAATTCTTACGCATACCAAAGGTTGCGAAAGTTGAGATGTTTGGTGTGCAAGAAGAGAAAATTAATATCGAGTTCTCGCAAAAGAAGTTTTCTCAGTTGGGCGTGCCATTTGAGGCGATCGTTGCACAAATTAACTCTCAAAATTCGATTGATGCAACTGGCGTATTGACGACGTCCTCGAGCAATCTCCAGGTTCGTATATCTGGCGCGCTGTTGACGGTCAAAGATCTTGAAAATTTACAATTACGGGCCAATGGAACGACCTTCCGTTTGGGTGATTTTGCTGTCATTAAACGTGAATACAAAAATCCACCCGTAGATAAAATGCGCTTCAATGGTAAAGAAGTTATTGGCTTGGGCATCTCAATGGAGAAGGGCGGGAATATCATTGAGTTAGGCAAGAATCTGGATAAAGAAGTTGGCGCGATTAAATCTCAGTTGCCTATTGGTATACAGTTGGATCGTGTTTCAGATCAGCCGAAAATTGTTGCCTCATCGGTTGGTGAGTTTGTAAATACTTTGATTGAAGCTGTCGTGATTGTATTAGCTGTGAGCTTTCTATCGCTGGGTTTGCATACGAAGCCTTGGCGTTTGGATGTGTGGCCGGGTTTGGTTGTTGGTTTGACGATACCTTTGGTGTTGGCGGTCACTTTTTTGTTTATGCGCATCTTAAATATCGATCTGCATAAAATTTCGCTTGGTGCATTGATTATTGCACTCGGTTTGCTGGTGGATGACGCTATCATCGCGGTCGAGATGATGGTGCGCAAAATGGAAGAGGGCTTCTCCCGATTCGACGCAGCGACCTTTGCCTACACTTCAACGGCAATGCCAATGTTGACCGGAACCTTAATTACAGCCGCGGGATTTTTGCCAATTGGACTAGCAGAGTCTGCTGCTGGTGAATATACGTTTTCGATGTTTTCGGTAAATGCATTGGCGCTGCTTATTTCTTGGTTGGCGGCAGTATTGTTTACGCCTTATCTCGGTTACTTGTTGTTGCGCGTCAAACCCCATTCCGGTGCTGACGGGCATCACGAACTATTTGATACGCCGTTCTATTCTCGCTTTAGGGTTTTGGTTAATTGGTGTGTGACTTGGCGCAAGACGACTATCGCTATTACCTTAACGGTGTTTGGATTGGGCGTGTTCGGATTTAAGTTTATCGAGCAACAGTTTTTTCCGGACTCCAGTCGTCCTGAGTTGATGGTGGAATTGTGGTTGCCGGAAGGCTCGTCTTTTGCAGCAACCGAAGCGCAAGCGAAGAAATTTGAAGCTTTCATCCAGAAACAGCAAGGTGTCGAGAGTATTACCAGCTATGTGGGTACAGGTAGTCCTCGTTTTTACTTACCATTGGATCAGATTTTTCCGCAAACAAACGTGACACAAATCGTTGTTTTACCCAAAGATTTGAAGTCGCGCGAAGCTTTGCGCTTGAAAATTAATCAGGCGTTTAAAGAGGACTTTCCGGAGGTGCGCGGTCGCGTAAAATTGTTGCCGAATGGACCTCCTGTGCCGTATCCAGTTCAATTCCGTGTTACGGGTTTGGAAGTGGCAAAGGTGCGTGAGGTTGCTGATCGCGTAAAGTCAGTGATGCATGCAAATCCAAATGCGATCGGTGTAAACGACAACTGGAATGAGTCGGTTAAAACAGTTCGCATAGACATGGATCAGGATAAATTGCGAGCATTGGGCGTGACGTCGCAAAACGTGATGCGCGCCGCGAATACGATTTTGACTGGTACGACAGTCGGTCAATTTAGAGAGTCTAATAAATTGATTGATATCGTAGTTCGTCAACCAGTTGATGAACGTTCCACAGTACAGGCACTTAGTAACGCGAATATCCCAACGGCAAGCGGAAAGACGGTGCCGCTCTCGCAAGTGGCGAAAATTTCTCTAGCTTGGGAGCCTGGCGTGGTTTGGCGAGAAGGACGTGAGTGGGCGGTTACCGTGCAGTCGGATGTGGTCGATGGCATTCAAGGCCCAACCGTATCTGCGCAAATCAATCCGAAGTTAGATGCAATTCGAGCCACTTTATTGCCTGGTTACAAAATTGAATTGGCTGGGGCGGCAGCTGATAGTGGTAAGGCGCAGCAGTCAATTGCAGCAAATGTTCCCTTGGTGATTTTTATTATCTTCACTTTGTTGATGTTGCAGTTGCATAGTTTTTCGCGCTCGGTGTTAGTGTTTTTGACTGGTCCCCTTGGAGTGGCTGGAGCTGCCATGGCATTGTTGCTTTTGCAGCGTCCATTTGGTTTCGTCGCTCAACTCGGCGTGATTGCGCTGTTTGGTATGATTATTCGAAATTCGGTAATTTTAATTGATCAGATTGAGCAAGATAGAGCGGCAGGTGTTCCTGCTTGGGATGCGATTGTTGAAGCGGCAGTTCGGAGGTTCCGTCCAATTATTTTGACGGCAGCAGCGGCTGTGTTGGCAATGATTCCTTTGTCTCGATCGGTGTTTTGGGGGCCAATGGCAGTGGCTATTATGGGTGGTCTGATTATTGCTACCGCCTTGACCTTACTATTCTTGCCGGCTCTGTATGCAGCTTGGTTCAGAGTTAAGGAGCCAGTCAAGATTGTTTAATTAAGAAATGCTGCATTTTTGTCTGAACTCTCATTTTTGCGGAAAAGCGTTGAGTATTAGAATAAAAAATGCAGTCGTTTCAATTTCAATACAAAAAAATCGAGACAAGTTTGGATAAAATCTAGTAGAATAGTTGGTTGAAATTGAAATGCCACAGCACACGTTACGGGCGACAATGCAATTAAAGTCGCCCTTTGCTTTTGTGCTGGTCTTTCTACCGGAAGGTGTTTTCATCCCGCGAGGATGGCGAAATTGGTAGACGCACCAGGTTTAGGTCCTGACGCCAGCAATGGTGTGGGGGTTCGAGTCCCCCTCCTCGCACCACAGACTCTTTATATTTGGACGATTTTCATGGCAACTGCAGTTGAAACTTTAGAAAAATTAGAACGCCGTATTACGCTCACATTCCCTATTTCAGAAATGCAACCGGAAATTGAGAAGCGTTTGAAAGTGCGTGCACGTTCAGCAAAAGCCCCTGGCTTCCGTCCAGGTAAAGTCCCGATGAAAATGGTCGCGGCTCAATATGGCTATCAAGTTGAAAATGAAGTTCTCAACGAGAAAGTTGGTATTGCTTTCAGCGAAGCAGTTAAAGAAAATAACTTGCGCGTTGCTGGTTATCCACGTATCGAACCAAAGAAAAGCTATTCTGAAAATTATTTTACTTTTGATGCTACTTTCGAAGTGTATCCAGAGTTTGTTGTAGGTGACTTGTCGGATGTTGAAGTGACTCAGGTTAAAACTGATGTTACCGATGCCGAAATCGATAAGACCATCGATATTTTGCGCAAACAACGCGTGCATTTCCATGTTAAGGGTGAGCAAAGCGCGCACGGTGATGGTGGCGCGGATCAATCAGCACAAAGTGGTGACCGCGTTACAGTTGATTTCGTCGGTACGATTGATGGCGTTGAATTTGCTGGCGGTAAAGCAGAAGCATTTGCTTTTGTCTTGGGTGAGGGGCGTATGTTGCCAGAATTTGAGGCTGCAACACTCGGTTTGAAAGTCGGCGAATCTAAGGTTTTTCCGTTGTCTTTCCCTGAGGAATATCACAGCAAGGATGTTGCTGGTAAAACTGCGGAATTCACTGTGACTTTGACGAAATTAGAGTGGGCTCATTTGCCAGAAGTGGATGCTGAGTTTGCAAAGATGTTGGGCGTTGAAGATGGTGATCTGGCTAAAATGCGCACTGACATCAAAGAAAACCTCGAACGTGAAGTCAAAGGTCGTGTCAAAGCAAAAACTAAAGATAGCGTGATGGACGCATTGGTGAAGGCGGTTGAATTTGATGCGCCAAAAACTCTTGTCGATCAAGATGCAGAACGTTTGGCTGAAATGACGCGTCAAGATATGGCGCAACGCGGTATGAATGTACAAGGCGTACCATTCCCAACTGAATTGTTTAGTGCTCAAGCAGAGCGCCGTGTGCGTTTGGGATTGATTTTGGCGGAGTTGGTTAAGGCAAACCAATTGCAAGCAACTGCTGATCAAATTAAAGCGCAAGTTGAAGATTTCGCACAAAGCTACGAAGATCCGCAGCAAGTCGTGAAGTACTACTACAGCGATCGCAACCGTTTGGCAGAAGTGGAAGCCCTTGTATTAGAAGAAAACGTCGTCAACTATGTGTTGGGTAAGGCAAAAGTGAGTGATTCAGTTTTGCCGTTCGACGAACTGATGGGTAATAACGCAGCATAATAAGATAGGGAACTTCATGACAGGCATCATTCATAACTCTGGTTTGGAAGCAAATATGCTTGGCATGGTGCCAATGGTCGTTGAGCAAAGCGGGCGTGGAGAGCGTGCGTATGATATTTATTCTCGTTTGCTCAAGGAACGTGTGATCTTCCTGGTTGGTCCAGTGAATGATCAGGCAGCAAATTTAATCGTTGCGCAGTTGTTGTTTTTGGAAAGTGAAAATCCGGAAAAAGATATCTCACTTTACATTAATTCTCCAGGTGGTTCGGTATCTGCTGGTATGGCGATTTTTGATACGATGCAGTTTATTAAACCGGATGTGTCGACACTGTGCACGGGTTTAGCGGCATCCATGGGCGCTTTTTTGTTGGCGGCTGGTGCTAAAGGAAAACGTTTTTCTTTGCCTAATTCCCGTATTATGATTCATCAGCCTTTGGGTGGCGCGCAAGGTCAAGCATCAGATATTGAGATTCAAGCACGTGAAATTTTGTATTTGCGCGAGCGTTTAAATGGTATTTTGGCTGAGAAAACTGGTCAAAGTATTGAGCAAATTGCTAAAGATACAGATCGTGATAATTTCATGTCTGCAGATACAGCAGCTGAATACGGTTTGATTGATAAAGTATTGACGCATCGCGTTTAATGTTTTTGTTTGGATTCTAATGAAAACGCCCGCAACCATCAGGTGCGGGCGTTTTCTATTTCTGTTTAAGAAATGTCGATTGATGTTCGTGAAAAACTTCTATTTTGTGTAGGGGATTACGGTGAAGATTCGTTTTTTTGCAGTAATATAACGGTCATAGACTACTTCGTTAAAAATTATTAAAAAGTATTATGTCAGATAAAAAAAGCACCTCCGCGGAAAAGTTACTTTATTGTTCGTTTTGCGGTAAGAGTCAACATGAAGTAAAGAAGCTGATTGCGGGTCCATCGGTCTTTATTTGTGATGAATGTATCGACTTATGTAACGATATTATTCGTGATGAAATGAGTGCATTGGAGCCAGTCGCCTCATCAAAATCCGACCTGCCAACGCCAGTTGAGATTACAGAATTGCTTGATCAGTATGTGATCGGCCAAGAAAAGGCCAAACGTATTTTGGCCGTTGCTGTTTATAACCATTACAAGCGTCTCAAGCATCTTGGTAAAAAAGATGAAGTGGAGCTCGCTAAAAGTAATATTTTGCTGGTAGGTCCGACAGGTTCGGGGAAGACTTTGCTGGCGCAGACCCTTGCACGGATGTTAAATGTCCCGTTCGTGATAGCAGATGCGACAACGTTGACCGAAGCTGGATATGTTGGTGAAGACGTAGAAAATATCATTCAAAAGTTGCTGCAAAACTGTAATTATGAAGTTGAGCGTGCCCAAAAGGGTATTGTGTATATCGATGAAATAGATAAGATTTCACGCAAAGCTGAGAATCCTTCTATTACTCGCGATGTGTCAGGTGAGGGTGTGCAGCAAGCATTGTTGAAGTTGATCGAAGGCACGATGGCGTCGGTGCCACCACAAGGTGGTCGCAAGCACCCAAATCAAGATTTTATTCAAATCGATACCACCAATATCATGTTTATTTGTGGTGGTGCATTCGATGGATTGGCTAAGATTATTTCTGATCGGTCTGAAAAAGGCGGCATAGGATTTGGCGCTAGTGTAAAGAGTGAGAGCCAAAAGAGCGCGAGTGAAGTGATCTTGGATGCGGAGCCGCAGGACTTAATTAAGTTCGGCATTATCCCCGAATTGGTAGGTCGTTTGCCAGTGATTGCGACCTTGATGGAGTTGGATGAAACTGCATTAATCCAAATTTTAGTTGAACCGAAAAATGCTCTAATCAAGCAATATGCAAAATTGCTTGAGATGGAAGGCTGTGAGCTGGAAATTCGTCCTTCTGCTTTGCAGGCGATTGCGAAGAAGGCGATTGCACGTAAAACTGGTGCGCGTGGATTACGTTCCATTCTTGAACATGCTTTGTTGGACATTATGTTTGAGCTGCCTAGCGAAAAGAATGTTTCTAAGGTAGTGATTGACGAGAACACGATTAACAACGGCGGTAAGCCATTGTTGATTTATAACGAGCAACCTAAGGTTGCTGGTGCGTAAGTCGTTTTGCTGCAAATTTGATTAAAGTTTGTCGGAATTATGGGGTTTTCCCTGTGATTCCTGAAAATAAGCAGTACAATTTACTGAAACAATAGAAATATCTGGCTTCAATCGAAAAGCTACCCAGGGAATTTCTCTGAGTGGCTTTTTTTATTGTTTTTTTGGGATAACGGGCTTGAGTTTTAGCCTAGTGCGCCAATCTAGTTAATGAAAGTTTTTTTTAAAGGTGCGCCATGACAACTTCCACAATTACTGAACGTACAGAATTACCATTATTGCCATTGCGCGATGTCGTGGTATTCCCCCACATGGTGATCCCATTATTTGTTGGTCGTCCTAAATCAATCAAGGCTTTAGAAGCTGCGATGGAGCAGGGCAAGAGCATTATGCTGGCAGCGCAAAAAGCGGCTGCAAAAGACGAACCGTCTGCTGATGATATCTATGAAATTGGCTGTATTGCCAATATTTTGCAGATGTTGAAACTACCGGATGGTACTGTCAAAGTGTTGGTCGAAGGCGCGCAGCGTGCTCGCATACACAAAATTACCGACTCTGATTCCCATTTCATTGCAGATTTGACGCCGATCACAGCGGAAGATGGCGATGATTCTGAAGTTGAAGCGATGCGTCGAGCGATCGTGCAGCAATTTGATCAATATGTAAAACTGAATAAGAAAATTCCGCCAGAAATTTTGGCATCGTTATCAGGGATTGACGATGCAGGACGTTTGGCCGACACGATTGCAGCCCATTTGCCATTAAAGTTGGAACAAAAGCAGGTCATTCTTGAGATCTTTAGTGTGGCTAAGCGTCTTGAACATTTGCTTGGGCAACTTGAAGGCGAGTTGGATATTCTTCAAGTTGAGAAACGCATTCGTGGACGTGTGAAACGCCAGATGGAAAAATCTCAGCGCGAATACTATTTGAATGAGCAAGTCAAAGCGATCCAGAAAGAGCTCGGTGAGGGTGAAGAGGGCGCAGATATTGATGAGCTCGAAAAGAAAATCACTGCAGCGAAGATGCCGAAAGAGGCGCGTGATAAAGCGATGAATGAGTTGAAAAAACTCAAGATGATGTCGCCGATGTCAGCTGAAGCAACCGTCGTACGTAATTATATCGATACGATCGTCAATTTACCTTGGAAGAAAAAATCCAAAGTGAATAATGATCTGAGTAATGCGGAAAAGGTGTTGAGTGACGATCACTATGGCCTAGATAAGGTCAAAGAACGCATTTTGGAATATCTCGCTGTGCAACAGCGCGTTGATAAATTGAAAGCGCCGATCTTGTGCTTGGTTGGACCTCCGGGTGTAGGTAAGACCTCATTAGGTCAATCCATAGCGCGTGCAACGAATCGTAAATTTGTTCGTATGGCTTTGGGTGGTGTGCGTGATGAAGCGGAGATCCGTGGTCATCGTCGTACTTACATTGGTTCGATGCCGGGTAAGATTTTGCAGAGCTTGTCCAAGGCCGGCGTTCGCAATCCATTATTTTTGTTGGATGAAGTCGATAAAATGGGGGCGGATTTCCGTGGCGACCCATCTTCCGCGTTGTTGGAAGTTTTGGATCCAGAACAAAATCATACTTTCTCAGATCATTACATTGAAGTGGATTTTGATCTGTCCGATGTGATGTTTGTGGCGACTTCGAACTCTTACAATATTCCAGCGCCTTTGTTGGATAGGATGGAAGTGATTCGTCTGTCTGGCTATACAGAGGATGAAAAGGCCAGTATCGCTTTGCGTTATTTATTGCCGAAACAGGTTAAAAACAATGGCTTGAAAGAAGAAGAAATTACGGTTTCTGAATCTGCGATTCGCGACATCATTCGTTATTACACGCGCGAAGCTGGGGTGCGTTCACTGGAACGTGAAATTTCTAAGATTTGCCGCAAAGTGGTCAAGATGTTGTTGTTGAAGAAGAGTGAAAAGAAAGCCACGATTTCTTCGAAAAATCTGGATAAATTCTTGGGTGTACGTCGTTATGATTTTGGTGTGGCAACCAAAGAAAACCAAGTTGGGCAAGTTGTGGGATTGGCGTGGACGGAGGTCGGTGGAGATTTGTTGACTATCGAAGCCGTTTCTATGCCAGGTAAGGGCGCGACAATTCGCACAGGTACGCTTGGTGATGTCATGAAGGAATCGATCGAAGCGGCGCGTACCGTTGTTCGTAGCCGCGCTGCTCGTTTAGGTATCAAGGCAGATGTGTTTGAGAAGACGGATGTGCATATTCATGTACCCGAAGGCGCGACACCGAAAGATGGCCCATCTGCAGGTATTGCGATGACGACAGCGATGGTCTCGATATTTACGGGGATTCCAGTCCGCGCTGATGTCGCAATGACCGGTGAAATCACTTTGCGTGGTGAGGTGTTGCCGATTGGTGGCTTGAAGGAGAAGCTGTTGGCAGCGCATCGTGGTGGAATTAAGACGGTGTTAATCCCAGAGGAAAATGCAAAAGATTTGACGGAAATTCCAGATAATGTCAAAAACAAGCTGGAAATTATTCCAGTTCGCTGGATTGATAAAGTCTTAGAAATCGCGCTAGAACGTCAACCTGTTCCATTGACTGAAGAGGAGATGGCAGTGCCAGCGGTTGCAAAAACAGAGGCAACTCCAGACACTTCAGCGATTAAGCATTAAGCGTTATTTAAAAAAGTCGCTATTGATAAAAAATGCCTGATGTCTTCATCGGGCATTTTTTTGTAATCATTGAATTATCAATGCTGGTCACACAATTCTTATATTGATGATTAGTGGTGGTCACTCTGATTTTTGTCTGAGGTACTGATTTGTCTTTACCTGATCACCAGCTACGCATTAACCCAACCGCTAATCCTTCTAATGCAAAATCGGGCTCATTTTCGTTGATTATAATTGGTGGAAAGTCGGGGTTTTCTGCCTGTAATTCAACACCGTCTGGCGTTTTTACATAGCGTTTGACAGTCACATCATCTCCAATGCGTGCAACAACTATTTGTCCGTTTCGGGCACTATCGGTTTTTTTGACGGCTAGCAAGTCTCCATCCATGATGCCAATGTCGCGCATTGATAGGCCCCGCACTCTAAGTAGGAAATCAGGTTTTGCTGAAAAAAGGGCGGGGTCGACCTGGTAGCTTGCTTCGACATGCTCAGTTGCTAATATTGGTGATCCAGCAGCGACGCGCCCAATTAGCGGTAAGCTTAATTGTAACGAGGGCGTATTTTGTTGCATCATCGGGGTACTTCGACCCAAATTCGATAACTCTGATTCTAGAAGTCTGATGCCGCGTGAGGTGCCTGCGGCTATTTCAATGACCCCTTTGCGTGCTAAGGCCTGAAGATGTTCCTCTGCTGCATTAGTGGAACGGAACCCTAATTCGTTTGCTATCTCAGCTCGGGTTGGAGGGAATCCCGTATTTTGAATTGCATCTTTTATGAGGTTGAGGATTTGTTCTTGGCGAGCTGTGAGCTTTAACATAGTTATTCCGATTAATTCTTGATTAAGCTTTAATGTGCTGTATATATAACCAGACTGTATTTTTATACAGTAAATGTTTGAATGCAAGTGATTTTGGGTTTAAATTTAATTTGTTTTGCAATTTGACTGCGTGCGGCGGATTTCTCGGGTGTGAAAATGTCAATATGACTTTCTCAAAAGAAGTAAATTGGCCATCTGCTTGATATTGAGCTGGAAGTGCGTTATCATCGTGGGCTGTCCTCTTCCTGCACTCGTCTTGACGCCGAGGCAGGCTTTATTTTTGTCCACAAGGAGAAATTATGCGTCATTATGAAATCGTATTTATCGTACATCCCGATCAAAGCGAGCAAGTTCCTGCAATGATCGAACGCTACAAGGCTAGCGTAACTACACGTGGCGGCCAAGTGCACCGCGTTGAAGATTGGGGCCGTCGTCAATTGGCTTACATGATTCAAAAATTGGCTAAAGCTCACTATGTTTGCATGAACATTGAGTGCGACGCTGAAACTTTGCTTGAGTTGGAAACAGCATTCAAATTTAATGATGCCGTTTTACGTCACCTCACAGTAAAAATGAAAAAAGCAGAAACAGCTCCTTCTCCAATGATGAAGTCTGTGCAGAAAGAAGATTCTGCTAAGGCACAACGTGTTGAAGCTCCAGCAGCTTAATAATTTTGACTAAGAGCGTGTAAGAAGCTGTAAAAACATAGTAAATCAAACTTGTGAATCAACTTATAGTCGTAGCCTCAGTTGTAGAGAAATCGGTGTTGCGTTATACCCCTGCGGGAATACCCATTGCCACAGCAACTTTGATTCACGATTCTAAGCAAGAGCAAGCAGGCGGTCAGCGCCAAGTTGAATTTGAAGTGCCAGCAATTGCTGCTGGCGAAATTTCAAAACGATTCTTGGAGATTGAATTGGGCGTCTCTATGATTTTTACAGGATTTTTAGCACGTAAGAACCGCAACAGCAAAAGTCTCGTTTTTCATGTGACTGAATTTCAGGAAGCTGAAGTTGAAGCGCGAAACGAAACAAATTTACTAGATTAGGAGCCTAAAATGGCATTCGGTAAAAAATTTGATAAAAGCAAATTAAAACAAAAGCGTCAGCAACAAAATCCATTGTTTAAACGTAAAAAGTTCTGCCGCTTCTCAGCAGGCCACGTAGCTGCAGTTGACTACAAAGACATCGATACATTAAAAGATTTCATCCAAGAAAACGGCAAAATTATGCCTGCACGTTTGACTGGCACTAAAGCTTTGTATCAACGTCAAGTTGACACCGCAGTTAAGCGCGCACGCTATTTAGCGTTGTTGCCATACACTGATTTGCACACAGCGTAATTGACGACCGTAATTAGGAGAAAAACATGCAAGTTATTTTGATGGATAAAGTCGTTAATCTCGGCAACCTGGGTGATGTAGTTCGTGTTAAAGATGGTTACGCTCGTAACTTCTTGATTCCACAACGTATTGCTCGTCGTGCGACAGCAGCTGCGATCGCTGAATTCGAAGCGAAACGTGCTGAATTGGAAAAAGCAGCAGCAGCTAAATTGGCTGAAGCACAAGCGCAAGGCGAAAAATTGAGCGGTTTGACAGTTCAAATTTCCCAAAAAGCGGGTGTTGATGGTCGTCTGTTTGGTTCTGTAACAAACTTCGATATCGCTGAAGCGTTGGCGAAACAAGGTTTCACAGTTGAAAAAGCGCAAGTGCGTTTGCCAGCTGGTCCTTTGAAGACGACTGGTGATCACTCTGTCTCAGTTGCATTGCACACTGACGTTGTGGTTGACGTAATCGTTGCAGTATTGGGCGAGCACGCTTAAACTTACTTTAAGTTTTCGTTCTTTCGAGAGCAAAAAAAGCCGGGGTATCCCGGCTTTTTTTATGGGTAAAATGGATTTGTAAAAATGACTTGTGTAAGCGTTATCAGCTCTGAAAATTCGTCTCTTTGAATGTGGTGATTGCCATACTTCTTCTTTTTTTGCACTCGAATAAAAAGGTATAATGCGCACTATGAAACATGCTCCTGATCCTCAGCTAGACTCCCTCCGCGTCCCTCCACATTCCATCGAAGCAGAACAATCGGTTCTGGGTGGTTTGCTGCTTGATAACGCCGCTTGGGATAGGATTGCTGACTTTATCGGTGAAGAGGATTTTTATCGCTTCGATCATCGTGTAATTTTTCAAGCCATTGTTAAGCTAATCAACTCCTCACGTCCAGCCGACGTAATTACGGTTTTTGACTATTTAAATGCTGCGGGTAAGGCGGACGATGTTGGTGGCCTGACGTATTTGAATGCCTTGGCACAAAATACTCCTTCGGCTGCAAACATTCGCCGATATGCTGAGATTGTGCGAGATCGTGGCGTGTTGCGCAAGCTGATTACCGCTGCGGATGAGATTGCCGGACAAGCCTTGAGTCCTCAAGGTAAAGAAGTAAAACAAATGCTAGACGAAGCAGAGGCAAAGATCTTTGCAATTGCTGAGGAAGGTTCACGTGGTGCTCAGGGATTTCAGGCAATTCAACCTTTGCTGACACAAGTTGTTGAACGAATCGATGAGTTGTATAACCGCGATCACACCAGCGATATCACGGGTGTGCCGACTGGTTTTGTCGATTTAGATCGCATGACCTCAGGCTTGCAACCAGGTGATTTAATTATCGTCGCAGGGCGTCCATCGATGGGTAAAACCGCGTTCTCCATCAATATTGGCGAAAACGTCGCCATCGATAGTGGTTTGCCAGTCGCTGTTTTTTCGATGGAGATGGGCGGCGCGCAGTTGGCGATGCGTATGCTTGGCTCTGTGGGTAAACTAGATCAACATCGTTTGCGTACAGGACGACTAATTGATGAAGATTGGCCACGTTTAACTTACGCCATTCAAAAAATGAATGAAGCGCAGTTTTATATTGATGAAACGCCAGCTTTGAGCTCAATTGAATTGCGTGCTCGCTCGCGTCGTCTGTCGCGTCAATGTGGTAAGTTGGGTTTAATTATTATCGACTACTTGCAACTGATGTCAGGAAATTCGGGTGGCGAGAATCGTGCTACAGAAATTTCTGAAATTTCTCGTAGTATGAAGGGCTTGGCTAAAGAATTGGGATGTCCAGTAATCGCGTTATCCCAGTTAAACCGATCGCTAGAGCAACGGCCGAACAAGCGTCCAGTTATGTCTGATTTGCGGGAATCTGGTGCGATTGAGCAGGATGCTGACGTTATTTTGTTTATTTATCGCGATCAGGTTTATAACCCTGATTCTCCGGACAAAGGCACGGCCGAAATCATTATCGGTAAACAACGTAACGGGCCAATTGGTAGTGTTCGTTTAAGCTTCTTGGGTGAATATACGAAGTTTGATAATTATATTGGTTCATTATCGATTTACAGTGACAATGAATAATTCGGTCTCTCCGGCTATTTTTTTGTAGTTCTTTTTTTGCAGTAACCACTAAGTCAGATGATCTCCACAATCCGATAGACGGCAAGTAGAGACTTATTATAAAAATTTTCTATTTTCAGGGAAATAAAAATGTTTGGACGATTAATGCCCACCGAGGGTAAATTTTTTGATCTTTTCAATCAGCACGCAGAGTTATGCGTCAAAGGTTCGAAAGAGATGGTCGCATTGATGACCAATTTTGATGATTTGGAAATTCGTGTACATGCGATCGAAGGTATCGAAAAACAAGCTGACACGGTCACTTACGCAGCAATTGAATTGCTACATAAAACCTTCATTACGCCGATAGATCGTGACGATATCCATAAGCTCATCACTAAGATGGATGACATTTTAGATTTGTTGGAAGATGCGGCGCAAACCATTTCCTTGTACGACATTCGTGAAATTACGCCAGAAGCGCAACGCTTGGCTGAGCTATGTTTAGCATGCGCTCTAAAGGTCAAAGATGCGGTTGCACTATTGCACAATATGGATAATTCCCGCCAAATTTTGACGATTTGCGAAGAGATTGATCGTCTCGAGTCTGATGCGGATCACGTGATGCGTGCCGCGATGTCGAAGTTGTTCCGCGATGAACCAGACGTACGTAATCTGATTAAGCTGAAAGCGATTTACGAAATTCTAGAGACTGTTACCGATCGTTGTGAAGATGTGGCGAACATTATTGAAGGCATTATTGTTGAAAACGCATAATCTGCCTGTCCTTTAATCTGTTTGTCCTTTGCATCGTCAGTTCTGCGATGCATGAAAAGAAAGTTCACATCTATGGAAACTTTAACTCCGACTTTGACGGTCATCATTCTTTTGGTGATCTTAGCTTTACTTTTTGATTTTATGAATGGGTTTCACGATGCGGCAAATGCCATTGCCACAGTCGTGTCTACCGGTGTATTAAAGCCAGGCCAAGCCGTGGCGATGGCTGCCATGTTTAATGTGTTGGCGTTCTTTGTATTTAGTTTGTCTGTAGCGAAAACGATAGGCAAGGGAACGATCGAGCCTTCAGTTATTGATCATTACGTGATATTTGGCGCCTTAGTTGGTGCGTTATTCTGGAACTTGGTGACGTGGTATTTCGGTATTCCATCCTCATCTTCGCACGCACTAATTGGAGGATTAATTGGTGCTGCAGTCGCCAAAGGCGGGACGGATACCTTGATTGCAGGTGGACTGTATAAAATCATTTCATTTATCGTACTATCTCCATTGATCGGTTTTTTCCTAGGCTCACTTATGATGCTAATTGTGTCGTGGCTGTTTGTGAAGTCAACGCCGAGTAAAGTCGATAAATGGTTCCGACGTTTGCAGTTAGTTTCCGCCTCGGTGTTTAGTCTAGGACATGGCGGTAATGATGCACAAAAGACTATGGCGATTATCTGGATGTTGCTGATCGCGACTGGTTACTCCAAAGCATCTGATGCAGCGCCGCCATTGTGGGTAGTCTATTCATGTTATGCAGCGATTGGATTTGGTACTTTGTTTGGTGGTTGGCGCATTGTGAAAACGATGGGGCAGAAAATCACTAAATTGAAACCTGTTGGTGGTTTTTGTGCGGAAACTGGTGGTGCTGCAACCTTGATTTTTGCAACGATTTTCGGGATACCTGTATCCACTACGCACACAATCACGGGCGCCATTGTTGGTGTTGGTTCTGCTCAAAAAATGTCTGCTGTTCGTTGGGGCGTTGCGGGTAACATCGTTTGGGCTTGGATTTTGACGATTCCGGCATCAGCCTTTGTCGCCGCGATCGCATGGTGGGTTGGAACAAAGATACTGTAATTCTTGACCTGTTCTGTATGAAAAAAATCCCAGACCAGTCTGGGATTTTTTTTGCTATTGTGAAAAGAGGGTTGTGCCCATCTATGCGAGTAATCTGACCAAATCACATTTGTTTAAAGAGATGTACAAAGCTACGGCTAACTTCAAGTTTCTCCGTTAATCCTTTAATTTGCACTAAGTGCCGTCCTCGCATATCGCGTACTACCCCCGAAATAGCCTTGGAATTGACTAACGTTGATCGATGAATTTGCCAGAACAAATGTGGATCAAGCTCGTCTGCTAAGTCGCGAACTGGCTTGCGAATCAGCGCTTCATAGCTCGCTGTTTGCACTCGCGTGTATTTCTCGTCAGACTGAAAAAATAAAATATCTTCAACGGGAATCAGACGTAACTCTTGACCAATTGATGCCTGTATCCATTGTAGATAATTGGGTTTCGGTGCAATGCCAAGTTGCTTTGCTAGTTGAGCCAGCATATTGCTCATGTCATTTGGTTCTGCTGCGGTGTTTAAGCGTGCTTTCAGTCGTTCGACGGTTTTACTTAGGCGTTCTGTGTCGGCCGGTTTTAAAACGTAGTCAACCGCGCCTTGATCGAATGCCTCGACTGCATATTGGTCATACGCTGTAATGAATACAATATGCGCTTTTGTACCGATTTCTCTCGCTGCTTCCAATCCGGTTTTTGCCGGCATCCGTATATCTAAAAAGGCGAGGTCAGGCTTAAGCGATTCCACTAACTGGATCGCTTCTTCGCCATTCTTGGCCTCATCCAAGATTTCTAGTTCAGGCCAAACTTGTTGCAGGCGTAAGCGGAGTTGGTCGCGCATCAGTCTTTCATCGTCAGCGATAATGGCAGTCGGCATATTTCTCTCTCTTGATTTGTTGATGCAAAGTTAATTATTTGGCGAGTTCATAGGGAATCTCTATGGTAACGCAGACACCACTAGGCTTGTTAGGGGAAATAATCATTTGTGCTTTATCTTTGTAAATTAATTTGAGGCGTTCGCGAATATTTTGTAAGCCTAACCCGGTGCCATTACTTGGGACTGCACCAAAACCGAGGCCATCGTCGCTGACAGTGACACGTAATTTATCTTGTTGTAGTTCGGCG
Organism: Affinundibacterium seohonense; assembly: GCF_014284305.1. GTDB lineage: Bacteria > Pseudomonadota > Gammaproteobacteria > Burkholderiales > Burkholderiaceae_D > Undibacterium > Undibacterium seohonense. The sequence goes on from NZ_JACOFW010000001.1 coordinate 46,176, forward strand.
CGAAATTGCAAAGTTCCACCTTCAGTTTTTACTTCTAGACCATGTTTGATCGAATTTTCAACCAAGGATTGCAGCATCATTGGTGGAAAAGAAGCTTTCCTGAGGTCGTCAGGCATAATGAAGTCAATGTTGAGTCGTTCCTCCATGCGCATCTTCAATAATTCGAGATACGCTTTTACCATATCTGCTTCGCGACCTAGATTGGTTTTCGCGGCATTTTCTCGCATTTGGGGCAGAACGGCACGTAGGTAAGCGATCAGACTGCGTTGCATCTTAGCGGCGCGTGGTGGATCAGTCTCAATCAAAAACTCAACTGAGGCCAGTGTATTGAAGAGGAAATGTGGTTCAACCTGCGCTTGCATCATTTGCATTTGCGCTTCACTCACTTGACGCAATAGTGATTCTCGCTCGGCAGTGGCATTGGCTTGTTTTGCTTGCTCTTCCGCCCGAACTTTTCCACCAAGGAGCGCTTTCATGCCAAATAAGCCAAAAACTAAAAGTAGGACAAAGTTCTGAAACCAACGTGAGGATTTGGTCTTTTCTTCATCCGACGCTTCCGCTGCTGCAGTATCGGCAGCACGTTGCATTTCGGCGCGAATTTCTCGGGCCAATTCTTTCGGTAATTTAATATGAACATCGTCCTTACCAAAAGTGATGCCTGGTGATTCTGATTCTGTATTTGATGTGGGTAAGTCGCTCATAGTCGATTCGACTTTGGACGCAATTTTCTCTTGATTCTCATCTACAATCTGCCAACCAGAACTATCAATGTCGACCCGCTTGCTATTCCCATAATTCTTGGGGGCTTTTATGCGAATCCCTGTATTGTCAATTTCAAATTTTTTATCATCGATAGCGATGCTATTTGCTGACGTATTGAGATTTTTCTTTTGTACCTTTCTGATTTTTTTGGTTTCTTCAGATGAAAAAAAAGTGTTTTGAATTATGTCTGCAGATGCGAGTAACAACACTGCGAACAGAAAGAACTTCCACCATGACAATTTGCTGACCCAGGTCGCCGTGTTATCAAAAGCGACATTCAGCCATGCTAGTGTGCTTCGCATCACAAATTTGAGCGTTTCTTGTGTTTTGGGATCCATGATGTTTGCTATTGAATAGATGTTTGCAACTCTGTAAAGCTTTGGCTTAATGAGTTTAGTTAGTCTTGTGTGATGTTACTTTACTTAAACGTAACGATTCTGTGGGATGGTTTGCGACGAGACGACAAAATTGAGGCATAGAATGTAAGCTTGCCCATTGTTCAAAGCTACTTAAGCAGGGATAGGCAATTTGCAGGTTGTTGCATGGCTCGTTAAGCCAAAACATCGATATTTTTGGACTTGATTGAACAGTGCTTTTTTAATTGTTGGCAATCCAGGCACGCAGGTCGGCTTTGGCAAGTGGACGCGCATACAGGTAGCCTTGAGCTAAATGGCAACCGAAGGATAGCAACGTATCAGCCTGATGTTCGGTCTCGACACCTTCAGCAATGACCTTAATATTCAAGCTTTGACTCAATTGCACAATCATTTTAGCAATACTGCCCTCGCCAGATTTATCACTGATCTCGTTGACAAATGCGCGATCAATTTTTAACTTATCGACATTCAGTTTTTGTAGGTGGCTAAGTGAAGAAAATCCAGTGCCAAAGTCATCAATTGACACTTGAGCGCCTAAACGTTTGATATGTTGTAGAGTTTGAATTAATAATTCCGGATCTGTCATCGCCATCGACTCTGTGATTTCAAGTTCGACGCATTGTGCTGGTGCTTGAGTATCGTTGAGTGCGCGTTCTAAGCTTTGTAAAAACAATGGGTGAGAGAATTGTGCTTGCGATACGTTGACCGCCATTTTGAAATCGGTGAAACCAAGAGCATGCAATTCCATTAATTCAAAGCATGCACTACGTAATACCCACTCACCGATGTCCACAATTAAACCAGAATATTCTGCAATTGGGATAAATTGGTCAGGTGGGACGAATTGGCCATCCTCAGTTTTCCAACGCAGCAGCGCTTCAGCACCAATCGCTCGACCTGTACGCATATCGATTTGTGGCTGGTAAACGACGAACAATCTTTCATTTTCGAATGCTGCCCTCAAGGCATGCATCATCCTCACGCGTTCACGAATTTCGACGCCCATATCGACCGTAAAATAGGTATATGACGAGCGTTGATGTGATTTTGCACGTTTTAATGCAATATTGGTATCTTTTAAGGCATCAGAACTACCGCCATCGTAGTTGCCAAGACGTACCAATCCAATTGTTGATGAAAGTTGGACATCTTGTTGGTCCACATTGAATGGATGATGGAAAACTTGCGCGATATTTTCTGGGCACACCAAATATTCGTTGCCAAGGAGGGCAAAAGTATCGCCGCCAACTCGAGCTAAATGGCAGGCTGTGCCAAAATGATTGAGCAAACGATTTGCGACTGCACATAACAGCATGTCACCAAATTGATGACCCAGAGCGTCGTTGGTTTCAGCGAAGTGGTCAATATCAATCAAGGAAAGGACACTTTTATCTTTGATTGGCGCACTCAAAGTTTCATTTAAAGTCTGCAATAATCTAAGGCGATTTGCTAATCCGGTGAGGGGATCAAAATACGCAAATTTATGCAGCTTTGAGGTCAGCATGATATTACTAAGACCAACGGCAACATTGCTACAGAATACATCAAGTAATCGTTTATCAAGTTCATTTATCTGCGTTTGTAAAAAAACACAGATATTTCGTTGACCAACATTGTCAAAATATAGGACGCTGCCTTTGCTGGCAAATACGTTACTTCTCAAATCTAGGCTTTGTTGGAGAATTTCGCGTAATTCCGAATTGCCGTTCCGCGCGATATCATGTTCAACGTATGAAATAAAGCTATGGCTGCCAGCGATCACAGTAAATTGATCGACTTTGTTCGACTCATCATTCTCGCCGGAACTGCAAATTAATCCCTCGACTTTTCGACCTAACAAGATTGCGATTTGTTGGAGAATGCCAGTTGCAAAATTCTGCAAACCTTTTTGCGACATCAATTCTGTACTTGCGTTGACAATCAGTTCTAAGCCTCGTTGATTTGCCGTAATGGCACAAATTTGCTCATACGACCGAATCGCCGAAGTCACCGTGGTGTAGAGTTTGGTTCTGGTGAGCTCCGATTTGGTTTTGTAGTCATTAATGTCGTAGTCGCGGATCGCATCGATCTCGGGAGCATAGCCTGGCTGTCCTGTTCGAAGGATGATTCGAACATCATGTAAGCCCAAAGTCTTGCGTACGTAATTGACTAAAGTTAGTCCGGCATCCTCTTGTTCCATCACGACATCGAGCAAGATGACGGCGATATTGGTTTCGTGCGAAAGAATTTCTCTTGCTTCGGTGGCAGAATACGCATGCAAAAAATTCAGAGGACGATTTTGGATTTCAAGGTTACCAAGTGCAAACATGGTCGCAGAATGAACATCGGGATCGTCATCAATGATCATGACGCGCCAACCAGGTTGATGCTTGTTTATGTCGTTCAGTTGATCATCACTCAACTCGTCCATAAATACCAGCGCATCGTCATTAACATGATTCATTTCGCTCATCTGTATTTAAGCTCCAATGGAGGTGAGAATGTTTTCGTTTGCGTATTCGGTATCATCATTTTCTTATGATGAATGTTGCTCCAGTATAAAACAACTAGGACTAAATAAACTGTTGGTTTGCTGCAAATGTCTGGTTTAATTCGTTTTTTTTAAAGAATAGCTCTTGGTTTATAAGCTTCAGCTCTGAACATTCATAGTAAGGCTGATAAAATATGCCTAATTTATATATTTTTATAGTGAAAAACATGTCTGGAAATACCTTTGGTAGCTTGTTTACAGTAACAACTTTCGGTGAGTCTCATGGGCCAGCCATAGGTTGCATCGTTGATGGTTGCCCTCCCGGGCTTGAATTGAGTGAAGCAGATATTCAGCCAGAACTGGATAGACGTAAGCCAGGCACCTCACGTCATGTCACGCAGCGTCAAGAGGCTGATCGAGTCGAGATCTTGTCCGGTGTATATGAAGGTAAAACTACCGGTACGCCGATTGCATTGCTGATTCGCAATGAAGACCAACGCAGTAAAGATTACGGAAATATTGTTGAAACCTTTCGGCCAGGTCACGCTGATTTTACCTATTGGAATAAATACGGTATTCGCGATCCTCGTGGTGGCGGTCGCTCGTCTGCTAGATTGACTGCGCCAGTGGTTGGTGCCGCGGCCATTGCAAAAAAATGGTTATTCCAAAAATTTGGTACGACATTTCATGGTGGTATGACTCAGCTTGGTGAAATCGTGATTCCGTTTTCATCTTGGGATTTTGCTGCGCAAAATCCTTTCTTTGCACCGACAAATGATGCTGATGTCATCGCAAATCTTGAGTCTTATATGGACAATCTGCGAAAAGATGGCGATTCAATTGGTGCTCGGATTGATGTCGTTGCTAATAATGTGCCAGTCGGCTTAGGCGAGCCTATTTACGATAAGTTAGACGCAGAGATTGCTTACGCAATGATGGGGATCAACGCAGTCAAGGGAGTGGAGATCGGTGCGGGCTTCGCTTCAATAGCGCAACGTGGTTCCGAACATGGTGATGAAATCACGGCGGAGGGCTTCCAAAGCAATAATTCGGGCGGAATTTTAGGTGGTATTTCAACTGGCCAAGAGATTCGTGTCTCGATGGCGATAAAGCCGACGTCATCCATACGCACTCCAAAGCGTTCTATCGATAAACTTGGTAATCCCGTGATGGTTGAGACTTTTGGTCGCCATGATCCATGCGTTGGTATTCGTGCTACGCCAATTGCTGAGGCAATGTTAGCTTTGGTATTAATGGATCATGCCTTGCGTCATCGTGCTCAATGTGCAGACGTAAAGGTGGATTAAATTAAATATTTAACATGTTTTTTATGCGTGAATGAATGAAGTGAAACTTTCAGTTTTACTTCATTTTTGAGAAAAATATCCCAAATAATCAACGGCGATTCGTCTGGATAATGATAATTTTTGGTTTTATGTTCTGTGGAATTTAAAATTATTGAATTTTATTTCGTTGATTTGGTTCTGAAAAAAATGGTTTAGACGGTTTTGCGTTGCACAATTGTGGCATAATCAAAAGTTGATTTTCAGCTTTATGAATTTTTTAATTTCAGGCACCGATTATGGCCAAAACGCTTTACGACAAACTTTGGGAATCCCACCTAGTTCACACAGAAGATGACGGAACATCGATACTCTACATCGATCGCCATCTGTTACATGAAGTTACCAGCCCTCAAGCATTTGAAGGTCTTAAACTTGCCGGGCGCCAACCATGGCGCGTTTCCGCAAATCTGGTCGTGGCGGATCACAATGTTCCAACTACCAATCGTCAAGATGGTATAGCTGATCCGACGTCGCGCTTGCAGGTAGAAACACTAGATGCGAATGCTAAACAATATGGTTTAACTTATTTCGCGATGAATGATCTGCGTCAGGGTATCGTGCATGTGATTGGGCCTGAACAAGGCGCGACTTTGCCAGGCATGACGGTGGTTTGTGGTGACTCCCATACTTCTACGCATGGCGCATTTGGCTGCCTGGCACATGGTATAGGCACTTCTGAAGTCGAGCACGTCTTGGCTACGCAAACTTTGTTAGCAAAAAAATCTAAGTCAATGCTAATTCGTGTTGATGGTGACACGCCATCTGGCGTCACAGCAAAAGATATTGTACTGGCGATTATTGGCAAAATTGGCACGGCGGGCGGTACTGGCTATGCGATCGAATTTGCAGGTGCAGCAATTGAGCGACTTTCTATGGAAGGTCGAATGACCGTCTGTAATATGGCAATTGAAGCTGGGGCACGTGCCGGTATGATTGCCGTTGATGAAACGACGATTGATTATGTAAAAGGGCGCCCACTGACCCCGACTGGTGCGGATTGGGATCAAGCGTTAAATTATTGGCGTACTTTGCATTCGGATGCTGGGGCTCAGTTTGATACTGTAGTGACTTTATCTGCGGAAGATATACAACCTCAAGTTACTTGGGGAACATCGCCTGAAATGGTGGTGGCAATTGACGGACAGACGCCAGATCCGTTGTTGGAGCAGGATGCTGTGAAGCGTGATGCCATTGAGAAAGCGCTCGCTTATATGGATTTGCGTCCGAATATGCCCATCAGCGAAATTCAGATTGATAAAGTGTTTATCGGTTCTTGCACCAATTCGCGGATAGAAGATTTGCGTGCGGCTGCTAAGGTAGTCGCTGGCAAAATGCGTGCGACAACTGTTAAGTTGGCAATGGTGGTACCAGGCTCAGGCTTGGTGAAACAGCAGGCCGAGCTAGAAGGTTTGGATAAGATATTCATCGATGCAGGATTTGAATGGCGTGAACCTGGTTGCTCGATGTGCTTGGCGATGAATGCCGATCGACTAGAACCGGGTGAACGATGCGCTTCAACATCGAATCGCAATTTTGAAGGTCGTCAGGGGCAGGGGGGGCGTACCCATCTTGTTTCTCCGGAGATGGCTGCCGCAGCAGGAATCGCAGGTCATTTCGTCGATGTGCGCACCTTTGCATAAATAACTCATGAATGGAAAATGAAAATGAAAAAATTGACGGCACTTTTTACTCTATCCATGATTCTGCTGGGATTGGTAGGTTGCAACACAATTCAAGGTATCGGTAAAGATGTGAAAAAAGCGGGTGAAGTTGTCGAAAGCGCTGGGAAAAAATAGTCATGAATAAATTTACTTTGCTCAATGGGCTGGTAGCGCCGTTAGATCGTGCCAACGTCGACACCGATGCGATCATTCCTAAGCAATTTTTGAAGTCGATTAAACGTACTGGTTTCGGGCCTAACTTGTTTGATGAATGGCGTTATCTGGATCACGGTGAACCGGGTGTTGATAATAGTGGGCGTCCATTGAATCCTGATTTTGTGTTGAATCAAGCTCGCTACCAAGGTGCTTCGATCTTGCTTGCGCGTAAGAATTTTGGCTGCGGATCTTCGCGTGAACATGCACCTTGGGCGCTCGATCAATTTGGATTTCGTGTGATAATCGCGCCAAGTTTTGCTGATATCTTCTTCAATAACTGCTTTAAGAATGGATTGCTACCTATCGTCTTAAGTGAAGAAATCGTTGATAGCCTGTTCAATCAAGTACGTGCGAACGACGGATTTGAACTGACAGTTGATTTGGAAACGCAACAAGTTATTTCAAAAAGCACTGACGAGTCGTTTTCTTTCGATGTCGACGCTTTCCGTAAATACTGCCTGCTGAATGGCTTAGATGATATTGGTTTGACTTTGGTTCATGCCGAGAAAATCAAGACATTTGAAACCGCTCATATCAAGGCGCAACCTTGGTTGGCGTCAGTGATTTAAATATTTAATCAGTTTAATCTTACATAAATTTAAGCATGAAAATTGCCATTTTGCCGGGTGACGGTATTGGTCCTGAAATCGTTGATCAGGCCGTTAGAGTTTTAAAAGTTTTGGGTGAGTCCTTTGAAATGGAATTCGCCCCTGTTGGGGGGGCTGGGTATGAAGCCGCAGGACATCCATTGCCAGAAGCGACACTGAAATTAGCGCAAGATGCAGATGCGGTTTTGTTTGGAGCCGTGGGTGATTGGAAGTACGATAGCCTTGATCGGCCGCTGCGTCCTGAGCAGGCAATTTTAGGCCTGCGTAAAAACTTAAATCTTTTTGCGAATTTGCGTCCAGCGATTTTGTATCCAGAGTTGGCAGGTGCTTCGACTTTGAAGCCAGAAGTAGTTTCTGGTTTGGATATTTTGATAATTCGTGAGTTGACTGGTGATATTTATTTCGGTCAACCACGTGGTGTGCGCGAATGTCCTGATGGTCCATTCAAAGGTCAGCGTGAGGGTTTTGATACGATGCGCTACGCGGAAGGTGAAATTCGTCGCATCGCGCACGTTGCGTTTCAAGCGGCACGTAAACGTGATAAACGTTTGACCAGTGTGGACAAGGCTAACGTACTGGAAACTTTCCAATTTTGGAAAGACATCATGATTGAAGTGCATAAAGAATACCCGGATGTCGCTTTGGATCACATGTACGTTGATAATGCAGCTATGCAATTAGTCCGCGCGCCGAAGAAGTTTGACGTGATGGTAACGGGAAATATGTTTGGTGATATTTTGTCAGATGCCGCCGCGATGTTGACGGGCTCAATCGGGATGTTACCGTCCGCCTCTTTGGATGCGAACAATAAAGGTTTGTATGAGCCGTCGCATGGTTCTGCGCCGGATATCGCTGGTAAAGGCATTGCCAATCCACTGGCTACAATTTTGTCCGCTGCAATGATGTTGCGCTACTCTTTAGGAAAAGTCGAGCAGGCTGATCGTATTGAAGCTGCTGTGAAAAAAGTGTTGACCCAAGGCTTGCGTACGCCAGATATTTTCGAAGATGGCTGCACCAAAGTTGGCACCTCTGAAATGGGTGATGCAGTAGTGAGTGCGTTAGGTTGATTTTTATGTGAAACAGGGAGACCTGTAATTTTTAGGGAAAGATGATGAAACTAGTTGGTTTGGTCGGTTGGCGTGGAATGGTTGGTTCGGTCCTCATGCAGCGTATGCAAGAAGAGGGTGATTTTGCTCATATAGAACCCGTGTTTTTTTCAACTTCTAACACCGGTGGCGCAGCGCCAACGATGGCGAAGAATGAAAAGACGTTGAAAGACGCAAATGATATTGATGCATTGAAAAAATGCGACATTATTATTACCTGCCAAGGCGGCGACTATACCTCTGAAATTTTCCCTAAATTACGTGCCGCCGGTTGGAATGGCTTTTGGATTGATGCCGCGTCTACGTTACGAATGGAAAATGACGCGATTATCGTTCTCGATCCTGTTAATTTGGATGTGATTAAGAGTGCATTAAGTCGTGGTGTGAAAAACTACGTTGGTGGTAACTGCACCGTGTCTTGTATGTTGATGGGTTTAGGTGGTTTGTTCCAGCATGGCTTGGTCGAATGGATGTCGTCAATGACATATCAAGCGGCATCTGGCGGCGGCGCACAGCACATGCGTGAATTGTTGACCCAGTTCGGCTCGATCAACGCAGAAGTTAAAGCATTGCTCGATGACCCAGCGGCAGCGATCTTAGAAATCGATCGCAAAGTTTTGGCGAAGCAGCATAATTTTAGCACTGACGAGACTAAGCAATTTGGCGTACCTTTAGCCGGCAATTTGATTCCTTGGATTGACAAAGATTTGCATAATGGCGTTTCTAAAGAAGAATGGAAAGCTGGCGCTGAAACAAATAAAATTCTTGGATTGGGCGAAGCATTCGGTTCTAAAGCGATTCCAGTTGATGGCTTATGTGTGCGTATTGGCGCTATGCGCTGCCACTCGCAGGCTTTGACGATCAAGTTGACCAAAGACGTGCCGCTCGACGAAATTACCGATATGCTTGCGCAAAACAATCCATGGGCGAAAGTCGTGCCAAATACGCGTGAAGACTCTATGCGTGATTTGACTCCTGCGGCGGTTACTGGTGGCTTGGCGATTCCGGTGGGTCGTCTACGTAAGATGCAGATGGGCGGTGATTACCTGTCTGCATTCACCGTTGGTGATCAATTGTTGTGGGGGGCAGCTGAACCTTTACGTCGTATGTTGCGTATTTTGATCGAAAAATAAATTCTGTTCAGGTGGATTGGTAAAGGAAAAAGGAATGAATTTCATTCCTTTTTTTTATCGATTCAATTGTGAATTGTAGAAATTGTCTAGTGGTAACAACGAAATGACTGTGAAAGTCGTATTTCAGCTCTTAATGTATTTACCATATCTAGAATTCACGTTAAGCTTGCGCGACAAGTTGGGTAATGTTATCTTGGATTAACATACCTTTCGTTTATGCAATTTTTCACTTTTGTGTTGTGAAAATTGTATTGGCTAAATTTCCCAGGAAATGTTCTAAAAATGCATAATTACAAACGCTTACCGATAAGTTTTTTAGGATGCAAGGTGCTGAAAGCTGCTGCCTTATCTTCATTGCTTGTCTTCTCAAATGCATATGCGACTGGGCTAGGAAAGTTGACAGTGCTATCCTCACTTGGTCAACCATTGCGGGCAGAGATTGAATTAACGTCGCCGAATAAGGAGGAAATTAATTCCTTGGTGCCACGAGTGGCATCAATCGAAGCTTTTAGGCAGGCGAATATTGAGTTTAATCCTGCACTGTTGTCTTTGCGATTTGCCGTTGAGCAGCGCGGCAATTCTTATGTTATCCGCGTCACCTCCACCCAAGCGATGAATGAGCCTTGGGTTGATTTTTTGTTGGAAATGAATGCCAGCAATGGAAAGTTGGTACGTGAGTATACTTTTTTGCTTGATCCTGCTGAGCTCGCTTCTGGACAGTCTGCACAAATCGCTAACCCTAGCGGCTCAATAAAATCTCAAGCGCCGATGCAAGCTTTGCCAGCAGAGTTAAAAGATAAAACGGCGAATGTCGACAGTAACACTATTAAGCGTACTTCGATAAAAAACACCGCTCCGTCAAACTCAGCTAGTACTGAAGGACGTCAATATCAGGTTAAGCAAGGCGATACGCTAATGCGCATCGCTTCGGCAAATTTAAATGGTGTTTCGTTAGATCAGATGTTGGTTAGTATTTATCGAGCCAATCCACAAGCTTTCGTGGGCGATAATATGAATCGCCTTAAAGCTGGGCAAATTTTAACGATTCCTGATGCAGATACTGTGCGTTCGAATTCGCCATCTGATGCGCATTTGGTAGTGCAAACACATTCGGTAAACTTTAATGCATATCGTAATAAGCTGGCTGGTCAGATTTTGACAGCGCCATCGGAGTCTGTTGCGCAAAAAAAACAAGCTGCCAGTGGAGCTATAACTGCAAAGGTTAAAGAAGTTCCGACGGCTGCCAACGAGGCAATAGATAAGTTAAAGTTGTCCAAAGTTGCTGATGCAAATGCAAAAAAAGCGCCAGTCAAAGGATTGACTGAAGAGGATAGGATTGCCAAAGATAAAGCTCTAGCAGAAGCGAATGCAAGAATAAAAGAATTAGAAAAAAATGCGAGTGAGATGAATAAGCTTTTGGCTATGCCTACCAAAAGTGTAGCTGCACAACCCTCTGTTCCGGCCGCGAGTGCGGCTACCGCTGCATCTAAATCTGTGCAGAAACCTGTTGAGGCTACAGTTGCATCTAAGCCAGCTTTGGCAACGGCGGTTGCGAGTGTTTCAGCATCAGTTTCAGCCCCGGCTCCAGCTGTTGCTAGCGCAAGTATATCGAAAACGGAAGCGGCCTCTGCGAACTCAAAGGCGTCCACTTCAGCTAGTGTAGCTGCGGCGAGTGCTGCCAGCGTGGCGAGTACACCAAAGCCGAAACGACCACCTTCACCACCACCAGCACCTATTGAGGAAGAGTCTAGTTGGTTTGATTCAAAATATTTAATTGCCGCAGGTTTACTCGCTGCAATTGGTGGTGCGATCGGTGTTTACTCTTCACGTAAAAAGAAAATTTCACATCAATTTGAAGACAGTATTTTGACTGGGTCGAGTTTAAAGGCAAACTCGATGTTTGGCTCAACTGGTGGCCAGAGTGTCGATACCAACAATAGTGTTTTTAATTCGAATTTTGCCCCATCTGCAAGTCAGCTTGATGCGAATGAAGTTGATCCTGTTGCTGAGGCGGATGTATACATAGCCTACGGACGTGATTCACAGGCTGAAGAGATTCTTAAAGAAGCATTGAGAACCCAACCAGATCGCCATGCGGTACGCCTTAAATTGTTGGAAATTTATTTTGGACGTAAGGATTTGCGGTCTTTTGAATTATTCGCCGGTGAGCTTTATGGTATGACTAGAGGTGAGGGCGATGAGTGGGGACAAGCGGCCTCCATGGGGATTTCACTTGACCCAAATAATCCTCTTTATGCTGGTGCGAGTGCACAAGTCGAGGCTTATGCGTCTAATAGTTTGGGACAACCAACACAACCTTTGGAGGATTTGGATCCAGAGGCGTTATTGGAGAACTCACTTTCAGAGGATATGTTGGATTCGATCAGTATTATTGATACGGCTTCGGCATTATCTGATGATCCTTTTGGAAGTGCTGAGAAAAGCAAATTAGAGTCTCTGGACAAAAATCCTGATTTTTCGTTAGATCAAGGTTTGGACTTTGATTTGGATATCTCTGAAAAAACCGAAGAGCAGGATGAGTTTCCGTTGACTCTGCCGGAGATCGATGCAGTGAGTTCGTTGAAGCCAGTTTTGGACGACGAGCCTATGCCAGTAATTGATTTTGGATCAATTGACTTCGATCTTGGCGCAGATGACGATAATGAAAATAGTGCTCCTGTTTCACTTGTCGATGGGGATCTTTCTGATAATCCCCCTAGTGAAAGTGAAACGAAGGATTCGGCTATCGATGTTGTGAACGAGGGAATTGATTTCGGTTCTCTTGATTTTGTGATGAATGATGATGTTGCTGAACCTGCTGTGGACACACCATTATTGGCGACTGAAGATCTGGAATTGAATTTTGGTGAAGAGGCAACCAGCGAATTAGATTCGGCAGATGTGCACTTCGACTCCCCAAGTGAGGATGTTTCACCATATAACGCGGAAATGGCAACTAAATTAGATTTAGCTGTGGCTTATAGAGAAATTGGTGATAAAGAAGGTGCGCGTGAACTACTTGATGAAGTTATTAAAGGTGGTTCAGGAGAGCAAATCGATAAAGCTAGAAAAATGCTTGAACAGTTGAATTGATCGTAGTTTTTTTATATGAAAAGGGCGCTGGTTTTCAGCGCCCATTTTTATTTTAAGTGTATTGATTGATGACGTTAAATAGAATTATTTTAGGGGTTGAATATCAAGGTACTGGTTACCAAGGGTGGCAAACACAGCCAGGTGGAAACACGGTTCAGGATACTCTTGAGTTGGCGCTGGCTAAATTTGTTAGGGCGGAAGTTCATACTATGTGTGCTGGGCGTACCGATGCTGGGGTGCACGCTATTGAGCAGGTTGTGCATTTTGATACCGTATTACAAAGAGAATTGTATTCTTGGGTGAATGGCGTTAATGCATTTTTACCACCAAATATTGCGGTGCGATGGGCGCGACAAATTTCTGTTGATGCGCAAGATCAAAGCGCTTTTCATGCACGCTTCAGTGCTTTTTCTCGCACTTATCATTACTTGTTATACAACGCTAACATCAGATCACCTTTATGGGCTGACAAAGCTGGTTGGTTTTTCCGTCCATTGCATCTTGAGTTGATGCAGCAAGGAGCCGAGTACCTCGTTGGCGAGCATGATTTTACGGTTTTTCGTGCTGCTGGCTGTCAAGCAAAATCGCCATTCAAGCATATGTACGAAGTGAAGATACGTCGACAGGATGATTTGATTGTATTTACTTTGCGCGCAAATGCATTCTTACATCACATGGTTAGGAATATTGTTGGTTCATTGATTTTTGTTGGGATGCAAAAACGGGATCCTGTGTGGATTCAAGAATTGATGGAAACGAGAGATCGAAGCCTCGCAGCACCAACTTTTATGCCTGATGGTTTATATCTGGCAAAAATTGGCTATGATGAAAAGTGGGATTTGCCAAGTGTGAATGGCGAAAATCTGCCATATGGATTACATTTTTAAGGTGCGTTTTTCATTTGCTGTTTGGTGAAAATTCAAGGTGTTTTTGACTTGCTTAAAGGAAATTAGGGCAGTCAAGGGCGAAATCCGGTAAAATGACGTTTTTGCATAACCCAAATTTTAGGCGCTCGCCTGGGTAAGCTGCCCAGTTTTAGCGCCTTTTTTTGTAATCGGTTTTTTAGTCTATCTAATGAATAATATTCGTAATTTTTCTATTATCGCCCATATCGACCATGGTAAATCCACCTTGGCTGATCGTATTATCCAATTGTGCGGGGGCTTGTCTGATCGTGAAATGGAAGCACAAGTTCTTGATTCGATGGACATTGAGCGTGAGCGGGGAATTACGATCAAGGCACAAACAGCCGCTTTGCAATACAAATCGCTCGATGGCCAAATTTATAATTTGAATTTGATTGATACCCCGGGGCATGTGGACTTTAGCTATGAAGTGAGTCGTTCACTGTCTGCTTGTGAAGGTGCCTTGTTGGTAGTAGATGCTTCACAGGGGGTAGAGGCGCAAACGGTTGCAAATTGTTATACGGCTATTGAGTTAGGGGTCGAAGTCGTTCCTGTTTTGAATAAAATTGACTTGCCGTCAGCTGACCCGGATAACGCGATTAGTGAAATTGAAGAGGTGATTGGGATTGATGCGAGCGATGCAGTGCATTGCTCCGCCAAAACGGGTTTGGGTGTTCGCGATATTTTAGAGTCTTTGATTGTTAAAGTGCCGCCGCCGAAAGGGGATCCCACTGCACCATTGCAAGCCTTAATTATTGACTCTTGGTTTGATAATTATGTTGGTGTCGTGATGTTAGTGCGAATTGTGAATGGCACGCTTCGCCCAAAGGACAAAATTCTTTTTATGGCAACTGAAGCGCAACACTTAGTTGAAAGTGTTGGTGTTTTTACGCCGAAGTCTTTGAGCCGGACCGAATTATCGGCAGGACAGGTTGGTTTTATTATTGCAGGAATTAAAGAATTAAAAGCGGCAAAGGTCGGCGATACAATCACGACCGTTGGTCGTGTGGCGACCGAACCTTTGCCAGGTTTTAAAGAAGTCCAGCCACAGGTGTTTGCCGGCTTATTTCCAGTTGAGGCTAATCAATATGATGCGCTTCGAGATTCCTTGGAAAAATTGAAATTAAATGACGCTGCGTTAATGTATGAACCCGAAGTTTCTCAGGCTCTAGGTTTTGGTTTTCGTTGTGGCTTCCTCGGCTTACTGCACATGGAGATTGTGCAAGAACGCTTGGAACGAGAATTTGATATGGATCTCATCACAACGGCGCCGACCGTGGTGTATGAAGTTGTCATGGGCGATGGCACCATTTTGATGGTTGATAATCCTTCTAAGATGCCAGATCCCTCAAAGATTGAAGAAATTCGCGAGCCTATTGTGACGGTCAATCTGTATATGCCGCAAGAATATGTCGGTTCAGTGATTACTTTGTGCACATCTAAGCGTGGCGTGCAGATGGACATGAATTATCACGGTCGGCAGGTGAAGCTCACTTATGAAATGCCGATGGCAGAAATTGTTTTAGATTTCTTTGACCGTCTGAAGTCAACTTCACGTGGTTATGCGTCGATGGATTATGAGTTTAAAGAGTATCGTGCGGCTGATGTTGTCAAAGTCGACATGCTCATCAATAGCGAAAAAGTTGACGCTCTTGCCATTATTGTACATCGCGCGAATGCGCATTATCGCGGTCGAGCTGTCGCTGCAAAAATGCGTGAGCTGATTCCTCGCCAAATGTTTGATGTTGCGATTCAGGCGGCAATTGGTGCAAATATTATTTCTCGTGAAAACGTCAAAGCCTTACGGAAAAATGTCCTCGCAAAGTGCTATGGCGGTGATATTAGCCGTAAGCGTAAATTGTTGGAGAAACAAAAGGCTGGTAAAAAACGTATGAAACAAGTGGGTTCTGTGGAAATTCCGCAAGAAGCATTCTTGGCCATTTTACAGGTGGAAGAAAAATGAGTTTGCAATCGTTAATTGGGAATTTCTCTTTAATTCTATTTGTCCTTCTGATAGTTACTGGCTTGATCTGGGCTTTTGATCGTTTTGTATTGGCGCCAAAGAGAAAGTTAAATGCAATAACTGTCTTGCGTGAATTTGATCAAAAGACAAATGCTAATTCGTCTGCGCGGGCGTCTTTAGAAGCGAGTTTATTGAGGCAGCCAGCATGGGTTGAGTATTCAGGAAGTTTTTTTCCGGTGATCGCTTTGGTTTTTGTATTGCGTTCATTCTTATTCGAACCATTCAAAATTCCTTCAGGGTCGATGCTTCCTACGCTTTATGTTGGTGATTTTATTTTGGTAAATAAATTTACTTACGGGATTCGTTTGCCTATCATTGATAAAAAAATAGTTGCCATCAATGATCCACAGCGCGGCGATGTTATGGTTTTTAAATTTCCCAAAGATCCGACACAAAATTATATAAAAAGGATAGTGGGGATTCCAGGTGACACGGTGGTGTACAAGAATAAGCAACTAACGGTCAATGGGGTGGCAAGCGAATATGAAAGCCAGGCTGATTTCTTACATGAAGGTTCGCAGCTAAGTTATTCTAAACAATTTAATGAAAAATCAAACAACTTAGCCCATAAGGTGTTAAATGATGATGACCGCCAGCCTGGAATTTATATGTTTGGTGAGGCGGATTTTCCATACGCTAATCAATGTCAATACAATGCCGAAGGCGTGACATGTAAGGTGCCAGTAGGGCATTACTTTATGATGGGCGACAATCGTGATAATAGTCAGGACAGTCGATACTGGGGATTTGTTCCTGATCAAAATATTGTCGGAAAAGCTTTTTTCATCTGGATGAATTTTAGTGATTTGAAGCGTATTGGTGGTTTTCAATAAGAACGGAGAGAGATTATGCATGTTCGTCAGTGTTTACCAATTAAAAAGCATCGTGGGATGTCCCTGATCGGTTTGATTTTTGTACTGGGAATTCTTGCGGTGATCGTATTGTTAGCTTCTAAGATCGTACCGACTGTAATTGAATATGTGTCGATAAAACGCGCTGTTCAATATGCTAAATCGAATGGAAACTCAGCGAAAGAAATACAAACTGCATTTAGTAAGCAGGCCGACGTCGGCTATATCACCTCACTAGCAGCAAGTGATCTGATCATCGAAAAAAGTGAAACAGGCTTGGAGGTCAGTTTTTTCTACACAAAAAAGATTCCATTAGTTGGACCTGCAAGTTTATTGCTTGAATATGAGGGCACCACTGCAAAAAGTGGATCGACTAAAAAGAAACAAGAGTAAGTAGGGGTTATGAACGAACAGTTGTTGCAAAAGCGGTTGGGGCACCAATTTAATGATGTTGCACTTTTGCAGCAAGCATTGACGCATCGAAGTCATAGCGTTAGCCATAATGAACGCTTGGAATTTTTAGGTGACTCAATACTCAATTGTGTAGTCGCTTCGATTTTATTCGACACCTTTGAAAGCATTGATGAAGGTGATTTATCTCGGGTTCGTGCGAATTTGGTCAAACAGCAATCCTTGTTTGAGATTGCGCAAAAAATGGAACTCTCCCAATTTCTGCGATTGGGTGAAGGAGAATTAAAATCTGGTGGTTTTCGCCGTCCTTCAATTTTGGCGGATACGTTGGAAGCTTTGTTTGGTGCCATTTATCTTGACGCGGGATTTGAGGCTGCGCGTAGGGTAATACGTTCTTTGTATGAACCTATTCTGGTGTCAGTCGACCCAACAACTTTGGGCAAAGATGCCAAAACCTTGTTGCAAGAGTTTTTGCAAAGTAAAAAAATCGCACTGCCGCAATATAACGTTGTCGCGACTCATGGTGCAGCACATAATCAGGAATTTGAAATTGAATGTCTGGTACCTAAGTTGGAAATTCAAGTTTTCGGTACAGGCGGAAGTCGTCGAGCGGGGGAACAGGCAGCAGCCAAGCTGGCACTAGAAACTGCTGTTAAGTTGTTGTCGAAGACCCCTAATGGCAAAAAATCTAAACCACGTACTTCACAATTGAAATTAGCTGGCATCGCAACGATACAAACCAGTAATAAAGTCAACGATGCCGCTGTATCAGCACGAGTGGCTGATGTTACTAACGAAGAACAGCTTTCTTTGGACGTAACCGTGCCAGAGACTTCACAAAAATAAACAATAAAGATGAAATGTTATGTCAGATAATTCAGAGTATCGTTGTGGTTATATCGCCATTGTTGGGCGTCCTAATGTCGGTAAATCGACTCTGATGAATGCGTTGATTGGTGCTAAGGTCAGTATTACCTCGCGTAAAGCACAGACTACTCGTCATCGGATTACAGGGATTCAAACCAAAGACAATACACAATTTGTTTATGTCGATACTCCTGGTTTTCAAACACGCCACTCAAATCCTCTAAATAGGACTTTGAATCGTACAGTGACGAATACCTTGATGGCCTCTGACGTCATTTTGTATATTATTGAAGCGGGAACCTTTGGTGCTGCCGATCAACAAGTCATTGATTTATTACCTAAGAATGTTCCTTGCATCTTGGTGATCAATAAATCCGATCGAGTCAAAGATAAAGCGATTTTGATGCCTTTCGCACAGAAGGTTATGTCTCTATTTCCGTTCGCTGCAGTGGTTCCAGTCTCTGCGACGTTGAAGTTTCAGTTAGATAATTTAGAACGAGAAACTAGAAAATATTTACCACTGAATCCGCCAGTTTTTGGTGAGGATGATATTACAGATCGTAGTGAGAAATTTCTCGCAACCGAAATCGTTCGGGAGAAATTGTTTCGGTTTGTTGGTGATGAGCTGCCGTACACTAGTACAGTTTTAATCGAGAAATTTGAACAAGAGGGAAATTTGCGCCGCATATTTGTGGCCATTTTGGTGGATCGTGATGGGCACAAATCGATGGTGATCGGAAATAAGGGCGCTCGCCTAAAGGATATCTCCACACAATCTCGACAAGATATGGAGAAGTTGTTCGGTGGTCCCGTTTATCTCGAAATCTGGATCAAGGTCAAATCCGGTTGGGCTGATAACGAGGCTGGTTTGCGTGCCTATGGCTACGAGTAGTGATCGCGTATTAGTGAGAATTTGATTGGATAAAGAGCTAAATGCTGCGTTGACGATCCCTAAACGCAGAACGCGTAGTATTACTGAATTGAGTTCGGCTAGTGTCCTTACTTTATCTTCTCCCGCAAAAAAAAATGTAAAAGATGGTCGGGTCTTACATCAACCCGCATTTGTTCTTCATTCTTATCCATACAAAGAAACCAGTTTAATCGTCGATGTGTTTACTCGTGAATTCGGACGATTATCCTTGGTTGCTAAGGGCGCCAAACGTCCGACGTCCGCCTTGCGCAGTGTGCTGCAAACTTTTCAACCTTTGAATATTTCCTGGACTGGCAAGTCGGAGATTCGTACCCTGACGGTTGCTGAATGGGTTGGTGGTATGCTTCCTTTGGAAAAAACAGCCTTACTATGCGGCTTTTATTTGAATGAGCTATTAGTAAAATTTTTGGTGCGAGATGAAATCAACACCATCTTATTTGATTCCTATGTTTCGACATTAAATCAGCTAGCTCATAACGAAACAGCCGCAATTGTATTGCGTAAATTTGAGCTTATACTTTTACAACAGGCTGGCCTGCTCGGCGATTTGAGTTATTGTGTCAGCTCGCGAGCGAAAATTAGTGCCAATGAACTTTATGTGCTAGAGCCCGGTGTTGGAGTGCGCGAGGGAGGGCTTGGTGAAAATCTGCCTCGAGTATCCGGTAAAACATTATTGGATATGATTAATGGGGATTATGTGGATCCGCAGACACAGGCACAAAGCAAGCAATTAATGCGCTTTCTATTGAGTTTTCATTTGCATGGTGCGCCGTTAAATACCCGTCAAATTTTAATTGATTTACAAAAGCTATGAACATACACGGACAAACACAGAGCATTGATTTAGGAATTAATATCGATCACGTTGCGACGTTGAGAAATGCGCGCGGTACGATTTATCCAGAACCGCTTAAAGCAGCTTTGCTAGCAGAAGAGGCAGGAGCGGATTGCATTACATTGCATCTGCGTGAAGATCGCCGACACATCAAAGATAAGGACGTTGAAGAAATACGCCCGCGTTTGTTAACTCGTATGAATCTGGAAGCTGCTGTGACGCAGGAGATGATTGATTTCGCTTGCCATATTCGACCCCAAGATGTGTGCTTGGTGCCTGAGCGCCGCGAAGAGGTGACCACTGAGGGTGGTTTGGACGTAATTCGTTTTTATAAGCAAGTTGAGGCGGCGACTAAGCAATTGCAACAAGAAGGTATTCGCGTCAGTTTGTTTATTGATGCTGATCGCCAGCAAATTCAGGCCGCCCGTGATTTGGGTGCGCCAGTCATTGAGCTACATACAGGTCGCTATGCTGACGCACATGATGCGTCCACCCAATCAGGTGAATTAGCCAGAATTGCGGAGGGTGTCGATTTTGCTCAAAGTCTAGGGCTTAAAGTTAATGCAGGACATGGCCTGCACTTTACCAATACACAAGCGATAGCAGCGATTCGCGGCATTTCAGAGCTAAATATTGGTCATGCAATCGTTGCGCAGGCGATCTTTGTCGGCTGGCAAAAAGCCATCGCCGATATGAAAGCGCTGATGGTGAAGGCGAGACTGGATGCCAAATGATTTTTGGTATTGGTACTGACATTGTCAAAATCTCGCGCATTCAAGCGGCATTAGAGCGCCATCCTCAGCGCTTCGTGGAGAAGATTTTAGGTGTAGACGAGCAAGTCATTTATCAACAGCGCGCAGTGCAATCACAGCGCCGTGCGCTTCTATTCTTAGCTACCCGTTTTGCGGCAAAAGAGGCCTTCTCAAAGGCCATAGGTTTGGGCGTGCGACACCCAATGAACTGGCATTCATTGCAAATTTTGAGTGCGGAGTTGGGGCGTCCAGAATTGCATTGGCAAGGTGAATTGGCGGCATGGATGTCGTCAAGAAATCTATCCGCGCATTTATCGATGTCTGACGAAGATGAGTTTGCAATTGCTTATGTCATCGTGGAGCAGTGCATGGACGACATAGTTGCAGGTAGGCGTGTGAGTGGTCATACATCGGATCTTCATCATGAGTAAAGACATCGTCAGCACTCCCGCAGATGTGTTGGAATTGGTCGCTGCGCTTCCGAATTTGCCTGGCGTTTATCGTTATTTTGATAGTAATGATCAAGTGCTATATGTCGGTAAAGCGCGCGACTTGAAAAAACGAGTCTCTAGTTATTTTCAAAAAAATCTCAGTAGTCCACGGATTGCCATGATGGTCGCAAAGATCGCGCGTCTCGAGACAACGGTTACGCGTAGCGAAGCAGAAGCTTTGATCTTGGAAAATAATTTGATCAAAGCACTCAAGCCACGATATAACATTTTATTTCGTGACGATAAGTCTTATCCGTATCTCAAAATCACACAAGAAGAAACACCGCGCATGACTTACTTTCGCGGAGCGATTGATAAGAAACATCAGTACTTTGGGCCGTTTCCATCGGCGTGGGCGGTAAAAGAGTCAATGCAGTTATTGCAGAAAATTTTCTTGTTGCGCAGCTGCGAAGATAGTGTTTTTGCCAATCGTACCCGACCATGTTTGCTGCATCAAATTCATCGTTGCAGTGCTCCCTGCGTCGATTTTATTTCCGCGCAAGACTACCAAGCTGATGTGGAAAATGCGGCCAATTTTTTACGCGGTCGGCAGTCCGAAGTGCTGGCGAAGTTAGAACAGAAAATGCTCGGCTACGCACAAGATTTGGCGTTTGAAAAAGCGGCTATTGTGCGCAATCAAATGTCTGCATTATCAAAAGTTTTGCATCAGCAAAGTATGGAGTTAGCTGGTGATGCTGATATCGATATTATTGCTGTCGCGGTTGACGGTGGTCGTGCGTGTGTTAATTTAGCGATGGTTCGAGGCGGCCGCCATTTAGGTGATCGCTCTTATTTCCCTAGTCATCTCGAATTGGCGCAAGCTGCACTGAGTGAAGCGATAGAAGTGGAAGTCATGATCGCATTTATTGCGCAGCACTATATTGATCAATTCATACCTAGCCAAATTATCTTGAACGTGGAAATTGATGTGCCTGAATTGCTATTGGCATTGATGGAGCAATGTGGGCATCGAATTCATCTTAGTTTTCAACCACAAGAACAAAAACGCGCTTGGTTGGAAATGGCAGAAAAAGGCGCAAGTTTAGCACTGGCACGTGCGTTGTCGGAGCAGGGCGCGCAGCAACTACGAACGAAAGCATTGCTCGATGCATTGGACATCGAAGTACTAGATATAGATCAATTTCGTATCGAGTGTTTTGATATTAGCCATACACATGGCGAAGCCACGCAAGCTTCTTGTGTGGTGTTTCATCACCACGCTATGCAAAATGCTGAATATCGGCGTTTCAATATTAAGGACATTACGCCCGGTGATGATTACGCAGCGATGCGTCAGGTGATTTATCGTCGGTTTGAAAAGTTTGGTATCGCCAACGAAGATCACATCGACATTGCCGCGATCATGCCGGATATTGTTTTGATCGATGGTGGCAAAGGTCAGGTGGAAGTTGCAAGACAAGTGTTTGAAGAGTTGGGATTGGACGTCAGCTTGATCGTCGGTGTCGCCAAAGGTGAAGGGCGCAAAGTTGGTCTCGAAACTTTGGTGTTCGTTGACGGCAGAGAACCGAAAGAGTTGGGCAAGGAATCCGCGGCTTTAATGCTCATCGCACAAGTGCGAGATGAAGCACATCGTTTTGCCATCACAGGAATGCGAGCCAAGCGCGCTAAGGCACGACAAACATCGAAGCTGGAAGATATCGATGGTATCGGTCCAAAACGTCGCCAGCGCTTGCTGACACGTTTTGGCGGTATTAAAGGAGTTGAGGATGCCAGTGTCGAAGATTTGATGGCGGTAGAAGGCATTTCGCGAGCTCTTGCAGAGGAAATTTATCAGCGCTTGCGATAATCTCGTTTTCGTTGCTTTGGTTTGCAATTTCTCAAATTAAATGTCAGAGAAAGCTCAAGGCAAAATATAATGTAGTGAATTTCCAAATGATCTCAAAAAATGCCATTCAATTTCCCCATCTTGTTAACTTGGTTACGTGTAGCACTGATTCCTTTGGTGGTTGGTGTTTTCTATTTGCCAGACACCGTTCTCAGTCCATTTGAAAAAAATTTAGCGGCAACCTTGATTTTTATTGTTGCCGCATTGACCGATTGGCTGGATGGTTTTTTAGCGCGACGTTGGGATCAGACTTCGGCATTTGGGGCCTTCTTGGATCCGGTTGCCGATAAATTGATGGTTGCTGGCGCCTTGCTGGTTTTGGTGCAGTGGAATCGTGTTAATGCGGTCATCGCATTCATTATCATTGGACGCGAAATTACGATTTCTGCGTTGCGTGAGTGGATGGCGCAGATTGGGGCATCAAAGTCAGTCGCAGTGAGTTCACTAGGTAAAATTAAAACGGCAGCGCAGATGGTGGCAATTCCGATGTTGCTTTTTTATGGTGACTTGTTTGGTGTGATTGATACCATCATGTGGGGGCAGGTCTTATTGTTGGTTGCTGCGGTGTTGACTGTTTGGTCGATGTTTTATTATTTGCAGAAAGCTTGGCCGCTGATCAAAGAAAAAGCTGATCAACTTATGGATCATAAATCTTGACAACTTTTTCTGGTGCTATATAATGCACGGCTGTTGTCGCAATGCGGGAGTAGCTCAGTTGGTAGAGCGCAACCTTGCCAAGGTTGAGGTCGAGAGTTCGAGACTCTTCTCCCGCTCCAAGTTTTTTTGGAGTGGCGATGTAGTAAAGAAATGCGATGCGGGAGTAGCTCAGTTGGTAGAGCGCAACCTTGCCAAGGTTGAGGTCGAGAGTTCGAGACTCTTCTCCCGCTCCAAGTTTTTTTTGGGAATGGCGTTGTAGAAGTTAGAAGTAATATGCGGGAGTAGCTCAGTTGGTAGAGCGCAACCTTGCCAAGGTTGAGGTCGAGAGTTCGAGACTCTTCTCCCGCTCCAGAATTTGAAGGGGAGCACAGCTTCCCTTTTTCATTAGTAAGTTGTTCCGCTTTTTATTTGTGTTAGGTTGAAAATGCACAAATAAAATAGCAACCCTTGGCGGGGTAGCAAAGTGGTTATGCAGCGGCCTGCAAAGCCGTAGACGCCGGTTCGATCCCGACCCCCGCCTCCAAGAATTTTGATAGTTAAGTTTCGAACTGTCATTAAGTAACAAGCTAGCAAATTGCTAGAAGCAAGTTGAGTGCCCGAGTGGTGAAACTGGTAGACACATCGGACTTAAAATCCGCCGCTTTCCGTAAAAGGGGCGTGCCGGTTCAATTCCGGCCTCGGGCACCATTAGTTTGTTTTAAGTAGTCCCAAGTAGTCCAATAACCCGCCTTACTCACTATGAGAATGCGGGTTTTTTGTCGCCTAAAGGTTTTTAACGTCCATTTACATCCAGCGAATTGTGGGGGTAACATTGGGGGTAAGTTCACTTACCCCTAATCACTCCTGCAAAAAGTTACCCCCAAGAGGTGCGAAATGCTCACTGATACCGCTATAAAAAATGCGAAGCACGGCGATAAAACTATCAAGATGTACGATGAAGGCGGTTTATATTTGTTGCTTCATCCCGCAAATGGGAAAGGGGGTAAATGGTGGCGTTTTAAGTACCGCTTTGAAGGTAAGGAAAAACTATTGTCGTTTGGTACCTACCCTGAGGTTTCACTTAAGGATGCCCGTAATCGCCGCGATGAGGCAAAAAAGCTTTTAGCAAACAACGAAGATCCAGCTGAAGTTAGAAAGGCTCAAAACGCCGTAAAACAGATTGATGCTGCAAGTACGTTTGAGGCCGTTGCTATGGAGTGGTTTAAGTTGAAGATTATGCCATTATCCGCGAGTCACTCAGGGCGCACTTTGGCTTACCTAAAAAACGACCTAATTCCATACCTTGGTCAAATTCCCATTGACGAAATTAAAGCACCGGCCCTACTGGAGTGCCTACGTCGTATCGCTGCCCGAAAAAATAAGCAGGGTAAGCCCGTTACAGAAACTGCAAACCGTGTTCGCGAGCAGATGGGACAATTATGGCGATATGCAATTGCTACCGGTAAAGCCGAACGCGATATCGCTGCTGATTTGCGTGGTGCGTTAGAGGCGCATGTACAAAAGAACTTTTCGCACATTACAGATCCCAAGCTTCTTGGACTACTGCTACGCGATATTGAAGGATATGGCGGCGCGCCGGTTACAGTCGCTGCACTTCGAATTTTACCTATGGTATTCACTCGTCCCATGGAATTGAGGACAGCACGTTGGGCTGACATTAACTTTGAAACGAAAGAGTGGCGTTTCTTTAGTTCAAAGACAAAGATCGATCATATCGTGCCGCTAGCATCGCAGGTAGTTGAACAGCTGAAGTCATTGTATTCGATCACAGGTATGGGGGAGTATGTTTTTGGAGTGCGATCAGGGTTGCGCCCATTATCTGAAATTACAATTAATCAGGCTCTGAAGTCTTTGGGGTATGGCAGCGACATCATTCACCCTCACGGCTTTAGACATACTGCTGCGACAATGTTGGCTGAGATGGGTTGGGATGAGAATACAATCGATCGCCAACTATCTCATTTAGTCCAGGGAGTTAAGGGCGTGTATCAAAAGGCAAAGTATATCGATGATCGTCGTAAAATGATGCAAGCATGGGCGGACTACCTTGATCAGCTCAAACTGGGAGCGCAAGTTATATCGTTAAAAACAGCCTGATTGTTTTCAATTGCACCATCACGCTTACTAAGTCATCACCTTTTTTCGGGCAGACATAGTGATGACTCTTGAAAAGCTCGTAAAAATGTACTTTACACAGGCT
Source organism: Affinundibacterium seohonense (assembly GCF_014284305.1). Lineage (GTDB taxonomy): Bacteria > Pseudomonadota > Gammaproteobacteria > Burkholderiales > Burkholderiaceae_D > Undibacterium > Undibacterium seohonense. Next base: position 71,717 of record NZ_JACOFW010000001.1, read on the forward strand.
CAGTGAATGTATTGCGATTGCGGGTATCCTTTTTGTAGTTGCGTAGCGATGATTCCACGCGATGAAATTGCTTTAGATTTCTTGTGCTTGGTGATTTTTTCTTTGATTTCGCTCTTGCAAAAAGCTCGTTGACCTGGTGGTGCAACGAAGCGGTAGTAGTAATCTGGTTTGCAGATGTAACCAATAACGCGTTCCTTCAGGTTGTTAATCATCGCGATGTCACTTCGATGGATCATCCCAATATAACAGTTGTCATGTCCTGCATATTTTTCGTTAAGATTAATCGACGTACCTCTGCCTTGAGTGATAACGTTATTCCAATTTCTGCATAAGATCTCTGCAATTGAAATTCCCTGGCGTACCCTTGACCCGTCTAAAAAAATCACAACGTGATGATGAAACGTTTTCTGTGGCTTGAATTCTGTTTTGACTATGTACGCGCATAGTTCATTGTTGCGAAATATGGCACCTAGGCTTTTGATGAAATTTGCACGATGTTCAAAACACTCGTGCTTACTTACGGCGGATAAGTCGTTAGATAAATATTTATAGTTGCGTAAGTAGCCTAAGTCGATTCGGACAACAAGCAGCCTTGATCGTTGTCTAAATAAATGGTCAACCAGACGAAAGCAGCCACGCAAGTTCTTGAGCGAAGAGCGGTTGTGAGATTTACATTTTTTTGCAAACTTGAGTGACTGCGCTTTTTTCTGAATAAATTGAACACATGCATTGAGTTGATTCAGCAAGTGATCCGCTTTACCCTGATGATTGTGTAGGTCGGCAATAGTTAACAAATCCAGTTGGTATCTCTTTATGGCCCCGATAAACAATAAATAGCTAGGGTGAAAAGCGTGTGATGGGTTCTTCGTTTGGATGGCAATTGGACTTACTGGGCTCTTTAGCAATAAAGCCAGAAACTTCTTGCCTAAGCGATCGCCATGAACCTGTCTAAGTTGTGGGCGACTCTGACAGTTTAGCCAAAATCTGTGGTGAAGAATGTCATCATTTTTTAGTTCATGTATTAATTTCTCGATCCTAAAGAGTGTAGTGTAGTAATCAAATTCTGACGTTAAAGCATGTGTTGTTTCTTTATCCTCTTGGACTAAAGTGAGTGAAGCATTGAAAAAAAGATGCTCATTGACTCGCTCAATTTCAGTAATGCTATCCATTGTAGACATCCCTAATGTTGTGTTGCGTCACGTGTGATGATTTTGTTGTCCTTTGTCCTGATGAAGTCAATTCGGTGCTGATTATTGCTAAGTCCGTTACCAATGGCTTAATAGTTGTATATGGTCTAGTTGATTAGTATATTTAAATATTCTATTTTATTAGTTACAAATATTTTCTTTCTGTTATTTACGCGAAATGGCCTAAATTTATACCTAGGCTCGATAAAAAAAGTGGGAATGCTAGCCTATACGTGGCCTGAAAGTTAGTGTCGTATTTCTGTCATTAATTTGTGAAACTGTGGTTGCCAAAAAATAGGTTTTATCGATAAGAATACGAGAATTTCCTTTCCATTTAGCTGCTACGAATGCTACACGTAGCATTCGTAGCAGTTGGTTGTTGGTTAATAACTGATGTATGGGTTGTATTGCAATGCGTTAATGTTTAATTGCACCAAATTTGTACCAGTGCTTGGATCTAATAACAGTTGAATGCCGCCGACACTCATCAACGTCGCTAATGCTTTTTTCAGGCGCATTGCATTACGCGTTGAATTCGGGCCATACTTAAGAATAAGGTTTACTTTCGTTACGAATTCTTGACGGTCACAGTATCGTGCAATAAGCCACTCATGAATCTTCATTGCGTCGTGCATTTCCTGCGTGACTTTCGGTTTTGAGAAGCAACGGCTGAACTCATTTAAATACCAGTTCGCCAATGTTGTAGCTTTGCACATGATTTCAAATGTGATTGCACCTGTTTTGTTTTCATAAATATGAAAAAGTGCGGCTAAACGCGCAGCCTGTTCTGCACTTTTGGATGCGCCATCACGAACGTCAGAGTAACACGCTCCCGGACTCATGAAACTTTCAACCATATTTGCATAACGAACCCATTCGTTTTTTGCATCATGCGAAAACGTTAGAACTTGCTTGTCAGTTAAAATGCTGTCTGACGAAGACAAAATTTGAGCAGTACGATTCTGAAACAGCTTTAAATTGGCAAGTTCTGGTGCAGCCGAAGTGTGCAAAAAACGTTGTCCTTGCGTTGAAACAGGATACGAAAAAAGACAACGTGCTAAATATCCGCAGTCGCGTGCGATACTGTTTGGATCATTGACAAATTTTGACAGTGATTTTTCCTGTACAGCAATGGAAAATGTCAGACTTTTGTCTCTTGATACAAAACTTGAATCATCACGACGATTAACATATACATCCGTGCCATCCCAATATCCGTTTAGCATGGGAAGGTCAGCCATGGCTCGGCCATTCAAAATAAGACCACCTTCATCGGAGATCAGTCCTGCGGAAGGTGTTTTTGAATATAGATGCCAAGAAACCGCTTCTGGCGTTGCATCGCGAAGTATGTACTGTGTTGACTTGGGCGCAATTGGCTTCCTTTGGTTATGTATGTCCAGTTCGGCTTGAGTTGATTCGGCCAGTTTCAGGTCTCCATCCTTTGCTGCCGCTGAAAGTATTCTTTTGAGCGATTTCTTTTGTTCTGTCCAAACCGCATTTTTGCTTTCGTACTTATTGATTTCGTCATCAAGTAACGCCTCGCTCAGCTTTTCAGCATCGTAGAAAGGCTTCATGAATAATTTATCGACAGTTGATTTGCGTTCACCTGACGGTGCACATGTCAGTACGAAGAGATTAATGGGAATGATTTTGCCAATGGGGAGTTCCACATTCGCCGAATGTTGACTGGCTAGAGACATTGCTGTTAAAGCGCCAGCGGCCACCAAAGGTATTGGTGCTTGGGTGGCATGACCTACATCAAAAATCGCATTTCTTAGAATTTCCGGAAGGACCTCAATTGGGTACGGTGCGTTAAACATTTTTCACCTCAACTGTGTTATTGATTTTCAACGATTGTGCAGCATCGCGTTCTGCGATTTTGGTTTGTACCCAGCTCAAAACTTCGCCCAAAGGCCAACCGCGTGAACGCTTAGAGATTGCAATTGGCTTTGGAAACGTGGGATCGTAGCGTTCATCCTTAGGGTCTAGCTTTGCATAAACCGATGCTCTACTTAAGCATGTAATTGCAATAACTTTTGGCATACGAATTATATGAATGGATTTCATTGCTTCAGTAACCAGGTTGTGATCCACCAAGTTTTCAAATTTTGGCTTTGTTGTTGAATCGTCGAACTTTGGGTTCGTCAGTAAGTTTGACGAAGCTTCAATATTTGTCTCTTCTGCAGTTATAAAAATTTTAGAGAGATTGGCTTTTGAAAGGCCTTTAGACTGCATATTGAAATTGTTTCTCATGTTTTATCCTTTTAGATGCTGAAATTCATTAAATTTGTTAAAAATATATTGTAAATGGCCACTCTTTCGGTCGAAAAAAACCGATGGAGGTAGATCAAACTTCTGGGGACATAGGGCCGAGGATTTTCTTTGAAAATCTGGCAGACATGATTTGAAAATTTCTGACTATTGAAACGTCGAAAAAATCAAATGATGGTGCTTTGAACACCACGCGATGGGGCTGTTGAATGAGAAAAATTGAATTTCAAATAACAGCGGGGGGGAGGTCCTTCGTTAAATTCGTACTGCATTAACATGCAGGTATGTGCAGGTATTTTCCTTTCCTTTGTTTTCCAAATTTATTTAATCGGACATTTCATGGGTTTTAATTTAATTGATGGTCATGTGAAAAGCAAGAAATTTTTTAGATTTCGCCGATGTTTTTTGAGGTCGATCCTATTTTAATATTCACCAGAGATTGTTCGCTTGTTGCATAAGTCGTCCCGAAATTAAAGACGAAAATCTCCTGGCGTCTATCTTGGTTTTTTGGGGTATTTTATCGACGAAATCTGAAAAGGGATTACTCGACCAGATTTGTGTTTGGTGCCTGCTGATCACGAAGGCGATTCCGTAACTTGTCCCTTAGTTCGATTTTCCTACCGTCAGATAAATTATGAGATTGGCTTCCATGATTTGCTGGTATTTCCTCAGATACGGAGAAAAACTCTTCCAGCAATCCTGTCAGATCTTCACTTGATTCCTCGAATGCACCATTGATAAATCCACCGCGCGCAGCGGTGTCAAGCTCAGATTGCAAGTAACCTGATTGCTTTCGTTGATTGTCCAACATCTTGGCATTTTCGATCGCATCCATTAATTTCATTCCGTCCCGAATAGTGATGTCGACATAGTAAATTGGTGCACGATAGCTTTGTGTTGTACTTTTTCCCCTTAGTTTCAATTCTAAAGGTAAGCACGACAATAAATTACCTGACAAAGCTTGATAGTAATGCAATCGCGCTGTGAGACTGCGAATACTATTGAACCCAGTCGTTCTAAAAATGAACGTGCCTAATTCGTCATCGTCACCCAGCACGACATTCAATCGGCCATAGGGCTTACATGCGCCGCCCTTAGCCAGTTCGCATAAATCAGGGGAAGGGCAGGGTAAGGATTGGATGCCTTCGCCAGTAAAGCGACGGCATGTCTCGCCATTACCAACGCATAATGGACGACCAGATTTTCGGTCAAATAGGCTGTATTCAGCACGTAGATTTAAATCAGGTTCGTTAAACAGCAGCCGGATCGGAATAGATCGAATTTTTCCGTTACTGGATTCTTTGCGCAAAGCTTCGTCGATTGGATGATTGACCCAACCATCTGCGTTTTGCACCTGTGAAGTGATCGTGAATTGATCATCTTTCTCTGGCAGTCTCTTGCCATTTTTTTCGACCACGCGGCCAATGCTGATGCGGCCTAATATTGGTGGCGTGATTGCAAGTCCTTTAATCATGTTCATCTCCAAAAAAGAATGCCCATGCAGTTGCACGGGCAGAGTAATGTTGTAAAAAATTGCGGTTGTTTTTGAATGCGAAGTGCTTCTAGGTAGCGATAAGAAATCGCCGGTTGCCAGGACGAACTAATGGATATTTGCTGATAAGATCAGGAATCTCTTTTAGCGCAGCGCTAATATCAAGTACTACCGAGTCTTTGCTTCGCTTCCAAGAGACGGTTCCAGTTTCAAATGTCGCTCGGCTAGCAGTGCCCATCTTTTGCTGTATGGTTTGTTTAAGTTCTGCTTCAATCTTTTCTCGGCTGTCAATTTCATTTCGGATCGTGACTAAGTCAGCGAAAATAGATGACATGGTGCGATCTGCCGTGAAATCGAGCGTATCGCCGGAATCATGTGGAAAGAGACACTGCAAGGCTAATGCAGACGACTCAGATCCATCGACGGGTGGCGGTGTATCACTTTCGACAAATGACCAGAAACGTCGCTCTAATTCGATCAGGCGTTCAATCAAGATATCGTCGCGTTCGATACGGTATATCCTAATCTCTTGACCACAGATCAGGACACAAACATCTGCTGCAGATTTACCTGTGACCGCTAGTTGATGCTGTACCTGACACTGTACATATTCTGGAACGCCCTCACGCCAAAGCCGAGCACCAAACTCCCCAGCTGTTTTGCATTCAAGCACTTGTACGTCGTCGCTTCCAACGACCACGTAGTCAAGATTGGCAAGCATCCATGCTTTGTCTGGATCAGGATGCTGAAGAACGGCGTTGATCTTCCGAACACGATTACCTGATTTCTTTGTATAGTGTGCAGCGACAATCGGCTCTAAGAGTGATCCCCAGTACATCGGAGATGATTCATCGTTGACCTCTTGTTTGGGTAAGGCTTGCTCACGCCCAGTCTTGATCATCCAAAGTTCCAGCGGTGACTGATAAGGATTCAGCCCAACAGCGGTTGCAGCATCGCTGCTTCCTATACCGCGCTTTCTAACGTTTAGCCATTCTTCTCTGCTTAAATCTTTCGTTGATACCAAACGCAAAGCAGGGCGGTTGGTGCGTACTTCTGCTAATTGGTTCATGCTATCGATTCCTTTAAGAATAAAAAACGACTGAGGGATTAGCTCAGCCGTTTCTTGTTGTGTGTTGACATGTAGATTAACTAATCATCTGTATTGCATGATCGAGCGCACGTTGTTTTAATGTCGCTCCTTGCCCAAACCATGCCGAGTCAATCCGGTACTCTGGACTTCTGGCGCGCTTTTCGTGATCGACGTATTCAGTAATTGCGCAGAGTAAGCCCCATGCGGTTCCTGATGCAGCACCAAGTTCAGCGCCTCGGCCATGACCTTCATACATTGCCTGCACTTTCTTCAATGCGCGCTCGTTGACAAGACCCTGTGAGACATCGCTTTGACTATCGGACTGGCACAAAACCTTGAGAAAATAATTCATCGACTCATGGCTTTTGACTTTGCGTTCAGACAAGGTCTTCATGCGGTACATGAAGCTATCCCACTGCGAAACCGCGATACCCAATTGCTTTTTCACGCTGTGTGCGTCAAACGAGGTGCTGTGTGGTACTTTGATAGCACTGGTGGCGCCATTGATCGCTAAAGCCAGCGTGTTATTGCAGACAACACGAATCGTGGTTGGTGTTGCTGTGGTTGCCAATGTGCCGTCACACGACGTGGCGAGTAGGATGTATCCCTTCACAACGTCATTACCTTTTAATACGCTTTCTTTACCAGTCTTTGCTAGTGCCCAGAATTTCTTGCCTGCCTTTAGTACACCCGCTGTTTCTAGTTCAAATCCAGAAATTTCTGTGAGGTCTCGATAGAATTCAAGAACCTCTTTCGGTTGAACGACTTGGTAGCGTCCGCCAACGACTGAGAGTGGTGCTTTTGTATCGCTTCGGTAAAGAACTTTCTGGTCGTCAAATGACATGATGGAGCCGAGTGATCCTGCTTGCTCTGCCATGTAGCGTACGGGTGTTTCGCAGATTTCCCAGTCCATGCCAGCATTCTTCGCCCATACATCAATCGATTGTTTTCGGGGTAACAGATTACCTAATTCGTGCCAAGGTTTTTGTCCTGTGTAAGCCATAGTTTGTACAAGGTGTGCCATGGTAAATTTCCTTTAAATGAGGTTTGATTCAATATTGAATTATTCGAGTAATTGAAGTGGTTGATTAAAGTGCGCATCACAGTCAAGGCAGTGATAATTGTCGAGATAACGGTCGTCAATTACCTCGCCAATTTTTGCACCGGCAATCCCGCCCGCAGCGCCGCCAACAAGTGCACCAATAATTGCCCCTGCTACTGTTCCTAGTGCCATGCCAGGCGGTCCTGCGACGGCACCTAATAAGCCACCAACGCGAGCACCGCTGATTGCCGCACTAACTCCATTGACTGAGCCGCCGACTGCGCCAATGATTCCGGCTGAATTGCGGGCTATGTTTTTTGTGGTGATGCGACTAGATTGACAATGTGGACATTGAATAGTCATTGACGAACTCCTTTTGATGATAAGTGAATGAATTGCCTTGGCACCGATTTGATGTAAAGACATTGCAGAAGACAACAAAAAGCCAACTGACCAATCCGCGTTTGGATGGTCAGTTGGCTTTTATGTGTGGTGGTAATAAAGTTGCGGCTTTACTTTCCGCTAAAGGTCAATGGAAGTATATGTGACCAAAAATTATTCAAAAGGGTGGTAGTTCCACTTTTGGGAAATGGAGAAGTCGGCTTAGTACATAATTATTGGCACGCATATTGCTGAAGTTGTTTTGTATAGGACTCGATAGGTGAGAAACACTTAAGTACCAAGCTGAGCGAAGAAAATACATGTAAATACTTTTCATTTACATGTATTTTTTGTCGTCTCGATTTTTTAGTTGATTAATTTTGAGAGAATGGTTTGCTCGACGTAGCTAGCTTCTATAGGTTTTTATGGGGTGATCGGGTAATATTTGCTTTTAAGCATTTGTTGCAAAATTAGCAGAAGTTTTTTTACAAACCCAAATGCGATTCCTTAATTCCTCTAAATAATAACAAAACAAAAAACATCCAATGACACAAACCTCCAACAACCTAGCCACCGAATCCTGGGCCATCGCTGATCTTCTGCGTGGCGACTTCAAACAAAGTCAGTATGGCCGCATCATTTTGCCGTTTTGCTTATTGCGCCGCTTAGAGTGCGTATTGGAAAGCAGTAAGGAAGCGGTACTTGCCGAGTACGAAAAGGTTCAGAAAATGAATCTGCCGGAAGAAGCGCAAGAGAAATTGTTATTGCGCGCCACTGGTGGTTTGAGTTTCTTCAATACCTCAAAGATGGATCTCTCCAAATTGGGCGAAAGCGGTATCAAGGCCAACTTAGAAAGCTATATCCAAAGCTTCTCCAGAGATGCACGTGAGATTTTTGAATACTTCAATTTCGCTGAATTTATCGGCCAATTGAACGATGCCAATTTGCTATACAAAGTCGTGCAAAAAATTCGCACTGTGGATTTAACGCCCAAAGCCGTTTCTAACCACGACATGGGCTTGGTGTTTGAAGAATTGATCCGTCGCTTCGCTGAAGGTTCGAACGAAACTGCGGGTGAACACTTCACCCCGCGTGACATCGTGCGTTTGACGACTTCGCTGGTGTTTATGGAAGACGACGAAGCGCTCACCAAGTCCGGAATTATTCGTACTATCTACGACCCTACCGCAGGTACGGGTGGCTTCTTGTCGGCGGGGATGGAATATGTGCATGAGCTCAACCCCAACGCCGTGATGCGCGCCTACGGTCAAGAATTGAATCCTGAAAGTTATGCCATCTGCAAAGCCGATATGCTGATCAAAGGCCAAGAAGTTGGTAATATCAAACTCGGCAATACACTCTCCAACGATCAGCTACACGCTACTAAGTTTGACTACATGCTCTCAAATCCACCATTCGGTGTGGATTGGAAGAAGATCGAGCAAGAAATCAGCGACGAACACAATCACAAAGGCTTTGACGGACGCTTCGGGGCGGGTTTGCCAAGGGTTTCCGATGGCTCTTTATTGTTCCTGCTGCATTTAATTAGTAAATTGCGCGATGCCAAAGATGGAGGTGGCCGTATCGGCATTATTTTGAATGGCTCCCCTTTGTTCACGGGCGGCGCAGGTTCGGGTGAATCAGAAATTCGCCGCTACATTTTGGAAGCCGATTTACTCGAAGCGATTGTCGCACTGCCGACCGATATGTTCTACAACACGGGCATCGCAACCTACGTTTGGGTGCTGTCGAATAAAAAAGCGCAAGAACGCAAAGGCCAAGTGCAGTTGATTAACGGCAGCAACCTCTGCGGCAAAATGCGTAAATCTTTGGGCAGCAAGCGCAATGAAATGAGTAGCGACGACATCGCCACTATCACTAAATGCTTCGGCAATTTTGAAGTGGTGGATGCACGTGAACTGGATAAGCCAGCAGAAGCAAAGAGCAATCGCGGTCGTCAAGCGGCTAATCCAAAATCAGAAACGGCTAAAACTTTCGCGGCTAAAATTTTCAAAACTCACGAATTCGGCTATCGCCGAATCACCATAGAACGCCCCTTGCGCCAGTCTTACCAATTCTCAGACGAGCGTATCGCCACATTGCGTTATGAATCGGGGGCATTGAACAGCATCACGCAATGGGCTTATGCCGAGTTCGCCAATTTACCTAACGCGATATGGAGCGATGCGCCTGACTGCGCTCGTTATGGCGATCTTAGCAGCCACGAAGACACAATCCGCCGTTACATCAAAATCCATTTTGCCGATCTCAAAGAAAAGCAAATCAAAGATCTGCTCGATCGCAGCACATGGACCAACGCCAAAGCCATCATGCTCAAAGCCAAAGCATTGCAAGCGCAGATCGGTAGTGCGCAATTTGATGACATGAATAGCTATGAAGATGCAGTCGCTAAAGCGGCCAAGGCCGCAGCAATCAGTCTCGACGCTAAAGACAAAAAAGCCATCGAGTCCGCAGTAAGCTGGAAAAACCCAGAAGCCCAAGCCGTCATCAAGAAAATCCATAAAACGAAACCAGACCCCATCTATGGTCTGTTTGAAGTAGATGGCAAAACCATCGAATACAAAGCCGACGGTGATTTACGCGATTTTGAAAACGTCGCTCTCGACCCAAGTCGTAGCGTGAATAAAGTCAACGAGGCTTACTTCAAAAAAGAAGTGCAAGCACACGTGCCAGACGCGTGGATCGATGCAAGCAAGAAGGATGACAAAGATCAACAAGTCGGCATCGTCGGTTACGATATTCCATTTAACCGCCATTTCTACCAATACCAACTACCACGCGATTTAGCCGAGATTGATGCCGATCTTGATGCTGTTAGTGCTGAAATCATGAAGCTGCTGCATGAGGTACATTCATGAAATTTATCGAATACGGCACCTATTCAGATTGTATATTTCCTTTGATTGATAAAATACCGAGCCACTGGGAAGAGCAAAAGATCAAGTTTCAGTTAAATGGTTGCATTGCTGGGGGAACTCCTGATAGTGATAGCGAAGTTTATTGGATAGAAAGTGGTAGGGGCACCCCATGGGTTGCTATAGCAGATATGACGAGATTCGATGTTATAACTGCGACTGAAAAGGATGTTACTGATCGCGGAATAGCCTCAAAAGGGTTGCAGTTGGTTCCGAAAGGGACTCTGCTGTATTCAATTTTCGCGTCATTGGGAAAAGTGGCTGAGGCAGGAGTTGATCTGGTTACTAACCAAGCCATACTCGCTTTAGTGCCAAAAGCGACGTTAAACAGAAAATACTTTAGTTACTGGTTGAAAAGCATTGAGCCCTATTTGATGTACTTCTGCACATCAAATACACAAAATAATCTGAATGCCGAGAAAGTAAGAAACCTGCCACTGTTCTTACCAAGCAATATTGAACAACAAAGAATCGCCAACTTCCTCGACCACGAAACCGCCAAGATCGATACCCAGATCGCGAAGCAGCAAGAGTTGATCAAGCTGCTGAAAGAAAAACGGCAGTCGGTGATTAGTCATGCCGTCACCAAAGGCCTCAACCCCAACGCCCCCATGCGCGAATCCGGGGTAGAGTGGCTGGGTGAAGTACCTGAGAATTGGATGGTTTCAAAATTCAAATACTTGGTTGTTGAAAGTTCGGCTGGACCTTATGGATCATCTTTAACAAAATCGATGTATACCCATGCCGGTGTGCGGGTTTACGGCCAACAGCAAGTAATACCGGATGATTTTACGATAGGTGATTATTATATTTCAGAGAGTAAATTTGAAACGATGCGGCGATATGAAGTTTTCCCTGAAGATGTTTTGATAAGTGTCATGGGAACAGTTGGGAAAGTTGCAGTCGTTCCATATGGCGTTGAAAGAGGAGTAATTAATCCACGATTAGTAAAATATAGAGTCAATAAAAACAAAATTTTGCCTTTGTTTATTAAAGCATCAATATTGAGCGAAGTATGCCAATCACAACTTCAATTTTCTGCCCAAGGCTCAACCATGGATGGGCTAAATATGCAGATACTCGGTGAATTGCCAATTGCGTTTCCCACGTTGAATGATCAGGAAAAAATCTTAGAGGAAGTTTCAAAAGTTCAGTTGAAATTCTCTTTGTCATTGGATAGGGCTCAAAGAGCTGTGGATTTATTATCTGAACGCCGCACAGCCCTAATCTCCGCCGCCGTCACCGGAAAAATCGACGTACGCGATTGGCAGCCGCCCAACGATGCAGCCATCGCCGCCTGATTCTGTTTAATTGATTGAAGCATCCTTCAGAGATTTGATTCATGAGCAAAGCCAACGAACTCACCTTTCAAAACGACATGATCGCCCAGCTACAAGCCAATGGTTGGATGCTCGGTAAAGCCGAGCACTACAATCGCGAATTGGCTTTGTATCCCGAAGACGTGATCGGTTTTGTCAAAGACACCCAAGACGAGCAATGGCAGAAATTTTGTGCTCTGTATCCGGTGCAGCCTGAGCAGAAGTTTTTGGAACGCTTGGCGCAACAGTTGAACAAGGCCGACCCCAATGCAGCGAATAAAGAAATGCGCACCTTTGGTACTTTGGGTGTCTTGCGACATGAATTGAAAGATCGTGGTACGCGTTTTTCGATGTGCCAGTTTGCGCCTGAGCATGATCTGAATCCTGATACCTTGGCGCGCTACAAGAAGAATCGTTTGCGGGTGGTGCCGGAAGTGACGTACAGCCCATGGGCGACGGCTGAGCATTTGGCGGAAACGGGCGTCAAATCCAAAGAATGGCGTATTGATTTGGTCTTGTTCGTGAATGGCATTCCGGTCGCAACCTTGGAGCTGAAATCGGAATTTAAACAAGCGGTACATAATGCAATGCGCCAGTACCGCACCACGCGTTTGCCGGTGGACCCGGTTACTAAAAAGCCAGAGCCTTTGTTGACGTTTAAGCGTGGCGCACTCGTGCATTTTGCGGTGAGTCAGTATGAAGTGTATATGACCACACGTTTAGAGGGCGAAAGCACCTTCTTCTTACCGTTTAACAAAGGCACGCTTGATGGTGGTGCGGGTAATGATGCTCCTGTCGATGTGAACCAATACGCGACTGATTATTTGTGGAATGAAGTTTTAGTGCCCGACAATCTGCTCAAGATTTTGGGGCGCTATGTGCATTTGCAGATTGAAGATAAAGAAGACTGGGAAGGGCGCAAGTACAAGAAAGAAAGCCTGATCTTTCCGCGTTATCATCAATGGGATGTGGTGAGTAAATTGTTGGCTGCTGCCAGAAGCGAAGGGCCAGGTCAAAAGTATTTGATACAACACAGCGCGGGTTCGGGTAAATCGAATTCGATCGCGTGGTCTGCGCATCAGCTTTCATCTTTGTATGATGCCAGTGGCAATAAGCTGTTTCATTCGGTGATTGTGGTCACCGACCGCACTGTGCTCGATGCGCAGTTGCAAGATACGATTGCGCAGTTTGAACAAACCGATGGCGTCGTTGGGCGTATCAATAACCAAGAAGGCGATGGTTCCAAATCAGAAAAACTTGCCAAAGCTTTGGAAGGCTCGCAGCCGATTATTATCGTCACCATACAAACCTTCCCGTTTGTGCTGCGTGCGATCGAAAATAGCGTCAGTCTGAAAGAGCGTAACTACGCCATCATCGCGGACGAGGCCCATTCTTCACAAACAGGTTCCACCGCTCGCCAGCTCAAAGAAGTATTGATGGTCGATGGTACTGCAAGTGATGAAGATGAACTCACCACGGATGATATTCTCGATGCAGCAGTTGCCTCGCGTCGCGCTTCACAAAATCTAACGTACCTTGCCTTCACCGCTACGCCAAAAACCAAAACGCTAGAACTGTTTGGCCGCCTACCTAAGCCTGATGAGCCAGCCTCTAAGACCAATAAGCCAGAAGCCTTCCACGTCTACAGCATGCGCCAAGCGATAGAAGAAGGCTTTATTTTGGATGTGTTGAAGAACTACACCAATTACAAAGTCGCTTATAACTTGGCGATGAAAATGAAAGACTTTGATCAAGAGGTTGAAAGCAAGAAAGCCAAGGTCAAACTGAATCAATGGGTGCGTCTGCATGATCACAATATCAGCCAAAAAGTGATGGTGATCGTCGAGCATTTCAAAACGCATGTGATGGGTTTGCTCGGTGGACAAGCGAAGGCGATGGTCGTGACAAGCTCACGCAAAGAAGCGGTGCGCTATAAACAGGCTTTCGACAAATACATCACCCAGCAAGGCTACCAAAAGATCCACGCGATGGTGGCGTTCTCGGGCGAGGTCGAATTCAGCGATAAAGATCCGAATTCGGATTTCTTAGTCGGCGCGAAATTCACCGAAACCAATATGAACCCTAATCTCAAAGGCCGCGACATGCGCAAAGCCTTTGATACCGACGATTACCAAGTGATGATCGTCGCGAATAAATTTCAAACAGGTTTTGACCAACCCAAGCTCTGCGCCATGTATGTGGACAAAAAGCTGGGTGGTGTTGAGTGCGTACAAACGCTGTCGCGCTTGAATCGCACTTATCCGGGCAAGGCAGAAACAGGCACTTTTGTACTCGACTTCTTCAACGAGCCACAAGAGATTTTAGACGCCTTTCAGCCGTACTTCCAAACGGCGGAGTTGGCTGATGTATCCAACCCGAATTTGATTTTTGATCTATACGACAAACTGCGCGCCGCCGATATTTTTACGTGGACTGAAGTAGAGCAATTCTGTGAAGCTTTCTTTGTGAAAAGCAAAAGCAACGCCGCGATTGCAAACATCTGCAAACCCGCAGTAGAGCGCTGGCAGAAGCGATACAAGCACGCAGTCGATGCTTACAAACAAGCCAAAGAAATGTTTGAACGCACCAAAAAATTTAATGACGCCGTGTTACTCGCCAACGCCGAAAACAGCTTCAAAGACTGCAAAAAGGCAAAAGACGCGCTAGAGATTTTCAAGAAAGACCTCGGCACCTTTGTACGCTTCTACGAATTCATGTCGCAGATCGTCGATTACAACGACAAAGACCTAGAAAAGCTTAGCCTATACGCGCGCAACCTACGCCCTATGCTGCGCGAAACTGTGATCGATGAAGATGACATCGATTTGTCGAGTATCGTTCTCAGTCACTACCGTGTATCGAAAATTCGCCAGCAGCATTTGGCGTTACAAGAGAACGCGGAAGAATACAAATTAGTCCCCGGAGATGAAGCAGGTACGGCAAAAGCCAAAGACAAACAAACTGAATTCCTTTCGCAAATCGTGCATCGCTTAAACGAGCTGTTCATCACGGATCAACTCACTGAAAAAGATATGGTCAATTACGCCTATACGATCAGCGACAAGGTTAGGGAAAACAATATCGTGATGCAGCAGATTGAAAACAACAGCGCAGAGCAAGCCATGCTGGGTGATTTCTCACGCGCAGTGGACGATGCCATCTTAGACAGCGGTGACGCGCATCAGAATCAGATGATGCAGTTATTGTCTGATCCTAAACGCGCGGCGGGGTTTGCTAAGGTGGTGTTTGATATTTTGACTGGGGTTTCGAATCGATAGCTTCTACTTTGAAATATATCTCTTTTTGGAAACTCATCATGGTACCTAATCGCATTGTCGACTACGTGGTCGTGCATGAGTTATGCCACCTCAAAAACAATGATCATTCACCTGCGTTTTTGAAGTCTTTTGAGCGGATTGTTCCGGACTATTTGGAATGCAAGGCTTAGAGAGTTTGGGGTTGGGTTTGAGATTTGAATTGAAAATCAATGAGTGTCAAATAATGGGAAATTTTGAATGAAAATCAGAAGACTAACAATCAAGAATTTTCGCGGTATTAAACAGTTAGATTGGAATTTACCTGTCGGAGATATTTTCTGTCTAATTGGTAAAGGTGATTCTTCTAAGTCAACTATTCTTGAAGCGATTAAGTACGTCTTCTTCCCCCAATGGAATTTGTCGCTGAACGACTCGGATTTTTATCAATGTAAAACCGATGCCCCCATTTTTATTGAAGTAACAATTGGTGCCCTGATTGAGGATTTTTGCTCACTGAATAAATATGGGCAATGGTTAAGGGGATGGAATGCTGCAACTGTGACCATTACCGATGAACCAGATGATCATCTTGAAAAGGTCTTGACCGTTCGCCTAACAATTGAAAAAGACCTGGAGCCAAAATGGATTGTTATTTGCGACCGAAACCCTGACGGTGTTCCTTTCAAGCAGGCAGACAGAACCAAAGTTAGTGTCAGCATGATCGGCGCATACAGTGAACGACAACTTTCATGGGCAACAGGGACGGCATTGGCCAAACTCACAGAAGCTCAAAGTTTGAATGAGCTTCTTGCTAATGCTTCCAGAACAGCTCGGACTTCTCTTGATGTTGATCGAGCAGTATCACTTAAGAATTTTGATGAAGCTGCAAAAAAAACTCAGGGGATAGCAAAGCTTCTGGGGGTTCCAGTTCTCGACACTTACAAATCTCACCTTGACCTTAATTCAATCAACCTCAAAATTGGTGGATTGGCACTCCATGATGGCGATATTCCTCTACGGCAGCTAGGCTTGGGATCACGGCGAATGCTTCTCTGTGGTATTCAGCAGGTAGGACTTGAAGAAGGCCATATCACTTTGTTCGATGAGGTGGAATTCGGGTTAGAACCCCATCGAATTGCTCGCCTCATCAAGCATGTGAGAGAGGATAAGGTTGGACAGTATTTCTTGACGACTCATTCCCCTATAGTCCTGAGGGAATTTACCGTCAAAGAACTCTATATCGTCCACAACAAGGGAGGTGCTGTCAGGATTATTTCGGCCTCAGACAAAGCCCTCGAAGAACACGAAGTTCAAGGGAAAATCCGATCCAGTACAGAAGCCTTCTTAGCCAAGAAAGTTGTGGTGTGTGAAGGTGCTACCGAAGTGGGTTTTTTGCGAGGGCTAGATGATCATCAGATGAGTAAAGGCAAAGATCCTTTCTCATTTCATGGGGTCGCACTTCTGAATGCTGCCAGTGGGAGCAAGGTAAAGAATATGGCAAAAGCACTGCATTCACTTTGTTATGAAGTTACCGTACTCGCTGATGCAGATGCTGATGATCAATTTTCCCAATCCGACATTGACGAACTAACCAAATTGGGAATTCCAGTTCAAGTCTGGAACGACAAACTTGCACTTGAAGAAAGAGCCATGATGGATTTGCCGTGGGCCAGCGTCTTGGTTAGTGTGAAGTTAGCACAAGATGAATTGGGTTTTCCTGCTTATGACCAAGTTCGTTCAAAGCTTGAAGAGGAGCTAGATAAGGATGTCGGAAAATGGAGTGAAAGTCCGAAGCTCAGAAAAGCCATTGGTAACGTGGCAAAAAAAGCAGGCTGGTTCAAAGACACAACTAGAGGCGATTTGTGGTTCAAGACAATCGCTCCAGCTTATGACGATGCTGGTTTCCTGAAAATGGATTTGGCTGCCAAACTGAACAAACTTTGGGCATGGGTGGAGCATGTCTGACAGTCTTCCCAATATACTTGCTGGTTGTTTGACGAAGGGCTACGTGATAGCCCCGGCAGGATTCGGGAAGACACACCTAATTGCTTTGGCGGTTAAGGAGGCGAACAGTCGACAACTTATTTTGACTCATACTTTTGCAGGTGTGAATTCCGTAAAAGCCAAAATGGTAGCGTTAAAAGTTCCTTCAGCCAATTACCAAGTCGACACGATTGCGAGTTGGGCTTTGCGTCTTTGCCTGGCATATCCAAAAACGTCTGGATGGAAGGTAGACAGCCCAAATGACAAGCAATGGCACTTGCTTTATAAAACATGCCAAGACTTGCTTTCTAAAGACTTTATTCGACATGTTGTTACATCCACCTACAAAGGTATTTACGTCGATGAATATCAGGACTGTTCCAATCTTCAGCATGGACTTGTATGTGTCTTGGCAGAGATACTGCCATGTCGGGTTTTGGGTGACCCGCTACAGGCTATTTTTGACTTCGCTGATAAACCCGTAGATTGGGCTGCCAGTATCTACCCTCATTTCAATTGTTTGGGGCAGCTTGAGACACCGTGGCGTTGGAACAAAGCAGGTGCCCCAGAACTTGGTGCTTGGTTGAATGCTGCACGAGCAACATTAGAAGCTGGAGATAAGATTGATTTATCCGGAGCATTGCCCAAAGGAATAATCAAATACTGCGTTAATGCCAATTTCCTCCCAACTAAACAGTATTCTGTGCTTTGTGGTTTATTAAATCTTGATGAAACCGTGATTGCATTACATGGCGGAGATCAGCAATCCAAAAACAAGACTCATCTTCTCGCCCGTACTTTGGCAGGAAAATTTTCTTCTATTGAAGAAGTCGAAGGAAAAGCACTGTTCACTTTCATTAGAAAATTGGAGGCGGCGAAGAATGCGACATCGAAATTTTTGGCAGCATTAGAATTTGCAAAAAAGTGCATTACAGGGGTTGGCGAGGTTCTTGTAGCGAAAACGAAAAGAGGAGAAATAGCCAAAGCCATTAAGTCGACAAAGCCAATATTGATTCCTATCATGAACTCAGCAAATCTTTTTCTCGTCGAACCATCAAGTAAAAATTTGAGAGATTTTCTTTATCTCATTATTAATCATTCTGATACACATGTTTATCGGCGAGACTTACTCAATCGATTCATCAATGTTTTGAAAATTCATATTGATGGTGAGGCATCGTCCCTTGTTGAATCCGCAGAAGTATTTCAGAGAAAATTCAGACACGCCGGTAGACCAATTAGGCATACCAAACTTATCGGTACGACCTTGCTCGTGAAAGGGCTTGAATACGATCATGCGGTATTGCTGGAAGCTGATAAATTGGATCAGAAAGAATTGTACGTTGCTATGACGAGAGGGGCAAAGTCACTAACCATAATCTGTACAAGTAATTTGATACCATGCAATTAGATGTCTTATTGGATTTTTTGTGGTTTTTTGAGTCAGACCTAGTGTCTGTCATTTGTTAGATGTCGTCAGACAAGTAAGTCCATGAGTATCTTTTCAGAGTGGTCCTTTAAGACAATTTCTAAGTTCATTTGTGCACGTGTCATTCCTACAAACAGCTTGCGCTTTTCTAAAGGGGTAAGTTCGGTAAAACTTACTTCACTTAGAATTACAGCTGGAGCGCTCTGTCCTTTGAAGCGATAGATTGAGTCGATACTTAGATGGCCCTCACTCCAAATTGGATCTCCATTTTTAGTATACTTACCCGTAAAACGGCGTACTTGATAGGGACCGATAGAATCTCTATTGAGTAAAGTGGATTTACTCCTGCCTCGGCCAGTTAGAATGACGATGTCTTCTATCCTAAAGCCTCTCGCGATCGTTTGTGTGACTGCAGCTTCGGTTTTTTGAAGTAACTCTTCTTCGGTTTTGTATGCGTAAAAATTTGGGATGGTGCCAAGATAAGGGCTCTTGCTTTGAATTGGGGCAGAAGAGAGTCCAAACGCATTGATCACTCTACAGATTTCTTTAGGACTTCGAAAATTATCGTTACAGGTAATTTGAACGGTGTCTTCTAAGTCAAACTTTGCTGTCTCATATAGACGTTGGTCGTCGTCCTCCATCACGTACAACTGTCCTTCATCTTCGAGGAGCATGCTTAGGCTGGAAAGCCAATTTGGGTTAAAGTCTTGAGCTTCATCGATGATTAGTATGTCGTAGCGAGCGGTAAAATTTTCACTGTCTGCAATATAGGTGAGGGTGACTTTGTCGAAAATTTCCGCGTCGTTGAAATCAGGTTCTTCGTGATGTCGACGATAGTGTTCGACACACAGTTCATGGAAATTGATGATCATTGCACGAGTTGGCCCAATGCTGCGCAAATGATCCGCTAATGGTCGGTTGTAACAAACATACGCCACTGATAGATTTTTTTCTAAAGAATCGGTCATTAGCTTCAGTGCCAACTGCGTTTTTCCTGAGCCGGCTGTTGCCTGAATACGGGTATTGCTAAGTGAAGAACGAATCCGAGGAACCCAGGTGGCGAGCCCATCTGACAAAAGTCTGACTGTGTCTTGAAGCTGGCCTTTGAGAACAGCGAGATCGGTACTGACCTTGAATTCATTTCGTAGGAAATGACGTAAAACAGATAAATCCTTGCAACCATAACCCGTGGCTAAGAACTCGCGAACACACCTGCCGATATTGTCATATGTGCGTGCGTCAATAATTCTATCGTTGGGAATTGACACGATATGCGATTCAAAGATCGAATAGTCTGGCATGACGAGGCAGGAGTTGACGGTAGTGACGATGCCAGCATGCATTAAACGATTGCGCATCGCTGCATATTGAATGCGGCATTGCTTACTAACATTATGGTCTCCGTTTGGATAGTGTTTGTAGAAGCTGCCATCACGTAAAGTCACTGGGCCAGCCTTTATCTCGACTAAAAGAATCTTTCCTACCGGATCAAGTACGACGACATCAATTTCGCCGAATTGATCATGCTCATCCTCTACGGTATGAAATTCAACGCTATGGTAAATCTCATATTCCTCGGGTAATGATTGGGCGAGCCGTTCTATCACTTCGATTTCTCGAAAGAGTCCACCGTTGTGTTTTTTGATTGGAAGTCTGCTTGGATAAACGAGTGCCATAAATGGTTTAATTGATGTGTTTGAGATGTGGACATGAGCAAGTAAAACGTGTGCGCGTAATTTACGCTCTCTTGAATGTAAATTCAATCTTGAGCGAGAACTTTTGAATCGGTGAACACTCAAAGTGCTTCAAAAAATGAAGTAGGACTATCATCAATAACTAACAACATGCGACACAAAATGTCGCGCTGCTGTTTTATATTTATTTGGGCGTTCAAGTTACCTAATTTTTGAGTAAATTTTACGCGTAAAAAAATAAGGGGTGAACCACTCTTTACATGTAAAGAGTGCGAAAATTTTTCTTGGCTCGATCTATTAAAATAGATTTTCAAAAAGCTGCTAGAACCCCTAGCCAAAGTTGTTCTGTGTGCCATATGATGACCACCTGTTTTATTGTCGCGTGAACGAAGAGTGCATCTAGTGATGTGCTAACTTTTAGGAGAATGGATGTCCGATGCATTAAAGCGCCACTTCGATATTTTGAAGATGCTGTCAAAAGATAGAGCGCTTAAGACAATTGATGTGCACCAAAAATTAGAAGTACTTGGACACGATATATCCAAGAGGTCAGTCGAGAGAGACTTGCAAAGGTTGTCTTTGACTTATCCTATCGTCACAGATGAGAAAGATAATGCTTTGTGGTGGCGATATGCGCAAGGTGTCGCGATCAATCTCTTTCCAGGTTTGAGTGAAGCTGAAGCAGTCAGCTTTATCATGCTTAAACAGTTTGCTCAGCAGCTGCTGCCAGAGAGCCTAGCACAAGATTTAGAGCCGTATTTTCAGGAAGCCAAACGTACGCTTTCAACTGGCATCTCGAAAAGCGCGATACGTTCATGGCCAGATAAGATTCGCACCGTTCCAGCAAATCAACCGCTCTTGAAACCGCATGTCTCAAATAAAGTACAAAAGGAGGTGCATGCTGCACTACTGCGTGATCAGCAGCTTCGAGTGCATTACCAAGCGCAGGGCAAGCCAGAGCCGAGAGAATACGTCATTAACCTATTGGGCTTAGTTGAACACGGCGCGGCTCAATACTTAGTCGCCAATTTTGAAGGGCACGATTCTGCACGCATTCTCGCGCTGCATCGTATTCATGCTGCTCACATGCTACCAACCAAAACTATCAAGCTCAAAGACTTCGATCTAGATGCATACATCGCTTCAGACGCATTCGGCTTTAGTAGCAATGCACCAGAAATTGAAGTTGTATTGCGATTCTATGATGGCGCAGGATTTCATTTGAAAGAGACTCCGCTATCACGAGATCAACGTGTACACGAGATTGATGAGCAGACTTTGGAAGTGACTGCAACGGTTCGTGATAATCGACGGTTTCGATGGTGGTTGTTGGGGTTTGGCGCAGGTGTTGAACTTATACAGCCGGATAAAGTTAGATCTGAATTGCTTGAGATATTTTCAAAAAATGTTACTACCTATTCCTCATAACTTTTTGAGAAACATGGAACGCAGCCGACCGAGAAAATGTGACTAGATGGAGGAAGCTTCAATGTTGCGATCTAAGGAATAGTACATTCAAATACTAACAATCATCATTACAACTAAACTCAAATAGATCAAACATGGCGATTACTCCACTTCCGACAAATTATTCATGCCCCACTTGTGGTTGGAAAAAAACTTTCTCACCGAGAAGTGATGCACTCATAGAAAGTTATCCCACCTATTGCCCAGTCTGCAATGAGAAAAACATCAGGATTCAAAACGGATCACATGCTATAGCAGGCTTTCAAGCAATCGTTAATGACATCAAAAAATTTTTTAGCTGAACAAAGCTTCATTTTACTCACCTACGGATATCCATCATGCTATCAACTCAAACCAAACTTATTAACTATATAAAATCGGTTCAGCAAGAGATCAAAGCGAGTGCTACGGAAATTGCACATCCAAGTATTGACAAAATTTGTGCTGATGTCAGCTCTCAAACTGAAACACAAATTGAGGTGATTTCCGAAACGAAATTATTGGTTCCAGTCATCGGTGCATTTAGTGCAGGCAAATCCTCGTTGCTTAATGCGTTTATGGAACGATCACATCTACCCGTTGCCATTACTCCTGAAACTGCATTAGCAACTGAACTCCATTACTCAAAAGAAGAGGTCATAGAGGCATGCGGCATTGATAATCGCATCCACAAATTTCAGTTGCAAGAATTCGCGCAGATCACAGCACGTGCCCAAGAGTTCCAATACCTTCGTGCATATATCAACAGCCCATCTTTGCAATCTATTCAACCGCTAATTCTGGTTGATATGCCAGGATTTGACTCTCCATTAGATGCACACAATCAGGCCATCAATTTCTTTCTAAGTCGTGGTACGCATTTTGTATTCTTAACTAGTGTCGAGGAAGGCGGATTGCACCGACATGCCTTACGTCAAATGCGTGAAATATTAGATTTAAGCCGCCGATTTAGCGTCTGTTTAAGCAAATCTGATCTCAAACCAGAAAGCCAAGTCAACGAAATTGTGGCGCATATTGAGGACCAAATTACGAACGAATTTGGTAGTAACTTTGGCGTCATTACGCTGAATCAGTATAACGCTCAGCAGCAATTATCTAAGTTAGTTGAGGATATTGACCCTGAATTCGTCACGGCGAACCTACACATACCGCATCTAAAGAAGGCTTACTACGAAACAAATGCAGCACTTGTGGCTATTGCCAATTCTTTAGGTAAAAGCAAACAAGAGATTAATGAAAAACTCGAAGCAATCAAAAACGATTTGAATAACCTAGAGGATGAGCGTAAGCGACAACTACAAGAAATCTCTGGGCCAGATGCTAATGACCTAGCTTTGCCAGTGATGAATGCCTTGAAAGCCGCGTTGCAAAATTCGACTAGTGAACTAGTTGAAGCCGCAATGAGAAACCCGCGAGACTTAGAATTGGAATTAAACGAATTAGTACGCAGCACAATGAATCGCGAGGTACTTTTGGCAACTGAAGCCTTTTCCACAAATACAGTCCAACGTTTTGAAAAATTTGCACAAGATCATTTAAAAGTCGACTTTCAAATACCCACTGATGTTATTCAGATCGGCCTTGATGCTATCAAATCGCCTCTACTTGGCGCCATCGCCAAACAACTAGGAGGAAAAGCATCGAAAAAAATGGCGACAGTAGCGATGAGAACAATTGGTGTTGGCGTAAGCATTGCAAATCCGATAGTAGGAATTGTGACTGCCCTTTTACCTGATTTAGTTGAATCTTTATTTGGAACGATTAAGACAAACCGTCAACGTGAAGCAATAAAGATGTCGTTGCAATCGGATCTATTTGCTCAAGTCATAAGTCAAATGAAAATTAAGGTCACTGAGCACATGTCACAAGTCGCTCAAAGTGTAGTCGAAACCATTTCACATGAATTTAGCCAACGTCTTGAAAATGAACGATCCATCTATGAACTACAAGAAAACCAACATCAAGAAGAACTTGCAGTTTTAGAAGCTAAAACTCAACGAATTAAAAAGACTAACGTCAATCTTCTAAAGTTGGCTTCCGGCGTGATTATCGACTCTGCAATTTGATGACCAACAACGACCACGGATAAATCATGCAAGTAAAAGATCAACTAATTCAGCAATTAAAGCAAGTGCAAGTAATTCAAACGCAGTTCGGGGATCTGATTGGTAATGACTTCAAGTCCGCCATAGATGACTCAAAAGTGCATTCGATAGGCGATATCGAAAATCATCTCAAAATACTAAAAGAAGAAAATAGAACCCTGCAAATTGGCATTATTGGTAGGGTGAAAGCAGGTAAGTCCTCGCTACTAAATGCCTTGTTTTTTGATGGTAAAGATGTGTTACCACATGCAGCAACACCGATGACTGCGGCTCTAACAACTTTGAGCTATGGAGATCGTCCAGCCATGCGTGTGGAATTTTTTTCCAAAATAGATCTGTTGGCGTTTGAGAGACTTTTTAAAGATCACGAAGAGGCGATCTCTAAAGGGATAGAAGAAAAAAAGCAGCACCGTCAACAAGCAGCCTTACGCGTGACTGCGCCTACTTCTAATATTGCTGCTTCCCGCAAGTCGCCGTCAGTGGCGGTGCGCGCAATTCCTGAGAAAACTGACAATGAATGGTACGACATCGTTAAGAAAGAATTGCAAAGCAAAAATCCTAGCACTGCTTCTGCGCATGAACTTTGGTGCAATGTGGTTGAGGCTGGTGGCATTGAGAAGCGACCAAAAGATCTACGAATTGAGAAGAATAGTATTGCAGAATTGAGTCGAAGCCTAGGGGATTATGTCGGTGCGAAAGGACGGCATACACCCTACACCAAATGTTTGCATCTGGAATTACCTTTTGAATCGTTAAAAGACATCTGCGTGGTTGATACACCGGGTCTAAATGATCCCATACTATCCCGTGAAAAGCGGACTCAAGATATGTTGAAGGAGTGTGACGCTGTATTCGTTATTAGTCCCGCTGGACAATTTCTCACAACACAGGATCTAGAGTTACTGGAGCGCTTGGCAAGCCGTGAAGGTGTAAGAGAAATTTTTGTGATTGCCAGTCAAATTGATGGTCAGCTATTTGGCGCCGAATTACAGGATTGCGCAGGAGAGATTCTTGAGGCAATCAGTCGCCAGAAAAAGAGTTTGATTAAACAGGCTCAAAAAGTGTTCGATAGTGAAGCGGTGCAACGCTTACAAATTGGTGATTTATCTGAGCAACTTGAGCAACGAATGCTAACAACGTCAAGCGTAGCATATGCGATGCAAACACTTCCACCTGCAAAATGGAATGACACTATCAAGCATGCTGATGAGATGTTGCAGAAAAAATATCCCTTAGGGTTCGCAAATCCTGAACAACGCAAACAAACCTTGGAAGCCTTGTCCGGCCTACCTTCGGTCGTTCAATCATTACATCACGTCCGACATCATAAAACCAATATTTTTGCCTGTCGTGAGTCTGACTATCTCGATGGTCAGTTGCAGGCAAGTGAAGCCTTAGTGAGTGCACTTAAAGTCAGAGCCGAAAAGCACCAATCTATTTTTATTAATTCGGACTTAGGTGAAGTTAATGCCAGATTAAAGGAAATCAATTCTGTACGTAAAGTAGGAATTGCATCAGCTGTTACCGTTTATGATCAGTTGCTTCAGGATTTGCGGATTAACTTACCCATAGAACTAAAGAAGTTAATAAATACGAGTTTTGAGAAAGCATCTAGCAAAGCGGAGAGCGCCAAAGGCTCTGAATTAAGGACACGTAACGTTTCCGGTATGTGGTCTTGGATGAAGAGAGTAGTCGGGACTGGAGGCACAGAAGACTACTCTGTCATGATAATTGATGCTGCCAGTGTCAGGCGTGAATTCGAGAACTTTAGTGCAATCCTTGAGACATCGCTCATTGAATTAGTCGGCAAAACTGGCATCAAATGGCGTAATGATGCAAACAAAGATATTTTGGCGGCATTACGTGAAGCCATCGATAGTACTTATATTGATGTGAATGAAATCAAGAGAAATTTGCGAAATGTGGTCAATGATATGCTGTCAGTGCCGGTACCGGAGCTTCCTAGCATACCAGACAACATGTATGCGACAGGCAAACTTGAGTCTTCCCAAGCAGTAGCGTTTGGTGAGGCTGCAAAAGAATATCTTGATAATTTAAAGAAATTAAGCGGCACCTATGTCGAGAAATTCGAGAAGCAGTTAAAGGAGTCTGAAAAGAAAAGTATCGGTGAAGCTTTATTTGATGACTTGCTACAAGAGGCAGAAGAACTCAGAAAGCAACTCAAAGATTGTCAAGCTACTAAGCAACGGTATGATAAATTGTTATCTCTGCTTGAAGAGATGGCAGCATGAGCCTTACACCACATTTTGTCGAACGCGCACGATCATCGCTTGAACGATTATCATGTTGGTGGAGGTGCTGGGGTCGCAGCACTGATGTCAATGTCCTCTCGCAATTGATATTGGAAGCAGAGTCAAACTTAGTTCAGTCCATAAAAGAGTTTGGAGTTATCCAAGGAAAATTAGAAGCTTTGAATCATGATTTTTTGAAGTTAAACCATGAAAGAGATGCCCTTCAAAAGTCTTTCGAAACGCTACAGATTTCGCATACCGATTTGAAGCAAGAGCATGTGGCTCAATCGCAAGTCTTGAATGAAGAGCGTGTTGCGTCTCAGATAGTGCAAGTCAATTTGAAAAAGCTAAGTCAGGAATTTATCATCCTGACCGAACTTAAAGACGAGATTCAACAGTCTTTCGATAGGCTATACATTTCACATACAGATTTGAAACAAGAGCATGAGGCACAGTCACTGGTTTTGCAAAACGAGCGTGCAGGTTTTATTGTGATGCAAACATCACATATTTTTTTAAAAGATATATTGAGTGCTCAAGACGACTATCTGCCTAAACATCAAAATTTTCAACGCCTGTTCTACGATGATTTCATGGCATTTGCAAACTCAGAAAATTTTTTCGATCGTGAAGCTGATGCGGTACTTCAGTTACAAGCTGTCTCTGATGAAGTGCGATTACTCTCGAGATTTCCGGTATTTCGCGAAAAAACCATTGTCGCCATTGCGGGAGGCTTTAGCAGCGGGAAATCATCTTTGTTAACAAGCTTTTTTGATGATAAATCCTTGGTTCGTTTGCCGATAGGAATAGAGCCGGTGACTGCAATACCTACCTATATCGTCTCTGGTGAGCGTTCGGTGATTACTGGCTTTGCTGCACACGGTGGTACTGTCGCGATTTCTTCGGAGCTATATGCCAAAATGGGGCATAAATTTGTCGAATCATTAGGGTTTGACCTTCGACGCATACTTCCCTTTGTTGCATTGGAAACCCAATGGACAGATCAATTGGATCACCTGTGCTTTATCGATACCCCTGGCTATAACCCACCCTCAATAGGAATCACTGCCTCTGATAGCACTGCAACTGTTGAAGCGCTACAACAAGCCGATGCAGTGCTTTGGGTGATTGCACTCGATGCTAATGGAGAAATATCTCATAGTGATATTGAGTACCTGACAGCGCACCTTCCATTAACGCCGCTTGGTATTGTTATTAATAAAGCAGATTTGCGTCCACTTACGCAAGTTATGGAAGTGATGAAACAAATCGGAGACACTTTAGATACCCTTGGCATCGAATATATAGGAATCAGTGCGTATAGCAGCGTAGAAAAACGGGAATTAGCTTTCGAGAAGGCCAGTCTGCAAGAGATGCTACAAATTTGGAATGTACCTAGCTTACGTAAGGACAGACTAATTGCCGACGTCAAACAAGTATTCGATTCCTACAGAGATGCATTTCTGCACGAAATCGAACATCGAAAAGGCTTAGCTACTATAGTCAAAGATCAGTTATTGGATTTGCACGAACTAGGGATATTTGATGAAGAAATTCAAGAGTCCAATGCGGATGATACAAATAAATATGAAACGTCTGAATCGATCGAGAATGTAAATCCAATACCGACTCTAGGGTCGCTTCTAAAGGATAAGCTTGATACAAAATCACCAATTGAAATCAAAGAAAAGAGATCTGTACGCGCACAAAAAGTGCGGCAGGATTTGTCGCAAAGATTAAATGATATGAATGGGCGAACCGACTTGCTTATTCTTAACGAGCTGCTCGACACAGCTACCCATATTGAGGAAGCCATGACGGAGGTACTTAACGATGAATGGTGATGAAGCAAACATACAACATCGTTTACTTAAGGAACTTATAGTTCCTGCACTCAGATCAAAACCTGAAGAGAATTCCCCTTTATCCGTCTTCAAAAACCTAATCGACACCAAATTTGCTGCGTTCGCCAGACAAGCAGGGTCAATGATTTCGCAAGAAATATACGAAAGTCATGCTGAAGAATGGCGGTCGATCTTACAGCAATTAGAAGTTTTAACCGCCACGGCAGCAATAAGACGCAAACGACTAGTCGCGGTGGGTGGTGGTTTTAGTGCTGGCAAATCGGCCTTCGTCTCTAGCTTAATGCAGAATAAATCTATGCGTCTGCCAAGTGGCATTGAGCCTATTACGGCGATACCGACATATGTTATCGCTGGCAACAGCGATAACATTACGGGGCATACTGTGCATGGTGGCGGAATCACGATTGAGATTGATCTTTACCGACATTTGACACACGAGGTAATTCACGAGGCCAGCATTAACCCAAAAGAGGTTATTCCATTTATTGTAATTGATACGGCAATACTCAAACTAGAACATATTGGCTTAATTGATTTGCCTGGACATAATCCCGCTGGATTCAATGACAATACTGTTCAAGACGCACAGACAACTGAGGATTACAGCGACAAATCAGATGCCTTGATTTGGGTACTAGGAATAGACTCGACTGGTACCTTGCCTCAAGATGACATAGCGCCGATACTTCATTGGGTTATCCGTGGAAAACCTGTCTATGTAGTGCTGAACAAAGCGGATTTGCGTCCACAAAGCCAGATCGCCGAAATAATGGCAGAAGTTAAAACTCAGTTGCAGAGTGAACGCATTCCGTATGAAGGTATTTGTGCTTATAGTTCAGTCGAAGCACACTCGTATGCGCAATACAAACGCGGCATCAACACATTCTTAAAAGCATTCGATGAACCTTCAGAAGACCCTCTTCGCAAAATAAAGCAGCAGCTTGATGGCATTTTTAGGGAGTACAAAGAAAGTATAGAATTCGCCATTGAAGAGCGGCAACAAATGGTGAATCGATTTCGTTCTCTTACCTTAAATTTGAACAAGGCTAATGACTTGTTCGATCAGATCACTGCACCACCGAAAAAGAAACGCGCACGAAAAAAAATAATTTTAGAAACTACGCCTTCGGTCGATCCAACATCTCCCTGGCCATTTTTTTCAGGCAGGTCAACAAAGCCTGCTGAAGAGCCAGCAGAACCCGATGTTCCTGCCGCCGCATTTGATCACGATGATATAGAAAGGCTCTTGGTTTTGCGCGAGCGCGCGTCGAACTACCTAGAAGAACTTAAGGCAACAATAGAGCCATTAAAACACCTACGTGATCTGATAGAAGAAGGTGATCAAATTAAGAAAGCAATGAGAAAAGTAATGAGCTCAATTTAGTCTAATGTCGAGGATCAATCAACTATTTGATCCTCGACTTGCAGGTTAAAAATTAGAGATATTTCAAATCTCAAAAAATAGGTAAATGAATTTTTATCCCTATTCGCGCTAATCTTTGCTATCAACTTGAGCTTCTTTAATCCAACGAATATAGCTGCCCAATGCAGCAGTCGTGACAATTCCAGCGACAAATGTGATTGCAAATGCAGCGAGACTTTCCAGTGGTGACGTATTGTTTCCCATGATTTTTTCCTTTTGAAGAAAGTAGATATTAAATATGATGCTAGCGATCGCTCGACTTTTTTTTCGTTTTTGCGATCAAGGTATCCAAGCGTTTTCCATTTTGCCTTCCTCTTTAATTTGCTGATGTGATTATGGGTTTCTTTCTGTCGATAACCAAATGATGGGCTAAAGTCGCGACAGTATCTGTCGCGATACTCATTTATGGTTGTTACGTATAAAATCACTTACATAGATTTGTGGTTGTAGACAAAGTTTATGCCGTGGAATTTTTGAATTACATGTTTGTTGATAAAGGTATCTTTAAAGAATTCAGGATATGGGATGACTCTTACAGAAATACAGATCTACTTTCGCCATGTCTTACCAGCGAAAGATGATCAAATCTTTTTTTTATCTCAGCTGCTGGAATCTGTTTCCATAGCTAGGGAATATTCTGGTGCCTGGTCTACAACAATGTTGAAAAATGGGTTTCGCTTAAACGTTGGTCAAGTTGAAGCTTTAAGTTGTACTTTTCAAAAAGTTGAATCGGCACGGAAGTCCGGCTGTCAGATCGAGCTCCGCATATTGCTTGCAGGTGATGATTGTGATTTAGCATTCAATCTCAATCCGGAATTTGAATCAATAGTTGCTATGAATTACGCATCTATTGGACAAGCTCATTGGTGTTATAGCTTTATGCTTGGTACCTTGCATTCGATGAATTTAGAGGATATTTTGGATGATGTTGGAGAGCAGATTAAGCGCCTTGCTGGATTGCGCAGGCGATACATTGATCGTGCAAGCCATACATCGATTGGAAAAGTACGAAATAAGTCCAATTTCGCAGCGACTCATTGCCCCGCTTTGATAGAGTACGCAGAGTTAATTTGCAAAGTCGAGAATGAGTCCACGGGCGGGTGGTACAACGGATATAGCTGGAAAGAGCGCGAAGCAAAATTAAAAGAAGCGCATCGACTTCAAGAAATGGGAGTGTTGCAGCCTGCATCCGGCCCGTGCCAGTTATGTGGTGACCCTAATGTGGAAGTTAAATCTCATGACGAAGATTATAGTCTTCCGTACTTGTGGGGCGGTACCGCAGAATATGCCCTCTGTCTCCACTGCCACATACACAAACTGCATCGTCGATTTACTAACCCACAATTGTGGTTAGATTTCTTGGCACATGTACGCCGAGGAGGTTACGCTAGTGATCTTAAAGATAAAGAAATCAGCAAAGAATTTTCTCAGTACCGTAAAGCCGTTGCATCTGGTAGTGCATTTACTTTAGTTAGTTTAAGACCCTATACCCAAGAAATCGGGCAAGAGTGGTTTTCTAAATTGAGTACTGATCCCAGCAGCCTGAGAGATACGAACGCTAGACCACGTCCATAAACCAACTGAGTATTCATATCAAATGACATTACAAAATCGTGTTACGCCTTTTGGCCAACTGAAAGCCATCAATTCGCGTGGGAAGTTTTTAGGAAATCGCGGAATACTTCATAACGATGAAAAGCACATTATCAAGCAATGGCGCCATAAAGCGTGGGTGACTTGTAGGCTTGATTATCCAGGCATTCGACGTGAGATTTTTAGTAAGGGTAACTATTCCGAATTGTTTTTTCTTGATGAAGTGACTGCTTTATCTGCCGGACATAGGCCATGTGGTGAATGTCGTAGAGATGACTACAAGCGTTTTAAGGAACTTTGGCAGATGGCGAATTTAGAGTCATGTGAATCCGGCAGCATAAGCATTGCACAGATTGATAAGCAAGTCCATACCGAGCGCGCAGGGCGAGATGGCACCAAGGTGACATACCAGTCTAGTTTGAATGAAGTTCCCAACGGAGTTTTCATTTCAATCAATGGGGTCGCAGTCTTAAAGTGGAACAATAAGTTGCTCGAATGGTCTGCTGATGGATATTCAAAATACGAAGGTGTTTTACCGGAAGATTTTGTCGTTGATGTCCTCACGCCCAAATCTGTAGTTGGCGCGGTGAAAGCTGGATACGTGCCACAAGTTCATCATTCTGCTGATTAGTCGATTTGAACAAAGATTTGTTTCTGCAGGTCTTTGTTCTTGTAGTCGTGTCGAATAACTGAACCACAGAAGGTGAATATCATGTTGTCTTTCTTGTTTTTATTGTTTTCATCGATCGCATAGCTGGTCGATGTAAATGCCATCTGATACGTTTCAAGTTTTTTCCTATTGTTTAATTTCATTTGATTGAAAAATATCATCCCTTTGTGTATGGTAAAATGTCAGCATGCTTTGGATCTTCATGGGTGGATTCGATGCTTTGCTAATGGTGGGGTAACTTTGGGGGTAACTAATATTGCCCAATAGTTGAAACCTAATGTGTATAAGGGGTTTGGGGTTTTTTATAATTCCGGCCTCGGCACCATTTTATATTGTAGTAAGTTTTTCTAAACCCGCCCTTCAGATGAAGGGCGGGTTTTTTTATTGCTGTTAAACTGGTGTTTTTTATGTCCGGGGCATGAAATGGAAGCGACCAAAGTTATTGAATTTGAGCGTCCGCAAATGGATGTTGGGAGTAGTTGTACTGCATCGGCGTGGGCGCGTGTGCCCGATACTCCGAGTATTGATGAAAAAATCCAATTGAAAAAGCGTATTGCTGAGCTGTTGAAGGAAAAGCAGGCAGTGTTGGTGGCACATTATTATGTGGATTCCGACTTGCAGGACCTAGCGGAAGAGACGGGCGGTTGTGTCTCTGATTCCTTGGAAATGGCACGTTTTGGACGCGATCATGCCGCTCAGACTTTGATTGTTGCTGGTGTAAAGTTCATGGGCGAGACTGCGAAAATTCTTAGTCCTGAGAAGACAATCTTAATGCCGGATTTAGATGCAACATGTTCTTTGGATCTCGGCTGTGATCCCGACGAATTTGCCGCATTTTGTGATGCTCATTCTGATCGTACCGTGGTGGTGTACGCGAATACTAGTGCGGCGGTGAAGGCGCGTGCAGATTGGATGGTGACTTCTAGTGTTGGTTTGGATATCGTTGCGCATCTGCATGCTCAGGGTAAGAAAATTCTTTGGGCGCCAGATAAACACTTGGGTGGCTACATTCAAAAACAGACTGGTGCTGACATGTTGTTGTGGCAAGGCTCATGCCTCGTGCACGACGAATTTAAAGGAATTGAATTAGAGATTCTGAGGGAGTCTCACCCCGCGGCGAAGATTTTGGTGCATCCAGAGTCGCCTGCCTCGGTTGTGGCGTTAGCGGATGTAGTGGGGTCCACGTCGCAATTAATTAATGCCGCTAAAACCATGGATGCGCAAGAATTTATTGTGGCTACTGACAACGGTATTTTGCATAAGATGCAGATGGCGGCACCGGGTAAAAGATTTATTGTGGCACCTACGGCTGGCAATAGTGCGACTTGTAAGAGTTGTGCGCATTGTCCTTGGATGGCGATGAATGGTTTGCGCAATCTTTTGCATGTGCTTGAAACTGGTGAGAATCAAATTCAGGTCGACCCTGCGATTGGGCAGCAAGCGAAGCGTTCAATTGATCGCATGTTGGATTTTGCTGCAGCACGAAAAGCGAATGTGATCCCTAGTGGTGATTTGGCGCGCGACGCGAAACTCTTTTCTGGCATTGGTCCAGCTTAAGGATGGCTATGAATCTCCAAAATACAAATTTACAGAATGCGTTTGCGCCGTTTGATACCGATCTTTTGAATGCTTTAAATGCTAGTGTGCAGTTGGCTTTGACGGAAGATGTGGGGAGCGGTGATTTGACTGGTGAGTTGGTGCCCTCGAACGCGGTGGCGGTCGCTCATGTTGTGGTGCGTGAAGATGCCATTTTATGCGGTGCGCCTTGGTTTGATGCAGTCATGTTTGCGCTGGATAAGAGTATGCGAATTGATTGGCAGTATGCAGAAGGTGCTCTAATGAAGGCAGATACTGTGGTGTGTAAAATTCATGCGCCGGCACGGAGTTTATTGACTGCAGAGCGTAGTGCATTGAATTTTTTGCAGTTGTTGTCGGGTGTGGCGACGGTAACTCACCGTTATGTCGATTTGATCGGCGGTACATCGGCGGCGATTCTTGATACGCGCAAAACCTTGCCAGGTATGCGTTTGGCACAGAAATATGCTGTGCGTGTCGGGGGTGGGAAAAATCAGCGCTTGGCTTTGTATGATGGGATTCTGATTAAAGAAAATCATATTGCCGCAGCGGGTGGTATCGCGAATGCATTATCTTGTGCTGGGGTAGTAGTCGCCAATCATAATCGTCAGATTACAGTGCAAATTGAAGTGGAATCTTTGGATGAGTTGCAGCAAGCATTAAGCGCTGGTGCAAATTCGATTTTGCTGGATAATTTTGATGTCGCCATGATGCGTGAGGCTGTCTCAATCAATCAAGGTCGGGCTTTGTTGGAAGCCTCTGGCGGCGTGGATTTGACAACTGTACGTGCCATCGCAGAAACTGGGGTTGACCGTATTTCAATTGGCGGTTTGACCAAAGATTTGAAAGCAGTTGATTTTTCTTTGCGGATTCAGGCTTGAGTGCAAATGCTTAGTGCAAATTTGCGCTGACAAATGTAAGCGGCTCGCAGTGTGAGCGAGCCGTAGAGTATGAAAATCAATTGTGTTAAGCGATTGCCTTCAGCGCTTTACTTAACCCAAATGAGTTGGATTGAGATGCATCATGTAATGCGTGTCATTTTCTGTGCGATATAATTTTTTTGTTCCACCGGCGGTGCTATTAACTTCACAATGGCGAAAGAGACATTATCACCTTGTGAGTTAGCGCGATCGCGGGCTTTTTTGATGAGTAACTCTGAAGCCTGACGCGGTGAACTAGCTCCTACCGCAACGGATAATTCGATATCTGCAAAATAGTGCCATAAGCCGTCAGAGCACAGTAAAAAGGAATCACCAGGACCGAGATTATCTTTTTCACCATAGCTCACATAGGGAATCGCATTTTTTGAACCGAGTACATTCACAAGCACGTTAGACATCTTATGATTTTTTGCTTCCTCGGCGGTAATCACGCCTTCATCAACAAGGCGTTCTACATAGGAGTGATCTTTTGTTCTTTCTGCATAGTTTGGTCCGTCAAAACGATATAGGCGAGAATCGCCCACATGCGCCCAAATAGCTTTATCTGGTGAGATCACCACTGCGGCGAACGTGCTGTGTGGTTCTTTTTCTGAGGAAACGGCAGATAATTTGATGACAGTGTGGGCTTCATGGACGATGGCTTCCAGCATCTTCTTAATATCATTGCCCGGGAAAAACTCGTCAAACAGCATTTTAGCTGAGCGCACGACTTGTTCCGCAGCGATAGCGCCTCCACTTTTGCCTCCCATGCCATCGGCCACCACGGCCATCATGTGGCCTGGGGCGTGAGGAGCGGCGAAAAGGGCGACGCGGTCTTGTTGTTCTTTACGATCACCGATATGTTGAGCGGTGCCTGCTTCGATCTTATATTGGCTCATACGTCGTGGTAGATTACACTAGTCGGAAATTCCGAATTCTTTTTAATTAAACTCGTTGCATTTTACTCGTTCTTAAGGCTTATGGACCATACAAATCAAATTCGAATGCGCATTTGTGAACTAGAAGTTGAACATCGCGACCTCGATTCGGTGATTGAGGCAATTATTAAAGACCCAAATCATGATGAATTGCAGTTGCGTCGCCTAAAGAAGCGTAAATTGCAGTTAAAGGATTATATCGCGCTACTAAAAATGCAGCTATCCCCAGATATTCCGGCGTAGCCTCAGTAACTGTGTCGGGTGCATGTTCTTACTGGAATGTATCCCGAGCGTACCTTTTAGATAGTTGGTTTTGTTTTTTTGTTGTATTTGAGCGCATTTTATTTTGACTGAACATAATTTAACGTCGAATCCGCCTGGTATTCACGATCCAGAAGTAGAAAAAATCTTCGGCGACACGGGATTGCTTAGCGCCTCCATTCCCGGTTATCGCTCGCGACAAGCACAAATTGAGATGGCAAAGGCGATTGCACAGGCGATTGCTGGACAAAAGACTTTGCTTGCAGAAGCTGGAACAGGGACCGGTAAAACCTTTGCGTATTTGATTCCTGCATTGCTTTGGGGCGGCAAAGTGATCGTGTCTACCGGAACAAAAAATTTACAAGATCAATTGTATTTGCGTGATATTCCCACCATTAAAAAAGTATTGAAAGCGCCAGTTTCGGTCGCTCTATTGAAGGGACGTGCCAATTATCTTTGTCATTTTCATTTGGAACGAACTCTGCAAAATGGACGTTTGACTTCGCGTGAAGATGTTGGTTATTTGCGTGATATTTCGCGTTTCATTAAAACGACGACTAGTGGCGATAAGGCTGAGTTAGCAAGGGTTCCGGAGTCCGCACCAGTATGGAGTCTGGTGACGTCGACCAAAGATAACTGTATGGGTTCGGAATGCCAGTATTATCAAGATTGTTTTGTGATGAAAGCGCGCAAAGAGGCGCAGCAGGCGGATGTGGTGGTGGTCAATCATCATTTGTTTTTTGCCGATCTGGCTTTGAAAGATACCGGGATTGCTGAACTCTTACCCTCGGCAAATACCGTCATTTTTGATGAGGCACATCAGTTGCCGGAGACAGCGACACTATTTTTTGGCGATGCAATTTCAACCTCGCAGATTTTAGAATTGTGCAGAGATACCTTGGCCGAAGGTTTGTCCCATGCGCGTGATGGTGCAGAGTGGGCGAAAATGGTGGCACCAGTCGAGCGCGCCGCGCGTGATCTGCGCCTGGCATTTCCGCAAGATTCAATCCGATTATCGCTGCAGCAAATTGCGCCTTCTAGTGAATTTTTCCCGCATTTAGAAACTTTAAAAGATTGCTTAGGCGATCTGATTAAAGTATTAGAAAAACAGGCTGAACGCGCCGAAACGATAGAGCAGTGTCGCGTGCGGGCGATTGATTTACAAGATCAATTAGATGATTGGCGTGAATTAGATCCCAACTCAAAAGAGGCAAAAGGTAAGCCTGAATGCGTATTGTGGATAGAGGCTTACTCAACGACTTTGCAATTGCATCGAACTCCCTTATCGATTGCGCCGATCTTTAACAAGCAACGTGAAGGTGTGCCGCGCACCTGGATTTTTGCCTCCGCAACCATGGCGGTGAAAAATGACTTTACGCATTACGTCTCACAAATGGGCCTGTGGGATGAGCCTGCACGGACTTGGCCTAGTCCATTTAATTATCAGGAACAGGGCATTTTATACGTGCCTGATGGCATGCCACAGCCTAATTCCAGAGAATACACCGACGCTGTGGTTGATATGGCTTTGCCTGTAATTGAGGCAGCTGGCGGCAGAACTTTTTTACTTTGTACAACGAATAAAGCGGTGAAACATTGTGCCGAGCGCCTCAAGGATGAATTCGCCAAACGAGAATTGAATTTCCCTTTGTTTGTGCAGGGGGATGCGGGGCGTACTGAATTATTGGATCGCTTCCGTGCATCGGGTAATGGTGTTTTGATCGGTTCGCAAAGTTTTTGGGAAGGCGTCGATGTGCGTGGTGAAGCGTTGTCCTTAGTCGTGATCGATAAGCTACCATTTGCGCCACCAGATGATCCTGTGCTGGCTGCCAGGATTGAGGCGATGGAAAAGAAAGGCCTGAACGGTTTTGTTCATCACCAATTGCCAGAAGCGATCATTAATTTAAAGCAGGGTGCCGGACGTTTGATACGTGATGAAACGGATCGTGGTGTGTTGATGATTTGTGATCCTAGATTGATCTCGAAGCCATACGGCAAGCGTATTTGGCAAAGCCTGCCAGCGTTTGCACGTACCCGTGAATTGCCTGTCGTTTTACAGTTTTTTGCTGAACTTGATCAGGCCCGTAATAAACAATAAGCAGGGAGTGAGCATGATTATAAATGCTGAACAAGAAGTCGTTGACCAAGTGATCCGCGCACGTCGTTCAATGCGAGCATTTTTGGATACACCAGTTGCTCGTGAAGACATTGGCGCGATATTGGAGGTGGCTGCTCGCGCACCCTCTGGCACCAATACACAACCATGGAAAGTGTATGTGTTGACTGGTGAAATTCTGCGTTCTTTGTCGTCAAAAATTCTTGCGGCACACAATGATCCTGAAATCGCCAAAACGCATACCGAAGAATACAAATATTATCCAGTTGAATGGCGCAGCCCCTACATAGATCGACGCCGTAAGGTCGGCTGGGATCTGTATTCATTGCTGGGCTTGGGGCGTGAAAATAAACTTGGTATGCATGCGCAACATGGCCGCAACTATCAATTTTTTGATGCCCCAGTCGGCTTAATTTTTACCATCGATCGAATTATGGAGCAGGGCTCGTGGTTGGACTACGGCATGTTTTTACAGAACATCATGCTGGCAGCGCGAGCGCGGGGGCTCGATACCTGTCCGCAGGCTGCTTTTACCCAGTATCACAGGATTATTGCAACAGAATTGGGTATTGGTGATCAAGAAATGCTGGTGTGTGGTATGTCATTAGGCTTTGCCGATATGAGCAAAGTTGAAAATTCCCTACAAACCGAAAGGGCAAAGTTGGAAGATTTTGTGAAATTTTTTGATTAATTTGCGTTTGTTTTTTTGTAATAAATATCGAATTGCAGATCAAATCAATATTAAAAATTTATATGATTTAATAACTTGTGATTCAAATGCGAAGAATTTTAATGAGGAAGTCTCGCTAAGTCTTTAATTCTCTTGCGAATTATGAAGAATTTGCTACACTGCGTTCCATCAGGAAATTTTTTGCCTCAAGGAGTATTACATGGTTGCACTACGTTTGAAGTCTATGGTGAAATCTATGTTTGGTTTTACATTCAATAAAACTGTTTTTTCAACTCTTGCACTCGCCTCAATTTTTGCTGTTTCACAAGTTAGCGCTGCCAACGATACCCATCATCGTACGAAAAAATCTAGCGCCAAAAAATCCACACTGGTTCACACTAAGTCCCTCGCTTCAAAAAAATCCTCTAAGCGAAGTAAGCAAACTTTGGTTGTTTCAAAATCCAAAAAGCTAGTGAAAGGAAAGCGTGGTAGCGTTCGATATGCGAATTTAGTCAACGAAGGCCCAAGTATAGGCGATGCGGTTGGGTTAAAACAATCGAAAGACCCATTGTCATTGGCGTCAAATGCGGCTTTTGTGGTGGATCAAGATAGTTCAAAAGTCTTGTTTGAAAAAAATTCTGAAGTCTCTTTACCTATCGCATCAATTACCAAGTTGATGACTAGTTTAATTGTGGTCGAGGCGAAGTTAGATCTTGATGAAATGATTGAGATTACGACTGAGGATTTGGATAAAGAAAAGGGTACTGGATCACGCTTAGCGATCGGTGCCAAATTATCGCGTGCCGATTTATTGCATATCGCCTTAATGAGTTCAGAGAATCGCGCTGCGTCTGCATTAGGGCGTAGTTATCCTGGCGGTTTGCCAGCATTTGTCGCAGCGATGAATGCTAAAGCCAAGCAATTGGGTATGAATGATACCTATTATGTTGATTCTAGCGGCTTATCCAGTAAGAACGTGGCCAGTGCGCGCGATTTGGTCAAACTCATTAATGCGGCTTATCAGTTTCCTTTGATTCGCGAATATTCGACCGATACACGCTACGTCGTTAATCCTAAAGGCAAGCGTTTATTGGAATATGGAACAACCAATCATTTGGTAGAGAATTCAGAGTGGAATATTGGGTTGCAAAAGACCGGTTACATTGCAGAAGCAGGTCGTTGTTTGGTGATGCAAGCGATAATCGAAGGCCGTGCTGTTGTGATGGTATTCTTGGATTCGAAAGGTAAGTATTCACGTATGGCAGATGCAGGCCGAATTAAAAAGTGGATACAAGCGATGCGCCCTCAGGCATAGTGTTTGGCATTTCTGCTTAATTTCTGCTTAGTTAGATAGTTGACGAAAAAAAAGCTTTGCGGTTGCAAAGCTTTTTTTACGTCTCTAAAGTCGAACTTTATTGCTGAGTTGAGACGTTAAATATGCTATCCCACAAGCGTTCACTACTTTCAACGGCGTTTTGCACTTTCTCTCGCTGCACGCGCGCCCGTTCTTCGCCTTGCAGGCGAATATTGTGTTGATATTTTCGTAGTAAGCGATAGCTATCCGCGGCCTGATTTGCCAGTTGCACATCAATTAAACCTAAGCTTCCGCACAGTTTGAGTAAAGCGATATTGCCAATATTACCGGTGAGTTCTGGGTGTAAGTTGGAGTACCGCAAAACTAAATATTGAACCATAAATTCAATATCAATCATGCCACCGTGATCGTGTTTTAAATCAAATAATTCACTGCGGTTAACGTTGGCTTCACGCATTTTTTTGCGCATATTGATGACTTCGGTTTTGAGTTGAACCTGATCTCGCTCTAGACGTAGCACGCGTTCACGTATTGTTTCAAAACTTGCTCCGATGTTTGTGTCGCCCGCACAGAATCGTGCTCTGGTCAGAGCTTGATGTTCCCACAACCAAGCGGATTTTTCTTGATACCGTTCGAAGGCCTTGACTGAGGA
The DNA here is from genome assembly GCF_014284305.1 of Affinundibacterium seohonense. Lineage (GTDB taxonomy): Bacteria > Pseudomonadota > Gammaproteobacteria > Burkholderiales > Burkholderiaceae_D > Undibacterium > Undibacterium seohonense. The sequence continues at coordinate 111,620 of NZ_JACOFW010000001.1, forward strand.
CACCATTAAGCCACTGGCACCATCAGGGCGTAATGCGATATCGATATCAAATAAAATTCCAGACGACGTATGGGTTGTCATCCATGTGATGAATCTTTGCGCTAATTTTGCATACGACGCTGGCGCGTCCTGATCCTCATCGTCGTATAAGAAAATTAAATCCAAATCAGAGGCGTAACTGAGCTCTTTGCCTCCGAGTTTGCCGTAGGCGATCACGGCAAATTTCGGGACATCACAATGTCTGCTTGCAATGGTTTTCCAGGCAGCTTGAACGACGGCTTCAACCATCACATCGGCAAGTCTGGATAAGGAGTCAGCAAGATGTTCAACTGTGACTTTCCCTTCTAAGTCTTGCGCTAGCAAGCGAAAAAGTAAGGCATGGTGCAATTCCCGCAAGCTATCTAATTGGGCCTCAACATCGCCCACTTGCTCTTGCATCTTGGACCTAAGTTCAGCGCTGAAATCATTCCAGTCAGGAGCTTGATGTAAAACCGATTCATCCAATAGTTCATCTAACAGTATGGGATGACGACTGAGAAATTTTGCGGCCCAGTCACTGGCACTCATCATGCGAATCACACGTTGCAGTGCGTGGGGGAATTCGCTAAGCAAAGACAAATAGGCAGTGCGTCGCGCAATATGCTCCATGAAATCTAACAAGCGGTGGACAGTTGTCGCCTGACCTTCGGCAAATTGGGAAATGGTTTTTAATGCGCTATGAATTAAGGCCGCCAGCTTTTGTTGGCTAGCTTCTGGCAATGTTTGTATTTTGCTCGATTGCCATAGGCTACCTAATCGTTGTGCGACCTCAGGGATGTCGTGAAAACCTAGACTTTGCAGGTGAGCGATGATGGTTTCATTCGCATCGGACGCCGACATCGTCGTGGTGTTGAGGACTTCATCTTCTTGTTCTGATTTATCTTTGAAAATTGCGTCAAATTGTTCTGCCACGAACTGCATATGTGGAATCAAAACAGTATTTAAAGCGACCACGTCCTCATAGCCCATCATTTGTGCGACCAAGTGTTGATCATCAATATTAGCTGGAAAAACATGGGTCTGTGCATCATCCAGATATTGCAAACGATGTTCGACATTCCGTAAAAAAGCATAGGCAGACATCAATTGATCGATGACTTGCTGCTCGAGGATTCCTTTGTCTGCTAAGGTGAGTAGGGTGTTGCGGGTGGAACGATCACGCAAGACAGCTTCACGTCCGCCACGAATAAGTTGGAATACCTGTGCTAAGAATTCAACTTCACGGATGCCACCACGACCCAACTTAACGTTAATGCCACGATCAGGATGGCGAGTCTCCTGACGTATGACTTCGGCGCGAATTTGATGGTGCATATTGCGTAAGGAATCGATCACTCCATAGTCGAGATACCGGCGATAGACGAAGGGGAAAATAATTTTTTCTAGAATAGCTATGTGTTCCGGTTTTCCAGTGATGGCACGTGCTTTTACCCAGGCATAACGTTCCCATTCCCGTCCTTGTACCAAGAAGTAGTCTTCTACCATGCCAAAACTGGCGACCAGTGGTCCTGAGTTGCCGTTTGGACGTAGCGCCATGTCGACTCGGAATGAAAAGCCGTCCTCGGTAATCTCGGATATGGCTGCGATCAATTTTTTACCAAGCCGGCTAAAAAACTCGTGATTGGATAAACTACGTTGATTGCCCGATGCCTGTGTTTCGCCATCTTCGTTATAACAAAAGATTAAATCAATATCGGAAGAGACATTCAATTCATGGCCGCCTAACTTACCCATGCCTAACACGATCAACTCTTGTGCTTCGCCAGAGTCTTCACCGATCGGTTGTCCATGGTTGTCCAGCATGTCTTGCATCAAATGTTGCAAATGCGTTTGAATCACAAAGTCGGCAAAATCACTAATCGTGGTGATCACTTCATGTAAATCCGCAGCACCATTCAGGTCTCGCTTAATCAAGCAAGCAAGTAGTAGATTTCGTAGCCGTCGCATTGCTGCCAAGTTTGACGCACCTTGAGCCATCTCCGCTTGCAAAATCTCAGCAAAATTCGCTTTGCTCAGGGATAATAGCGATAATTTCTCAAGTTCTTGTGATCTGCTATCTTTGGCATTGAGCCAGCGTGTGACGAAGCGTGAAGTTTGAAGGCGAGTATTCATGAGCAGATGTTTTTAATAGACTAGAGTTGGTATCGTTGATTTTGCTGTAAAGCATCGTAAGCTTATTTGAAAAAACACAAATACGCTTTGAAATTATCCTTAGTCACGGTATATTTTGTGCCTAGTTGTCAAAATATTTGATTTTTTTGAAGTGAATCGGGGGAGTATGTTGTTGTTCGCAGGTTTATTTTTACAGGCGTTAGGACAAGCGTTAGAGCGCGTTCCCCCTCATCTTGGCGAAGCGCCAATTTCTATATATCCACGGTGACAGTGGAAAATTCCTCGAATCAGACAAACTCTGTGCACGATCAGGCTGCACAAGGTCTTCACGGTTGGCGTAAAGCCTTGTACAGCGGGCGGCGCGTCTGCGTGTTAGCCGCTTTTCAAGGTGGGCGTGGCTTACGCAGAACTTTGCGCTTCAGTTTGCAGTTTTTACTGGTTTGTTACTTCATTTTTGCCGCACTTTTTCTGTGTTTGCGTTACGTGGTATTACCAAATGTTTCAAACTATAAACAAGAGATTGAACAAGTCGCTAGCGAAAAAATCGGTCGGCGGGTAAAAATTACGAGCCTCGATGCTAGTTGGCAGGGTTTTAGTCCACGGATCGCATTACGTAATGTCGTCATTCATGATTTGAATGCCAAACCTGTTTTACAACTGCCGGAGATTAATACCACATTGTCATGGTGGTCCTTGGCAGTTTTGGAGGTACGTTTTTCAAACATAGAATTAGTGCGGCCAACTCTGCAAGTTCGTCGCAATCCACTCGGTATCATTGATGTCGCTGGCTTTCCATTGCAATGGGATACCAAGAGCGTGAACGATGATCGCGGATTGAATTGGATTTTGGCGCAACATGAAATCAGCATACGACAAGGGCAGGTGAGCTGGGACGATCAAGCACGTGCACAGCCGGTATTACACTTGAAGTCGGTCAATTTCCTATTGACCAATCATTGGCGTCAACATCAATTTGCTTTGCATGCAATACCACCTTCGGATTTGGCGGCGCCAATTGATGTGCGTGGGAAGTTTCAACAGGCTGTCTTTGCGCGTAAGAAATCTGATCTCTCGACTTGGTCAGGGGAATTGTACTCAGATTTGCAGCAAGCAGATTTACCGGCAATTCATCAATACTTCCCATTTCCTTTTAGTCTGGATAAAGGCTTAGGCAGCGTACGCTCATGGTTGAAACTAGAACATGGCCGTCTAGCAGACTTTACTGCGGATGTGCAATTGCGAGATGTGCTGGGCAAGTTTCGAAAAGACCTTCCGGTGTTGGACATGGCGCAAGTGAGTGGGCGCGTCATTGCGTCTGAAAAAGTACGCGCAAATCGACAATATTTATCTTTGTTGCCGGGGCAAGAAGCACATAGTTTGGCCTTAGTAAACTTCTCTATGCAAACCAGAGATGGGTTAATTTTGCCAGCGACCACACTAAAGGAAACTTTTACTCCAGGTGAAAATGGTCAAGGAGAAAAAGTCGAGGTCTATGCGCAATCATTAGATTTGCATTCGCTCGCTAATTTTGCTGAGCATTTGCCAATTCCAGCTGATCAGAGGCGATTACTAATTAACGTCGCGCCGAAAGGCATACTGAAAGATTTCACCGCTCGCTGGCAAGGGAGTTTTCCTGAGATTTCGAGTTATAGCATCAAGGGGCAGTTCAATAATTTAGAGATGCAAGCATTGAAGGCACAATTGGCGCGTCCTCGTTCAGGCAAAACGCCAGCCAAGGCGGCAGTGCCAGCGATACCCGGTTTTGATAATTTATCTGGCTCAATTGATGCCAACGATAAAGGTGGTAGTTTTACGTTGGACTCAACTGATTTGCTATTGCAATTGCCGACTTATTTCGTCGATCCATTGATGCCGTTCAAACGCCTAAAGATGCAGGCACGTTGGCAGTTTCAAGAGGACGACCGTTTACAATTTCAAATTCAAAATATGGACTTTGAGCAGGACGGTGCAATTGGCTCTTTGAGTGGCAAACATAGTCTTTCAATGCGGCATACTGATTTGGGCGAAGTTGATCTGAGTGGGCGTTTGCAGGGTTTTGATCTCAAAACAATTACACGTTATGTGCCCTCGGAAACACCAGAACATTTACGTGTATGGCTGAGCACGGCGTTGTTAGATGGCAAAGCGAATGATGTGGTATTTCGACTGAAAGGAGCATTGGCGGATTTTCCATTCGAGCAAAAACAAAATTCAGGTTCAAAACAAGGTGAATTTTTAGTCAAAGGAAATCTGCAGAATGGTAAATTGAACTTCCTACCGGGCTTTTTCGCGAAAGATGGTGTGTCACCTTTTTGGCCGGTAGTTGACAGTATCAAAGGCAGTTTTATATTTGAACGCGGACGCATGGAAATTCGTGGCGATACCGCAAGTACGAATATGGTGCCGTTGAAAAAAGTCCGAGCTGTTATTCCAGATCTACTAGATCATCATCCAGTGCTATTGATTGACGGTTTGGCAGCAGGGAATCTACAGGCGATGGTGAATTATGTTAAAGCCAGCCCAGTAGATGACTGGATCGGTAAATTTTTACACGACACCACTGCAGCCGGCAATGCCCAGTTGAATCTAAAGTTAGAACTACCATTGAATGAAATTGATACGTCGAAAGTAAATGGTGTACTCCAATTAAACGCTGTTGAAACCAATCTGCAGCCGGACCTGCCGCAAATTACGGGTCTCATTGGAAAAGTCGAATTTAATGAACGAGGTGTCAATTTAAATTCTGTTAGAGGAAATTTGTTAGGCGGTGCGGCGCAGGCAAGTGGCGGCTCTCAAAAAGATGGCGCAATAAAAATTAAAATCGAAGGACAAGCAAGTGCAATAGGCATCCAAAAACATTTTGCTAATCTTGAACTCAGTAGGTTCCTGCAATCCTTGCGTGGTGAGACCCAATACAGTACGTTGATTAATGTAAAGCGACGTCAAACGGATTTATTAATTGAATCTGATTTGCAGGGTTTAGCATGGAATTTGCCTGCACCCTTGACCAAGACCGCGTCGGAAACAACACCACTTCGTTTTGAAATGAATAGCGAGGCTAGTAATCAGATCAATGAATTGGGAGACCAAATTAAACTGAGTGTTGGTAATCGTTTGCATGCGCACTATCAACGCAAAAAAAGTATTGATGCGAATGCTAAATGGCAGGTATTGCGCGGAGGTGTGGCAGTCAATACTGCTGCGCAATTACCTGATACCGGTTTGTCTTTTCAGATTCAAACGAAATCGTTTAATGTGGATGAATGGCGTCGGTTTTTAAGTGAACAAGAGCCCATTTCAGAGTCTGTGATGTCAACACCAGTGGTGTCGTCACCGAATTCAAATACCAAGCATGAGTTTGCACAATATACAGAACCGAATAGTTTTTCTTTGGTAACAGATGAAATTTACTTATTTGGTAAAAAACTAGATCAAATTGTCTTAGGTGCCTCACATCAAGCTGGGCTATGGCAGGCCAATTTGGATTCTAAACAAGCCTCAGGATTCATATCTTGGAATGGTCTTGGTAATCAAGAATCCGGTGGGCAAATTTCGGCACGATTGAGCCGCTTGATGATCCCGAAATCAGCGGCATCTGATGTTGGTGATTTACTGGAAGCGAAAAACACGACAAGGCAAATTCCAGGTTTAGATATTCAGGTTGATAATTTTGAGTTGTTTGATAAAAAGCTCGGGCGTTTGGAATTAAATGCGAGCAATTCACTAGCGGCTCAAGGTCGTGAATGGACTATCAATAAATTGAAATTGAATAATGAGGATGCCCAATTGAGTGCGACTGGTAAATGGGTTGCTCGTGGTGGTGGATCGCAAACGACACTACAGTATGTTTTAGATATTGAAAATTCAGGCCAATTACTTGATCGTTTACATTTTCCAGATGTTTTGCGTGGTGGCAAAGGCAAGCTTGAAGGCGATGCGCAATGGACTGGGCTGCCATTTGATATTGATCTTCCTAGTTTGAATGGGCAGCTACAGCTGAAGTTGGCAGCTGGGCAGTTTTTAAAGGTCGATCCAGGCGCCTCCAAGTTGTTAGGTGTTTTGAGTATGCAGTCCTTGCCTAGACGTTTTACCTTAGATTTTCGTGATGTGTTTTCTGAAGGATTTGCCTTTGATAGTATTGTGGGTACTGCGAAGATTCAGCATGGCATTGCATCCACTGATAACTTAAAAATGAGTAGTGTGAATGTGGCGGTGCTGATGGAGGGGAATGCAGACATCGCGAAGGAATCGCAGGATATCCATGTTGCCGTGATTCCCGACTTGAATGCTGGCGCCGCTTCCGTTGTGTATGCTTTAGCGGTGAATCCGGTTATCGGCTTAGGTACATTTTTGGCACAATTGTTTTTTAGAGATCCACTGAGACGAGCCTTTACTTACGAATATCAAATCACCGGACCCTGGGCGAATCCCATCGTGTCGAAAATTGAAAACAAAGAACGCCAGCAAATATTAGATAAACAAAAAGCCGAGCAAAACAAAGCTAAAGTCGAAACAAAATAAGGATTCGTTGATGAAAGTCGCAGCAATACAAATGGTGTCAGTGTCCAATCCAGACACCAATATCCAAACCGCGAAGCGCTTGCTGCAACAAGCGAAATCATTGGGTGCCGAGTTGGCAGTGCTGCCAGAATATTGGTCGATCATGGGCTTGCGTGATACGGATAAGATTGCTTATGCTGAACAGCCAACCAGTGGCGTATTGCAAACTTTTTTGGCGCAAACGGCTCAAGAGTTACAGATGAAAATCATCGGGGGTACGATACCTTTGGCGTCCAATGACGAACACAAGATATTTAATGCTTGTTTAGTGTTTGATGAAAACGGCAAACAAATAAGTCGTTACGATAAGATTCATTTATTTGGATTTAGTCATGGCGATGAAAGCTACCAAGAATCAAATACGATACAAGAGGGAAATCAGGTCGTTAGCTTTGATACTGAAATCGGCCGTATAGGTTTGGGGATTTGTTACGATTTGCGATTTCCCGAATTATTTCGCCAAATGGGACCGTGTAGTTTGATCGTACTGCCTGCGGCGTTCACTTACACCACAGGGCAAGCGCATTGGGAAGTTTTGTTACGCGCACGCGCCATTGAAAATCAATGTTATGTATTGGCATCAGCGCAAGGCGGAACACACGACAGTGGTCGCCGGACCTGGGGGCACAGTATGATCATTGATCCTTGGGGCAAAGTTGTCAGTCGTTTAGATGACGGTGAGGGCGTGGTGATTGCTGATCTGGATCTGGCGGCTATGCACACGATTCGCGCTAACTTGCCCGCCTTAAAACATCGTCGCTTGGCATGTTAGTCAACCTTCTTCCTCAGTAAAGAAGCCTATGCACAGAGTCGGAATGAAATGCTCTACAATACCAGCATTAAGCCTTACTTTGGCAACCAAACAGATAAAACACTATGACACCATTTGATTCAAATCTAAAACACCTTGCCATTGCTCGGGATATTTTGCTGACCCCTTTTGGGCTGGATGAAGCAAAATTGGCTTCAGCATTAAAAACTATGTTCACGCATAAGATTGATTATGCGGATTTATATTTTCAGTTCACCAAAAGTGAAGGCTGGAGTCTGGAAGAAGGTATCGTTAAGACAGGTAGTTTTTCGATAGATCAAGGTGTTGGTGTGCGCGCCGTGTCTGGCGATAAGACTGCATTTTCCTACTCGGATGAAATTTCCGAGCATGCCTTGCTTGAGGCCGCGGCTGCAACTCGAACGATCGCCCGAGCAGGGGCCGGTAAGATACAAGTCGCTTCGTCGATGCGTGGCATACAAGGCCATAGTTTGTTTTTGCAAGATGACCCATTGTCCTCTTTAGATGCAACACAGAAAGTAGCTCTTCTAGAACGCATAGAGAAAATAGCGCGGGCAAAAGATCCGCGAATTGTGCAAGTAATGGCGAGTCTGGCGGGTGAGTATGATGTGATTTTGGTGGCGCGCAGTGATGGTGTAATAGCTGCAGATGTACGTCCTTTAGTCAGGATGTCGTTAACTGTGATCGCTGAACAAAACGGGCGGCGTGAGACTGGTTCTAGCGGCGGCGGTGGTCGTTATAACTTCTCGTACTTTAACGATGCGATCCTTGAGCAATACGCCGAAGATGCTGTGCATTCTGCCTTGGTGAATCTCGATGCCCGTCCAGCACCAGCAGGACCGATGACAGTGGTACTTGGCTCTGGTTGGCCCGGCGTGTTATTGCATGAAGCAATAGGCCATGGTCTAGAAGGGGACTTTAACCGTAAAGGTTCAAGCACTTTCGCCGGTCGCATTGGCGATCGCGTTGCCGCCAAAGGCGTAACGGTGGTGGATGATGGCACCTTAGAGAATCGTCGTGGCTCTTTAAATATCGATGATGAAGGCAATCCTACACAATGCACGACGTTGATTGAAGACGGCATCCTGAAAGGCTATATACAAGACACGATGAATGCGCGCTTGATGAAGATGCCTGTGACGGGCAATGCTCGTCGTGAATCTTTTGCTCACTTGCCTATGCCACGTATGACCAATACCTATATGTTGGGTGGCGATAAAGATCCCGCCGAGATTATAGCGTCGGTGAAAAATGGTTTATACGCGGTAAATTTCGGTGGTGGTCAGGTCGATATCACGAACGGTAAATTCGTCTTTTCAGCGAGTGAAGCTTATATGATCGAAGACGGAAAAGTGACCTATCCAGTAAAAGGCGCAACGCTGATTGGTAACGGTCCAGACGTATTAAATCGTGTATCCATGATAGGCAATGATATGCGTTTAGATTCCGGTGTCGGTGTGTGTGGCAAAGAAGGGCAAAGCGTGCCAGTGGGTGTTGGTCAGCCGACTCTGCGCATTGATGGCTTGGTTGTTGGCGGTACAGCTTAACGCTTATCCTATTTAAGAGTTATACAAAAAATCGACGGCAAAAGTTCGTATTGTCTATACATATTTTTGCCGTTGAATCATTGCTAAAAAACCTTTATTTTTGCGACTTGTATTGAATATCACTTGGGTTCTTGAGTAGATTGCTCATACTGATTACAGTGTGATTTTTCTACGAAAGGATCAGGATGTCTAAACTTTCCTTCAATCAAGGTTCTCCCCAATTTATTCCTCTGAGCACTTATCGCGCCTATCCAGAAAGTGAAATGGAAACGCGCGCTAAAGAATTTTATGAGGAGTTGTCTCGCCGTAAAACGATCCGTGAATTCTCATCTGAGCCAGTGTCTCGTAAAGTGATAGAGCAATGCCTCCTTGCTGCGGGGACAGCACCGTCTGGTGCTAATCATCAACCTTGGCATTTTGCCGTTGTTAGCGATAAAGAATTAAAGCATCGCATCCGCGTTGAAGCCGAAATCGAAGAGCGTGAATTTTACGAACGCCGTGCGCCGCAAGAATGGAAAGATGCCTTGGCGCCATTAGGTACGGATTCGAATAAGCCTTTCCTAGAAGACGCACCTTACTTAATTGCGATCTTCGGCCAAAAAAGCACGTTGATGGATGATGGCACTGCAGTTAAGAATTACTATGTGCCGGAATCAGTGTCAATCGCGACGGGTTTTCTGATCGCAGCATTGCATCACGCTGGCTTAGCGACGCTGACACACACGCCAAGCCCGATGGGGTTCTTGAATGAATTATTAGATCGCCCTGACAATGAGAAACCTTACATCTTGTTGGTGGTTGGTCACCCAGCTGATCATTGTATGGTGCCAAATATCCGCAAGAAGCCTTTGAGTGAGATCGCTAGTTTTTTATAAATGCTTATGAGTTTATCGATATAAGCTTATGTCGTAACGCCTGTGTTAGCTCAAGGTATTTGGAAAATTACGCGCAGATTAGATAAATTGCTTGCCAATTGCGTGCTGATGTTGTTATAGTCGTCCCATTCGATCACGAGGTTTTCATGAATTTTGCACGATTTTACTTTCACTTTTACTTTAGCTATTCCAACCCTAAGGCGGTGGAGAAGCGGTAAGTTCACGTAGAAGCAAAATTGACGTACAGAGAACCCAACCGATCCAAAAAACCGCCAGTCTTGGCGGTTTTTTTTTGCCCGAGAATTTTGAGGGCATGGGATTGGAAAGTAGATCAAACTCGATTTTTAAACATTTTTTTATCTCATTGAAACTTCAGGAAAACATTATGCAACGCACAGACGATCTACGTATTCGGGAAATGAAAGAGCTGCTTCCACCTTCGCATTTGATCCGCGAATTTGCATGCTCTGATAAAGCTTCAGAAGTCACTGCTAATGCACGCACAGCCTTACATAATATTTTGCAAGCTAAAGATGACAGAATCATGGTCGTCATTGGTCCGTGTTCGATACACGATACCAAGGCAACCTTGGAATATGCAAAAAAACTAGCGGAAGCACGTGTGAAATTTGCTGGCGAATTAGAAATCGTGATGCGTGTTTACTTCGAAAAACCACGTACCACAGTTGGTTGGAAAGGTTTGATTAATGATCCGTATATGGACAATAGTTTCCGCATCAATGATGGTTTGCGCATCGCGCGTGAATTATTGTTGAACATTAACGAACTAGGTTTGCCAGCTGGCACCGAGTATTTGGATATGATTAGCCCTCAATACATCGCCGATTTAATTAGCTGGGGCGCGATTGGTGCGCGTACAACCGAGTCGCAAGTGCATCGCGAATTGGCATCTGGTTTGTCATGCCCAGTTGGATTCAAAAACGGCACAGACGGTAATGTCAAAATCGCGGTCGATGCAATCAAAGCATCCTCTCAACCACATCACTTTTTATCCGTCACCAAAGGTGGACACTCGGCGATTGTGTCCACGAATGGAAACGAAGATTGCCACATTATTTTACGTGGCGGCAAGACACCAAATTATGATGCAGCTAGCGTTGACGCCGCCGCGAAAGACATCGCTGCGAATGGTTTGCAACCACGCATCATGATTGACGCATCCCATGCGAATAGCTCAAAAAATCCATTGAATCAAATTCCAGTCTGCGCAGATATCGCGAGTCAAATTGCTGCTGGTGACGATAGAATCGTCGGCGTCATGATTGAATCCAATTTGGTCGCAGGTCGCCAAGATTTAGTTGCGGGTAAAGAGCTAGTTTATGGCCAATCGATTACCGATGGTTGTATTGACTGGACTGATAGTGTGACGAGTCTACAAGCACTCGCGGATGCTGTGAAACAACGTCGTTTGAAAGTTGCGGAATAAAGTCATTGTGAAACACTCCACTTCAGCAAATAATCGCTATTGCGCTTGAAGTGGAGGATGGCGTGTGATCGCTTATCATTTTTTCGTCAGAATCATTTGCTGACCTTCTCTCAGCATACTAACCCGTTTAAGAAAAGACATACCAAGTAGGCAAATGCCTAATTCATTTTCCTGCACAGAGGCATCGACTTGAAATAATTCGATGTCACCAACCTTGAGTGAATCGAGTCTGACAATATAGGTTGAAATGATGCCGTTTGCTGTGCTGACTCGAGACGGCCGTCCTCTTTTATAGTCAATACCCAGCTTGATTGCATCGCTTGCTGATATGGCGACAAAACTCGCGCCTGTGTCCACCATCATCCTGAGATTGCTACCGCCATTAATTTTTCCGTCAGTGAAAAAATGACCGTTTTCACTCGCTTGCAAAGTGATACTAGAGCTTTTTGTGGGGTCATTCTTGAGAACCGCATGTCCTAAAAATAAGGTTTGGCGTTTCCCATCTTGCTCGATTGTTGCGCTATTGGTGCTGATGGCAATCAATTTTGCTCCTGGTACGATTGAGGCGCCCACTACAAACATTTTTGGTGCTTTATCGTCGATCACCAACATCGCTTTCCCATTGCTTAATGCGACTAGGCTAAATTCGTTGGCATGTGCAAAGTTGGGTACTAGTGTCGCCCCGGCGATTATGATGCTGGTGAGAGCGGCGATCTTGACCAGCGACATCGTTTTGAGAAACTTTGAATTCATCGTTTGAGTCCCAATTTTTGAGTCGCTGATGGCAATTGTGTTTAGGTAATTGATTGTGTCTACTCGTTTAAAATTAATCTCGGAAGTTGTTAAATTCCAGAGGTAAATCTTTGATCTCTTTACGTAGCATCGCCATCGCCGCTTGCAAATCATCGCGCTTAGCACCAGTCACACGTACCGCATCGCCTTGTATGCTCGCCTGTACTTTCATTTTGCTGTCTTTGATCACTTTTACGATTTTTTTCGCATCTTCGGTTTGGATGCCGTTTTTGACCTTAATGACTTGTTTTACTTTATCGCCACCGATTTTATCGACCTTACCGATGTCTAAAAAGCGTACATCGACATTGCGTTTTCCCATGGTTTGTGTCACTTCCACCATAATCTGGTCGAGGTGAAATTCGCTGTCGCCAAAAATAGTAATTTCACGCTCTTTGTCTTTAAGTTCAACCTTTGCGCTTGTGCCTTTTAAGTCAAAACGATTCGTCACCACCTTGTTAATTTGTGCAATGGCGTTTTTGACTTCTTCCATATTGGCTTCTGAGACTGTATCGAATGATGGCATGCGTTTTCCTAATAGAAAAATTTGAAGTAGAAATGTGGGGTTAGTGAAAAATTGGAAAAAAACAAGATTTCACGCAGTGGCGCTATTTTAACAAAAACTTAGAGCAACTTTATAGGCAATTTGGCCCAAAGCGGAAGGGAATTCGCCTATTCCCGACTATAATCTTGTCTCTATGAAACCTGAATTAATACTACAGCAAGACGTCTCGCTACAAAGCTTAAATAGCTTTGGCATTAAAGCGAATGCCCATCGATTTTTGCGAATTGACAATCTGACTCAACTGCAAGCATTACGGGCGCACATTGTAGCGGATGTTGAACTGGCGACATTGCCACGATTAGTTCTCGGCGGAGGTAGTAACGTCATTCTGTCCGATCATTTGCCGCATTTGGTCATCCAAATGGCAATCATGGGACGCGAATTGGTCGGTGAAACGAGTGATCATTTCATCGTCCGCTCTGGTGCTGGCGAAAATTGGCATGCCTTTGTCCAATGGACACTAGAGCAAGGCTATGGCGGCTTGGAAAATCTCTCCTTAATTCCAGGCACTGTCGGTGCGTCGCCGATACAAAACATTGGCGCTTACGGTCTTGAAATACAAGACTGTTTTCATAGTCTGACCGCATTTGATTTTGTTACTGGTGAGTTAAAAACTTTTCAGAAACAGGAGTGTGATTTTGGCTATCGCGATAGTATTTTCAAAAGTGGTGAGCAAAATCGTTTTGTGATTGTCGATGTTTGCTTTGCTTTGCCAAAACAATGGCTGCCACGCTTAAACTACGGTGATGTGGCGAAATATTTGCTAGAGCGGGATATCACAGCACCGACCCCGATAGACGTCAGCAATGCAATTATTGCGATACGACAAAGCAAATTGCCAGATCCAGCAGTGATTGGTAATGCGGGAAGTTTCTTTAAGAATCCTGTGGTGTCAGCTGAACTACGGAATCAAATATTTCAACAACATCCGAATTGCGTTAGCTATCCACAAACCAACGGTGAGTTTAAGTTGGCAGCTGGTTGGCTGATCGAACAATGTGGCTGGAAAGGGTATCGCTGCAAGACCGTTGGCGTCTACGAAAAGCAGGCCTTAGTGTTGGTTAATCTTGGTGGAGCGACAGGGATCGATGTCAGAGCTTTGGCGCAAGAAATTCAAGACGATGTATTGAAAAAATTCGGCGTTGGACTCGAAGTGGAACCTGTATTTGTATAAACCATCAAGCAAAAACAAAGTCGTTCAAACCAACTTCCTTCCCCATCCAAGAAAAAACGAATGAATTCTGATAGCAATATTTTGTACGGTGATGTACTGCCTGAATTAATTAGAGCAGAGTGTTTAGCAGAGTTGCTAGAGGCGACTATTCAGGTATCTCCAGAAAAAATCGCACTTTCTAGTGAGCTTGAACAGATTAGCTATGCCGAGCTAGGCGCCCGCGCTGATTTGGTGGCCCATCATCTTGTTAAAGCAGGTGTGAAGCCAGGCGACATAGTCGGTTTGTGGTTGTCGCGCGGGATAGAATTATTGGTGATGCAAGCAGGTATCGCGAAGAGCGGCGCAGCCTGGTTGCCATTTGATGCGGAAGTGCCGGTCGATAGAATTGAAGTTTGCCTGGATGATGCGCAGGCAGTCGGTTTGTTAACCACGGACGAATTCTTGCCTCTGCTTGGGCAATTAGGAAAACCTATTTTCACAGCAGCGAATTTGTCACGTGCTGCAGATCCTCAATTATGTAAGCGCAGTGTAGTCGATGTGAATGACCCAGCGTATGTCATTTACACCTCCGGATCAACTGGCAAACCAAAAGGCATCGTCATCAATCAAGGCAGTATTTGTCACTTCTTACGTAGTGAAAATAGCGTCTTAGGAATTAATGTTGATGATCGTGTCTATCAAGGTTTTTCAGTGGCATTCGACATGTCATTTGAAGAAATCTGGATTAGTTATTTAGTCGGCGCGACTTTATGGATTGCTCCAAAAGAAGTGGCGCTCGACCCGGATGCATTGCCACGGGCTTTGATCGCCAATCAAATTACGGTATTGCATGCAGTTCCTACCCTGTTGGCATTGTTTAGCATTGATGTTCCTTGCCTGCGCTTGATTAATCTTGGCGGTGAGATGTGTCCAGCCAGCCTAGTAGATCGATGGGCAGTGAACGGGCGCAAGATGTTTAACACCTATGGGCCAACCGAAGCTACGGTTTCTGCCAGCCTAGCACCATTGCTTGCTGGTGAACCAGTCACCATCGGTATTCCTTTGCCGAATTATGGTTTGTTGGTTATCGACGCTGACGTTGAAAAAGGTTTGCGTTTGTTAGAACGTGGTGAAACCGGTGAGCTTTGCATTTTTGGTCCGGGTGTTTCGGCGGGTTATCTTGGTCGTCCTGATTTGACTGCGGAAAAATTTCTACAAAACCCTTGGGCAAACAATTTACTCAACGATCGTATTTATCGTACGGGTGATTTAGCCAAGATAGGTGAGGATGGCACCGTGCAATGCCTGGGACGCGCTGACGATCAAGTCAAGATACGCGGTTTTCGGGTTGAGTTGGGCGAAATTGAAGCAGTATTGGCAAAGCAAAACGGCGTTGGAACAGTCGCCGTAATTTTGCGTTCAGAGCAGGGCATCGATCAATTGATCGCCTTTATTGTTCGCGAAGCAGGTGCTGATGTTGACTTGGTCAATGCCAGTCACTTACGTCAAGCTTTGACGCAGAGTATACCGGCTTACATGGTACCAACGCGTTATGAGTTTTTGGATGAAATGCCGCGCCTAAGCTCAGGCAAAATTGATCGAAAGACTTTAAAAGCACAAGAGTTAGTAATGCAAGTGTCGTCATCGGAAAGTGATATTCCGGAAACAGAAGCCGAGACTTGTTTATTCGAAGCTCTAACGCGTCTTTTCCCTGGACAGACGATCCGTCGTGATGCTGATTTCTTTACTGATCTGGGCGGACATTCATTAATGGCGGCACGTTTGGTGTCGACCTTACGCTTAGATGCCCGTTTTGCGTACTTTAAGATCAGCGATATTTACCAACAACGACGCGTCGGGCAAATCGCTACCGTGATGCAAGAAGGTTTGATCAAAGCGAATGATCAAACTGAGAGCGCCGAAGCATGGACGCCACCGTCGTCGCTTAAACGCTGGGTTTGTGGCTTTGCGCAGGCGGCAATGATTCCTTGTTTGGTTGCTTTCCGTATGCTGCAATGGTTGACACCATTTTTCGCCTATCATTTCTTTACTGGTGACAGTGAAGATTCAATCCCACGTGCTGTAGCACTTTCATTAGCGTGTTTTTTACTCGTGACGATTGCCGAATTTTTCGTGGCGATTGCGGCGAAGTGGCTGATAGTTGGGCGTTTGAAAGCCGGTAAATATCCACTGTGGGGTATGACCTATTTCCGTTGGTGGCTAGTCGATAGAATTATTGAAGCTGCACCTGCCTATATGCTCGGTGGCTCTTCTATTTATACTTGGTGGCTAAGAGCGCTTGGTGCAAAAATCGGTGATGACGTATTGATCGGCTCTATCACCCTCCGTGCTGCTGATTTATTGAAAATCGAAGAAGGCGTCAGCATCGGCAATGCTTGTAATTTCGAAAACGCACGTGTAGAAAAAGGTTTTCTGCATTTGGGACGAATTGATATCGGCGCAAATGCCTACGTCGGTTCGTATGCGGTCGTTGAAGGCGGCACCTGTATTGAGCAGCAAGCGCACTTAGCTGGACAATCTTGTCTGGTGGATGGGCAGACAATTCCGGCACACCGCAGGTGGGAAGGTTCTCCAGCGCGCGATGTCGGCATGTTTGATCCACAGGCATTACCACCGCGCCCAGTCGTAAGCGGTTTCCGGAAGTTCGGTGAAGCGATATTCTTTGTATTAGGAAGTCTGAGTATTTCTGCTTTGTTTTTCTTGCCTGTTTTTCCGACATTCATTTTGATTGATTGGCTAGATACTTTGGAGTTACTGCCAAATACGCAGAATGCAAGTGTGGCCTTACAGTTAAGCGAGTATTTCGTTTTCGCATTTCCAGCGACTGGCGTGTTAATTGTTTGTACTGCGATCTTGTCGGCAGGTATACGTTGGGGACTTTTACCGAAAATGCTGCCGGGACGTTATGCCGTACACAGCAATGTGTACTGTGGAAAATGGCTGGTCAATCAAATTCAGGAATCTAGTTTGAATGTTTTACACGGTGTCTACGCGACGATTTATTCACCGTTTTGGTATCGCATGCTCGGCGCGAAAGTGGGCAAGGGCGCCGAGGTTTCTACCGCCCTTGGCGTGGTGCCGGATATGCTGACTTTGGGTGAAGAATGTTTCATTGCCGACGCAGTGATGCTGGGAGATGAAGAGATCGATCAAGGTTGGATGTCGGTGCAAGCCACCGAAGTATCGCGTCGTAGTTTTGTTGGAAATGGTGCATATATCCCTGATGGCACCGTGATCCCTGAAAACGTCTTGATTGGCGTTCATACCAGTGCGCCAGCAAACGCCGCGATGCGTAGCGGCGATACATGGATAGGCTCACCAGCAATGAATTTGCCTGCACGCGAAGAAGTTAAAGGCTTTGCTGAAAATCTGACCTTCAAGCCTTCATTATGGCGACGTGTCGCACGCGGCTTAATCGAAGCCTTCCGCATCATTGCTCCACACGCATTAGTAATTGCGATCGGCTACACCATTGTGCTTGATCTGATGCCATTGGCTGCAGAAGAACGCTGGCTTGAAGTTCTAAATTACCTCGTTGTTTCCGGTTTGTTATATGGCGCGGGATGTTTCGTGTTTATTTTCTTGGCGAAATGGATATTCATAGGCCGGTACAAGAAAAGCAGTCATCCTATGTGGACGTGGTTCGTGTGGTCTTCTGAAGCGACTACCAATTTGTATGAAGGTATAGCGGTGCCAAATTTCATGCGCTATCTGAAAGGAACACCTTGGCTGCCATTGGCATTTAATTTATTGGGGGCAAAAATCGGCAAAGGCGTGTATTTGGATACGACCGATATCACCGAATTTGATTGTGTGACGATTGGTGAGTATAGTGAAATCAATGCGGCGGCGTGCCCACAAACGCATTTGTTTGAAGACCGAGTAATGAAAGTTGACCACGTGTTGATCGGTGAACGCGTATATCTCGGTCCGCGCAGTTTTGTATTGTATAGCGCATTGGTTGGCGATGATGCGAAACTCGGTGCCTTAACGCTGGTTATGAAGGGTGAATTTATCCCAGCAAATTCTAGTTGGCGCGGTTGTCCCGCATCGATTGCTTAATCCAATAGATGGCCCGAGTTATGTTGATTTGTCGTTTGCCTACTCAATTGGAACTGGCCTGCGAACAACTTCGACAAAACGATCTGTGCTTGATTTGTGTCGATGTTGCACAAGATAGTATGCGTGAAGAGGCTCGCGTTCAAATTCGGCAGGCATTGATCAAAGTGATCGCTGCCGCGAGAAATTTGCGCGAGCGTGATGTGCATCTGCATACGGAAAAAGGGCATGCACCGCACGCTGTAACTGGTGTCGGCGCGCAATGTCGCAACTACTATTTGTCAATTACGCATGAGGATACATATGCGATGGCAGCGATTAGTAGTGCAGGTCAAATCGGAATTGACGTCGTCAAGATGAGCAGCTTCTTCGACTGGAAACATACGGCAAATTTGTATCTCGGTGAAGCGGCTGCACGTGAGATTGAGTCCAGCCGGATTGACCAACAGTTTCAGGTTTTTTTGCAAGCCTGGGCGATCCATGAAGCACGTCTAAAGTGTCTGGGCCTGACTTTGCAAGAATGGAGCGAAGAACTAGAGCAGCAAATGTCTTCAACTCGCTGTGAAGTTAGCTATGTAAGTTGGGATACGACTTACATAGCCGCTGTTGCTAGGCTACAAAGTGACAAACATAATCCAGCAATTCAGAAGTCTCAATTTCAAAACTAGAATTGGCTGGCACATGAAATTCTTGCCCCGCACCATAGCTTTGCCAATCGCTATTTCCCGCTAAACGAATGAGACATTGACCGCCATTGATTTCCATGATTTCGGCCGCGCCAGTATTGAAAACTAAGGATGATGGAAAAATCACACCGATAGTTTTTTTACTGCCATCGGCGAATAGAACGGTGTGAGAAATACATTTGCCATCGAAATAAACATTCGCTTTTTTGATGACGCTGACTTGATCGAATTGTGTGCTCATAATGATTTGAAAATAGCTTGAGTCGAAAAAATAGCCAAATTAGACGATCTAATTTGGCTATTGCTTAGTTGTTGCTTAATTGCAGATAATTGAACGTAGAGAATTAACCGCGCTTCAATTTCGCATTCGCCGCGATGCGCATACGCAAAGCATTGAGCTTAATGAAGCCACCAGCATCGGCTTGATTGTAAGCGCCGCCATCTTCATCAAATGTCGCGATATTCATGTCAAATAATGAGTCGGTTTTTGAATCGCGAGACACCGTGATCACATTGCCTTTGTACAGTTTGACGCGTACCCAGCCATTCACATTTTGTTGTGTGTGATCGATCAAAGTTTGCAATGCTAAGCGCTCTGGCGACCACCAGTAGCCGTTATAAATCAAACTCGCGTAACGAGGCATCAAATCATCTTTTAAATGCGCGACTTCGCGATCTAAAGTGATGGATTCGATCGCACGATGCGCGCGCAACATGATCGTACCGCCAGGCGTTTCGTAACAGCCACGTGATTTCATACCGACGAAACGGTTTTCGACCAGATCCAAACGGCCGATGCCATGTTTGCCGCCAAGGCGGTTCAATTCTGTCAGCACCGTTGCTGGCGACATACGTACGCCGTTCAAAGCCACGATATCGCCTTTTTCGTATTCGATGTCGAGGTATTCTGCTTGGTCTGGTGCCGCTTCTGGACTAACCGTCCAACGCCACATGGATTCTTCTGCTTCCGCACTTGGATTTTCCAAATGGCGGCCTTCAAAACTGATGTGTAAAAGATTGGCATCCATAGAGTAGGGCGCGCCACCATTTTTGTGTTTTTGATCGATTTCGATGCCAGCATCTTCGGCATATTTCATCAGTTTTTCACGGGACAATAAATCCCATTCGCGCCATGGTGCGATCACTTTGACGTTTGGCATCAAAGCATAAGCACCGAGTTCAAAACGTACTTGATCATTTCCTTTGCCAGTTGCACCGTGCGAGATAGTGTCGGCGCCAGTTTGTTTGGCGATTTCGATCAGGCGTTTTGCGATCAATGGACGCGCAATCGAGGTGCCTAATAAGTATTCACCTTCATATACCGTGTTCGCACGAAACATTGGGAAGACGAAATCACGTACGAATTCTTCACGGACGTCATCAATGAAAATGTTTTCTGGTTTGATGCCAAATTTCAAAGCCTTGGCACGCGCTGGTTCTAGTTCTTCACCTTGACCTAAGTCGGCGGTGAAAGTGACGATTTCACATTGGTAGTTGTCTTGCAACCATTTCAAAATCACGGAAGTATCCAAACCGCCGGAGTAGGCTAAAACTACTTTTCTAACGTCGCTCATAATGTGCTTTCTATTTGCTAAAAGTATGTAAACAAAAATTTCAAATCTATATATTCAGGACGAATAATTAGTTGGTTACTTTGCCGATGACTAAGTATTCAAGTAGAGCTTTTTGTACGTGCAAGCGATTCTCTGCTTCATCCCAGACGACCGATTGCGGGCCATCGATGACGCCAGCGGAAACTTCTTCGCCACGATGAGCAGGTAAACAGTGCATAAAAATCGCCTCAGGATTGGCGCGTGCCATCTTCGCTTCGTCCACAATCCAGCCATCAAAGGCTTTTAAGCGAGCTTGATTCTCAGCTTCGTAGCCCATACTAGTCCACACGTCGGTATTCACCGCGTCTACGCCAACGCAGGCATCGGACGGGTTGTCGAATACCGTGTAGTGTTCAGGTTCGACTGTCACGCACGCAGGATCAATGTCATAGCCTTTAGGTGTTGAGATATGCAGATGAAAGCCAAAGACTTTCGCTGCCTGCATCCAGGAATACAGCATATTATTGGCATCACCGATCCACGCCACTTTTTTGCCAGCGATAGAGCCACGATGTTCAATGAAGGTGAACACGTCAGCAAAGACCTGGCAAGGATGATGCTGATTGGTTAAACCATTGATGACAGGTACGCGGGAGTTCGCGGCAAACTTTTCTATCATCTCTTGTTCAAAAGTGCGGATCATGATGATGTCACACATGCGTGACATCACTTGACCCGCATCTTCAACAGGCTCACCACGACCCAGTTGGCTGTCGCGCGTATTTAAATAAATGGCCGCACCGCCCAACTGGTGCATGCCTGCTTCGAAGCTTAAACGTGTACGCGTGGAGTTCTTTTCAAATACCATCACCAGCGTTCTGTCCAGTAGCGGGTGGTAAGGTTCGTATTTCTTAAAACGATCTTTGATGATGCGAGCTCTCTGCATCAGATAGTCGTATTCATCGAGAGTCAGGTCAGAAACCTGTAAGTAATGTTTGATAGCCATAGTCAATTTTTCTGCAAAATGCGTATGAAATCTTATGCTGCAGCGGCTTCGTCTATCACCTGTTGGATGACCTTGCTTAACATGGAAATCATGGTGTCGATTTCTTCGTAGCTGACATTTAATGCTGGCATAAAACGGAGTAAATTTGGGCG
Organism: Affinundibacterium seohonense; assembly: GCF_014284305.1. Taxonomy (GTDB): domain Bacteria; phylum Pseudomonadota; class Gammaproteobacteria; order Burkholderiales; family Burkholderiaceae_D; genus Undibacterium; species Undibacterium seohonense. The sequence continues at coordinate 132,977 of NZ_JACOFW010000001.1, forward strand.
TGGGGAATTAATCAGTAAACCGATTGGTTCCAAATCGCGTGCCACTTCAACTAAACGTGGGCCGATGTCGCGCCCAAGTTTAAGTGCCCGTAGCAAACCTTCACCGCGTTCGCCTTCCATCCCGAATTGGTCGGAAAGTTTAATGAGTGCTTGACTCAAATAGGCCGACTTGGCTTTCACTTCATCGAGGAAGCCAGGCGCAGTTAATGCGTTCAATACAGCGATGCCAACTGCGGTGATTAATGGGTTGCCATTGTATGTGCCACCTTGATCGCCAGGCACAAAGCAAGACACGGCTTCTTTTGCGAGCAGGGCAGCAAGTGGAACGCCACCGCCTATGCCTTTACCCAGAGTCATTATGTCCGGTTCGATACCAGATAACTGGTAGCCGAATAGTTCACCTGTACGTCCCATACCTGTTTGTACTTCATCGACGATCAACAAAACATTGTGCTTTGTCGTCAGTGCGCGCAAAGCTTGCATAAACTCACGACTTGCCGGAATGACTCCACCTTCACCTTGCACGGGTTCGAGCATGACCGCGACAGTTTTTTCGCTAATCAGTTTTTCAACGGAAGCGATATCGTTCAGATCTGCTTTCGGGAAACCCGTCACTTGCGGTGCGAATATCGTATCCCAACCAGGTTTGCCTGAGGCGGACATGGTAGCCAAAGTACGGCCATGGAAGCCGTGATCAAAGGTGATGATTTCAAAAGCGCCATTTTTATTTTTCTGACCCCATTTACGCGCTAATTTAATGGCGCCTTCATTGGCTTCTGCGCCACTGTTAGCAAAAAATACGCGATCAAAGCAGGAATGTTGCGTGAGTTGATCGGCCAGCTTGATCATGTTTTCATTGTAGAAAGCAGGCGAAGGATTCAGCAATTTGCCTGCTTGTGCGACGATCGCGTCTTCTATGCATTTTGGTGAATGACCGAGGCAATTGACCGCCCAGCCTTGCAAATAATCGAGATAGCGTTTGCCCTTATGGTCAGTCATCCACATGCCTAGCCCTTCCGTAAACACCAATTCTGGGCGTGGTGTGATGTACATCAGGGCGTTGACGTTGTACTGACTAAATTCCATTTCAAAACTCCTTAAAGATAAATGCAAACTGGGATGTAAAGATGTTACAGCAGAAGTTACTTCGATTTGATGACAAAAAAAAACCACAGGGCTTGAGCCTGTGGTTTTATCGTGACCTTGCTTTTCTTACGCGCAAGACTTCCCAGGCTCGGTTTGCGAACAGCGGCGTCGAGCGATATTTGGTGAAGACATGTCGGTAAAATTTTTCATGGGCGTAGTGTAACGGTTTTTTTGCGATTTTGCGCACTGCAATACTGAAAAAAATCAAAAAAAATGAAAAATAATTTCATCGATTTAAATAAATTATTTTTTTGCTAAATCCGCTTCCGAAGTGAATGAGTCGGCAAAAAACTCATCTGAGGGCAATTGTGACTTCGCCACAAAATCTCGTTTTGCTGATTCCACCACGATAGGCGCACCGCAGGCATAAACTTGATACATCGATAAATCTGCGCAATCATCGACCACAGCTTGATGTACGAAACCTGTACGGCCATTCCAATTGTCTTCTGTCTTCGCATCGGAGACCACCGGTGTGTATTTGAAATTCTCAAGCTTACTTGTCCATTCTTCGCATAGTGCATGCATGTACAGATCTTGTGGGCGACGGCCACCCCAATACAAGTGAACGACGCGCTTAGAATCGATATGAATCAAATGTTCAATGATGGCCTTGATAGGTGCAAAACCAGTACCTGATGCCAGCAAAATCATCGGCTTGTCTGATTCTTCACGTAGGTAGAAACTACCTTGTGGGCCTTCAAAGCGCATAATGTCTCGCTCTTTGAGAGTGGCGAATACTTGGTCGGTGAAGTAGCCACCGGGCATATGACGGACATGCAAGCTCAATGGGCCGTCGATATGTGGTGCGTTTGCTAAACTGTAACTGCGGCGCTTCCCATCTTTTAGCAAGAATTCGATATATTGCCCAGCGCGATAATTGAGTTTTTCGTTTGCAGGCAACTGCAATTCGATGAGCATAACGTCATCAGATAATTTTTCTAGCTTGGCGATGCGACTTGGTAGTTTCTTGAGAGGGTAGTCGTCGTCAGCCAGCATTTCACGGGCTTCGATATTCAGATCAGATTGCGGTTTTGCGCAACAGAATAACGCGCCACCTTGTGCTTCTTCTTCGTCACTCAAGGCTTTTTGCTGATGATTGCCGTGTACGACTTGGCCAGCATTAACTTTACCCTTACAGGAGCCACACGCACCATTTTTACAGCCGTATGGCAGAATAAGACCTGCGCGTAGGGCGGCAGACAATACAGTTTCATCAGTATCGCAACTAAATTGGCGACCACTTGGAGAGATTGTTACTTGAAACGTCATACGATTCCTGAATTCAAAAAAACTAAATAATATAAAACCCATGCAGCCAGGTATTTCTAAAGCAAGTCACACCGTCAAATTTGCAAAACCCCGATGCCTAATTATTGGCTGCGGTGATGTTGGTATGCGCTTGTTACCTCATCTGGTTGATCGCTTTCGGGTGTTTGCGGTGACGAGTCAAGGCGCAGACTCAGAACGCTTTGCAAAACTGCGTGCTGCCGGTGCTATTCCGGTGTTTGCCGATTTAGATCAAACTGATACGGTAAAACGATTAGCCGGACTCGCCAAAACTATCATACATCTGGCACCGCCAAGAAGTGACGGCGAAATTGATGTTAGAACCAAGCATTTAGCCGCCATTTTACCTGAGAAGGCGCATCTTGTTTATATCAGCACCACAGGTGTGTATGGTGATTGTGGTGGAGCACAGTTTGATGAAACCAGAACTTTGAATCCCAATAATCCCCGAGCTAAGCGCCGCGTTTCTGCGGAAAATATTCTGCGTGAATGGGCTAGGCGACGCAGTGGAATTTTGTCTATTTTGCGGGTGCCAGGAATTTATGCAGCCGATCGTTTGCCAATTGAACGTTTGCGTAAAGGAACGCCTGCATTGATTGAGTGCGACGACGTGTACACAAATCATATTCACGCGGAAGATCTTGCTATTTTGATTAAATTGGCAATATTTCGAGCGCAGCCAAATCGTGTTTATCATGCGGTGGATGATAGTGATTTGAAAATGGCAGACTATTTTGATCAAGTTGCTGATCACTTTCAGTTACCGCGCGCACCACGTTTGCCACGGGTTGAATTGGAGAAGCAGGTTTCATCGATGCTTTTGTCTTTTATGTCAGAGTCGAGACGCTTGCAGAACCAAAGGATCAAAGTGGAATTGGGCGCGCGTTTGATCTTCCCTACGGTCGCTGATGCCCTAAAACAAATTTCAGATCAAGCTTAGGCCGCATAATTGTGGCAATGCGGCAAAGCGAGCGTCGCAGGAGTACAATGTTCATTCTTATCTATTGAATCTGGTTCTATCATGTCTGCCCAAGCCTTAAGCCATGTCCCTCGCGTTGATCTGAATGTTGATCTGCATTGTCATTCCACCGTTTCAGATGGTGTTTTAGCACCGGCCGCAGTTGCGCAGCGGGCGCATGCGCAGGGGGTCGATGTCTGGGCCTTGACCGACCACGATGAAGTCAGTGGTATAGCCGCAGCGCGTGAGGCTGCTACTGATTTGGGTATGGATTACGTGACAGGTCTTGAAATTTCAGTAACTTGGGCCAATAAGACGATTCATATCGTCGGCCTCAATATCGATGAAACAAACCCTGATCTGTTGGCGGGTTTAGTTAAAACCCGCTCTGGGCGTCAACGCCGCGCCGAAGATATGGCGGCGGATTTAGCCAAGCTTGGTATTCCAAACTGCTATGAGGGGGCGCTAAAATATGTCGGCAATCCTGATTTGATTTCTCGTTCGCATTTCGCGCGTTACTTAGTCGAGATTGGTGTCTGCGAAGATGTTTCTGCAGTATTTAAATCCTATTTGGCGGATGGTAAACCTGGTTTTGTGCCGCATCGCTGGGCTACGTTGCCGGAAGCGATAGGGTGGATACGTGGTGCTGGTGGGGTTGCTGTTGTGGCGCATCCGGGACGTTATGATTTAACGCCTTTGGCTTTCGACGCCTTCTTTAATGAATTTAAAAATCTTGGCGGTACGGCAATCGAAGTTGTCACCGGTAGTCATACAGTTGATCAATACGACGAATACGCTAAAATCGCGAACCGTTATGGATTTATGGCCTCACGTGGGTCAGACTTTCACGCACCGGATGAGAATTTGCCAGACTTGGGGCAATTGCCTGAACTTGCTAAGGGATTGACGCCAGTTTGGCATAGTTGGATCAAATGATTCTGTGTTGCGGGCAGGACTTGAAATTATGCAGAAGACACCCATATTGCATCATGCACAGTCCCTCGTAGTTCGTGTTTTTGCTTAGGTTTTGGAGAAATGTATATGAAACGTATCGTCTTATTTTTAGCCACCAATATTGCTGTCATGTTGGTGATGACCGTGATTTTGTCGATGTTGGGTGTCAATAATTATTTGACGGCTAAAGGTTTGAATCTCGGTTCCTTGGCCGTGTTTTCCTTAGTAGTCGGTTTTACTGGCTCTATATTTTCATTGCTCATCAGTAAGCCGATGGCGAAATGGTCAACTGGCGCGCGCGTGATCGATAACCCATCTTCTTCCACAGAATTTTGGTTGATCAGTACAGTAAAAACTTTGTCAGAACGCGCTGGTATCGCGATGCCAGAGGTTGCCGTGTATAACGGTGAAGCTAACGCTTTTGCCACCGGTGCCTTTAAAAATTCTGCTTTGGTCGCTGTTTCAACTGGTCTACTGGAAAGTATGACCAAAGAAGAGGTCGAAGCGGTTTTGGGACACGAAGTTGCCCACATTGCGAATGGTGATATGGTGACGATGACTTTGATTCAAGGCGTGGTAAATACCTTTGTAGTGTTTCTATCGCGGATTGCTGCTTATGCGGTTGATAGTTTCTTATCTAAGAATGATGAAAATCATACGCCAGGAATCGGCTTTCATATCGCCTCTTTTGTATTTCAAATTTTGTTTGGTATCGGTGCCTCTTTAATTGTTGCATGGTTCTCACGCCAAAGGGAATTCCGTGCGGATGCTGGCGCAGCGAAATTATTGGGCAATCGTCAGCCTATGATTAATGCATTAGCGCGTTTAGGTGGCATGGCGCCGGGCGAGCTACCACAGTCGATGGCGGCAGTTGGTATCAGTGACAAACCGGGCTGGGCTGAATTATTTTCTACGCATCCACCCATGGCTGCGCGTATCGCCGCGCTTCAGCAATTAAGATAAGCAAGAAAATCAGTAAGATAATCAACGGAGGCTCTGCCTCCGTTGTCACATTTGTAGACTTTATTTATGAGCCAATTTTTTCAAATTCATCCTGATAATCCGCAGTTACGCTTGATCAAACAAGCGGTACAAATTATTGATCAGGGCGGCATTGTCGCTTTGCCGACGGATTCTTGTTATGCGCTGGTTTGTCATCTTGATGATAAAGATGCCGTAATGCGCTTACGCCGAATTCGTGGTGTCGATGAAAAGCATCACTTGACTTTGTTATGCCGCGATTTATCCGAAATTGCACAATATGCCAAGGTGGATAATCGCCAGTTCCGAATGTTGAAGGCGGCAACGCCGGGGGCTTATACCTTTATTCTGGAAGCGACCAAGGAAGTGCCACGCCGACTAAGTCATCCATCTCGTAAAACGATAGGCTTGCGCGTACCAGAAAATCCCATTACTCACGCTTTGTTGGAAGAATTGAAGCAACCATTGTTGGGAACTACACTGATTTTACCGAACGAAGATGAGCCATTAACCGATCCTGAATTAGTCCGCGCGCGTTTAGAAAAGCAAATCGATTTGGTGATTGATGGCGGTGCTTGCAGTCTAATTCCAACGACCGTTATCGACATGACGCAGGAAACGCCGGAGCTGATTCGCCAGGGGCGTGGTGATGCGGCTTTGTTTGGTTTGTAAATCGTTAAAGCAATGCTTTGCCATAAAAAATAAAACTAAGGACGAATTAAATTCATGGATGCATTAGTACAAACCATTGCGGTGTATGCGATTCCTGTCATTTTGGCGATTACTTTGCACGAGGCCGCGCATGCCTATGCCGCGAAATATTTCGGCGATTTAACGGCATATAGCCAAGGGCGTATGAGCTTAAATCCTATTGTGCATATCGATCTTTTGGGTACGATTATTATCCCAATAGTCTTATATTTAGCGACTGACGGACAGTTTTTGTTTGGCTATGCAAAGCCTGTTCCAGTCAATTTTGGTGCTTTGCGTAAGCCTAAGCGCGATATGGCTTGGGTCTCTTTAGCCGGGCCAGCGTCGAATTTTTTCATGGCTTTTTTGTGGATGATTTTGGCTGTACTGTTAGTCGCGTTTAAAGTCGAACATGAGTTTTTCTATCGGATGGCGCAAGCGGGACTGTTGACTAACTTGGTCATGTTCGCATTTAATCTGTTCCCAATTCCGCCGTTAGATGGTGGACGTATTTTGACGAGTTTGCTGCCACATCGACAGGCGTATCAGTTCGCCAAGATTGAACCCTATGGTTTTTTTATTGTCATGGCTTTGGTGTATTTTAAGATTTTGCAATTTTGGATGTACCCATTGATGAACATCGCCCAGTACATTTTGCAGCTGGTGTTGACGCCATTCACGATGTTGCTTAAGTGAGTGCTTTTTTAGTGAGTTTGTATGAATAATGGACGTCCATCGCTATGGGTACAGCGCTTTCTAGAAGAGATTCCTAAATCAAAAGGACCCATACTCGATTTGGCCTGTGGTGCCGGTCGGCATACCCATTTATTGCTGGCAGCAGGCCATGAGGTATGGGCGGTAGATCGTGAGGTTGAATCTTTGGCAGCACTAGAGCAGTTGGGTGCCACATGTTTCAATATCGACCTTGAACAAGATAATTTTAAGTGGCCATTTGCGGCAGAGCAGTTTGCAGGCATCGTCGTAACTAACTACTTGCATCGTCCCTTGATGTCTTCGATTTTGCCATCACTCGTGGAGCAGGGCGTTTTGATTTATGAAACCTTTGCGACAGGAAATGAGAAATACGGTCGGCCACGTAATCCTGATTTTCTGTTGCAAGAGAATGAACTGCTTAAGCATTTTGTCTGCACAAGAACAGATGGTTGGTACCAGCAATGTTTGGCTTTTGAACACGCGTATGTCAACGAGTTCACCGAGGCGATCGTTCAACGGATTTGCGTCCGGCGATTGCGTGAATAACTGACCACGAATAGACTCACTTTGCGCATTTCTCGTTCGTTATGTTTGATGTTTGAACTTGTTTTTCCACTAGCCAAGTTTATCGACGGTTTAGTTTCTGTCAGGAAGCGTTTTGTATGGGATTCTTCTGGAATCCGCCTTCGATTCTCTCCCATAGCTGGTAACGATCCGCTACAATAATGGCTTTACTTTTCTCACCCGCTAAGATGACAACGATACAAGGAAGTTTGGTCGCAATCGTGACCCCTATGCATGCCGATGGCAGTCTCGATATTCCAACGCTGCGCAAGCTGATAGATTGGCATATCGCCGAAGGTACGGATGGCATCGTGATTGTTGGCACCACCGGAGAATCTCCGACTGTGAGTGTTGAGGAACATTGTGAGTTGATCCGTATTGCTGTGGAACATACGAATAAACGAGTTCCAATTATTGCAGGCTCCGGCGGCAACTCTACGGTCGAGGCGATCGCCTTGACTAAGTTTGCCAAAGAAGCGGGCGCAGATGCTTCGTTGCAGGTGGTGCCTTATTACAATCGTCCAACCCAAGAAGGGATGTATCAGCATTTCAAAAAAATAGCTGAGTCGGTTGATATTCCAATCATCTTGTATAACGTACCTGGTCGTACCGTGGCGGATATGTCGAATGAGACTATCGCCCGTTTGGCTCAATTGCCTGGCATTATCGGTATCAAAGAAGCCAGCGGTAACTTAGGCCGTGATCTGGAATTGTTGCGTATGGTGCCGCCATCATTTGCGGTGTATTCCGGTGATGATCCAACTGCAATGGCTTTAATGTTCTGTGGTGGTAAAGGCAATATCTCAGTTACGGCCAACGTTGCGCCACGCGCGATGCATGAGTTGTGTGCTGCCGCGATGAAAGGCGAAATCTCTAAAGCAGTTGAGATTAATAATCGTTTGATTCCCTTGCATGCCAAGTTATTTGTCGAGCCTAATCCAGTACCAGTCAAATGGGCACTGGCGGAAATGGGCCTGATGCCAGCTGGAATTCGTTTGCCTTTGGTTAGCCTTTCTAGCCAATATCATGATATTGTTCGTTCCGCTTTACGTGAAGCAGGTGTATTGCAATAAGAATTTTTGACGAGTGCACTTGGCTAGTTAATGGCTAGTTCATGGGTGGAGAACAGTGCTCGTGCTTTCATGCATATTTAATTGATTACAATTTGTAGGGATTTTCACATGGCAAAAAGCGTTGTTGCTAATAAAAAGATGGTTCGTGCTTTGGCATTGGCTGGCGTAATTGGATTATCAGGTTTTTCTACAGGTTGCAGTTTCGTAGGAAATATTGCTGAATCAAATCGTATTGACTATAAAAGTGCGAGCAAGGCTAAAACGACATCTTTAGAAGTCCCACCTGATTTAACACAGATTCGTCGTGACAATCGTTTCTCAATTCCAGACGCAGAGCAAGGTAGTGCGACAGCGTCTTCTTATGCAGCGAAACGCACCGGTAGCTCAACATTAGCTACTGCGAACGGTGTAGTCGCCCCTAATCAGTTAAAAGACATGCGTATTGAACGTAATGGTACGCATCGATATTTGGTTGTGAAGTTGGCGCCAGAAGTGCTGTGGCCGCAATTAAAAGATTTCTGGCAAGAGCAGGGCTTTTTGATTAATGTTGAAAACGAGTCCACAGGCGTTATGGAAACGGATTGGGCGGAAAATCGTGGCAAAATTCCGCAAGATTTTATTCGTTCGACCATTGGTAAAGTATTTGATGGACTTTACTCGACTGGCGAGCGTGATAAGTTCCGTACCCGTGTTGAACGTGCTGCCAATGGTGAAATTGAAATTTATGTAAGTCATCGTGGTGCTCAAGAAGTCTTAACTGGAAGCGATAAAACGAGTACTGCCTGGACCTCCCGTGCCAATGAGGCCGGTTTGGAGGCGGAGTTTTTATCACGTCTCATGCTGCGTTTAGGTGCTGACGAGGTTAAAGCAAAAACGATCGTCGCTGCGAGTGCAAATCCAGCTAGCACTGTTGCTGATACAAATGCAGTGCCACGATCTAAATTGTTGAGTTTGAACGAGTTGAGTTATCTCGAAACCGATGAAGGTTTTGATCGTTCGTGGCGTCGTGTTGGCTTGGCTTTGGATCGTATAGGATTCACAATCGAAGATAGAGATCGCTCTAAAGGTATTTATTTTGTTCGCTATATCGATCAAGATATTGATGCGAAGACTAAAGGTGCTAGTGAAGGTTTCTTTGCACGCTTGTTCTCTTGGGGTTCGACTGACGCTGCGAAAGATGGTCAGAAATACCGTATTTTAGTGCGCGATGCGGGGGAAGTCAGTACTGTTACTGTGCATGGCGATGACGGTAAAGTGGCAGCTACGCCGGTAGCAGCTAAGATTCTAAAAGTCTTAAATGAACAATTAAAATAAACTGTTGTAGCATAAAAAAAGCGGATCAAATTATTTGATCCGCTTTTTTTCGTTCTAAGATTAGCTAAAAATTAGGACAAAAAAAAGCCGGTCAAAGACCGGCTTTTTTTCAAAAGTAATAAAATTACTTAGATGCTGCTGCTGGTGCTGCGTCAGCTGCTGGAGATGCAGGTGCTGCTGCTGCGTCAGCTGCTGGAGCTGGTGCAGATGCTGGAGCTGCTTCAACTGCTGGTGCAGATGCTGGAGCTGGTGCAGATGCTGGAGCTGCTTCAACTGCTGGAGTTGCTGGAGTTTCAGCTGGTTTGTTGCATGCTACCAAAGCTACTGCCAACATAGAAACGAGCAAAAGTGATTTTTTCATGTTTTTACTTTCAAAAAAATAGATCTAAAAAACAACAAACTTGCGATGAATAATTACCGGTAATTATCGCTCAATAGGCTAAGCCGTCGGCACAAAAATCAAAAAGACCTTGCAAATCCTTCGAAACTTTCCTAACCGCGAATTATAATGATTTTTCTGTCAATCGAATATACTTCTGTGCACTTTTTTCGAAAAAAATGAACTAATTTAAGGAATTCGTTAAAAATTAGTTTCTTCATTATGTTTGATCAGCTAAAAGAGCTGAAATGTCGTGAAAAATACTATTTTTTATCGTAAAAACCTCAATAAAGAATTCAATTTTTGTTCAACTCTAGCCAACCATCTTCGTACCAGATACAGAAAGCTTCCAGTACATCCTCCGACGCTTTTATTAGCTCTTCGGCTGATAAATGTCGTTGATTTGCCAAGATGCTTAAAGTTTGTTTGTCGGTTTTCCCGACGGTGAATGATTCACCATTAATAAACACTTGTTTTCCTTGGTAAAGCATTTGTGTTTTGAGTGAGAGCTTCACCCCATACTTGAGCGCTGCCTGAGTAAATTTTTTAGGTGTTAGTGGTTTCTCTGGCGAGTTGAAGAAGACACTTGATTTTGGTTCTGTCAGGTATTCGCCAAGGAAGATTGTCATGTCTTCTTTGTTTAAGCTAATTTTGCTGAGCTCTGCAATTACCTTATCGACCATCGAGGCATCAATTTCAGCTGGATGTTGACACGTTTGTAGATCAGGATCTGCGTAACGCCCCGGCAATTCTATGGTGTCAATCATAAACTGCAAGTATCCTTCGCCTAATTCCTGAAAGGAAGGTGAGCGAAAGCCTATCGAGTAAGTCATACATTCGCCCAGCGCGACACCATCATGAGCATAATGTGGTGGCAGGTATAACATGTCGCCAGGTTCCAAAACAAATTCTTGTTCTGCCTTGAAATTTTGTAGAATTTTTAATGGCATACCTTCAATCAAGGTCAAATCTTTTTGAGAACTAATTTGCCAACGACGTTGACCGTGCGCTTGTAGTAGGAATACATCATAGGAGTCAAAATGCGGCCCAACACCGCCTCCTTCACGCGCATAGCTAATCATTAAATCGTCAAGGCGGGCGTCTGGTGCAAAGCGAAATTGGCGTAGTAATTCATCCGCTTTTTGTTGATGCAAATTGACGCCTTGAACCAAGAGCGTCCAGTCTTTTTTCTCTTTCACTGGAACCTTGGCAATAGGGCCATTTGTCATTTCCCAGTGCTGCTTAAAGAAACAAATCAAACGTGACTCTACGTCGTCACGACTGGCCATTTCAAAGAGCTCGTCCGCGCTGAATAAAGGTTGGAAGTCGGGAATGGCTTGTCGAATCAGGAGAGGCTTTTTTTGCCAGTAGTTTGCAAAGAATTCTTCTGGTGTGATATTGCCAAGTAAAGTGAGCGCAGCTGATTTTTTTTTCATGATGCAATGAGATCTGGTGGATGTAAAAAGTTCAGGCAGGATAAATCATAGCTGCGCATTGAGGAAGGTATAATGCATGATGAAGCACAAAAGAACTGAAATTTTTAAGGAAATAGTATGAAAATTGCCAAAAACACTGTGGTGACCGTTGAGTATAGTTTGTCCGACACCCTCGGTAATCTGATCGAGCAGGGCCAAGAGCCTATGGTTTATTTGCACGGTGGCTACGAGAACACCTTACCAAAAATCGAGGAAGCTCTGGAAGGCAAGAGCGTAGGATTTAATGAAACAATACAAGTTGAGCCGGAAGATGCCTTTGGCGACTATGATGCCGAATTGGTGAAAATGGAAGAGCGTAGCCGCCTGCCATCGCCATTAGAGGTGGGTATGCAATTTGAAGGTACGCCAGATGATGACGAAGAAGGTGAGAGCCTTATTTTCACAGTGACTGAAATTGCGGAAGATAAAGTAGTGTTAGATGGCAATCATCCGTTGGCAGGAATTGCGTTACGCTTTAATTTGCATGTCACAGAGGTCCGAGAAGCAACCGCTGAAGAAATTGCCCATGGACACGTGCATGGGGCCGACTCCCATTTTGATGACGAAGAAGAGGATGGTGAATATCGCACTTATCCCTTGCATTGAGCAACTCTACTTTTTAATTTGCGGGCGAAAAATCAACGACTCCAAGGAGATGTTTGCGTGTCTCCTGGAGTTTGTTTTAGATTTTTCTACGAGCCTCGCGAATATTTTTACACAAGAGTTCGGTCGCATCTAGCACTCTGGGGCCAGCTCGATGTAGCCAATCACCAGGTATGCTGTAGAGATTTTTCTTTTTTACAGCGCTTAGGTTCGGGAAGTTTGCCCAGTCCTTAACAAGTGTTTGATTGTTTTTGCCGCTGTTGAAGATAAAATCCGGGTTGGCAAGCAAAAGTGCTTCAGTCGTGATCGTTGAGCTGATATCTTTAAGCTCCGCAAATACATTTTTACCGCCGCAAAGTTCTATCATTTTCGAAATGAAGTGCTCATGATTAATTGTCATTAAAGGGCTTTTGACCATTTGATGAAAGACGCCGACAGGCTTTTCATTGTCTTGTAATCGATATTTGCGGGCTAGATTCTTCAACCGCATTCGGAATTGTTGCGCTGTGTTGGCGCCGATATTTTCGGTTCCACTTAGACTCGCAATTTTCTCGATTGAAGTCGCAATATCCTCGTAATTATGAGGTTCACTTTCAAAAACGGTAATTTTGTTATCTCGTAATTTTTTTGCGAGAAGTTTTGCGTTCCCTGTTCCCCAAATAATAACGAGATCCGGTTTAAGAGCCAATAAACGCTCGAGGTCGAGCGCAAAAATATTGCCAACTGAGGTGATTTTTTTTGCTTCTTCTGGAAAGTCACTGTATTCGCTGACCCCGACAAGTAAATCTCCAGCCCCTGCGGCAAATACCAATTCTGTGACATGCGGAGCCAAACTGATAATGCGTCTGGCTGGCTTTTCGAGAATCACTGCACGTTGACCGTCGTCGACAACTCTGATGGTGGGATGCGCTTGGGCTATGGAGCATATGCAAAGTAGCAGAATTGCGATGCAGGAAAGAGGAAATTTCTGCAATTGAGTTGAAAATTTGAGTATCAAAACGTGCCTAGATTTCTAAATTATCGATCAAGCGTGTGTTGCCGAGTTTAGCTGCACTCAAAACAACAAGCGGTTCATTTTTTTCCAAGTCTTCCATGCTAGGTGCTTTTAAGTCAGCACGCTTGCGAATCGCGACATAGTCAGGTTTCCAAAAACGATCTGACAGCAATTGCATCGCTTTTTGCTCGATTGAAGTGATTTCTTTGCCACCAGTACGTACTTGATCCGCGACTTGGTTGAGTGTTTGGTAAAGTGTTGGTGCTTCAAGTCGCTCTTCGGTGCTTAAATAGCCGTTGCGAGAGGATAGTGCTAGTCCATCTTCTGCGCGCCAAGTTTCAGCCGCAATTATCTCAGTTGGTAACGCAAATTGTTTTGCCATGTTGCGAATAATCATTAACTGCTGATAGTCTTTTTTTCCAAAGACTGCAACCCGGGGTTGTACACAGGAGAAAAGTTTAAGTACAACAGTGCTGACGCCATTAAAAAAGCCTGGGCGGAATTCTCCTTCAAGAATATCACCAAGATCATTGGGCGGCTGCACACGATACTCTTGAGGTTCAGGATATAAGTCTTTTTCAGTTGGGGCGAATAGGACGTAGACACCTTCTTTTTCTAGTTTTTCAATGTCAGCCTGAAATGTTCGCGGATACTTGTCGAAATCTTCATTTGGGCCAAATTGCAATCGATTTACAAAAATTGAAGCGACAACAGGATCTCCGTGCCGACGCGCCAAGCGCATCAATGATAGATGTCCTTCGTGCAGATTGCCCATTGTAGGAACAAAAGCCGTACGTAATTGTCCGCGTAGTTGATCGCGTAGTTCTTCAATGGAGGAAATAATTTTCATTTGAATGGAAGGGGGGATAAGTAGTTGCAGAAAGCAAAATTAAACTGGGGCATAGGCCAAACGGACATAAATGGGTGCAAAGGCTTCCGCTTGGGTGATTTCTATGAGTGTTTCTTTTGCCAATTCGAGCAAGGCAACAAAATTGACAACTAAAACTGGCGTCCCTCGACTGGGATCAAATAAATCGGTAAATTCAACAAATTTACTCGACTGTAATCGACGTAAAATACTGCTCATGTGCTCGCGTACTGATAATTCTTCGCGACTAATTTTGTGGTGGGCGACTAGTTTTGCTCTTCCTAGAACATCAGCCCAAGCTTGCTGTAGGTCGACTATTCGGACTTCGGGCCAATGCAATATCGTATTTTGCTCAATAAAGACTTGTGCGTGAAGAAAGTCTCGCCCAAGTTGCGGCACGGCGTTTAATTCATATGCAGCTAGTTTCATTTGCTCATATTCCAACAGGCGTCTCACTAGTGCCGCTCGAGGGTCATCTGCTTCTTCACCTTCCTGAGCTTTATTACTTGGCACTAGCATACGAGACTTAATTTCAATGAGCATCGCTGCCATCAATAAATATTCTGCGGCAAGTTCTAAATTATGTTGGCGAATTTGATCGACGTATTGCAGATACTGGAGTGTCACCTGCGCCATCGGAATATCTAGAATGTTGAAATTTTGCTTGCGAATTAAATACAGCAATAAATCTAGAGGGCCTTCGAAAGCCTCCAAAAAAATCTCTAATGCATCCGGTGGGATGTAAAGATCATTAGGAAGCTTGAATAAAGGCTCTCCGTACAGCTTAGCGAAAGCCAATCCATCAACGACATTTGGCGTGCTATCAGTTGCACCAATGATCGGTAGTTCCGTTGCTGGTAGAGTTTGCGTAGACATGCGCCTGAGTTTTTGAAGCGACGTGATAAGTTAAATCAAATAGCGTCAATATGAATTAGTTTTTGTTTTGATAAACGTAAGGCTGCTGACTAATGCGAGCCTCGGCAGAACGTCGTTGTGTATCAAGGTCAACTGGCGCCTTATCCCAAAGCAAGGCACGACCATCACGTTGACTTTGTTCAAGTTGTGGATTAGCTTCCTTTAAGCTTGTCAGAAATTGTGTCGCTTCGGACTGATATAGGGAAAATTGTTTTGAGAATTTCATTGTTTTTCAATCGAAAAAAATTGGCGACAGTTTGATGATTTTTAAGTCGCAATAAAATCAAGTCGTGCATTTTACCTTGTAATCGCTGGTGACTTGTCTAATAGAAGGTATATTCTTGGAAAATGTTGTGTTCCAATCGGTATGTCTAAAGGTACTGCAAGTTTTTGGTCAAATTGTTTCTAATAGCGGGATTTAGATCGAAATTGAATAGATTCTTTAAAATGTTGCATCCGATTGATTAACAGCGAGGGGTCAGTTTCTTTAATTAGCAAAGCGTTGTGTTCTGGTTTGAGAAAGCCTGATAAAACTGCATGTTCCAAGAACTGCAAAAGATGGTCATAAAAGCCGTTGGCGTTTAACAAGCCGAGTGGTTTGTGATGGAAGCCGAGTTGTAGCCACGTGAACATTTCGAATAACTCTTCTAACGTGCCTATGCCTCCCGGAAGGGCGATAAAGCCATCGGATAGTTCGGCCATGAGTGCTTTTCTTTCGTGCATGTTGGCCACGATATGTAATTTGCTCAAGTTGCTATGGCCCACTTCGCGTTCCATTAACGCTTTCGGAATCACTCCAGTAACATGGCCGCCAAGATGAAGTACCTCATCAGCAATGACTTTCATGAGTCCGACATCGCCGCCACCGTAAACTAATTCAAGTTTATGTTGTACTAGTTGACTCGCTAATCCCAGCGCTGCTTGACGAAAGTCCGGTGAGTTGCCAGAAGCAGATCCACAATATACGCAAATTGATTTCATATCGGCAGTCTATGATTCTCGTTTGATTTTCAATAGATAATCTTGCGATAACTTCTCAAAAACGTCTTTTGTATGCCCACGCAAATAGGGACTGATTTGCACGATAACTTGGTAGCATCCGCGCGCCAGAGACTCCGACATGGTTTGCAATTCAGTGTATTTTCGTGGATTGCGCACATATTCATACGATAGCCAATAAGTCGCAACGACGACCATATTGGTTGCCAAGGCTTCAACGGTGATATCGTCAGCTTCAAATTCACCGTCAGCCCGTAATCCTAGGCACAGCTCTGTTGCGACCTTGATTTTGTGATTGAGAATTTGTTTGAAAGTGAGTTCTAATTTGCGATTTCGGGTGAGTAAATCGTTGAGATCGCGGTAGAAAAAGCGATAGCGCCAAATTAACTCAAACGTCAAATGTAAGTAAGTCCAGATGTCTTGAATATTGGCCTTTCGACCTTCTGGAAATGCGAGTTTTTTATTGATTTCTTCTTCGAACTGTATGAACAGTGAATTGACAATATCTTCTTTGTTGCGGAAATGGTAGTAAAGATTGCCAGGTGAAATACTCATTTCTTCGGCAATAATCGTTGTGGTAATGTTAGGTTCACCAAAGTCGTTAAATAACTTGAGTGATAGATCTAAAATACGATCGCGGGTTCGTCTTGGTGTTTTATTTTGCATGTTGAATGCCTATTGATTTTGTCTAATCGCAAGAAGCGACCACTCGGCAATAGAATATCATTGAATCAAGCAATACCCCAAATTTACAGGTGCAAAAATTCGATTAAACGAAATCAAATTTGATTCCGTTTAATTTTTCTCTGAAGGCTTGGAAACTTCAATCAAGCGTGTTTTGGCTAGTTTGTCATGCAAGAATTGACCATCTTTGATAAATAATGCTGTAGCGGCCCAAAAACAAAATCCAATGGCAGTCGGTATTACTAGCTCTGCATTTTTCAACCCAAATTGATACGCAATAATGAAGCCTGGTAAAAACCACATCCAAGCAAGACAATACCGAACAATGGCTTTTATTAGTGGTACGCGCTGATAGTCATCATTCACCAATTTAATGCGCCAAGTTTGCATTGCTAGCGTCTGACCTCCACGGCGCCAGAAAAAAATGAAGTAACTACCAATTATGAAGAAGAGAAAAGTCTCTCTGGCGTGCCGCAAGGTGAGGGCGCTTTTGCTTTGAGTACTTATGTCAAAAATGGCACCTGCAAAAAAAACCACCCCAAAAACTAACGCTGCTTCATAAATCAACATACATACGAGGCGGCGTTTTAAGCTTGGAGTGGGGTATTGTGCAGCAGAGTCGATTTGATTCACTTGCAAGAGTCTTCGTTAAGTTTATTTGATACCAGTCTGGGAGGCACTACTGCTTACGGGGTTTGTAGGCGGCGGTCCTTTTTTTAGTGGTGCTAATGGCGTTGTTGTACGTTTAGATTCTGGCTGTATGGTAGTAATGGTTTTCTTTTGTTTAGCTTCGTTGGCTAATTTTTGCTTCTCTGCTTCGCTCAATTGCTGGTATTGCTGCCATTGTGCAGATTTTTGTTCAGCAGTTTTTTTGCTGGTATTGGCAAAATTTTCTCTGACTGCCATACGTTGTTCCGGCGTCATTTTAACCCAAGTTTGAACGCGTTCTTGAACTCGTTGCTGTTCTTCGGGTTTCATGCTTGCATATTTATTGGCTACCCCTAACCATTTTTTCTGACGCAGTGGATCCATTTTATTCCACTCGTTCGCGAGTGGCGCAAGCGCTGTTTTTTGCTCAGGACTTAGTTGACTCCAATTGGTCTGGGTTAGATTTGCTGGCGCGCTAACATTGTTTTTCTGCGGGGATTTCGACAAGTCGTTTGAAGCTGGAGCGGGAATGCTGGTTGAATTGCTCTCAACAGTTGGCACCTGAAAAGCAAACGCACTGCTGTTCAGATTAATAAACAGCAGTGATGAAGTAATGTAGAGATATGAAGCGAATGATAAATTCTGAATACGCACTCTTACTCCTCAATCTTTGCAGGGGGTGTTTCTTTGTTTAAATAAGCATTAAATCCACTATCCAAATAGGCATCTGGTGGAAGTTCATCTACCAATACCGCTGCATCAATTTCAGCCAAATCATTTATTTGTTGTTCTTGTTCATGCTCATAAAGTCCATAAAGACCGAGCATCAACACAAGTAAAGGTAACGCAAGCCATGATTTTTTAATCCAATTCTTTTGAGAAAAAGAGACACCATTGCTACCGGCAAGCACACCACCAAATGCCAATGCGCGACTAGGTTCAGCTTGCTTTTGACGCGATAAGGCTAATTGACGCGCATTCGCTAAGCGTTCCAAAGTCGCCTCTGGAAGTTTTTCGCTTGATTCAGTCATCGCACGGCGCACTTTGTATGCGAAATCGATTTCCTCTTTGTCTTTTGCGTAAGTCATAAGTGTATCCCTATTGCTTTAAGTGAAGCTGCCAGTGCGTGAGTCGCTCTTGAACAATGCGTTTTCACGCTCCCCTCTGAACAACCCATCGCTGTCGCAGTCTCTGCGACGTCCATATCTTCCCAATAACGCATGAGAAAGGCTTCTCGTTGACGAGTAGGAAGTTTTTTTATTTGCTCATCAATAATATTTAAAACTTGTTCTCTTTCCAATTTTTGCTCAGTCGATTCAGCCGCTTCGCTGCCTTCTTCCGACGAATGTACCTCTAATATATCAAAATTATCGTCATCTTGATTATTCGTGGTGATGTTGGAAAATAAACTTATTCGATTATTTCTGACTTTTTCTCTTCGGAAAAAATCTAATATAGTGTTTTGCAATATACGTTGAAATAACATCGGCAATTCATTTGCAGGCTTGTCGCCGTATTTTTCTGATAACTTGATCATTGCATCTTGCACAATGTCTAATGCAGATTCATCGTTGCGAACCATGTACACCGCGTGTTTATATGCGCGACGTTCTACGCCTTCGAGGAAGTTGGATAATTCTTTTGTGGTTGCCATTCGGAGGATGGTGCCTTGGAAAACGTAAAATTTCTAAAATGTTAGAAAAAGCGAAATGCAAGTGTAAGCCCCATAACGATCAAATCGTAAATTGGTTTACATTTCCTGCACTTTTTCGGTGCGACAGCTTTTTTGCTCGCATACTAAAAGTGCGCACATGCTAGCAAAAAAGCTTAGTGATGTCCTCTTATTTCATGAAAATGCCAGCCAAATTGAGTAAATGATTGGTGGTAAGCAGCTGAATTTACGTATTTCTTTCAAATTTCTTGCAATCGCGATCTAAATAGTCTTGACCAAATTGCTGCATCGCAGTAGTGTAGAGGCTCGCTCCAAAATCTCGGAGTACCAACACTTGTTTGATCTGGCCCACAATGCCTCTGTCAGCAAGTCACTATCAGTAAATTGTTAGTAGCAGTTTGTTCTAACCCATGCCACAAGCGTGAGAAATTAAAGATTTCTTAGCTATACCCTGACCGCACGAGTCGCCATTAAGCTTTGCCTAGAATATTGTCCAACGGATAGTAGAAGGGGGAAGTGACCGCACAAAAAGGAACGTCAGTTGACTGCTTTTGAAACTTGAATTTCGTCAGGAAAGAGCATCCGATCAATCTCCAATGGACCTTGAAAGGAAATAAAATGAGTTCAGAACGACCGTCCGACCGTCAAACGGATCGCGGTGCAGACCGCAACACAGAGTACACAGGCGCGGAAATCCTCGTTAAGTGTCTCGCAGAAGAGGGCGTAGAGCATGTATTCGGCTATCCGGGTGGTGCAGTCCTTTATATCTATGACGCGATTTTTAATCAGCGTGAATTTCAACACATACTAGTCCGTCACGAGCAGGCAGCAATTCATGCCGCTGATGCATATTCTCGCTCGTCCAATAAAGTTGGCGTCGCTTTGGTGACTTCCGGCCCTGGCGTGACGAATGCAGTGACAGGCTTGGCAACAGCTTACATGGATTCTATTCCCATGATCGTCATTTCTGGACAAGTTCCTAGCCATGCAATCGGCGAAGATGCGTTTCAGGAATGTGATACCGTGGGCATCACTCGTCCATGTGTAAAGCATAATTTCTTAGTGAAAGACGTGCGTGATTTGGCCGATACCGTGAAGAAGGCGTTCTTCATTGCGACTACAGGTCGTCCAGGTCCGGTATTGATTGATATCCCAAAAGATATTAGCAATCACAAAACTACGTATCACTATCCTAAAGAAATTGAAATGCGTTCTTATCGCCCAGTCGATAAAGGTCACGCAGGGCAAATTCGTAAAGCGGTTCAATTGCTGCTGCAAGCAGAGCGCCCAATGATTTACACCGGAGGCGGTGTAATTCTGGCAAACGCCGCACCAGAATTGAATAAATTAGTTGATCAATTAGGCTTTCCTGTTACCAATACACTGATGGGGCTGGGTGGCTATCGCGCAGCTGACGATAAGTTCGTTGGTATGCCAGGTATGCATGGCACTTATGAAGCCAACATGGCGATGCAACACTGCGACGTGTTGATTGCGATCGGTGCGCGTTTTGATGACCGAGTGATCGGGAATCCTAAACATTTCGCTTCGCATCCGCGTAAGATTATTCACGTCGATATTGATCCTTCATCGATTTCTAAACGCGTGAAAGTCGACATTCCTATCGTCGGTAATGTCAAAGACGTATTGGTTGAAATGCTCTCGCAGTTGGCTGCGTCTGATGCGAAACCAAACGCCAAACCTTTAGCAGACTGGTGGAAACAGATTAATAAGTGGCGTCAACAAGATTGTCTTGGCTATACAGATTCTTCCGAGATTATCAAGCCACAATCAATTATCCAAAAAGTGTGTGAAATCACCAAAGGTGATGCTTTCGTCACATCTGACGTTGGTCAACATCAAATGTGGGCGGCGCAGTACTACAAATTTAATCAACCACGTCGCTGGATTAATTCCGGCGGTTTGGGAACCATGGGAGTTGGCTTGCCATATGCGATGGGCGTACAGATGGCGAATCCTGACGCGACAGTCGCTTGTATTACAGGCGAAGCATCAATCCAAATGTGCATCCAAGAGCTCGCAACCTGCAAGCAATATCATCTGACACCAAAAATCATTTTGTTGAATAACCGTGCGCTTGGCATGGTTCGCCAGTGGCAACAAATTGATTATGCTGGTCGCTATGCGGAATCCTATATGGACTCTTTGCCTGACTTTACCAAATTGGTTGAAGCCTATGGACATGTCGGCATGAAGATTGAAAATCCTGCCGATGTGGATGGCGCATTGCAAGAAGCATTTGCCATGAAAGACAAGTTAGTGTTCATGAATTTCATTACAGATCAAGATGAAAAAGTGTGGCCTATGGTGAAAGCCGGTAAAGGTCTGACTGAAATGCTGCTTGGTTCGGAGGATTTGTAATGCGACACATTATTTCCGTATTGCTCGAAAACGAAGCGGGCGCCTTATCGCGTGTAGTGGGCTTATTCTCTGCACGTGGTTATAACATCGAAACTTTGACGGTTGCGCCTACCGAAGACGCAACGCTGTCACGTATGACTATCGTCACCACAGGTTCAGATGATGTGATTGAACAAATCACCAAACATTTGAATCGTTTGATTGAAGTGGTGAAAGTTGTCGACTTAACTGAAGGTGCGCATATTGAACGTGAGCTCATGCTCATCAAAGTGCGCGCAGTCGGTAAAGAACGTGAAGAGATGAAACGTACAGCGGATATTTTCCGCGGCCGTATCATCGACGTCACTGAAAAAAGCTACACCATAGAATTGACTGGTAACAAAGGAAAGCTCGATGCCTTTATCGATTCCATAGAACGTACCGCGATTCTAGAAACAGTCCGTACCGGTGGTTCTGGTATTGGGCGTGGTGAACGCATCCTGAAAGTGTAATCCGATTTAGCAGAAGAAGTAAAACCGCGAAGGCGCAGAGGATACCGAGAATTGAAAGATTCTTCCTCCGTGCTCTCGGTGTCTCTGCGGTCCAGATTAAAGCCAATGTTGGCGACTTAGTTTCAGTTTCGATTTTGAATAATTCAAATTTATAGGATATTAAAATGAAAGTTTTTTACGATAAAGATTGCGATCTCTCTTTGATCAAAGGCAAAAAAGTTGCCATCATTGGTTACGGTTCACAAGGCCATGCGCACGCATTGAATATGAGTGAATCTGGTTGCCAGATCACGGTTGCTTTGCGTAAAGGCGGCGCGTCTTGGGATAAAGCAAAAAATGCAGGCTTGAAGGTCGCGGAAGTGAATGATGCAGTTAAAGAAGCCGACGTCATCATGATCTTGTTGCCAGATGAAAATATCGCTCAGGTCTACAACGAAAACGTCGCACCATACGCGAAACAAGGCGCTGTATTGGCGTTCGCTCACGGCTTTAACGTTCATTACGGTCAAGTCGTTCCACGCGCCGATATGGATGTGATCATGATCGCACCAAAAGCACCAGGTCATACAGTGCGCGCAACCTACACACAAGGTGGCGGTGTGCCACATTTGATCGCTGTGTATCAAGATAAATCAGGTGCTGCTCGCGACATCGCTTTGTCTTATGCAATGGCAAATGGTGGCGGTCGTGCAGGCATAATCGAAACCAACTTCCGTGAAGAAACTGAAACCGATTTGTTCGGTGAACAAGCAGTTTTGTGCGGTGGTGCAGTGGAATTGATCAAAGCTGGTTTTGAAACTTTGGTCGAAGGTGGTTATGCTCCAGAAATGGCTTATTTCGAATGCTTGCACGAGTTGAAATTGATCGTCGATTTGATCTATGAAGGCGGCATCGCCAACATGAATTACTCGATCTCAAACAACGCCGAATATGGTGAATACGTCACTGGTCCGCGCATCGTTACAGACGCGACCAAGCAAGCAATGCGTCAGTGTTTGAAAGATATTCAAACTGGCGAATACGCAAAGAGCTTCATCTTGGAAAACAAAGCAGGCGCGCCAACTTTGATATCACGTCGTCGTTTGAACTCTGAGCATCAGATCGAACAAGTCGGTGCTAAATTGCGCGCGATGATGCCATGGATTGCTAAAAACAAAATGGTTGATCAGTCGAAGAACTGATTTATTATTTTATCGCGGCATCATTCAGCGCACGCAAGTATGCGTGCGCTGCTCGAAGGCTAAAAGTCACCCGCAGGGGTGACTTTTTTTTCGCCTTCAAGTGCACTTGGATCGCGAAGAACAAGATGGTTGATCAATCGAAGAACTAATCAGTTTGATTGAGTGTTAGCGTAAAAAAGCCGTCAATGTTGACGGCTTTTTTAATGGTTAAAATTTGGTGTTAGCGATGATTTCGCGACATCATCATTAATCGTTCAAATAAATGCACATCTTGTTCATTCTTTAAAAGCGCGCCATGTAACGGCGGAACGGTATTTTTATTTTCTTTGGAAAGTAAAGCTTCGGCGGGTATATCCTCCGCCAACAATAACTTGAGCCAGTCGATTAGCTCTGACGTCGATGGCTTCTTCTTGAGTCCATTGACTTCACGTAATTGATAGAATGCCTCTAATGCATTGTTGAGTAATTCAATTTTTAAATTCGGAAAATGTACATTAACAATCGCCTGCATCGTTTCTTTGTCTGGGAATTTAATGTAATGGAAGAAGCACCGGCGTAAGAATGCGTCGGGCAATTCTTTTTCATTATTTGAGGTGATGATTACCAATGGTCTATGTTTGGTGCGTACCATTTGTCGCGTTTCATAAACATAAAATTCCATGCGATCCAATTCGCGCAATAAATCATTGGGAAATTCAATATCAGCTTTGTCGATTTCATCAATGAGCAAAACAACTGGCTCATCGGCATTGAAGGCTTGCCACAACACGCCTTTGATTATGTAGTTGTGAATGTCTTTGACGCGCTCATCGCCCAATTGTGAATCACGTAAGCGTGAAACTGCGTCGTATTCGTACAAGCCTTGTTGCGCCTTGGTAGTGGACTTGATATGCCACTGGAGCAGTGGCATGTCCAATGCAGCGGCCACTTCTTCTGCCAACATGGTCTTACCTGTGCCTGGCTCACCCTTAATCAATAAAGGTCGTTGTAAAGTGAGTGCTGCATTGACCGCGAGTTTTAAGTCATCGGTAGCGACATAATTATCCGCACCGTCAAAGCGTCGAGTATTTTTCATGAAAGTTAATTGCTGTTATTGCATTCGAAAAGATTGAGTCGTGAGTATAAACATAAAATCTTGTCAGGATGTCGGGCGAGGTGATTCTGGTAGTAAGCCTCGAATCGAGAAAGTTATAGAATTGTGTTTGCATATAACTTATTGAAATCTCTTAATGAAGGTAATTTGTGTCTGAAATGCACATGAAATTTGCGCAAAAATAATGGTTATCGGCTAAAATGCTGACTTCGATCAAATCGCAGTTTTGATTTTCCTGATTATTTTCTCTCAGCTAATATGAAAAAATTATTTGCTCTACTCGCTTTGGCGAGCGTCGCACAGGTCGCTGTGTCGGCTGAAGTTGTTGGTAACGCGAAAGCCGCAGAAAACAAAGTGGCGATGTGTATCGGTTGCCATGCGATCCCAGGTTATAAAGCTACTTTTCCTGAAGTGTATCAAGTGCCTATGATTGGTGGACAATCTGCAAAGTACATTGAAAACGCATTGAAAGCCTATCGTAAAGGCGATCGCAAGCATCCATCAATGCGCGGTATCGCAGGTAGCTTGAGCGATCAGGATATTGCTGATTTGGCTGCATACTACGCACAACAAAAATAAGCTGAGGATAATATGAAAAAAATCGCTTTAGTTGCTTTATCGCTGACATTCTCTGCTAGTGCATTTGCTGCTGGTAACATCGAAGCAGGCAAGGTCGCTGCTGCAAAATTTAACTGTGCTTCATGCCACGGTGCAAATTACAACGAGCCAATTGACCCTAGTTACCCAAAGTTAGCGGGTCAACATAAAGATTATTTGGTTCACGCTTTGAAAGCTTATCAGCGTGGAGCTGTCGGTACTGCTGGTCGTAGTAATGCGATCATGGAAGCGCAGGCAAAAACATTGAGTAATGCTGATATTGAAAACATCTCAGCTTATTTTGCTAGCTTAAAAGGCAGTTTGGTTTTAAAGAAATAAAATCTGTTTTAAATAAAAAAAGCCACGCATGTCGTGGCTTTTTTTATTGGCAGCGCCCTTATTTTCCTGCTCGTTTCATTAATGAGGATAGGTAGGCTTCGCCATCTGGCGGGGTACCATTTCGTTGCGAATTCCAAATCATTTCGCCCAAACAATCCATCATTTCGTGGTGCGCCTCATGGATGGAATTCTTTTTGTGTGCTAATGCTTCGTAAGCGATACGAACACCTTGAGGTTGATTAATTGTTACTTGTTCAGCAATGGTTAAGTGCATTGATAAGTGCAAAAATGGGTTGGTTTTGCCTGAATCGACACTATAGTTGCGTTGCAATGCCGCTTCGACATCGCCGAAGTCATCGGCATATTCGGGATGTTGAGAAATCCAGTCGGCTGCAATCGTTTCTAGCGGAGTGAGAATTTCTTTTGCATGATATTTGCGAAAGGTTTCGCAAAAAAAGCGGCGTACATCGTCTTGACTGGGATTAAACATGTTTTACTTGGTCAGATATCTATTCGGAGTCTGATATTTTACTGGGAATCTGAGGTTGCCGTGGCCTCTGCTTGCTTGAGCGTCGTGCATGGTCAATGAAGGGAAATCTTTTTTCGGTTATGATCGCGACTTCTTTTATGTAAAGTGATCCCATTATGTTGAATCAAGAATCATTAGATTTGTTATTTTCTTCCGCCCGTACGCACAATGTTTGGCTAGATAAGCCCGTTAGCGACGAGCAAATTCAGGCGATTTACGATGCTATGAAATGGGCGCCAACCTCAGCAAATTCATGCCCAGCACGTTTTGTATTTGTAAAATCGGCAGAGCAAAAAGAAAAATTGGTTGATTGTATGTCGCCTGGTAACGCTGCAAAAACGCGTCAAGCGCCGGTGACTGTAATTATCGGTATGGATTTGGCTTTTTATGAAAAATTAATTAAGTTATTTCCACATGCGCCGGATGCTCGTTCTTGGTTTGAGGGTAATCAGGCAAATATTGAGGCAACGGCTTTCAGAAATTCGAGCTTACAAGGCGCTTACATGATGATGGCTGCACGTGGCCTAGGTTTGGATTGTGGTCCTATGTCAGGATTTGATGCAGAAAAAATCAATGCTGCTTTTTTTGCTGATACACCAGTGAAAGTCAATTTTGTTTGCAGTATTGGCTATGGTGATTCTGAAAAATTATTCCCGCGTTCACCACGCTTGGATTTTGATGAGGCTTGCCAAATCGTTTAAATCGATCATCGCCTCAGTGCTTATCGATTTCATGTCGGTAAGCATCATCAAAAAGCGCTCTTACACATTTGTTGGTAAGGGCGTTTTTTGTTTGAATTCACATAAATCAGCAATCATACAATTCCAGCACTTTGGTGTACGGGCGATGCAAGTGTAACGACCGTGCAAGATCAGCCAGTGATGGGCGTCGAGTTTGAAATCATTCGGTACAAACTTCAATAGTTTTTCTTCGACGATATCGACGTTTTTGCCCGGTGCGATGCGGGTACGATTGGAAACGCGGAAAATATGCGTGTCTACCGCGATAGTCGGCTCTCCAAATGCCGTATTGAGGACGACATTCGCAGTTTTTCTACCAACGCCGGGTAGTGCCTCTAAAGCCTCGCGCGTGCGTGGTACTTCGCCTTGATGTTGTTCTAGCAAAATTCGACAAGTCTCGATGGCATTTTTCGCTTTGGTGCGAAATAGTCCTATTGTTTGTATGTAGGGAATCAAGCCGTCAACACCTAAATCAAACATTTTCTGCGGTGTGTTCGCGACAGGATAAAGTCGTTTGGTCGCTTTGTTGACGGAGACGTCCGTCGCTTGGGCGGATAACAATACCGCAATCAATAGTTCAAACGGTGTAGTGTATTCAAGCTCTGTGGTTGGATGTGGATTTTGTGCTCGTAAGCGAGTAAAGATTTCTAAGCGTTTGTTGGCATTCATGAGAATTAAGTAATCTTTATCAATTATTTGGCTTGCACTTCTTTTTTTGCGGTAGCGCGCAAGATGGCGTTAGCGATGACTTTCTTCTTGCGCTCTTTTTCGTCTAACTCTGCTTGCGTTTCTGCTGTTTCTAGTGACACGAGTTTAAGTTTTTCATGTGCTTTTGCGAGTAAGCGCTTTTCGTTTTCTTGCTTTTCCCGTATTAAGCGCATCTCTCTTTGATGGAAGCGTTGCTTGGCGCTGTCGGCTTGTTCTTGTGCCCAAGCTTGCCAACCAGTCGACGTGCCTGAAGTTGGAATCATGGTGATGCAGTCGACAGGGCAGGGAGCTACACATAAATCGCAGCCAGTACATAGTTCTGGAATCACGGTATGCATTTGTTTGTTTGCGCCTATGATGGCATCGACTGGGCAGGCTTGTATGCAAAGTGTGCAGCCTATGCAGGCAGCTTCTTCAATAAAGGCGACGGTACGAGGCTTTTCCGCGCCATTGGCCGGATTCAATGGAATGCTTGTTTTGCCTAATAGCTTTGCGAGTCTGTTGATGCCTTCTTGCCCGCCCGGCGGACATTGATTGTAGTTAGCACTGCCATCAGCAATCGCATTGGCGTATGCCTGGCATGCGGGGTATCCACATTTTGTGCATTGTGTTTGCGGCAATAAATTATTGATTTGATCAGCGAGAGTCGATGCCACGGCTTTTGAGTTCTTTGAACGAGAAAGGCTGCATTATCCGCGCAAAGGTGAGGCTGGACAATAAACGCAGGGCATTTTTCTTGTAAAATTTTGTAGTTTTGCTCTTTGTTTGTGCAATCGAATCGCTGCTAAAAAACGAAAAGTACTTTTTGGAAAGAATTCGACGATTGCCTGTGGGCGTCGTTTGCGCTATAATTCGAGGGTTTAGCTTATTCAAATCTCGTCGTAGCGCATATCCAAAAAAAATCACTCTCTACTTTGATTGTTTCTCATTCTCCGGATAGCGCTCTGTTATTAAAGCGGTGTTCTGAGAACAGCAAGTAACGATCGATGTTTTGGCGCGCAACGGCGGTAACACTACAGGAGTTGCCCTTGCTGCCCATTCCGCAGTCCTTAAGTACCAATCCCGATACCGTCGCTATTCTTGCCCTCGCTGATGGCACGATTTTTACGGGCGTATCCATTGGCGCCACTGGTCAGACGATCGGTGAAGTTGTTTTCAATACCTCCATGACTGGTTATCAAGAAATCTTGACTGACCCTAGTTATAGTTCCCAAATCGTCACTTTGACTTATCCGCACATCGGTAATACAGGCGTGAATGCGGAAGACGTCGAATCCGACAAAATTCATGCCGCTGGTTTGATCATCAAAGATCTGCCTTTGCTGGTGTCGAATTTCCGTTCTGAGCAGTCTTTGTCGGAATATCTGAAATCACAAGACATCGTTGCTATCGCGGGTATCGATACGCGCAAATTGACACGTATCTTGCGTGAAAAAGGTGCGCAGGGTGGTGCGATTTTGGTAGGCAAAGATGCTGCAAAAGCTTTGGAATTGGCGGAATCCTTTCCCGGCTTGTCCGGTATGGATCTGGCGAAAGTGGTTTCAGTGGCTAAGTCCTACGAATGGACAGAAGCTGAATGGAAACTCGGTCAAGGTTACGGCAAATTAAGTAATCCAGAATTCCACGTGGTGGCTTTTGACTTCGGCGTGAAACGCAATATTCTGCGTATGTTGGCAGAGCGCGGTTGCAAAGTAACCGTCTTGCCAGCGCAATCGACGGCGGCAGATGTGTTGGCATTGAATCCTGATGGTGTGTTCTTGTCGAATGGCCCAGGCGATCCAGAACCATGTGATTATGCGATCGCAGCGGCTAAAGAATTGATTGAAAAAGGTATTCCGACTTTTGGTATTTGCTTAGGTCATCAGATCATGGCTTTGGCGTCTGGCGCAAAAACTTTGAAGATGAAGTTTGGTCATCATGGCGCGAATCATCCTGTACAAGATCTCGATACCAAACAAGTGTTGATCACTTCACAAAATCATGGTTTTGCAGTGGATGCAGCGTCTTTGCCTGATAACTGCCGTGTTACCCATGTGTCTTTGTTTGACGGTTCTTTGCAAGGCTTTGCCCGTACAGACAAACCAGCATTTTGTTTCCAAGGTCATCCTGAAGCTTCACCAGGACCGCATGATATTGCCTACCTGTTTGATCGTTTCACGTCACTGATGAAGACCGCAAAGTTGGAGAAGAACACAAATGCCTAAGCGTATAGACATAAAAAGTATTTTAATTATCGGCGCTGGTCCTATCATCATTGGTCAGGCTTGCGAGTTTGATTATTCTGGTGCACAGGCTTGTAAAGCTTTGCGCGAAGAAGGCTACAAAGTTATTTTGGTTAACAGCAATCCAGCGACCATTATGACTGACCCAGAAATGGCCGATGTGACATACATTGAGCCGATTACTTGGCAAGTGGTAGAGCGCATCATCGCCAAAGAGCGTCCGGACGCAATCTTGCCGACGATGGGTGGTCAAACTGCATTGAACTGCGCTTTGGATTTGCATAAGCATGGCGTGCTGGATAAGTATAAATGCGAATTGATTGGTGCTTCCCCAGAAGCGATTGATAAAGCGGAAGATCGTTCTAAGTTTAAAGATGCGATGACCAAAATTGGTCTGGGTTCTGCGCGTTCTGGTGTGGCTCATAGCATGGAAGAGTCATGGGCTGTGCAAAAAACAGTTGGCTTCCCAGTCATCATTCGCCCGTCGTTCACGATGGGCGGTACGGGCGGTGGCATTGCTTACAATGAAGAAGAATTCGAAACGATTTGCAAACGCGGTTTAGAAGCGTCACCAACGAATGAATTATTGATTGAAGAATCTTTGATCGGTTGGAAAGAGTATGAGATGGAAGTCGTACGCGATAAAGCAGACAACTGCATTATCGTTTGCTCGATCGAAAACTTAGACCCAATGGGCGTGCATACAGGTGACTCGATCACCGTTGCGCCAGCACAAACTTTGACAGACAAAGAATACCAAATCATGCGTAACGCCTCTTTGGCTGTTTTACGTGAAATTGGTGTCGATACGGGCGGTTCTAACGTACAGTTCTCAGTCAATCCTGCTGATGGTCGTATGATCGTCATCGAGATGAATCCACGTGTGTCACGTTCATCTGCACTGGCGTCAAAAGCAACAGGTTTCCCAATCGCGAAAATCGCAGCGAAACTGGCAGTTGGTTTCACACTCGATGAATTGCGCAACGAAATTACTGGCGGTCAAACCCCAGCGTCGTTCGAGCCGTCTATCGATTACGTTGTGACCAAGATTCCGCGCTTCACATTCGAAAAATTCCCGCAAGCGGATAACCGTTTGACGACACAGATGAAGTCAGTCGGTGAAGTGATGGCAATTGGTCGCACCTTCCAAGAATCCTTCCAAAAAGCCTTGCGCGGTTTGGAAGTTGGCGTTGATGGTATGAATGAAAAAACCACCGACCGCGAAGTCTTGGAAAAAGAACTCGGTGCGCCAGGTCCAGACCGTATCTGGTATGTCGGTGACGCATTCGCGCAAGGCTTTACGATGGAAGAAGTGCATCAATTGACGCGCATCGATCCATGGTTCCTCGCCCAAATCAAAGACATCATCGATATCGAATTGTGGCTAGAAACGCAATCCCTGGACGCCATTGATAAAGACTTGTTGTTGAAGTTGAAGAAAAAAGGTTTCTCTGATCGTCGTCTTGCTAAGCTTTTGAAATCGACAGGCACGGCACTTCGCGAAAAACGTATTGCTTTGAATGTACGCCCAGTCTACAAGCGTGTTGATACTTGTGCCGGCGAGTTCGCAACGAAGACAGCCTACATGTATTCCACTTATGAAGATGAGTGTGAATCAGCGCCAACTGATAAGAAAAAAATTATCGTTTTGGGCGGTGGTCCAAACCGTATCGGTCAAGGTATTGAATTCGATTATTGCTGCGTGCACGCGGCATTCGCGATGCGTGAAGACGGTTACGAAACGATTATGGTTAACTGTAATCCAGAAACCGTTTCCACTGATTACGACACGTCGGATCGTTTGTATTTTGAACCATTGACGTTAGAAGACGTTTTGGAAATCGTTGATCTGGAAAAGCCAGTTGGCGTGATCGTGCAATACGGCGGACAAACCCCATTGAAATTGGCCTTGGAGTTAGAGGCGAATGGCGTACCAATTATCGGTACTTCACCAGACATGATCGATGCAGCAGAGGATCGTGAACGCTTCCAGAAGATGTTGCATGAATTAGGTTTGCGTCAGCCACCAAATCGTACCGCGCGTACAGAAGATGAAGCGATCGCTTTGGCGCAAGAGATTGGTTATCCGCTTGTTGTTCGTCCGTCCTATGTTTTGGGTGGTCGTGCAATGGAAATCGTTCATGAGCAACGCGATCTTGAACGCTATATGCGTGAAGCGGTCAAAGTGTCACACGACTCGCCAGTATTGTTAGATCGTTTCTTGAATGATGCGATCGAAGTTGACGTGGATTGTTTGTCCGATGGTACGCGCACTTTCATTGGCGGCGTGATGGAACATATTGAGCAAGCTGGCGTGCACTCTGGTGACTCTGCATGTTCCTTGCCACCATATTCCTTGAAGCAAGCAACGATTGATGAATTAAAACGTCAAACCAGTTTGATGGCAAAAGGTTTGAACGTTGTTGGCTTGATGAACGTGCAGTTCGCGATTCAGCAAAAAGATGGTGAAGATGTCGTGTATGTGCTGGAAGTGAATCCTCGTGCATCCCGCACTGTGCCTTATGTTTCTAAGGTCACAGGTTTGCAATTGGCGAAGATAGCGGCGCGTTGCATGGTTGGTCAGTCTTTGGATTCTCAAGGTATTTACAAAGAAGTGATTCCATCTTATTTCAGCGTGAAAGAAGCAGTATTCCCATTCGTGAAATTCCCTGGCGTCGATACGATTTTGGGACCTGAAATGAAATCGACTGGTGAAGTCATGGGCGTTGGCAAGACTTTCGGTGAAGCCTTTGTTAAGTCGCAATTAGGCGCGGGTGTTAAATTACCTCGATCCGGTAAAGTATTCTTGACCGTAAAAAATGCCGATAAGCCACGTGCAATTAACATCGCTAAGAAGTTGGTAGCGATGGGCTTTGAATTGGTCGCCACCAAAGGTACTGCAGCGGCAATTTCAGCAGCAGGTGTGACTTGTGCTTCCGTGAATAAAGTCGCCGAAGGTCGTCCACACGTGGTTGATCTTTTGAAAAACCGTGAAGTCGTGATGGTCATCAATACCGTTGAAGAAAAACGCAATGCGATTGCTGATTCTCGTTCGATTCGCGTCTCTGCTTTAGCGTCTGGCGCAACGACAATTACCACGATCGCTGGTGCAGAAGCTGCGGTAGAAGGTATGCGTCATTTGGATGAATTGCATGTCTATGATTTACAAGGTCTGCATAAGTCTTTACACTAAGCGCAATCCGGCGAATCCCTGACTAATGGGGAAGCGCACACCGAGAGGTCACAATCAACAATGAGTCATCATTGTTCTTGTGACCTCTCTACTTTTAGGCATGATGGCAATCCATCTTGTTTTTTAACTTGGGATATTTATCCCAGTATTTTTTACCTGATTTTTCACTTATATATTGTAGATAGCTATGAGTACAGTACCCCTGACTAAATTTGGTGCAGAATTGCTCAAGCAAGAATTGCACAAACTAAAGACTAAAGAACGTCCTGATGTGATCAACGCGATTGCAGAAGCGCGCGCGCAAGGCGATTTGTCTGAAAATGCCGAATATGACGCTGCTAAAGAGCGTCAAAGTTTTATTGAAGGTCGTATTGCTGAACTCGATGGAAAATTGAGTGCAGCACAAATTATTGATCCGACTGAATTGGATGCAGAAGGTCGCGTGGTGTTTGCGGCAACTGTGCAATTGGAAGATTTAGAAAATGGACAAAAAGTTCAATATCAAATCGTTGGTGAAGATGAAGCCGATTTGAAATTGAATAAAGTGTCGATTACTTCACCAATCGCGCGTGCCTTAATTGGTAAGTACGCAGGTGATGTGGTTGGTGTACAAGCACCAGCTGGTGTGCGTGAGTATGAAATTTTGGATGTCTTGTACATCTAAACTTTGACGCGAACTTTGCAGGCGCAAGTTTCGCAAAAAACACTGTGAAGTCGCGAGACTAAATTAGTACTAAAAAATGGGGCGCAAGTTTGCGCCCCTCTTTGATAATAACGGTACTAACGTTAGTAGCTAATGCGCTAGTCGAAGCTAGTCAAAGAGATCGAACTTAGTCTCTACCAGTTTTCTTGACGCTGGATTGACGTGGTTTAGCGCGCTTGATTGTGCCGCCTTGGGTTACACGCTCATTGCCTTTGACTAAAACTTTAGAAACAGATGGTTTTTTCGTGCCACTTGCGCTAGGCTTCACAATAGTCACTTCACGCAAGCCTTTGCCACGTTTTACAAATTTTGTTTCTTTAATGCCGTCAATTTTTGGACGATAGATCACCAATAATTTGCCGATGTGTTGAACTGGCTCGGCATCGAGTTCTTCGCAAATAGTGTCGTACATTGCCACGCGTGCTTCACGATCATCACCAAAGACGCGAACCTTGATTAGTCCGTGAGAATTCAAGCTGGCATCAATTTCTTTCTTTACTGCCGGTGTGAGTCCAGCTTCACCGATGATAACGATAGGTTTGAAACCATGCGCTTCAGCACGTAATTCACTACGTTCAGCTGGTGTGAGTTTTGATTTTGGTTTGATTTTTGCAGTTGATGCGTCGTTTGACATATAAATTCCTTTAAAAGCAGTATTTTACGCCAATGGCCAAGAATAAATTCAATCAAAATTGGGTTCACGATCATATTAATGATCCTTATGTGAAATTAGCACAAAAAGAAGGCTATCGCTCACGGGCTGTTTATAAGCTCAAAGAAATCGACGAAACCGAAAAATTGATCAAATCTGGTCAGATTATCGTCGATTTGGGAGCGACTCCCGGTAGCTGGTCGCAGTATGTTAGGAATAAGTTATCAGGTAAAGAGGGTGGCGGCATTCTCGGCGAAATCTATGCTTTGGATTTATTAGAGATGGAACCTATTGCCGACGTTAACTTCATTCAAGGCGATTTTCGCGAAGAGGATGTCTTATCCCAATTGGAAGCAAAGCTACACGGCAAAAAAGTCGATGTTGTTTTGTCCGACATGGCTCCAAATTTATCCGGCAACGGCACCGTAGATGGCGCTCGCGTTGAATACATTATTGAATTGGCAGTCGAATTTGCAAAGGCACATCTAAAGCCAAATGGTGCATTGCTGGTAAAGTGTTTTCATGGCACCAGCTATAATACTTTGGTGACTTTGTTCAAAAACGAATTTCATACCGTAGCGAATAAAAAGCCGAAAGCCAGCAAAGACAAGTCATCTGAGATATTTTTGTTAGGAAAAGGCTTGAAACATCCTAGCTAACGAGGAAAAAGGTGAAAAAAATCAATATTTCATCTGTTTTACTCTTGATAATTGTCAACTGTGCCTGCATATCTTGTCCAGCAAGCTGTATTCAATGCGAGTAGAATAAACATTTACCAGTGCTAGTATTTTCGCGCGTCATTTTACCCGCGACTTTTTGTGCAAAATTTGCACCTGAGGAGTTTTTGTGAATAATTCAATGTTAACCAAAATTGCAATGTGGGGCGCTGCCCTCTTAGTGCTCTTTATGGTGTTCAATAAATTTGACAGTAAAAATTTAGCTGCAAATGCAGTGACAATTCCTTACTCCCAGTTTCTAGATGAGGTGCGTTCAAAGCGCATCAAGGAAGCGTTAATTGATGACAGTAATCGTACTGTGGTCGCCACTACAATTGATGATAAAAAAATTAAAGCCCAGTTGACAATCTTCGATAAAGGTTTGGCAAAAGACTTGGTCGATAACGGTATCAAATTTGATAGTAAGCCTGCAGAAGAACCATCGTTGCTGGGTCAAATTTTGATTTCATACGGGCCGATGTTGTTGTTGATCGGTGTATGGATTTTCTTTATGCGTCAAATGCAAGGCGGCGGTAAAGGCGGCGCATTTTCATTTGGTAAATCGAAAGCACGTATGCTCGATGAAACCAATAATCACGTGACTTTTGCGGATGTGGCTGGTTGCGATGAGGCGAAAGAAGAAGTCAGCGAAGTCGTTGATTTCTTAAAGGATCCAAGTAAATTCCAAAAACTCGGTGGACGTATCCCACGCGGTGTTTTGATGGTTGGTCCTCCAGGTACTGGTAAAACTTTGTTGGCACGTGCGATTGCAGGTGAAGCAAAAGTTCCATTCTTCACTATCTCAGGTTCTGATTTCGTCGAGATGTTTGTCGGTGTGGGTGCCTCTCGTGTACGCGATATGTTCGACAACGCGAAAAAACATTCACCATGTATTATTTTCATCGATGAGATCGATGCGGTCGGTCGTCACCGTGGTGCAGGCATGGGCGGCGGTAATGATGAACGTGAGCAGACTTTGAATCAAATGCTGGTGGAGATGGATGGTTTTGAACCTAACTCTGGTGTCATCGTAGTTGCTGCAACTAACCGCGCTGACGTGTTGGATAAAGCCTTATTGCGCCCAGGCCGTTTTGATCGTCAAGTGACAGTCAGTTTGCCGGACATTCGTGGTCGTGAACAGATTCTCAATGTGCACATGCGCAAAGTGCCTATCGCACCTGACGTCCGTGCTGATATTTTGGCTCGTGGTACGCCTGGTTTCTCTGGTGCTGATTTGGCTAATTTAGTCAATGAATCAGCCTTGTTTGCCGCACGCCGCAACAAGCGTTTGGTTGAGATGCAAGATTTTGAAGATGCAAAAGATAAAATCTACATGGGACCTGAGCGTAAATCCATGGTCATGCGTGAAGATGAACGTCGTAATACGGCGTATCATGAATCAGGTCATGCAGTGGTTGCAAAACTCTTGCCGAAAGCAGATCCTGTTCATAAAGTCACCATCATGCCACGTGGTAATGCGCTCGGTTTGACTTGGCAGTTGCCTGAACATGACCAGATCAGCGGTTACAAAGATAAGATGCTGGAAGAAATTGCAATCTTGTTTGGTGGTCGTATTGCAGAAGAAATTTTTGTTGGTCAAATGTCGACTGGTGCGTCGAATGATTTCTCTCGCGCGACGAAATTGGCACGTGCGATGGTCACTCGTTTTGGCATGTCCGACACATTAGGCGTAATGGTTTACGAAGACAGTCAAGAGGGCGGTTATTTTGGCGGCTCGTCTAAAACAATTTCCGAAGCAACTCAGCAAAAAGTTGATTCAGAAATTCGCGCTATTCTTGATGCGCAATATGCGATTTCCCGTCAACTGTTAGAGGAAAATCGCGACAAGGTTGAAGCGATGACAAAAGCATTGCTTGAATGGGAAACCATTGATGCTGAGCAGATCAATGACATCATGAACGGAGTGGAACCACATCCACCAAAGTCATTTACTGCAGCGCCTAAGTCATCTTCTGACACGCCACCAGGCGGTGTCACGCCGAGTGCGACAGCGCCAGCCTAAGTTTTAAAAAAATAATTTAATTTATGAGAGGGTGAGGAGAAATCCTCACCCTTCATTTTTAGAGCGATTGTTTTATGCTAACACCGTTTTTTGAATGTGGAAGATACCGTTTTTCAATGAAAGTGGCGCATACCAACGCCATGAGAACATTGTTCAAACCACTGGTGATGGGAATCTTGAATGTCACCCCCGACTCATTCTCTGATGGTGGAAAATTTCAATCCTTAGATCACGCGATCACGCATGCAGAGCAAATGATCGAAGATGGCGTTGATATCATTGATATCGGCGGTGAATCAAGTCGTCCAGGTGCAAAGCCTTTGCCATTGGACGAAGAGCTGAAGCGGGTGATTCCATTAATCTATGCTTTACGTGATTGTGGTAAGCCGATATCGATCGATACTTACAAGCCAGAAGTGATGCGTGAAGCGATTATCGCTGGCGCAGATATGATCAACGACATTCGTGGTTTTGACTCTGAGCAAGCGCTAGCGGCAGTGGCAGACAGCGATGTTGGCTTGTGTGTGATGCACATGCAAAAGTCGCCCGAAACCATGCAAGAACAACCAAGTTACCAATATGTGACGCAAGACGTTATCGCTTTTTTGCGCGAGCGTTGTGATCAGTTGGAGGCTGTAGGCGTTGAGAAAAATCGTATTAGTGTTGACCCCGGATTCGGATTCGGCAAAACCTTGGAACATAATATCGAGCTCTTACAAAATATCAATGTGATGCAAGAGGAATTAGGGTTTCCCGTATTGGCGGGGATCTCGCGCAAAACCATGATAGGTGCAATCACTGGCAAACCGGTAGAGCATCGTATGGCGGGCAGTCTCGCGGCAGCATTGGCGGCTATGGCACAGGGGGCGCGCATTTTACGGGTGCATGATGTTGCCGAGACGGTTGATGCGATAAAGGTATGGCATGCAGCCAATACCATCAAGATTGCCTGAAGAAAATCAAAACAAAATCTAGTCATTTAAAAAAATAAGAGGGGAAAGACATGTCTCGTAAATATTTTGGTACCGATGGAATCCGTGGCAAAGTTGGCGTCAGCCCGATTACGCCAGATTTCGTGATGCGACTCGGTTATGCCGCAGGGAAAGTGCTAGCGAAATTAGATACGGCAAGTCACGCACGCCCGACTGTTTTGATCGGTAAAGATACGCGGGTTTCTGGCTATATGCTGGAAGCTGCTCTTGAGGCTGGCTTCGCCGCGGCTGGCGTTGACATCATGTTGTCTGGCCCAATGCCAACGCCGGCGATCGCCTATCTCACACGTGCCTTGCGTTTGTCAGCGGGTGTCGTGATTTCTGCTTCGCATAATCCTTATGATGACAATGGGATTAAATTTTTCTCGGCTCAAGGTACAAAACTACCAGATGATATCGAATTAGCGATAGAAGCTGAGCTCGATCTTGAAATGCAGTGTGTGAGCTCTGATAAATTGGGTAAGGCAAAACGCTTGGATGATGCGAACGGTCGTTACATCGAGTTTTGCAAAAGTACATATCCGAACGAGTTGGATTTACGCGGTTTAAAGATTGTTGTCGATTGTGCGCATGGTGCTGCCTACGATATTGCACCTCACGTGTTTCATGAGTTAGGTGCAGAAGTTATTTCAATCGGTAATCATCCCAATGGTTTTAATATTAATGATGCCGTTGGCGCGACAGCACCCGAAGCTTTGGCATTAGCGGTACGCGCAAATCACGCAGATTTAGGGATTGCGCTGGATGGTGATGCTGACCGTCTTGTGATGGTCGATAAAAATGGCAAAATTTACGATGGCGATCAACTTCTTTATTTGATGGTTTTAGATCGTATGGCGATTGGCCCGGTTGCTGGCGCTGTTGGTACTTTGATGACCAATATGGCGGTTGAGCTTGCGTTTAAAGAATTGGGTGTCGGCTTCATTCGCGCGAAAGTCGGCGACCGTTATGTGCTAGAACAAATGCAGCAACAAGGTTGGCTGCTAGGTGGCGAGGGTTCGGGACATCTGCTGTGTTTAGATAAACACACGACTGGCGATGGTATCGTATCTGCGCTACAAGTCTTATCCGCTTTGAAGCGCAATGGTAAATCATTGGATCAATGTTTTGAAAACCTCACATTGTTTCCACAGGTACTAATTAATGTGCGCGTCACGCCGGGCTTTGATTGGCAAACGAATGCAGCATTGGTAGCGGAAAAAACGCAAGTAGAAAAAGAATTGGCAGGGCAGGGACGTGTCCTGATTCGAGCATCAGGAACTGAGCCATTAGTTCGCGTAATGGTGGAAACATCGAGTGCGGAAATTGCGAATAAAATGGCGCGTCGCTTAG
This sequence comes from Affinundibacterium seohonense, assembly GCF_014284305.1. Taxonomy (GTDB): domain Bacteria; phylum Pseudomonadota; class Gammaproteobacteria; order Burkholderiales; family Burkholderiaceae_D; genus Undibacterium; species Undibacterium seohonense. The sequence continues at coordinate 171,791 of NZ_JACOFW010000001.1, forward strand.
CCAATTGCATCGCTTAATTTCCAATTATAGGGTAATGATTCTTGATGTTAGTAGCGATACACTGTAATATTCAGCCTTCTGATTTTTAGGCCGCGAAGGTCTAAAAAGAATGTGCGTCGGTAGCTCAGTTGGATAGAGCAATGCCCTTCTAAGGCATGGGTCGGGGGTTCGAACCCCTCCCGACGCACCAAAAAATCAATAAAAATCAATTGCTTACAAAATATTAGCCAATCCTTGCAGGTTGGCTTTTTTGTTTGTGGGCTTTTTGTGAACTATGTGGACGGGAAGTCGATTGAAGAAAAAAACCGATCGCGCAGTTTGGAGACAAGCGAACTAGTCCGTTTTTTCCATTTGAAACCAAATTTATTTTGGCGATAGTCTCGGTGAGTCCATAAGTTGCCAAAGTCGATTTCTTTTAATTATTCATCCGGCTTTCAATTTGGTGGCTTGCGCACCGTTCTACAAAAGGGTGCTGATAGCTAGGTGTTGTTTGTACTTAGTCTTCTTTGCGGTTAATTTGTATCTAATCGTACAGTCAAAATTCAATCGGATCCAAAGAATGAAGTTGGTCACGGGTTCCGCGCCTTGATTTCGCTCACGATAACTCATAATCGCACTCGCTCGTTACGCTGCTGCAGCGCGTAAGGAATGCGCAGGCTGTACAAATGTTGCGTCAAACTGGAAAACACTCGCATCTTGTAGCTTCCATGCGCCATCACCTAGTAACTGCAAAACATGGGTATGGTACTGCAGTACGCCGGGGCGATGCGCGATACTGATCAGTGTCACGCCGCTGTCACGCAGACGCGCATATAGAGCTGATTCGTTGGCACAGTCAAGCGCACTGGTTGCTTCATCGAGAATGACAATGCTAGGCGCATGAACCAAAATGCGGGCGAATGCAATACGCTGCTGCTCGCCGACGGAAAGTAGCTTCTCCCAGTCATGGACTGCAGATAGCCCTCCGACATGTTCCGACAATTGCGGTAGATACACTTGATTCAGAATTTCTAACAATTGCTCGTCGGTGAGTTTCGACTTCACACTAGGGTAGATGAGTTGGCTGCGCAGCGAACCCATCTGTAAGTAAGGTTGCTGCGGCAAAAAGAAAAAATCCTTTAATGGCGGATGGTGAATGAGGCCGCTGCCTGTGTCCCATAATCCGGCGATTGCTCGTAAGAGCGAGCTTTTCCCGCAGCCGCTATCGCCAGTGATAAGCAGTGCTTCACCTCGTCGCAAGACGAGGCTCAGGTCTTTAATAAGCACACGCTGAGATTGTGGCGGACTTAAGGTGACTGATTCTAATGTGAGCTCAGTACCGGGGCGTAGTTGAATTCGCGCGGATTCAATTTTAGTTGCCGACGCGGGTGTTAGCTTTGGCAATACTAGGTCAGACAAAGCCTGCAGGCGACCAACGCCAGCCACGAAACGGCTCAGGCTCTCAAAGTTTTCCACTATCATCCCTACCGCCCCAAGAACGGCTGTAAATGCGCCGACCGCCTGTGTTGCTCGACCTACCTCAAGCTCGCCCGATAAGACTTGCTGGGCAAGTATCACGACTGGCAACACCAATGTGAGTTGACTGAACGTGCGCTGGTACAAATTGAGTGAACGCTGCTTCTTGATTAGTTTGTCGTAGTTTTGGATGACCCGGCGAAGCTTGCTGTCGATGTGTGTGCGTTCCTGCGCCTCGCCGCGGTAGAACGCAATCGACTCGGCATTTTCGCGTACACGCATCAAGCTGTAACGGAAGTCTGCCTCGCGCCGAAGTTGCCAAAAATTGAGGTGAATCAATGGGTTGCCGTAAGCATAAAGTGCGGTGCCGGTACCGATGAGGGCATACATCACTAATACGCCGACAAGCAAATGGGAAATTGACCATAGCACAGCGCTGAACGCTACTAGTTGCATGGCAGATCCCAAAAAAATAAGCAGGAAGTTGATGGACCTACCAGTAAAAGTATTAATGTCTTCGCTGATGCGCTGGTCTGGATTATCCAAGTTGCGGTTTGCGCTAAGTGCGTAGTATCGACGATTTGTTAGATAGCCGTCGAGAAAACGCCCGCTGAGCCAGAGCCGCCATCGGTTCGCGAATAGGTCGCGCATATAATAGTAGAAAGCGTAGGTCGGCACTGCAAATACCAGCACAATCAGACAGGTTCGCACGGAGGCCCAAAAGCGCACGCCATCTTTTGCCGCCAGTGCCGAGGTCATTTCTCCGGCCTGATCGTTCAGCATCACGGCGAACTTGGTTTCAAATAGCATTAAAAGGATGAGCAGCACCAAGAGGGTCCAAGCTGTCTTCCATTCTCCACCCAGCCAGTATGGTTTGGCGACAGCAATGAATTGTTGCCACGCATGCAGTGACAAGAACGCGGTACGGCGCTTCTTAGGTGGTGGCACACCATCGGGTTCCACATTGGGGCGCATGTCGCTTAAGATAGTCATGGTCAGATTCTGTGGATGGTTCTTCTTCAGTATCGGATCTGGCGTGATATCGTTCTGTGCGGAACCGGACATAGTCCTGCTTAGCCGGATAAAAAAACTGAGCGATTAACGATAAAATTTCGGCACCTCTTATGTCTCTACAAAGCGGAGTGCAGTGACTCCAAAAACATGTTTGTGCACGGCCAAAACCATCGACCACTATCGGACAATCCTGTCGGGTTAGAAACGGTTCCATTGATGCGATACACCATAGATGTAGGTCGATACGCATCCAAGTCAACATGATGCGATTGCTGTTATCCGCCAATATTTGCAAGTAGAATTCGGAATACGGCTGTTACGTAACAATCGATGTTTTAGCTTTAGTGGAAATGGTCTCACAACCGAATCGCGTGCTGATCAGCTCGCTGTCATTCGTCACTGCATAGCGCAATTTGATCAGCGTAAAACGTGACCGGTCAGAGGGAGATAACATTGCCCAAACTAGTCCTATAAGCTGCATCTATACTTTGTTTATTTATCGATTTGGCTTTTGTCTGCATGCCAAATTCTCCTTTGCCTTGAAAAGATACGACCGTGAATAATTCTGATTCATTACCTTTACCACCAATCCAGCCACCCTTATTTGGTTGGCGCCGTGTAAGGGTCGTTTTGTTGGTGAGCCTGATTCTGAGCATCATGATGAAATTCACCTGGGCGGCGTGGTGGATTACGATATTTACGCGTCTAGCCTTAATCGGCATGGTTCAATTGACCGTCTTTGGTGTCTTTGAGCGTTGGCCAAAACGCTTGCCTCGGTGGGTTGCGAGGTGGGTACTTCAAGTTGCAGCAGTGGCGATTGTCGTACCATTTGCGGCTGTACTAGCCTACATACTAACAACCCTTGGTGATGCGACACCGTGGTACGAGAATAAGAATAAATTATCTGGATTTGGTGAAATGATAGGCGCTGGCTTGCTATTTTCACCTTGGATTGCGATGTCGGCGCTGTATCGTCATATCAATGGTCAGGCTCAGAGTCAGGCTCTGTCGTTCGAATTGGAGCGTAGTGAGTTTGCTCGTAATGCACTTGATTCGCGCTTGCGCTTGTTGCAGGCGCAGGTTGAGCCGCATTTTTTGTTCAATACTTTGGCGAATGTTCGAGAATTGGTCGATTCTGGTTCTTCTCAGGCTTCGGCAGTGTTGAATAGCTTGATCGCCTACTTACGCGCTGCTGTTCCGAATCTGAACAATGCGGCCACCACACTGAGACAGGAGCTAGAATTGGTACGTGCCTATCTTGAGTTGATGCACATGCGAATGCCAGACCGATTGCAGTTTTTTATCCATGTAGATGAGGCTGCGTTAAAGATTCAATGCCCACCGATGAGCTTGCTGACTTTAGTGGAAAACGCCGTGCGCCACGGCATTGATCCCAGTGAGGAGGGCGGGCAAATTGATGTGACGGTGCGTCTACATGAGGGGCGCTGCCTCGCGAAAGTCAGCGATACCGGTGTCGGTATGGTGCAAAATGCTCAAGGTGAGCATGGGAGCAAAGGTCTAGGTACTGGCTTGGCAAACTTGCGTGAACGCTTGCAATTGGTTTATGCCGGCGATGCGCAGTTACGCTTGACTGGGCTTGTCCCCCACGGTTTTTGTGCGGAACTCAATTTTCCGATTGCCAACGCATTTTTAGATTCAGGGAGTTCCAAATGAACGCTACACGTCCTACTGCCTTAATCGCTGACGATGAGCCTTTGTTGCGTAGTTCTTTGACGCGTATGCTTGCGCAAGCTTGGCCTGAATTAGACATTGTGGCGCAGGCGCGAAATGGTCGGGAAGCGGTTGAAATGTATGAGACACACAAGCCGACTGTTTGTTTTCTCGACGTTCATATGCCGGGCATAAGCGGCGTAGAAGCGGCACGTCAAATTGGTCGCGGTGCGCACCTAGTATTTGTGACTGCTTATAGCGAATATGCGGTTGAGGCTTTTGCGCAAGGTGCCTTGGACTATCTGGTAAAACCAGTTGATCCAACGCGCTTGGCAGATACCGTAATGCGCCTGCGAGAACGCTTGGGTGCAGCTCAGGAGGCACCCAATATCGAAACTTTACTCGATAAACTAGAGGCGCGTCTGCAAAAAAAGGCAGTGCCAGAGCCTTTGCGTTGGCTTAAAGCTCAGGTGGGACAATCATTACGTATGATCCCAGTCGAGGATATTGACTATTTGCGTTCGGATGAAAAGTATACCTTGATTGCCTGGCGTGACGATGATGGTAAGGCCGGGGAGGCACTGATACGCTCTTCGCTAAAAGAGCTACTTGATCAACTCGATGGCACTTACTTCATACAAGTGCATCGTTCGGTTGTGGTGAATATGAATAGCGTCAGCCATGTCACACGCGGTGAAAATGAAACGGCGACAATCTATATGAAAGGGCGGGATGAAAAATTGCCTGTTAGTCGCAGCTACTTACACCACTTTAAGCAGATGTAATTTTGTTTTAATTCTGACTAGGTTGGATAGCGTTTCCTAATATTTTTTGAAAACTGCTATCCATGCCTTGAACGTCACGTCAGCGATATGGCGTGATGACTAGGTGCTCTACGATATTAATCGCGTTGATTTAATACTGCTTCTAAGCTTTCAACCGTACGTGGCAGTTTGTCACTCAGATTGCGATTTCCATCTGGTGTGACTAACAGAACGTCTTCGATACGGACACCGATACCGCGCCATTTTGCATCGATATCGCGAGCATCTTTCGGAATATAGATTCCTGGTTCTACCGTTAATGCCATCCCCGCTTCAAGAACGCGACTGCCTCCACGCTTACCAGGTTCTTGTTGATAGTTGCCCGTATCATGCACGTCGAGTCCTATCCAATGACTGATGCCGTGCATACTAAAGCGGCTATAGGCAGCACTCTTGTAGACGCTCTCTTTATCGCCAGTAAGAATGCCAAGATCGACTAGGCCATCGCTTAAAACTCGCATCGCGGCATCATAGCCTTCATGATGTTTGCGACCAGGCTTGACTAAATCGATCGCGGCATTTTGTGCTTTCAATACCAAATCGTAGATTGCTTTCTGCTCTTTGGAAAACTTGCCAGAGACCGGCCAGGTGCGTGTCACATCAGCTGTGTAGTAGCCGACTTCGGCGCCCGCATCTAGCAACATTACCGAGCCTTTTTCGATATCGTGATCGTTCGTCAGATAGTGCAGGACGCAGCTATTTGTTCCAGCACCGGCAATGGTGTCATAACCCGTAAAACGAGCACCTAAACGACGCACCGTACCTTGGAAAGCCGCGGCGACTTCCCCTTCGTTGTTCGCCTTAGTGGAAGCCTTCATTGCCGCCAGATGGCCATTTCAGCAGATTGTTTGATCAGGCGCATTTCCGCTGCGAGATTGCGGCCATCGACCAATATGCGTTTATGGGACGCATGATTATTGTCGCTGCCAAAAGGGTAGACCCAATCAAGGACCTTTCGGCGAAACTCTTCATCGAAATTGGATATCAACACGACCCGTTGCGCTTTGTTGACGGCGAGTTTCAATTGCTCTTCAGCAGCGGGAAATGACTCCGCTTTATTCGCGCCGAGTTTTAGTGCGCCTTCAACGCCAAGTCGCACGCCATCATAAGCCTCCCGACGTGGGTCCCGTTTCCTCACATACAGGGAGTACCCCTCGTTACTGTCAGCATCCAAAACCGCAACGGCTTCGGCTTCTTCAACACCGGTGAGATAGTAAAAATCGGAGTCTTGACGGTACATGTGTGTGCTATCACCGTTGCGGTTTTGCTCGGGCATCGATTTAATCACCGCGATTGTGCCAGGGCCCATCTTCTTGAGCTCAGCTAATAGACGAGCGCGGTTTCCTGCAAAAAAACTGGCTGGTAAACGCTTGGCATGGAAACTCTGCTTGGCGACTTCGATTGGTGCGGCCAGGCTGTTCGTGCCAAACGGCGCAAACAACGCGAACATGAAGGCAGACAGAGTGAGTAAGCGGGAATTGGTCATGTAGTCTCCATTTTTTTTGGGGTAGTGCACACATTGATTTAGCTGGTTTGGACATAAAGATGCCAAGGTAGTTTCCCTATCCTACGACAAAAATGGCGATTCATACAAGAAACGCACTCTAGAGGATGAATTTTGCCAAGTGTGTCACGAGACTCTAACATTCAAGAGGTTCGCTAAAGCTGCTTCAATTCCCTCATTAGTCAGCTTTTTCAGCTGTATTTCGATCTAAGTTTACCGCCACTCATGGCTGCTAGACCGTGAGTGATCTCTTTTTGATTGATCCCACTCATGATAAAAATAGACACTTCTTCATCGGCAGCAAGTGAGCAAGAACAAAACAATCTCTAGGTCTTTGTTTCGATGTGCTGAATACAAATTCGTACTTTAAACAGTGTCATTTGCGCTAACTAATCTATTTTTACAAGGAAGTCCCTATGAATAAATTTTCTACCCAATCGCACTTTGTCGGGCGGTCTACGATGATTGCGCTATTTTTTATCTCGATGTTCGGCATGCAGGCGGCAGAAGGGCATGAATACAGCGTCCAAATCAAAGCGAAAAAGTACGTGGAAGTCGAACGTGCGATTAGTGCGAAACTGGCAGTTGATCCTAGCCATGTCGATGCTCTGCTTGCTCAGGTGGATTTGATTTTAATTGAGTCTAAAGTTAGCCGTCTGGATGAGGGCGTCAAAATTGCCGAACAATGTATCGCCAGTCATCCTAAAAATTCGGAGTGCCATGAAGCGCTTGGGAATGTACTTGGGATCAAGGCACAAAAGGGCGGCATGATGTCTGGAATCAGTTCGCTCGGGAGGATTCGTGATTCATTCAAAAAAGCGATTGAATTAGATCCAAAAAATTACAGTGCTGCGCACTCACTCATGACGTTCTATTTGGAGGTGCCCGGCCTGATGGGCGGTAGTAATTCAAAAGCCAAAGAGGTGATTGCCGAAACCCAAAAAGTAAGCCCAGCGGCGGCAAGTCTACTGCAGGCAAAATTTGATCTGAAAGACGATAAGTTTGAGAGCGCGCGAACCACTGCGTTGGCAGCTAATGGGAATACAGTTCCAGCAATAGCACAGTTGCAAAATGATGTTTTGCTGGAGATCGGCCAAACCTTGGTAAAAGAAAATAAGTTGTTGGATGCTGAAAAAATGTTTCGCGAAGTGATTCAGCGCTTTCCCGATTCCTCAGTTGCCTATCTTGGTCTTGGGAGGTCCTTACAAGAATTGGGTAAACCAAAAGAGGCGTTACCACATTTGGAAAAATCCCTTAGTCTTGAGGCGAGTGCGGGCGTGTTTTATCGACTCGGAAAAACTTGGCAAGCACTAGGCGATAAGGCAAAAGCCATTTCTTCGTATGAGAAGTCGCTGGCTTTCGTACCCGAGCTGGGGAAAAAGACGCGTGCTGACGCTGAAGATCAGTTAAAGGTGCTGAAGTAATTCTATCTTGGAAAATCTCAGTCAACAATTTGGAGTAAATGAAATGATTAACACAGTCAACAATACCGATGAAGTTTCGGTGACTCGTTTGTATGTACTACGTGCCATGTACGTGTTGGTCGTAATTGGACTTGGGATTACCTTAATGCCCTATGTATTCTTCCCTAAAAAGCCATTAGCGACTTGGGAATTTTTTCGCGGTGTCGAAACTTGCATGATGGTCGCCTTCTGGTTGCTTTGTGCGCTTGGTATCCGTTATCCTTTGCAGCTACTGCCCGTGCTGATGTGGGAATTGATTTGGAAGACAATCTGGTTACTTGCCGTACCTTTGCCACTCTGGTTGAATGGCACGCTTGATGAAAAATTACTGCCCAATGTATTTGCTATTGGCGCTGTTGTCCTTGTGTATATCGCCATGCCTTGGTCTTATGTTTATCGCCACTACGTAAAGAAACAGGGGAATCAGTGGCGCAATAACACATGATGTGAAACTTTGATCCGCATCTCTTAACATAAACTCAAGCTAAATCTTAATCATGAAAAAAGCGCTGCGATTTTTACGTTACCTCCTATTTTGTTTGCTTGGTTTAATACTGATGATAGGCGGATTGTTCGCTTATTTCATCTATACGCCAGATCCCCAAATACCTGAGTTATCTGGCGCGTTGACGAAAGCAACTATGCAGGTGGACGGACTGACACGAACTTTTCGCACTTATTTGCCGAAGGGATTAGCGAAAGGCGCTCCTTTGCTTTTGGTACTGCATGGCTCGGGGCAAAACGGAGCACAAATTCGACTAGAAACTGGCTATGAATTTGATCGCTTAGCCGACCAGTATGGCTTTGCGGTGGTCTATCCCAATGCCAAGTCTTTTGATTGGAATGATTGTAGTAAGGTGGGCGACTTTAGTGCTGATGGGCGCGAAGTGGATGACGTTAAATTTTTGGAAGTCTTGGTCGACAGCTTGATTGCTGAACATGGATTTGATCAGAGTCGTGTCTTTGCGACAGGCGTCTCTTCCGGCGGCTTTATGTCAATGCGTTTGGCATTGGAATCTTCTAAGCGATTTCGTGCTGTAGCGGCGGTGTCGGCCAACGTGCCCGTAACAGATAACTTTAAATGCAAACCCGCAAACTTGACGACTTCAGTCTTGATTATGAACGGCACGAAAGACCCGCTAGTTCCTTACGCAGGTGGTGATTCTAGTTTGTTCGGTTTGTTTTATAAAGGCGGTCATGTCCGATCGTCGCTGGATTCGGCCATATTTTTTGCTGAGATGAACAAAATTTCGAACGCACCAGCAATGGATTCGACACCGATGACTACGCAAAATAAACAGCAATTCGAGCGTCGGCTTTGGAAAAACGATAGCGTGTTGGAGGTGGAGCTTGTTTCCATATTTGATGGCGGACATGGTATGCCGCAGCCTTACTGGAAACGTCCACGCTTACTTGGCCCGTCTCCGATGGCACCAAATGGACCAGCCATCATTTGGGATTTCTTTGCGCGGCAACGGCCTTTTCTGTGATGACATTGACGGACTCAATCAAGAAAATCAAGCTATTTAAAAAATTAGTGTCGTCGGAAATGTCGATGAAGGATTTGCGATTGACTATTTGGGCGATGATTTTGGCGTTGAGATTTCAATAAAAGGGGCATTCTGCAAGGTATTGCATCAAACTACTCGTGTGCTGATCGATCCATGCAGAATGGCTGTGCCGAAATGTCCTACGATTGTTTGCAAACAAAATCCGCGCGCTCTTGCGCACGTTTGAGTTTTTGTTGTGCTTTCATTTCGCCTTTAGGCTGAGTATTTTTCAGATCTTCTTTAGCCCATTTTGTTTGCAGTTGCTGTGCATCGCAGCGTCTTTTTGCAGCCGCAGCTTGAACGGCGGCTCTACGATTAATAGCATCTTGTTTGGCTTCATCACGTTCCCGCACTTTTTCTAATTTTCGAATCGCAGTGAGTCTTTGGGCATGTTGATGCTGTGCCGCGAGTTGCTCACCTGCGGTTGGTGCGGTCGTTTTGATCCCTACCGCCGTTGATGTTCCAGTCTTGCAAGGATGTTGGCTGAAAATGGTTCTGCCATTGTCTTGGCATTTGTAGGCGTAAGTTTCAGCGAAACTGAGCGTAGTGCAAAGACTGAGCCAAAACAGTACTAGGAATTTCATAAGTTCTCCTACAAAATTTTTCCGGGATTCATGATGTTGTGTGGATCCATCGCACGTTTGATGGTGTGCATAAGCTGTAGTTCCACCGAAGATTTGTAACGGGTCAATTCTTCTTTCTTAAGTGTTCCGATACCATGTTCAGCTGAAATGGAACCGCCATATTGGTGCGTTTTGTCGTGGACGATGCGATTGATCTGGGCTTGATGAGTCAAAAAAAACTCATGCACATCGCCTATTGGCGGCGAAACATTAAAGTGTAAATTGCCGTCGCCAAGATGCCCAAAAGTGACCATGCGGCACCCTGGAAATGCTTGTTCTAAGCATTGTCCTGCGTCGTCAACAAAATCAGCAACGACGGAGATCGGCAGTGAAATATCGTGTTTGATATTTTTACCTTCTTTCGCTTGGGCTGAGGAGATTGACTCGCGTAGCGCCCAACAATTTTTTGCTTGCGCGATTGAATTGGCAATAACTGCATCAGTGATGAATTCAGCCTCAAACGCTGCGGTGATGAGTTGCTCTAGCTGCTGGTATGCTTTTTCTTCCGATTCGTAACTGGATAGCTCTAGCAGCACATAAAATTGGCTCGTATGCTGAAAAATTCTTTGATACTGAGGAAAGTGCTGGTGAACTAATTCTAAACTTACACTGTTAATCAGCTCAAAGCCTGTTAGGTTGGCGTGGCAATGTTGCTTAGCCAAAGTCAGTAATTTGACAGCATGCCCTATGCTAGTGAGACTGATAAATGCGGTGCCATAGCTTCGTGGTTTGGGAAAAAGTTTGAGCACTACACCGGTTATGATGCCTAGAGTTCCTTCAGCACCGATGAATAAGTCTCGCAGGTCATAGCCAGTATTATCTTTGCGTAGTCCGCGTAGTCCATTCCAAATCTCAGCATTCGCCGTAACGACTTCTAATCCTAGGCATAATTCACGGGCATTACCATAGCGGAGAACCGCGGTACCGCCAGCATTAGTCGATAAATTGCCACCGATACTGCAACTGCCTTCAGAGGCTAGTGACAGTGGAAAAAGCATGTCGACTTGCTCAGCTTCGGCTTGAATGTTTTGCAGTAAACAACCGGCGTCTACTGTGATGGTGTTGTTGGCGACATCAATCTGACGTATCTTGTTTAATCGTTGCAGTGATATGACGACAGCCTTGCCGGAGTGATCGGGAATGCTGCCAAACACTAAGCCGGTGTTGCCACCCTGTGGAACGATGGGCACAGCATAATCGATGCAAAGTTGTACCAGTTTAGCGACTTGCTCGGTTGATGCTGGTCTTAGTATGGCTAAGGCTTTACCAACTTCGCGTTGCCGCCAGTCCTGCAAATAGGGCGCTTGTTGTTGAGCATCGAGCAAAACGTTTTCTTCACCAATTGTGGATTTGCAGAGATTTAGAAAGTTTTGCATGCATTCATCTATGAAGTTGATTTGGCTTGATCTGCTTCAGCTTGTTTCTTAGCCGCTTTGGCGATTTGTTTAAAAGGTTTGACGTAATAAATGGTACTCAGAAAAAATACGACGCTAAGGACAATTTCGGCACCCGCAAGCATCCTTGAGATTGGATCTGCATCACTCATGGCACGAACGACGCCCTCGATGAAATAAAACATAATGAACATCGATGCCCATTGCATCGTATAAATATTTTTTTGCAATATTCCGCGTAGGGGGAATAATAATGGTAAAACTTTAATTACCCAAATAGATCCACCTGGTTTGTAGGGGGCAAGCCACATTTCCCATGCAAAGCAAAGCAAAATCAGCATAATTAAGCTTGCTGAGGCGAATCGATACCATAGTGTTTGATGCGTATTCATAGTTTTTGTAATTGCAATGCAGTTTCAGCCAAACGCTTGCCAAGGGCAATTGCCAGTGTGCGTGTTTCTTCGGTGAGCGGTAATTTTCCGTCGAGTCCAGACCAGTGAGTCGCGCCATAGGGACTGCCACCAGATTTTGTACTCATCAACTCTGGATGTGTGTATGGCAATCCTAGAATCATCATGCCGTGATGCATGAGTGGCAGCATCATGGAGAGCAATGTCGACTCTTGACCACCGTGTAGGCTCCCGGTCGACGTGAATACGCAAGCTGGTTTACCACATAGGGTGCCGGATACCCAGTCGGCAGCCGTGCCATCCCAAAAATATTTCATCGCAGATGCCATATTGCCAAAGCGAGTTGGTGAACCAAGCGCTAGACCAGCACACTCTTTGAAGTCGCTCAATTCGACATATGGCGCCCCATCTAGTGGTATCGATGATTCGGTGCTTTCGATAACGGTAGACACTGCTGGCACGGTTCGGACTCTGGCTTCACATCCGGTGACGCTATCGATTCCCTGCGCAATGAGCTGAGCTAATTGGCGGGTACTGCCGTGACGCGAATAATATAAAACGAGGAGGGGAATAGTTTTTGTGCTCATGAAACGAATTATAAAGAACTTCGTGAGTGCGCGCGACTTACCTTTCAGTCATCACTGATTTACTCGACGTACTGGAAGAAATTACTTCGATTACTTTTCTCAACTCTAGGTAAAATGAAGAGCTTCGTGGTCTCTCGAGTTTGGACTGGTTAAAACAAGCGAATGACTAGAGGCCAGAATTGAAAAATGTGAATAATAAGGATGAGAATGAGTGGGTTTATGCGTGGCTTAAGTTGGGCGCAATTAAAGAATTTGTTTCAATTTGCAAATCGTCGTTTGCAAGAGGTGCGTTTGCCGCAGGTGGCTGGCAGTTTAACCTTTACGACAGTGCTGGCCCTAGTGCCGATTTTGACGATCGGTTTGGCAATTTTGACAGCCTTTCCTTTGTTCACCGACTTTAAGGTATCGCTCGAGGCTTACTTTACCCAAAGTCTGATGCCGAAGCAGATCTCGTCTACGGTAATGGGATATTTGACCCAGTTTGCGACTAAAGCCACTCGTCTGTCTGCTGTCGGTGGCGTGGTCTTAATGGTGACCGCACTAGCCACCATGGCAATGATTGATAAAACCTTTAATCAAATCTGGCAAGTGAAACGCTCGCGTCCCTTAGTGCAACGTGTTGTGGTGTACTGGGCAATTGTAACTTTAGGGCCGTTGTTAATCGGTATCTCGATGAGCGCAACCTCGAGCCTATTCACTGCGACTAGTGGGCTGATGAAAACAGTGCCTTTGCTGGGGACGATTTTTTATACCCTAGTGTCCATTGCCTTCACAACCGGGGCATATACGCTTTTGTATTTGACTGTTCCCAATCGTCCTATCGATTGGCGTGACGCTGCTTGGGGTGGTGTTTTTGCGGCGATTGCCTTTGAGATTGCTAAACGATTATTTGCTGTTTTCATTAAGCAGTTTCCAACCTACACCGTGATTTATGGTGCTTTGGCTGCAGTTCCCATTTTTCTGATTTGGATTTATTTGTCCTGGCTTATTACGTTGATCGGCGCGGTTATCGCTGCCTCTCTGCCAGTGGTTAAGTTTGAACGCTGGTGGCATGTGCCTGAGCAGGGTAGTGCCTTCGAGGACGCCATGTCAGTGCTGCGTGTTTTGGCAGAAGCTCGAAGCGCGAGTACCGATGCCGCTGTTGGTGTTTTGCAGATACGCAGTAAAACCCGATTTGGTGTTGATGAAATCGAAGGCTTATTAGAAAAAATGTTGGAAGTGGGGTGGGTTGCCAGACTAGCTAATGATGGCCCTGTGAAAGTTCGTTCATGGTGGCATAAGCACGATGCAGGCGCTGAACGTTGGGTTTTGATTATGAATCCGGCAGCGTTTTGTTTGGCGGATGTGTACAGGCTTTTCGTATTTGATACTAAAGTCAACTCACCGTTGGCAAATCAAGTTCATAAAGTCATAGGTGAAGGCATGTCTGAAAGCCTATTTGAGTATTTTGGGCTGAGTTAATTTAATTTGGCAAAAGCTTGAAAAATGACTTTTAATTCGGAATATCTTGCATTGTGAAAACCTATTTTCACAATGTGAAATCTTCTGGTGTGCTGCATCATGAAATCATTTCATTTTGAGGAAAGTTATTTTGCATCATGAAATTAAAATCATAAGTGATTGATTTATAAGTAAAAAATATTTCTCCTATGTCTTATACAAGACATTGTTGCGGTGCAAGGTTTGTCCTACTATAGATCTCAAGGACGAACACTTTTCTAAGCACTTATTTAAAAACCGCATCAATCACAACAGGAGAAATACCATGACGCAGAAACTCACTCGCGAACAGCAAATTGAAGAAATCCAAAAAGACTGGGATACCAATCCACGCTGGATAGGCATCAAACGTAATTACACCGCAGAAGACGTGGTTCGTTTGCGCGGCTCTTTGCAAGTTGAACATACCATCGCCAAAACGGGCGCATTGAAACTGTGGGATTTGGTCAATAACGAGCCATTCGTCAACGCACTCGGCGCTTTGACCGGCAATCAAGCGATGCAACAAGTTAAAGCAGGCTTGAAAGCGATTTACCTCTCTGGTTGGCAAGTAGCAGGCGATGCAAACGTTGCTGGCGAAATGTATCCAGATCAATCTTTATATCCAGCCAATTCAGTACCATTGGTCGTTAAACGCATTAACAATACTTTGACCCGTGCAGATCAGATTCAATGGTCTGAAGGCTCTGGTGATGTTGATTTCTTCGCGCCAATTGTTGCTGACGCAGAAGCTGGTTTTGGTGGCGTTTTGAATGCTTTTGAATTGATGAAAGCCATGATTGAAGCGGGTGCGTCTGGCGTTCACTTTGAAGATCAATTGGCGTCTGTCAAGAAATGCGGTCACATGGGTGGCAAAGTCTTGGTGCCAACTCGTGAAGCCGTAGAAAAATTGAACGCAGCACGTTTAGCTGCCGACGTCATGGGTACTCATACAGTCTTGTTGGCACGTACTGATGCCGAAGCGGCTGATTTGATTACGTCAGATATCGATGACAACGACAAGCCATTCTTGACCGGTGAGCGCACGGTTGAAGGCTTCTACAAAACGCATCCAGGTTTGCAACAATCCATCTCTCGTGGTTTAGCTTACGCAGAGTATGCCGATATGATCTGGTGTGAAACAGGCAAACCGGATCTGGCTTTTGCTAAAGCATTTGCTGATGCGATTCACGCCAAGTTCCCAGGCAAATTGTTGGCCTATAACTGCTCACCAAGCTTTAACTGGAAAAAGAATTTGGACGACGCAACGATCGCAAAATTCCAAAAAGAATTGGGCGCAATGGGTTACAAATTCCAGTTCATTACCTTGGCCGGTTTCCATGCTTTGAATTACGGGATGTTCAATCTCGCACACGGCTACGCACGCCGTCAAATGTCAGCTTTCGTTGAATTGCAAGAAGCAGAATTCGCAGCAGCAGAGAAGGGTTTTACTGCAGTCAAACATCAACGTGAAGTGGGTACAGGCTACTTCGATGCGGTGACTCAGGTAATTCAGCAAGGTCAGTCTTCAACGACGGCTTTGCATGGTTCTACTGAGGATGAGCAATTTTTCGATGCTAAGAAAGTGGCTTAAATTTCGTTAGCATTGGTTTTCAATTAGAGCGGCAGCATCGAAAGATGCCGCCGCTTTTTTTATTAATGATGGTATTTGGGGGCGAAAAAAGGTTTGATAGGTTAGTATTTCGACTGAAGAATAATTGACAGTAAATCTTTTAAAGAATGTGCTTTATGCTTTTGCCAAATAAAACTCGAACAAAAATTTGCGGAATTACGCGACTAGAAGATTTGCGTGCTGTGGTCGATGCTGGTGCCGATGCCCTCGGTTTTGTATTCTACCCACCAAGCCCGCGTTCCCTGACGCCTGAAGCTGCGGCGCCTTTGATTGCCGCGATGCCACCATTCGTGACCTCGGTCGGCTTGTTTGTGAACGCGAGTCTTGAAGAGCTACAAGCCGTCATCAAACTAGCACCTATACAATTATTGCAATTCCATGGCGATGAATCCGCACAAGAGTGCCATCGTCTCGCCAGTGCAGTGAACCGGCCTTTTATCCGCGCTTTTCGGGTAAAACCTGACACAAGCGCGGCAGATTTGTTAGAATGCGAAATTGAATATCAAGCAGCTAGTCCCTTGTTTCAAGGCTTATTGCTTGACACTTTCGTAGATAGTTTCGGTGGTAGTGGAAAGGTTTTTGATTGGTCTCTCATCCCAAAAGAACTCGCGCCTCGGGTCGTTTTAAGTGGTGGCTTGAGCGTACAAAACGCGACTGACGCGGTCGTGGGTGTACGGCCGTTTGCAGTGGACATCAGCAGTGGTGTCGAGCTGTCAAAAGGCGTGAAGGATGCAGCTAAGGTACGGGCATTTGTGCAAGCAGTGCGTTTGGCCGACAGCATGCAAGACAATCAAAACTAGTTTTCCAAGGAATTCTCATGAAAGAATTATCTTCTCTTGACGCTCATTTCGAACGTCAATCAGTCGGCGCACAAGCGCCAGCAGCGATTTATCATTCCGCAACCTATAATTTTCCCGACGCTAAAGGCCACTTTGGCATGTATGGCGGGACTTTTGTCTCCGAAACTTTGACCCATGCTTTGAATGAGTTGAAGGACGCTTACGCTAAATATCAGCATGACCCGGAATTTTTAGAAGAATTTCGTTATGAACTCAAACATTTCGTCGGTCGTCCATCGCCAATCTACCATGCAAAACGCTGGTCTGAGATCATGGGTGGTGCACAGATTTACTTCAAACGTGAAGATTTGAATCACACTGGCGCACACAAAATCAATAATGTCATCGGTCAAGCTTTGCTGGCAAAGCGTATGGGCAAGCCTCGCGTCATTGCAGAAACCGGTGCGGGTCAACATGGTGTAGCGACGGCGACAATTTGTGCCCGTTTTGGTTTGGAGTGCGTCGTGTACATGGGTTCAGAAGACGTGAAGCGTCAGGCGCAAAATGTGTATCGCATGAAATTGCTTGGCGCGACTGTGGTGCCAGTCGAATCCGGCTCTAAGACTTTGAAAGATGCCTTGAACGAAGCGATGCGAGACTGGGTCGCGAATGTCGATAACACTTTTTATATTATTGGTACCGTCGCTGGACCACATCCGTATCCTATGTTGGTGCGCGATTTTCAATCGGTGATTGGAGAAGAATGCTTATGGCAGATGCCAGAAGTAGCAGGGCGTCAACCTGACGTCGTGACTGCTTGTGTTGGTGGTGGATCGAATGCGATGGGGATTTTTTATCCTTACATCGATTTGAAAGACGTGCAGTTAATCGGTGTCGAAGCTGCGGGCGAGGGCTTGGAGACGGGTAAGCATTCCGCGTCTTTAACGGCGGGATCGCCTGGTGTTTTGCATGGCAACCGCACCTATCTGATGCAGGATGAAAATGGTCAGGTCATTGAAACGCATTCGGTTTCTGCTGGTCTCGATTATCCAGGTGTAGGTCCTGAACACGCATGGTTAAAAGATTCTGGTCGCGCGCAATACGCGACGATCACCGATGAAGAAGCGCTTAAAGCTTTCCATGATTGTTGTCGTATCGAAGGGATTATTCCCGCTTTGGAATCGAGCCATGCTTTAGCCTATGCGGCGAAATTAGCTGCGACCATGCCTAAGGATAAGATCGTGTTGGCGAATTTGTCAGGGCGTGGCGACAAGGATATGCATACGGTCGCGGAACGAGCTGGACTGAAGTTCTATTGAGCATTATCCAACAAGCCTCAGAGACGCTGAAAGTATGGATTTTTTCTTAAATAGGCGATCAGCGTCGCTTTGTCGTTCTAATTTCTTTAGCAATAATTGAGCGTAAAAATTATGTCCCGAATTCAAGCATGTATGGCTGCTTTAGCAGCGCAGAATAAAAAAGGCCTGATCCCATTTATCACAGCTGGCGATCCAGATCCTGAATTAACTTTACCTTTAATGCGTGCCTTAGTCGAAGGTGGTGCCGATATCATCGAACTGGGCGTACCATTTTCTGATCCTATGGCAGATGGCCCCGTGATACAACGTGCTTCTGAGCGTGCTTTGCTCAAAGGGGTCGGTCTGCGTGATGTTTTAGAGATGGTTAAACAATTCCGAAGCACGAATCAAACTACGCCCGTCGTATTGATGGGCTACGCCAATCCTATAGAGCGCATGGGACAGGAACAATTCATTCAGGCAGCTTCCCAAGCCGGCGTAGATGGTGTCTTAGTGGTCGATTATCCGCCAGAAGAATGTGAATATTTCGCTGAAAATATGCACAAAAACGGTATGGATACGATTTTCTTATTGGCGCCGACTTCGACGGATGAACGTATTGCGCAAGTCGGCAAAATTGCGACCGGTTACGTCTATTACGTGTCTTTAAAAGGCGTAACAGGTTCAGGTGCATTGGATTTGGATGCGGTGGCAGCCATGATTCCGCGTATTAAAAAGCATGTAAATGTGCCTGTTGGAGTTGGCTTTGGTATTCGTGATGCCGAGACAGCGAAGGCAATTGCATCTGTATCAGATGCAGTGGTAATTGGTTCTCGTATTATTCAAGAGCTAGAAAATACGCCAAGAGAACACGCTGTAGCGGCAGTGCAAAGTTTTATCACTGAAATTCGTAGCGCTCTTGATAATTAAATCAGCATGAAATTCTCGGAAAATAGGTATTTGACGCTTGTCAAATACCTATCTGAGTCGCAATTGGCGCGGAAATAGAATAGAATACGCGCCAATTGCTGCATTCCCAGAAGAGTGCGCCCCGTTTGATGAATGCAAATTGATCAAATAGATATGAGGAGAGAGCTATGAGTTGGTTAGAAAAATTACTTCCCCCACGTATTCAACGTTCCGAAACGGCTAACCGCCGTTCCATGCCTGAAGGCTTATGGGTCAAATGCCCATCTTGCGAAGCCGTTTTATACCGTTCCGATTTAGAAGCAAATGTTCATGTGTGCTCCAAGTGTAATCATCACTTGCGTATCAGTGCCCGTGAACGCCTCGATGCCTTGCTCGATACGGGCGGTCGCTATGAAATCGGTCAGGAAGTTTTACCAGTCGATACTTTGAAGTTCAAAGACAGTAAAAAATATCCAGAGCGCCTTAAAGACGCCATGGATAGCACCAATGAAACCGATGCTTTGATCGTGATGGGCGGGTCGATTATGTCCGTGCCAGCGGTGGTAGCTTGCTTTGAGTTTGGTTTTATGGGCGGTTCTATGGGCTCGGTCGTTGGTGAGCGTTTTGTGCGCGGCGTACAAGCTGCTTTGGAGCAAAAAGTGCCATTTATTTGTTTCACTGCGACTGGCGGTGCTCGTATGCAAGAGGGCTTATTGTCCTTGATGCAAATGGCAAAAACAACAGCGATGTTGACAAAATTGTCTGAGAAAAAACTGCCGTTTATTTCTGTTTTAACAGATCCGACCATGGGTGGCGTGTCGGCTTCTTTCGCTTTTATGGGCGATGTCGTGGTCGCTGAACCGAAAGCATTGATTGGTTTTGCCGGTCCACGCGTGATTGAAAATACTGTTCGCGAAAAATTACCAGAAGGTTTTCAACGCGCTGAGTTTTTGGTGCAAAAAGGCGCGGTTGATATGATCGTTGATCGACGTAAAATGCGTGAGGAGCTAGCCCGCTTGATGGCACTCTTGCAAAATCAACCAGTGGAAGCCGTTTCTTAATTCCAATGCGATTTAAAGAGCCTGAAGATTTTTGCTGGATCAGCAAATTATCTTCAGGCTCTTTTCATTTTAACCTTCTACAGACTATTCGCCCAAATCCAATCATGAGTATCAACGCTACTGCCAAGCCGACAAATTTGCTCGATTGGTTATCTGTTCTAGAAACCCGCCACTCCAAAGAAATCGACATGGGTTTAGACCGTGTGTCTGGCGTTAAATCCAAGCTTGATATTCAGTATCAGTGTCCGGTGATTATGGTGGCCGGTACCAATGGCAAAGGTTCTACCTGTGCGATGTTGGAAGCTATCTTGATGCAAGCTGGCTATCGAGTTGGTCTGTACAGCAAACCGCATTTTTTAGACTTTAATGAGCGTGCTCGAATCAATGGCGTTCCTGTTGGTGATGCGGATTTTGTAAAGGTTTTTGATGAAGTAGAAGCGGTACGTGGCGATACCTCGTTGACGTATTTTGAATTTACGACGCTGGCAATTTGTAAGCTGCTTGCTGATGCGCCACTAGACGTCGTGATTCTTGAGGTTGGATTGGGTGGGCGCTTGGATGCCGTGAATGTCATTGATGCCGACGTGTCGATTGTAACGAGCGTAGATATTGATCATGTTGATTATCTGGGCGATACGCGCGAGAAAATCGGTTTTGAAAAGGCGGGAATTTTCCGTACCGGCAGGGTTGCGATTTGTAGTGATCCTCAACCGCCACAAAGCCTGATTGATCATGCGATTGAGATTGGTGCGGATTTGCGTTTGTTTGGACGAGATTTTAATTACAACGGCGATAAACAGCAGTGGAATTTTGCCGGACGTGAGCAACGACGCAATTCTCTTGCCTATCCAAGCTTGCGTGGCGCCAATCAATTATTAAATGCTTCCGCTGTGTTAGCCGCACTTGAGGCCTTGCGTCATCAACTGCCTGTCGGCGCACAGGAGGTGCGTACGGGCTTGGTGATGGTTGATCTGCCTGGTCGCTTCCAAGTCCTACCTGGACGTCCGACTGTGGTTTTAGACGTTGCACACAACCCGCATGCTGCAGCAACGCTGTCGCAAAATCTTGATAATATGGGTTTTCATGCCTATACCTATGCAGTGTTCGGTTCTATGCTCGATAAAGACATTGCGGGTGTGATTGGTCATATGAAAGATAAAATAGACCATTGGTGTGTGTGCGATCTACCCTTGCCACGCGCAGCGACTTCTGCACAGTTGTTAGATAGTTTGCACAGTGCTGGTGTGGTTGAGGATAAAGAACATAGTTTGCAAAAATTCAGTAATCCAGCAGATGCTTATGCTTTCGCGATGAGCAATGCAGGGGAAAATGATAGAATAGTGGTCTTCGGTTCGTTTTTGACAGTTGCAGGGGTCATGCGAGCCAGAAAAAACGCTCAATCCTAAGCGACCTACCAAAGAAAATCTATTTGCTATGAGCCTAGACTCGCTATTTAAGCAAAATAATAATAAAAAAAATGATGATGATTTCTCCGAGAATGTAAGCGGAGAGTTTCGCTCGCGCTCCGAAGAGGAAAGTTTAGCTGCTGCCGATTCATCGGCTCCAGGACGAAGTAAGTCAACGAAAACCACTAAGCGTTCTAATTCAAATACTCGTAAAAGTAGTACCGATGATGCCGCCTTACCTGAGAAGAAGCGCGCACGTCGTCGTTTAATTGGTGCTGTTGCCTTGGTGTTGGCAGCGATCATTGGCTTGCCTATGGTGTTTGATTCAGAACCTAAACCAGGTACAGCGAAAATTGCGATTGAAATTCCAGCGAAAGATGGCGAGCAAGGAACAACGCAGCTTGCTCCTGAGACTAATAATGCTGTGCTGAGGGAGCAAACTCCTCAATCGGATTCAAAGCTCGCGGTGAATACAGGAATCAATCAAGGCATTGATAAATCTGAAGAAATCATCTCAGCTCCCACCCCTCAGGTCGCACCAGCATCCGTGGATAAAACGGTAAAGGATGACCGTGCAATCACAAAAGTTTATGCCAACACAAAAGCACCGACACTGGCCTCTGAAAAAATAACAGATAAAAATTCAGACAAAAAGTCTGAACTAGCTGCTGGCAATAAAACTGCTACGAGCAATCCGGTACTCACCGCAAACAAAGTGGCACCAGAGCCTTTGAAGAAAACGGAAGCGAAAGTCGAACCTAAGGCTGAAGCCAAAAAGGAAACGATTGACGATGCTGCACGCGCTCTGGCTTTACTAGAAGGGCGAAGTTTACCTGAGACAGAGAAGTTGGTCGCAAAACCGAGTAAAACAGAAATTTCTACTGGCAGTTTTGTTGTACAAGTGGCGGCATTAAATTCTCCCGCCAAAGTGCGCGAGTTGCAGGCTAAATTGAAAGCAGCAAATATCCAGTCATATACGCAAAAAATTATCACTAAGACAGGTGAAGTGAGTCGAATTCGAGTTGGCCCTTTTACTAGTAAAGCCGACGCAGAAAAGATGCGAGCTAAGTTAGTCAAAATTGGCTTAAGCGGCTCATTGATACCTGCTTAATTTTAAGCGAGGAGATTTCGTGACCTTATTTGATTACATCGTTTTATTGATCATTATTTGTTCGGTGGTAATCAGCACTTTGCGTGGATTGATTAAGGAAATTTTGTCTTTGATTAGTTGGGTCGTCGCTTTGGTTGTGGCAAACGCATTTGGCGCAAATGTTGCGAATTGGCTGCCAGAGATCATACCCGGCCAATTAAGCCGAATGATCGTCGCTTTCTTAGCCTTATTTATCGGTGTGCGTCTGTTGATGGCGTTGTTGATGCGGGCGATTGATGCCATCATTAAAGCCAGTGGTTTAAGCTTGGCAGATCGTGGCTTAGGTGGTTTATTTGGTCTCGCACGTGGTTGCGTTATCGTGATGGCGATGGTTTTAGTGTGCGGTATGACGGCAATTCCTCAGCAGTCGTTTTGGAAGGAGGCGTTGTTGAGTCCGGTTGCCGTTAGCGCAGTGCGTACTGTGATGCCGTTTTTACCTGGTTCCGTGACTCAACACGTAAAGCTGTAATCTGAATTAGTTCGGTTTTGGTTTGTTTTTATTTTCGTTTTTTTAGGAGTCCACCATGTGTGGCATCGTTGGCGTAGTCTCAAAAAATCCCGTTAATCAATTGATCTATGATGCCTTGCTGCTCTTGCAGCATCGCGGTCAAGACGCGGCTGGTATCGCAACTAGTCATGGCAATAAATTTGCAATGCATAAAGCAAATGGATTGGTTCGTGACGTGTTTCGTACTCGTAATATGCGTTCTTTACCGGGCAATATCGGCATTGGTCAAGTGCGTTATCCTACGGCTGGTTCTACTAGCGAAGAAGAAGCGCAACCGTTTTATGTCAATGCACCATTTGGTATTGTGTTGGCGCATAACGGTAATTTGACGAACGCAGCAGAGTTAAAAGTTGAATTATTCAAAAATGATTATCGTCATTTGAATACAGATTCTGATTCTGAAGTCTTGTTAAATATTTTGGCGCATCAAATTCAAGAAGTCGTCAGCGGCTACTCTTTAGATCCAGTGTCTTTGTTCCGCGCAGTTTCCATGCTGCACCGTCGCGTGCGTGGCTCTTATGCCGTAGTCGCCCAAATTGCGGGTCATGGATTATTGGCTTTCCGCGATCCATTCGGTATTCGTCCTTTATGTTTAGGTTCTGCTCATACTGATAGCGGTATTGAATATATGTTGGCGAGTGAATCTGTCGCTTTGGAAGGCACAGGCTTCAAATTTGAGCGCGATGTTGCGCCTGGTGAGGCGATTTTTATTGATCTCGATGGCAAACTTTACAGTGAACAATGCGCAGAGAATCCTAGTTTAAATCCGTGCGCGTTCGAGTATGTGTATTTGGCCCGTCCAGATTCGACAATTGATGGCACTTCCGTGTATCAAACTCGTTTGAATATGGGTAAGTATCTGGCAGAGAAAATTCGTAGTCAGTTTGGGCAAGGCGATATTGATGTCGTGATGCCAATCCCTGATTCTTCTCGCCCATCAGCAATGGAATTAGCTGATTGCTTGAATCTCGATTATCGCGAAGGCTTCATTAAGAATCGCTACATCGGTCGTACATTTATGATGCCAGGACAAGCTATCCGTAAAAAGTCAGTTCGTCAAAAATTGAATGCTATTGCGTCTGAATTCAAAGGCAAAAACGTGTTATTGGTTGATGACTCTATCGTGCGTGGTACGACGAGTCGTGAAATCGTGCAGATGGCACGTGAGTCTGGCGCGCGTAAAGTGATTTTTGCTTCTGCAGCACCTCCAGTGCAATTTCCGAACGTCTATGGGATCGATATGCCTACGCGCAGTGAGCTGATTGCTTATGGCCGTTCGCAAGATGAAATCTGTCGTGAAATTACCGCTGATGCTTTGGTGTATCAGGACGTTGCTGATATGAAGCGTGCGATTTCTGATGCGAATCCTGTATTGAAGAGTATTGAAGCGTCTTGTTTTGATGGTTTCTATATTACTGGCGATGTCACACCGGACTATCTAGATCGTCTCGAAGCGGCACGTAATGGTTCACGTTCTGATAAAGAAGATATGGTGCGCTCGCAGCTGAATTTGAATTTGTCGAGTAGCACTGACTAATTGATGAGTTAATTCTGATTGTGCCTTTAAGAATCGCCGTTAGTGAAAACTAGCGGCGATTTTTTTTGTCGATGTCGCCGACATATGACATTTGTCATTAGAAAATGGTGGCAAACAGTTCTATTCAAGCCAATCACTTTGCCGCAAAATCAAAACATCTTTAAGAATTCTCAAAGCCCAATTTTTGTTAGGACAAAAACATGACACATGCACTGCTTGAAGTAAGGCAAATAACCAAGCGTTTTGCACAACGGACTGTTGTTGATAATGTTTCTTTTTCGGTGCAGGCAGGACAGACCATAGGATTGTTGGGGCCGAACGGCGCAGGTAAATCCACCACCGTTAACATGATCTGTGGCCTATTAGCTGCCGATGAAGGTGAAGTCTTGTTGGCTGGTGAACCAATGACAGCAGGTAATCACAAGGCCAAAATGCAATTGGGTTTGGTACCACAAGAGTTGGCATTGTTTGATGATTTGTCGGCACGTGAAAATTTGAAGTTATTTGGTGCTCTGTATGGTTTAAACGGTAGTCATTTACATGCCCGTTGTGATGCCGTATTAGATTTGGTTAGTCTAAAAGATAGGGCGAAAGATAAACCGTCTAGCTTCTCTGGTGGTATGAAACGACGTTTGAATATAGCCGCGGCGTTACTCCACGATCCGAAGTTACTGATACTTGATGAGCCAACGGTTGGTATTGATCCGCAGAGTCGCAATGCCATCTTCGATGCCCTAGAAGTCCTCAAAGCGCAAGGGCGTGCTTTGATTTATACCAGCCACTACATGGAAGAAGTAGAACGTCTGGCGGATCATATTGTGATTATTGATCATGGAAAAATGATCGCCAATGAGACACCTGCAGAACTCATGCAACGTCTGCCAGCACAAGCAGCACTACATCTAAGTTTGGCACAAGCGATCGCGCCGCAGATACTCAGTCAACTACAACAGCAAACTGGCGTGGGCACTGTGATGGTTAAGGATGACGGTAAGGCTCTAGATGTGGCTTTGTTGACCCAAGATCTGGCACTCACGATATTGAATTTTTTGACGCAACATGGATGCGTGGTGACCCATTTCTCAACCGCCAAGACGAAACTAGAGGACGTTTTTTTGACTTTAACTGGACGCAGTTTACGCGACTAGCGCTGATATCGTCTCATTCAATATTTACTACTACATTAAATTTATGAAAGCGCTGATCAATCATGATTCCCCTATTTGCTCTGATACGTAAAGACATCATTTTATTTTTGCACGACAAACGCGCCTTAGTGCTAACACTGCTGATGCCTATCTTGTTGGCAGCATTCTTTGGTTATCTGACTGGTGGTAGCGGTAAGAAAGACGCGGCAAAAATAGAAATTGCCTTGGTACAAAGTGATCAGCATGTGATCAGTCACAAAATTTCCGCAGGACTGAAAGCCGATACGAGTCTACAAATACAAGAGTTAAGTCTGGAGCAAGCGCAAGAGTTGGTGCGTAAAGGAAAACTGGCGGTGGCGATTGTGTTGCCTGCAGGTTTTGGTGAGGCAGCGGGGGCCGCATTTTTTGGTACGAATGAAAAACCAGATTTGCCACTATATTTTGATCCTTCACAAAGCACAGTATTGGCGATGGTAAAAGGAATTTTGACACAGCATGTCATGCAAAGCGTTAGCGCAGAAATGTTTTCTGGTAGCGGCGGCACCAATATGGTTGCAGATTCACTTGCCAAACTTGAAGCGATGCCAGCACTGAGTAGCGAACAGAAAGAGTTGAAAACTTTTTTGGGTAGTTTGCAACAATTTCAACAACATCAACGCGGCGATGATCGCAAAGTTGAAGCGACTGCCACAAAAGAGCCCCAAAAAGAGGCTGGATTAACAATGCCTTTTCATACTAAGGAAGAGGCTCTCAATGCAAAGAGTGGCATCGCCAGCACTTACAATGGTTATGCCCATTCTTTTGCTGGCATGACGGTGCAGTTTATTTTGTTTTTAGCGATTGATGCGGGTATTGGGGTTCTGCAATCACGCAAACAGGGTTTGTGGAATCGCTTATTGGCGGCGCCTATTGGTATGAATACGCTCATTATCGCTCGCGCTTTGTCTTGCGCATTGATCGCTTTGTTCGTCAGTTGTGTCCTATGTGCGGTGGCGATTTTGGTATTTCAGGTCGAGATATTAGGCAGTGTGCCGGGCCTAATTGGAATCGCGATTAGTTTTGCGCTGATGACAGCAAGTTTTGGATTGCTGATTGCCGCCTTTGGTAAAACGCCCGAAGCCGCTCGTGGCATTGCGACTTTTGCGACTTTAGTTTTGGTGATGCTAGGTGGAGCTTGGATGCCATCGTTTCTCTTTCCACAGTGGTTGCAAGATATGACGATGTTTATTCCGACACGTTGGGCAGTCGATGGCTTTGATGCCATGACATGGCGAGGTTTAGGCATTGAAGCTGCTCTGCCATCGATGGCGGCTTTGTTAGGATTTACCGCAATTTTTGGAACTTTGGCTTTGTGGCGTTTTGGTCGCGAACAAGCTGCGAAATAGACAGCGTTGGTTTTGGATGGCATTCCTCGTATCAAAACGTAACAGAAGACAGACGCTTGTTTCAATCGCATACAAAACAAGTCTCAATAGAGGTCTTACCAATCAACGATTGAAAATATAATGGTGAAAATTTTTTTGAACTTTTCACCATTTTTTTGGCGTTGATCATCCCAATGAGATTCCTTTCTTTTCCCCTTAACGTGACTACTCTCGCCATAAGCGGTGTATTTGCTATTAGTCACGTGTCGATTGCTCAAGAAGTGCAGGAGAAAGCGAAGAACGAAGAGCGGGTGAGTGAACGTCAGGAACCGTCGAAAACCAAGGAGGAGAATCGACGTCGGGCTGTGCAAAATACTTCGCAAAAAAAACTGCAGGCGAATTCGAGTTCAGAAAAACCATCGAGTGTCGATGCTAAAGCTTCGGATACTCCACAAAAAGTGATGGTGAACGGCACTAAGCAATCGGATATGGATTTACGGCGCAATTCGATTGCGGGCAAAATTATTGTTGGCCGTGAAGAGTTGGATCGTGACGGTGACTTCACAGTGGGTGAAATTTTAAAGCGATTGCCTGGCGTGACAACTGGTGGTCGTCCAGGCCGTGGTGGCGACGTGCGTATGCGCGGTATGGGTGGTGGGTACACACAGATCTTAGTCAATGGCGAACGTCCCCCTCGCGGTTTTTCGATGGAGTCTTTATCGCCTGATCAGGTCGAACGTATCGAGGTAATGCGTGGGCCGGTGGCAGAGTTTAGTACGCAGGCAATTGCAGGTACCATCAATATCATTTTGCGTGAAGAGTATCATCCCAAAGACATTGATTTGAAGTTGGCGTTAGGATTTGAGCAGGGCAGGGTTGCACCCAATTTGTCCATTACCTATCCGGGGCAAATAGGTAATCTCAGTTATGCTTTAAGTGGATCAATTTTTCGGAATGGTCAGCATGATTACACCAATTCGGAACGCATAGAACAAACCGACGCAGGATTGGTTCGACTGATACAAGATCAAATAGACCAAACTACACGTCAGTCCACAGGTGTTCATTTGACGCCTAGGTTCAGTTACAAATTTGAAGATGGCGATAGTCTAACGCTGCAACCGTTCTTAATGAACTCCCGCAGCCGTTCTAGAAACACGTCGACGCTGACACAATTTCCAGATGAGCCAGATCGAGAAACGGGGCAGCAGCCTGTCGCACTGGCAAATTCCAACGGGAACGCAGACTCGACTTTATTTCGCTTAAATGCGAATTTCCAGCATCGTTTCGACGATACCTCCAAATTGACATTGAAGATGGGGGGCGGCATTGGTCGCTCAGATAGTGACAGCTTGCGTAGGCAATATGCGAAGAGCGGTGAGCAACTGAACCTCATTAGCGATGTCAATAACACGCGCGATACCTCATTTAGTCAAGGTGGGAAGTACACAACACCGATTGGTGATAAACAGAATCTGGCAGCTGGTTGGGATTTTGAACGCAATCAACGCGAGCAGAAACGTATTTCACTCGATGATGGACAGCCACAGTTTGCCGATTCTGGCGACAATTTGGCAGCATCAACGCGCCGACTTGCAGCGTATGTTCAGAATGAAATTGATATCAATGCACAGTGGTCTGGCTATGCTGGCTTACGTTGGGAAGGGATTAAAACCCTTAGTAGTAAATCCCATCACGTCGTCAACAGTTCGACCAGTGTTTTTAGTCCTATCGTACATGCTGTGTATCGGATACCGGATTTTGGTAAAGATCAGATACGCATGAGTTTGACGAATAGTTATCGTGCTCCAGCCTTAAACGACGTGATCGCGGTACCGGCGATATCGCCTTTAAATGGCCCGATTCGTCCAGATCGCACAGGCAATCCAGATTTAAAACCAGAATTATCGCGCGGATTTGATATCGCTTATGAGCACTATCTAAAGAGTGCAGGGATTATGAGTGTCAATTTGTTTGTGAAAAACATCGATAATTTAATTCGTCGCCGCACTGAAGACGTCATGGTTGAAAATAAAAAACGTTGGGTTAATTCACCGATCAATCTTGGACATGCCGTCGCAAAAGGCATAGAGCTAGAAGCGAAATTTCAGGTGCAAGAATTTTTCCCTGAAGCACCAGCGATCGATGTTCGTGCCAATTACAGCAGATTTTGGTCGAATGTTGATGATGTAAAGGGGCCGAATAATCGCCTCGACCAACAACCTGCACAAACTGCTAATTTCGGACTTGATTATCGTGTGGGTGGCGTACCCTTGACACTAGGCGGCAATCTCAATTGGACCCCAGCCTATGTAAATCAAACTAGCGATACGCAGACGACCAGTACAGGCATTAAACGACAATTGGATATGTATGCTTTGTGGAAGTTGTCAACTAGCTTGAAATTGCGATTGTCCGCTAGTAACTTACAAGCAAACGATTATCTAAGCGGCAGCACCTATGCAGTTAATGGCATCAATTATTTGCAAAGTAGTCGTTCTAAGACTTTTACGGTATTTAATTTGCGTTTGGAATTGAAGATTTAACTGAAGCGCTTAACTCAAGCACTTAACTGGCTCGTATCGATTCATTAAAATCTTCGATTTGATGCGAAATAATTTGAATTAATCCTTGCTCGGCAGCTTGTTGTGGGTGTCGCATTATAAGGTTATAGAAATCATCAACAGTGTCCATTGGCGTATGGCTTATTCCTACACAAGCATTGCGTCCAGATTTTTTGACGATATATAGGCCTTGGTCAGCAAAGTTGACAACTTGTGCCCACGTCATGAGATGTGGCTGTCGCGGTAAGAATGGGAATGCTGCATAGCCAACCGAGCAGGTGCGTGATATTGATATGTCATCCAATAAAATGAATGGCGTATTTGAAACCACTTGTCTGATACGCTCCGCGACAGTAGGCGCATCTTTTCGATTACAAGTGCGCGCAACCACTAAAAACTCTTCTCCACCCCAACGAACAAGATAATCTGACTCTCTGAAAACGCTCTGCAAGCGGTCACGCATTTGTATCAAAACCATGTCGCCGCAGGCATGACCATAAGTGTCGTTGACCGATTTAAAATGATCAAGATCAACCATAAAAAAGACGATGTCGTCGTCAGCAGGATTGCTTAATGGATCGGATGCGTCGCTAATTTTATCTTCATAGGCTCTCAAAGCACGTGCAGCATCGCGTTCAATATTCTGCAATAAAAAACGACGATTTCTGAGTCCTGTTAGAGGGTCAGTGATACTCACTTCCTCCAATTGATTTTGCGTCTCTCGCAGGGCCGCTAAGGTCGCTTGCAACTGTTTATAGGCAGATGCATTGTCAAGTGCAATAGCACCATAAGCCGCCAGCGTACGTAAAATTGAGCGTTCCCTTTCGCCATACACATGGGCACGAGTTGATTGTATTGACATTACACCTAAGAGACGCTCACCTATCATCAATGGCGTATATAACAAACTGAGTGTGGCTACTGTACCTGGAATGATGAAGCGCCCGGTTGCGCCCGGTTCGCGTTCCAATATAATTTCTTGTCGTTCACGGGCACAACGGGCGAAAGATGAGATCGGGTGGTCAAGTGCAGTTTCAAAACTTGGAATCGGTGCGCCGTTTTCTATGCCGAAAACAAAGCGCAAGGTGTTTCCATCTGGTTCTAGCAGAGAAATTCCGAAGCTGGTAGCGTCTAGCAAATCATCAACGTGCCGGTGCAAGGCTTCAAATACCGACTCGACATTGAGATTAGCGGTGAGTTCTCGACCTATTAGCCCCAAAGTTTCAAGGGTATTACCCGCCTCTTGCAAACTTGCAGCACGTTTTGCTTCAGTTTCTGCGATACGTCTGTGATATTCGGCGTCTGCCCGATGGCGCTCATTGTCGTAACGAACTTGCATCGCTGTGGCGCGATTGCGGGCTTCATTCAGGCGGCGATTTTCTTTGGCTTTTGCCGCCAGTCGTGAGTACTGAAATGCTGTTTTGTAATCCTCAATTGCCGCATAGCTATCGGCAATATTATCAAGTAAATCCGCGGGAATATTAATACCTTTGATGGAGTTACATAGAGCCAAGGCTTCGAGCTGGTAGTGCAAGCTTAGATGAGGAAAGCTGTTTATATTTTGCGTCGTGTCGTAATCAAGCGCGGGGAGTTTTTTTGCCAGCTCAGCATAGACACGCAAACACTTAATCTGTTCGTCAATGTTGTGATGCGCTCGGGCTATGTGTAATGCTTGTTTGATTTTTTCTTCTGCTTCGCCTAATTGCTCCAGACGACAAAATGCGATCGCTTGTCCACGCCAGCAGTCTGAAAGAAACACGGGTTCATCATGCGTTTGAATTTTGTCAGCGGCTTGCTCGAAATACTGTAATGCTTGCTCCGGCTCTCCTAAATCTAGTGACAAATCACCGAGATAGGCTAGTGTATGGGCGAACGTGCGGGAGTTGGGAATCTTGCTTTGTATGTTTAACGACTCAATCAATTTCTCTTTGGCATCTTCATGGCGCTCTAGCAGCCTAAGTGCATTGCCTATTTGTAGTAATGCAATCGCGAGTGAGCCCGGCCATTGATTACTGCGAGAGAGCGCCAAGGCAATTCCATTCCATTCCAAGGCTGCGTCTAAATCACCTAGAGTCGCGAAAGAGTCCCCCGCATTGGTTGCGGCAAGAATCGCCAACCGAATTTGGCCAGTCTCGAAGGCGGCGCGATGTGCTTGTATATGTAGGCGGCATGACTCACCCATATCGCCAACTTTATTCGCAATGATCGCTTGCGCACTTGTCAGCCATGCATTGACCTCGGTCGGGTAGCTGAGACTTAGGTCAAAATGCTCATGCAGTAAGGTATTGGTTTTTTGCGGATCACGAATTGCACTATTGTGTAAACTTCGAGCCAAGGCAATTTGATAGCGGGTCGTATCTTGAGCGAGTTTGTACTGATCGATTGCTGCGAGCAAACATGTATCACGTTTCTCGATTTCACCTAAATCCCTATGAATCGAACTAAAGAGAAAATAAGTATCACCAAGTCCTATTGGATCTTGTTCTTGGTCAAATAGATCGTGGGCAAGTTTGGCTTGGTTTTTCGCGATATCAAGATCGCCAACAAGCCAGTGAATTTCTGCTGTTGTGAGGCTAATATAAGCGTTAAACAAGTGAGTTTCACTTGGCTCGCAAGTGCTGCTATTTAGCAGTGCATTTGCTTCTTTGCTGTAAGCTAGAGCTCGAGACGATTGACGTTGACGTAAGTACCATGCCAACGAGACTAGCGTCTCAAGACGAGACGAGCCTGCCAGCGACGTCAAGGTCGCTTCCAGTGCGAAAATTTCTGCGTCTAATGCGTACAAATCCATTCTGGCCTTGCAATGATTCAGCTAACTCGAAATTACAGCGTCAGCGAATTTAACATAAAGACGATGCACTTGAAATACGATTTATCCCGCAAATGTGAAGTGAGTTGATGCTAAGTCAGTTTTCAATGTATTTTGAAAATTTTAAAAAGTCAATTTCGTTTGGTATTGATTCGAACAATATTTATTAGAATAAGGAAGAAGTTACTTTTAATACTTCATCTGCTGTGGTCACGCCATCGATAATTTTGTTGGCCCCCGCAATTCGTAACGGCTTCATGTCATCTTTAATCGCTTGATCTCGTAACGCATGAATGTCTGAATCTTGTTGTATTAACTTACTAAACGTCTGAGACACAGTTAATAATTCGTATAAGCCTGTTCGCCCTTTGTAACCAGTTTGTCTGCATTCGATGCAGCCGACTGGGCGATAAACTGTTTTTGGTTTATCTATTGGCCATTCCTCAACCATTGCTGCCCATACTGGATCCGTAATGTCGCCGTCATCAGCCTTGCAATGCGGGCATAAAGTTCGGACCAGACGTTGCGCTAGAATGCCAACGATGGTCGCTTCTAATAGATAGTAAGGCACGCCCAGTTGCAGCAGGCGCATAATCGCAGATGGCGCATCGTTGGTATGCAATGTCGATAGCACCAAATGGCCAGTCAACGCAGCCTGGATCGCCATCTCGGCAGTCGCTAAATCTCGAATCTCACCCACCATGATGATATCGGGATCTTGTCGCATTAACGCACGTATGCCATCGGCGAAAGATAGGTCGATATTTGATTGAACTTGCATCTGGTTAAACGACGCTTCGACCATTTCGATAGGATCTTCTACGGTACAAACATTGACATCTGGCGTCGCTAATGCTTTCAAAGTTGTGTATAGCGTCGTTGTTTTACCAGAACCAGTTGGCCCTGTGACCAAGATAATGCCATGCGGTTTTTTTGTTAGACCATCCCAGCGCATTGCGTCATTCGTCGGAAATCCCAGCTCAGGCAGGGTTTTTACTACCACTTCTGGGTCAAAAATTCGCATCACTAATTTTTCGCCAAACGCGGTTGGTAATGTCGATAAACGCAGTTCAACTTCTTGTCCATCAGCTGTTTTGGTTTTTACTCGGCCATCTTGTGGTCGTCGTTTCTCGATTACATCCATCCGGCCCAACAATTTGATCCTCGCCGTCATAGCGATCATAACGATGGCCGGCACTTGATACACTTGATGCAGAACACCATCAATACGAAAACGTATGGTAGCCATATCTCGTTTAGGTTCGAGGTGAATGTCTGAGGCACGCTGATCAAAGGCAAATTGCCACAGCCAATCGACGATATTAATGATGTGTTGATCATTGGCATCGACCTGCTTGTTTGACTTGCCTAATTCAACAAGTTGTTCGAAATTATTTCTGAGCGCAATATCATTACCATTTGATTTGCGAGCATCTTTGATGGATTTTGCGAGAGAGAAAAATTGTGCTGTGTATTGTGCTACGTCGAGTGGATTGGCAAGCACCAATCGAATTTCTTTTTTTGTAATACGTGCAATTTCGTCGAGCCACGCTTGGTTGTCATAGGGGTCTGTGGTTGCTATGGTGACGCTATCATTGTTGGCATCCACCGGCAGAATATTAAATCGTGTTGCATAGGTGGATGACATGACATCCGACACTTTTGTAAAGTCGATTTTGAGCGGATCAATTCGATAAAAAGGTAAGCCGGCTTTACGGGCTGCCCATTCTGTTAGCCAGTCTAAGGTCAGCAGCTGCTGAGGGCGTATGGCAGAATAAAGTTTGGCTTGCGCAATCGCAGTGAATGGATGCATGCTTTCGGATCCATTTTTCAAAATGCCACGAGCATGATTGAACGCTGTTTTAGCATCTTCTTTTTTTACAATGCCGTCTTCCATCAGCCAGGTGAAGATTTGCTGCATGCTTAAACTTTTGATTGTTCCGCTAGTCATGTTTGTATGTTCTCTAGTTTTCAAAGTGATGGCGTGCTAGCCAACAGAACGGTCTTTTTATTTCTGCTTACTATTTTTGAGTCGATAGCAGGCCGTCAACCCAGGTCTTGGCTGGCAGCTTGGTGCTGGTCCGAATCTCTTCCGCTCGTGCGTACAAACTTTCTGCATTCAACTTCATGTGAGATTTGAAAGCAATTGCCACGACATTGCCATCATGTACTTCCGGGAGACACAGAACAGTGCCGAATACATAACGTAACACTTTAATGTTTTTTGCAAAGCTCGGGTGATCACCAAACAAATTGACAGTTAATACGCCATCGTCCTTTAAGCATTGTGAGCAGGCCTCGTAAAATTCAGTGCTATCTAAGACAGGCCCGCGTGCAGTTGCATCGTATACGTCGACTTGAATCGCATCAAATTGGGCTTGATGATTGGGGTCGCAAACAAAGTCCATCGCATCCATTTCAATGACATTTAAACGCTCGTCATTTGGTGGTAGCTTAAACATGCTTTCACAAACCATGATGACTGAAGGATTGAGATCGACTGCCGTTACTTTTGCATCAGGAAATTGACGATAACAGAATTTCGTTAAGGCGCCAGTTCCCAATCCTAGTTGAAGCAAGTGTTGAGGCTTATCTAAAAAAAGCATCCATGCCATCATTTGTTGTGCATATTCTAGTTCTAGCCAATCTGGTTTCCGTAAGCGCATAGCACCTTGTACCCATTCGGTGCCAAAGTGTAAATAGCGGACGCCATCAAGCTCCGATATGGTCACTGGAGCGAATTTAGGTTTGCGTGTGGACGCAGTTTTTTTTGCAGCCGTGGGTCCCGAGCGATGATTGCTTTCTGCTTCTACTGATTTTCGTTTGATTAACATATAAAGCGGGTGTTGTTTAACAGGTTGACTGGTAAATCTTGTAAAGATTGATTGTAAGCCCTATGTTGTACTATGTGCCATCAAATTATATCGGGATCGGTCTTCGACGAATGTTATGCGGAATGTCAACTGATTGTTAAATCTTACGTTGTACATTCACAGGTGATGGTAACTATTTGTTTGCGTCGTTTTTTGTTGAATGTATTCTTAAAATCAGATCCAAGAAAAAAGGAGTTTATTTTGAAAAAGTTAATTTTGGTTGCTGCCGTGACGGCGACAATGTTTTCACTGAGTGCTTGCGTGTCAACCCGAACATCAGGCAATGTCTACCGTCCTTACCAAACCCAAAATGAAATGACGGTTCGCATGGGTGTGGTTGATTCTGTGCGTGAAGTCACGATCGATGGTGGTCGAAGTGGTGTCGGCACATTAACTGGCGCCGCTTTAGGTGGTTTGGCAGGGTCTAGTGTTGGCAGTGGTCGTGGTTCCACAGCGACAGGAATTGTTGGTGCTGTCGTGGGTGGAATCATTGGTAATAATATGGAATCTAACGCTAATACCCGTCGAGGCTTGGAAATCACTGTTCGCCTAGAAAATGGCGACTTGAAGGCGATTACGCAAGATGCTGATGAAACTTTCCGTCCCGGTGATCGTGTACGTTTGTTGTCAGATCGTCGTACGACACGCGTAACGCATTAAGACGATTGGTCTTCGCAGAAAACAAAAAACCGGAGTGTGAATTCCGGTTTTTTGTTTTTGGAGGCGATTTACAGGCCTCGTGGGTTTATTTGCTGACGTTTAACAGCATTTCATTTAAACGCTTTACAAATGCGCTTGGATCATCAAGTGTCCCGCCTTCGGCTAAAGCGGCCTGATCAAACAAGATGTGAGACCAGTCATTGAATTTCGCTTCCTCGTATTTCAAACGCTGCACCAAAGGATGATCTGGATTGACTTCCAAAATTGGTTTGGATTCCGGCGCTGCTTGACCTGCGGCTTTCAACATCCGAACCAGATTGCCAGAGAGTTCATTGTCATCAGCAACTAAACAAGCCGGGGAGTCGGTCAAACGGAAAGTGATGCGAACATCTTTAGCCTTATCTGCCAAAGCGGCCTTCATCTTCTCAACCAGATCTTTGAATTGTGTTTCAGTTTCTTCGTGCTGCTTCTTTTCAGCTTCGTCTTCTAGCTTACCTAGATCCAAATCACCTTTAGCAACGGATACTAAATCTTTACCTTCAAACGCAGTCAAGAAAGACAGCATCCATTCGTCGACGCGATCTGTGAGCAACAGGACTTCCACGCCTTTTTTGCGGAAGATTTCCAGATGCGGGCTGTTTTTAGCTGCGGCAAAGCTATCAGCAGTGACATAATAAATCTTGTCCTGACCTTCTTTAGCGCGGGCAATATAGTCAGCTAATGAAACTGTTTGGGTATCGTTGTCATTGTGCGTAGAAGCAAAACGGAGCAGGGCAGCGATACGATCTTTGTTCGCTGCATCTTCACCGATACCTTCTTTTAATACTTGACCGAATTCTTTCCAGAAACTGGCAAATTTTTCTTTCTTGCTTTCAGCTTCATCGCCTTCCGCATTCGCCAAATCTTCCAGCATACCCAGCACGCGTTTGGTCGAGCCTTCGCGGATCGCTTTGATATCGCGTGATTCTTGTAAAATTTCACGAGATACATTCAAAGGCAAATCGTTGGAATCGATTATCCCTTTTACAAAGCGCAGGTATACTGGCATCAATTGTTCTGCATCGTCCATGATAAACACACGTTTGACGTAGAGCTTAATGCCGCCACGTTTATTGCGGTCCCACATATCAAATGGTGCGCGGCTAGGGATGTATAGCAGTTGTGTGTATTCGCTGCGACCTTCGACACGGTTGTGTGTGTGCGTCAACGGTGCGGTGTAGTCGTGCGAAATATGTTTGTAGAATTCTGTGTATTGCTCAGGCGTGATGTCGGATTTGCTGCGCGCCCATAAAGCACTTGCTTGATTCACAGTTTCGAGTTCATCTTTCAGAACTTGTTCTTTTTTCTCATCATCCCATTCTTCTTTTTGCATCAAAATCGGCAAAGAGATGTGATCGGAATAAGTGCGGATGATGGACTTGAGTTTCCATGACGAGAGGAAATCATCTTCACCTTCGCGCAAATGCAAAGTGATGGACGTTCCACGATCTTCTTTGGTAATTTGTTCTACGCTGAAGTCGCCAGCGCCAGCTGATTCCCAGCGCACGCCTTCATTTGCAGCAGTACCAGCACGACGTGATTCCACTGTCATCTTGTCGGCAACGATAAAACCAGAGTAGAAACCAACACCAAACTGTCCAATCATAGCCGCGTCTTTTTGCTGGTCGCCGGACAGTTTAGAGAAAAACTCTTTGGTGCCAGATTTAGCGATGGTGCCCAAGTGATTTACTGCATCATCACGAGTCATCCCGATACCGTTATCGCTGATGGTCAGCGTACGCGCTGTTTTGTCGAAGCTGACTTTGATTTTTAATTCAACATCGTTTTCGAATAGGCTGGCGTCATTAATTGCTTCAAAGCGCAATTTATCCGCAGCGTCCGATGCATTTGAAATAAGCTCTCTTAAAAAAATTTCTTTGTTTGAATACAAAGAATGGATCATCAATTGGAGTAGCTGTGAAACTTCTGCTTGAAATCCCAGGGTTTGTTTTTCTGACATACTTTCCTCGATATTTAAGAATTGAAGGAGTCGAAACGGAGTCGATGAATGAACTTCACTGGGCTTCAAATGTGGTGCTAACTTGATATTTCAAGAGGGCGGTTGGAATTTTTCTATTTTCAATTTGAATGGTTGTCGCGATTTTGCGCCCAAAGATTCGTATCGCGAAAGTTAGTGAGGGTGTGTCGGAAATCCGTCTTTTTGTCATCAATACGTAGTAAGTCTTTGAAATAATGACGAAAATATCTGCTTTGTTTGTGATCAAGACGTAAGTTTTGCATTGCAGCATGCTATAATCGTCGGTTATTCGAATCACCTCCCATATAAATACAATCATGACCAACAATACACGCGCTATTCGCAACATCGCCATTATCGCCCACGTTGACCACGGCAAAACTACGCTAGTGGATCAATTGCTGCGCCAATCTGGTACTTTCCGTGACAATCAACAAGTTGATAATCGCGTTATGGATTCCAACGATATTGAGAAAGAGCGCGGTATCACGATTCTTTCCAAAAACTGTGCAGTTGAATACAAAGGCACACACATCAACATCGTTGATACCCCAGGCCATGCCGACTTCGGTGGTGAAGTTGAGCGTGTCTTGTCCATGGTTGATAGTGTTCTGTTGCTGGTTGATGCGCAAGAAGGTCCAATGCCGCAAACGCGTTTCGTGACACGTAAAGCTTTGGCTTTGGGTTTGAAGCCTATCGTAGTTGTGAACAAGATTGACCGTGAAAACGCGGATCCACAAAAAGCAGTTAACGCAACATTTGAGTTGTTCGACAAACTCGGTGCAACTGATGAACAGTTAGATTTCCCTATCGTTTACGCTTCTGGCTTCAAAGGCTACGCTGGTTTAGAAGATACGGTACGTGACGGTAATATGGAACCATTGTTTGATGCGATCTTGAAACACGTTCCTGCACGTGAAGATGATCCAAATGGTCCATTGCAATTGCAAATCACTTCTTTGGAATACTCTTCTTACGTTGGTAAGATCGGTGTTGGTCGTATCTTGCGTGGTCGCGTTCGCGCTGGTCAAGACGTTGTTTGGATGAATGGTCCAGAAGATAAGCCAAGCAAAGCGCGTATCAATCAAGTATTGACGTTTAAAGGTTTGGATCGTGTATTGGCTGATGAAGCATTGGCTGGCGATATCGTTTTGATTAACGGTATCGAAGAAATCAGTATCGGTTCAACAATTTGCGCACCGGATACACCGGAAGGCTTGCCAATGCTGAAGATCGATGAGCCAACATTGACGATGAACTTCATGGTTAATAGCTCACCATTGGCTGGTCGTGAAGGTAAATTCGTTACGACACGTCAGATCCGTGATCGCTTAGATCGCGAATTAAAATCCAATATGGCTTTGCGCGTTGTGCAAGCTGAGGGTGATGATTCCACTTACGAAGTTTCTGGTCGCGGTGAATTGCATTTGACAATTTTGATCGAAAATATGCGTCGTGAAGGTTTCGAATTGGCTGTTTCTCGTCCACGCGTTGTGTTCAAAATGGTGGATGGCGTGCGCCACGAGCCGTATGAAAACTTGACGGTTGACGTAGAAGAAAACAATCAAGGCGGCGTGATGGAAGAACTCGGTCGTCGTCGTGGTGATTTACAAAACATGGAGCCGGACGGCAAAGGCCGTGTGCGTTTGGAGTACCGTATTCCAGCACGTGGCTTGATCGGCTTCCAAGGCGAATTCATGACATTGACACGCGGTACTGGTTTGATGAGTCACGTGTTTGATGAATATGCTCCTGTTGATAACACTAAAGGTGAAATGGCTGGCCGTCGTAACGGTGTGTTGATTTCTCAAGATGATGGCGCAGCTGTTGCTTACGCGATCTGGAAATTGCAAGACCGCGGCCGTATGTTTGTAGTCCACAACGATCCAGTCTATGAAGGCATGATCATTGGTATTCATTCACGTGATAACGATTTGGTTGTGAACCCAATCAAAGGTAAGCAATTAACTAACGTGCGTTCTTCTGGTACAGATGAAGCGGTGCGTTTGGTTCCACCAATCCAAATGAGTTTGGAATACGCAGTTGAATTCATTGAAGATGACGAATTGGTTGAAGTGACGCCTAAGAGTATCCGTTTGCGTAAGCGTTTCTTGAAGGAACATGAGCGTAAAAAAGCATCTCGCGAAGCTTAATTGATAAGTTGAAGGTTTTGGAGAGACAACTGATACTCAATTTCTAAACCTTGGTAGTGCAAATTATCTGAGTTGCGTAGTATCAACATAAGCCCGCTTGATTTCTTGTCAAGCGGGTTTCTGCTTTCTAAACCGGAGTATGCAGATGCAACACCCCAGCCACAAAATGGCACTCATGTTGATGATCATTGCCCCGACTATGTGGAGTACCGCGGGTGTTCTGTCACGCCAGCTTGAGTCTGCACGTGGATTTGAAGTGAGTTTTTGGCGTAGTTTTTTTGCAGCGATTTTCGTATTTGTGGTGTTGGCTTGGCAGCACAAGTCTAAGCTTGGAGTGAGATTAGTCGGTCTAGGTCGCTATGGGTTGGCATCTGGTTTCATGTGGGCAGCCATGTTCACTTGCTTTATGTTGGCGCTCACCATGACCACGGTTGCGAATGCCTTGATCGTGGAAAGCTTTGCACCTTTATTGACGGCGATTTTTGCATGGATTTTTCTTGCGGAAAAAATTCCAAATCGGACTTGGCTGGCAATCTTCGTTGCGTTCGCTGGTATGCTTTGGATGTTTGTTGATGGCTTTTCCACGCTTGATGCACGTGGTTTGATCGGTGTGATATTGGCACTTTGCGTTCCATTTGCTGTAGCAGCGAATGTGATTATTCTAAAAAAAGGTGGGCAGCATGTGGATCTAATTCCTGCTGTCTTGGTCGGTGGTGTGTTGTCGGCGCTGTTGATGCTACCATTCGCCATGCCATTCTCAGCATCCTTGCATGACGTTCTGATTTTAGCGACCTTAGGTGTATTTCAACTTGGCTTGCCTTGCATGATTATGGTTCATGCTGCAAAAGGTTTGAGCGCGCCTGAAATTTCTTTATTGTCTTTGCTCGAAGTTATCCTTGGGCCATTTTGGGTTTGGTTAGCCATGGGCGAAGAGCCTGCTAGAGCCACTTTGCTAGGTGGTTCGGTTGTATTGAGTGCCTTGATATTTAATGAATTGATGGCTTTTCGAGAAGAGCGTCTATTAAAGGTGCGTTAAATAAATTGAGACGTTTGCCTTAGCGCAGGGTGCGCAAATTTGTTTGTGTAAGAATTACGTAAAATTGATTAACTTAAAGCGTTCTTTTCTTTGATGAGAGCGCGGTTTTTTAGATGGTGTTGTCATGTCAAATCTTTCCACCGCCCCACTGAAGTCACCAGAGCTATTGTTGCCAGCAGGCTCTTTGGAGAAAATGCACGCTGCCTTCGACTTCGGCGCGGATGCCGTGTATGCCGGTCAACCACGCTATAGTTTGCGAGCTCGCAACAATGAGTTTTCTACTCTCGATATTTTGCAGCAGGGCATTGAGGGTGCACATGCGCGCGGCAAATCCTTTTTTGTGGCAAGTAATATTTTTCCGCATAACTCGAAACTAAAAACCTATCTAAATGATATGGAACCAGTCATCGCGATGAAACCAGATGCCTTGATTATGGCCGATCCAGGTTTGATTATGATGGTGCGCGAAAAATGGCCGGAAGTGAATGTGCATTTGTCGGTACAAGCGAATGCTGTGAATTGGGCTGACGTGAAATTTTGGCAAAAAATGGGTTTAACCCGCGTGATCTTGTCGCGGGAGCTATCTTTAGACGAAATTGAGGAAATCAAACAGCGTTGCCCAGAAATGGAGTTGGAAGTGTTTGTGCACGGCGCTCTGTGTATTGCCTATTCCGGTCGTTGTTTGCTGTCCGGCTATTTCAATCATCGAGATCCGAATCAAGGGACATGTACCAATTCCTGCCGTTGGGATTATAAGGTCGAGAACGCGACTGAAAACGAAACAGGTGACTTGCAGCGCGTGCCAGTGGAAACTATTCAGTTTGATTTTAACAAAGCCTTGGAAGAAGCAAATCAATCATTTTCTGCAATGGGTGACATGCCACGTCATCCTTTGGCTGATCGTCCGTATTTGATTGAGGAAGCGGGGCGCCCTGGTAGTTTTATGCCGATCTTGGAAGATGATCATGGGACTTACATCATGAATTCCAAAGATTTGCGTGCGATTGAGCACATCGAGCGCTTGACCAAGATTGGTGTGGATTCCTTAAAAGTCGAAGGCCGTACCAAATCTCTCTACTATGTTGTGCGTACCGCGCAAGCTTATCGCCATGCGATTGACGATGCAGTGGCAGGGCGCCCATTTAATGAACGCTTACTGAGTGAGTTGGATGGCCTTGCAAATCGTGGTTACACCGATGGCTTTTACCAACGTCATCATACCCAAGACCATCAAAACTATATGGAAGGTGTGTCGAAAGCGCATCGCAGTCAGTATGTCGGTAATGTACTTTCTATCGAAGATGGGTGGGCTCAGGTCGAAGTGAAAAATCGCTTTTCTGTTGGCGATAAGATTGAGATTATTCATCCAAGTGGCAATGAAATAATTGATCTGGCGCAGATTCGCAACAAGCACAACGAAGCGATCGACGTGATTGGTGGTGCCGGGCACAAAGTGCGTATTCCGCTCGATGCGAAGTTCGACAAAGCCCTATTGGCACGGATGTTATAGAACTGCCTTAAAATACAGGCTTATAAAAAATGAGTATAGTTGCTCCGCACCTGAAACTGCACAGGAAAATAAAATGAAACTTTCGAATACCCAAGAAATTGTTGATGAATTGCGTGCTGGGCGCATGGTTATTTTGGTTGATGAAGAGGACCGAGAAAATGAAGGTGACTTGGTTTTAGCTGCAGAATTCGTGACACCTGAAGCAATTAATTTTATGGCCAAATATGGAAGAGGATTGATTTGCCTAACTTTAACGGAAGAACGCTGTGAACAACTGAACTTGCCCATGATGTCGACGCGAAACGGCACTGCTTATGGTACGAACTTCACCGTATCAATTGAAGCTGCTGAAGGCGTGACGACAGGTATTTCCGCCGCAGATCGCGCACGTACAATTCAAGTTGCAGTCGATCCAAAAATGACGGCGGATGATATTGTGCAGCCAGGTCACATTTTCCCCCTCAAAGCACAGAAAGGTGGGGTATTGATGCGGGCTGGTCATACTGAGGCTGGCTGTGATTTCGCGGAGTTGGCTGGTTTAAATCCATCTTCCGTCATATGTGAGATCATGAAAGATGATGGAACGATGGCACGCCTGCCTGACTTGATGGAGTTTGCAGAGGCGCACCATTTGAAAATTGGTACCATCGCTGATTTGATTCGTTATCGTAGTCAAAATGAAAGTATGGTTCAACGTGTAGCAGAGCGTGATATGCATACCGTACATGGCATGTTTAAGGCGATTGTCTATCGTGATTTGCCCAGTAATTCAGCGCATTTGGCTTTGATTCATGGCACTATAGATGCGACCGAGGAAGCTTTGGTCCGAGTTCATCAACCAGTGTCAATTTTAGATTTGTTGGAAAATCAGGTTTCTACGCATTCTTGGAATATTGCCAGCGCCTTGGACACGATTCAAAAATCACCATGTGGCGTGATGGTCTTGCTCAATTGTGAAGAGACTGCAGAACGGTTGTTTGCGCAGTTTAATGCTTTAAATACTCCAGAAAAGCGACCACAAGGACGGGCTGCGCGTATGGACCTCCGTACTTATGGGATCGGTGCACAGATTCTTAAAGATGTTGGTGTCGGGCGTATGCGTCTGTTGGCCAATCCACGTAAGATGCCATCAATGACAGGTTTTAATTTAGAAGTCACAGGTTACTTGGACGGACCGAAGAATTCGGTCTCATAGTCACAAATTCACACGAAATCAATCAGTAATTAATTGAACAGAATACTAATCCAGTCGACAAGACTGCGGGGGGAATAATATGACAGTTGGACATTACGAATCAAATTTGGATGGCGTGGGTGTACGTGTGGGTATCGTGCAAGCGCGTTTCAACGAAAATATCGGCGCAGGTTTGTTGGATGCCTGTTTGCAGGAGTTGAAAAATTTAGGCGTGATGGATGAGGATATTCTGCATGTCACTGTACCAGGTGCGTTGGAGGTTCCTCTGGCTTTGCAAAAATTGGCAGCGACGCATCAGTTTGATGCTTTGATCGCTTTGGGCGCTGTGATTCGAGGTGAGACTTATCATTTTGAATTGGTTTCGAACGAGTCTGGTGCTGGTATCAGCCGAGTGTCTTTAGATACTGGTCTTCCAATTGCAAACGCAATCTTAACAACGGAGAACGATGAGCAAGCTGAGGTCCGCATGAAAGAAAAAGGAGCCGATGCCGCCCGTGTTGCAGTGGAAATGGCGAATTTGACTTTGGCATTGGAAGAGCTAGCAGAAGCGACTGAAGGCATTGAATTTGATCAAGAATAAGTGGTTTTGATACGCAGTTCAAGTTGGAAAGTTAATTGCCATGAAGAATCAATGCTCATTGAGGCAAATAATAAATTGTAAAAATAGGAAATAAAATGACATCAAGTACGCAACATGCAAATCCAAGCAAAACTCGCTCACC
This sequence comes from Affinundibacterium seohonense, assembly GCF_014284305.1. Lineage (GTDB taxonomy): Bacteria > Pseudomonadota > Gammaproteobacteria > Burkholderiales > Burkholderiaceae_D > Undibacterium > Undibacterium seohonense. The sequence goes on from NZ_JACOFW010000001.1 coordinate 216,097, forward strand.
TCGTCATCGGGCTCGTGAATTCGCTTTGCAGGGTATTTATCAGTGGCTTTTGAATAATGAGGACTCTGGGGTGATTGATGCTCATATCCGGGAAGCGCATGGTTTTGATAAGGCTGATCGTGAGCATTTTGATGCATTACTTCACGGCGCTATCAATCAATCCATTCAACTTCGTGAAGAGTTTTCGCCATTTATCGATCGTGGTGTGGCAGAGTTGTCTCCAATTGAACACGCTGCATTGTTAATTGGCGCGTATGAAATGAAAAATCATATCGAAATTCCATACCGAGTGATTATCAATGAGGCTGTTGAATTGACAAAGTCGTTTGGTGGGCAAGATGGGCACAAGTATGTCAATGGTGTGTTAGACAAACTTGCTACCCGATTACGTGCGACTGAAGTCGATAGTAGGAAGTAATAGCAAATTTCGGTACTCTGTTACTTGTAGTTGCGAATGATGAAAAGCCCCAGTTGATTGATTTGGCTGGGGCTTTTTTACAGCGTATTTTTGATACGTAAATTTTCTCTATAGTTTCGCATAGCAGTAGGTTTCAACTACCCGCCGTGCCCGACGAGTCTTTTACTCGAAGCTATATTCAAGCAAGACTTGAGATGCATCATTGCCGGTTGTGCTCCAGGTGGTTCTTCCATGTCCTTTGATGCCCGTGAAATCACCTGTTCCTGAGCCCGAGACTACATTCAAGGTACTTATCGATTGACCTGATTTCATTGATCCGATGTGCTGCAAAATAAAGCCACCAACCCGATCACCGATTTTTCCGGTCAGATATTCTAGGCCAACAAAATTTGATGTGCCAGTCGTGCCGGCAAACGCCAAGCATTCAAAACGTGACTCCGCTTCGATATCGCCAAGATACAGATGAGTTAGTTTGGATCTGCGCAAACCTGTCGTTAGGTCCAATTTTTCATCCATGCCAAAAAGTTTTACTGTCCCACATGCCAGCATTATTGTTCTCCCCAAGGATTTTCAAAATGTCAATCGGTATATAAATTAACTTTTGAATATGTTTTGTTCTTATTATGTAAATACGAGTTGGACTTCACGTCTCTTATTTGTATTCATGGTTGAGTATTTCAAAATTCAAGTATCATGTCCACTCACAAATTCGCATACTTAATGTGATTTTATTATAGGGTGGTTGCATTTCTGAAATAATTTTAACTTAAACAATATTAATTATATGATGAAATTTAGGCAAATTGAGGCATTTCGTTGCCTTATGGTCTCGGGTACGAGTATCGGTGCAGCTAGAAAGATGAATATTACGCAGCCAGCAATTAGTAGGCTGGTGTCGGATTTGGAGGATAGTCTCGGTTTTCGTCTGTTCAATCGTTCCAAGGGCCGTTTAGAACCAACAACTGCAGGTGTACGTTTTTATCGTGCCGTTGAGGAAAATTTTCTTGGATTGGAACGCTTGAGCCAAGTCGCTAGCAATATTCGTAACGAGACACCTGAGGGGATTTCGGTTGCTTGCCTATTCGTGCTTTCAACGACTTTGATGCCTTTGGTTCTAAAGGAGTTTTTTAAATATCATCCTGATGTACCGGTAACGGTTGATACATGCAATGGTCCCGAAATTTTAGTGCGATTGCAGGATATGAAAGTGGATATGGCAATTGCGCTCGATTTTCCACCATTTGCGGGTATCGAAATTGAAAAGATTTTAAAGGTGAATGTCATGTGTGCGATGCCCGATGGGCATCGGCTAACGCATAAAGAAATTATTTATCCTAGCGATTTAGACGGCGAAAATATGATTGGATGGGTGCCGATTATTTCTCAAAATTATGAGAAAGAACGGAAAAGTTTGGCTGCGGCTGGAAGTGTTCCACGTAATGTGATTAAAACACACACTTCACATACGCGTTATGCAATGGTTGCGAACGGTCTCGGTTTGTCTATTGTCGAGCCATTTGCCGCAAAAATTTGGAAGGCAAATGGCGTGGTCGTCAGGCCATTTGCGGGCAATATTAGCTATGAATATGTGTTGGCATATCCGGGTGGTGGAATTCGTTCGCAACTCATGCATGACTTTCGAGATGCTGTGATTAAAGTCGCGAAAGAGTATGATTTTGGTTTTGATGCGAGGTCTAGTACTGGCGGCGGTATTGCTGTGCTCTAGTGGATATGATGCGTTCGTTGAATCTCTCTGAACGCATCATTCGTAACTGCTTCGACGACTGATTACTGAATTAAATTCCTGCAACTTGGTCGGTATTAATGGCGGAACGCTGAGTAATTTCATCATTGCGTTTTTCAATGATGTTTTCTTGTGGGCGAGCAATCATGGTCGGCTTTGCAGTGGTCGAATAAATTGATACTGATTTACCTGCTGCTACATCTTTCAAACGCTTATATTCAGCCATCACTAAGCTACCATATCCGCCATCGGTTTCATTTTCTGCCGCACCAACATAGCGCTTCAGACCTGCTTCGATAGAGCCGGCGTTAGAAACATATTCTTTTAAAATCATGGCGCCGACTTTAATGTTGGCGATTGGATTCAGTGCTGCTTTAATTCCACCCAAGTCAGAAAATTTTTCATGATGGATTTTTGACATGACTTGCATGAGCCCCTGCGCTCCAACCGGGCTTTCTGAAAAAGGATTGAAACGAGACTCGATAGCAATTACTGATAAAATCAATAATGGATCTAACTTGGTTTCTTTCGCAGTTAAATAGGTTGCTGATACCAACATATCAATCGCCTCATCGGCGACTCTGTAACGTTTTGAGAGCCAGCTTGTGACTAGTTGTTGTTGGCGTTGATTGCCAATGAGGGATCTGCTGACTGCTGCGGTCGTGGGTTCACTATCGCTGCCAATTTCTTGATTGTTGACGTTAGAAATTAGTTGCGGTGAGGCCATCAATAGAGCTAAATCAGGTTCTGTAGTTTTGGTTTCAGAATTGCTGATCACTTCATTGCTGAAGGGCGAAATTGATTGAAATTTGTTTGCAAGTTCTGGATTGAAAAACATGCATGTGAGTGTGAATAGTGCAAGTAGTCCTAAGCCTGAAGTAAACTGTAATGCAGTGGTCAGCGGTGCCACCTTTGTTTTGTTTGCTAATAAGCGCGCCATCTCTTTTTCTGCAGATATGCACTTGCTTGGTGAGCGAGCTGTTAAAATGAAATTGTGAAGCATGCAACCTCCTGAATTGTCGAGAAGTGTCACGCATGTTCACCATTGGCTGGTAATCATGCACATCTGCGAATCAGAAACATCGTCTAGGTAGTGAAAATACGCTATGCCTAAGACGCCGGAGTTTTCCATTCTTTTCGGTCTTGCATTGGCATGGCAGAAAAGAATAAATAACGATATTCGGGTTGGGCTTTCGCCTGATTTGATGTAAGGAGATTTCTTGTCCTTACTCATGAATGAGATCCCGATTCCCATTTTCGTGTTCGAACGTCAGAATTTTTCGTTGAACTCGAATTCGACTTTGAAATATTACTGTAAATCAATTCAGTGGTTTTCAAAGTTGGGCGAATTGTAGGGGGGCATTTATATCAAGTCAATACTATAGAATGAGTTCTTTACTACTTTTGAATCTTATAAATTTGCTGCTATGCAGCAAAACCTAATAAAATCAATCACTTGCCGATGTGTTTTAAGTAAAATCTTTGATTAATCGAAATCGTAAAAAAAGATGAAATATACAGATTTAAGGGACTTTATTTCCCAATTGCAGCAACAAAATCAATTAAAACAAATAGTTACACCCGTCTCGACATACCTGGAGATGACTGAAATTTGTGATCGCACTTTGCGCGCAGAGGGACCAGCGCTGCTTTTTATGAATCCAAAGGATCACTCGATTCCAGTTTTAGGTAATTTATTCGGAACGCCGAAACGGGTCGCAATGGGGATGGGGGCAAGCGATATCACCGAGTTGAGAAAAATTGGGCACGTACTTTCCTCCTTGAAGGAGCCAGAGCCACCGAAAGGATTTAAAGATATTCTTGGACTTGGTTCCCTCGTAAAAGCTGTGTGGGATATGGCTCCCAAGGAGTTGCGCAGCGCGCCTTGCCAGGAAATCGTTTGGGAAGGGAATGATGTTGACCTAAGTCGTTTACCTATTCAGCACTGCTGGCCGGGTGATGTGGCACCATTGATCACCTGGGGCTTGGTGATTACAAAAGGTCCGCATAAAAAACGTCAAAATTTGGGGATCTATCGCCAACAAGTTTTGAGTCGAAATAAAGTCATCATGCGCTGGCTTGCTCATCGTGGTGGTGCCTTGGATTTTCGTGAGCATGCTTTATCATCTAAAGGTCAGCCATATCCAATTGCAGTCGCGCTTGGTGCTGATCCGGCGACTATTCTGGGGGCGGTTACTCCAGTACCTGATAGTCTGTCTGAATATCAGTTTGCAGGCCTATTGCGTGGTAGTCGCACCGAATTGGTGAAAGCAATTGGAAGTGAGCTCAGAGTGCCTGCATCTGCTGAGATTGTATTGGAAGGACACATCTATCCAGATGAATCTCATCCTAGTGGCTATGAACATGCGTTGGAGGGCCCGTATGGGGATCATACTGGATACTATAATGAGCAAGATAGTTTTCCAGTGTTTACGATAGATAGAATTACCATGCGAAGGAACCCTATCTATCATTCGACTTATACTGGAAAACCGCCAGATGAACCTGCGATTTTGGGCGTGGCATTGAATGAGGTTTTCATTCCTTTGCTGCAGAAGCAGTTTCCGGAAATCACCGATTTTTATCTGCCACCAGAAGGGTGCAGTTATCGAATGGCCGTGGTGCAAATTAAAAAATCCTATGCCGGTCATGCAAAGCGTGTGATGTTTGGTGTGTGGAGTTTCTTGCGTCAATTTATGTACACTAAATTCATTATTGTGGTTGATGAAGACGTGAATATCCGTGACTGGAAAGAAGTCATATGGGCGATCACAACACGTGTAGATCCAATTCGCGACACAACGATGGTGGATAACACACCAATTGATTACTTGGATTTTGCCTCGCCGATTAGTGGCTTGGGTAGCAAGATGGGTTTGGATGCAACCAATAAGTGGCCAGGTGAAACCACGCGTGAATGGGGTACGACAATTCAAATGTCGCCCGAGGTCAAAAAGCGCATTGATAATATCTGGCAAGAACTCGGTCTGTAATGGTCGGTCTTTTTTTGAATTTGATTTTTCATTCACGAATGTCGAGCAATGCGTTATAATTTGGGTTGGCGGGCCCCTGCGCATTGCGGCGTGGCCAATCTGGTCAGGTCGGGAACGAAGCAGCCACAGTCATTTCCCGTAAGTGCCGCAGATCAGGCTCGCCTCTTTCTCTTATCTGGACTAGCTCCATACTCGATTTTCGCAATTTGATTCCTTTCCACATTATTGACTGTTAACTGGCAAACAGTTTGTCTAACTAGTTTTTATAGTTGATCCTAAAGTTGATTACTGTGGACTCATCTGGTAAATCTCATTCGTCATGCAAATAGAAGCTGTCAATTTGCGCAAAATTCTTTAGAATGCAGCAGCGATATTATGAGCAGTCCTGTTTCTGATGGAAATGCGATTGACCGCATAATAATCTGCAATGGTTTCTATCATTAGTCGCGACTTTTTGCGCACAAGAATAAGGTAAAATTGCAAGATGTCCTATCAAGTCCTCGCCCGAAAATATCGCCCCAAAAGTTTTGAAACTCTGGTTGGTCAAGAGCACGTTGTGCGTGCTCTATCTCACGCACTAGACCAGCAACGTTTGCATCACGCTTATTTGTTCACCGGGACACGTGGTGTCGGCAAAACGACCTTATCCCGTATTTTGGCAAAATCATTCAACTGTGAAAAAGGTATAACTGCAAAGCCTTGTGGGGTTTGTGACGCGTGTACGTCGATTGATGCAGGACGATTTGTTGATTACATAGAAATGGATGCGGCCTCTAACCGCGGTGTCGATGAGATGGCATCACTGCTCGAACAGGCGATTTACGCACCCTCGAATGCACGTTTTAAAGTCTACATGATAGACGAGGTGCATATGTTGACCAACCATGCCTTTAACTCGATGTTAAAGACTTTAGAAGAGCCGCCTGAGCACGTCAAGTTTATTCTGGCAACGACCGATCCGCAAAAAATACCGGTCACGGTTTTATCTCGTTGCCTGCAATTTAATTTGAAGCAAATGCCGCCAGGGCATATCGTCGGGCATCTTGAAAATATTTTAGGGCAAGAGCATATCGATTTTGAGGTTTCTGCATTGCGTCTGTTAGCTCAAGGTGCACACGGTTCTATGCGCGATGCGCTGTCTTTAACTGATCAAGCTATTGCTTATGCCGCCGGTAAAGTTAGTTTGGATGCCGTGCAGAGTATGTTGGGCGCGCTTGATCAATCGTATTTAATTCGCTTGCTAGATGCGCTCGTCGACGAAGATGGGGCAGCTTTATTGGCTGTGGCTGATGAAATGTCAGCTCGTAGCTTGTCGTATAAAGCGGCATTGCAGGATTTAGGCAGCATGTTGCACCAAATAGCGATTGCCCAAATGGTGCCATCTGCGTTGGCAGAAGATTTGCCCGAGCGCAGTGAGTTGTTGCGACTTGCTCAAAGCTTTAATAAAGAAGACGTACAGTTGTATTATCAGATCGTGGTTCATGGTCGAAATGAAATTGGACTTGCACCTGATGAATATGCGGGTTTTAGCATGACGCTGTTACGTATGTTGGCGTTCAGACCGGCATCGGTCGCTTCTTCCTCGAGTGGCGGTGGTGGCGGTGGTATAAGTCGTCGATCGTCCACAAATTTGGCGCCCAATATGCTGACTAGTACGGTAGCTACCCCTGGGCCAGCAATCGCGCAGCGTGTTTCTCAGGAGTGTCTGCAAAGTCCGGTGAATGCTCCCGCCGTAGTGCAGCCCCTCCAGTCGATGTCGCCAGAGCTTTCTGCTCCTGCATTAGTAGTTGCGCCAGTGGCAACGCCATTAACAAGTGTGGCGCCGGCATCGAAACCGATAAGTCCAGCGATGGCCGCATTAGCAGCAGCGCGGGCAGCTAGTGGTAAAAAGGTAGGCAATCCGACAGCCGCGGCGTCTGCCTCAACTTCAAATGTGATGCCTGCGGCATCGATTGACACCGTCCGAGCCGAAGTGTCGACTGAATCACGAAATGTTGGGATTGCGCCTCTGGTGTCGGTTCCCGAATCGACTCCAAGAGCCACGACAATCGCGCATTCTTCTCATGCCGATAAGATGCCAATACCCACTAGCGATAGCAATATGCCGCCACCTTGGGATGACTTTGAATCTCAAGCATTTGAAGTTCAGGCTTCGCAGCCACATATTGGACGTCATAAAGAGATGCAAGAAACTGACTATTGGAATGAAGATAGTTCTGATGAATTGCCAATGGAAACGTCTCCCGCGCCAGTAGATGTAGGATTGAATGTCCCGGGGCTTGTGGTTACAGCGCCTGCGATGGAAAAGATGCCGTCGATGGCAGATGATCAAGAAAGTCAAATTCTAGCATCGCAAGACAATCTTGCATCAGAGGCGGTGAGTAGCAATATCGCGACCGCGACTATGGAAGTGATGCCGTCTCCAATTGCAAAGCTTTTGCAGTCAATGCCTATGGCGGAAATAAACTGGGACGGTCATTGGCCAAATTTGGCTGCTTCCTTGCCCGTTCGGGGTGTCGCGCAACAATTGGCGCAACAAAGTGAATTGAGGCATTGTGCCGTCAACGGTAACGCCATTCAGTTCAAGTTGTGCGTTCCGTTGCAGACTTTATTATCTGCAGGGAGTGGAGAAAAACTCAGCGCTGCATTGAATGAGCGCTTCGCAGAATTCGGACGTGAAATTCGTATTGATTTTGAAATTGGTGCTGTGGAGCAGACTGCCAATGCGCAAGCGGTAGCCGAACGTGCCGAACGCCAAGTTCAGGCCGAGCAGGCAATTCAATCAGATGGATTCGTGCAGACGCTAATGCGTGAATTTGGCGCTAGCATTTTGACAGGCAGCATACGTCCAATCTAGTAAACATTTTGATTCGTTAGTAAGTGTGACGAACTCGGAACCAAGACTTTATTTATTCGTTTTATTTAGGAGAATTTATTATGATGAAAAATCAATTAGCAGGCTTGATGAAGCAAGCGCAAGCGATGCAAGATAATATGAAAAAAGCCCAAGATCAATTGGCATTGGTTGAGGTTGAAGGGCAGTCTGGTGCTGGTTTGGTGCGGGTTGTAATGACTTGTAAGAATGATGTAAAGCGCGTGACGATCGATCCATCTTTGCTGGCTGATGATAAAGATATGTTGGAGGATCTGGTTGCCGCAGCGTTTAACGATGCCGTGCGTAAAGCAGAGGCGACTAGCCAAGAAAAAATGGCTGGATTGACGGCTGGCATGCCATTGCCACCTGGTTTTAAGATGCCGTTCTAATCGGTCTTGACGATTCATTAGTCTGCTATTTTTTACTATTCCGAAGCGCATCAAATTTTGATGCGCTTCTTTCATTGAGAATGCCGAGTGAAAACATTAAGTAGTTTGGAACAGCTTGCTGAAGCTTTGCGACGCTTGCCCGGTGTCGGTCCTAAGTCTGCTTTGCGTATGACTTATCATTTGTTGCAACATGATAGGGAGGGTGCGGAACAGATCGGGAAGGCGATGCTCAATGCCTTAAATATGGTGCATAACTGTCGTTCTTGTAACACGTTTACGGAGAATGAAGTTTGTGATACCTGTGCAGATAATCAACGTGATTTGTCTATGCTTTGTGTCGTTGAGTCCCCTAGCGATCAATTGATGATCGAACAAACGATGACGTTTAAAGGCTTGTATTTTGTATTGATGGGACGCTTGTCTCCGCTTGATGGTGTTGGTCCGCAGGACATTCATTTAGAAAAATTAATCCAGCGTGCGACGGATGGCATCGTTAAAGAGGTTGTGTTGGCTACCAATTTCAATAATGAAGGTGAAGCGACCGCGCATTACATCAGCGAGACTTTAAAATCACGTGGACTGCACGTCAGTCGACTGGCGCGTGGTGTGCCAGTTGGAGGTGAGTTGGAATATGTCGATCCGGGTACGATAGCGCGGGCGATGTTAGATAGACGGGTGACTTAATGTCGAATGCCGATGTGAATGCAAAAATGGGGCCACTAGCGGGCGTGAAAGTGCTTGAATTGGGGACCTTGATCGCCGGACCATTTTGTTCTCGCATGCTGGCGGAGTTTGGTGCTGAGGTGATTAAAATCGAGGCGCCTGATGGTGGCGATCCTTTGCGCCATTGGCGGGTGTTGAAAGATGGCACCTCTCTGTGGTGGAGTGTGCAAGCCAGAAACAAGAAGAGTATTACGCTCAATATGAAGACGTCACAAGCGCAGCAAATTGCACGTGAATTGGCATTGGATGCAGACATCATCATTGAGAACTATCGACCTGGCGTTTTAGAGAAGTGGCAGCTCGGTTACGATGATTTAAAAGCGATTAATCCAGCCACGATCATGGTGCGTTTGTCAGGTTACGGACAAACTGGTCCTATGCGCGATTTACCAGGTTTCGGTGCAATCGGTGAATCGATGGGTGGTTTGCGTTACGTTTCGGGCCATCCTGATCGTCCGCCTGTGCGGGTTGGTATTTCGATTGGCGATTCTGTGGCTGCTTTGCATGGTGTAATCGGCGCCATGATGGCCTTACGATACCGCGATGTGAGTGGCGGTCGTTGGAATGGAAAGTCCGGGGCTGAGTCAGTCGCGGGGCAGGGGCAAATGGTTGATGTGGCCTTATATGAGTCCGTCTTTAATTTGATGGAATCCTTGGTGCCGGAATTCGATTTTGCTGGCGTCGTGCGAGAACGTACGGGCGGTGCTCTGCCAGGCATCGTCCCATCAAATACTTACACCACAGCAGACGATGAAAATATCGTTATTGCTGGCAATGGCGATGCGATTTTCCATCGCTTAATGTTGGCTATTGGCAGAGATGATTTGGCGCATGATCTTTCGCTACAGAGAAATGATGGTCGCGTTCCGCGCACGGCCGAGATTGATGCGGCGATTCAAGCTTGGTGCTCAACGCAGACAATCGATCAGGCTTTAGTGATTTTGCGTGCCGCCGATGTGCCTGTGGGTAAAATTTATTCAGTACGCGACATGATGAGTGATGCACAATTTCAAGCCCGCGGTATGTTTGAACAGCATCAATTCGCAGACGGTACTTCGGTGAAACTGCCAGCGATTAGTCCCAAGTTATCCGAAACGCCGGGGCAAACACAATGGCTGGGGCCAGAATTGGGCGCTCACACGGAACAAGTTTTGTCCGGGTTGGGGTATACCGAAGCGCAAATCAAAACGTTTAAAGAGCAACAAATTATTTGAACTTGTTGCTCTTACTTATGTGAGATTTATAAAGTTTTCAGATACTCGCGGATACCGGCCAACAACATTTCTACTGCCATTGCCGTCAGGATTAAGCCCATTAGGCGTTCTACGGCGGTCATGGTGCGTTCACCTAGAGCTCTTTGCATGCGTTCAGCGCCCAGTAGTACAGCCAACCAGACTAGGGCGACAGCTACCAAAGCGCCGACATGGATAACAACTTCAGAGTGACTGTCTGACGAAAAAAGCAAAACTGTCGCTAATGACGAGGGGCCGGCCAAGGCGGGAATTGCTAAGGGTACGATAAAAGGCTCACTATCGCCCTCGGTCGCGCCAAATACCCCGCCTTCTTGCGGAAAAACCATACGTAAAGCAATCAGGAATAAGATCACACCGCCACCAATGCGCAGTGCTACTTCTGATAATTGAAGTGCATGTAAAAAGTGTTTTCCGAAAAACATAAATAATAAGAGCAATACAAAAGCAATGGCGCATTCGCGCACAACGACTCGCCAACGTCGTTCAGGGGTGACAGTCGACAGTGCGCTGACGAAAATGGGAATGTTACCGAAAGGATCGGTTACAAGTATCAGTAATATAAAAGCTTGAAAAAAGTCTTGGGTCATAGTGAAGAGTTTTGATTGATTTATTTGGAATTGTTGAAGACGGATTTTGCGGTTGTTTTACACTGCGGTCAATCATTTGTGCCTTTCTCGTGGGCTAAAGAAATAAATCGCTGTATCATGTTGTAAGAAGAGTGTGCGTGATGCCGCATCACCAAGAAATTACATTGAAAAGTTAGGAATGGAAAAAAATAATCGACCAGATACACCCTGTGTTGCCGTGTGTTCGACTACCTTTGACGATGTTTGCCGTGGGTGCGGTCGAACTGTCGCTGAGGTCGCAGATTGGGTGTTCATGACGCAAGAACAAAAAAATGTGGTTTGGGAACGTATATTGGCTGGGGGCTATCCTCGTAGGAACTGATTTGCTGAACTTGACTTTGATAATCTCAATGATTGTCAAACGATAATTTCGAAGCTTGTGCGAGTGACAGAATAATTCCTTTGAATGGAATCGAAATGCTAATTTTTTGCTCTTTTCATGTTAGGATTTCTGCCGTAAGTTTTTGTTATTATCAAGGCGCAATTTGGTAATGATTGTTCGGTGACTATACGTAATGAGTGAAAAATAATTCAACGTAATAATGTAATGAGAATGAAATGAAGAATTTAAGTGTTAAGCAAACAAATGGCCGTCAGCAGATTTTGAACAAAGGGTTCACTCTGATTGAAATTATGATTGTGCTCGTCATCATGGGTATATTGGCTGGCTTGGTTGTGCCTAAATTAATGGGGCGTACAGACGATGCTCGAGTTCTGCAAGCCAAGCAGGATATCTCCACTATGCTGGGTGCGCTCAAGATGTATAAACTAGATAATTTGCGTTACCCAACGACAGATCAAGGCTTGCAAGCTTTGATCACGAAGCCTACTAGCGGTCCTGCCGCGAATGGTTATAAAACGGAAGGCTATATTTCCAAGTTAGCTAAAGATCCTTGGGGCAATCCTTATCAATATATGTCGCCAGGTTTAAAATCAGATATCGAAATATTCTCTTACGGACAAGATGGTAAACCGGGTGGTGCTGGTTATGATGCCGATATCGGTTCGTGGGATCTCTAAATACCGATTACGCTGATTCGGTGTCCGCGCAAATCAAGCGACCAGATCGCACACGTCACTCCGGCTTTACCTTGTTGGAGTTACTGGTGGTCTTGGTGATCATGGGTATCATGCTGGGGGCGGTGTCTTTGAATGCGGTTCAAAGTACACGCCAGCGCTTGCAGACTGATGCACAAAGAATCTCTTTATTACTTCAATTGGCCAGAGAAGAGGCGATTGTACGTAATCGTCAAACTGCATTTGAAGTGTTTGAGCAAGGCTATCAATTCCTGATTTTGAATGATAATAAATGGGAGAAGATCGTCGATCTTGATACTTTGCGTGGACGCGAATTTACTTTTCCCGAAACGAAATTAAGCATTATTTCCAATGATACCGCTGCGGCAGAAAAGCTCAGAATCATTTTTGGGCGCGAACCTGTGAGTCGGCCATTTACGATGATCTTGCGTGTGGGTTCAGATCAAGTTTCAATCAATGCGGATGGTGTTGGCCATTTCGTAGTGGAGTAGGTCGCGTATGCAAAAAATCACATTGCGAGATATGCCGCGCCGCTCACTAGGATTCACGCTGCTGGAGGTTTTAGTTGCCCTAGTGATCGTCGGCACCGTGCTCGGTGCCAGCTTACGCGCTGTTGCCAGTCTCGCGCAAAATAGTAGCGGATTGCGAGCCACCATGATGGCGAACTGGTCTGCGGAGAATCGATTGGCGCAAATTCGTTTAGGTAAGGAGTGGCCACAACTCGGTGAGCGCACTTTTCCTTGTCCCCAAGGTGAATTGAATTTGATGTGTGAAGAGCACGTTTTGTCGACTCCAAATCCTTCTTTTCGACGCGTTGAAGTTTTCGTTTTTGATGCTAGTGACCTTAAACGTCGTCTAGCTAAGCTGACCCAGGTGGTTCCCAATGCACCATAGTAGGCATACCACGTTTAGGAAAGAGTCGGGTTTTACCTTGATCGAGTTATTGGTGGCGATTGCGATTTTAGCGATCATTGCGGTAATGGGTTGGAGTGGCCTCGATAGTATTATTCGCGCCCGCCAGACCTTAAATCGAGAATTGGAGCAAAGTCGAGGTACGCAAATTAGTTTTGTCCAATTAGAAAACGATTGTGCACATTTAGTCAGTGACGCTTTGTTGCCTAGGCGTGAAAATTTACGCGCCTTCGATACGCAATTAATTTTAATTCGTACTGTGTATGAAGATAATCGTGCGCCGCAGTTGCAAGTTGTTGCTTATCGAATGCTTGATGGCGTCTTTACGCGACGAGAATCTGTGGCGACACGTGATCTGAAAATCTTAGACTCGTATTGGCAAAGTGCATTGAATGGTAATGACAATATGCCAGTGGTTAAATTGCAGACTGATGTGGCGATGTTTCAGATGCGAACTTGGAATAATGATGAGAACAGCTGGCGTGTCGCTGGTACCGATATAGCCGCGGGTGCGGTTCCTGTAACTCCTGCCAAGCCGGGTAAAGATGTGCCGCGCAAAACCGGTCTTGAAGTCACCATGCAATTGCTTGGGCAACAAAACCCACTTTTGAAAATTTTCTTATTAGGTGCTGCATGAAGCACCAAAAACAAAGCGGTGTGGCGGTGGTTACAGCACTGTTATTGACGACCTTGGCGATCACCATTGTTGCCAGTTTGTTTTGGCAACAGCAAGTGCAAGTGCGTTCGATTGAAAATCAGCGCTTTCAGATGCAAAAAAAGTGGGTTCTGCGCGGGGCATTAGATTGGGCTGGTTTGATTTTGCGTGAAGACAGACGCATCAGTAAAGTAGATCATCTGGGTGAGCCTTGGGCTGTAAGTTTGGGTGACACGCGATTAGATCAATATGTTGAAAATGGACGCACCGAAGTCGAAGATAGTGATGCGACCTTGTCAGGGCAGATCAGTGATGCGCAAGCAAAATACAATCTGAATAATTTGGCAGTGAACGGACGGGTGGATCCGCGAGAGTTAGCCGTGTTCGCAAAACTGTTGAGCAATCTACGCCTTGATTCTAGTCTGGCGCAGCAAGTTGCCGTGCAGGTTGCACTGACTCAGGAGCGTGTGGTGGTTGGACCATCAAAGCCAGATGGTACCGAAGGGGTTGAAAACCCTGTGCAGCCTAAAAATCCCGGTGATGCTGCTAATGGAGGCGCCGGTGCGGGAGCTAATGGAGGAGCAAATACAACGCCAGATGGTAGTGGTAGTGCTGTTGGTGTGCCGACAGGTTCCAATTCCACAGTACAATTCTTAAAGTTTAGTCAAATCGAAGATTTATTGTCAGTACCCGGATTTACTAGTGCAACGATTATGCGTTTGCGAAACTTTGTTACGGTGTTGCCTGACTGGACAGCAATCAATGTTAATACGACGACAGCGGAAGTGCTTTCAGCGCGATTGCCGCAAGTTAGTATGACCGATGCTGCGCTGATGATTGCAACTAGGGATCGTGCTCACTTCTTAAATCTGGAAAATTTTAAGTTAAATTTCCCTGATAAACTGAAGGATGTCGATCCCAAACATCTGGATTTTAGTAGCAGTTATTTTGTGGTGAATGGAAGAGTTAAATTAAATCGGTCCTTGCTAGAGGTGGACGCCTTATTCAAGCGGGATGATAAAGGTACACAGGTTTTGTGGGTAAAAGAAAATTGAGTTTCAGTATCGAATTTAGTGCTTATCTCAGTATTTCGCCATGCAGTAGTCACAATAATAGAAAAAGTAAAAAAACTTAATTTGGCAAAAAGGTGTAGGGGAACATGGCAAGTACGCTTTATATACAATTACCTCCAAAAGTGGTGGCGGATACACTAGGAGGCTGGGATAGTCAGACATTTTCTTATTGTCTGGCATCAGCAGAAAAGAATATCTTGCAACAAGGGCGGCATGCATTTTCTACTTTGCAAGAATTAAGCAAGGACGCAGGTCAATTGGTTCTGTTGGTTTCTGCAAGCGACGTGAGCTTCTTGCGAGTTGCCGTTCCGCCTATGCCGTTTGCCAAAATTAAGGCTGCTCTTCCCAATCTACTGGAAGAACAGCTATTGGCTGATCCCGCTGATTTGTTGTTTGTCGCGACGCCTCCAGTCGATGGTTTTTGCGGCGTAGCGGTTGTGGTTCGGTCATGGATGGAGCAGGTCCTCGGTTTGGGGACACAACTTGGTGCTGGTCGAATTTCTGCTTTTGCAATGTCCGAAAGCACTATGCAGCACGACGACATGTCAACGATCCTGATCGAATCTGAAGCAACAAATTATCGTATGCTTGAAGTCACTGTGAAAAGTGCAGATCAAATAGCCTCAGGCCTTTGCATCGATGTGCAAAATATGGATTTACATGATCCTTCATTGATTAAGCAAATTCAAAATGCGATTGACGTCTTGGCACCCAAGGCAAATGTTCTCTTTTATGTCGATAGCGCGCTTCAGACTTGTTTGCAAAATGTTGACGTACATGAGCGGCAAGTTAAATTTTCCAATTTGGATTGGAAAAGCAAAATTGGCGGCATTTCCAATCAGACTTTAGATTTATTTTCCTCCTTGAATCTCGAAGGGAAACATAGTTTCGACTGGTACAAGTGGCGCTGGACCATGTCCCTATTGATGGCAATGCTGTTGATTAGTTTATTTGCGCTAAATTGGAAATGGTGGAGCTTACGTCGCGAGGCAAATAGCATACGCGATTCAATCCAGGCGACTTATCAAAACAGTTTTCCAAAAGAACCTGCATCTAGACTTCCATTATTTCAAATGCAGCAGAAAATCGACACTGCCAAAAAACTAGCTGGGCAATCAAGTAATGATGATTTCTTAGTCCTGGCAGCGCAATTTGCCCAAGCATGGGACCAGTTAGTGCCAACACAAAATGTGAGCACAGTGGCGAATATGGAATATCGCGAGCACAGTTTGTTTGTGACGCCTAAAAACTTATCAGATGTCCCGCTTGAACAGCTGAAGTCCGCCTTGAAAGAGCGCGGCTTGAAGTCCGATGTTAAAGATGGTGCCATCAAAATTTCTGTTGAAGCGGGTGGTATGTGATGAAACAAATGGAAATGCTGAATAAGTTGGTCCATGACTGGAATAAGCGCGAATTGCGAGAACGCCGAATACTGATTGGTGTGGGTATGTTGGTAGTAGCGAGTTTATTGTATTTATTTGCAGTACAACCTGCTTATACCAATATCAAAGACTTAGAAAACTCGACTCCAGCGCTTAAATTGCAAGCAGCAAATATGGCAAATATGGCGTCTCAGTATGGCGAACTTTCTAAAACGATCGCTGAAAATATTCCACCAATTACGCGGGAAACGATAGAGTCCACTTTAGCAAGGCGCAACATCAAAACGCAGTCTTTGACTGTGTCAAATGACATTGTCCGATTTCAAGTGAATGTCGTTGCTTATGCTAATTTAATGGAATGGATTTTGGAGATGCAAAAAGCAGCTCGTTTGACAGTGGATGAGGTTAAACTCACATCGTTAACGGAAGCTGGACAGGTTAGTGCCGTTATGACCTTACGTCAGCAAAGGGCAAGTAACTAAGATGCAAAGAAAGACGTTTTTTGTTTTGTTCTTTGTTGGTGTTCTTAGTGTCTTGGGAACGCTACTCATTTTTTTGCCTGCAAGTTGGTTGGGCTTCCTATTGGAAAAACAAACCATGGGGCGAGTTAGTTTGGGAGATATTCAAGGAAGTTTTTGGAAGGGCTCGGCATTTGTTGGTGTAGCCGTTGATGAAAAATCTGCTGTAACGCCTTTGTTTCCAGGTAGGTTTTCATGGCAGATTTCCCCGCTGATTTTATTGGGACAAGTTGCCGTCGTGTTGGAAAATAAAGTGGTGATGTCAGCGCCATTGAAGATTGATGGAAATTTTCAACAGTGGCAAGTCAGTCCGGCAAGTTTAAATTTGCCACCTGAGCGTTTAGAAGGCCTTGGTGCACCACTTAATACCATTGGACCTAGTGGCAGGATTGTTTTGCAATGGAGGCCATTAACTTTGAGCCTCGAAAAAGGAAAATTACTCATTAACGGCAGTATGCAATTGGAATTAAATGAGATGGCTTCTCGTGCATCATCTATCAAACCATTGGGAAGCTACCGTTTAGATTTTGACTGGCGCGGCGATTCTGCTAAGTTAGCTTTGATGACGAGTCAAGGGCCTATGATGCTTGAAGGGATTGGCGCATTACAACAAGGACGCTTCCAGTTCTCGGGTAAAGCCTATGCAGAAGCAGGGCAAGAAGAAAAAATGGCAAATCTTTTAAATTTGCTTGGGAGACGCCGCTTTGAGGGTGGCAAACAGTTTATCGCTTTAGAATATAAATGAGACAATTGGCATGAAGAATACAATCAAAACATCGACAACATATACCCATAATCTAGGCTCCAAAAAATGGATGGCGGCGATGATACAGGCCGCATTTATCGGCAGCCTTGGCTTTGCAAGTGTGACAGTGTCAAGCGTCGCGTTTGCCCAAGAGTCCAAGCAAAATGCGGCTGGCTTGAATTTCGTTAATGCCGATATCGAATCCGTGATTAAGGCGGTTGGTCATTACACTGGTACGACCTTCGTAATTGATCCTAGGGTTAAAGGACAGTTGACTTTGGTTGCTGAAAAGCCACTGACCAAAGACCAGGCATTTAAATTGCTAACATCAAATCTACGCATGTTAGGTTTTGCGGTTGTCACCTCAGATGGTTTCTCGAAAGTTGTGCCTGAGGCCGATGCGAAATTGCAAGGTGGCCCAACGCAAGTTAAAAGTATCAAAGGCGATCAGATTATTACGCAAGTTTTCAGAGTGAACTATGAAGCTGCGAATAATATCGTGACAGCTTTGCGCCCTCTGATCTCCCCAAATAACGTCATTAATGTGAACCCGGGTAATAACTCCATCGTGATCACGGACTATGCCGATAATATGCGCCGCATGGCAGAGGTGATTGCTCTATTGGATGTGCCATCGAACCCTGAGCTGGAAATTATCCCGATCAAACATTCGATCGCAGCTGATGTTGCTACCATGGTGACGCGTTTGACAGAAGGGAATCAGGCTAGTGCTGATGCTGGTCGGGCGATCGTGTTAGCGGATTCTCGTACCAATTCTGTGTTGATTAAAGCTCCGTCCGTTGCTCGCGCAAATTTGATGAAGAAGCTCGTTGCCGATCTCGATCAACCGACGAAATTGCCTGGCAATATTCATGTGGTTTATCTAAAGAATGCCGAAGCTGTAAAGTTAGCGGCAACTTTGCGTTCTATTTTAAGTGGCGAGAGTTCATTGCCGTCAAACTCTGGTAGTTCAAATAGCAATTCTGGCTTTGGAAATTCTTCTCAAAATAATGCGGGCGGTGGCGCAACGCAAGGCAATAACTCGGCGTTGAATTCATCTGGATCGACTTTGAGTTTGCCAATTAGTACAAATAATAATAGTCAAGGGCAGAGTGGTGGCGGTGGTGGTTTTATTCAGGCAGATCAAGCCACCAATACATTGATCATTACGGCGAGTGATGCCGTGTATCGAAACCTGCGTGGTGTGATTGATCAATTGGATGCGCGACGTGCCCAGGTTTATATCGAAACGATCATTGTCGAAGTGTCTGCATCCAAAACTGCAGAATTAGGTGTTGAATGGGCAGGCGTTACTGGTGACAGTACAAGCAATTATCGACTCGGTGCGATTAGTTCGAATCAAGGGAATTTAATTAATCTTGCTAGTGATGCCGCTTCAAGATCAAAAGTGTTAGGTTCAGGATTTAATATTGGATTGTTTCGACAAATCGGCGGTCAACTTGGAATTGGAGCGGTGCTAAAAGCGCTAGAGAATGATAACGGCACCAATTTACTTTCCATGCCTAATCTGGTGACTTTAGACAATGAAGAGGCGACTATTGTTGACGGGCAAACGATTGGATTGGTGACGGGACAGTACACTAGTGCGACTACGGGGACAGCTGGAGCAAATCCATTTCAGACCATCGAGCGTAAAGAAGTTGGTATCAAGTTAAAGGTTAAACCTCAAATTTCAGAAAGTGGGACTGTCAAGCTCTCCATTGCGCAAGAAGTTTCTGGCGTCAGTGACATTGAGATTAAAGGAAGCCAGGGCCCGACCACGACCGTACGTTCAATTGCAACTAACGTATTGGTCGAAGATGGTCAAATCATTGCTCTGGGAGGTTTGATCAGGGACGATACGTCCGGTAAAGAAAATAAAGTCCCATTTCTAGGAGATATCCCTTTCTTAGGTAATTTATTTAAGTATCAAAAGAAAACTCGTGACAAAGTTAATTTGATGGTGTTTTTACGACCCACAATTATTCGCAATGCTGATGAGAGCAAGAGTGTTTCCTTAGATCGCTATGATTACTTGCGTACGCAGTACTTACGTAGTTCTGAAAATGAAGCCGATGCTGCCTTATTGAATTTGGAAAAAGGGAAGTTAATCACTCCTTCGGCACCTGCTGCCGCGGATAAGAGCAAAGTAACTAAAAAAGAAGGTCAATAATTCGTATGTCTGAAAATCGATTATTGCCATTCGCCTTCGCGCGTGATTATTCCATTCTTGCCAACCGACGTGATGATTTAGAAGGCGCACCTGTCGAGCTAAAAGTTTCAAGTGAAACCAGACAAGCCGCAATCATCGAAGCTGGGCGTCGCTTCGGGCGCGTGCATTTGGATATGTTGCCGCATGCCGATTTGTTGCTAGAGATCGCACGTGCCTATGCCGGTTCCGGGGGGGATGCTGCCGATGTGGTCGGGGAAGTTGAATCTGATATGGATTTGGCTAAGCTGATGCAAGATATGCCAGCGATCGAAGATCTTTTGGAATCCGCTGACGATGCGCCTGTAATTCGTATGATTAACGCTTTGTTGACGCAGGCTTTGCGCGAAGGCGCTTCGGATATTCACATCGAGCCGTTCGAACAAATTTCTGTGGTTCGTTTCCGTGTTGATGGTGCTTTACGTGACGTGATTCGTCCCAAAAAAGCGATTCATGCTTCGCTGGTTTCTCGTATCAAGATCATGGCGCAATTGGATATTGCTGAGAAACGTTTACCGCAAGATGGTCGTATCACTTTGCGTATTGGCGGCAAGCCAGTAGATGTGCGGGTGTCGACTTTACCAACCGGTCATGGCGAACGTGCGGTATTACGCTTGTTAGATAAAGAAGCTGGTAAGTTAGACTTAACGCATCTTGGGATGAGTTCCGAAGTCTTGACACAATTTGATCAACTAATCGCGCAGCCGCATGGCATTGTGCTTGTAACTGGGCCTACAGGGTCTGGTAAAACCACGACTTTATATGCTGCCTTGTCGCGCGTGAATGCAGGCACTACCAATATTTTGACGGTAGAAGACCCAATAGAATATGAACTCGCAGGGATAGGGCAAACTCAGGTTAACGCCAAGATCGATATGAGTTTTGCGAAAGCCTTACGAGCTATTTTGCGTCAAGATCCTGATGTCATTATGATTGGTGAGATTCGTGATTTAGAGACCGCGCAAATTGCAGTTCAAGCGTCACTGACAGGTCACTTAGTCTTGGCAACACTGCACACCAATGATGCCGCCGCGGCTGTGACACGTCTGCTCGATATGGGTATCGAACCTTTCTTGTTGTCGTCTTCCTTATTAGGCGTGGTGGCGCAGCGCTTGGTTCGAAAATTATGTAGCCACTGTAAAGTGCAAGACTCAGGGGTGTGGAAATCAGTAGGTTGTGAACACTGTGGACATACCGGATATCAAGGTCGCGTCGGCGTTTATGAATTGCTGTTAACCACCGAAGCGATTTCTGCGCAGATTCATCATCAGGCTTCCGAAGCTGAAATTCGTATCGCAGCGCAAGGTGATGGGATGAAATCTATGCGTGAAGACGGACAGCGTTGGTTGGATGCTGGTGTGACGACTCGTGAAGAGTTGTTGCGTGTGACCAAAGAATAATTCGAAAAGAGAGTTTCACAGTGCCTGCATTTCGTTATGAAGCGGTTGATCCCAAAGGAATAAACAAAAAAGGTGTTCTGACTGCCGACAGTGCACGTGCTGCGCGTTCAGATTTACGTGCGCAGAACCTAGTGCCTGTCTTGGTTGAGCAAATTGCCAATCAGACGGGGGATAGAAAACGCGGTAAGTCTATCTTTGGAGAACATTTATCGACCGTGGAATTGGCGTTGTTCACCCGCCAATTATCTAGTTTGTTAGAGGCTGGTTTACCGCTTGAGCAGGCATTCTCGGCTTTGTTGGAACAGGCGGAACGCGTGTATATCCGTGATTTGATCGCCTCGGTTCGCTCAGAGATTTTGGCGGGTTCGGCTTTGTCTGATGCACTGAAACAGCATCAAAATGACTTCACCGATATCTATTGTGCTTTGGTTGCCTCCGGTGAGCAGATTGGGCAACTGTCGAAAGTGCTGTCGCGCTTGGCGGATTTTATTGAACGACGTAATGCCCTGACGCAAAAGGTGAAATTGGCCTTTACCTATCCTGCAATCGTCACTGTCGTCGCATTTGCTATTGTGATTTTTCTGTTGACCTACGTCGTACCACAAATTGTTTCTGTATTTGCTAATACCAAGCAGAAATTACCAATCTTAACGGTGGTCATGCTCGCAGTTTCTGATTTTGTAAGAGCTTACGGGTGGCTGGTTGCGATTGTCGTGGTCGGCATCGTCTTTGCGTGTCGTCACGCTTTAAAAAATCCACAAATAAAGATGCGTTGGCATACTTGGTTATTGGATGCTCCCATGTATGGCAAGTTCGAACGAAGTCTAAATACGGCGCGCTTTTCTAGTACCTTATCGATCACGACAGGGTCAGGAGTGCCGATTTTGACGGCTTTACAAACCAGTCGCGAAACGCTTTCCAATGTGGCGATGCGTGCGCAGGTCGAAGATGCAACTAATAGCGTACGCGAAGGTGTTAGTCTAGCCCGTGCACTGTCGGCGCATAAACATTTCCCACCGATGCTGATTCATATGATACGTGCGGGTGAAGTGACAGGTGAATTACCAGCGATGTTGGAGCGTGCTTCTTCTGCACAGGAGCAAGATTTGGAACGTCGAGCTTTGACGATCGCGGGTCTGTTAGAGCCACTATTGATTTTGGCGATGGGCGTGGTCGTGCTATTGATCGTTTTGGCGGTATTGATGCCAATTATCGAAATTAATCAGTTAGTGCGATAAGCATCACCGTGTCGATCATCAACATATAGATAACAACAATTAGCTCAATGAGAACAACATGAAGCGTTTGCCCTTAATCATCAATGTCATCCTATTTGCACTTCTCTGCGCGTTGCTTACGTATTGGGGTTCGCAAATTTTTAAGCCTAAAGTTCGCCCACTTCAAGCGCCTGTCACTGTGAATAGTTATGAACCCAGTGTTGGTCAATGGGGCAATTTATTTGGACAATCCGCAGTAGCAGAGGCTGCGCCTAGCAACTACCAATTAAAAGGCGTCATCGTGGCAACTCAAGCACGGGACAGTGTGGCAATTATTTTGGTCGACGGCAAACCAAATTTTACGCTAGGTATCGGGAAAGAATTAATTCCTGGCGTAAAGTTACAGGAGGTGCACGCCGATCATGTGATTGTCAGTGAATCAGGCGTTCCACGACGCATAGATTTACCGGTTGTTACGCCAAACGCCGGTATTGTGCCAGCGCCAAGCGCAATCAATTGAGTGCATCCAGTGACAAGAGCGATAAGTTCCTTCATCTTTAGCTCAGGCATATTTCATAGCCATTCACCAGTTCACCATTAGCACTCGATTTGCCCATGAACTCATTAGACTATTTTTTGCCGGATTTAGCGTTGGCACATCCTTCTTGGCGCGCAGTTTTACGACAGGCGCTTGAGGCAATTCATGTCACTTACCCAAACTACTTTTCTGAATTAACGCACGCTCAGTTTTTGCCAACACAACATCGACTGTTTGCTGCGTTTTCTATTCCATTGGCTGAAGTGAAGTTTGTCTTGGTCGGAGAGGGACCATATCCGCGAGATTTGAGTGCTACAGGGTATTGTTTCATGGATGGTGCTGTGAATGAAATCTGGTCAAATGAAAAAAATGCTGGTCTCAGTAAAGCTGTGAATCGCGCAACCTCCCTACGTAATTTTATTAAAATGCTGTTACTTGCAGATGGCAGATTAAGCAATGAGGATACTGGTATAGGTGCCTTAGCGCCAATTGCGCAACAATTTCGAGCTTCGCCTGAGCATTTTGTGCAAACAATGTCGCAGCTCCAGGAAAACTTTTTGCGACAGGGCTTTTTAATGCTAAATGCCTCCTTAGTATTTCGTAATCATGTTGCTCCTTCCATTGATGCCAAAGTGTGGCAAGTATTTTTAGAAGTGATATTGAAGGCTTTATCTTCGCAAAAAAACAAACCTGCTTTAATTTTGTGGGGGAAAATTGCAGATCGACTCGCGACTGTCCCCAATGTTTCTGATTTTGAGATAATTGCATCGGAACATCCCTATAACTTGAGCTTTATTCAGAATGCAGAAATGCATCAACTCTTTGCAGCACTTAAGTTGCTGTATCGATAAAATGTTAATCGCAAGGTCTTAAAGATAACGATACGCTTTTGCTGTTCTTCTTGAATCAAACGCGCTGTCTTGTTTTTTCACACCCGTTAAATCCTGCATTTTTGTATATTTGCTGCAAATCAATGAAATTCATTCGGCGTGAGCATGTCAAGCTACTTCGGCTGCTGTAAAATGAAATTAAATTTCCACGGGTTAATTTTGTAGATGTGAAGTGATAGTCATATCAAGGAATTTATGGTTGAAGCGTCAGTGCTTGGAAATTGATGTAAATCTCAATCTGATTGTTGGAACTGGTCACTTATGTTGAAAAAAATCAAGTTTGCTCAAATACGTCAAGGCATGCACGTGCATGAGCTTTGTGCGTCTTGGATGAGTTCACCATTTTGGCAAAAATCGTTTTTGATTGATAGTCAAGTGACAATCGATAAAATCAAAAACGCAGGTATTCGAGAGGCGTGGATTGATACTGCAAAAGGTTGTGACGTCTTGCAAGATGCCCCCGAACCTGTGTATGTGCAGGACATAAAACCAGAGGTCGCTGTGCCAGAGGTCGCACCAGTCGAAGAACGTCGGCCGTACTCTGAAATTGAATCAGTCTCGATGGATGCCGAAATGGGACGTGCCGCTAAAATTGTCGGCAAATCCAAGGGCGCAGTTTTTTCGATGTTCAGTGAAGCACGAATGGGGAAAGCCATTGAGGCGGATCAGGCGATGCCCTTGGTTGAAGAGATTGCCAACTCGGTGATGCGAAATCCAGGCGCTTTGATTGGTTTGGCACGTCTAAAAACAGCCGACGATTATACCTATATGCATTCGGTTGCTGTGTGCGCCTTGATGATTGCACTCTCGCGCCAGCTTGGCTTAAGTGATGATGAAACTCGTGAGGCCGGATTGGCAGGTCTTTTGCACGACATTGGTAAGATGGCCGTGCCTTCAGAAATATTAAATAAACCAGGTCGCCTTACAGATGAAGAGTTTGTCTCTGTAAAAGAACACCCCAGTGCTGGGCATGCGATGCTGCTCGAATCAAAAGGCGTGGGCCAAATCGCCTTAGATGTTTGTCTGCATCATCACGAAAAAATGGATGGCAGCGGTTATCCAAAGGGACTAAAAGGAGAAGAAATTAGTTTGTATGCGAAGATGGGGGCAGTGTGCGACGTGTATGACGCGATTACCTCGAATCGCCCATATAAATCAGGCTGGTGCCCAGCAGAGTCTTTGAAGAAGATGTCGGAATGGAGTCGCGGCCATTTTGATGAAGTCGTATTTCAGGCTTTTGTTCGTAGCATAGGAATTTATCCTGTTGGGACTTTAGTAAAACTGCAGTCCGGTAGGCTGGGTGTGGTCGTTGAGCAGCAAATTGGCCGTTCACTATTGTTGCCGAAAGTACGGGCTTTTTTCTCTACCAAGTCGCTAGCCTATATCTCCCCCGTTCTGCTGGATCTGGCTGGTCCTGGATTCCAAGATAAAATTGTATCCCGTGAAGATGCAAGTACTTGGGGCTTGAAAGATATTGACCGTTACTGGCTAGGCGAAAATGTCGGGCCTACTTAATCTCTGATCACTGAATTTGAATAAAATTTTTTGGTTTGGGTCAAGTACTTCGTTCGACATTGTGAACAAAATGGTGACAAAACCAACGCTTGAAATAAATCACTGAAGAGGAGATTTTCAAGTTTCGCATCAGTGTAAAATGCGGTCATGAAAATATTGATTAGCAATGATGATGGCTACTTAGCGCCAGGGATTCTAGCCTTGGCCAATGCTTTGCGGCTACATGCAGATATTACTGTCGTCGCTCCCGATAGCAATCGTTCCGGCACCTCAAATGCTTTAACACTGGATAGACCATTAAGCCTGTCTCGTGCTGATAATGGCTTCTACTTCGTGAATGGGACACCTTCTGATTGTGTGCATATTGCTCTCACAGCTTTGATGACTGAACCCCCTGACCTTGTGGTCTCCGGCATCAATCAAGGACAAAATATGGGGGATGACACGCTGTACTCCGGTACCGTTGCTGCAGCGACGGAAGCGTTTCTATTCGGTATCCCAGCGATCGCCTTTTCACAAGTTAACAAAGGCTGGGGCGCACTCAATGATGCCGCGCAAATCGCAGTTGAAATGGTTCTGCGCGGGTTTCCTTCAATGCCGAAACCGTATCTACTAAATGTGAATATTCCCAATATGGCGTATCAGGATATTCTTGGAATTCGTGTGGCCCGTCTAGGAAAACGTCATATGTCTGAGCCTGTGATTCAGTCGCTCGATCCAAGTGGACGTAAGATATATTGGATTGGTCCTCCAGGTGCGGCAAAAGACGCCAGTGAAGGTACCGATTTTGACATGGCAGCAAAAGGATACGTTGCCGTCACGCCTTTGCAAATTGATTTGACTGACTTAAAACAAATGTCGGCTTTAGCGGTGGACTTGGCATGACGACAAAAGAGAAACGGTTTCCATTGAGTTTATCTTCCGTTGTTAATCAACGTAGTGGAACAAGTCTTCAAGCTTCTGCAAAGTTACAAACTGCCGTGCAAAATGCCTCGACCAATCCACGACATCCGTTTCCCAACCACCCATTGCCACCCCCCGTCAAAACGAATAACCCTGCATTATCGACACCAGATCGAGGCGTTGGCATGGTGTCTGAAAAAATTCGTCAGGCAATGGTTGCACGTGTAGCGCAACAAGGTGTAAAAGATACCTTGGCGTTGGCAGCTTTAGAGGCCATTCCACGTCACCTGTTTGTGGAGTCGGGATTAGCAAGCCAAGCCTATGTCGATGCATCACTACCTATCGGACACCATCAAACAATATCGCAACCGTATATTGTTGCCCGAATGATAGAAATTTTGCGTAATGGAAGACCCTTAAATAAGGTGTTGGAAATTGGTACAGGCTGTGGTTATCAAGCAGCTGTTTTATCCTTGGTGGCGAAAGACGTGTATTCGATAGAGCGAATTAAAGCCTTGCACGAACTTGCTAAAAGCAACTTACGGCCGATGCGTATTGCGAATATCCGGCTGCATTATGGTGATGGCATGTTAGGTTTGCCACAAAGTGGTCCATTTGACGGTATCATACTAGCGGCGGCGGGTATGGAAGTTCCCCACGCTTTGTTAGAACAATTAACGATAGGCGGTAGATTGATTGCACCGGTAGGCGCGCGCCAGCAAGTTTTGCAATTAATTGAACGACTTGGTCAACAGGAATGGCGTAGTACTGTTTTGGAACAATGCCACTTCGTTCCCTTGCATCAAGGTGTTATTTAACGAAGTCGCTGAGACTGCAATTATTCTTGCAAATTTTAATCAGAAATTAAGACATGTTTATGAAGCAAAGTTGGATCGTAAAAAATAGTATTACTGTATTACTGCTGGTACTGTTAAGTGCTTGTAATTCTGTGCCTAACAAGGCACCCGTGGTTGAGCGCAGCAAAGAAGCACCACAAGAATTAGAAAAAAAACCATCTGAAGTCATCGCAAAAACACCTAACTCCCGTCCCAGCTATACTGTAAAACGTGGTGATACGCTGTCGCGAATTGCGCTCGACTATAATGTTAGTGTTAGTGATTTGGTAGCGTGGAATAATCTCAAAAATCCCAGTGACATTAAAGTCGATCAGGTTTTGTGGGTTGGTTCTCCCGATGCATCCGGTGTAAAAGTAACGCCGATTTCTAGTAATTCCGGGATTGAAGTCCGCAATTTAAATCCTATCAATCCAGCAACCCATAAAAGCTCTCCTAAGGGCGAAAAACGGCCTTACTCAGAAACGAATTTAGCTGAGTTGCAAAAAGCTGATAACAGTGGCGGTGTGGTAGTCGGCGTAAAGTCTGAAACTGGCACGACGAAACCTTCTGAAAAAGCCAGTACCGCTCCACAAGAGATTATCGATTGGATTTGGCCAGCGAATGGTAAGGTGATCGCGACATTTGAAGATCCCAAAAATAAAGGGATCGATATCAGTGGTAAAGTTGGACAAGATATTGTCGCGGTAGCCCCGGGTAAGGTGATTTACGAAGTCGGGGCCGTACGCGGATATGGCAATATGCTCGTGATTACTCACGGAAATAATTATTTGTCGGTCTATGCCCACAACAAGACAAATTTGGTGAAAAAAGGCCAAACTGTTAGTAAAGGTCAGAAAATTGCTGAAATGGGCAATTCTGATAGTGAGACAGTGAAATTGCACTTTGAAATACGACAATCTGGTAAGCCGGTGGATCCATTAAAACTTTTACCTGCGCGATAAAACCGTCGTTGGTGGTTTCTAAATAAATACCCACTTTTATCTTTGCACGATTCTTTCGAGATCTACAATTTAATTATGCATAAACGTTCCCAGCAAGGCTCACAAGCGGATTCATCGGAAAACGATGTCCTCACTTTGCAATCAGAGTCTAACGAGGATGTCGTGGATGCTCAGCATGATGATGCAGTTGATGATCGCGATGAAGACGAGAAATTTGAAGAAGTGCCATCGGTTGCGATTGCACCGATCGATGAAATTAAGAATATTTTAGCGGCAGAATTATCTACCGATACCACCCAACATTATTTGAATCAAATCGGTACTAGACCACTATTTTGTGCTGCAGAAGAATTGCACTTTGCGACCTTGGCAAAACAGGGTAATTTTGAGGCCCGTCAAAAAATGATCGAGCACAACCTGCGCTTGGTTGTGTCAATCGCCAAGCACTATATCAATCGTGGTGTTGCTTTGCTTGATATGATAGAAGAAGGTAATTTAGGCTTGATGCATGCGATTGATAAGTTTGAACCTGAACGTGGATTTCGATTTTCAACCTATGCGACCTGGTGGATACGCCAAAGTATCGAGCGCGCCATCATGAATCAAGCGCGCACCATTCGATTGCCAGTCCATGTCGTACGTGAGCTGAATCAGATTTTGCGTGCGAAATACCATCTAGAGTCGCAGCAGCGCGACGGTAAAGATGCGACGATTGACGACATCGCGCATTTGGTCAATCGACCCCTGGATGAGGTTCAAGATATTCTGGCCTTGTCAGAGCATGCAATGTCGCTTGATACCCCTTTAGATGGTGATCCACAAAGTAGTTTGCTAGATATGTTGCCCGGTGATAGCGATCAAGGGCCTGATACGCAGGCCGAGCTTCATGAAGTTACCGTGTTGGTGCGGGATTGGCTAACCAAATTACCTGATAAACAAAGAATCGTCATTATGCGTCGTTTTGGGCTAGACAACGATGACCCAGTCACTCTAGAGACTTTGGCCGATGAAATGGGTATTACGCGTGAACGGGTGCGACAAATTCAGCAAGAAGCCTTAATTAAATTGAAACGCAGTTTTGCCTCACGTGGTGTTGCTAGGGATGCTTTACTGTAGACAACGTCTTAGTTCTCCCTTTTTGAATCGTAGCGCTATGTTCTGATCTGCGGATTAAAACGGTATAATCTTGGCTCATTTGAACCCACTATCTACTTGACGCGATTGCGTCATTTTTTATTATTATGAATACAATTAATATCCGTTCCTTGGACATGGATGCACGCGGCGTTGGTCATCTCGAAAATGAAGATGGCACGCAAGGTAAAGTCGTTTTTGTCGAAGGCGCATTGCCAGGTGAAGTTGTGGGTTTCAATACTTACCGCAAAAAGCCCAGCTGGGAAGCCGCAACATTAGGCCCAATTGTTAAAGAATCCTCACAAAGAATTACGCCTAAGTGCCCGCACTATGGTGTTTGTGGGGGCTGTTCAATGCAACATCTAGAACCCAATGCGCAAGTGGCAATGAAACAACGAGTATTAGAAGACAATCTCGGACATATCGGTAAAGTCAGGCCTGAAATGGTGATGCGTCCGATTTATGGACCGACTTGGGGCTATCGTTATCGTGCCCGTTTATCGGTCCGCAATGTGCATAAAAAAGGTATCGTATTGGTAGGTTTTCACGAGAAAAAATCTCGTTATGTCGCCAATATGGAAACCTGCGAAATTTTGCCGCCACACATTTCCAAAATGCTCATGCCGCTACGGGATTTGATCACGTCATTAACAATCATTGAGGCATTGCCACAAATTGAATTAGCGATCGGTGAAGGCGTTACAGCGATGGTATTGCGTATCATGCAACCGCTAGGTGATGGTGATGCGGAAAAATTGAAGGCCTTTGCCGATTTGCATGAGGTGCAATGGTGGTTGCAAACTGCTGGCCCAGATAGTGCTGAGCCGTATTATCCTGCTGAGACAGATTTGCATTATTTATTACCTGAGTTCGGCGTCAAAATGCCGTTCAAGCCGACTGACTTCACCCAAGTGAACCACCACATTAATCGTGTCTTAGTCGCCCGAGCTTTGGGCTTACTCGATGTGCAAGAGAATGAGCGTATTCTCGATTTGTTCTGTGGCTTGGGTAATTTCACGTTACCAATCGCGACACAAGCGCGAGAAGTCGTAGGCATCGAAGGTAGTGCAGCTTTAACTGAGCGCGCATTGACAAATGCAAAAGCCAACGGACTCGATGCAAAAACTTCTTTCGCAACGCGCAATTTGTTTGAAGCCAAGGCCGAAGATTTTGTGGCGTTAGGTAAATTTGATCGCTTCTTAATTGATCCACCACGCGATGGGGCAATGGCAGTTTGTCAGGCCTTAATTGATCTTAGTAAGTTCGCACCAGAACTACTTCCTAAACGTATTGTGTATGTATCCTGCAGTCCATCAACATTAGCACGCGATGCTGGGATGTTGGTCAATGAAGCTGGTTACAAAATGAGTAAAGCTGGCGTGGTGAATATGTTTCCACATACGTCGCACGTGGAGTCGATGGCAGTGTTTGATTTGCTCTGATGCACTGATTCCTCAATGCAAAAAGCCGACTACGACGTCGGCTTTTTTTGTTAGTTCATAAGCGTGAATCAGGTTTTACTTCTTGCAGAATCGTAGTGGCAATCTCTTCGATGGATTTCGCCGTCGACGATAGCCATCGTATGCCCTCACGCTTCATCATGGCTTCTGCCTCGTTCACTTCGTAGCGACAGTTTTCCAAAGACGCATACTTACTGCCTGGACGGCGCTCGTTACGAATTTCTGAAAGACGTTCGGGGGCAATGCTGAGGCCGAATATTTTTCCCTTAAACTCTGGTAATGCAGACGGTAATTTGCCACGTTCAAAATCATCTGGAATGAGTGGATAATTCGCGGCCTTAATACCGTATTGCATTGCCAAATACAGGGTGGTCGGAGTTTTGCCCGAACGTGACACGCCAACCAATATTACATCGGCCATCGATAGATTTTTATTTGATTGACCGTCGTCATGTGCCAGTGAGAAATTGATCGCCTCAATCCGGTTTTTATATTCTTCGGTATCTGCGATATTGTGGCTGCGACCCACTGTATGCGTAGATTTAATCCCAAGCTCTTCTTCTAAGGGCGCGACAAAAGTTTGAATCAAATCCATGTGCAAACCCTTGGATTTGAAAATGACATTCGCCAAATCTGGCTTTACCAGGGTAGAAAACACGATAGGTCGATTACCGGTTAACTCAAAAGCTTCATTAATACGCCTTACCGCGTCTTCCGCTTTGTCAATATCATCAATAAATGGCAAACGTACTTGCTTAAACTTAAGGTCGAATTGTGTTATGACGGAGTGTCCAAACGCCTCTGCTGTGATGCCAGTTCCATCAGAAACGAAGAAAACCGTACGATTGGCAACAGGAAGTACTGGTGAATTATGATCTGGCATAGGGTGTAGTTGTCAAATGTAGGTCAAATGAAGAGTGAAAATTGTACAGTAATTGATTGGGTAAACAAGGAATGTAGGAGAAATTCGACAAACTAAATATATCGAATTAGAAAGATCATAAAAATTTTCTGCTAAATGTGATTTTTGCAGCGCACAAGGTAAAATGCTGATCAATGTCACGTTGATGCTGGCAACAAAATAATAAATAAGCCAATACACAACGAACCGATGCGCAGCCGTTTTGCGCAGCGACGCAGTGCGAAAGATTTCTTATCATCAAAAAAGAGGTTGTTATGTCTAACGCAGCAAATATCGAGGCAAGCAGTGATTCTGTGTATGTAGCCTCGTTCGAAAACTTACGGATGACCGATGTTGATTCCGTAGGCGGTAAAAATGCTTCCCTTGGCGAAATGATTAGCCAGCTTGCTTCTGCAGGCGTGCGAGTTCCGGGTGGTTTCGCCACCACGGCACAAGCATTCCGAGATTTCTTGTCTCACAGTATCGACGGTGGTTTGCCATTGGCACAGCGCATTGCAGATCGTCTCGCCACTTTGGATATCGAAGACGTCAAAGAATTGGCTAGAGCCGGTGCGGAGATTCGTCAATGGATTATCGATACGCCTTTCCAGCCACGTCTGCAAAAAGAGATTGAAGAGTTCTATAACAAACTCGTTGCCGACTCGACTGCAGAAATGTCGTTCGCAGTACGCTCGTCTGCAACCGCCGAAGATTTGCCGGATGCGTCATTCGCAGGCCAACAAGAAACTTTCCTCAATGTCGTTGGTATCGACAATGTGTTGGAAGCGATGAAACATGTGTTCGCTTCTTTATACAATGATCGTGCAATTTCGTATCGTGTTCATAAAGGCTTCACGCATGCGGAAGTGGCATTGTCTGCTGGTGTACAACGCATGGTGCGCTCGGATTTGGGTGCGGCTGGTGTGATGTTCACAATTGATACTGAGTCTGGTTTTAAAGACGTGGTGTTTATTACGTCTAGTTACGGCCTTGGCGAAACTGTGGTGCAAGGTGCGGTGAATCCGGATGAATTCTATGTGCATAAGCCGATGCTGGAATTAGGCAAACTGCCAGTGATCCGTCGCAATATCGGTTCCAAATTGATCAAGATGGAATTCACAGGCGAAGCCAAAGCGGGTCGTTCTGTGAAGACAGTCGATGTGCCTATCGAACTGCGTAACCGTTATTCTTTGAACGATACTGAAGTCGTTGAATTAGCGAAATATGCGGTGATCATTGAGAAACATTATGGTCGTCCGATGGACATCGAGTGGGGCAAAGATGGACGCGATGGCAAACTCTACATCTTGCAAGCACGTCCAGAAACAGTGAAATCACAGCAAAAAGCAACCGACGCTCAACAACGATTTAAGCTCAAAGGCACAGGCGCAGTATTGGTTTCCGGTCGTGCGATTGGTCAAAAAATTGGTGCGGGCCGTGTACGTGTGATTCACGATCCTTCCGAAATGGAACGCGTACAACCAGGTGACGTATTGGTCGCGGATATGACCGATCCTAACTGGGAACCGGTCATGAAACGCGCTGCTGCTATCGTCACTAATCGAGGCGGTCGTACTTGCCACGCGGCGATCATTGCACGTGAGCTCGGTGTGCCAGCGGTGGTTGGTTGTGGTGATGCGACTGACTTGTTAAAAGACGGCACACTTGTAACCGTATCTTGCGCCGAAGGTGACGAAGGTAAGATTTATGACGGTTTGATTGAAACCGAAGTCACTGAAGAAGTTCGTGGCGAATTACCGAAATTGCCTTTGAAGATTATGCTGAACGTCGGTAATCCGCAATTAGCATTTGATTTCCAATCAGTGCCGAACGAAGGCGTGGGCTTGGCGCGTTTGGAATTCATCATCAATAACAATATCGGCGTACATCCAAAAGCAATCTTGGAATACCCAAATATTGATCCAGACTTGAAAAAAGCGGTTGAATCAGTAGCACGTGGTCACGCATCACCAAAAGCGTTTTACGTCGACAAATTGGCAGAAGGTGTAGCAACGATCGCAGCCGCTTTCTGGCCTAAAAAAGTCATCGTACGCTTGTCTGATTTTAAATCCAATGAGTACAAAAAACTCATCGGTGGCACACGCTACGAACCGGACGAAGAAAATCCAATGTTAGGTTTCCGTGGCGCGGCACGTTATTTGGCCAGCGATTTCGCCGAGTCTTTTGAAATGGAATGCACGGCAATGAAACGCGTGCGTAACGACATGGGATTGACCAACGTCGAGATCATGGTGCCTTTCGTAAGAACTTTAGGTCAGGCAGAAAAAGTCGTGAATTTGCTCGGTAAAAATGGCTTAAAACGCGGTGAAAATGGCCTACGTTTGATCATGATGTGCGAAGTCCCTTCGAATGCGATTCTGGCTGAAGAGTTCTTAGAATTCTTCGACGGTTTCTCTATCGGTTCCAATGATTTGACGCAGTTAACCTTGGGGCTAGATCGTGACTCCGGCATGGAGTTGTTAGCAGCAGATTTTGATGAGCGTGATCCTGCAGTCAAAGCGATGTTGTCACGTGCGATTTCTGCCTGCCTCAAAGCAGGTAAGTACGTCGGCATTTGCGGTCAGGGACCTTCTGATCATCCAGACTTTGCGGAATGGTTGATGCAAG
Source organism: Affinundibacterium seohonense (assembly GCF_014284305.1). Classification (GTDB taxonomy): domain Bacteria; phylum Pseudomonadota; class Gammaproteobacteria; order Burkholderiales; family Burkholderiaceae_D; genus Undibacterium; species Undibacterium seohonense. The sequence continues at coordinate 250,034 of NZ_JACOFW010000001.1, forward strand.
AAGGTATTGAGTCAATTTCACTTAATCCTGATTCAGTGATTGACACTTGGAAGCAGTTGGCTGCCGTTGCTAAGTAAAATATCGAAATAATTTCTCGGTAAATTCAAGCGCGAAGATTCAATGGAGTCTTCGCGCTTTTTTGTTTGGAAAATCACTGGTATCAAACTCTGAACTGTTTGTGGTAAGTGAAAAATAGCAGTGACACATTTTACAAACTTCTTTATATTTCGTTAAAACGACTAAGGAAAATATTCGTGCCGTAAGTAGGGTGCAATAGCCAAAGGCGTATTGCACCGTCCGACAGTCGACCGATCAACAGCGAAGCAATTCATTTGCAAATCAAAAAAACAAAAGAAATAATTGTTCGCCATGATCAACCATCATACGGCGCAATACGCCTGCGGCTATTGACGTATATGGACTCCTCCAATATTGCAAATTTTTTTGTTCAAACAAAAGGTGTAACTGCTCGCGTATATCCGGCTTCTATCTGGGCACCGTCGCGCCCGATCCATAATGGAATCTGCGCGCTTGCTCCAGAACGCCCTAGCGACCTTATCTCATTCAAGACAGTGGACCTTCTCAATAGGCTGGTGATTCAAGCGCCGGTCTAACCTGTTTGCCATCACTTCAAAATTCGCAATTACCGCTGAAACACATTTTCGACTTCGATACTTTCCTCAGCGCCTACATCATTGCACCTCGATAGACTTCTTGCTTGCTCAAGATTGACCACGCAATTCTTGCGTTTTTGTTCGCTAAGGCCACCGTTGCAATGTTTCTGTTTCGCCTCAACATTAAACCTTGTGCCCATCGGCTACGTCGATCTAGTTTGTTGGTACAGGTATTCAATGCCGCTCGCGCACCATGAATTAGCAGCGTTCTCAAATACGTATCACCACGCTTACTGATGTGCCCAAGTCGTTCTTTGCCGCCACTTGAGTTCTGTCGTGGTACCAGACCTAACCATGCCGCCATATCGCGTCCATTAGAGAATTGTGTTGCATCACCCACTGCTGCGACTAAGGCGCTGGCCGTAATCGGACCAAATCCTTCGATTGCCATTAATCGTTGAATACGCTCATCTGATTTCACTGCTGCTGCGATACGTTGATCATGCGCCTTCACGCGATCGTCGACTTCTCTGAGTTCTTCTGCCAACTCACGCAATAACGGTAAAAAACGCACATTGAGTTTGTCATCGGTATTCTCTAACAACATAGGCAAAGCTTGCCGAACCTGCGATACCCCTAGCGCAATCACAATGCCAAACTCACCTAACAAGCCGCGTATTTCATTGCATAAAGCTGTTCTGGCGCGAATCAGGCGACTACGAATTCTGTGCTCAGCCTGAATGACTTGTTGATCCACATCTTTGATCGCAACAAATCGCATTGACGGACGACCGACGGCTTCACAAATCGCTTCTGCATCATTGGCATCATTCTTCCCGCTCTTTACATACGGCTTGACGAATTGCGCAGCAATCAATTTAACCTGATTAACCTGATGTCCATACTTGCGCAGTTCTCTTGCCCAGTAGTGTGAAGATCCACACGCTTCCATACCGATCAAACAGGGTGGTAAATTCTTAAAAAAATCGAGCCTTTGGGCACGGCGTAACTGCTTACGCAGCACCACTTTTTCTAATCGATCAACGCCATGTAATTGAAAAACTTGCTTTGCTAGATCGATACCAATTCAAGTAATATTCATTTGGACTTCTCCTCTGTGAACTAATCAGTTTTACCTCTAATTAGTTTGGCACATTTGATGCCGTAGGGGGAGGAGTTCATTCCATTGCCTTACGAAAAGATTGCGGGTTACTGAATTATTTTAATAATAATTATTATTTTTCAGACCAATCATTTTCTGACCATCCGTTTTCTTCGAGGTGAATTTCAAGAGCACTCATTAAATCCTCCGCATCAAATTCTTCATCAGCGTTGATTGCGTTCAAGATTTTCCCAGGAACTTTTGGTTTATTTTGACTTTGTTTCGCAACATATTCAAGATACTCAAAAAAGCTAGTATGAAAATCGAGATATGCTTGTGAATCATCCCAAATCTCTGGGATTGCCCCGGATACGAACGGCAAAGAAAGTCTTTCTATGCGATCAGGCGAGTCTAAATACATGTGTACGCGATTAAAGAAGTTGGTAAAGAGTTTTGGGTCAAACGGATTGACGGATATTTCATTGAGATACTTAGATAAATTCGGTACGATTTTCAATGCTTGACGTGCTGCATCTAGATACTCTTGATATTTTATTTCAAGACTTTCCTGAGATGTGTTTAGCTTTTTTTGTAGCTCCATCCATTTATTTATTTTTATAGCTCCAGCGGCATCGAGCTTTTCTTTCAATTCATGATTGAAAAAACTAGGAACCCAATATCCATAACATGTTTCGATTGAGTAAGGTTTGATTGATGCCCGAATGGTTCTATTTACTTCCGACTCCTCAGATTCGCTATTGGCTTCGTCGTCGGTTGATTTTTCAAGAAACGCAGCATGTTTTAGATTAAATGGACCGATCCCAGTGGTCTGATCCGCAAAAGGAAGTCGAATACCACCGATTAATTCCCGTTCTTCATTTGACAATAACTTTAGTAGTTCGCGAAATGGGTTAAATGTCGTTGTTAGTGATGCGATCGGCTTGAAATAAAGTATTCCTGTCTTGAAGAAGGAAACTAAACTATCGACCGGCATATCTTCTGAATCTAATGACGTTGCAGTCGTCCACGCACTATTAAAATACTCTAGTAAAGTTTGAGCGTTCGGAAGTGCAACGAGTAATTCTTCATTTTTGTAGAGAGCGGCATTTGTTGCGTTCGCTGAGCCAACCAACGCTGATATTTTTCCACCGCAATTGGTCAAAAATAATTTTGTATGAAACATACCTGGCGCACTCGCCAATCGAATGTCGATTTGACGCCCATTTGCACTAAGTGCGATCCTAAACTTCTTTAGATCGCGCTTCTGATCGTCTAAACGTTGGCCTCGGTATCCATTAAACATGAGGCGAATTGTCTGAACGGTCTTGTGCTTCGACATCAGGTCAGATATAAATGCTTCATCGTAGAAACCGGCAGCGATCGAAATTTCGTCCGCATTTTCCATTTGCTTTCGCATCCAAGAAATCGAAAGCTTTTCCAAAGAAGGGACATTTTTAACTCTAGTCGATGCGTAAAGTGTTAAATCTTGTTCTTGATGCGGCTGTTGGTCTATCGGGTTATTTTGACTTTCTCTAAACTCCCTGATAAACCTAGATAATTGGGTCGATCCATGCACCGTCATTAGGTGACTACTCAAAAAATCTTTGTCGATGCGCATTTTTTTTGCAAGTATTTTGATACTTCGATCATCATCGCGAATTTCGTTAATTGTTATTTCGCCAGAAAACTCTTCGTAAACTGGGTCGAGGCATGCCTCGATTTCTTCAGCAACAGATTCGAAAGACTTTCTTGGTGATCCACCTAGTTGATCAACAACGATTTCATTCCATTTTGTTAAAGGAAATAAACCTGCCGATACCAAGGTCTCTAGACTTGTGCCCGTTTGATAAACGATCTGACTAATCATTTCTTCTTTACTTCTTCGGCCGGGCTGTTCGTAATAATCATTAATGCTTTTGATGTCAGTGAATGTTAATTGTCGCAGTAATCGACGTGCAATAGATGCTTTTGCCATATCTGAAGGTCCTGTGAGGTTTACTCATTAAATTGAAGGTCATAAGCGGTGACCCTAGTTTTTGCAATCGATTTATTTTAAATAAATACAATTATTGCTTTTCGTTTTGATCTATATAACTGCCATTTTTGTAGATATAAGTAATGTTTTTTGCTGGTGCTATTGATTTACCAGGCTCTTTGCTCTCTGTTCCGGTACGTGTAATTAATAAATTTGGATATTCTGAAGTTGATCCACTATCAACAGAAATTGTACCTTTATGGCTATAACACGGCCCCATTAATAATATTCCGTCTTCATCAACTAGAGGTTCATCACTACAAGTTCCGGAGTTATCTCCACCAGTAGCAACATAGCCAGCATTAACCCAATTATTTTTAGCAAATATGTACACTGATTTGCCTTCATGAGTGTATCCCTGTCCGCTCTCAAATCCATCGAGCAACAACGCTACTGATTTTGATGAAAGTTTAAGAATTTCGAATTTTGCTTCTTGCACTGACCCCCATGTTCCTGCACCGCCAATCTTAGGCTGTTTTGCTATGACTTCCCATTTATCTAAATTCTGCTTATAAGTCACTACATCAACATCAACCCCATCAGCATGAGAGTCATTCGGCTTACCCTTTTCATCTAAACTTTGTGTAGAAAAAAACTTTGCATGATAATTGTTGCCATCAATTGTTATTGTTTTTTCAAACCAAAAACTCGTTAACTTATCAGGTGCAGTTTTTGCTTTTCCATTAAGTTCAGTTACGCCAAATAAGTCTTGAAAGGCTGTTGAGATACTTGGTAATGACGCTACTTTAAGTTCTTCCAATTTAGCATCTTGATTTATAGTTTGACTTGAATTTCTACTTTGATAATAAAATAATGCTAAAGCTCCGATTGCAAGAACTAATGCGCCAGAAAGCACACCTATGATGATTGATTGCTTTGTAAATGATTGCTGAGTCATATTTCCCACTATTTATTTTATGAATTTGAATTGATTTTATTTCGATAAGATAAGAAATATATCTTTAAGGATAGGAAATTCAAGCCACCTAACCGAAATATTCTACCTTAACCCCGTGAGCATAAGTGCAAGTATCGATACCCGCTGCATTTGGATATGTAATCGAAATGGATTGTTGCGCCTAGGAGCCGGGGTCAAACGTTCGCAGTAACAGTAATTTAGCTAGAGAGTTAAAGTCCGTCCTAGGAAATGTCCATACGACTCGGTAGCACGAAATAGCGGCGTTTGAGTAATCAAGGGTCGTGAGTTCTTTGCGACGCAGATACCCTGTGTCAAGCTAGTTGTCTCAAATTGATTTCACATTCTCGTCATAATTTGCGATTACATTACAGCCATCAAAACAAGAAAAAATATAGAATTAGTAACCCCTCAAATTACCTGCGAAAAGACCCTCCACATCATCGATGTCGAGGGTTTTTTTGTTTGTGAAATACCGATGACAATTTGTTAGTTATCGGGCAGACTGTTGTAATTCTTTTTAAGGAGAATAATAAATGGAAGCATGGACTTGGTGGTTGGTGTTAGCAGGTGTGGTGGTGATTCTGGAGCTGTTCACCGGAACTTTTTATCTATTGATGTTTGCCGTGGGCTTAGCCAGTGCATCGATCGCGTCTTTGTTTATCGGCTCGGTGCAATTGCAAATGTTGATTGCTGCTGTGATCGGTAGTGTTGCAACTTTAGCGCTACATAATAGCAAATATGGTTGGAAGGAAAGAGGCGATACCGCACGTGACCCTAATGTGAATATCGATATTGGTCAGCAATTGAAAGTCGATGAATGGCATGATCAGGGCAACGGTGTTTTCGTTGCCCGAACCAAATATCGTGGTGCAATGTGGGATGTGGAGTCGCGTCATGCCAATGGAAGCTCGGGCGTGTTTGTGATTGAAGCCGTAGAAGGGAGCCGCTTAATCGTGCGCCCCTCTTAATGAAAAGTCGTAAGTTCGTTTTGACTATGATCTAAACAAAATAATAAAGGAAATAAAATGGAAAATTCTAGCTTTGTCGTGATGGTGTTATTTGTCCTGGCCTTGGTTTTTATCATGAAGACCATCAAGGTCGTACCGCAGCAAGATGCGTGGGTGGTTGAACGTCTTGGTAAGTATCATGCGACTTTGGGCCCAGGTCTAAATATCGTTGTGCCCTTCGTTGATCGCGTCGCCTATAAGCATATCTTGAAAGAGATTCCACTCGATGTGCCGCCACAGGTCTGTATCACTAAGGACAATACGCAATTGCAGGTGGACGGTATCTTGTATTTTCAGATTACCGATGCGATGCGAGCTTCTTACGGTTCTTCTAATTACATTGCAGCGATCACACAGTTAGCACAAACCACACTGCGTTCAGTGATCGGTAAGATGGAATTGGATAAAACCTTTGAAGAACGCGATCACATTAATACGACGATTGTGAATGCGATTGATGAATCTGCAGCAAACTGGGGCGTAAAAGTGTTGCGCTATGAGATCAAAGATTTGACGCCACCAAAAGAAATTCTGCACGCGATGCAAGCACAGATCACAGCAGAACGTGAAAAACGTGCTCTGATCGCTGCGTCCGAAGGTCGTAAGCAAGAGCAAATCAATATCGCTACCGGTGAACGTGAGGCGTCCATTGCGAAGTCTGAAGGTGAAATGCAAGCGTCGATCAACCGTGCACAAGGTCAGGCTGGCGCGATTCTGGCAATTGCTGAAGCCAGTGCTGAAGCGATTCGTCAAACAGCGGCGGCGATTCGTGAACCTGGTGGTGCGGATGCGGTGAATTTGAAAGTGGCGGAGCAATATGTCGCTGCGTTTGCAAATTTAGCGAAGACCAATAACTCCATCATCGTGCCTGCCAATATGAGTGATATGAGTGGCTTGATTGCAAGTGCGATGCAGGTTGTGAAAGCGCAGAAGTAATTTTAAGACTGAAGGCAACTACCACTTATTTTTTTCGAAGTAAGAAAAAGTAATTGAGGTAATTAACAAAACCACCGACCTCATTCGTGAACGGTGGTTTTGTTTTTTTGCTACATTACTTTGATTTTTAATGTTATTTTAACTAAATGTTTTTATACTTAAATTTCTTAAGACACTTGAGGGTGCTGAAATGAAAAAGTATAGCAATGAGATTGCCGATGAATCGAGCAGTCATCAAAAAAGACGTCGGCAGATGTTGTTTTGTTCTTTGTTGCCGTTGAGTTTCTTTACTACGTTAGTAAATGGTAAACCAGACATTCCTGTTGAAACGCCTGTTGAACTCTATCCAATGGGTAGCAGTAGCCCATCAAACTTAGCTTTAGTTTTGCCACGACCCTTAGCGGACGCCCGTCAGCTAAGTGCCAATATCACAGACTATTTGATGAGTGAGAAATTGGATGGTGTGCGTGCTTATTGGGATGGACAACAGCTCTATTTTCGTAGTGGTCGTGTGATTAATGCCCCATCCTGGTTCACCGAGAAGTTTCCTTCACATCCTATGGATGGCGAATTATGGATGGGGCGCGCGCAGTTTGAGCGTCTATCTGGTGCCGTGCGACGCCAACAAGCCCAAGATAAGGAGTGGCGACAAATACAATATTGTTTGTTTGAATATCCCTTGGCCGCAGGAGACTTCCGTTTGCGTTTGCAGAAATTGCATAATATTGTAGAAGTATTACAGGTACCATGGTTACGTGTCATTCCACATGAGTCGTTAAAGTCAGTGGAACAAGTGGAAGCAAGACTGAAACAATTGATGTTGCAAAAAGCAGAGGGCGTGGTTTTACATTTGGCGAGTGCTGAATTTGAGGCTGGGCGCAGTGAGTTTGTCTACAAATTAAAACCTCAGCATGACGCGGAAGCCAAAGTGATTAGCATACATTCTGGCAAGGGAAAGTTTGAAGGAATGATGGGCGCTTTGGAGTTGGAAACACCAGAGGGAAAACGCTTCAAGTTGGGCACTGGCTTTGCTGATGAACAAAGAAGAAATCCACCACAGATCGGCTCTTTTGTCACCTATCGTTACCGAGATTTGACCTCAAGTGGATTGCCAAAATTTGCCAGTTTTGTACGAGTTCATCAACCAGAATAGGCCCGTAAAATTATTCAACTAGATATTTTTTTTGAACACGTTGATGAGGCCAGAAATTTTTAATCGTCTGAAATACGTGATGTATGTTTTAGATGATCTCGGGGTCGGTTTTTTTATTCATCGCAAAATAAAGCAGATAATCTATTCGCAGTTCTGGCATTTAGTCGGTGCCAGAATTTGATGGCTTCCCGCTTGTGCTTTAAACCTTTTCCATTTCTTCAGAATCGAGTGCAATAACGTGCGTTTGTAGTTGTCCGCGTTCGTCATGCCATTCCCGCATGATGCAAGCCTGGCCTTCTTCATCGATCGCAATAATTTTGAAGAAATTGCCGATCATCGATTCAATTAAAATACGTTCATCTTCAGGAAAGCTCTTGATAAATTGCTTGCTCAAGGTCGTCACACGAATGATGTCACCGATGTTGACTGCTTGTTGTTTGCAATCGATGATAGTTGGGTCGCTCATGTTTTATTCACTTTTATAGTTAGAAGATTGATTTTTTGCTGCTGGCTTTTCACGCCCGACGATGTAAAGAACGACCGCAATTAAACCAAAGGGAATCAGTGATAAAGCATCCGCATAGGCGCCGCTGAAGAATGGATTGTTGGCCGCAGCCCAATCGCCAATTTTCTTATCAAAGTCGGTCATGATCCCTGCGCTAAACGCGATCACAATACCCGCTAATGCACCACCAGCGATATAGCCAGAAGAAATCAAAACACCTTCACTACGATCACCTGCAGCTTGTTTTTCTTCTTCGTTTAAATGTTTGTTTTTCTCGAGTTTGTTGTTGCGACGATCGACTAACCAGCGAATCATGCCGCCGATAAATAAGGGGGCAGAAGAGGCAAGTGGTAAATACACACCAACGGCAAACGCCAATGACGGAATGCCTGACATCTCCAGGACCAGCGCGATAATTACACCAAATAATACTAAGGCCCAAGGTAGCTCGCCGTCCAATATCCCTTTGATGATGTAAGAGATGAGTACCGCTTTTGGCGCATCATATTTTTTTACTTCAGAGCCATCTGGGCGTGTATTGTGGGTGCCGTTAATGCCAGGATCTACTAGATAAACCACTTTCCCATTCGCATCGACCAAATACTTACCAGCAGGTGCTTGTGCATTGTCAGTTTTATGCCAGACCTTATAACTAGCATGATCCTGTTCCGCCTGCGGCCCTTGCAACTGCGCGCTTTCCGTCAGTTTTGTCACGTCGGTTTGCAAACCTGGCGCCACTTGGGCAATTGGGACATAGACTGTACTGGCATCATTTAGCTTCAGTAGGATTGGTCCTAAAATTAAAGCCGAGCAAAAGGCACCAATCAAAATGGCGTATTGCTGATACTTCGGTGTGGCACCGACCAGATAGCCAGTTTTTAGATCTTGCGAAGTGCAGCCTGCAACGCTAGAAGCGATACAGACGATGGCACCAACTGACAAGGCCGTCACATAGTATTGACCGCCTACCCAACCCATCAATAAAAAGATTAAACAGGTGAAAAGCAGGGTGGCCACGGTCATGCCGGAGATCGGATTCGATGATTGACCAATTTGTCCGGTCAATTGTGATGAGACAGTTGCGAACAAAAATCCAAACACCAAAATCAATAATGCACCTAGTAAATTCATATGGAGTGGCGTGGCCACAGTAATCACGGCAATGATAGCTAGTGCGCCGATGACCACCCATTTCATATGGATACTTTGTTCGGTACGCGGAACAATTTCACCCTCGACCGCTTTGATTTTCTTGCCGCTGAATCCAGATAATCCCGACGCCAGACTGCGCCAAATCAGGGGCATGGCGCGGGCTAGGCTGATCAGTCCGCCAGTTGCGACTGCGCCTGCGCCGATATATAAAACATAGGCGCCACGAATTTCATGCGGACTCATGTCGCTGATTAATTTTGTTGCTGGTGCTAGCGGTGTAAGTAAGCCATCGCCGAAAAATTTAATCAGGGGAATGAGCAGCATATATGACAAGACACCGCCTGCTGCCATGATAGAAGCAATTTTAGGACCGATGATATAGCCGACGCCTAGGAGTTCTGGCGAAATTTCAGTACCTATAGAGCCAGCTTTTAAAGGTGCGGGGAAGACGTATTCAACCGTATCTTTCCATCCTTTCAGCGCAATATTGCCGACCTTATAAATCAAACCAATGAAGAAACCACCGAAAATTATTTTAGCGCGTTTATTAGCGTCGGCTTGCGCGTTTGGATTGCTCGATTCGCCTGCGGCGTCGCGTGAAGCATCGTTGGCGGCAGCTTTAAGTACTTCGGCACAAGCGGTGCCTTCGGGATATTTGAGCTCATGATGTTTTTCAACGATCATCGTGCGGCGCATCGGGATCATCAATAAGATACCAAGCAATCCACCTAAAATCGCCACCAACATGACGCGATAAATTTCTAAATCAAAGCCCAAAATAAGTATCGCCGGCATCGTGACGCCAAGACCGAAGGCTAAGGACTCACCAGCCGAGCCAGCAGTCTGCGCGATACTGTTTTCTAAGATTGTTGAATCCTTGGCGCCCAGCTTATGCATCATGCGAAACAAGGTAATTGCAATCACCGCCACCGGAATCGATGCGCTGACGGTTAAACCAACTTTCAGAACCAGATATAACGATGATGCGCCAAAAACCATGCCGAGAATCGTGCCCATAATCAAGGCGCGTAAGGTAAATTCTGGCAAACCTGCTGCGGCGGGAATATAGGGTTTAAAGCTGCTTGTTTCAGATTGTTGCGACATACTTATCTCGTGAAAGGTGATACTTACATATGGCGGGGCCTCGATCGAACTTTAGGTAACAAACGAAAGTCCGTGAGACGGGCTGCATTATCCCGTGTTTTTTTACGTAAGTGTAAGTTTTGCAAACAATCCTTGGTTTGACTGTCGCGTGATGCCTACACTCCAGTTTGTAACTGTGGCAAAGATTTAATGCCCCGTATAGTCACGCTACGCCATGCGAATACCGCCAGCAGCAAGGCACAAGCACAAGAGAAACCAAGCGCATGTCGTAAGCCGAAATGCTCACCTAACCAGCCGCCGATTAATGCACCCGGGCCTGCAGGTAATAACGTGAGCCAGCGCATAGTGCTCGTGATCCTACCCAGTAGAGGTTCCGGTGTGACAGCTTGTCGTAAGGCGAGAAAATTAATAAAAATAAATATGCCGCCAACAGCGTACAAAATCAACATTAGTCCAAAAGCAAAGATACCAAATTGATTGGCGGGAGCGATGGCTAACAAACCCCAGCCAGCTGAACACAGCAAGAAACCGAGAATCATGCACAGACCTGGCCCAATACGCTTGCTAATACGATTTCCAATAATACTGGCCAGCACGGTACCGACACCCATGCAAACATAGCTGAGGCCGACTGCTTGTTCTGACAATCCAAGTGTTCGAGTAGCAAAGAGAATTTGTACGACTAATGCGGCGTGGTAGGCCATTTGCCAAACACCAACCGTTAATGCTAGGGCAATCAGAATCTTATTGTCGGTGACAAACTTTAGTCCTTCTTTCAAATCACGCCAGAAATTGGCATCGTGTGCCACCTCACGTTTTTCTTGAATGTTGATTTTCCGTAAAATGGCGGCAGAAGTTAATAGAAGGATAGCATCAGCAAATAAAGCCAACGGGGCACCCATTAACTTAATCAAGGCACCAGCGGTTGCAGGACCAGCTACCTCCGAGCCTGAGGTTGCTAAGGCATTTTTTGCGTGTGCTTCAATCAAGCGTTCGCGCGGCACAATTTGCGTTAATACAATTTGTGCTGCGGTGCCTGCGGTTGTATTCACCGCACCGATCGAGAAACCTACGATATATAACCAAGGCATAGTCAAAAGGTCGAACCACCAAGCAATCGGCACACTTGCGACCGCTAAGGAGATCGCAATTTCACCGCCAATATATACCGGTAACTTTCTTACTCGATCTAACCACACACCGGAGGGAAGTGATAGTAAAACATAGGGAAAAATCTCCATGAAAGTAAGTATGCCCATCTGCGTCGGACTCGCATGCAGTAACACGGCAGCTGTTAGTGGCAATGCCAGTAAGGTAATTTGTGCGCCAAACGAACTGATCAGAATCGAGATCCACAATCGGCGATAAACGAAGTCGCGCAATAGATCCTGCGCGGGAATGATGTTATCGATAGAAAATAGAGAAGTTATTTTCTCCAAGCTTCGTTTGATTTGATTGGGCTGCGTGGGTTTTTGCATGGTAATACGAGAATATATTATTGGATTGGGTAAGAGCCCTTGCGTATGGGCGCATTACAATAGCAAGTTAACGCGGAAACGTCGTACCCTGATTGATGGAGTACAACGAGGTGTCAGAAGTTCCGCCGTGAATCGATTACTAGCAGTTTATTTTAGACCGTAGAGAGTGTAGAGCGCATTATGTTAGCAGAACCAATTGTCATGATTGACTTTGAAACCACCGGCATGAATCCTGATCAGGGTGATCGCATTACGGAAGTGGCAGCTTTACGTATACAAGGTGGAGAGATTGTTGACCGCTATGTCTCGCTGATCAATTGTAATGTCAGGATACCTGCCTTCATTACCCAGCTAACTGGGATTACCCAGACGATGGTTAATCAAGCACCGTCCGTGGCCGAGGTGATGCCAGCGCTTTTAGATTTCATCGGTAACGACTATCTGGCCGCACATAACGCGAGTTTTGATGAAAAATTCTTACTCGCTGAAGCGCAAAATCTTGGTTTGACGAGCCGTCATCGAGGCACAATTTGTTCAGTTAAATTGGCACGACGCGTCTTGCCGGGAAAGGCGAGTTATTCTTTAGGGCCTCTAGCGACGAACCTCGGTTTGCGTTTTAAAGGCAAAGCACACAGAGCCGAAGCTGATGCTGAAGTCGCTGCGAACTTATTGCTACATATTGCGTCTCATCTCCAACAATCGCATCAAGTGCAAACCGTGTATCCAGCTTTGTTCGCACAAATTAATAAGCTGAGTGCGGCAAAAGTACCGACATTTTTGCGTGAATATGTACAAGGTGGAGCGGTGAAGGCTAGTGCGAAACAAAAAAAAATCGTGGGCGCGAGTGTTGTGCGTTATCGCCATTACAAGGGCGGCATTTATGAATTTGTGTGTGAAGCGACGCAAGAAGCGGATTTGCAGCCAGCAATTGTGTACCGGGCTCCCGATGGAAGTTTGTGGATTAGACCGAAATCGGTGTTCTTTGAAATGATTGATGTTGGCGGAAAAGTGGTGCAACGTTTCACTGAAATTGTTGAGTAATCACCACCGTGTCATTACCGTTGCCAGAACAATAGAAGAAATCATATGGACAGTATCGACTTAGAAGTCTTGAAAACTTGTGAGCAGTGGTTACGTGAAGGGCGACGCTGTGAACTGGTCACAGTCGTGAAAACCTGGGGATCAAGCCCTAGACCTGAAGGGGCAATGTTGGCGATTGCTGAAAATGGTCAGGTGATCGGCTCTGTCTCTGGCGGCTGCATTGAAGATGACTTAATTGCGCGCGTACAAAGCGAGGGATGCACGCGACAACGGCCTGAGATCGTGACCTACGGAATTACTGCAGATGAAGCGCATCGCTTTGGTTTGCCTTGCGGTGGCACAATACAGTTGGCGATAGAACCTTTGCATGCAGACAGTCAAATTGGCGCGTTATTGGCGCGTTTGGCGGCGCATGAATTGATTGCGCGTGAGTTGAATTTGCAAGATGGTTCTGTCGCTTTACATCATGCGGAAAACAATGATGTTTTGGCGCTGAGCGACTCCCACTTGAGAACGATCCATGGGCCTCGCTGGCGATTATTGATTATTGGCGCCGGACAGTTGTCGCGTTTCTTGGCGAGTATTGCGCTCGGCATGGATTATCAGGTCACGGTTTGTGATCCTCGCGAAGAATATCGAGAAACTTGGCAGCTTGAGGGCGTGCAGCTGGTACATGAGATGCCAGACGATACTGTCATTGCCATGCAGCTCGATGCCCGCAGCGCGGTAGTCGCTTTGACGCATGATCCTAAATTGGATGATATGGCGTTAATGGAAGCCTTAAAGTCATCGGCTTTCTATGTCGGTGCGATCGGTTCGCGATCGAATAATGCTAAGCGTAAACAGCGCTTGTTGGAATTGGATTTGAGCGCGTCACAGATCGCCAAATTGCATGGCCCCATCGGCTTGTATATTGGTAGCAAAACGCCGCCAGAAATCGCGATTTCGATTTTGGCGGAAATGACGGCGGTGAAAAATCAGGTGCCCGTGGTCAAGGAAAATCAAATCGACTATGCAAAAGAACGTATGAGCCTTAGCAATGCTGGTAGCTATCAGGTTTGAAAATCAAGATTTTCAAGGAAATTGAGTTTGTAAAGCCGGTTTTGGTCTGACTTTTGACGTAAAATTCAGGCTTACTATAAAAACTAAGAAAGCACAAATTATCATGAGCATTAAGTCAGATAAATGGATACGCCGCATGGCAGAACAGCATGGCATGATCGAACCGTTTGCACCTGATCAGGTGCGCCATGAAAATGGCCAAAAAATTGTGAGTTATGGCACGTCCTCTTACGGCTACGATATTCGTTGCGCAGATGAATTTAAGATTTTTACGAATATCAATAGCACGATTGTCGATCCTAAGAATTTTGATGAAAAATCCTTTGTCGATTTTAAAGGCGATGTTTGTATCATTCCGCCGAATTCTTTCGCTCTCGCTCGTACCATTGAATACTTCCGTATCCCGCGCAGTGTATTAACAATTTGCCTTGGCAAATCAACCTATGCACGTTGTGGCATTATCGTGAACGTGACGCCGTTCGAACCTGAGTGGGAAGGCTATGTGACTTTGGAGTTTTCAAACACGACACCATTGCCAGCGAAGATCTATGCAGGTGAGGGGTGTGCCCAGGTATTGTTCTTTGAGAGTGATGAAATTTGCGAAACTTCATACAAAGATCGCGGTGGTAAATACCAAGGGCAGGTTGGGGTTACTTTACCTAAGACTTAATGAACCGGATAAATCGCGGTTTTGATGCTTGAGAAAAAAGCAGAATCACTTTGAAGTGATTCTGCTTTTTTGTTATATGAAACCAAGATTGCGGTTGCTGAAATTAATGATGTTTGGAAACACGTCATTGATCTGTGTCGTACTCAGACCAAACCAGTTCGCTAGTGTGGCACCATATTGATCGACGGAGAATTGCGGTAGCAAACTGCCCGAGCCGACATCCTGCGTATGTTTAAGGCCCGTTACAGGGAAAGTTCCATAGATGTTTTTACCTTTCACTGCACCACCTACGATGAAATGATGTGAGCCCCAGCCATGGTCTGTGCCATCACCGTTACTGGTAAAGGTGCGACCAAAATCAGACGCAGTAAATGCAGTGACCTGTTGTCGCAAATCGCTTCCCATCAGATTACCCATCACGCCATCGAAATAGGATAAGGCATGCGATAGTTTTGCCAATAAATCCGCTTGCGCGGTGCGTTGTGCATCATGGGTATCGAAACCTCCCATACTGACAAAAAATACCTGACGTTTTGCGCCTAGGGCATTGCGTCCCGCAATAATACGAGCCACGGTTTGCAACTGCGTGGCGAGTGCATTATTGGCTAGTGCCCCAGTATTCGGATTCGTGTATTGCGTCGGATTTGGCACCCCGCCAGTGCCCGCGACGGCCATCGCTGGTGCCAGCATGCTTTGTGCACTAATCGCGCGGCTAGTCACGGCAGCATGTTCTTTTTGGAAATAATTGCTAGTGTCGCCACTGATGATGTTACGAAGTGTGCTTCCAGCAGTTGAGGAACCATATAGGCTGCCACTTAAACCCGCAATCGGCACCGCCCCTGAGGTACCAACCTGATATTGACGAATTGTTCGACCTGACAAAAATACGGCATTACCTGCGGCAGAAATAGCGGTAAACACAGGATTTGTATTATTCGCCGCCAATAAATCACCCATCCGTCCACCCCAACCATACGCAGCGCCTTCTGGTGCATAGGCTTGCCACAAGGATTGCTGATCATTATGGGAAAATAGTTTTGGCGGTAGGGGGACACTTGCTGCCTTATATTGTTCTAATGTGGTTGGCACAAGGAGAGGGCCAACATTCGCAATAATTGCAGCACGTCCGGCATCGAACAAGGTTTTTAGTTCTGTCATTGCTGGATGCAAAGCAAAAGTACGACCCGCTTGCACGCTGTTTGGCGATATCGGTATGACCCCGCCTGAGGCACCCACTTGTGGCAGGGCGATTGAGCCTGCCTCATTGGTAGTTCGCACCGTGAGATACTGGCTCCAGGAGGTGGAGTCAGTTGCCAACACCGTGTTGGCGTGGTCATTGGCGCCATTCAAAAAAACGCAGATCAAGGCTTTGTAGTCACTCACATTACTCTGTGCAGCAGCCGACCCCATCGTCGCCAGATTGATCGCAAAAGGCGTTGCCAGTCCTAATGCCCCCGTCGAACCAAGCAAAGTCGATAGGCGTAAAAATTCGCGGCGTGAAACTTTGTAGTTGTGCATACGCTTCTCCTTATTTTTGTACCAGATATTCTGGTGAGGCCATGGTTAAGTACACACTCATATACACGCGATTTAATTTGGCAGTGTCGATGGCGGCCTGGGTCGAAGTTGGAATGCTGATGGAGTTCACTGCCGCGATAATCTGTGAGCGCAGGCTGCTACTCATTTGATTTGCCATTAACAGTAAATTGACCTTGTCGACCAATTGATCTGGCGTTGTCGCTAAGGGCGTGAAAACGGAGTAATCAGCCTTGACATCACGACTGCTTCCCATCCCATTCGGAATCGCATCGCGCATGAAGTTCAAATAACCAACAACAGAAGTTTCGGCGGTAATTTGCATCTCGGGTGAAACCAATTGAGCCGCCGCGATACCGGAATTTGGCGGTACATATCCAGGTCGATAAAAATTAAACACAGACGGTGAACGCATTGGTGTTTGTGCGAGACCTGTTAGCGGGTCATCGAGATTAGTGATGCGGTAGGCTCCTGAAGTCGACCGCGCACTAAACGCACGTAGCCAACTGCTCAGGCGTAATACTGGTTCGCGTAATTTACCAACGCCAGCATTACCCAGCGAAGGATCATTGCGAGCTTCAACGTCCAGTAAAATGGCTTTGACAACAGCTTTCATATCGCCGCGCACACCCTGACCATTATTGTTAAAACTAGAGGCGACACGGGCAATATACTGCGGGCTTGGATTGCTGGTGACTAGTCTTTGGATTAATTGCTTCGCTAAAAAAGGACCAACATTGGGATGATTAAATAAAGTGTCTAACGCAATCTTTAAGCTAGCTTCAGGATTAGCCGGGGACTGCGCTGGAATTGTTGCACCTAGGAAGGTTTTGATACTCGTTGAGTGATAGGTGGGATAGCCTTGCATCGGCAGCCAATCGCGATTTGGATCAGGCGTACCTCCAAAAAAGCGGGTATTGGTTTTATCTGGACCGGCCCAACTCCAACCGGTAAATACTTTCGCCAGCCCGGTAATGTCAGCATTGCTATAGGTCTCGACTGGTTTGCCATTTTCAATCACATAGCTGCCATCAAGGTTTAATTTATATAAACCAATGCTGAATAATTGCATCACTTCACGCGCATAGTTTTCGTCTGGGACACGGGTGCCAGATTCTTTTTGATTGCGCAGTGAGGTTAGGTAGACCCCCATCACCGGATGCAAGCTCACCGCTTCCAATAGCAGGCGATAATTGGCAAATGCGTGCGTATTTAAGGTGTCATAGTATGCAGCCACCCCACGAGGATAGTTGTTAACGCCGCTATCTTGAAAAGACACCACGAGTATTTGCGATAAGGCGAATGCAACGCGTTGGCGTAACTGATCTTCACCGTTGATTGCCTGCTGCCAGAACGATTCGAAAAAATGATTTTGGTTCAAATCGCTAACGCCTTTAGGCAAGGTGGCAGCGATTTTGTCCATGTAATTGCGATGTAAAGTTTGGGGCGCACTGAATTGACTGTTCAGCCAATTATTAAAACCAGTACTACTTATTGTGTTGATGTCGGTACTTTTTGCGCCAAAGGTGCTTTGTTGTAAAAAACGGGCGGATTGAGCTGGACTAGGCTGGCTGATGTTTACCACTGGTAGACCAATCAGGGCATCGATCAAACCCTTCGCGACACTGGTGTCGGTCGCTGTGATCGTCGAAGCGATTGTAATTCCTTTAGTGACTGAATCGTTCGGATCGATATAGCTTATCCCTTGCAGCACTGAAAACTCTTTGCTAACAGAGGCTTTATTATCGAGCAACTGCGCCACCCATCCATACGTCAAATCTCCCTTGAACGTGTGCGCAGAGTTGAGCATCTTTTGAACCAAGGTACCACGTGTTTCGCATGCGCCACGTGTTTCGCATCCAGGATCAAGCCGACCACTCCAATAGTCAACACCCTCTTGATCAGGGCTTGGACGACCGAGCACGTTTTTGTAAATAATCCGAACAAAATCTGAGTTACTCATTGTGGCTGTGTAACCAGTTTGCGAAGAGTAGACTACACCGGCAGCGTAAAACGATTCACCTATTTGATCGAGTGTCATGCCCGCTTTAAATCGATCTATCCAATAGCTCAAACCTGCAGCATCAGGGACACGATTAAAATACGCGATATATAGTTCGATAAGCGAATTCAAATTCTCTGCGCCAATCGAAGTGGATGTCTTTGCGATTGCAAGATCAATTGAAATATCGGTGAATTTCAGTAATTCGACACTCGTAGCAAGAAAGATATTGCCATCACTGCCCACATTATCAATGACGTTGATATCGTTGCTCGTGAATTTGACCGTGTAGTTTGAACGTGGACCATTAAAGCTCGCACTGTTGGTGCTAATGATCGGTGGGGCTTGGTATTTTGAGGTTGCTGGACTCGGTGTCGAGGCCTCATCATTTTGTCCGCTACAGGCGCTGAGAATACCAATGATTAGAAGGTAGAGTATCCAAGAACATTTTTTAAAAGTGACGCGAAATGTTTGGCGGTTTGCGGCGGTCATGATGAAATCCTCTGGAAGTGGTCAGCTATCTTTGCAAGATTCTCGGTCAATATGATGATTGCGAAAACAGGCGCCAAGTCAATAACTCGTTAGAATTCTAAACCTTTTAATTTCCACATGGAAATATATTATTCAATCTCAGCCAACGTTTGGTAGACAAACGACGATAAAATGATTTTCGATTGCGTAGGCATATTGACGAATTCAAACCCATAGCGAAACTCTTGCGTGTTTTCTGTTTCCACCATAGAGCGCACGATGATAGGTAAAGCCAAAATGGCCTCTTCGCCAGCGGTATTGACCTTGAACTTGATCACGCCGGCATCCCCTTTTTTGCCGATTTCCTGTTTAATCAGGCCAGAAGTTCCACCCATGCTGATGTCATTCAATACGGCTGCTGCAGTTTGTTCTGGATTGCCAATGGTCACCGATGCAATAATCTTGACTACCGCACGCGAGCTTTGTCGAATTGCGGTGCATCGTACAATCTTAGGGTAGGATAAATGCAAATACGCATGCGGTGTATAGACTGATTTGAGCGCCGACGCGGTAAATGCATAAGCTTTTTTACCTGGAAAAGCGCGTACGATAAATGTTTGCCCGTCTCGAATGATCGCACCCCGACCATCGACGCGAGGTGCAGTGACCAAGATGGATTGGTTTTTTACATAGCCGATCAAACGCACGGTGTAACGAATCGCAGCGTTATCATGTACTTGAAGAAAAAAGGTTTCGCCAACGTGCCAACGTACGCTGTCCAAATCAAGCATGATGGATTCTTTATTGATATCTGCATTATTGATTGCACTGGTGTTGTTGGAACTGGCACTTGCTAATATGGGCTCTAAGTTCTCACTTGTTTTTATCGCTGGTTGTGAAAAACTATTGGCTTGCGACGGCATTGGAAGTGCGGTTTGATCGCTCACAGGCGCATCACCTAAGGAGTCTTCGAAATAGCCATCTTCGATGATCAGATTGAATTCATCCAGATTGGTAATGACACTACCTGCTTCGTGCAAGGTATTGCCCCAAGCATCAAACACGTCCCAAGGTAAAGCCTGACCGAGTTTGATCTGATCTTTGTCGATAGGAGTTAATGCACCGAGCTGACTCATTGTTTCGCTTTTATGTGAATGTGGATCGTGGGCAATTGTATATCGAATGTGGGATTGCTAAAAAGAAAAAAGATGTAAAAAAGCCGCGTTTATTGTGAACGCGGCTTTTTCCCTGATGAACGGCAGTCATTGAACCGCTTTACTTCAAAATTTACATCTCGGTATTTTCTGAACCCTTCGGCACGCAGTCGACGAAATAGCCGCGCTTGCCTTCAACTTCCGCTTTTACCAAGCCATGACAATCCGTTTCGAATCCAGGGAACTGTTCATTAAAGGCACGCACAAACTTCAAGTAATCGACAATTGTCTTATTGAAGCGCTCACCAGGAATTAACAGGGGAATACCCGGTGGATAAGGCGTCAATAGGATGGCGGTAACACGGCCTTCCAAATCATCGATTGAGACACGTTCGATTTCGCGATGTGCCATCTTTGCAAAAGCATCCGATGGTTTCATCGCTGGTTGCATATCGGATAAATACATTTCTGTCGTCAAACGGGCTACATCATGTGCTTTGTATACCTCATGTATGCTTTGGCACAGATCGCGTAAGCCAGCACCTTCGTAGCGCGGATTGGCGGCCGCGAATTCAGGAAGGATACGCCACATCGGCTGGTTTTTGTCGTAGTCATCTTTGAATTGCTGTAACGCAGTCAACAGCGTATTCCAGCGACCTTTGGTAATGCCGATGGTGAACATGATGAAGAATGAGTACAAGCCGCATTTCTCAATGATGACGCCGTGTTCTGCCAGATACTTGGTGACGATTGATGCGGGAATACCAGTTTCGCCGAATTTACCTTCGAGCGACAAGCCTGGGGTAACGATCGTGGCTTTAATCGGATCGAGCATATTGAAGCCCGGTGCCAATTTACCGAAACCGTGCCAATCATCCTCGGCATGGATCATCCAATCTTCTTGCGTGCCGACACCATTTTCGGATAAATGATCTGGGCCCCACACTTGGAACCACCAATCCTGACCCCATTCTTGATCGACTTTACGCATCGCACGGCGGAAATCCAATGCTTCTAAAATGGACTCTTCCACTAAAGCAGTGCCACCTGGCGCTTCCATCATCGCGGCAGCGATATCGCAAGAGGCGATAATCGAGTACTGCGGAGAAGTCGATGTGTGCATTAAATAGGCTTCGTTGAAGCTATCTTTATCCAGTTTGACCGTTTCAGATTCACGTACCAAAATTTGTGAAGCTTGAGAAATCCCCGCCAGCAATTTGTGGGTGGATTGTGTCGAGAAAATCATCGATTTCTTGGCGCGCGGACGTTCTTTACCGATCGCGTGCATGTCTTGGTAGAAGCTATGAAAAGTCGCATGCGGCAACCAAGCTTCATCGAAGTGCAGGGTATCGATTTCGCCATCTAACAAGTCTTTCAAGGTTTCGACGTTATACAAAACACCGTCATAAGTCGACTGCGTAATTGTCAAAATACGAGGTTTTTTGTTTTTGGCTTTGCTGGCAAATGGGTTCGCCTCGATTTTCTTACGGATACTTTCCATGGAAAACTCTTCCAATGGAATTGGCCCAATGATGCCCAGATGATTCCGAGTAGGCATCAAGAACACAGGAATCGCACCGCACATAATGATGGAGTGCAAAATCGATTTGTGGCAGTTTCGGTCAACGACGACGATGTCGCCAGGGGCAACGGTCGAATGCCAGACCATTTTGTTTGAGGTTGAGGTGCCATTGGTCACGAAATAGCAATGATCCGCATTGAAAATACGCGCAGCATTGCGCTCAGATGCCGCAACGGGACCAGTATGGTCGAGCAATTGACCGAGCTCTTCTACCGCGTTACAAACGTCGGCACGCAACATGTTTTCACCAAAAAATTGATGGAACATTTGTCCGATTGGTGACTTGAGAAACGCAACGCCGCCTGAATGTCCAGGGCAGTGCCATGAGTAAGATCCATCATTGGCATAATGTACTAGCGCGCGGAAGAACGGTGGTGCTAAGCCATCCAGATAAGATTTGGCTTCGCGAATAATATGCCGCGCGACGAATTCTGGCGTGTCTTCAAACATATGAATGAAGCCATGCAATTCACGCAAGATATCATTCGGAATATGACGTGAAGTGCGTGTTTCGCCATACAAATAAATCGGGATGTCGGCATTTTTGTAACGGATTTCTTCAACGAAAGCGCGCAATGGTTTCAACGCGAAATCGCTTTCTTCGTCCGTACCTTCACCGAATTCTTCATCATCAATAGAGAGAATAAACGCAGAGGCGCGTGATTGCTGCTGCGCGAATTGGGATAAGTCGCCATAGCTGGTCACACCGAGGACTTCCATGCCTTCTTTTTCCATCGCATCCGCGAGAGCGCGAATGCCAAGTCCGGAAGTGTTTTCAGAACGGAAATCTTCGTCAATGATGACGATGGGGAAGCGGAATTTCATTTAGGTCTCCAAAAAGCCTGTTACGGGAGACGCCTGGGCCAGTGTGTTAAACCGCTTGCGCGCCGGAAAAATAAAGATGCGAATTTTCGCAGAAATGCTGATGCAGATGTCAAAAATATTGGCATATTTTGCGCAGATCGCACGTAAAGCCCATAAATTTCATCTGACTGTCACAATCGGGGCAAAATCTGCCCTTAAATTGCTATATGAATTACAAGGTTTCACCGTAATGTGCTTAGTTGGCTGACGCTCTATTTATCAAATTCGCGCGTAAACTGTCTGCCGAATAAATAAATAATCCCAGCCAAATTCCTAAGAATCCCAATAGACGCTCATGACTAAATTGCTCGTGATAGAGCCACACACCAATCAATAATTGTATGGTCGGTGAAATGTATTGCATTAAGCCTAATGTCGCTAAGGGAATTCGGCGCGCAGCTGCTGCAAACATGAGCAGTGGAATCGCGGTAATTGGGCCAGCGGCTAAAAGTAAAAGCTGTATAGAGGTGGACTCATGCATGAATGCCGTTTGATCATGCATCAACAGAAAGAGTAAATACGCGAGCGCAAATGGAAATAAAATCATCGTTTCCAAAGATAATCCTTCCAAGGCACCCAAAGCTGCGGTCTTTCTTAGCAGGCCATACATACCAAAAGTTGAGGCCAACACAAGTGCAATCCAAGGTGGATGTCCAGTTTGCATGCTTAGCCAAGCCACGCCGAGACCAGCGCAGGCTATTGCAAACCATTGAACCGAGCGCAGGCGTTCTTTAAGTAAAAGATAGCCGAGAAATACACTCACCAAGGGCGTCATGAAATAACCTAAGCTGGCATCAACAATTCTGTCGTTATTAATCGCCCAGATATACAGAAACCAATTCGCCGAGAGGAGCAGGGCGCTGGCGGTAAAGCCCGCTAGTAATTTGGGCTTTCGTATCACTTCGCCAAACCAAGTCCATTGCTTACGTATGCTGAGGACGATTATCAAGAACACAAAGGCCCAAATCATTCGATGTAGCAATATCTCTAGCGCTGGTATGGCATGCAATGCTTTGAAATAAATCGGGAATAAGCCCCAAGCGGAGTAACAGGCCGCGGCGTAGATGATGCCTTTGCGCATAGAGAAAATTGTCACAGAAAAGTAAAGGAGGGGCGATTATCTCAGTTAATCCAAGTCGCCGCAGGCAAGCACTTAATTACCGTCAGCTATTGAGTTCATACCAAAGGTGCCCATTTGAGTATGACGTTGTCATCATCAGAAGACTGCAGTGCTGCAAAAAATGAGAAAGGAACAAATATGTGGTTGCTTGCTAGTTTAACGATTTTGTTATTGTTGGTGTTTGTTGTGATTCCCAAATTACGCCTGCGGTATGTGTTGATGCGAGCTTTTCCCCATCATTTTTCAAAAATATTGCGCAAAAATTTACCAGGCTATACGCGTATGCCAACTGATGTACAAATGCAGCTCAAGCGTAAGATCCGTCAGTTCTTGCATGAGAAGACCTTTGTTGCTTGTGGTGATTTGGAAATGAATGATGAGATCAGAGTCACAATCGCTGGGAAGGCTTGCTTGCTTCTGCTGAATCGAGAAACCGAGGTTTTTCCGAAACTCAGCCATATCCTCGTGTATCCAAGCGCCTTTGTGGTGCCGCGTCAGCGTATCGAAGGGGGCGGTATTGTCACGCATACCAACCAAACCTTGAGTGGAGAATCTTGGAGTGACGGACGAGTGATTTTGGCGTGGGATCAAATCGTGAATAATCCACACAATGAAAAAATGGGACAAGATGTGGTGATTCATGAATTTGCCCATCAGCTTGACAGTGAAGACGGCAGTACGAATGGCGCACCCGTGCTGCCGAGCACAGTGGCGTATCGGCATTGGTCACAAGTCATGGAGCGGGAATTTTTACGCCTGCAGTCAGCAATCGATCAACAAGAAGAGAGCGTGATTGATCCCTATGGTGCCACCAATCCGGCGGAGTTTTTTGCGGTGACGACGGAAGCGTTTTTTAAGAAAAGTGCAGAGCTGGCGAGTGCACATCCTGAATTATTCAAGGTGTTGCAGGCCTACTACTGTATTGACCCGAGAGAATGGCATTAGGCTGACGACGGCGTGTCTCGCAAGCCAGATTACTATTTACGATTTCTCATATCTTGTAACTACTGATCACGGGAAGCGATGGCCTCCCGTGATCATGGTGTAAAACCTAGTTATTTTCTAGCAATGTCTTTAGCTGTTCCAAGCGCGAAGGATGACGTAGTTTCTTCATCGCCTTCGCTTCAATCTGACGAATTCGTTCGCGTGTCACATCGAATTGATTGCCGACTTCTTCTAAGGTGTGATCGCTCGCCATTTCGAGACCGAAACGCATACGTAAGACTTTCGCTTCGCGTGGGCTTAAGGCATCCAAAATCTCTTTCAATTTACCTTGCACAGACGCCTGCATTGCCGCTTGCATCGGAGACAGCGTAATATTGTCTTCAATGAAATCGCCCAATTGTGAATCGCCGTCATCGCCAATAGGTACATCCAAAGACACAGGTTCTTTAGCGATTTTCAAGATTTCACGCACTTTGATTTCTGGCAAATCCATCTTCTCTGCGATAAGCGCTGGATCGGGCTCTGTGCCATTTTGTTGCAAACATTGGCGCTTAATGCGATTCAACTTGTTAATCGTTTCTATCATATGCACAGGAACGCGGATGGTACGCGCTTGATCTGCAATGGCACGCGAAATTGCCTGACGTATCCACCACGTTGCATAAGTGGAAAACTTGTAGCCACGACGGTATTCAAATTTATCGACCGCTTTGAGTAAGCCGATATTCCCTTCTTGAATGAGGTCTAAAAACTGCATGCCGCGGTTGATGTATTTTTTCGCGATAGAGATCACCAAACGTAAGTTAGCCTCAGTCATAGCGGCTTTTGCATCTCTTGTGCGCTTTTCTGCCGAAATCATCTTTTTATGAATCGCGCGTAAATCGCTCAACGGGATTTTTGCAGTTTGCTCTAAAACGATCAAGCGACCTTGTAGCTCACGTGCGGCATGAATATGGCGTTTCAGTACAGCGCCATAGGCTTCTCGCGATTCCATTTCTTGCTCTAGCCAATCGCGATTGCTCGCGTTTTTCATAAAGTTGGCGATAAAATAGGCGCGTGGCATGCCGCATTTGTCGACCAATAATTCCAGCATGCGTTTTTCAGTTTGGCGCAGCTCTATCATTTGCTTGCGCAAAATATCACACCATTTTTCTGTCGTCTTAACACTGAAACGAATACTTTCCATTTCTTTGGTGACTGTTTCTTGCGCGCTTTGGTAGCTGGCCGACTGGTAGGCATTTTTTTCAATTTGCGCAAACATGTCATCAAAGCTGGTCTTGATGGACGCAAATTTCTCTAATGCTGTTGCCTTCATTTGCGCCAATTGTTCCGCACTCAAGGCATTGCTTGTTTCTGCGGCGCCACCTTCTTCGTCGTCTTCTTCGTCTTCGTCGTCACTGTCGGTATTGGCCAGAATCGCAACAGGAATATCTAAGCTTTCTGGTACATGGAATCCATCGATTAAATCGTCGATAATGACTTCGTCGTTTTTGACCTTTTCAGCGGTCACCAGTACTTCTTGGATCACGGAAGGACATGCCGAAATAGCTTGCAACATGTCTTTCAGACCTGTTTCTATCCGTTTCGCAATGTCAATTTCGCCACTGCGCGTCAATAATTCTGCGCTACCCATTTCGCGCATATACATGCGAACCGGGTCCGTAGTGCGACCAAAATCAGAATCGACCGTGGATAAAGCGACTGCTGCTGTGGCTTCGGCATCGTCGTCGCTGACGGAGCTGGCAACATTGTCGGACAACAGCAACATCGTCGCGTCGGGTGCTTGTTCGTAGACCGCAATACCAACATCATTTAAGGTGCTGATAATGCTTTGTATCATTTCAGGATCATCGACGTTTTCTGGCAGATGATCATTGATTTCGGCGTGCGTTAAATAGCTGCGGTCTTTACCCAATTGAATTAATTTGGTCAAGCGCTGGCGATATTCTTCTAATTGTTCTTTGCTAGCACTGCTGGCACTGACTTTGCCAGATTTTACTCGCGCGGCGCGTTTTAATTCAGAAGATTCCAAGGCGTTAAAGGCATGGATTTCTTCGTTATAAATTTGTGGCGAAGACGGCTTGCGGCCGCGACGTGCCGCTTCTTTTACGGTTGGAAATGCGTACGCTGAGGTATCGATTTCTGCATGACTTGTGCTCGTGACCGCGCTCACTGCGTTAGCAATTGGTGCTTTCGCTACGCGGACTTTCGGCGCTGACTTTTCTGCAGGTACGTCATTGACTGCTGATTCTGTTGCAGTGACCGCGTTGTCTTCCGGCACACTGGTTGCCGTGACGATTTTCTTTTTCTTGACTTTGATGACCGGCGCTGGTGCTGCGGCAATCGCCGCTTGTGCAGCGATGTAGTCTTGACTGTAGTCAATCTCAACATCATCGTCGACCTGATCCGCTGGGGCAGGAGCGAGCACGACCTCAGGCTGATCTAATGAGGCCGCCACTGGCACAGGATCGTCCGCCATAGTATCAGATGGTGTTTGGTCGGTAGACGTCACGGATGCTGCACTATTCAGTTCCGTGTCTGGCACTTGCGACTCAGGCGTGTTGGCCTCGGCAGAATTGACGATCGCCAAACGTGAGCGGCGCTTAGTCACAACAGTGACTGATTGAACTTGGGTTTTGACAATATCGCCCGCTTCCAATTCATTGGACTCTGCAACAACTGGTAATGCAAAAGTGCGAGTCTCGGCTTGGAGCGCGGGACTTTTGACTTTGGAAACTGTGAGCGGTTTACCTAATTTGAGTGTCTTAGTGGCTGTCGGGACAGTCGTGGTGCTGATATGCGATTCGGATGGTTGTAAGCTGTTTTTCATGTAACAAATCAAGTGCGACAACAAAATGCCAATCAAATTTGGATGGCAACAACAAAAGCAAAAGTATGTGACTTAGCATGTACAGTGTTCGAATCGAGCAGAATTCTTGAGGAAATTTCTTAAGCTCAGTGGGACACTCACAGAATCATCTAAATAAAAAACCCGCGATTGCGGGCGAGAATAATTTAAATGATTTTTTTGCGTATTTTTATGCGAGGTCGGGATTATCCACGGCTTCCCTGTTCTTGACAAGCAATACTAGCATTTTGTTTGATAATTTTTGTGAGTACATTTAGAGAAAAAGCAATTGCCGATGCGAACATCTGATCGAACGCATTAGCGAGATCAGGGGCGACATTTTGGAATTGAATTATTAAATGCAAACATTAAACTTTTTTGTGAAAAATTGTTAGCTGCATCTATTAGTTCTTTGAACATGAAACCATAGAGGAAATGCATGAGCCTTGTTACAATACGTTTTTCGCCAACTTGTTACCAAGTTCAAGGCACACTTTATTACCTTTCATTTAAAAAATCATGATTGATATCCAATTGCTCCGTAAAGACATCGATGCGGTTGCCGCCCGTTTGGCAACACGTAAGTTTGTGTTAGATGTGACGACTTTCAATACCTTGGAGAATGAGCGCAAGCATTTACAGATGCGCACCGAAGAGTTGCAGGCTAAACGTAATTCTTTGTCCAAACAGGTTGGTATGTTGAAAGGGAAGGGCGAAGATGCTT
The DNA here is from genome assembly GCF_014284305.1 of Affinundibacterium seohonense. GTDB lineage: Bacteria > Pseudomonadota > Gammaproteobacteria > Burkholderiales > Burkholderiaceae_D > Undibacterium > Undibacterium seohonense. The sequence goes on from NZ_JACOFW010000001.1 coordinate 278,058, forward strand.
CTGCAGTGATGACTGAGGTTGGCACGATCGCGGATGAGCTCAAAGCGTCTGAGGTGCGTTTATCTGAGTTGCAAGCAGGTTTGAGTCAATTCATGCTAACGATACCAAACCTGCCAGATGATTCGGTACCTGTCGGTACCGATGAAAGTGGTAATGTGGTGGTGCGTAGTGTCGGCGTTCCACCGAGTTTTTCATTTGAGGTCAAAGACCATGTTGACGTCGGCGCTGCGCTTGGTTTGGAGTTTGAAGTCGCTGTGAAACTCACCGGTTCTCGCTTTGCCGTGCTAAAAGGTGGCATCGCACGTTTGCATCGCGCATTAGCGCAGTTTATGTTGGATACACAAACCACCGACAATGGCTACACCGAGCATTACACGCCTTATATGGTGAATGCAGATTCCATGCGTGGTACTGGGCAATTGCCAAAGTTTGAAGAAGATTTGTTCGCGGTTAAGAAAGGTGGGCAGGATGGCGAGGGTGAAACCTTGTATCTGATTCCCACTGCTGAAGTCACCTTGACGAATACGGTGCGTGATGAGATTTTAGCTCTGGAAAGTTTGCCAGTAAAAATGACTGCGCATACGCCATGCTTCCGTTCTGAAGCCGGCAGTTATGGACGTGACACTCGTGGCATGATACGTCAGCATCAATTTGATAAAGTGGAATTGGTACAAGTGTCTCATCCAGAAAAATCTTTTGACGCCCTGGAAGAGATGGTTGGTCATGCAGAAATGATTTTGCAAAAACTTGGCTTGCCATACCGCGTGATGAGTTTGTGTACTGGTGATATGGGTTTTGGTGCCACTAAGACTTATGACTTAGAAGTCTGGTTACCAGCGCAAAATACGTATCGTGAAATTTCTTCCATTTCCAATATGGGCGCTTTTCAAGCACGTCGTATGCAAGCACGTTTCCGTAATGCGCAAGGCAAAACTGAATTTGTGCACACCTTGAACGGTTCTGCGTTGGCGGTGGGACGTACCTTAGTGGCGGTTTTGGAAAATTATCAGCAAGAAGACGGCAGTGTGATTATTCCCGAAGTGTTACGCCCGTATATGGGTGGGATTGAGGTTTTGCTTGCCAAAAGCTAATTTCTTATTGGCTTAAACGTCATCTACTGAAGTTTGTTCTAAATAGTATAAAAAAGCGCCCATATTTTCTCAATATGGGCGCTTTTTGTTCACTAAATGCCACGTCTTTGTTCTTGCTAGAAATGATCAAAACATTAATTGGGATTGATCTTTTCATTTGGTCGTTCTATTTAAATCGCTGCTTCTAAAAACTCTTGTTGTTCCAGCCAATCTGCTTCCATTTGATTCAATTCTTTGACCACGTAAGCCTGATCCAACAAAAGATTTTTAAGTTTTTCTTTATTGGCGTCATCGTAAATTGCACTGTCTTCGAGTTGTTTGCTGTAATCATCTTTCTTTAGATTTAACTTAGCCATTTGTTCTTCCAGACGTTTGATTCTGGTTTCTATCGGCTTACGCAAAGCGGTAATCCGTTGACGCTCTTCAGCGTCGCGACGTTTGCGCTCTTTCTCATCGACAGGGGCACTTGGAACAGGCTGGGCTTGTGGTAACGCGGCAGCCTTCTCTTTCGATTTTACCGGTAGTGCTGCTGCGTTGGCGGCAGCTGCTGCCTGTTCTAATTTGGTTTTGTAGAGCCAGTCTTTGTAATCGTCGAGATCGCCATCGAAAGGCAAGAGCTTGCCATCGGCAACGATGATGAATTGATCGGTCGTGGCGCGCAATAAATGTCGGTCATGGGACACGACTACGAGCGTGCCTTCGAATTGCGCTAAGGCTTCTGTTAAGGCCTCGCGGGTTTCCAAATCTAAGTGGTTGGTCGGTTCATCGAGCAGCAAGAGGTTAGGGCGCTGCCACACAATCATTGCCAATGCTAGTCGTGCTTTTTCACCACCGGAGAATGGCGCGATTGGACTCGTCACCATACTGCCTGGGAAGTTAAATCCGCCAAGGAAATTGCGCAATTCTTGTTCACGGACATCCGGTGCGATGTGCGCCAAATGCCAAAGTGGTGATTCATCGTGACGTAGCATTTCGACTTGGTGCTGGGCGAAATAGCCAACTGATAAACCTTTGCCCGTCGTGATCGTGCCCGTCAATGGCGGTAACTCACCCATGATGGTTTTGATCAAAGTGGATTTACCTGCGCCGTTAATCCCTAACAAACCGATGCGTTGACCAATTTGCAAAGAGAACTTCACATCGCCAACGATTTTCTTTTCGGTAAAGCTATGATCGGTCTGTGACTCGATGCGATAACCGCAATCGACATCATCCATGACCAGCATAGGATTTGGCGCACTCAGGGGTTCGCGGAATTCAAATGAAAACTCTGCAGCTGCTCGTAAAGGTGCCAGCTCTTCCATTTTCTCCAGAGCTTTAATACGGCTTTGCGCTTGTTTTGCTTTGGACGCTTTGGCGGCGAATCGATCAATGAAAGACTGTAAATGAGCACGCTTGCGGCTTTGTTTCTCAATTGAGCTTTGCGCCAGGATTAATTGCGCTGCGCGTTGACGTTCAAATGCAGAATAGTTGCCTGAATAACGCTTGAGTTTACGTTCATCGATATGGACGACGACATTGACGACGCCATCTAAGAAATCTCTATCATGTGAAATGATGATCAGTGTACCTGCATAACGTTTGAGCCAATCTTCCAGCCAGATAATTGCATCCAAATCCAAATGGTTAGTCGGTTCATCAAGTAGCAATAAATCTGATTTGCACATCAATGCCTGTGCCAGATTTAAACGCATACGCCAACCACCAGAGAAGCTGGCAACCGATTGCTCCATCTGCTCAATCGTGAAGCCTAATCCTAATAGTAATTGTTCGCCACGTGAACGCACTGTGTAGGCGTCAGCATCCGACAAGGCACCGTAGACTTCACCAATCGCAATCCCATTATCATGTGACTCTGGTTGTGCTTCGAGTTCGGCTAATTGCGCTTCCAGCTTACGTAGAGTGACGTCGCCATCAATCGCATAATCAATCGCGCTGCGTTCCAAAGGCGGCGTTTCTTGCGCAACGTGCGCTAATTGCCATTTAGCTGGGAACTCGATGCTACCTTGATCGGGATGCAGTTCACCACGCAACATAGCAAACAGACTGGACTTGCCAGCGCCATTGGAACCAATCAGACCGATTTTATCGCCTGGATTAAGTGTGACATCGACGCTGTCGAAGAGGGGTTTTGTACCGCGGGCGAGGATGACCTGTTGAAGACGTATCATTATTGACTAACAAAAAAATGGATATTAAAAATCGGGTATAAAAATAAAAATGCTCAAAACGCTTTTTTGGGGCGTTTTGAGCGATAAAACCATTGAAACTAAAAAGTCTGCTGATCTCTGACGCGATTTAATAAACTTCTTGAAGTTGCTCAGCAGTCAGCATGAATACCATATCGTCACCAGCGCTAGTGGATAGCCAAGTTAAACCATATTCGGCAAAAGCTTCTTCAGCGAATAGACGTTCATTGCCAATCTCGACCATCAAAATTCCATTTGGTTTGAGGCGCGATGCAGCTCCGGCTACAATTTTGCGCACCAGATCCATGCCATCGTCACCGCCAGCCAAAGCAATTTGAGGCTCATGTAAATATTCTTTTGGCAGCTTGCTCATCGAGCTGGAATTCACATACGGCGGATTGGTGATGATCATGTCGTAGAGTTTGTCAGGTACATTGCTATACAAGTCTGACTCAATCAGCGTGATGCGATCTTCTAATTCGTACGTTGCGACATTTTTTGCGGCGACATCCAATGCATCTTTTGAAATGTCGACCGTATCGACATGCGCGTTTTCAAAAGCATCTGCCAACATGATAGGTAAGCAGCCAGAACCTGTGCAGAGTTCCAGAATGTCGGTGACTTCTTCTGGATCTTGCACCCAAGGTGTGAAGCGTTCAGGGATCAATTCGGCAATGAAAGAACGTGGCACGATGACCCGCTCATCAACGTAGAAATTATAGGTGCCCAACCAGGCTTCATTCGTAATATACGACGCTGGAATTCGGTCCGTTGCGCGGCGTTCAATGACGGCAACTACTGCATCAATTTCATGTGGTAACAGGCGCGCATCTAGGAATGGTTCAATTTTATCGAGCGGTAACTTTAAAGTATGCAGGAGCAGATAAGCGGCTTCATCTAGAGCATTGGCACTGCCATGTCCGAAGAATAATTGCGCAGTATTGAATCGAGTCACCGCATATCGCAACAGATCACGTAGCGTTTGGAATGGAAGAGTATTGGCGTTCGTCATATTAATTTTTTTCTAGTAAAAGATTCTCTAACGCACGGCGGTAGATGTTTTTAAGTGGATCGATATAGCGCACTTCGATATGTTCATCAATCTTATGAATACTGCCATTCGGCGGTCCAAATTCAACGACTTGCGGACAAATTTTCGCAATAAAACGACCGTCAGAGGTGCCACCCGTTGTAGATAATTCGGTAGTGACACCGGTTTCGTCTTGAATAGCTTTCGCCAAGGCATCACTTAAATTTCCTTTCGGTGTTAGGAATGGGTGACCACCGATGGTCCATTTTAGGTCATATTTAAGTTGATGTTTGTCGAGAATGTCGTGTACACGTTGTTGCAAGCCTTCGGCGGTGCTGGCGGTCGAGAAACGGAAGTTGAAGTCAATCACAACTTCACCTGGAATCACGTTCGAAGCGCCGGTACCGCCATGGATATTGGAGATTTGCCATGAGGTTGGCAAGTAATAGTCGTTACCCAAATCCCAAACTTCGCTGACTAATTCATTTAGCGCTGGAGTCGCGGTATGAATTGGATTTTCTGCCAATTGCGGATAGGCGATATGACCTTGGATGCCTTTGACTATGAGCTTGCCAGACATGGTACCGCGACGACCGTTTTTGATGGTATCACCTAGCACCTCGCTCGAAGTCGGTTCACCAACAATACAGTAGTCGAGTTGTTCACCACGCGCCTGCAGTTGATTGCACACAACGACAGTACCATCGGTGGCTGGGCCTTCTTCATCGCTGGTGATAAGAAAGCCGATCGACCCAGAATGATTTGGGTGGGCTGCGATAAATTCTTCTGTCGCTACGACAAAGGCGGCAATCGACGTTTTCATGTCGGCCGCACCACGACCATATAATTTACCATCTCTATGCGTAGGCGCAAATGGTTCTGATTGCCATTGTGTGACTGGACCCGTCGGCACCACATCGGTGTGACCAGCGAAAACAACCAGAGGCTGCGTGTTGCCGCGACGTGCCCATAGATTCGTCACATCGCCAGATTGTATGGTTTCGCAGGTAAAACCAAGTGGCTCTAATAAATTGATTAGGGTATTTTGACAGCCTTTATCTTCTGGCGTAACAGAATCCAGTGCGATTAATTGCTCAGTGAGTGCGAGAGTTTTGCTCATGAAAACTTAGACTTCTTTAAAAATGATTTGGTATTGTTGATCGTTAAAACCAACGCTAACATGCTTGCGTGTATCGCTATTAATTTGTAACACTGGGCGCTTGATTACGGATGGATTCGTCAGCATCAGTTCGATCGCTCCGTCCTTGTCCTCTGCACTCGATTTTTGTTCTTCGGACAAAGCCCGCCATGTCGTACCTTTGCGATTGATGAGGAGCGTCAAGTCAATTTCTTGCAGCCAAAGTTCGATTTGCTCTGGTGTTAAACCATCTTTTTTAAAATTATGAAACGCAAATGGAATATTTTGCTGTTCCATCCAGGTGCGTGCTTTCTTCACTGTGTCACAGTTGGGAATGCCAAATAAGGTGATACTGGAATTTGTGCTCATCATTACATGTTCAAATTGAATTCGGTGAATGTCGCTTCGGTGTTCTTTTCTGGTTCTGGCTCTTCTTTAGCTTTTTGCGCCAGCGCCGAGTCATTGTTGAGTAACCACAATAGATTATTCGCAGAATCCGCATTGGCTAAGCCTTCTTCTTGCGTAATCAGGCCATCTTTGATTAATTGCAGCAGTGCGCGCTCAAACGTTTGTGATCCTGGTGCTAAGCTTTTTTCGATCGCTTCTTTGATTTGGAAAATATTACCTTGCTCGATTAATTCGCCCACATAGCGCGTGTTCAACATAATTTCGACGGCAGGACAGCGACCACCATTGACCGCTTTGATTAGTCGTTGTGAAATCACTGCCTTGATCGCCGAAGCCAAATCTAGCAACAAGGCACTACGGTTTTCAATCGGGAAGAAGCTGATAATACGATTTAATGCTTGATAACTATTGTTCGCATGTAAGGTAGCGACGACCAAATGACCTGATTGGGCGTAAGCGATCGCCGCCATCATCGTTTCTAGATCCCGAATCTCACCGATCAAAATAACATCCGGTGCTTGGCGCAACGAATTACGCAGGGCGGTTTTTAAACTATCTGCATCGGTGCCAACCTCGCGTTGATTAACGATGGATTTTTTGCTTCTGAACAGATATTCGATCGGATCCTCGATGGTCAGAATATGCCCAGTCTTTGTCTCATTGCGATAATCGAGCATGGAAGCAATCGAAGTCGATTTACCTGAACCGGTGGCGCCGACAACCAAAATCAATCCGCGTTTTTCCATGATCAGCTCAGATAATACCGGCGGCAAATGAAGTGTGGATATCGGTGGGATATTGCCAGGTACAAAGCGAAAAACAGCAGACGTCGAACCACGTTGTCTAAATGCCGATAAACGGAAACGACCAACACCCGCCATGCCAATACCAACATTAAGTTCACTGTCCCGCTTATATTGGGCGATTTGTTCTGCCGAGAGGACCTCTGCGAGCAAAGCCATAATATTTTCTTCATCCATCTTCTGTTGATTGATGGGGAGGAGATTGCCATTGATTTTCAAATGAATCGGCGAATTCATCGCGAAAAACATATCCGACGCATTCTTGTCTTTCATTAACTGAAATAAACGATCCATTGCCATGATAATTCCTCTGTGAAGATAAAACGGGGTAAGCCTAATTGTTTAAAATGATGACTTTGCTCAGACTAGATAGAATTAAGCACCACGCAGTAATTCATTGATGCTTGTTTTGGAACGTGTCTGCGCATCAACACGTTTTACAATGACTGCGCAATACAAGCTATATTTGCCGCAAGCCGAAGGTAAATTGCCTGAGACAACCACAGAGCCCGCAGGGATACGACCGTAAGTGACTTCACCTGTTGCACGGTCATAAATTTTCGTTGATTGACCGATATACACACCCATAGAAATCACAGAGTTTTCTTCTACGATCACGCCTTCAACCACTTCTGAACGCGCGCCGATGAAGCAGTTGTCTTCGATGATTGTTGGATTCGCTTGCATAGGCTCTAACACGCCACCAATACCGACACCACCAGATAAATGCACGTTCTTACCGATTTGCGCGCAAGAGCCGACTGTTGCCCATGTATCGACCATGGCACCTTCATCGACATACGCTCCGATGTTGACATATGATGGCATCAACACTACGTTCTTGCCGATGAAGCTACCGCGACGTGCGACTGCTGGCGGGACTACGCGGAAACCGCCTTTGACGAAGTCTTCTGCCGTGTAATTGGCAAACTTGGTTGGCACTTTGTCGAAAAATTGCATATGTTCGCCAGATGGCATCACGATATTATCTTCGAGACGGAAAGAGAGTAATACCGCTTTCTTCACCCATTGATTGACATGCCATGCACCGTCAATTTTTTGCGCGACGCGTAAGCTACCGGAATCGAGTTGTTCCAATACATGCGCAACCGCGCCACGTAATTCTGCAGGCGCATTTTTAGGTGAAAAACTAGCGCGGTCTTCCCATGCTTGATTGATGATGTTTTGTAATTGCTGTGTCATGACGTTATGTGATTAAAGTGAGAAATAACAAAAAATGAAAACCTAGATGGACCTATTGTGCTTGCATGAGTTGGCGTGTGTAAGCAGCGATTCTTTGCGCTGCCTCCATGCACTCCTCAACTTCTGCGACTAAGGCCATACGAATGCGATTGCTGCCGGGGTTAATGCCATGTGCGTCTCGGGCTAAAAGGCTACCCGGTAAAACCGTCACATTATAGTCTCGGTAAAGACCTTGCGCGAACTCTGTATCAGAGATTTGGATGTGCTTATCAACACCTGCCCAAAGGTAAAAAGCAGCGTCAGGTAAAGCAACATCGAGGACTTCTTGTAGAACAGGGGTGACTTGCGAAAATTTCTTCACGTACAAAGCACGATTCTCGATGACGTGCTGTTCATCATTCCATGCCGCAATCGATGCTGCTTGTATGCTAGGGGACATCGCGCCGCCGTGGTAAGTGCGGTATAGCAGAAATTGCTTAATGATGTTCGCATCGCCAGCGACAAAGCCAGAGCGCATACCAGGGACATTCGAGCGCTTAGAAAGGCTAGACAATGTTATGAGACGAGGATAATCGTTGCGACCTAAAGCGCGTGCGGCCGCTAAGCTGCCAAGCGGTGCTGTATCGCCAAAGTAAATTTCTGAATAACATTCGTCCGCAGCGATTACAAAATTGTAGCGATCTGAGAGTTCGAATAGTTCTTTCCAGTCATTGAGCGTCAATACAGCGCCTGTCGGATTACCAGGGGAACAAACATATAGCAATTGCGTGCGCTGCCAGATAGCTTCTGGAATTTGACTAAAGTCAGGCGCGAAATTTTTTGCCGGATTCGCGTTCGCAAAATATGGCTCCGCGCCCGCCAAGTAAGCAGCACCCTCATAAATTTGGTAGAAGGGATTCGGACACATCACGATGGGCGCACCGTGGCTATTCTTACTTGGATCAATTACTGCTTGCGCGAGTGAAAACAAGGCTTCGCGCGATCCATTGACGGGTAAAATCTGGCTCCCTGCATCAAGCGCAGGAATATCATAGCGTTGCGCTAACCAATGACTGATTGCAACACGCAATCCTTCAATGCCATTAGTCGATGGGTAATTGGCTAGGCCATTCAAGTTAGCGACCAAGGCATCTTTAATCAATTGCGGTGTCGCATGCTTAGGTTCGCCTAAGCCTAAGCTGATAGGGCTGCAATTGGAATTGGGGGTAATGCCAGCAAACAGGCGCTTTAATTTTTCAAATGGATAAGCTTGTAGTTTTTCTAAATTGGGATTCACGGAGAAATTCACTTAAAAATACGAGGGGAAGAAGATTCAAAATTAAAACGACAACGATATGGCAAGGCAATATAAAGCTTTAAGTTTTGGCTGTCGGATGACTATACATTTCGCTTAATTATTCTAATTGCGGTAGGCACGTATTATAGCCGCGCTTGGCATGCCCAAAGCGGGCAAGTTCAAGGAAGTTTTGCCATTCCTTCACGTAAAGTGTGGAGGCAGGCGTTTTTTAGCATCGCCTTATTGCCAAAATCTGCAAAATTAAGCCGTCAGAATGTTATGATGTGCAGCCTTACTTGTTTGAACTATAAGTCGAATAGTAAGTAAATTGCCATCTATTATTGCGTTTTTTATAAAGATAGAAAACCTGTTGATAGTGTGTCAGAAGCGGATTGAATTTGTGTATCTTGGTCTAAAAAACGATAAATAAAAATAACGTGCGCTTAACTTCTATTAAATTAGCTGGATTTAAATCCTTCGTCGATCCCACTCATTTTCAAGTTCCTGGCCAATTGGTCGGTGTAGTCGGCCCGAACGGCTGCGGCAAATCGAATATTATCGATGCTGTTCGCTGGGTCTTGGGCGAATCGAAAGCGTCTGAACTACGTGGTGAATCCATGCAAGACGTCATTTTTAACGGATCGACTCACCGTAAACCTGCGGGAAGATCATCTGTAGAGTTAATTTTTGACAATAGTCTAGGTAAAGCCGCTGGACAATGGAGTCAGTACGCTGAGATTGCGGTCAAACGTACTTTGACGCGTGATGGCACCTCAACTTATTACATCAATGGCCAGCCAGTGCGCCGCCGTGACATCCAGGATATTTTCTTGGGAACTGGTTTGGGGCCGCGCGCTTACGCGATTATCGGTCAGGGCATGATTTCTCGGATTATCGAATCGCGTCCGGAAGAATTGCGCGTGTTTTTGGAAGAAGCTGCTGGTGTATCGCGTTACAAGGAGCGTCGTCGCGAAACTGAAAACCGAATTCACGATACGCATGAGAATCTGGTTCGTGTTGAAGATATCTTGCGTGAGTTAAATAATAATTTAGAAAAACTCGAAGCGCAGGCTGTTGTCGCCAATAAATACCATTCTTTACAAGCGGATCAGGAAGAAAAGCAAAAGTTATTGTGGATGTTGCGTAAGCGTGAAGCTGCAACTGAACAAAAAAAGCATTTCGCTGAGATCGAAAAATGTCAGCTTGACTTAGAAGAACAAACTGCCAAGTTACGCCATGTCGAGTTAGAACTCGATCAAATGCGTCAAGCGCATTATGCTGTTGGCGATAAAATGCATCAGGCACAAGGTCATTTGTACCAAACCAATGCGGAAATTGGCAGTTTAGAAGCGCAGATTAAATTCGTCATCGAATCGCGCGCACGATTGCAAGCCCAGTTACTTTCTCTGTCAGCCCAACGCGATCAATGGCTGCGCCAAAGCCAACAATTTCAAGATGATTTGTCGGATGCAGAAATGCATGTTGAAGAATTGGCGATGCGCAGTGAGCAAGCGCAAGAAACAGTCGCGCAGCAGCACGAAAGAATTCCAGCGCTAGAGCAAATTTGGCGTGATGCGCAACTCAAATCAACGGAGTCGCGCGCCAAAATTATGCAGATGCAACAGCAGATCGAACTCGAATCTGCGCATCAACGCAACGCATCAAATATTCTGAATACCTTAGCTGTACGCCGTGAACGTCTGAATCAAGAGAAACAAGGTTTGGTCATTCCAGACGCTTCGCACTTACAAAATTTAGCACTGCAACTCGAAGAGAAAAAGCAGATGCTAGAAGAAACGACCATGCAACTTGAGGAAGCGCAAGAGCGCCTGCCACAGTTGGAAGAAGAGCGTCGTTCTGCGCAAGAGCAAGTCAATAAAGATACAACGCAATCAGCGCAACTCGATGCACGCTTGGCGGCTTTGAAATCACTGCAAGAAAAAGTCGAGAGCCAAGGCAAAGTTCAACCGTGGCTGGCGAAACATGAACTAGAAAAACTGCCGAAGTTATGGCAAAAAGTGCAGATAGAAAACGGCTGGCAGACAGCATTGGAATCGATCCTGCGCGAACGTACTTCTGCTTTGGAAATGTCCAATTTGGAATGGGCAAAAGCCTTTTTCAATGACGCACCGCCAGCAAAATTGGCCCTGTATGCGCCGCAAGTGATTGCACCTGTAGCGATGGTAGAAGGCTTGAAACCACTGCTTAGTTTGCTGCAACTGAATGATGCAGGTGTGCGTAGTGTGATGCAAGATTGGTTGCACAATGTGTATATCGCTCCAGATGCACCGACGGCGTTTGCCGAGCGTGCGAAATTGCCTGCTGGCGCTTGTTTCATTACCAAAGAAGGTCATCTAATTAGTGCGAGCAGCGTACGGTTTTACGCTGCAGATTCTGAGCAAGACGGTGTACTCGCACGTCAGCAAGAAATTGAAAACATCACGAAACAAGCCAGAGCTCAACACTTGTTGGCGGACGAAGGCAAAACCCGTGCGGTGCGCGCAGAGGCTTTATTAAGCCAAGCAACTCAGGCTTTACAAGAGTTGCGTGTGCGTGTCGCTGGCTTGACGCAAGCAGTTCACGGTCTGCAAATCGAGTACATGAAGTTGGCTGAAGTACAGGAGCGCTTCAATCAACGTAGCACACAGATTCATTCGGATTTGGCTGAAATCGCTGAGCAAGAACAAGAGCAACAAACTGCGCGAACAGAATCGGAAGCGAAGTTCGAAGAGCTAGATATCGCCTTGGCTGAAATGCAAGAAACGCACGAGGATGGGCAGACCGCTTTCCTTGAAAAAGAACAGCAATTAAACGATGCGCGTTCACGCTTACGGGACCTGGAATTGGCGGCGCAAGAAGCAAGTTTTTCCGAAAAAACGCATCGCGTCAAAATGGAAGAACTCAGACGCAATATCGCCACTGCATTAGAACAGTCCTCGCAGTTATTTGCGAATATGCAGCAGGGTCAGCTTGAATTGGAAAGCATGGATGAGCAAACCGCGCACGCTGGCTTGCAAACACTGTTGGAAAAACGTAGCGATCAAGAGCGCGTCTTGGCAGATGCACGTCATGAACTCGATCAATTGACACAAAAACTGCGTCATGCAGAAGAATCAAAAATGCAGGTCGAGCGCAGCTTACAACCGCAGCGTGATCGCATCGTGGAATTGCAATTGAAAGAACAAGCGGCACGACTGAATCAAGAACAATACGAAGAACAACTACGTAATTTTGAAGTCGACGAAGCAGCGCTCGAGGATAAATTGCACGATGATTTGAAACCATCGTATTTGCAAGGCGAAGTCACTCGTTTAAGCAATGCGATTGCGGCATTGGGCGCTGTGAACTTGGCGGCTCTAGACGAGTTGGCGCAGGCCACTGAACGAAAGACTTTCCTCGATGCGCAATATGCCGATTTGACGGAAGCGATCACCACTTTACAAGATGCGATTCACAAAATCGACATCGAAACGCGTGATTTGCTGCAAGACACGTTCAATCGCGTGAATCATCATTTCGCCGAATTGTTCCCGATTTTGTTTGGCGGTGGTCAGGCGAAATTGATTATGACGGGCGACGAAATTCTTGATTCTGGTGTGCAGGTGATGGCACAACCACCGGGTAAGAAAAATGCGACGATTCACCTGCTGTCCGGTGGTGAAAAAGCTTTGACGGCGACGGCTTTGGTGTTCTCGATGTTCCAGTTAAATCCAGCGCCATTCTGCCTACTCGATGAGGTCGATGCGCCTTTGGATGACTCAAACACCGAGCGTTTCTGTAATATGGTGAAACGTATGTCTAGCAATACACAATTTTTATTTATCTCCCACAATAAAATTGCAATGGAAATGGCACAACAATTAATTGGTGTCACTATGCAAGAGCAGGGGGTTTCTCGAATCGTTGCTGTTGATATGGAATCAGCGGCAAGTTTAGTTGGTGAGGGTTAAGCAGTATGACGGATTTTCAAATGAGTTTGATTGGTGCAGGTGTAGCGTTTGTGGTGTTGGTTTATATCTACAGCAAATGGCAAGAGTATCGCGCTAGGAAAAGTGTTGATCGCGCTTTCTCGGGCGGGCATGATGACGTCTTAATGAATGCACGAGATGATGCGGAGTCTGTTCGTCAGGAACCTCAATTTGATCAAGATGATTTGAGTGAAATCAGCGATGAAGACGCTGGCACTGGATTTAATGCAAATCCATCTCAAAGCACTAAAACTGATTTCGATGCGACGATGTATGGCAAAGAATTATCCGTAGATGATTTGATCGACTGTGTTATTCCTTTGGAGTTTGAAGCACCGATCCGCGGTGAAAAATTGCTGAAAGAAATCAGTGATTTGAAATATGTTGGCCGCAAGCCTGTCCATTTCATCGGCTTAACCCATGAAGGAAAGCGTGATGAGATCGCTCATGGCAGTATTTACACCGCGCTGTTTGCCGGAGTACAAATGGTCAGTCGTAGCGGCCCTTTGAACGAATTAGAATACTCTGAATTCGTTAGTAAATTGCGCGAAATTGCCGATCGTCTCAATGCGCATTCCGATGTACCCGACATGAATCGCGTTATGTCGAATGCACGTGAGTTGCATCAATTTGTTGCAGAACACGATGCACAATTAAGCGTCAATGTTCTATCCAACGGTGCGCCGTGGGATATCACGACTTTGTTAGGGGCACTCGAGAAGCAGGGATTTGACGTGCGTCCTGATGGCCGACTGGTGATGCCAGATGGCGATGTCGGTAATTTATTCACGCTTTCTACCAATGTCAGTGCTAGCGAAACGGTCACATCTAAATTAACCTTGTTGTTGGATGTACCTTGTGTATCACCAGATCTAGAAGGGTTTGGCGTGATGGCAAAATGTGCGCGTTCTTTAGCATCTCGCCTTGGTGGAACAGTGGTAGATGATGGAAATAATCCTATCTCTGATCAAGCCTTAGCGGAAATCGCCGACCAAGTACGCGAATTTTGCAATGCAATGGCGGTTGCTGAGATTCCAGCTGGCTCCCGTCGCGCCAAGCGTCTGTTTAGTTGATTGAGTAATGATTTGAGTAGAGCGCTTTAACATGCAAAATGATTTATTTGCCGGTACTACTGCTCAGCAAAGTGAGCGCGTAGAAGAGTCTTTGCCGGATTTGGCGCAGCGTTTGCGTCGTGAATTAACACAACATGGCTACAACTACTACACGCTGGATGCACCGACGATACCCGATGCGGAATACGATAAGCTCTTCCAGCAATTGCAAACGCTGGAAGCTCAGCATCCTGAACTAAAGACAACTGATAGTCCGACCTTGCGAGTGGGCGGCGCGATTTTGCCGGAATTCTCGCAGGTTCAACACGCGGTTGCGATGCTGTCTTTGAATAATGGTTTCGAAGACGAAGATGTGATCGCGTTTGACCGTCGTGCGCGTGAAGGTCTAGAACTCGGTAATCAAGATCTTGAATATGCGATCGATCTAAAGTTTGATGGCTTAGCGATTAATCTGCGCTATATCAATGGCGTGTTTGCGCAGGCAGCTACGCGCGGTGATGGTTATACCGGTGAAGATGTCACGGAGAATATTCGGACAATTCGTAGCGTTCCATTACGATTGCGTTGTGAAAATCCTCCCGCAATATTGGATGTGCGCGGTGAAGTTTTGATGTTCAAGGCTGACTTTGATAAATTAAATCAGCGTCAACGCGACCTTGGTGCCAAAGAATTTGCCAATCCTCGTAATGCCGCAGCAGGTAGCTTACGTCAACTTGATTCGACCATTACGGCGCAACGTAATTTACGTTTCTTTGCCTATGGCATTGGCCTCTTGGAGGGGGCAGAATTGCCAGCCTCACATCGCGATCTGCTCGATTGGTATCAAGGCATGGGCATTCCGACATGTGAAGAAAAAGCCCTGGTTAAAGGTGCTCCAGCACTGTTAGATTTTTATCGCAAGGTACAAGAAAAACGTGCGCTGTTACCGTACGAAATTGATGGTGTGGTCTACAAAGTCAATCGCTTTGATCAACAAGCAACTCTAGGTTTTGTGTCACGCGCACCGCGCTTTGCGATTGCGCACAAGTTTCCGGCTGAAGAAGCTTTAACGACAGTGCTCGATATTGAAGTGCAGGTGGGACGCACCGGCGCAATCACACCAGTGGCTCGCTTAGCACCAGTGTTTGTCGGTGGTGTGACGGTCACCAATGCAACGCTGCACAATGAAGAGGAAATTCAGCGCAAAGATGTACGCGTTGGTGATACTGTAATTGTGCGCCGTGCTGGCGATGTGATTCCCGAAGTGGTTGCCAGTGTTTTGGAAAAACGTCCAGAACAAACCAGCGTGTTTGTATTGCCGAAACAATGCCCGATATGCGGTTCTGACATTGTCAAGTTAGAAGACGAAGCGATTGCTCGTTGCTCTGGCGGATGGATTAAATGTGCTGCGCAGCGTAAAGGCGGTTTGTTTCATTTTGCATCACGTAAAGCTTTAAATATCGAAGGCTTAGGCGAACAATTGATTGAACAATTGGTCGATAAGAATGTGGTGACAACTGCCGCGGATTTTTATAAATTGGGCTTGATGGCATTAGCTGAGCTCGATCGTATGGCAGAGAAATCGGCACAGAACGTACTCGATGCGCTTGAGACTTCTAAGTCGACTACCTTGCCACGCTTTATTTATGCCCTTGGCATTCGACATGTTGGAGAGTCAACGGCCAAAGACCTAGCCTTGGCATTCGCCGATATCGAAGCATTCATGGCAGCGACAGAAGAACAATTATTACAAGTGAATGATGTCGGTCCTGTAGTTGCGCAATCGATCATTCGCTTTTTTGCAGATCCTTTTAACGTTGAGTTGGTGCGGCAGTTGATGGCTTCCGGAATACACTGGCCAGTTATAGAAAAATTGGATTTAAGTAGTGCTGTGTTTGCCGGTAAGACTTTGGTATTGACAGGAACTTTACCGAACTTGAGTCGTGAACAAGCGGGTGCATTGATTGAGAAAAATGGCGGCAAGGTAGCTGGTTCCGTTTCCAAGAAAACTAGTTATGTCGTAGCTGGTGAAGACGCAGGCAGCAAGCTTTTAAAAGCCCGAGAGTTGGGTGTTCCGGTTTTATCCGAAGAACAGTTGCTTGCGCTATGCAAGGTCTGAAAATAAATGACAAGTAGCTTGGTGCTGAGCAAAGCGAAGCCCAACAATAAGTAACAACGAATACAGTAAAAATATAAAAAATAAATTTAGAGGGAAAAGACATCGATGCGAAGAATTAGAAAGGCCGTATTTCCAGTTGCCGGATTTGGTAGCCGATTTTTACCAGCAACAAAAGCGCAACCCAAGGAAATGTTATCAGTCGTTGATAAACCTTTGATCCAGTATGCGGTAGAGGAGGCCGTCGAAGCTGGTATCACGGATATGGTGTTTATCACAGGTCGAAACAAGCGTGCGATTGAAGATCATTTCGATACAGCGTATGAACTAGAACATGAGTTAGAAGCTGCTGGTAAAGACGCGCTTTTGGATATTGTCCGTAGCGTTATTCCGAGCAATATTAATTGTATTTACATTCGCCAACCTGCAGCCTTGGGCTTGGGGCACGCGGTATTATGCGCTCGCCCAGTGGTTGGTGAAGATCCCTTCGCTGTTTTGTTGGCAGATGATCTGATGGATGTTCGTCCTGGTCAAAAAGGTGTTACAGCACAAATGGCTGCACTTTATGCGCAAGAGGGGGGCAGTATCGTTGCGGTGCAAGAGGTCTTGCGTGAATTTACCAATCAATACGGGATAGTGAGCGGCGAATTCTATAAGCCAAATCTCGAGCGTATGTTCGGTATTGTTGAAAAACCGAAGCCGGAAGAGGCGCCGTCTACGTTGGCAGTTGCAGGTCGCTATGTTTTGTCGGCGAACATTTTTAATTACCTAGAAAACCTTGGTAAAGGTTCGGGCGGTGAAATTCAATTAACCGATGGCATCGCAGCGATGCTCAAAGATGAGCCCGTGTTTGCCTATCGTTGTGATGCGAAGCGTTATGATTGCGGTTCCAAATTAGGCTACCTCAAGGCTAGTGTTGCACTTGGCTTAAAACATCCCGAGGTGGGCGAAGAGTTTGCCAAATATTTGCATGAATTGATGGGTTCTAAATAATTCCTAATGATGCTAACCGGAGGTGTGACGCTATGATCTATCCAATTTTGAAAATGGGTGACCCGCGCTTACTCAGAGTATCCGATGTTATCCAAGAATTTGACACGCCAGCATTACACCAACTAATTTCTGATATGTTTGAAACCATGCAGCATGCCAATGGCGCAGGTTTAGCCGCACCGCAAATTGGTGTCAATCTGCAATTGGTGATCTTCGGCTTTAAAAGAAATCCACGTTATCCCGATGCGCCGAATGTGCCTGAGACTGTTTTGATCAATCCTGTGTTGACGCCTTTGTCGGATGAGACCGATGATGCTTGGGAAGGTTGTTTGTCTGTTCCCGGTATGCGTGGTTTGGTTCCTCGCTGGAGTCGTTTGCGTTATGAGGGTTTTGATCAGTTTGGTCAGAAGATCAGTCGTGACGTGGATGGTTTTCATGCGCGAGTAGTGCAGCATGAGACGGATCATTTGAATGGGGTTTTGTATCCTATGCGGATTAAGGATTTGACGCAGTTTGGGTTTACTGAGGTTTTGTTTCCTGAGTTGGATCCTGGTGAGGATGATTGAGGTTTTTTCGATTCGTATTAATTTTACGGTTGATTTATTGTCTGTAGGTCGGGTGTGGCCCGACAGCCAATTACCTTTTTTGCTTCGCCAAAAAAGGTAATCCAAAAAAGGCGACCGTAGACTCGCCCCTTCGGGGTGCTTACGCTTCGCTTCAGCATAATTTGTGCATGCCAAAAAATGGGGTGTTGCGAAAACTCGCTACGCTCAAACATTCGCAACCCTGATCCCATTTTCTGCCAAGCACAAATTACATCGTCTCAAACGGGGGTAGGTCAAAAACAAATTCAAAAGCAACGACCTACAACTGCAAGTAGAAAATTGAACGTCCGTCGGTATTGATTGTTTTGGTGTTGCCGTTGCTTTTGACTTTAATGCTGTTCCACTTCTGACACTGCCAATTGTGCGGGACAGAAATGGGATAAAGAGAGTCAGATGTCTGAGCGTAGCGAGTTTCTGACTCTCCCCATTTTTGTCTTGCACAATTGGGAACCCGAAGGGCAGTGGCAGCGTGGTCGCCTTTCTTTGCTTCCTTTCTTTGGCGAAGCAAAGAAAGGAAGTGGCTGTCGGGCCACACCCGACCTGTAAACGTTAAGCTAGATTGGCGTGAAAGAAAAGCTAAGACGCCCCTTGCTCAGTAGACTGAAAAAATAAAAAAAGGAGCAACCAAATCAAGCCAGCTCCTTCAAAAATTAATTTATAGCAAAAAATCAAAACGGCTCATCATCCCGCAAATACCGCCATTGCCCCTCAGGCAAATGCCCAAGACGCACTTTACCAATACGAACACGTTTTAATCCAACCACCCGCAATCCCACCATCTCACACATACGACGAATCTGGCGCTTTTTGCCTTCTTTGAGAATAAACTGTAATTGGTCTTCATTCATCCAGCGTACCTTCGCGGGAATAAGTTTCTTGCCATCTAAGCTTAAGCCATGATTGAGCAAGCGCAAATCGCCAGCAGGTAATGTGCCAGGTTTAGTGTACTCAACACGAACTAAGTATTCTTTCTCAACATCAGTGTTCTCGCCAATCAGCTTTTTAGCGACGCGACCGTCTTGGGTCAAGACCAGCAAGCCAACTGAATCAATATCCAAACGACCAGCAGGCACTAAGCTACGCAATTGTGTTGGGTGAAATTCGTTTTCGACTTTGCATTCACTCCAGCGATTTTCTGCTTTGACTAATGCAATCGCAGGTTCATAACCATCTTCTGCTTGCCCGCTGACATAGCCAACTGGTTTGTTGATGAGTATCGTTACGCGCTTGGATTGCTCGGCTGCGGCTTGACGTTCTACCGTGACTTTTTGATCTGGAAAAACTTTGCTGCCCAATTCGGACACGACCTTGCCGTCTACACGTACCCAACCCTTGGCGATCCATTCATCGGCTTCACGGCGTGAACACAGGCCTAGTTCGGACATGCGTTTGGAGAGTCTTAATTGTTCTGTCATAGCTAATTTCTTTTTATTGATCTTTGATTGTTCATTTAAATGCGCAGTGCATCTAGTAATTCGGACTCAAATTGAATTTGATTTTTCGGGTTATGCAAAGCTGCACCATCGACCAAAAAGACATCCTCTACACGTTCGCCCAGGGTCATGATCTTGGCCGTGTGTAGATTGATTTTGTACTTGGCGAGTACGCCAGCAACTGAATATAACAAGCCGTTCCTGTCATTTGCGGAAATCGATAGCAGGAAATATTGGCCTTTATCATCAGGGCGTAATTCTACCGTTGGCACCAAAGGGAAATTGCGAGACAAACGCGATAGTCGTCCTTGATTCGGTGTACTTAATGGAACTTGCTTCGCCAAGATCTCAGCCAATTCATGTTCGATTAAATTAATAATGTCGCGATAATGGCTGGCAAATGCTGGCTCCGTGACTAAGAAGGTGTCGAGTGCATAGCCACTCTTAGTCGTGTGGATTTTAGCATCGAGAATCGCAAAATTCTTACTGTCAAAATAATTGCAAATACGCGCAAAAAGATCTGCTTGATCTAGCAAATACACAGTGACTTGCAAGCCTTCACCGATCGGTGCCACACGACATTTAACAATGGGAGTAGGGCTGCTTATTTTGTCGTGTAGTACGCGCGTTTGCCAAGCAATATCGGATGCGTCATGACGTAAGAAGTAGACGATATCGAGTTCGTTCCATAACTTAGTATGGGCGTCATGTTCTATGCCGACTAAGCGCAAAGCCTTGAGCGCTTCTTCTTGGCGATTTTTCAGTTCGCGATCAGCGGAAGGAGTTTCTCCTCCAAGCACGCGCAAGGTGATTTTGTAGAGATCTTCTAAGAGCTTGCCTTTCCAAGCGTTCCATACTTTCGGGCTGGTGCCACGAATATCGCAGACCGTTAATAAATACAGGGCTGTCAAGTGACGCTCATCTTTGACCAGATTGGCAAATGCTTGAATTACATCGGGGTCAGATAAGTCTTGCTTTTGCGCGACTTGCGACATGGTCAAATGTTGCTGGACCAAGAAAATAACTAATTCGGTATTGTCTTTTGAAATGCCATGATCGAAGCAAAATTTACGCGCATCTGCCATGCCCAACACGGAGTGATCGCCATTGCGTCCTTTTGCGATATCGTGAAATAAGGCGGCTATATACAAGACCCAAGGCTGATTGAAGTTCGCCATCAATTGACTGCAGAACGGATACTCGTGCGCGTGTTCGGTCATCGTGAATCGCCGCAGATTGCGTACGACCATTAAGATGTGCTGATCTACGGTATAGGCGTGAAAGAGATCGTGCTGCATTTGTCCAACGATGCGACGGAAATTTGGCAAATAACGACCCAGAATACTGGTTTGATTCATGCTGCGCAATACGTGCGTAATGCCACGTGGGGATTGCAGGATCTGCAGGAAAGTGCCGCGATTAAAAATATCGTGACGGAATTCCGCATCAATCAAATTGCGTGCATGCCAAAGCGCTCGCAGCGTTTTGGCGGTCATGCCTTTCAGATTGGCGTTTTGAGACAACAATAAAAACACTTCCAACATCGCAGAAGGCGTTTGTTCAAATACGTTTTCTTCGACGATATCGATTAAGGCGTTGACTTCATTGAAGCGTTCATTAATCACTTTCGCTTGATGCGGTAAAGGAAACAAGACAGCTTCAATATTTTGTAACAAGATGGTATTGAGTTGTGTGACTGCTTTCGCTGCCCAATAATAGCGCTGCATCAAATATTCGCTGGAGCGGCGCGATTCGGTAGTTTCAAAACCAAAGGTGGCAGCGATCGCATTTTGCAAATCAAAAACCAAACGATCTTCGCGACGACCTGCTTGTATGTGCAGACGCACTCGTATGTCTTTGAATGCGCGTTCATTGCGTTTAAGTTGATGCGCTTCAGTCGCAGTGATCAAGCCGCGTGCCGCGAGCTCCGCCCAAGAATCGCCGAGCTTGGCTGCTTTTGCTACCCACAAGATGACTTGTAAATCGCGCAAGCCACCCGGACTTTCTTTGCAGTTCGGTTCCAGACTATATGGCGTGTCTTCGTATTTGACGTGACGCTGATGCAGTTCCAATAGTTTCGCTTGAAAGAACTGCTGAGGATTCATCGCCTCATCATAGCGCGTCTTAAGTTCGCGAAAACTATTTCGACTACCTGCCAATAAACGTGCTTCGAGTAATGCTGTTTTGACCGTGATGTCGGCCGCGGCTTCGGTCATGCATTCGTCTATCGTGCGTATACTATGCCCAATGTCTAGGCCGATATCCCAGAATATTTGCACTAGGTTCTCGAGTTTTTCTCTAAGGTCTTTATCTGGATGATCAGTTAACAGAATTAAGACGTCTACGTCAGAAAACGGAAATAGCTCACCACGTCCATAGCCGCCGACGGCAACTAAAGCGAGTTCTTTTGGGAAGTTAAAACTCTTCCAAATGTCGCTTAAGTTAGCATCGACGCAGCGACACAAGTCTTTTAGTAGTGTTTCAGCCTTCGGTTTATCTTTGAAGGATTGAATGATGATCTGCTGTTCGGCCTTCAGCTTTGCTTTGAAAGCCATGGCATTCGCGATGGCTGTTTTCATTAGGCTTCGATTTGTGCGGTTACTTGCTTTGTAATAAATGCAGGTGGAGGTGGTGAGCCAGCGGACAGCGTTAATACCTCATAACCAGTTTCTGTTACTAAGATCGTATGTTCCCACTGCGCTGACAAGCTGCGATCCTTGGTCTTAATCGTCCAGCCATCATTCATTTCACGAATTTCACGGCGACCTGCATTGATCATAGGTTCTATTGTGAAGATCATGCCTGGCTTCAGTTCATCCAGTGTTCCTGGACGACCGTAGTGCAAAATTTGCGGCTCTTCATGAAAAACTTTGCCTATGCCGTGACCGCAGAATTCTCGTACCACGCTATAACCAGCTTTTTCGGCGTGCTGTTGGATAGCATGGCCGATATCGCCTAAATGATTGCCGGGCTTAACTTGTTGAATACCAAGCCACATACATTCATAAGTGATTTCATTCAAGCGTTTCGCCAAAATCGATGGTTCGCCAATGAAGAACATACGGCTATTATCACCATGGTAGCCATCTTTAATTACAGTAATATCTAAATTAACGACGTCGCCATTTTTTAATACTTTGTCGCCTGGAATGCCGTGACAAATGACATCGTTGACTGATGTGCAAATCGCTTTTGGATAAGGCGTGTAGCCAGGTGGGCAGTAATTTAATGGAGCAGGAATTGATCCTTGTACATTGGTCATGTATTCGTGGCACAGGCGATCAAGTTCGCCAGTGGTGACACCCGCTTTGACGAAAGGGGTGATGTAATCAAGGACTTCAGATCCTAAGCGACCGGCAATGCGCATGCCAGCGATATCTTCAGCGGTTTTAATGGAAATAGATGACATGCGTTCTCTGCAATCAGAAAGTAAATAATGGGGAAATTAGAGGAGTTTAAGCGTGAATTATAGACGAGGAGTAATAAGCGCGTTGAGGCCTACAAAGAATAAACCCCATTTTTACGAATTTATTTTGATCTTTTGCGCGCTTTAGGTGAGCGTGCAAGCACGGATGAAGTTTGAATTGGTCTCCGTACTTGATCAAAGTGACTGTTTCAGGTTAGAATAGATGGTTAGCTTGAATAAATTACATGCTAATTAAATGTAGTAGTAAATATTTTGTTTCTTAAAGATCGAATCTGGTCGAAAAGGGTGTTTCTCTTCTAGTATAAAAAGCTGAGGAATCACTGACTCGATTCAAGACCTAACCCTGGAGTTATTATGTCTGTAACAATGCGTGAAATGTTAGAAGCTGGTGTCCATTTTGGTCACCAAACCCGTTTTTGGAATCCAAAAATGGCACCGTACATCTTCGGTCATCGCAATAAAATCCACATCATGAATTTGGAAAAAACATTGGCGATGTATCAAGAAGCAATGAAATTCATCCGCCAATTGTCCTCTAACCGTGGTACGGTTTTGATGGTTGGTACTAAGCGTCAAGCGCGCGAATTGATCGCTGCAGAAGCAAACCGTGCAGGTATGCCTTTTGTTGATCAACGTTGGTTAGGTGGTATGCTGACTAACTTCAAAACAGTTAAGACTTCTATCAAGCGTTTGAAAGATATGGAAGCTTCTGTATTGGACGGCTCTGTAGAGAAATTGTCCAAAAAAGAAGGTTTGATGTTCCAACGTGAGATGGTTAAGTTGCAAAAATCCATCGGCGGCATTAAAGATATGCCAGGCGTTCCTGATGCGATTTTCGTGGTTGACGTTGGTTACCACAAAGGCGCGATCACTGAAGCTGCTAAATTGGGTATCCCAGTGATTGGCGTAGTTGATACTAACCATTCACCAGAAGGCGTTACTTACATCATTCCTGGTAATGATGACTCTTCTAAAGCAATTGCTCTGTACGCTCGTGGCGTTGCTGATGCAATTTTGGAAGGCCGTGCAAATGCCGTAAATGAAGTGCTTGAAGCAGTTAAGCCAAGCGACGAGTTTGTTGAAGTAGAACAGGCTTAATTCACGCTGGTGCTTTTTTGAAAAAGCATGGCGTTTGAAGCGTAAAAAAGGGGCCAACGCGTGTTTGCCCCTTTTTTTAAATCGAATTTATATTGAACTTGTGCATCTTCGTGATGCAATGAATTAGGAGAGAAACATGGCAGCAATTACAGCAGCGATGGTAGGCGAATTACGTGCAAAGACAGATGCACCAATGATGGAATGCAAAAAAGCATTGACGGAAGCTGAAGGCGATATGGAGCGTGCGGAAGAGATTTTGCGCGTTAAATTGGGTAGCAAAGCTTCTAAAGCAGCTTCCCGTATCACAGCAGAGGGTGTAGTTGCCTCTTTCATCTCTGGTGGCGTTGGTTCTTTGGTAGAAGTTAACTGCGAAACTGACTTCGTTACTAAGAATGATGACTTTATCGCTTTTGCAAATAAAGTAGCAAAATTGATCGCTGATGCAAATCCAGCTGATTTGGCTGCATTGGCTGCATTGCCATTGGAAGATGGCACAGTTGAAAGTATTCGTGCTGGTTTGATCGGTAAGATCGGCGAAAACATGTCTATCCGTCGTTTCCAACGTTTTGAATCTGCAGCAAAAGTTACTTCTTACTTGCACGGTACACGTATCGGCGTGGTAGTCGAATTTGATGCTGCTGATGAACAAATCGGTAAAGACGTTGCGATGCACATTGCAGCGATGAAACCAGTTTCTTTGTCTATCGAACAAGTTCCTGCTGAATTGATCGAAAAAGAGCGTTCAGTAGCTTCTTTGAAAGCGGCAGAATCTGGTAAGCCAGCTGATATCGTTACAAAGATGGTAGAAGGTTCTATCCAGAAGTTCTTGAAAGAAGTTTCTTTGTTGAATCAACCATTCGTTAAGAACGACAAGCAAACAGTTGAGCAAATGTTGCAAGCTGCTGGCGCATCTGTGAAAGCATTCACAATGTTCGTCGTTGGTGAAGGCATTGAGAAGAAGCAAGATGATTTCGCTGCTGAAGTGGCAGCGCAAGTTGCTGCTGCTAAACAAGCGTAAGCTGACTTCAAAAAGAAAACGGGCCGAAAGGCCCGTTTTTTTAAGAGTAGTATTTAAGAGTGGTATTTGTAGTATTGGCAGTAAAATGAAAAATCGTGCTAGTGCAAGCGATTATCGCAAGTGTTTTATATCGGGGTTTCTCTTTGTTCTCTGAACTCAGAATGGATCTCAAAGAATTTTTGCAATAATCTCTTCCCAACTTTAAAGGAGCCCAGATCGTGACTAAACCAGCTTATAAGCGTGTGCTTTTAAAACTCTCTGGTGAGGCTTTAATGGGTGATGATGCCTATGGCATCAATCGCGCAACCATTGAGCGTATGGTGGCCGATGTCGCCGAAGTTTCCCGTATGGGCGTAGAGCTGGCAATTGTAATCGGTGGCGGCAATATCTTTCGCGGTGTAGCACCTGGTGCTCAAGGTATGGACAGAGCCACTGCTGATTATATGGGTATGCTCGCCACGGTGATGAATTCCCTCGCTTTGGGTGATGCTATGCGTCAAGTTGGCGTGACTGCACGCGTAATGTCAGCGATCGCGATTGAGCAAGTTGTTGAGCCTTATGTTCGTCCTAAAGCCTTGCAATATTTGGAAGAGGGTAAAGTGGTGATTTTTGCTGCGGGTACTGGTAACCCTTTCTTCACGACGGATACCGCTGCGGCCTTGCGCGGAGCAGAGATTGGTGCTGAGTTGGTCTTGAAAGCTACCAAAGTCGATGGCGTGTACACTGCCGATCCGAAAAAGGATCCAACTGCTACTCGTTATACAACCATCTCTTTTGACGAAGCGATTTCGCGTCATTTGCAGGTTATGGATGCGACGGCCTTTGCCTTGTGTCGTGATCAGAAGTTGCCGATTAAAGTATTCTCCATTGTTAAACCAGGTGCTTTAAAAAATCTGATTATGGGTGGAGACGAAGGTACCTTAGTCCACGTATAATGCGCCGTTTCGGATTGCAAGGTGATCTTTGCTGATTCACCAAACTTAATTTGTTTTGAGGTCAATGAGAGCGTAAGCTCTCATTCTCATTTAGTTCAGGAGTAAATCATGACAGTTGCTAGTGTTAAAAGTAGCGCCGATCAGCGCATGCAAAAATCGATCGAAACCTTAAAGGCAGATTTATCTAAGGTTCGTACCGGTCGTGCTCATCCAGGTATTTTGGATCACGTAATGGTCGATTATTACGGTTCGCCGACGAATATTTCACAAGTCGCCAATATCACTTTGATCGATTCTCGTACCATCGGTGTCCAACCGTGGGAAAAGAAAATGTTAAACGTGATCGAAAAAGCGATTCGTGAATCCGATTTGGGTCTGAACCCAGCATCACAAGGCGATTTGATTCGCGTACCAACACCACCATTGACAGAAGAACGTCGTAAAGAAATGGTGAAGTTGGTTAAGACTGAAGGCGAAGATGCCAAGATCGCTGTGCGCAATATTCGCCGCGATGCAAATGAATCATTGAAGAAATTGGTCAAAGATAAGGATATCTCTGAAGATGATGAGCGCCGTGCCCAAGATGATATTCAGAAGTTGACCGACAAGTTTGTGGCTGAAGTTGATAAGCTCTTGACTGAAAAAGAAAAAGAAGTGTTGACCGTTTAAGTCGCGGCATCATTTTTTCTTTATTCAAACTCGGAGTTTCATGAATTATTCAAGCTCAACGAAAACAGTCCCCGATGCGGGACTGATGCCGAAGCACATTGCCATCATTATGGATGGCAATGGGCGTTGGGCTACTAAGCGTTTTTTGCCTCGTGTTGCAGGGCATGTTAAAGGTGTTGATGCCGTACGTGGTATTGTCGAAGCCTGCATTAAACGCGACATTCAATTTCTGACTTTATTTGCTTTCAGTTCTGAGAATTGGCGACGTCCTGCCGATGAAGTGTCTTTGCTGATGCGTCTATTCGTTACTGCTTTGGAAAAAGAAGTGAAGAAGATGCATGACAATAATATTCGCTTGAAAATTGTTGGCGACTTATCGCGTTTTGATCTGGCTTTGCAGGATGCGATTCAAAAGGCAGAGGAATTGACTGCCGCGAACACGCGCTTAACTGTCACGATTTGTGCCAATTATGGCGGTCGCTGGGATATTGTTCAGGCTGTCAATAAACTGACATCAAATGGGCAAGCGGCATCTGACATCACAGAAGAGATGCTGGAGTCGCAATTGTCAATGGCGTATGCGCCCGAGCCAGATCTGTTTATTCGTACAGGCGGCGAAACGCGGATTTCTAATTTTTTGTTATGGCAATTGGCATATACGGAATTGTTTTTTACCGATACCTTTTGGCCTGATTTTAATGGCAAGTCTTTAGACGAGGCCATCGCCTCTTACCAATCGCGTGAACGACGCTTCGGCCGCACTAGTGCACAACTAGCGGAAGGTACGGAAGCTTAACGGCTTTGGTATTTAACTTTTTCACTCATATCGGATTGCTCCTATGCTAAAAACAAGAATCATTACCGCCATAGTGTTGCTAGCTATCTTGGTGCCTATCGTATTTTCTGGGTCTAGCCTTGCATTTACAGCGGCGGCGGCAATTTTTCTTGCTGCTGCGATGTGGGAAAGTCAGCGTTTGTTTAATAAGCCCGGCGCCATCCTTATCTCTGCAGTGTGGGCATTTGCATTTGCTTATTTGACGTTGCAAAACACCAGTTTTTCCTTGCAAACGCTTTTCACTGTTTGCGTTCTATTCTGGGTTTTTGGCTTGGTTCCGAGCTTGAAATTTGGGCTGCCAGATGTCAATAGCTTCGCCAGTGGCTTGATTAGTGGTGTGTATGCGGTCGCGATTTTTGGATGCTTCGTCGCAATGAGTTACCTGTTTGGTAAATCGGCCAAGTTGTTACTTTCAGTGTTGGCCTTGGTCTGGATTGCTGATATCGGTGCGTATTTTGTTGGCAAGGCGATTGGCAAACGCAAACTTGCGCCAACGATTTCTCCAGGTAAGTCATGGGAAGGCGCAATTGGTGGTGGAGTTTTGGTGCTCTTGTTTGCACTCCTTTGTGTGGCTGTTCCTTCGCTATCAGAAACTTTGCCAGCTCGAATTTACACGCATCAAGGACCAGTCGCATTAGTTATTTTGATGATACTCATCGCCATTGCGAGCGTCATCGGTGACTTGTTTGAATCCTTATTGAAGCGTCGTATCGGAATGAAGGATAGCAGTAGTTTGCTACCTGGCCATGGCGGCGTCTTAGATAGAATTGATGCGCTTATTCCGGTGTTGCCGTTCGCTGCGATGTTTGTGGCACTGTGGAATTTGTGATCAAACACAGCTTTAATTAATCAGCCTCGTCGAAACGTATGCAAAAACAAAGTATCTGTATTTTAGGATCGACCGGGTCCATCGGAATTTCGACGCTGGATGTGATCGCTCGGCATCCTGATCGTTATAAAGTCTTTGCATTAACAGCACACACGCAAGTCACTAAATTGGCTAGCCAATGCCAGCAATTTGAACCGCAGTTTGCGGTTGTTGCCAATGAAAATTTAGCCCAAGAATTACGAGAGTTACTGGCGCAATTTTCATCGACAACACTGGTTTTGCATGGTGCCCAAGCGTTGTGTGAAGTTGCTAGTGCTACTGACTGTGATGTGGTGATGGCCGCGATTGTTGGTGCCGCAGGTTTGCCCGCTTCACTAGCTGCAGCGCAGGCTGGCAAAAGAATTTTGTTGGCGAATAAAGAAGCTTTGGTCATGTCTGGGCAATTGTTTATTGATGCCGTTGCTAAAAGTGGTGCGACCTTATTGCCGATTGATAGTGAACATAATGCCATTTTTCAATGTTTGCCCCATGGTTACCAACGCGATTTAGATGCAAGTGGCATTTCCAAGATCATATTAACCGCTTCCGGTGGGCCGTTTCTTAATCGTGAAATTTCGACCTTGTCACAAGTCACTGCTGCGGAAGCAATCGCGCACCCTAACTGGGTCATGGGGCGAAAGATTTCGGTCGACTCGGCCACCATGATGAACAAAGGCTTGGAAGTCATCGAGGCACATTGGTTGTTTGGAGCCGCTGTTGATAAGATTGAAGTCTTGATTCATCCGCAAAGTTTGATTCATTCTATGGTGGCATATGTGGATGGATCGTTGCTTGCGCAACTGGGAAATCCTGATATGCGTACACCGATCGCCTACGGCCTTGCCTATCCAGAGCGTATTGCATCTGGAGTAGCGCCTTTGGATTTGAGCCAATTTCTACAATTGAATTTCTTTAAACCTGACATGGAGCGCTTTCCGTGTTTGCGTTTGGCTTATGAAGCTTTAAGGGCGGGGGCATCGGCGCCTACTGTGTTGAATGCCTCAAATGAAATTGCTGTGGAAGCATTTTTGCAAGGAAAATTAGGTTTCATGCAGATTGAAGCGGTCGTTGCTGAAACTTTGTCACGAATTGAAACACAAAGTTTGTCCGATTTGGCGTCCATCCTCGAAGTAGATCATCAGGCTCGCAGGATTGCGACCGATTGTGCAGCAAATTTAGGGATGTGAGATGACTTTTCAATTCCTACAAACTGTTATCGCCTTTGTTTTTGCACTTGGTATCCTCATTATCTTTCATGAGCTAGGACACTTTTGGGTTGCTCGTTTATGTGGTGTCAGAGTTTTGCGTTTTTCCGTTGGCATGGGGAAACCATTGTGGATCAAAAAGTTCGCGAACAGTGAAACGGAATGGACTTTGTCAGCGATCCCATTAGGCGGTTATGTGAAGTTTTATGATTCGCGTGAAGTCGATACGTCTCAAGCAACACCACAAGAATTAGCGGGTGATTTTTCTCGGAAATCCGTTTGGCAGCGTATCGCGATTGTCGCTGCGGGGCCGGTTTTCAATTTTATTTTAGCCATCGTTTTATTTGCTGCCTTGTTTTCCTACGGCACTCCAGATCCCGTCGCGAAGTTGCGCATCTCTTCTGAATCTTCCATTGCTTATGTGTCAGGGCTAAGGCAGGGCGATTTGGTTCAGCGTGTCAATGGCGAACAGATTCAATCATGGTCGGACATGCGATGGAAATTACTGCAATTGGGCCTAGATAAGCGGGAGGTGCGCATACAAGTTGCGCGTAAGAACCTCGATCGGAGTTCTAGCCTTGATCAGTTGGAATTCAAACTCCCTCTGTCTCAATTAAGTGCTGTCGATTTTGAGTCAGATTTTTTGCAGAAATTGGGCATAGAGTTTTTCCGTCCACCTGCGATCCTCAATGACGTAGTTGCCGGTGGACCTGCCAGTAAAGCTGGGTTAAAAGCTGGTGATCAAGTCATCGAAATCAATGATCAAGCAGTGTTGGATAGCCAGGCATTTCGGGACATCGTCAACGCATCGCCGAATAAACCGTTGACGATGTTAGTGCTTGGTTCGGGACAAGAGTTTGAAGTGATAATTACACCTGACGCGGTGGAAGAGAACGGCAAGTTGATTGGTCGGATTCAAGTTGCGCCACAGGGGCAGTTGGAGATGACGGTGTTATCGTATTCTGCTTCAGAGGCGGTCTATCGCGGAGCAGTACGCACTTGGGATACTAGTGTTCTGACGCTGAAAATGATAGGTAAAATGCTGACTGGTGAAGTGTCGTGGCGCAATATCACCGGCCCAATTACGATTGCTGATTACGCAGGTCAGACCGCTAGAGTGGGATGGATTAGCTACCTGCAATTCATCGCATTAATTAGTATTAGCTTGGGAGTGATGAATTTGCTACCCATACCTGTGTTAGATGGCGGTCATTTGTTGTATTATTCGCTGGAAGTTTTAACGGGGAAAGCAATCCCTGAGAAATATGTAGAGATGGCGCAGCGAGGAGGGCTAACTGTGCTGTTGTGTTTAATGCTTGTCGCTTTTTTTAATGATATCGTCCGACAGATGTCATAATACGCAGCTTATTCATTGCTGTATTGTAAAAGCTGCAATCAAGTAGAAATATTGAGACTGAAAAACCCCAATGAAATTACCATTAGAGAATTTAACTTTGCCAGCATTTCCTCGTCACCTCCTCGCCACAGCAGCCTTAGCTTTGTGTTCCGGTCATGCCCTAGCAATTGAGCCATTTACAGTCAAAGAAATTCGCGTTGAAGGTTTGCAAAGAACCGAAGCTGGTACCGTCTTTAGTTATTTACCGGTTCGTGTCGGCGAAGTTTTTAATGATGCCAAAAGTATCGCGGCCATCAAGGCTCTGTTTGCAACAGGGTTCTTTAAAGATGTGCAGATCGAGGTGGAAGATGGTGTGTTGGTGGTTTTGCTCGACGAGCGTCCAACAATTTCGACTGTTGATTTCACAGGTACGAAAGAATTCGAAAAAGAACAGTTGGTAAAAGCATTAAAAGATATCGGTGTTGGTGAAACCCGGATTTTTGATAAAGCAACCGTTGATCGTGCTGAACAAGAATTAAAGAAACAGTACTTGTCACGCGGTTTGTATGGTGCGCAGATTACGACAACAATTACGCCGATTGAGCGCAATCGCGTCAATGTGACTTTTGTTGTCGATGAAGGCGATATCGCCAAGATCGCGCAAATCAATATCATCGGCAATAAAGCATTTTCTGATGGTGAATTGAAAGAAATGCTGACATTAAGCACGCCAACTTGGTTTAGCTGGTATTCGAAAGCAGATCAATACTCTAAACAGAAGTTGTCTGGTGACGTAGAAACAATTCGTTCGTTTTATCAAAATCGTGGTTACTTAGAAATGCAAGTGACTTCGACCCAGATTTCAATTACGCCTGATAAAAAACAGGTCTACATTACGCTCAATATCGATGAGGGTGATAAATATAAAGTCACTGACGTCAAGATAGAAGGCGATACTTTTGGCCGTGAAGACGAGCTGGCCTCCTTGATGTTGCTTAAGAAAAATGAAACGTATAACGCTGCTTTGTTGACCGCTAGCACAAAGCGGATATCTGATCGCATGGGTAACTTTGGTTATGCATTTGCGAACGTTGTCGCGAATCCATTGATTGATAAAGAGAAAAAAGAAGTTGCCTTCACCATCTTTGTTGACCCAGGTAAACGCGTCTATGTTCGTCGCATTAATTTGGCTGGCAATACCCGTACTCGTGATGAAGTCATACGTCGTGAATTCCGACAATTCGAGGGCTCTTGGTATGACGGTGAAAAAATTAAAGTGTCACGTGACCGTGTTGAGTACTTAGGCTTTTTCAAAGAGGTCACTGTCGATACACCTGAAGTGCCAACTAGTACCGATCAGGTTGACGTCAATTTGAGTGTAACCGAAAAACCAACCGGCAATATCATGATCGGTGCGGGTTACTCAAGTGCCGAAAAAGTTACCATCACAGGCTCAATTCAACAAGTGAACGCCTTTGGTAGTGGTGATACGATAGGTCTAGATATTAACACCAGCAAATACAATCGGACGATCGCATTAACACATGTGGATCCCTATGTAACAGATGATGGTATTAGTCGTAGCATTGATGCTTATATTCGTACATCACTGCCGCCAATCGGCTCTTATGGTTACTATCGTATTCAATCTTCAGGTGGAAATATTCGCTACGGTATTCCTTTTTCAGAATTGGATACGGTGTTTTTTGGTGTCGGTCTGGAACGATCAAAAATCGATACTTACCTAGACAGTCCTTATCGTTATAAAAAATATGTTGCTGATTTTGGTGGTGCTGGGGTCGAGAAAAATCCGACAAGTTCCATTTGGGGTGTTGGTACCGCGATTAACGACTCGATTCCACTCTCGTTAGCATGGCAACGTGATAGTCGCGACAATGTGATTACACCATCAATTGGTCGATATCAACGTATTAATTTCGAATTGTCTGCCTACGGTGAATTTAAATATTACCGGGCAATCTACAAACATGAGTATTTCAAACCTATCTATCGCTCAGTAATTTTGGCAATGAATGGTGAAATTAATTATGGACGTGGTTTGTCGGGCAAACCTTATCCTGTATTTAAGAATTTCTATGCAGGTGGTATCGGATCTGTACGCGGGTATGAACCAGGTTCATTAGGAACAAAAGATCCTAATAATGATACTTTAGGTGGTTCTACACGTTTGGTTGGTAACGTGGAACTACAAGTCCCGTTTCCTGGCGCTGATAAGTCCTTACGTTGGTTTACGTTCTTCGATATTGGTAATGTCTTTGATGAAGGGCAAAAGATCCGTCCTAAGGATTTGAGAACGTCGATCGGTATGGGTATTAGTTGGATCTCACCGATGGGACCGTTGAAACTGAGCTTTGGTAAGGCACTCAATGCAAAACCTGAAGATAGACGCCAAGGCTTCCAGTTCACAATGGGAGCAGGGTTTTAATTCTGTTTGATGAAATATGTTGATTGTTTGCTGGTTGGTAAATTGAAGTTTGTCATGTGGAGAATATTTTGAGTCACATATCTAATCCGTCCAAATTGGTACGTCATTTTTTGCTCGGCGCAGCTTCTCTTTTTGCTTTCGCACAAGTCCAAGCGCAAGATTTCAAAGTGGCTTTTTTTAATGGACAGCGTGTTTTGGATGAATCTGTACCTGCAAAAATAGCTTCTTCACGTATTGAGCAGGAATTTTCGAAACGTAAAAAAGATCTAGATGATGTTAACGATCGTTTTCGTACTGCCTATCGTAAGTATGAAAAAGATGCACCAACGCTATCTGAGGGCGAGCGCCTGCGTCGTCAACGTGAATTGGCTGAGATGGATCAGGATTTCAATCGTAAGCAGCGGATTTACAACGAAGATTTAGCACAGCGTCGTCAGGAAGAGGCGATCGCTTTAGGTGAACGTGCATTGAAAATCGTCCGTCAAATCGCGGAGGCCGAAAAAATCGATATCGTTTTACAAGACGCTTCTTATGTGAATCCACGTATCGACATTACAGACAAAGTACTGAAAGCACTTTCCAAATAAAAATGACAGATAAAAGCATTCGACTAGCGGAGTTAGTCGATCGCTTCGGTGGTCAGTTAATTGGTAATCCTGATATTCAGGTCGTCGGCATTGCCCCATTAAGTGATGCGAGCGATCGTCATATCACCTTCCTTTCTAATTCCAAATTCAGATCGCAAGCGGAAAAAACGCAAGCAGTCGCTCTGATATTGTCAGAGCAGGATCATCATCAGATCGGGGATGCCTATCAAGGTGCGCGTATCGTTACGCCTAATCCTTATGTCTATTTCGCCAAAGCTGCGCAATATTTTTTCGATTTACATGCTGTCATTCCTGCACAAGGTATTCATCCATCGGCTTGGGTTAGTCCACAAGCAGAGGTTGCAGCATCCGCGAGTATTGCTGCTCATGTTTCTATTGAAGCTGGCGCAGTGATCGGCGAGCACGTTGTTATCGCAGCTGGTGTCTCGATAGGCCGTGGTGTTGCCATTGGCAATAATAGCCAAATTAACGCGAATGCCAGCATTTATAACGACTGCATTATCGGTCAGCGTTGCATTATTCATTCGGGTGCAGTGATTGGTGCTGATGGTTTTGGCTTCGCGAATGAAAAAGGCAAATGGATTAAGATTCCACAAACAGGTCGCGTGGTGGTTGGCGATGATGTTGAGATCGGGGCGAACACGAGTATAGACCGCGGTGCTTTGGCTGACACCATTATTGAAAATGGTGTCAAGCTCGACAATCAAATTCAAATCGGTCACAACTGCCATATTGGCGAGAATACCGCCATGGCAGGTTGCGTTGGTGTAGCGGGTAGTGCCAAGATAGGTAAGAACTGCACGTTTGGTGGTGCCGCGATGGTACTCGGACATTTGACGATTGCGGATAACGTTCATATCTCATCTGGAAGTATGGTATCTCGCTCCATCCATGAGCCAGGTCAGTACACAGGTTTTTATCCTTTAGCGAAGAATGCAGATTGGGAAAAGACCGCTGTCATTGTGCGCAATCTCGATAGCATGCGCGACAAGCTCAAACAATTAGAGAAGACTGTTAAGGCACAGGCATCTCAAGTCATTCATCAACATTTAAATACCTCTAACTCAGAAGAATAGTATGGAAAACATCGATAAGACCCTAGATATCAATCAGATCAAACAATACTTACCGCATCGCTACCCGATGTTGTTAGTTGATCGCGTGTTGACGTGGGAAAGTGGTAAGACGATCACGGCAATTAAGAATGTCACCGCGAACGAAGAATTCTTTAACGGTCACTTTCCAAATAAACCCGTCATGCCTGGCGTGTTGATGGTAGAGGCAATGGCGCAAACAGCCGCGATTTTATCCTTTCTGACAATGGGCAAAAAACCCGATGAAAATACCATTGTGTATTTTGTCGGCATCGACAATGTGCGCTTCAAACGCCCTGTGGGTCCTGGCGATCAACTGAAAATGGATGTGGAAATTTTGCGTGTAGCGCGCGGGATTTGGAAGTACAAAGCGGTAGCCACAGTCGATGGTCAATTGGCGTTGGAAGCAGAGTTGATGTGTACCTTGCGCAGCACGAGTGATGAAACGAAAACAGCGACGACAACAACTGGCGAAACTCCTGTAGGAGCATAAAATATGCTTATTCATTCCACCGCTATCATTGACCCAAAAGCGCAGCTTGATTCCAGCGTGGAAGTCGGCGCCTATTCAATTATTGGTCCAGATGTGCGTATCGATGCCGGGACTAAGATCGGCCCTCATGTCGTCATTGAAGGTCATACGAGCATCGGCAAAGACAATCAGTTCTTCCAGTTTTCATCGATAGGTGCTGCACCTCAAGATAAAAAGTATGCCGGTGAACCGACGTTATTGACGATCGGTGATCGCAATGTGGTACGTGAATTTTGTACATTTAATTTAGGTACCGTGCAAGATGGTGGTGTGACCAGTATTGGTGACGATAATTGGATCATGGCTTATGTCCATATTGCCCATGACTGCCACGTAGGTAGCCGTACGATCTTTGCAAACAATGCGGCATTGGCAGGTCACGTGCATATCGGTGATTGGGTGATTCTCGGCGGCTTCTCGAATGTGCATCAGTTCTGCAAAATTGGCGCACACGCGATGGTTGGTATGAGCACTAGCTTGACCCAAGATGTACCTCCGTTTGTTATTTTGAATGGCAATCCAGCGGCCGCGCATGGTATCAATATCGAGGGTTTGAAACGTCGTGGATTTAGTCGCGAACAGATTTCCGCCATTCGTCAAGCATACAAAACCTTGTACAAATCAGGTTTGACTTTGGATGAAGCGAAAACCGAGTTAGATCAGGAAATCGCTGCACAAACGGCGGAAATCGCTGAACATATTTCTGCATTCCGTCAATTCCTCGATACCTCAACGCGCGGCATCGTGCGTTAATTTTTAGGACCATCGTGACGCGTCCTATTATCTCTATGGTCGCCGGAGAGACCTCCGGTGACATGCTGGCAGCCCGTTTATTGTCTGGCTTGCGCCCTCAATTACCAGAGTCCCTTATGCATGGCATTGGTGGCAAGCACATGGCCGAGTATGGATTTCAGAGTGATTTTCCGATGGAAAAACTCTCTGTTCGTGGGCTGTTTGAGGTCTTGATGCATTATCGAGAGATCTCCGGCATCCGCAAGCAGTTGATGGCGCAATTATTGGATGAAAAACCCGATGTGTTTATCGGTGTCGATGCGCCTGATTTTAATTTGGACCTCGAAGTCCAACTCAAGCAAGCTGGCATTCCAACAATGCATTACATCAGTCCATCAATTTGGGCATGGCGTGGTGGCCGAATCAAAAAAATTGCTGAAGCGGTTTCGCACATGTTAGTGATCTTTCCTTTTGAAGAAGAAATCTATCGCAAAGCGGGCATACCTGCGACCTATGTTGGTCATCCTTTAGCACAAGTGATTCCCATGGAGCCCGACGTCGAAGCCGCGCGCGAGGAACTCGGACTGGAAACCGACGCGCGCATTGTGACGATTCTGCCTGGCAGTCGCATGTCGGAAATCAAATACAATACGGCAGCATTTATTGCGACGGCTAAATTGCTGTTACAACGCGATCCGCATTTGCACTTCTTGGTGCCTATGGTCGGCGCCAAACAACGCGCTTACTATTCGGAATTAGTCTTGGCAGCGGAATTAGATGAAGTGCCTATTTTGCTCATGGAAGGCAAGTCTCATACCGCGATTGCTGCGGCCGATGTTGTTTTGGTAGCCTCGGGGACAGCCTCCTTGGAGGTCGCGCTATTTAAAAAACCGATGGTGATTGCCTACAAAATGATGGCAGCGTCTTGGCATGTGTTGAAGCACATGGGTTACCAGCCTTGGATAGGTCTGCCGAACATCATGGCAGAGGATTTTTTGGTACCAGAGTTTTTGCAATCTGCAGCGACGCCACAAAACATGGCTGACGCATTATGGCAGCAGCTCAATGATGTTGCCTTGCAAAGGCGTTTAAAACAGCGCTTTACTGATATGCATCACGATTTGTTGCGTGACACCGCAGGGATTTCAGCGCAAGCTGTACTCAATCTTATTCAGAATCGCTAGGCGATTTTTACACGACTCAACGCGATGCATGATCAGCGTTCAAGTTCAGCAGGAAATATCCACTATGTATATCGATTCTCACTGTCATATTAATTTTCCAGAATTGGCAGCCCGTTTGCCGGAACTCTTGCAACGCATGGAAGACAATGGTGTGACGCATGCTTTATGCGTTTCGGTCGATTTGCCAGACTTCCCTCAAGTCTTGGCGTTGGCAGAGCAGTATCCGCATATTTATGCTTCGGTTGGGGTGCATCCTGATTATGAAGATACAGAAGATCCTAGCGCTGAGCGTTTAGTCGAGTTGTCGCAGCATCCTAAGATTATTGCGATTGGTGAAACAGGGCTCGATTATTTCCGATTAAAGGGAGATCTGGAATGGCAGCGTGAGCGTTTTCGTCAGCATATTCGCGCATCGCGTTTGAGTCGCAAACCTCTAATTATCCATACGCGTGCAGCTTCGGAGGATACGATAAGGATTATGCGAGAAGAGGGCGCAGGCACCGATCAGGGTGGCGTGGCGGGCGTCATGCATTGCTTCACCGAGCCTTTAGAAGTGGCACAAGCTGCGGTTGAGATGGGCTTTTATATTTCATTCTCTGGTATTTTGACCTTCAAGAGCGCAAAAGATTTACAGGCTGTTGCTAAAGAGTTGCCGATTGAACGTATATTGATCGAAACCGATTCTCCTTATCTGGCACCTGCGCCACACCGAGGCAAAATGAACGAGCCAGGATTTGTAAAGCATGTTGGTGAATTTTTGGCAGACTTAAAACAATTGCCGCTGAAACAGGTGCAAGAACAAACGACCCAGAATTTTTTTGATCTTTTTAAGTTCGCGCAAAAAAATGAAGTTGAAAGACAAATCCATGCGCCGACTTAGCTACCCTCGTTTGATTTTAGTTTGTGTTTTTTCACTGTGGTTCGCATCTGCAGCATGGGCGCAATCATCAACGTCATTGTCGACAGCAGAACAAATTATCCGTGCTGCTCGATTTGATGATGTTAAGACCATTAAACAATATGCAGACCAGCAAGGCGACATCAATCTCGCCGAGCCGGATCGTGGCGAAACTTTGTTAATGATCAGTGTAAGAGAAAACTCGCAAAGAGTTTTTGAATACTTGTTGCAACATCCCAAAACTCAACTAGATCAACGTGCTAAAAATGGCGATACCGCGATCATGTTAGCGGCTTATCTTGAACAAAAAGAGTCGGTTCAGCATCTAATTGACGCTGGTGCGCAAGTGAATCAACAAGGTTGGACTGCATTGCACTATGCAGCGGTTGTTGGTCATTTTCAAATCATTCAATTGCTGATAAAACAGCGCGCTGACGTTAACGCTGAAACGCCGAATAAGACCACACCATTGATGTTGGCAGCGCGTCGTGGTGAGATGGCCGTGGTCAAATATCTGATTGTTGAAGGTGCTGACATATCTTTGAAAAATATGCTGGGTTGGACTGCTTACGATTTTGCTGTGGAGTCGGAACGGCGCGATATTGCTACCATGTTGCAGGAACTAATGCTGACATCAACAAGGGCGCGCAAATAGATTTGCGGATTGCGATGAACTCTAGACTGCGCCGACCTCTGTTGATTCTGGGACTATTGTTGACTGCATGCGGCGCCCCCAAAACAGAGACACCGCAGCCTGATACTGCCATTGAAAAACCAAAAATCCCAGACAACAATTCTGGCAAGCCTGATCAACTAAAAATCGTCAAGTCGAATGCAAAAACCTTAGTGGACTATCAACTCGATTTGGCCAATCATCTTTCTCGTGTGAATGCCGCAACAATTTATGCTGGCAATCCTCAGGCTCTATTACGTTCGGTGATTGTGCTGAGATTTTCCGTAAATTCGCAAGGAAATTTACTCAGCAAAGTCATCGTGCGCAGCAACAAAGATAGGGAAACGGAAGCTATCGCTTTGTCCAGTTTGGTCAAGGCGCAGCCTTTCCCTGTTCCGCCCGCAAGATTCTTAAAACAAGGCAAGATCGATATCGTCGAAACTTGGTTGTTTAATTCGGATGGGCGTTTTCAATTAAGAACGGTCGCTTTGCCGCAGGCGAGTCAGTGATGGCCTAGACCTGGATTTCCATCAAATCGCTACCAACAATAATTTCACCATCAAAATAGGGACGTACGGCGTCCAACCAAACTTGATCTTCTAAGTAGGGATAACCCCCAGGCACAAAATGTGAAAGCACCAATTTTTTCACGTTAGCTTGCGTTGCTACTCGTCCGACTTGTTCGGCGGTGCTATGACTGGCGAGCAAATGTTCTTTCAAGCGAGTGGCGTTAGGTTCAGTTGCGAGCAATTGATCTAAGGACGCTGTGTGCATAATTTCATGTACTAAGATATTAGCGCCTTGAGCTAAGCGCACTAAATTTTCCGAATAGCTTGTGTCGCCAGAGATGACAATGGATTTACCTTGATGATCAAAACGATACGCAAACGCCGGTTTTACAGGTGGGTGAACTACACGTGCGGCGCTCACCTTCACATGTTGGTTTTGCATGACAACACTGTCATGTTGTAACTCATGCGGATAAATCAATTGTTTGAGCGGACGGCGTCCTTCATCGTGTATGCGGGTTTGAATATCGTAATCGTTTAAGGCCAAAAACTGCTGAGTCATTCGCTTTAAAGGCGGTGGGCCGTATGTATCGATTCGATGGTCTAAATCTGCCGCCCAAGCCAAAAGCATTAAGTTGCCATAGTCCGCATTATGATCAGAGTGATGATGCGTCAAAAATACATGGCGTATGGCTGATAATTTAATGCCCGCTTTGACCACTTGTTGAGCAACGCCATTGCCGCAATCAATGAGATAAGCTTCATCATTGATCATGATCAATTGTGCAGGCGCTGCACGATTTTTCTTCGGGGTGGGGCCGCCAGCTGTGCCAAGTAAAATCAAACGCATTGCACTTTCATTCGTCGCTTTCACCAGACCAGTGGCTAAACTAGTAGAAGCGGTGAAGCCAGCAAAGGCAGTTTGTTGCAAGAAGTGGCGGCGACTTTGTTTCATGTGGATGATAGGTCGGTGGGTATTTGAACAGTATTCTGTGTGGCAGTGTAACTTGACAGTTCTTAAAGTCAAATCAGTTGGGTATTTCCACTCCCTAAATTGTCGGTTTTATCTCTATTTTTTGTCTTTCATCGGATAATGCGGGTGAGTTCAATGTTGAGCCTTTATTCTTCATTCATTGCAGATGTTATGGCAAATAACGGATCAAGAAGAGTGATCGGTTTTATTGAACTAATAGAATTTTTCAGGAGAATAAAATGTGGAGTCGATTAGTGTTAGTTCTGCGAACGAGCGCGGCCTGGGGCGGGCTTGGTTTGCTAATTGTGTTATTTATTTTCGAAGGCCTATTTAGAAGTAGCCCGCCCAATATCGTTCCCTTTCTTTTAATGCTTGGGACTTTTTTTGCTGCCATGACAGCGTTCTCACATATTCATCGCGTACGTTTGATAGACCAACCAGTGAATTCAACCACACTGGCTAATCGTCATCGTCGCCAAATTGAATTACCTTTGGATGCGAATGCAGCATTTGCGTTGATTGAGGCATCCATTCGTGAATTGCCGGGTGCCGAACGGGTCGATAGTGCAGCTGACAGCCTGCAAGTTCGCGCTAAGATCAACCGCATTGCACCATTTCAAGATGAATTTTGGCGAAAATGGCCAGTCACACAATGGCTGACCGGTGGCGATAACCAAATCTATGCGACTGTGTCGCCTGGCGTTGATGCTTGTAGCGTCATGATGATTTGTGAGCCAACTCGTGCGGGGTGGACTGATTGGTTTCTGTTAGATAGCGGGGTGAATTTGGAAAATGCTTTGGCACTTGGACGTGCGATCTCGCGCCGTGTTGCTGAACTACGCAAAAATGAAAAGGCCGCTGCTCAACAAACGGTGACAGAGAAAGAATTGACCGTCGCCAAGCTAAATCTTTTACATGCACAAGTTGAGCCGCATTTTTTGTATAACACCTTAGCCAGTGCACAAATTTTGACCCGTTCTGACCCAGCTAGCGCCGATCACATGCTGGGTAATTTAATTACGTATCTGCGCCACTCTTTACCAAAAACCGAAGACACACCATCTACCATCGGCGTTGAGTTAGAGAGAACACGTGCCTATCTTGATATTATGAAAATTCGTATGGGATCGCGTCTGCAAGTGCAAATCGAGGTACCCGATTATTTGAAGCCAGTTCTGTTCCCTAGCATGATGTTGCAAACCTTGGTGGAAAATGCAATCAAGCACGGTCTAGAGCCGCAAACAGGCGGCGGCACGATTTGGATTTTGGCGCGAGCACATGAAAATAATGTGGCATTAACTGTGGCAGATGATGGCCGCGGCTTTAGCGTGGAAGGGGCGGGTACCGGTATTGGTTTGCGTAATGTGCGTGAGCGTTTGCGGCTCGCGTATGGCAATACCGCTAGTTTTGGTATCGTAGCAAACTTCCCGAACGGTGTTGCCGCCACAATTAATGTGCCCACCACCTTTATCCAGGGAGAACATCATGCCTAAATGTGTCGTCGCCGAAGATGAAAGTTTGTTGCGAGAAGCGCTCCTAGAACAGCTGGGCAAAGTTTGGCCTGGCTTGGAGATTGTAGCAGCTTGTGATGATGGTGCCAGTGCGCTCGAAGCGATTATCGAAAGCCAGCCGGATATTGCCTTCTTAGATATTCGTATGCCAGGCTTGAGTGGCATAGACATTGCTGAAGCGATGAAAGACCATAGTCCGCACACGCAAATCGTCTTTGTTACTGCGTATGATCAATATGCGATAGACGCGTTTGAAAAAGGTGCGGTCGACTACTTGTTAAAACCTGTCACCTATGATCGTCTTTCTGCCACCGTGCAACGTCTGCAAAACCGTGCGGCGAAAGAATTGAACGCGGTTGCCGACTTATTGCAACAGCTAAATCTCGGAAACGGCCGAAGTATCGCTGCATTTCAAGGTGCTCCAAAAAACGAACCCCTAGTTTGGCTCACAGCAAGCTCTGGAAGTGAAACCAAACTAATCATGATCGATGATGTCGCGTACTTTAAAGCAGACAATAAATACACCGTCGTGATGACTGCGGAGGGCGAATCCTTGTTACGCAAACCCATCCGTGAGTTGCTTGAATTACTCGACGCGAATATCTTCAAACAAATTCATCGTTCCACCATCGTCAACTTAAAGGCGATCGCCTCGATTGCGCGCGACGATACAGGGAAGGGCATCGTCAAGCTGAAAACACGACCTGAGACTTTAACGGTCAGCCAGCCTTTCATGGTTTTATTTCGCAATATGTGAGGTCAACATGCATGCTTCAGTAAATTCCGCCACTGCATCTGACAGCTGGCAGTGGCGGCGCGCCGCCCTGAGTTTTCTTGCGCTATCTGCAGCAGTTCCGCTGGATGTTTTGGAAGAGCGTGATCAGCAGGGCACTTATCGTTTCATTCGGGGGCGACATAAATACTATGGCATAGGTTCGCTGGTCATTTTCTTTGCGATTTTTTCTGGCTACGGCATGGGACACATGCTCGCGACCATGAGCACAATTTCCAGTTGGGGAGCCGTTATTGCTGGTCTAATCTGGGCTGCATTTCAATGGTGTTTAGAACGGCAAATGTTGATCAGTATTCGTGCTGATGCTGCATGGTGGAAGAAGTTATTTGGCTTAGGCTGGCGTGGATTGTTAGCCTTGTTATCGGCGTCGACCATGGTATATCCCTTCTTTGTGGAAAGTAATCGCGCTGAGATTGATGTCAAAGTGGGCGAAATGGCACGGACGCGGTTGATTGATAATATGCAGTCTGCTCAATTAGCTGTTGGCTTGCCAGCCTTGCGCAATGATGCGACCCGCGTGGAAGGTGCCATTAAACAGGTTGATTTGTTGCTTGCAAGTGATCCGCCTGATTTGGCAGCCTATCGACAACGAGCCAAAGTGTGCTGGCAAGCTTTTGCTAAAACAGATATTGCCTTGCAACGCCAATTGCGTCCCTTACTGGCGCAGAAAAACATCAACGTTGCAGATGCCTTGTTAGACGCAAAGATCGACGCACTGAATCAAAAGTTGAATGCAGCCAAAGCACCATGTCAAACAGCCGACGGCGTTGTGATGACAAAGTTATTGGAGTGGAAACAACAGAAAAACGTCGAGAAAAAAGTGCTGCTGAATGAGCAAAATCAGGTGCAAACTCATATCGGCGAGGCTAAACAAAAAGAGGTCGCGCTGAGCGAGTCGCAAGAGAAAAAAATTACTCTCGCTGCGCAATCGGGTTTCGCTGCCGATTTTGCCGCCGTGGCCGATTTAGTTCGCAATGATGCGAATCGTCGCTTTCAATTGATTTGGTGGTTGACCTGGTTTTTTGCGATTGAAATGGTGGCGATTTTGGTGAAGTTTACGTCGACGACTGATGTTGATTTGAAGTTTAATAGCATGGAGATGGCAACACAGGATCAGATCAACGCGCAACTGCAAACCCAACAAGAACAAATCGCGACCGGACGTTTGCAAGCGAGTATGCAAGCAAAAGGGGAACAAGCGGTGTGGCTGGCGGATGATGGACAAATAGCGCAAGCGCGGGTTCGTTTGGAACAAGAGTTGGAAATCCAATTGCACAGGAAGCTAAAGGAACTCGATGTCGATTTGCGTTTCAATGTTGAGGCCTTGAAACTGCATTTATTGCAGCTAGAGGCGATTCAGCAATTGACGATGGAGTCGACTATTTTGAACGCTGGAGGAATTGATCCGCGTGTAGAAAATATGGTACAAGAAACGATCGCGAAAATTGTGACTAGTTTATCCGGCTTGCAGGAACTAAAAGTATAAATTCAAGAGTATAAATTTGAGGAAGCTTGATTGTGCAATTTGTCATTCCCGCGAAAGCGGGAATCTAGTGACTTCACCTTGAACTGTGTTGCGACACTAGGTTCTCGTCTACGCGCACTGCTGTCCGGAATAATATTTGGGATATTAGGGAAATGCTGATGATGCTTGAGTTGCACGATGACGTTGTTTGAATGGACTTGAAAAAGTACGATAAGTGGTGGCTGTCAAGGTTCCCTCTCCCGCGAGCGGGAGAGGGCTAGGGTGAGGGTGGTTCAGAAGTTGCATCGTAATTTTTAAGGCGAAGTGGTGAAGAAATCGCTTTTTAAATTCTTAAATATCGTTAATCGAACCTGAAACTCCCTCATCCCCGTCCCTTCTCCCGCTTGCGGGCGAAGGGAGTATCAAAATAAAACTGTCAATAAAATTATTCCGGACAGCAGTGCGTCTACGCGGGAACGACAGAGAAATTTAATTTAAAAAATGAATTAGGATCTAATTCTTCATAAATCCAACCAAAGCATTGAGCACCGCATCAGCCTGTTCACTCATCATCGAATGTCCACAATTTTCTATGATGTGAATTTGCTTGTTGTTGATTGCATTCGACAGCAAGGCACTGGCTTTGATCGGTGTCATCATATCCTGACGAGCTAATAAAAATAGAGTCGGGCATTGCACTTTTTTCGCCGCTTCTTCGCCATTTAAATACGTATTGCAAGCGGTGAAGTCGTTGAAGAAGACTTGATCCGGATTGATAGCAGAAATTCTTTGCATCAAGCGCATACTTCCATTCATCACCGAGAAGCCAGGTCCGGGGCAAGATGGTTTGTGCGCCAT
This sequence comes from Affinundibacterium seohonense, assembly GCF_014284305.1. Lineage (GTDB taxonomy): Bacteria > Pseudomonadota > Gammaproteobacteria > Burkholderiales > Burkholderiaceae_D > Undibacterium > Undibacterium seohonense. Next base: position 323,030 of record NZ_JACOFW010000001.1, read on the forward strand.
GCTGCTATGGGAAAAAATATTCACCATATCAATCGCCGATTGTTCATCGTGCTGCGCTGAAAATAGCAGTGCGTCCGAGACTTTCATCGGGAAAGCAGTGCCTAGCAAAGCGAGTCTTTGTATGCGCTCCGGTGCCATGCTGGCTGCTTCTAAAGCGATCAGCGAGCCCATACTGTGACCAGCCACAAAGGCTTGTTGTACGCCGCTGAGTTCGATTAATTCTAATAGCCAAGCCGCCAGTTTTTCTACGCTACTTAACGCTGGACCAACACTACGACCGTGTCCGGGCAGATCGACTGCTAACACACTAAAACCATGATGCGCTAAATAACGTGACTGTAAAGCCCAGACGGAATGATCATTTTGCGCACCATGAACCAAGATAATGGTCGGCAAATTAGGATTAAAGGCTTTGCCACCCGTGTACGCGTAAACTTCTTTGTTTTGTATCGTTAGGTGCATCTTATTTGCCTTTCTGTGCCATTTTCAAACCACGTGCAAGATCTTCGATTAAATCGTCGACACTCTCTAAACCGACTGAAAGACGGATCGTACCTTCGCTGATACCGGATGCAGCTAGCTGCTCGGCTGGCACGCGAAAGTGCGTGGTGGAAGCAGGGTGTATCACCAAGGATTTTGCATCACCGACATTGGCGAGGTGTGAGAAAACTTTCAGTGATTCGACAAATCGTTGACCTGCGGCGCGATCACCTTTGATATTGAAACTAAAGACGGAACCGCAGCCTTTGGGGAGCAATGTTTTCGCCAGCTCATAATCGGGATGTGATTCAAGCTCTGGAAAAGCGATGGATTCCACCGCGGCATGTGCGGATAAAAATTCAACTATCTTGCGTGCGTTTGCTACGTGTCTATCCATACGCAATCCCAATGTCTCTATCCCTTGTAAAATGGCAAAGGCATTGTGCGGACTCATGCAGGCGCCGAAGTCGCGCAAACCTTCACGCCGTGCACGTAAGGAGAACGCACCGACTGTCGATTCTTCGCTAAACACCATGCCATGGAAACCTTCATAAGGTTCGCAAAGCTCAGCAAACCGGCCAGTTTTTTCATACGCGGCTTGCCAGTCAAAGGTGCCACCATCAATCAAGACGCCGCCGATTGCGGTACCGTGACCGCACAAAAATTTGGTAGCAGAGTGATAGACCAAATCCGCACCGTGTTCAAATGGTCGTAACAAGTATGGCGTCGTAAAAGTCGAATCAAGCATCAAGGGCAAATGATTGTCATGCGCGATCTCTGCGATGGCAGGGATATTGAATACATCCAGACCAGGATTGCCTAAGGTTTCACCAAAGAACACTTTAGTATTCGGACGGATTGCATTGCGCCATGCATCGAGATCACGTGGGTCGACGAATGTGGTCTCGATGCCAAAGCGTTTCATGGTGTAGGCCAACAAATTATGCGAGCCACCGTACAGCGCACGTGATGCGACAATGTGTGAACCAGCGCCTGCGATCGTGGATAAACCGAGATGGAGTGCCGCTTGCCCACTAGCAACCGCGATGCCGGCAACACCACCTTCCAACGCGGCCATACGTTCTTCGAGTACGGCGTTGGTTGGATTCGTGATGCGGCTATAAACATGGCCTGCGCGCTCCATATTGAAAAGAGATGCCGCATGATCGGAATCTTTGAATTCAAATGAGGACGTGAAATAAATTGGAGTTGCTCGTGCGCCGGTAGCTGGATCGGCTACGGCGCCGGCATGCAATGACAAAGTGTCAAAGCCTGGGTATTTTGGACCGCTCATATACTGGTATTCTCCCTAATTGGATGCCGACATCCTACGCACTTGGCAAGTTTTTGAAAAGACTTGATGGTGCAATCATTTTTTGAATCGATAGATAATGTGCAAAATCAAAAATACTTGTTCTGAATCACTAGATTTTTCCGAATGCTTACGATACATTAGATGAAAGAAAGCAAAGATTGGACGTATCTTTGTGCAACGAAGGTCAACAGCACAGCCGCCAAGACTCACCAGAACGGAGGAATACGATGAAGGTTTCAGAAATCCTGCAGGTAAAGGGCAACATTCTTTTTACTATTACACCTGACACAGCGATGAAAGAAGCGGTAAGCTTCATGGAAGAAAAAGACATCGGCTCTTTGATTGTGATGGAGTTTGGTGATCTGGTCGGCATGTTGACGTTTCGTGAAGTCATTCGTGCGGTTCACAAAAATGGCGGCTCTCTCGGCGATGGCACAGTACGCAAATACATGGATGATCATCCGATGACCGTGACGCCGGAGACTGAGGTAAACGAAGTCAGACGCATGATGTTAGAAAAACACTCGCGTTATTTGCCAGTGATGGATGCAAAAACTTTAATGGGTGTGATTTCTTTTTACGATGTGGCACGTGCTGTCTTAGAAGCCCAAAGTTTTGAAAATAAGATGTTAAAGGCGTATATCCGCGACTGGCCTGTGGAAGACGAGAAAGACTAATCAGTGTGCGAAACCCACGATGTGAATTGTGGGTTTTTTTTTGTTTAAAGATTTGTTGAAGTTGAGTTTTGTTAAAGTTGAGCTCGGTATTGTTCAGTAATGATAAGTCATGTCTAGGTTTACGAGTAAGTTCAGATGTTTAAAACAATAAGGAGAAAAGTATGCAGGTAGCCATCATCGGTGCAGGATTAGCTGGATTGACCGCAGCCCGTCAATGTCAGGCACAAGGACATCACGTCACTGTGTATGAAAAAAGCCGCGGAGTCAGCGGACGTATGAGTACAAGACAAACCGAACTCGGTGGCTTTGATCACGGTGCCCAATATTTCACCGCGAGTTCAGACCGTTTTAAGAAGGAAGTCGCAGATTGGCTCAAACTAGAATGGGTCGTTCCTTGGGAGAGTAAATTAGTTAAGTTGGATCATAGTGCAGTCAGTGCAGTGACAAATGAGAACAAACGCTATGTTCCGGTACCAGGGATGAGTTCGTTAGGCAAACAATTAGCGCACGGTGTTGATGTGCGATTGGAACAACAAGTGGTTGCCTTGGAAGCGCATGGTGAACAATGGATTTTGTCTGTAAAGACCGATGAAGTGCCAGTAGCCGCTTCAGCGGGGCCATTTGATGCGGTCATTATGGCGATTCCGCCGGAGCAAGCTTCTGTTCTATTAAAAGCTCACGCAAGCTTTAGTCATCAAGTTGCGGATGTGCGCTTGCAGCCATGCTGGGTTTTGATGTTGGGATTTCAGCACCCATTGAATCTGGATTATGACGGCGCTTGGGTGGCGAATTCTCGCTTGGGCTGGATTGCTCGCGATACGTCAAAGCCAGATCACCGCGCTGGTGAGCGTTGGGTCTGTCATGCCACAGCGGCGTGGAGTGTGGAACACTTGGAAGACGATCATGAGCGTGCCAAAGAAAAATTATCCAAGGCATTTCACGAAGCCACCGGATCCCCAATTCAAGCCATACACGCGGTCACACATCGTTGGCTTTTCGCGCAAGCTGATAAACCACTACCAGAATCCCATTTATGGGACTCAAAGGCGAAAATTGGTGTTTGTGGAGACTGGTTCGCCTCGGGACTAGAGGGAGCAGGGCGAGTTGAAAATGCATTTCTTAGTGGATTAGCAATGGCGCAGTCGATTGGTTGATCGGTCAGCGAATTACCTTTCTCAGCAATCAGTCATTGCTAATTCAAGATACTGCCGTTTTTTGATGATTATCAGAAACGGCAGTCCCCGATTTTTACTTTTGGCGAATCGCTAATTTGCTTTTCAAGGTCAAGCGCAATGCCTGACCAATTGGGACTTTGTAACTCCGCCATTCTTTATAATCTTTGATTGCAGCTAACATTTTATTTTCCTTGACTTGCGATAATTAAGAGCGATGGCCGAATCTTAATTTGAACAAGCTTTTAATTTTGTGATGGCCAGCACAAAATCAGCTTTTCAAGTTTTATTTTCCAAGAAATGAGGCAAAATTAACTGAAATCTAAAAAAATTCGATTATTCGGTGTTTCAAATGTGCAAATGACTTTGTTCCTAAGCTATTGTAGATAATGCTGAAGAACCTGTTCTGTGTGATAGGGATCGTAATGTTCATGCCTTCTTATGGGCATCGGTATGTCCTGTCATGTGCAATTTTTCCTTAACGTCATCTGTTTTAGTGCTATGGAAAATTGAAAAAAACGAGTGGGTAAATGCCTCATGCATTTTTTCCATATCGCTGACCATCGTATCCCAAGAATCTTCAGTAGACGCTTTTAGTTCCTCGAGCTTGGCGATAGCACCTTTGGATTTCAGACGCAGCTTTTCCATCTCTTCCTTGTAGGTTTGACGGGCGTCCTCCTTCGCCTCCTGCGCTTCGGATTCAAGATTACTCATCTTTTGATTCAACTTAACCAATTGCGCTTCCATTTTGGAAATGTATTCCGCTCTTTGCGACATAATGATGTTCCTTTGCTGTGAGTGATACATCAAGATACCTTGAAAGTTCGGTACGATCGGTACGGTAAGACACCCAGCTCTGTGACATTGACGTGGGATTGGCGTTATCATCAGGAAGGGTATTTTTACGTCAATCCGCGTAGAAAATGATGATCGAGATATAGCGCAGTATAAGTAAGCTTGAATTGCCAATCGCATTCGCACGCAGAATCACATAACCAAACATAGTAATGAAACCAGTCTTAGAAAATCCTCTGTATTACCTTGAAAACTTTCAGTTGGTACTCGATTGGGTATGTGAACGATATGACGATGTATTGATTGACGAAGAACGACAGTTGATCAGTCGTTTTTCCGAGATGCCTCAGAATGCTCGTGCCATATTTGTTCGTATGGTCATGCGCAAAGGCGAGTTTTTCCGCCAAAGTAAATTGAGTTATGCAGAGATCGGCGATGTGCAAGCTGCATTGGCGCCACTGATTGCTGCTGGTTGGGTTGACTTAGATCCAATGCTCTCGATTGACCAGCTTTTTGATATTTTGCAGAAACCGGAAATCGTGTTGGCCTTTGCACTCACGGCACCTCACAAGCAAATGAACAAAGCGGAACAGTTGGCCTATTTGCGCGAGCTAGAGCCCGAGACAAAACCGTACTCAGCTTGGTACCCGACTTCAACAGAGGTAGTCGTTCAAATTAAAAACAAAGCACTATGTGATCGCCTGCGCTTGATCTTTTTTGGTAACTGGCATCAGGACTGGTCGGAATTTGTCTTGTCTGATCTCGGCATTTATCGCTATGAATCCATCGATATTTCAAAAGAATCGCGAGGTTTTCAAACTCGGCGTGATATCGAAGACTATATCGCTTTGCAGCAATGCCGAGACTTGTTTGAGCAAGAAGAACCGATTGATATCGTTTTTGAAGAAGTCGTTGGGCTACACATCGACAATGGCTGGATAGCCCGACGTCGCCACAAATTCTTATTCCAGCTAGGGCAACAGGCAGAGAAGCTCAAAGAATGGAATTTGGCGTTAAGGATTTACGGACAGACACCGTATCTTGGCGTACGACTACGTAAAATCCGGGTGTTAGAGAAAATAGGGCAAAGCGCACAAGCCTTGCAATTACTCAATGAAGCTTTAGCAGCACCGGAAAGTGAAGCCGAACTGCAGCAGCTACAACGTAGCGCACCACGCCTAAATCGCAAGTTAGGACATCAAAAATCATCGACAATCAGTGCTACAGATGTGCATGTAATCGAACTCCAATTGCCCTATCCAATAGAATCGTTTTATGTAGAAGGTGTAGTGAGAGATTTTTTACATAGCGAAGATACGCCAGTGTTTTATGTAGAAAACACCCTGATCAATTCCTTGTTTGGCTTGTTGTGTTGGGATGCGATTTTTAAACCGATACCCGGTGCTTTTTTTCATCCTTTTCATCGTGGACCGGTTGATTTAACGAGTGCGGATTTTCATCTGAGACGGCAAGAGGACTTCGCACGTTGCCTATCACAACTTGATACAGATGCGTATATCACAAGCATCCGCCTAACCTTTGAAGTCAAGAATGGTATTCAATCACCCTTTGTATTTTGGGGCGCGCTTGACGAGACCTTGCTTGATCTTGCATTAAATTGCATTCCGCCCGAACACCTGAAACATTGGTTTAATCGCATCTTGTCTGACATCAAAGCCAATAGAAACGGCTTTCCAGACCTGATCCAGTTTTGGCCACAAGAGAAGCGTTACAACATGATAGAAGTGAAAGGCCCAGGTGATCGCCTTCAAGACAATCAGAAGCGCTTGATCGATTACTGCGCTTTACATCAGATGCCGATTTCCGTCTGTTATCTCGAATGGTCTGAGGACAGTCAGTGAGCAAAAGTCCGTATATCGTGTCCGTGCGTAGCTTGGTTGAATTTGCTGCCAAACAGGGCGATTTGGATTTTCGCTTTACCCCTTCACCGTCCGGTCTAGAAGGTATCGAAGGGCATAATCAAGTCACATCCCGCAGAAAAGCCAGTTATCAACGAGAAGTGCGACTTGAAGGACGCTTTGAAGAACTATGGATTAAAGGTCGCGCAGATGGTTTCGATCCCGATCTTGTGCAGATCGAGGAAATCAAAACCTATCGTGGCGACTTTCAATCGATACCGGACAATCATCGCCAGCTTCATTGGGCGCAAGCGAAAATTTATGCACACTTGCTCTGTCTCAAACTCGAATTACCTGAAATGAAAGTCGCGCTAATTTACTACGACGTCGATAAGCAGACTGAGACTCCGATGGTCGAATCGTACGACTCAGCGTCGTTAGCAAGTTTCTTTAGACAGTTATGTGAACAGTTTCTCAGGTGGGCGAAACAAGAAATGGCTCATCGCGAGCAGCGTGATCGGGTGCTGCGTGAAATGCCCTTACCGCATACTAGCTTTAGAGTAGGGCAGCGGACTCTGGCCGAGGCGATGTATAAAGCGAGCAACCGGGCATGCTGCCTATTGGCACAAGCGCCGACTGGCATAGGAAAGACTATTGGCAGCCTTTTCCCTATGCTGAAAGCTAGTGCCGAACACCAGCTCGATAAGATTTTCTTTTTAGCTGCCAAAACATCTGGTCGCCAATTGGCGCTCAATGCAATTGAAAACTTGCAGGAAAAATTGCCGGGTACATCGCTAAGAACATTGGAGCTTGTTTCCAAAAACAATGCCTGTGAATATCCAGAAAACACCTGTCATGGTGATTCCTGTTCATTAGCCAAAGGATTTTATGATCGTCTTCCCGCCGCGCGAGAGGCAGCTACACAGGTCACTATTCTCGATCAGGCAAAGCTGCGAGAGCTTGCGTTAGCTCACCAAGTATGTCCGTATTATCTGAGTACAGAAATGGCGAAATGGAGCGACGTCATTATTGGTGATTACAACTACTATTTTGATCTTAATGCGATGTTGTATGGTTTGACGTTGAGCAACGGTTGGAAGATTGGTCTGTTAGTGGATGAAGCACACAATATGGTGTCGCGGGCTCGTGCTATGTACACGACTGAATTGAGTCATGTGCGTTTTAAAGAAGTACGTAAGCAAGCTCCGACAATTTTAAAGAAAGCGCTAGACCGACTTCATCGCCAATGGCTGACATTAGAGAAATCTGATGACACCATTAACAAACACGAAAATCGATACCTAGTACACGCCACGCTGCCAGATAAATTCATTAAGGCATTGGCATCGCTGTGTGGCGAAATTGGTGCGTATTTTGTGGAGCATCCATCAACGATCAATCCACTACTACAAGATTTTTATTTCGACGCATTGCTGTTCATTCGACTAAGCGAGAGTTTTGGCGAGCATTCGATTTTCGATATAAACACATCAAAGTTCGGCTCAGTACTCTGCATTCGCAACATCGTTCCCGCACCGTTTCTCCAACCTAGATTCAAAGCGACTCACACCAGTGCCTTATTCTCGGCGACCTTAAGTCCTTGGAACTACTATAGCGATTTGCTAGGCATGCCCGACAACACTGCATGGGTCGATGTGGAATCGCCATTCAACGCGGAACAATTGACTGTACATGTCGTTGGATCAGTATCAACCCGTTACGCTGATCGTCAGCAATCCTTGGCACCCATCGCTGAACTAATGGCAACACAATTCAAGGAACTACCTGGCGCTTATCTCGCTTTCTTTAGCAGCTTTGATTATATGGATCAGGTCGCTAGCTTATTTCAGGAACGTTTTCCCGAGGCTACGGTATGGAAGCAAACGAGACGGATGGATGAATCCGCGAAAAATAACTTTCTCGCAAACTTTACAGAAAACAGCCAAGGAATCGGCTTTGCGGTTTTAGGAGGTGCGTTTAGCGAAGGCATTGATTTACCTGGGTCTCGTTTGATCGGTGCATTCATCGCGACCTTAGGATTGCCGCAATTGAACCCGATCAACGAACAGATTAAACAACGCATGCAACATCTATTTGGTACGGGTCATGACTACACCTATTTGTATCCAGGATTGCAAAAAGTGGTTCAAGCCGCGGGAAGAGTCATTCGCACAACATCTGATCGCGGCGTGATTTACTTAATCGATGATCGGTTTAAGCAGACACAAATTCAAGAATTGCTGCCACGGTGGTGGCAGCTTTAACCTTGAATTTAGTATAAAAGCCTTCTACTTGGGTGCTTGCGCGCTACCAAACATAAAGCTGAAGCCTGTAGCAGTTTTGCTACCTTTTTGCGCGGTTGTGGCAAAAGAATGACAACCCATGCAGCTATTCCCTTTGGTCTGCATAAAGGTTTCTAGCACCGGATTGATCAGAGTATTGGTGCTAATATCGCCAGGCTTACCTGGAGAGAGTGGTACCGACAGCGGAACAGGAGTCGCGAGGTTGAGCACGGTCTTGGACCATTGTGTATCGATCATCGCGTAGTATTGCCAAGGCGATTTTGCGAAGCCTTCAACGATCATTTTTTGCGCTTGCGTATTCACTTGTGCCGCATTCACGTCATCCGGAAATACTTGTACGACTTGAGTTGGATTGGTGCCCTTGGTATTAACAGGGGTTTTGCTAGCAGGATTATTGAAGCTGTAGTTTTGCTTAGGCGTTGCACCCATTAGCGGCGCATTATCTACCTGATAAAAGGTTGCCCACAGTCCTGCATTTTGTTTTCCACCACTAGCAAAAATATGAAATCCAACTAAGCCGATAGTGACCGATTTGCCGCCAGAAGCGCCGGGAATAAATCCCTTTGCAACATGAAAACGCCCAGAGCTTGCTTCTGTCGCAGTCAGTACTTTCCAAGCCGCTTTCACTTCGATCGATCCAGATGGCAATATGATATTCGTCTTCTTAGCAAATGTAGCTTGTGACGTTGCGTTGTATAAGCTGTTTTTCGTGATGTAATCATATTGAGCCTTATTCATGGCTACATCGTAATACACAGGATTTTTCTGTTGGTCATAGAGAATATTGCCATCCGATTGAGTGATCTCATCGAGTGGAATAGTTGTGCTCGCGGTTAGGCTCTTATTTGCCTTGAGTGTTGCCTGAAGTTTGGCAACGGTAGGAGATACCTTCGCCGTACGTGTCAACATTCTCACACCGCCCACAGCCACTTCACTCGCAATGTCTTTTGGAAGCGCCGCATTGACGACACTGTTATCCCACGGTTGCGGTTTGGCTCCATTAGGCAAAAATACCTGCTCTTCAGTGAGGAAACTTTCCCAAACCGTTGTGCCTGGCGCGCCGAATAGGGCAGAGGTATCGGGGATGCCACGTTGCCCCGATTTAGCTGGCCAATTGAGATAGATAAAAGTTTGCCACATGGCGCAATCTGCACCTGGATTGGTGAATTCACCATTACTCAGTTTAGGAATCGGCTTCAGTTGAACCCCAATCGGGTTTAGCCCGCCACATGGAAAACTCGGAACGGTAGCTGCTTTAGGTGCGGCAGGTGCCGCATTTTGTGCGATCGCGCTGGAAAGCGATGCATAACCAAAAGCTAGCCCAACGACGAGTGTTGAGAGCACAGTTCGCTTAGAGTTGCGATTGAAATTAGGTAGGTGCATAGTTTATTTCTCCCTTTGTCTTGCAGTCAATTTATGAGAACGTGGAACGAAGAACAGACTTAAAGAGAACAACACCACCAAGCTTAGCTACAAACGCTTTTGCGTTGAACACATGTCTGATCCATGTTTCGCCAAAAAACTTAACAGGTAGCAGTTTTTAGAATCTCAAAAAGTCAAATCTGCTAGTGCCGTCACTGCAATCACAGCAAACATCATGCCAGTCAAAAAGGGGACATTTTTTGTGGATACGTCACGTATTTAGGGTGTTGTTTTTAGTATTTACATGTCAATGAATGCCTAATTGGGAAAACTTGGTGTAATACATTCGTCGAAAAAACGAAGTCACCAAAAAGTAAATCGACAATTCAGCGATGTTGATTAGGCTTGATGTGAAAACTGGCTGTCATTAGCTTTAATTTGTGTAACCAAAATTCTCGTATTGGTTCAAATTACCAAAAAATACACTTTGAGGAAAGGAAGATATGAAGCGAAGTTTCGACGAGCGCCAAATCATTGGCGTATTGAAGGAGATCGATTCTGGCATCACTGTGGCTGCACTTTGTCGCAAGCATGATATCAGCGAGTCCACCTACTATAAATGGAAGGCTAAATATAGTGGCATGTCATTATCTGATCGCGAAAAATTAGAACTTCTGGAAGCGGAGAACGCCAAACTAAAATGTTTGTTGGCGGAATCAATTCTGGCTAATGCTGCATTGAGGGAGAAAAGTGGTGAAAGAGTGGAGGCATAAATCGAAATCAAAATCTACATAATCCACCAGGTTTATTTCAAGCCATCCGAGTTGCGTTGTCTTGAAGATCGCATTCATGATGGTTCTCAATGTAGTTTGCCGATTTTATTTTATGTTTTGCTGAATTTCGACCAAAAACGACGGAAAAATTGGTGCTACTATTTAAATTAACGTTAGATATTTCGTAGATATATTAGTTGTAGTTTGAAAGTGAACATTTGAGCGCAAGGAAATGTCGCGATGTTCTCGTGAATAAAGACAGCAGTCAGTTACAAAACAATTATTTACTTAGAAAAAAAGGTACAAGAATTATGGATCGTAGAAGTTTACTCAAAAGCCTCAGCTTGAGCTTGGGCGCTGGCATCGTCACCACTGACGTTTTAGCACGCGTAGGGGAGAACGCATATAGCTATAGGATTGGTGAGAATTCCACCCACCACCCCTTATCCAAAGCAGTTACTGTCATCACGTGTGGCGCAGGAAGCAGGGGAAATGTCTATGGCGATTACGCAACACAATTTCCAGAACAACTGAAGGTCATCGGCGTCGCAGAGCCAATTGCTTTTCGCAATGAAAAGTACGCCAAGAAACATAACATTGAGGCGGAAAACCGCTTCAATACCTGGGAAGACGTCTTCAAAAAACCAAAGATGGCAGATGCTGTGATCATCTCTATGCCAGACAATCTCCACTACGAACCATGTATGCAAGCATTGCGCCTTGGTTACGATGTTTTATTGGAAAAACCAATTGCGCCAACCGAAAGAGAATGCCGAAATATTCTTGCCCTAGCAAAGAAAACCGGACGCATAGTCGCAGTGTGCCATGTCTTAAGATACGCGCCTTACTTCGTTAAGATGAAAGAGCTGATTGCAAAAGGCGCGATCGGTGAGGTGATTAGTATGCAGCATCTTGAACCTATCGAACACACTCACATGGCTCACTCCTATGTACGCGGCAACTGGCATAACTCCAAGCAGACCACACCTATCATCTTAGCCAAGTCCTGTCACGATCTTGACATCATGAAATGGGTCATCAATAAGAAGGCAGAAAAAATCGTCGCGATGGGTAACTTGAAATGGTTCCGTCGCGAAAATGCGCCGCAAGGCAGCACGGCTCGATGTACCGATGGATGTGCGATTGAGCGTACTTGCCCTTACTCCGCCATCAAAGAGTATGTCGATGTCGTTGGTAGATCACATGTTTTAGATATTCCAGACAACGTGCCAGATCGTAAGTTTGCGGCTCGCGAAAAACTCAAAACTAGTGATTACGGTCGCTGTGTTTATCGTATGGATAATGATCAGCCTGACCACTATGTGTCGAGCATACAGTTCAGTGACAACGTGACCGCTAGTTTTTCTATGGAAGCCTTTACCGCCTACCACGGTCGTCGTACACGAGTTATGGGTTCAATGGGCGATATGGTTGGCGACATGAATGAGTTGGTAGTTCATGATTTTAGAACTAAGAAAGAAACTAGATTTGTGCCTGACGCCGAGGATGTAGCGGGTTATAAAAATAGTGGACACGGTGGTGGCGACTGGCTATTGGTGAAAGATTTCGTGCAAGCCGTTGCTCAACAAAATCCAGCGCTATTAACTTCAACCATTGATGAGTCTATCGAAAGTCACATCATGGGGTTCATGGCGGAGAGCAGTCGTAAAAACGGCAGAGTGATGGAAGTGAAAACTTGACGTTCAACTCAGTCACTTAATGAGTTGATTTAGCCTGATTCGTAGAGTGTTCCCATCGCACCCTGCTTATCAGTTAAAACTCGAGTAATTCGCTTCAAGTTAAATGCGGTAGTACACAAATCATTGATTTTTAAGACTCTAATAGCAAGGCTGCAAACACTAAGCAAACTTGGAGTAAAAATTAGCTAGTGCAGCCTAGCTTGCGTGATGAAAAATCGTCCTTTGCCGAATTTGTTATATTTTTTGCGGATTTTTCCATATTGCTTCCTAATTTCACTTGCTACTATATTTGCGACATCGTGACAAAAATGTGCTGTTGCAAAATCGGCGTTGGATGAACTGAAACTGCTTTCATATGTCTCATCCATAAGCTTATTTTTTGCCCATTTTAAAAGTCGCGAAGAAAGAGCATTTCCAGTACACAAAAAAAGGAAAGCAGATGGAGACTAAAAATAATTTCAACGCACGTTTGTTGTTGACTTCCAACTTAGCAATTTTTACGATAGGTCTGGGCTTTGCGGTAAGGGCTGCAATTGCCGATGATTTGCGCGTAAAGATTTTTAGTGTGATTGATGCCGCGCAATCGGCAACCATGGTTGGTCAAGCGCTAGGTATGACCTTTCTCGGTTTTGCCTTCACGCTGTTAATCGGTAGCTCATTGGTTGATATCTTAGGCTCAAAGCGCATCCTAGTATTTTCCGCTTTGAGTAATTTAGTCGGTAGTTTATTGGTATTGTGGGCGTCGCTGCGTCCTGTCGATGCCACTAGCTATACCATCGTCTTGTTAGGATTAATGCTAACCGGTTTGGGGTGGGGTGGGGTCGAGGCGGCTGTCAACCCATTGGTTGTGAGTATAGACCCTGAAAATAAAATCAAACGGCTGAATATTTTACATGCGTGGTGGCCGGCGGGCATTGTCTTTGGCGGTCTATTTAGCATACTGGTCAAAAGCTTTGGACTGCCTTGGCAGACTAATCTCGTCGTGCTGTGTTTGCCGGCTTTCGCCATCATCATGTTGGTGCGTGGTCAGGTTTTTCCGGTCACGGAGCGGGTAGCTCAGGGCGTGTCCTACGCCGACATGTGCCGCGAATTATATCGCCGCCCGCAATTCTTAGTTTTCTTGTGCTGCATGTGGCTTACCACGTCTAGCGAACTGGCGCCAGGTCAATGGGTCGACCTCACTTTGAGTCACACAGTAGGTATGAGCGGCATCTTTATTTTGATATATGTTAGCAGTTTGATGTTTGTCATGCGTCATTTTGCCGGTCCGATTGCCCATCGTTTATCAAGTATAGGTTTGTTGTGGGTTAGTAGTTTGTTGGCAGCGATAGGTTTGTTTGCACTCAGTCGTGCGAATAGTCCGGTGACGGCAGTGTTGGCTGCAACGATTTGGGGTGCTGGCGTTTGTTTCATGTGGCCGACTATGTTGGCGGTGGTTTCCGAACGCTTCGTGCGTGGTGGTGCACTGGCAATGGGTCTAATGGGATTCATTGGAGGGATGGCAATTCAATTTTTATTGCCTGTGCTCGGTAAAATTTTCGACGACGCCAAAAACCTAGCCGCTGGTGGCGCTGATAAATTGGCGACCTTATCTGCAGAACAATCGAGTCAGGTGATACAAATCGCCTCACGCGAATCTTTCCAAGTCATCGCCTTGGTACCGTTGATTCTATTGCCGATATTCGCGGCGATCTGGTTGCATGATCGTAGGCAGAGCAAAAAAAATGCCGATCAGTCAGTGCTTAGTTGTGAATCCAGAGCTGACCCTAAGTTGAGAAACTAAATGACAGAAATTGATGTTAAGAATTTTTACGCGAGGCATGGCATATCGTCACCGTATGCCATTTTTGATCTACTTTCGGATACCTTTTACTTTGCGAAAAATTGCGATGGCCAGTTCGTTTGCGCCAATAAACTCTTGCAGGAAAAATTCGATCTAGACAGTGCGGAAGATGTGATAGGTAAGACAGATTTTGACTTCTTGAGTCACGATGTTGCAAGTCGTATTCGTGATGACGATCTCGCAGTGATGTCGGGAGAACTAGTAGTAAAAGACAAATTCGAAGTCGTGGTTGGCGTCAATGGCAAATTGTTTTGGTTATTTACCACCAAAACACCGATTAGGAATCGCAAAGGGGCGATTGTTGGTGTTGAAGGTTTTAGTCGTGATGCTGAGCGCTCGCAAACCATCATAGAGCCATTTCAAGTGTTCAAATCGAGTATCGAATACTTGCAGCGTGAGTATATGAATGACGTCAATATCGCCGAACTGGCGGAACTAGCCTGCATGTCTTTAAGTACCTTTGAACGTAAATTTAAGAAGCATTTTTCGCAAACCCCAATGCAATACCTCAAACACTTACGCATACATCAAGCCTGCAAATTGTTAGCGACTGGCTATGGCATTAAACGAGCCTTTTCGGAAACGGGGTTTTGCGACCAAAGCTATTTTACAAAGGAATTTCGTGCGGTGATCGGTATGACGCCACGTCAGTTCTCTTTGGTGGCGGAACGGGCAAAAGCGAGCTATTAAATTAAGTTGCAAAAATAGGTATAGATAAACCACTAGCGGTCGGAGATAAAAGTTGAAAAATTCGTTTCTTAAAATTGCTTACTTGATAGCTGGCATGTCGTTCATTTTTAGTCAGCTTAGACCAATCGTTGCTCAAGCCAAGCAAGTGAATCATCCTGCAAATAGTCAGGCTGCAACACAGACAAACGATTACCCCCAATTGAGCGTGCAACTATGGTCAGTCAAAGATGATGTCAACAAGGACTTCGAAGGTACTTTGAAAAAAATTGCGGCAATGGGATTTCAAGGAGTCGAGTTCGCCGGCGATTTCGGCCCCTATAAAGACAATGCACATGGTTTGAAACGATTCTTGGACAAGACGGGTTTGAAAGCATCAGGCGCGCACGTCGCCATTACGCAGCTGAGTCCTGATCGCTTCGCCAGGCTAGTCAAGTTTTATCAAGATATCGGTTGTACCAAGTTGATCGTGCCTAGTGACTCGCGTGCAGGAGATCCTATCGGCGTCAAATTATTGGCACAGGATTTAACTTCGCTTTCTAAGCAATTAAAACCATTCGGAATGCAAATTGGTTTTCACAACCATAGCGTAGAAATGAATGCGTTCGAAGGTAATACCTATTGGGATGCGATCGCACAAAATACGCCACATGATGTCATTTTGCAGCAAGACGTGGGTTGGACTAGCTATGCTGGCAAAGATCCAGTGCTTTTTGTGAAGCTCTATCCTGGCCGCACCTTGACGACGCATTACAAGAGCAAATTGCCCTTACAACCGCTCAGTACTAATAGTGGCAAATCCTATACGACGATCATAGGTCAAGACAATATTGATTGGGACGCTTTGTATCAGGCGAACGTTCAAGTTGGCGGCACCGAATGGATCGTGGTCGAGCAAGAAGAATATCCAAACGGACTAAGTCCCATGCAAAGTGTGGAGCAATCTTTACGCGGATTGCAAGCTGTTATCGCGCTCAGAAACGCAGGCACTGGAAGACCACTTAATGCCTTAACGCCAAGCGAGCAAGCCAATGGCTGGAAACTCCTGTTTGACGGCAAGAGCACGCAAGGTTGGCACGCCTATGGTGATGCAAGCATAGGTAGAGCCTGGAAAATTTCTCAAGGCGAATTGCAATTAGACGTCAGTAAAAAAGACGGCTGGCAAACTTCTGGCGGTGGTGACATTGTCACTGACGAGCAATTCGATAATTTTCACTTACAACTGGAGTGGAAGCTACAAAAGAACGGCAATAGTGGAATCTTTTTGTATGTAAATGAAGATGCGAAACAGTTTCCATATGCTTGGAATACAGGACTGGAAATGCAGGTGTTAGATAACGAAGGTCACGCTGATGGAAAGATTTTCAAACATCGCGCTGGCGACTTATATGACTTGATCGCTGCAACTCAGGCTACCGCGCTAACACCAGGACAATGGAATCTGGTCGATATTGTTTGTGATCATGGTGAGTTGAATTTCTATCTAAATGGTCGCCATGTGCTGAGCACTCGACTATGGACGGATGCTTGGAAAGAGCTGGTGAGACAAAGCAAGTTCGGCAACATGCCCGGCTTTGGTGAGACAAAAAAAGGGCGTATTGGTTTGCAAGATCATGGCGATCCGGTCAGTTTTAGAAACATTAAAATCCGCTCACTTTAGTGTTTATTCAAAGCTCTAAGAAAACTAAAAACATTTTTTTAAAAAGAAAAATATGAACGACAATTTTTATGACGCAATCGTAATCGGTTCAGGTATCAGCGGTGGTTGGGCAGCCAAAGAATTGACAGAAAAAGGTTTGAATGTTTTATTGCTTGAACGTGGACGCAATATTGAGCACGTGAAAGGCTACGTCAACGCGATGAAAGAAAATTGGGAGTTTCCTCATCGCGGTGCTAGCACGCAGCAGATGATCGCTGACTACCCTGTATTAAAACGTGATTATGCGCTCAACGAAACGGTACTTGATTTGTGGGCAAAAGACAGTGAAAGTCCTTACACCGAGGTAAAACGATTCGACTGGTTCCGCGGCTATCACGTAGGCGGACGCTCGTTGATGTGGGGCCGTCAAAGCTATCGCTTTAACCGTTGGGATTTTGAAGCAAATGCCAAAGAAGGTGTTGGTGCTGATTGGCCGATTCGTTATGACGATATTGCACCTTGGTATAGCTATGTAGAGAAATTCGCCGGCATACAGGGCAGCAAAGATGGTTTAGATGTTTTACCCGACGGTCACTTTATGCCCGCGATGGAATTAAATTGCGCTGAAAAACACGTTAAAAAACGTTTAGAGGAAATCTATAAAGGTCAGCGTCATTTAATCATCGGTCGCTCGGCTAATCTCACTGAACCACTACAAGACAGGGTGAACTGCCAATATCGGAATAAGTGCTGGCGTGGTTGTCCATTTGGTGGCTATTTCAGTACACAATCGTCTACTTTGCCCGCTGCCATGGCGACCAAGCGCCTGACTTTGCGTCCATTTTCCATCGTGACGCAAATTCTTTATGACAAAAACACCAAGCGCGCACGTGGTGTCGAAGTCTTGGATGCAGAAACGAATCAGACTTATGAATTCAAGTCCAAAATCGTATTCGTCTGCGCCTCGTCATTCAATTCTACATGGGTGTTGATGAATTCTGCCACTGATGTATGGGAAGGTGGTTTAGGTAGCAGTAGTGGCGAGCTAGGTCACAATGTGATGGATCACCATTTTAAATTGGGCGCGGGTGGTACGGTCGAAGGCTTCGGTGATAAGTATGATTTTGGGCGACGTCCAACTGGCATTTATGTTCCACGCTTCCGCAATGTGTATGACGACAAACGTGACTATCTGCGTGGTTTCGGATATCAAGGCGGAGCAGGGCGTGGACGCGGTGTGGAGGTCGCCGAATTCACAATAGGTAAAGAACTCAAAGAAGCGATGAGTGTGCCGTCTGAAAACTGGGGGTTCAATATGACCGCCTTTGGAGAGATGCTACCAGATCATTCTAATAAAATCAGTCTCGATCGCACGAAGAAAGACAAGTGGGGCTTGCCCGTCTTGGCGATGGATGTTGAGTTGAAAGAGAATGAAAAACGTATGCGCATCGATATGGTCAACGATGCCAAAGAAATGTTGACTGCTGCTGGCTTGAAAAACGTTTATACCTATGACAGTGGTTACGAAGTGGGTTCAGGTATTCACGAGATGGGCACTGCACGTATGGGTCGAGATCCTAAGTCTTCTGTTTTAAATGGCAATAACCAAGTTTGGGATGCGCCCAACGTGTTTGTCACCGACGGCGCGTGTATGGCATCAAGCTCTTGCGTCAATCCTTCGCTGACCTATATGGCTTTGACCGCACGTGCCGCCGAATTTGCTGTGAGTGAGTTAAAACGCGGAAATTTATAACAGGTTGCGCATAAAAACTACACGTAAAAAACTAAGAGAAAAAAATGAATCGAAGAGAACTCTTACAAATCGTCGCCACAATGACAGGTATGACAGTGATTGGTGGCGAAGCTTTTGCTATGCATGCAAATGCAAACTTATCGACACCACTTGAATTCAGTCATACGCGTTTACGTCTCTCTGCTCGAGATATCAACTTACTAGACGAAATAGCGGAGACGATTATTCCCAAAACCGATACGCCAGGCGCCAAGGCTGCAGAAGTCGGGCGCTTTATGGAAGTTATGGTGCGCGACTGTTATACCTCGGCGCAGCAAGCTGCTTTTATTGATGGTCTGAAAAATTTTCCAAGTTTGTGTCTGGCGAAGTATCAGAAAAGTTTCTTCAGGATGAATGCCAAACAAAGACATGAAATGTTAGTAGAGTTGGAAAAAGAAGCGAAGAGTTTTAATGCAGGGCAATCCGAACTGGATAAAGAACGACGGCACGCTGTAGAGACCGAGAACAAAGATAATAATTATGCCCTTCAAAAAGAATTTGAAAGCCTGCCAAAGCATTTTTATACCATGGTGAAGCAATTGACCTTATTAGGCTTCTTTACGTCTGAAACTGGCGCAACTAAGACATTGCGTTACATCGCGGTACCCGGCCGTTATGACGGCAACGTGCCTTATATCAAAGGTCAACGTGCTTGGGGTTAAACCAAACAGCTAGGTAATTTTAAGTCCGTACAAAAAAGGAAATCTATGCATTTATTAGATCGTCGCAGTATGTTGAAACAATTGTCATTGGGAGCGATCGCAATGTTGGCACCGAACGCTATAAATCTGGCGATGGCACAAGCCAGTGGTTCTTTGAAGGGCAATATTCACCATTCAGTTTGTCGTTGGACCTTTCCACATCTCAATTTACCGCAGGTGTGTGGTTTGGCAAAATCAATAGGCTTTTCTGCTGTAGATTTGATTGGTCCGAAAGAATGGTCGATCTTAAAGTCGCATCATATTGATTCATCCATGTGCAATGGAGCGGAAATCAGTTTAACAAAGGGTTGGAACGATCCACAATACCATTCAACGTTGATTAAAAATTACCTCGAACATATTGAATTAGTGTCAAAAGCTGGCTATAAAAATCTAATTTGTTTTACCGGTAATCGGCGCGGTATGGACAATGAAGTGGGATTGCAAAATTGCGTCAATGGACTCAAGAAAATTATGTCCCACGCGGAGAAACATGGCGTCATCTTACATATGGAAATACTCAATAGTAGGATTGACCATATTGACTATATGGCGGATAGCAGCGACTGGACATTTGAGTTATGTAAACGCATTGATTCGCCAAACATGAAGATGCTGTTCGATATCTATCATGTGCAAATAAATGAAGGCGATATTATCCGTCGCTTACAAAAATGCGCGCCCTACATTGGACATTATCACACCGGCGGCGTACCCGGCCGGGGCGAAATTACCGAAAATCAAGAACTGAATTATCGGGCAATTATGAAAGCCATTTTAGCGACTGGTTTTCAAGGTTATGTAGCTCAAGAATTCGATCCATCAGGTAACACGCCAGAAGAAAAAGCCAGCTCTTTAAAGCGCGCAACTCTCCTTTGCGATGTGTAAAGTCAACGCAATTTCTCGCAATTAGCATGGACAAGACTACACAAAAAATTCGCATAGGCATGGTCGGCGGTGGGCAGGGTGCCTTCATTGGAAATGTCCACAGAATCGCGATGCGTATCAGCGATGGTTTTTCGCTGGATGCCGCTTGCTTTTCTTCTGATCCGCAGCGCGCGGCTAGCAGTGCCGAGGAAATTGGGATCGCTGCTGAACGTAGCTATCCTGACTACCAAACGATGGCGCAAGTCGAAGCTTCACGCCAAACGGGCATAACGGCTGTTGTCATCGTGACGCCTAATCATTTACATTTTCCGATTGCAAAATGTTTTCTAGAACACGGCATACACGTGATCTGCGACAAACCGTTAACCATGACCAGTGCAGAAGCGAGTGCTTTGATTACGCTCAGTGAACGTGTAGGAAAGCATTTATTTGTCACCTATAACTACACGGGTTACCCGATGATCAGGGAAGCACGTGAGCGGGTGCGTCGCGGCGATCTAGGCGAAATCCGCATCGTTCAGGTCGAATACAGTCAAGATTGGCTTGCGACGGCAATCGAACAATCAGGGCAAAAACAAGCGAGTTGGCGCACCGATCCTAAACAAGCAGGTGCCGCTGGCTGTCTCGGCGATATCGGCGTGCACGCCTTTAACTTAGCCCAATTTGTCTCAGGCATGACGCCAGTCAAAATTGCGGCTGATTTGCATTCGTTTGTCCCTGGTAGGGTATTGGATGATCATGCGCAAGTGTTCATGCGCTATGCCAGTGGCGCGCGTGGTAGTTTATTGAGTAGTCAAGTGGCGGTCGGTAAAGAAAATCATTTACGTCTGCAAATTTTTGGTGATAAAGGCGCGCTTGACTGGTCTCAGGAACATCCGAATCAATTAAGTTTTGCAAGCCTTGATGGCGCGACACAGATATTGAGCCGGGCACGTCATCAAATCAGTCAGGCTAGTCGCGATGTTAGCCTCATTCCAGCGGGACATCCCGAAGGTTACTTGGAAGCGTTTGCAGTTCTTTACCGAGAGTTTGCGAAATCGCTTGCTTCCCCCGATTTTGCTAGCCTAAACGGCGATGCTAAACATTCCGCGACGGCGGCTTATCACGATCTTTGCTTTATCGAAGCTTGCATTCGTTCATCAAGCCAAGATTCAACTTGGACACAGTTAAAAATAAGTAACACTTAGTACCTTCGGCATCATCTGTTGTAAAGAACTAAAACTAGACTTAGAGCTAGAAAAAAATAGAACGATAACGAAAATAAATGGGATTAATACTATGAAAACCATCAAAGGTCCAGCGGTCTTTCTCGCGCAGTTTATTCGAGGTGAAGCACCTTTTAATACGCTAGATGGCTTAGCAAAATGGGCTGCCGAAAAAGGTTTTGTTGGCGTGCAAATGCCTAGCAATGTCAGCCATATTTTTGATCTCGACAAAGCTGCCAGCAGCCAAACTTATTGCGATGAAGTCGCCGGGAAGCTCGCTGAGCATGGGCTCGTTATCAGTGAATTATCGACTCATTTGCAAGGGCAATGCTTAGCAGTTCATCCAGCCTACGATAGTTTATTCGATGGCTTTGCTCCGAAACAGGTACATGGGAATTCAGCTGCCAGAACAATGTGGGCGACTGAGCAACTCAAACTCGCAGCGCAAGCTTCGCGTCGATTGAACTTAAACGCTAGCGTGACATTTTCTGGGGCCTTAGCCTGGCCCTACATGTATCCGTGGCCGCAGCGTCCGAATGGTTTGGTAGAACTCGCATTCGCTGAATTAGCAAAACGTTGGAAGCCCATACTGGATGTGTATGACGACAATGGAATTGATCTTTGTTATGAAATTCACCCGGGCGAAGACTTGCATGACGGCCTTAGTTTTGAACGTTTCTTAGAGGCAGTCGGCCAACATGAGCGCTGCCACATGCTCTACGATCCTAGTCATTTCGTTCTACAGCAACTCAATTATCTCGACTTTATTGATATCTATCACGAGCGTATCCGGATGTTTCACGTCAAGGATGCCGAGTTCAATCCTACAGGGAAATGCGGCGTTTACGGCGGCTATGCACCTTGGCTGGAAAGAGCAGGGCGTTTTCGTAGTGTCGGTGATGGGCAAGTCGATTTCACCTCCATTTTTAGTAAATTCGCGCAATATGATTACAGCGGTTGGGCGGTACTGGAATGGGAATGCTGCTTGAAAGACGGCGAGACTGGCGCACGCGAAGGCGCCGAGTTTATCAAACGCCACATTATTCCGACCAGTGATCGAGCCTTTGATGACTTTGCTGCGAGTGCGGTTAACACGAGTGGATTACAAAAATTATTAGGCATCGCATTGTAATTGCAGTCTACATACGCGCTTCCTTACTCGGTAAATTAAGACGAACATCGCTATCACACTTAAGTGAAAATATAGGCGGCAACGCATTATTGAGCAGCGAGACAGATTGGATAGGCGGAAGCGACCGAAGATTAATTTGTCTCTTTCTTCCAGAATTTTGACTTGCATTTTTTAACGCCACAGAACCATTGAATTTCCTATCCGTCGTTCCTCTCTTCAGCTTCTCCATTTCTGCATTCAACGTGCTCTCGCGAACAGACACTAGAGCTGAATAGTATCAATCTACAATTGACATACCGATTCGCCATTAGCGCTTCCACGTTTGCTACCACCAGCTCAAGCTGAGTGAGCTCGGGCACGGCATGCGCTCGATTATTGATATGAAAACTGGAGTGGATTGTATGAGTATAACTATCGCCGCTATTGGTCCTGCTGCTGCCGTTGCCGCCCTTACACCTGTCGCAACTACGCTGGTTCCTGCTATTAAGCTTGATGCGCTGACGGCACTCGATGCGGGTACCACCACGCGCAGCCTGCTAAGTACCTCAAACGTCGCCGATGCGAGCGCTAGCGTCATTGATTTTTCCACACTGGCACAGTTGCTCGCTGCCACCGTAGTATTTCAAACCTATGAAGCACAGCAAGCGAAAGCGATTGCTAGCGGCACCGCTACCAGCAGCGATTTTAGCAAGCTCGTTGCGACCGCATCATTTTTTGTAGAGGCCTTCAATCGATTTCAAACCAGTGTTGGTGCCATGACGAATTCATTCGAGTCATCTTTTGATACCAGCTTTTTACTGGCCTTACACACGCAAAACGTCCAAGTAGGATCAGAGCATGCGCAGTCGTTCATAGATAGTTTGGCGCAAGTCGGGATTCATTTTAACGAAGCGACTGAGGAGACGAATCCAAATCAGTTCAAGATAGATTCGCAGGCACTGGAAGCCGCTTTTAATGCGAATCCCGCGCAAACGACAAACTTGCTCGATAAGGCATTAAAGGGGCTAGTGGTGATTGAGGCAAAACTGCTCGCAAGCGAACCTAAGTTAGATATGTTTACGAGTGACTTTACGCCAGCGCTTTCAGTGGCGGTGCCAGCGAGCCAATTTGATCTCAACATGGTCAATGCGAACCTATCTAAGCTCAGTACAGCAGACGCGCAGGAAATTAACAACGCATTGCAACGCTTGCTGGCCGATGAATCACTTGGCGCTGCGATCGACGCGACGCCGATTACATCGAGTGCGACAAGCACGCAGGCGGATGCTGTTGAGCTCCTTGGTAAGACTAGCAACAACGCAAGCGCTAGCGCTGACAGCGGCGTTGATAGCAGTGCCGGCAATAGCGTTGCCGATACGCTTGATAATAAGCTTGGTACCACTAGCTCTAGCACAGCGGCATCGGTCGAGAAATTATTGACCGAAATTCCCACGTCTGTGAGTGATGCCGTGCTTGCGCCAGTCGTGGTTGTGCCCGATTCATTTGCTCCAAGAGCAACACAGCCTGCGGCTGTAAGTAATTCTGATGAATCGCCCACGCTTCCTTATTCTTCGATTGAAGTAGGTCTTAATTCCGCTAATTCAGTGCAGAGTCCTGCAAAAATCTCGACGGTAGAAAATGCTGTCACGCAAACCGGGCAGGGCGACGATCTCGATAATACGCAGGTCAACACCGCCTTGAATACTAAAGTGCAATCCAACACGAACGTGGAGTCCAACAACAACACCAACACAAAGCCAAGTACCAGCACAAAAATCCAAACGAGGCAAACTCGCATTGGATCGAGTGTTGTAGATTCAACTGCTCAATTAGATTCAAATGCTCAAGCAGCAACCATTCGCCAAGGCGCCAACGCAGCCTCTGCGCAAGCTGACCGAGCAATGCCAGTCGTGGAAGCGAGTCGCACTATCGCCACACAAACCGATCTCAATAATGACGATAAGCTGGATGCGCCTAGACGCAACAGCATCGAGAGTAATACGAAATCAGCGGGCGCGACGAGAGCCCTTATCGCCGAGTCTGCTAGCAGTCAGCTCAAGCCACCAGCCGCCGCTTCTATTGTGCGTGCTATGTCTTCTAACGATGATGTGGAACGTGTTGCGGATGCCAGCGGGGTCGACAAAAAATCGAGGACTTCCAACGCCGCCCAACCACAAATACAGCCAATACTGCAGCCTGCCAATCTAATCAATTCTGAACCTTCGGGTACTAAAGAAGCACCCACTGTGCAAGGCGAGCCGGATTTAACCAATAAGGATGCGGTGAACAATAAGGCGTCAATAGTTGAGAAGCCTATTACTTTTTCCGTTGACGATGTGAGCTCGCGCACTACCTCGACTTTTACCAGCAATGGTTTAAGGAGCAGCACCAGCACCAGTCAAACCATACCTGCTAGCGCACAAGCTGCGTTTGAATATCCCACAGTGCAACCGCAGGCGACGCCAGTTCACTCTTCAATAAATCCCTCAATTGCAGCGGCAGTCGCCGCATACCGTTTCGGCGAAACAGTCATCGTTCAAGAAAGCGATGAGCTAGCGAGTGTAGCGACTGAAATCGTTCCAGATGTTTCCGTCATCCCTCGCATTGATGTGCTTGAATTGGACCCGCACGACGGCAACAGTGACGATGCACGCATTGCGGCGGCGCTGAACGAAGTCAAAACATCAGCACAAAGAGCAGAGTTTAAGGTCGCACATGGGCAGTCACCACCGCTCGATAGTGTGGATGTTTTGGCTTAGTGGGTACTGAGTTAATGCCAGTTTTTTTTCAAGTTCAGTGTAATCATTTTCTCTTATGCGCTCTAGCGAACATAAAAGGGACGCACTTCGTTCTAGACTAGGCTGATCAACAAATTCACAGGCAGCGATCAGAGTTTGTTTAACCTAATCTAGTCTGGGGTGCGCCTTGCTCTTTCGTCTTCTGCTCAGTTTGGTCGGTCTGCTCCTTGTGGTTACGCTGGGCGTGGTCAGCTTTTATTGGCGCTTCGCCTTGGCGGCGGTTACACCACCGCCAGCGAGTACTTTTTCGATTCAATTGGTACAAAAAGGCCAAGTGCTAGCTGGTATGGGAAACTGCGCCGCCTGTCATACCACCAAAGGCGGTGCGCCTTTGGCTGGCGGCTTGCCGATGGCAACGCCGTTTGGCATCATTTGTTCCAGCAACATTACGCCCGACCCAGATACCGGCATTGGCCGCTGGTCGCAAGACGCGTTTAAGCGAGCGATGCGCGAAGGCGTGCGGCAGGATGGTGCGCATCTATTCCCGGCCTTTCCCTACACCCATTTCACGATCATCAATGATGAAGATTTAAGCGCGCTGTATGCCTTTCTGATGACGCGCCCTGCAGTGCATGCGCTCACCCCTGTTAATACCATTCCTTTTCCCCTTAACATACGCTCGCTGCAAGCGGGATGGAAGTTACTGTATTTCGATAAGAAACCTTATCAGACCAACGTCTCACAAAGCGTTGACTGGAATCGCGGACGTTACCTGGCCGAAGGCATAGCGCATTGCGCGGCGTGCCATACGCCGCGCAATTTTCTCGGAGCAGAAAAGAAAAATTCGGCCTATTTAGGTGCCCAGATCGACGGCTGGTTCGCGCCTGCACTGACCGCCGCCAATACCTCGCCCTTGCCATGGACGCAAGCAGAGCTATTCTCCTATTTGCGTAGCGGTGTGTCGCAGTTTCATGGGGTCGCCAGTGGTCCTATGTCGGAGGTGGTGCATCAGGGTTTAGTGCTGTCACCGGATGCTGATATCCATGCGCTCGCTACCTACTTTATTAATATTAATGGCAGTCCGGTCGCCACCACATCGACTGCATCGGCAGATACCATCACAGCCACGAATTTGGCAAAAATCTTGGGCAAATCAGCACAAGTGAGCGACCTATACACGGACTGTGGCGCCAACTTGTATCTAGCAGCCTGTGCCTCATGCCACTCGAATAGTAACGGCGTTCCCACCGGTGTCCGGCCAGAACTAGGGCTCAACAGTGTACTCACAGCGACTGACCCTAGCAATCTGTTGCGCGTGATCTTAACGGGCGCAGCTAGGCGATCGCTAGTAAACGCTTGAAATGTTTGAACTGGCTCTTTGCACAAATTTGGGCTAACAGCTACAACATGGAAACGAGAGCCGATATCAATCCCAGCGGCGAATGGATTGATGATTGGCAACCCTGTCGGTTTGCTTCCCGATTGCATTTTGGACATATGACACCTCCTGGTTTAAAAAACGCAGGATAGGGAACGCGGATAAAATCAACTTCCTAAACGGGGTCGATATGAATCGCCACCACAACTGAGTCCGCAATTATCCCCAGGCCAGGTTTTTTGACGGGGTCGAAACCTCCAAGAAGCTTACGGCCAGGATCCTACGATCTTTGCAGTATAGTTCACCGGAGTTTCTATTCAAAAGGGGCGCGGCGGACCGCGTGGGGCGGTTTTTTAAGATGTCGCGCTCCTCTGTTGTGCGTTTTAATTCAGCCTTTAGACGAGTCACTTCTAACTTGAGTGCATCAGTATTATCTTGCTTAGCCGGATTCGATTGTTTCTCGTGCTGCTTCAACCAGAGATACAGACTTTTATCGGAAATGCCGAGTCGCTTGGAAACATCGACAACGCCATGCCCGCGCTCAAGGACCTGCTTAACGGCTTCTGCTTTAAATTCTGCTGTGTAACGATTGTTTCCCATTTGGAGTTTCCCCTTCTTAGTTTCGACATTATGAAATGTCTACTAAACTAGGGGAAGTCCATGTATTCAATTTTAAGCAAAGGTATTCATGAACTAAGTGAAAATGAATGCCTCACGGCATTCCCAATTGTAAAAATAGGCATTGAAATTATTCTTGATGGGAAGCTTGAAGCAATAGAGAGAGAAAGAAAGCTCACTGAAGCCAGAAAGGCAATTTCAGCCCTTAATAGTAGCTTATAAATAGAGCAAATCATTTCAACGAACACTTACAAGCACTGCAAGTTAGATTCCTTTCGCTAGCGCTACGGAACCACGTAATTCAATCCTTAGCTGTTTTTCCAATTAACCTTAATAAGGAGCTTTAATCATGACTGAGGCAACCATTCAACAAGCCGAATTGCGGGTATTATCCGGTGAAACTTATCGTATCCCTGACGGGACAGTACTAATACTAGTGGACAACCTAATCGTTGAGGACAATGCGAAAATTGAGGTAGCACCGGGTGCTGAGCTCTTAACAATAAAATCTAAAGCTACCATCTTTGGAAAGAATACCTTCATTTCTGCCAAAGGTTCCGATGGTAGCGATGGCGAGGCTGGCGGAAACGGCACCGCGTTGCATCTATTCATTGGCAATGTCACGTTCAATGGAAATACGATAGATACGCGTGGTGGAAAAGGTGGAAATGGGACTAAGGGAGCCAAAGGCCGTCGTGGTCGAGATGCGGAATGTAGCGGTGCTGATGCTACAAACGGAGGGCAAGGGGGAAAAGGAAACCCCGGAGGCACTGGTGGGCGTGGTGGTGATATTTCAATTTCCTACACATCTGCTGGCCCTCTCAAATTGCTTTTGCGTCCAGAGGGTGGCCAAGGTGGCGCACCAGGCGCCGGTGGTGATGGTGGTGACGGCGGTGGTGGTAAAACCCGTTGTGGAGTTTGGTCCTACTGGTCACGAGGTTCTGGCTATGGTGGAGCGGCTGGTGCTCAAGGAGAGTTGGGATTGGATGGTCTGTGGGGTGACTACGTCATTCAACAAGTTAGCGCGACCGAATCAGATAAGGCTCTTTCTGAGGTAATTGAGAAGTTTTTCCCTAAGGACAAAGTTTTCAATATAAACAGCTAGCCCTGCGTTCGCGAGGAGCTGCGCAAAAGCGCAGCAGTCCTTCAAATTTACGTTAAGCTGTCCCGAAGGGTCAATCTCTTGCCTCGTTTTCC
Source organism: Affinundibacterium seohonense (assembly GCF_014284305.1). GTDB lineage: Bacteria > Pseudomonadota > Gammaproteobacteria > Burkholderiales > Burkholderiaceae_D > Undibacterium > Undibacterium seohonense. The sequence goes on from NZ_JACOFW010000001.1 coordinate 351,263, forward strand.
TAGTGATTGCGGGGCTTTTTTTTTCCGTGTCGGTCGTCGCCTCTCAGGGCGAGCCGCAAGAGTTGAAAGCGGTCATAGTCCGAATTGTTTTTTTCCTTTTGAGGTCGATCAACCGTACCCCACAACTAAAGACAGAAAGTTTTGCATTTTAAGAAATTGTTGTAACATGGAATTTTTAGGTGGTCGAACAAATTGCATCAACTAGAATTATTCAATTTTGAAAAATTAAGCGTTACGGAAAAACAACAGTGTTTTGCAGTGATTAGGAACCAATATTGGCATCTTAGAAATCTGCGAAAATGGAAACCAAACGAGAAAATCCGACGACGGCATTATCGAATTGTTGAGGTTGAAAAAAAACGCCTGCGGTTAGCAGGCGTTTCAAAAGAAGAGATTTTATTGTTTTTATGCTGTTGCCGCGAGCGCTGTAAATTGGGTAGAGATTGTCCGTTTTGTGCCTCTAAATATCGTTGAAAGGTTGCGAAATTTAGCTAACAGATTGCGGAGGAATTTTTTCGCCATTTGACATAATATAAATTATGCGAAAATTTATTATTGCTTCGTTATGGGCCTTCGACTAATTTCGGCTCATTTGAATATGAACTTTCGATGCTGTTTGATATCAGACATGAACACCATCAAGTGAAAGAAGGAAAATATGAAACTCTCACGCCTATTATTGACGTTAGCGCTATCGACTGCGCTCATCGGCGTTCCAGCGTTCGCAAATAACGCACAATCAAACATTCAAAAGGCATCGCCAGTTTTGGTGACGTCGCCCGCAGCGCAAGCGATTGATGTGCAAAGTCTCGATGGCATTGTGGCGGCTCTTTACGATGTGATCTCTGGTGGCATTGGCCAACCAAGAAACTGGAATCGCATGCGCTCATTATTTATTCCTGAGGCGCGGATTATGGCAATTGTGCCTAAGCGAGACTCTTCGGATCTAGCGTTGAGAATTATGAGTATCAGTGATTACATCGCAAATTCTGGCCCTGTGCTAATTGAGACTGGATTTCGCGAAAAAGAAATCACTCGCAAAACTGAACAATGGGGAGAACTTGCGCAGGTTTTTACGACGTATGAAACCATTATGGATAAAGATGGGATTGTCAGGCGTGGGATTAATAGTATTCAGCTGATGAATGACGGTACCCGCTGGTGGATAGTCTCCTTACTATTTGAGGCTGAGCGTGACCAATTGCGATTGCCTGAGACCTATTTGGCACCGGCTAAATAAAAAGTACAAAAAAAGGAAGCCAGTTAAACTGAGCTTCCTTTTTTTGTGCTTTGAGTGAAGTCCTACAGGCTAAGTTCGCCTAAAAATCTGGTCGAACTGTAAGCTGTTGACATAATGGGCTTAATTATTCTGAAGGAGGAATATTGCGATCAGCGGCTTGAGGATCACTATTTTCTACTGAAGTCCCCTCTTCTGGCTCGGATCTTTCAGCACGATTTTTTAGCTTTTCTTCTTTTTTTCGTTTTTTTGCGAGTTCTTTTTGGCGTTTCTCATACCCGTAATTTGGTGTGGCCACAGTTATCCTTTAATGTTTTTAGCACTCTAACACATGGAGGCACTGAACACTTGTCTGAATTGGCTTATTCCACGATCCACACTTTGAATAATGATTTTTGATGTATTTTTTCTTAAAGCAATCTTTTTGTATTGAAGAATTCATTTTTCTCATTTAGTATCCATAAATCAATATATGCTAGAAAGGGTATGTTATGAGTCAAATGCCTCCGGCAATCAGTAGCACGGGTGAAGATAATCCAGAATTGATGTACAAAGGGCTGGGCCATGTGGTTCGCGCACTGCATGATGCATTAACCTGGGTTGGTGCTGATGAAATTTTGGCGGAAGCATCAAATGAATTTCCATCGGCACGTGAGCGATTAAATCATGTCGCTGTTTTGACTGAAAAGGCAGCGAATACTGTTTTATCGACAGTGGAAAATACATTGCCATTACAACAAGCGACTAAAAAAAATGCAGACAAACTGCTGTCGCAATGGGATCAAACTTCGTTACAAGATCTGTCGAAGGAAGAATTACTAGCTCTCGCAGAAAATACCCGGGCTTTTATTGGTGAAACAAAAAATACCAGTGAGATGACCGAGAAGGCTTTGTCAGACATCATGATGGCACAAGACTTTCAAGATCTTACCGGGCAGTTAATTAAAAAAGTTGTGAGCTTATTAGAGCGCACTGAAAAAGATCTTTTGGGCTTGTTGATCAGCGGCGCACCTGATGGGGCAATATCTTCGAAGAAGAAAGATGATTTGCTAGCTGGCCCCGGTGCTGTAGGTGGTGTTCAACTCAATCAAGAAAGTGTCGACGATCTGTTGTCTGATCTAGGATTTTGATATTGTTTTAGTGCAGACGCATAGACTTCTAGGTCTGCGAGTTAACTAAAAAGGGCTTTCCGGAAAGCCCTTTTGTATTTGAATTATCTTGTCGTTATCTTGCTTTTGACAAAATCACTAACCATTTACGGAACAGTAAAATTTCTAAATGCCCGGCCTGCACTCCTGTAGAGCATTCGATCACCGGATTCACTTGATAGTGACGATTTCTAAAGTCATTACATACAAAAATTTCACGACGACCAATACGCATTAAAAACGTGCTCGGCGAAAATTGCACAGTGAAACGCGTATCAAGAGTTTGTTCTAAGTTAGTCATTTGATGAAATCTCCATAATCTGATGTCGAATTGCCGAAACTACTAAAATACCGAGCTAAACACTGATAATTTACGTTAAAACCACTGTATGCGCGTTCAGTAGTTGATAATGTAAATCAAAACTACTGTGCATGCAATCAGTATTTATATTTTGTCGCTCAGGTGTTGTTTTGTTTCGGTGAACATCAATGCTAGAGATGAATCGATATGTATTTTCTATTTCAATCGTTATAGATCCAAGACGTGAAAGTCCAAAAACTAAAGTCAGTTGCCGAAAAAATTAGTCTTCGATTAGCCCTTCTTGAGTCAAGCGTAATACACGATCACAACGCTTCGCTAATTCAGCGTCGTGCGTCACGATCACAAATGCCGTTCCCAAGGTTTTGGATAATTCCAACATTAACGCGAAAACCTGATCCGCAATGCCTCGATCCAGGTTCCCGGTAGGTTCGTCAGCTAGTACGCAGGCTGGATTCGTGACCAAAGCACGTGCTAGTGCAACGCGTTGACGTTCTCCTCCTGAGAGTTCACCGGGAACGTGAGTGATTCGATGTGCTAAACCGACTTTAGTTAACATGGTTTTGGCAACTTCTTGCGCATCTGCCCGCTTCATGCGGCGAATCAATAAGGGCATGGCGACATTATCTAAGGCTGAGAACTCGGGCAGTAAATGATGGAACTGATACACAAAACCAAGCGACTGATTACGTAAATCGCCACGAGCAGATTCACCCATACTGGCGAAATCATTGCCTAGCAAATTTACGATACCTCTGCTTGGCGTATCCAAACCACCAAGTAAATGCAGTAAGGTCGATTTCCCAGAACCAGAGGCACCGACGATGGCGATACGCTCGCCAGCATGAATAGCGAAATCAACACCGTGCAAGACCTTGACCGCTTGTTCGCCATGCCCAAAGGTTTTTGCCAAATTTTTACAAGATAAAACAGCTTGTTGCTTACTCATAACGCAATGCCTCCGCAGGTTTAACGCGGGCAGCGCGCCAGCTAGGATAAATGGTCGCCAAGAACGCCAATACGACTGCGATACCGCCAATAGTCCATACATCAGACCAATGTAAATCAGAAGGCAGGGTGCTAATCACATACACCTCTTTTGCCAAAAACTGTATGCCTAAAATCTTCTCAATAAAGGGCACGATGACGTCGATATTGAGTGCTACGATGATGCCTGACAAGACACCGAGTGCGGTGCCAAATAATCCAACGAGACCACCCTGCACCATAAAAATTTTCATGATCGACATCGGTGACGCGCCTAAGGTGCGCAAGATCGCAATGTCAGCCTGTTTCTCGGTCACTGTCATGACTAAAGTCGAAACTAAATTAAACGCAGCGACGGCGATAATTAAGGTCAAAATAATGAACATCATGGTTTTTTCTGTTTTCACCGCTGCAAAATAATTACTGTTTTGCTGTGACCAATCACGCGTGATTAAACTGCCACCTAAAGAGCGGCTCAACTCAAAGGCGACCTGTGGTGCTTGCAACATATCTTTGATACGCAGACGCACACCAGTCGGTGCGTCTTGACGGAAAAATTTCTGCGCATCAGCAAGATGAATAAACGCCATACCGGAATCAAACTCGTAGTGACCCGCTTCGAATACCGCGACCACAGTAAATCCTTTGAGACGCGGAATGGTACCTGCTGGTGTCAATTGGCCTTCGGGCGCTGCCAAGGTAACTTTATCACCGATCCCAACGTGCATAGCGCGGGCTAGTTCAACCCCAAGAATAATATTGAAGGCACCTTCTTTTAAATCTGTTAATTTGCCTGCTTTGACCTTGCTTGCGACAATCGATACTTTCGGTTCTTCGTCTGGCAAAATACCGCGAATGACTGCGCCACGCATGACACCATCATTGACGATCATACTTTGCGCATCAACATAAGGCGCTGCACCCAAAACCGAGGGATGCAATTGTGCTTGCTTAGCGGTTGCTTGCCAATCTGGAATAACACCACTAGCATCAAACACTTCGATATGCGGCAAAACCGACAGCATCCTATCCCGCACTTCTTTCTGAAATCCATTCATCACTGACAATACAATAATCAGTGCTGCGACACCGAGTGCGATGCCAGCCATCGAAATGAGCGAAATAAAAGAAATAAAACTATTGCGGCTACTACGGCGTCCAGCGCGGGTATAACGCAAGCCGACCAGCCATTCAAAAGGGAGATTTTTCACGAAAGGAGCGATTCCAAATAAACAAATATGCAGACAAAAAAGCGGACAAATCTTCAAGAGCCCGTAGTTTGCCATACAATGACGCTATGAGCTATTTAGAAATTATTTTGCCTTTCGGCATACCACCCGCCTCCTTGGCTAAAGAATTAGTCAAGCAAATGAAAACGCCGTCACTTGCTATGCTTTTAGGATATGCAAAGCAAGATCAAGTGCACGTCTTTGATGAATTCGCAAGGTTGTTGCCGCATGAGTTTTGGCTCAGCCGGCATTTTAGTAAAGCGAACTCCATTCTGACTAGCCCACCACTTACCCATAGCCATATGCAAGAATTTGGCCAGCCAAAGGCGGAAGGATTTTGGTTCACCTTAAGTCCAATCCATATTCACATTGCCCGCGATCATATGGTGATGACCGATCCGCGCCGCCTTGATATTTCTGACGAAGAGTCACGTGCATTGTTTGAAGCAGCCAAAGAGATTTGCGAAGAATTGGGAAAAACGCTAGTGTTTGGCGATGCGAAGACTTGGTTTTTACGTGCAGACGAATGGTTCTCGTTGCAAACAGCTAGCTTAGACGCCGCAGCTGGTCACAATATGGAAATCTGGATCGCGAAAGGTGAACACGAAGTTGCTTGGCGCAAATTGCAGAATGAAATCCAAATGCTCTGGCACATACACCCTGTGAATCAGCAACGTGATGAGCAGGGACGCAATACCATTAACTCAGTTTGGTTACACAGTGGTAGTGCGGAACCACAGACTCTGCAATGTGAATTGGGTGTCAAATGTTTTGCTGACTTATCTAAGCAACAAAATACGCAGAAGAATACGAAGCAGAGCGTAGTAATTGACAATTGTTTGGAACCTGCGCTCAATAGTGATTGGGGAACCTGGTTAGCACAGATGAATCAATTAGAACGTGATTGGTTCGCGCCGGCATTAGAAGCTATACAAAGCAAGCAAATTAAAACTCTGCAATTGGTGTTAAGCGATGGCCAATGCTTGGCTCAATTTTCTTGCCGCGCCCCGCAAACATGGAAGTTTTGGCGCAAACCTAGCTTGGAGATTTTATTGAAATTGGCGCAGCCATCAGAGCAGACTAGATAATCGTTAACACATCAGAGATGCAGCAGTAATTTACTAATTTAATTTAACTTGATATGACACGCATCAGCACTCGTCCCTACGCATTTCGACAAGCAGAACTCCTCAAGCAAAGTGGCTTACATCCTGTCCTGGCGCGTCTTTTTGCTGCTCGCGGCATTCTCAGTGCAGAAGAATTACTCACCGACTTACCAGCATTGATTCCGCCTAATCGTCTATTAAATAGCGAAAAAGCGGCAAAATTTCTAGCCGATGCGATTGCCGCCAAGAAGAGGCTCGTGATCGTCGCAGATTATGACTGTGATGGCGCAACCGCATGTGCGGTAGGCTTGCGTGGTTTACGTATGTTGGGTGCAGAAGTTGATTACATCGTGCCGAATCGATTTGAATACGGCTACGGCTTAACACCAGAAATCGTCGAACTCACTGCACGCGAAAAATCGCCCGATATTATCGTCACCGTTGATAATGGTATCGCTAGTATTGACGGCGTCGCCGCGGCCAATGCGCGTGGCATCGAAGTGCTGGTAACGGATCACCATTTGCCTGCGGATACCTTGCCGCAAGCGAGAGTGATAGTGAATCCGAATCAGCCATTTTGCGATTTTCCTAGCAAAAATCTAGCTGGCGTTGGCGTGATGTTTTATGTATTGCTGGCATTGCGCGCTGAACTACGGCAGCGCGGTGCGTTCGATCAACAGAATCAGCCTAAATTAGATACTTTGCTCGATCTGGTTGCGCTCGGTACGGTTGCCGATGTGGTGAAGCTTGATCCGAATAATCGTATTTTGGTAGCACAAGGTTTAAAACGTATGCGTGCTGGTCGTATGCATGCCGGTATCGCCGCCTTATTCCGTGTTGCTGGTCGCGAACCTCGCTTGGCAAGCCCGTTTGATTTAGGTTTTGCTGTCGGTCCGCGACTAAATGCGGCCGGTCGATTAGCGGACATGTCACTTGGCATCGAATGTTTAACCACCGATGATGAAGGACGCGCTTGGCAAATCGCGCAAGAGCTCAATAGTATTAACGCGGATCGCAAAGATATCGAACGCGAAATGCAAGATGTCGCCCTACTCCATCTTGATGATTTTCAAGCACAAGACACGCACACGATCACGGTCTTTGACGAATCTTGGCACCAAGGCGTAATCGGTATCGTCGCTTCCCGTTTAAAAGACAAATTTTTTCGCCCGACGATTACCTTCGCACCAGGTGATGAAGGTTTAATCAAAGGTTCTGGTCGCTCAATTCCGGGTTTTCATTTACGAGATGCTTTAGATCTAGTCTCAAAACATGCACCTAGTCTGATACAAAAATTTGGTGGCCACGCGATGGCGGCTGGATTGACGATACGTGCTGACGATTTCGCTGCGTTTCAAACTGCCTTTGAAGCGGTAGGCAAATCATGGCTACGTCAAGAACAACTAGAGCGCATCATCGAAACCGATGGTGTTTTGGAAGATGCCTATTACACCACCGATTTTATCGAACTGATCGATAGCCAAGTATGGGGACAAGGTTTTGCACCACCGATATTTTGTGATGAATTTAAGTTGGTTTCGCAGCGCGTTTTAAAAGAGCGCCATTTGAAAATGGTATTAGAAAAAAATGGCATGCGTTACGATGCGATTTGGTTTGGGCACACGGATAGTTTTGGCGAACGAATCAACGTCGCCTTTCGGCTTGATGCAAATGAATACAATGGCGTCACCAAAGTACAGTTATTGGTTGAACATGTAGAACAAGCTTAATCCTCGTCCGCAATATGCAAATCAGCAGGGTCGATATCATAATCAAGAATATCGGCTGGTTTGCAATCTAAGACTAGGCAAATTTTTGCCAGCGTATCAAAACGTATGCCGCGCACTTTTTCGGTACGCAACATCGACAGCTGCGTCTCAGAAAGACCGATTTGCGCTGCCAATTGTTTAGCACGCATCTTTCTGCGAGCCAGCATGACATCTAAGTTGACGCGTATAGGCATGATCTGCTTGGCGCCTTGAAACTACACAAAACTATCAACTTCGCCTTGTAAAGATTGCGCACGTTGTGCAACATATTTTAGGATCAAACCTATCATACCTATGGTCACCGCCTCAACATCCCAAGCTGTTTTTAGATCACGAGAACCTTGATTGATCCAAGCTTCAATAGTCGGTACCAACAAGATAGCTGCCATAGCGGCGTACATCAAATTAGCACCTATCGTCTGTAGACTTTTGAGCAAATCGCCATTGAACGACTTACTCCGTTCAAATCCTCTCAAAAAATTTGCAGCACCCCAAAGTGCGAATAAATAAGTGATCGGTACCAAAAGACCAGTCCAGAAAAATGGTAACTTTAGTGACGTCATCAATGTGTTTTGCCAATTAAAATTCCCACCCAAAGTGTAGATGGGAATTAATTGCAAGCCTCGTTCTATTACTAAGTTCAGTGCAAAAATAAGAGTCATGATTTTGACGAAAATACTTAACTGTCCAACGCCAAAGATCGCTGAAGTCTTAACTGGACTCATGAAAAACTCCATCAAAAAGAAATTAGGTTTAGCTCAAAATCACATCTGTACCGTTGGCATCATCTCGCAAAACTGAAAGCCTAGTTTGGTAGACACGCCTCGCCCACTCTATTTTTCTTACGTAAGCAATTGAAAAATATCGTTAAAACAAATATTAATTGAAGTAAAAATTAAAGTAAATGTTTCCTTGTGCGGTAAGATAAAAAGCCATTTCGATGATTTGGGAGCGATGATAAGATGCTCACCTTGCTTAGTTCGATTCATCAACTCGATGTTACATTTGCCAATTTACTTCTCTGGAATTCATATGCGTAAAATTGCCCTCTTATTCGCAAGCCTCATATTATCAAGCTCGATTGCCAGCGCTCAGTCGAACATCAAATTGAGTACAACCGAAGTTGTTGATAATGAAGACTTGATGAATGTCTTGCGCTTCCAAGGTATCAACTATAGCAAGGTAAAGTTCACTGGAACCCATTTATGGGGCAAGGATTTTAAAATATCGATCAGTGACTTTGTCAATGGAAAGCTGATCAAAACCCATGAGATTTTCGATTCAAGAGAAGATGAGTTTTTTAAATTAAAAGAACAAGAATTTAACTTCAATGTGTTGGCACAGCGCACTAGTGCGGGTAAAGCAAAATTTGATTTTCGCTTTTTAGGTTTTGGTGTCGTGAAAGAATTTAACTTAAATGTCGATCATAAAGACTTGGTCTTAAAAGGTTTTCAATCTGGTAAAACGGAAGTCGATTTTTCTACCAATCGAAACCAAAGTATTTTAGCTTTTATGATGCCTTACAAAACGAAAAAAGGCGCTATGCAATACGTTGACATCAACGGTTCGGGCATCAAACCAGAAGAGCTTGGGCAAAAATTCAAGATTCCTAGATATTTTTTGATTGATGTTCGATTCGATTAAAAATTCAAATAATAAAAAAGCACAGAGAAAAAACGCTGTGCTTTTTTTTGATGGCTTACTTCTCGTTCCAGATCTTCATCATATCTGCAGATCCTTGAGAACGAATGCCATTATCCGATAATATGCCTTCAGTTTCGGCGAGCATTGTCTTACGTGGCAATACCATAGTCTCCCCGTAACGCTGATCATAGTGAATGACAATCAAATCATCTTGCATGTCGCGCAATAAGGTGACTAAGTGTTTGAGACTTTTCACCTGAATGCCATTGATTGAGTAAATCACCGAGCCAAAACGATTGCTATATCCAGTCACCAGTTTATGCGGAAAAAATGGAGAGCTGACCACGACCAATTCTTCTCGTTCCTTGGTCGGCATTTCACCGCGCATAGTGACCAATGGGCTGGCATTGTAAGCGTAGCCATTTAGTGCTGGCGCGTTATTGGAAAGGAAGCTTAAGTATTCAACAGTGGCGCGCGAAAAAACGATGGGGCCAAAAATAAAATAGGATGGATAGCCGCCTTGCAAATCACCAATTAGGTGTGGTCTTCCCACATAAACTGGGGCTTGTACCGTCATCGGTTTTCCTGCTCTGACAATGTTTAATGCGACCTTGCCGTTACTAGCAATTTGTTGCACCTTGTATTTAAACATGACGCGAACGCTAGGTTTTAGTTTTACCATGCATTGATTGTCGATTGCGGTATCACCAATTTGCGTGATTACATCCCACTCCTTCAAAACAGCCGTACTGGATTGATCATAAGGTCTGTGAATGATGCAACCTTCTACGCTTTTATCTAGTTTGAGATAGTCACGTACAGTAGGATTTTCTAAAGTTTGTGTGACGTCTAACAGAGACGGTTTGCCGTCATACTTTTTATCAGCCACATCTTTCAAGAAAATTTCAATTTCTTCATTGGGGATGATGTAGCCAATATTTTGTGCATTCATGAGTCCTGAAAAAGCCAGGCCAATCATCTTGTCGCCAGCGATCACCGGTCCACCACTATTACCGGGATTAATTGCGGCATCAATTTGTATCCGTAAGCCGCCGGTACTGCCATCGTAGTCAACAAACTCGATTCGAGAGACGATGCCTTTCGTAATTGATAGCGAGTTACCCCCAGTTGGGTAGCCATAGGCGAATACAGCATCGGTGACTTCGGGTAATTTATTGCTGCGCATGACTGCGGCATGGGTATCAAAAAACTTTTCATCATCGAGTTTTAAGATAGCTAAATCCATGCCACGAGAAATCGCTTCCACCGTCGCAGAGACTTTATCCCCTTCTTGCCCAGTTTGAACCTGCACTTGACTCGCATATTCGACCACATGGGCATTCGTCAAAATGCGGCGTCCCTCTATGACCACACCGGATCCGGTCACTTCCTGTGGTGAAGCTTTCCCCCAAGGTTTAAATGGATCTGGACCACGCAAGGTGGAGAAGACTTTAACGACGGATTTTTCCAAATGACTGCCGGACGCTGTGGCAGCTGCTTTGTTGTTTGCTGCGTTTGCAAAACTGATTGAAAAGAGTGACGTAGTTACAATAAAACTGAAACCGACAAAAAACTTTTTAAACATCTGAGTGTCTCTTTGCATAAGCTGATTATTATAAAAAACGACTAGGTTAACAAAACATTCGCAACATCATATTGCATTTTCATTTTTGAAATTTGACCAAACAATGTCTATTTAGTTTCAGAATTTTTCTCTACAGCAGATTGTTCGGACTTCGAACAAGATTTTGCGCTAAAAACACCTTTCAAATACGAGCGTCTGACAATACCAGCCATTCCTGCTGCCGCCACTTCACGTGCATGGCTATCAGCGCCAGTCAATCGCCTGACCCACGACCGAAAAGGCACAAACCCTTCGGTAAAACTTCTTAACGCATTGACTGAGGCGTTGCCCAGTTCACGTTCTACGATATTGCCATCGGCATCCACTTTTACAGCATCGAGATCTGGACCGAGCACGGCATTTAATTCTTGAATTTCGCGTTCGTACCAAGCGCATTCAGCACCTGGCACAACAACATACGGCGCCTTACGTGCTTTGATGAGGACTTCCGGAATATCAGCCTTCATTAAATTCAAATCACTTAAAGGAGACGTAATGGCTGAGCCAAACCTGGCATCTAGTGCTTGATCTGCCTCCGCTTTACTTGTGGGCTTTGATTTTTTTTCAGATGTAGTGCTGCATCCCGTTAGTGCTATGGTGGCAGAAAATAGGATTATCGTTCCCACATTTTGTATTTTTTGTCTGTGTTGTTTCATCGCTTAAGCCGCTTATCTCAAATGAAAAACTGTATTAACTCTGATAGGAATTATTTGCAAAATTATGCGTTTCCTATTCGTATCCAGCATTTTGGTAAATCGATTTTACCTGCTGTTTATTGTGAATGCTTGCTTTAAATGAAATTCAAACTTTGATAATTGAGAAGTCGATCGACAATTGTCAACAAAAACAAAGGCTTAGAGTTTAAGTAAAATTATGTGACGCAGGCGCAATAGGATGGATTCAGGTAAAATCACGCCCATGAATCCAGCCCCTAAAAATCTATTTGCCTCGCCACGTTACCGTTCCGATGTTGGCGGTAAGCACGCAGCACCTTTTCTCCCTATGTCTCGCGCCGAAATGGACGCGCTTGGTTGGGATAGTTGCGACGTCATTTTAATCACAGGTGACGCCTATATCGATCATCCAAGTTTTGGTATGGCCTTAGTTGGTCGTCTACTCGAACAACAAGGCTTTCGGGTAGGCATTATTAGTCAACCCGATTGGCATTCCGCGGAAGATTTTCGTGCATTAGGTAGACCTAATTTGTATTTTGGCATCACTGCGGGAAATATGGATTCTATGGTGAATCGCTATACTGCAGATCGCAAAATTCGATCTGAAGATGCTTATACACCAGATGGTGATCCCAACAAGCGCCCCGACCGTGCTGTGGTCGTCTATGCGCAACGCGCACGCGAAGCTTTTCCTGAAGTGAATGTGGTGATCGGTAGTATTGAAGCGAGTCTACGTCGCATTGCGCACTATGATTATTGGTCAGACAAAGTAAAGCGTTCGGTCTTGCCTGATTCTAAAGCCGACATACTATTGTTTGGTAATGCCGAGCGTGCGATTGTCGATTTAACGCATCGACTAGCAGCTGGTGAATCGATTAAGTCAATTCGTGATTTACGTGGCACGGCGTTCATGACGCCATCAAATTGGTTGCCAGATGAGGATTGGTCAGAAATTCAATCAATCAAGATTGATACACCTGGCAAAATAGAAGTGCATACCAATCCGTACGAAATGATGCCGGAGAAAGAAGCGAAATGCGCGACTGGTCAAGCGCCAGCTTCGGCAGTAGCTTCAGTCGTTGCAGAGCAAGCCGATGTGATCAAACAGCAAGCGATTCGTATCATGAGTCGCGAAGAACGTCAGGCGATGCTCAAGAATAAACACAACAACACCGTGATACGACTGCCGTCATTCGAGGCTGTTAAGGATGATCCTGTGATGTATGCGCATGCGTCGCGCGTTTTCCATTTAGAGGCCAATCCTGGGAACGCCAAGGCACTTTCGCAAGCACATGGCGATCGCGATGTTTGGATTAATCCGCCGCCACTGCCTTTGGCGATGGACGAAATGGATGGTGTCTATGACCGTGCTTACGCGCGTGCGCCGCATCCTAGCTATGGTAAAGCACGCATCCCGGCTTGGGAAATGATCCGCTTTTCAGTCAATATTATGCGCGGCTGTTTTGGCGGATGTACTTTTTGCTCGATTACGGAACACGAAGGTCGGATTATTCAAAGTCGTTCTGAACCGTCGATCTTGCGTGAAATTGAAGAGATTCGCGACAAGACCAAAGGCTTTACTGGAACCATATCCGATTTGGGCGGACCAACGGCAAATATGTATAGACTGGCTTGTAAAGATAAAAAAATTGAAGAATCTTGTCGCCGACTGTCATGCGTTTATCCCGGCATTTGTAGCAACCTCAATACCGATCACAGTAAGCTGATCTCTTTATATCGGAAAGCACGTGCCATTCCGGGTGTGAAGAAAATCTTGATCAGTTCTGGTTTGCGTTATGACCTCGCTGTACGTTCGCCTGAATATGTCAAAGAATTGGTCACGCATCACGTCGGTGGATTATTGAAGATTGCACCCGAGCATACGGAAACCAATACCTTATCGAAAATGATGAAACCAGGTATCGGTGCCTATGACGAGTTTAAGGCGATGTTTCACAAATACTCCAAGGAAGCTGGTAAAGAACAGTATCTAATCCCCTACTTCATCGCGGCGCATCCAGGGACTACCGATGACGATATGGTCAATCTCGCTTTGTGGTTGAAGAAGAATGATTTTAAGCTTGATCAGGTTCAAACCTTTATGCCAACGCCTATGGCCTTGGCAACCACGATGTACCACACCCGTAAGAATCCGCTGAAGAAAATCACTGCGGATTCCGAAGTAGTCGAAACTGCTCGATCAGGAAAAATTCGCAAATTTCATAAAGCATTGCTGCGATATCATGCGCCTGAAAATTATGAGATCGTCAAAGAAGGATTATTACGTATGGGACGTGGTGATTTGATCGGCAGTAGCGAGCGACACTTAATTCCATCAAGAGCACCTGTTGTGGCGAACTTGGTCAGCACTGGTATGGTAGCGATGAAACGAGGCACCGCTCCTAAACTCAACACCTTCGGAAAAAGCTCCGCTACTCGATTGGCAGCCAAGCTTGCCCCCCCAAATGGCAAATCAGGTCTTGCTTATAACCCTGCAAAACCCAAAAAGGTCGTCGCGAAAACGGGACGCAAGTAATAATGCGCAGACAAGATTTACAATTACGTCAAATTGCTTTTATTGCCATCTTTGCGACTGATTGAATGGTCAGTCCTAAAGATGGATTCATCGATCTAACAACAGCACTAACGATTTCTTTGCTAGTTTTCAAATTGCCGCGTTACAATTTCCCGCAGGAAAATAATCGAGAAATTTGGTTTTTTTAAAGCGGTAGTCAGTCTCAATCTCAAGGAGAATCGTGATGAAGCATATGAAGACGGTGTTAATTTTGGAACATACCGAGGAAGTGTTTGATAAGTTAACCTGCGATGTCTGTGGTGCTGAATCGCATTGGGATGAAAATTGGTCAAGTGCAGAACCTGAGAAAACGATCACAACAGTACAATTGGAAGAAGAAGAGTCTTTCCCGAATGGCGGACAATCCTGCCAAACTCAATTTCATATCTGTCCTACATGCTTCAAAACCAAATTAACCGATTGGTTTGCAAGTCATCGTCAGGTTAAGCCGACGGTTTCAAAGTCAGTTTGGTAGTATTTACTACTACGCTAGGTAGCCAAATAAATCGTTTTTATTTGGCTCTCAATCCAATCTCCTCGAAACTTCGCCAACACCCAAAATTGCTTGCGACCTCTTTGGGTTTAACTGCCGCCATTTTTTCGTTTATCACTCGTTAAATCGTCCAATTCACGCAATTGATACTACCTGTCAGGTATAATTTAGGGTTTATTTATCTCACCTACAGAAGAATCTCATGGAAGCTGAACGCCTCAATAGTATCGCCAACCTGCTCATCGACTTAACCAGTCGTGAAGCCGAACTTCGGAGGTATCTTTGACTTCGATATCAAGTCAGAGAAACTGGAACAAGTTAACGGTGAATTAGAAGATCCAAAAGTTTGGGAAGAGCCTAAACGTGCCCAAGAACTCGGCAAAGAGAAGAAATCCTTAGAAGCCATCGTTCACACCCTCATCAAGATCGACGCCGATCTCAAAGACGCCAACGAAATTTTCGCGATGGCGCGTGAAGAAGATGACGAAGACACTTTAGAAGCTATCGAGGCAGACGCCGCTCATTTAAGAGAATTAGTTGAAGGCATGGAATTCCGCCGGATGTTTAATAATCCTATGGACGCGAATAACTGCTTTATCGATATTCAAGCTGGCGCTGGCGGAACGGAGGCGCAAGACTGGGCGTCGATGTTGCTGCGTCAATACTTGCGTTATTGCGAGCGCAAAGGTTTCAAAGTTGAGATTCTCGAACAATCTGATGGCGAGGTTGCTGGCATTAAGACCGCAACACTCAAAGTGGAAGGCGAATACGCTTATGGCTTCTTGCGTACAGAAACAGGTGTGCATCGTTTAGTGCGTAAGTCACCGTTTGATTCGGCGAATGGTCGTCACACATCGTTCTCAAGTTTGTTTGTTTATCCCGAAGTGGATGAATCATTTGAGATTGATATCAATCCAGCTGACGTGCGTGTTGATACGTATCGCGCATCGGGTGCGGGGGGGCAGCACATTAACAAAACCGATTCCGCGGTTCGTTTAACTCATGCGCCTTCTGGCATCGTCGTGCAATGTCAAAACGACCGTAGTCAACATCGTAACCGTGCTGAAGCATGGGAGATGTTGAAAGCGAAGTTGTTTGAGCTGGAATTACGTAAGCGCATGAGTGAGAAGCAGAATCTGGAAGACACTAAGACGGACGTCGGCTGGGGTCACCAAATTCGCTCCTACGTACTAGATCAATCTCGCATCAAAGATTTGCGCACCAATTACGAAATGGGTAATACCAAAGCGGTACTTGACGGTGATCTCGATGGATTCATCGCGGCGTCGCTAAAGCAAGGCGTATAGTCTTAGAACACGCGACCTAACGAAACAATTTCAATTTCAATTTTAGAGAACAATCATGTCCGACCAACAAAATACAGCAGCAGAATTGCCACAAGACGAAAATTCGATCATCGCTGAGCGTCGTGCTAAACTCGACGCAATCCGTGCGAAAGGCGTTGCCTTCCCTAATGATTTCCGTCCACAGCATAAGGCGTCAGATCTGCAAGCGCAGTATGGTGAAGTAAGTCGTGAAGACTTAGAAGTGCAAAATGTGGAAGTTGTTGTTGCTGGTCGCATGATGCTCAAGCGTGAAGCGGGTAAAAAAGCAGCCTTCGCGACTTTACAAGATGCATCTGGTTTAAAAGCGGATGGTCGCATTCAGCTCTACGTAACTAGCGATAAAACCGGTGAAGCCGAAATGGAAGCCTTCCGTCATTATGACTTGGGCGATATTTTGGGTATTGAAGGTGTTTTGTTCAAAACCAAGACTGACGAGTTGACTGTCAAAGTGACGAAATTGCGCTTGCTGACTAAATCGTTGCGCCCTCTTCCTGATAAATTCCACGGCTTATCCAATCAAGAGACAAAATACCGTCAGCGTTACGTCGATTTGATCATGAGCGAAGAAACCCGTCGCACATTCAAAGCGCGTACCGCAGCGATGAACTCCATTCGTAGCTTCATGAACAGCCATGATTTCATGGAAGTGGAAACACCGATGTTGCACGTCATTCCTGGCGGCGCGGCAGCAAAACCTTTCATCACACATCACAATGCGCTGGATATGGAAATGTATCTGCGTATCGCACCAGAATTGTATTTGAAGCGCTTGGTCGTCGGCGGTTTTGATCGCGTGTTTGAAGTCAATCGTAACTTCCGTAACGAAGGTGTCTCACCACGTCACAATCCGGAATTCACGATGATGGAATTCTATGCTGCCTACGTAGATTACAAGTGGTTGATGGACTTTACTGAAGAAGTCATTCGCAAAGCTGCGGTCGATGCACACGGTACGGCAGTCTTGACTTACCAAGGTAAAGAGTTAGATTTATCCAAGCCTTTCCAACGCTTGACCATCGTCGGTGCTATCAATAAGTACGCGCCTCACTACACAGCAGAACAATTGGGTGACGCAGAATTTATCAAAGCAGAGTTGAAGAAATTTGGCGTTAAACCATTCGCCACGGCTGGCTTAGGTGCATTGCAATTGGCTTTATTCGAAGAAACTGCCGAAGCGCAGTTGTGGGAACCGACTTACATTATCGACTATCCAGCGGAAGTCTCACCGTTGGCACGTGCTTCTGACACGGTTCCTGGCATTACAGAACGCTTCGAGTTGTTCATGACGGGTCGTGAAATTGCGAATGGTTTTTCTGAATTGAACGATGCAGAAGATCAAGCTGCGCGCTTCATGGCGCAAGTCGCCGCCAAAGATGCAGGTGATGAAGAAGCTATGTACTACGACGCCGATTACATTCGCGCTCTGGAATACGGTTTGCCTCCAACCGGCGGTTGTGGCATCGGTATTGATCGTTTGATGATGTTGATCACGGATTCACCAAATATTCGTGACGTGATTTTGTTCCCACATTTGCGTCGTGAGGAATAAAACTACCGTAGTGGAAAATTAAGAAAAGGATGAGACATGTCTCATCCTTTATTTTTACGATGCAACGATGCAATGATGTAATTTGTATTTAGAATGAAGGCTTAGCTTTAGGTGCATTGGCCCTATCGCCGATTGCATTTTCACTAAGGATATGATGTGACTACTCTAACGACGATTACGACACCATTTTTATCAAACTGGAATCACATAGATGCATTGCTTGACAGCGGACCAGGATGGAATTGGTTAACTCCAAAGCGCAACACGATTTTTTATAGCTTCGCTGTTAATGCTGAAACAAGTGCACCAACTTCAGGTGTAAGCGGCAACTTAGAAATATTCAGTATCACACAACAAAATGCGGTGCGTGATATTTTTCGCTACGTTTCACAAATTACTGGCATAGCTTTCAGTGAGACAATTGAGGCTAATATTGCGGATTTACACTTTGCCAATGCCAATATTGACAATCCTAATTTTGCTGGATTAACTGATTGGAACTATAACTATCGTTACGACAAGAATAAGCTCCTCACGAGTTACGATGTTCAAGCTTATCTGTATATCGATACAGCGGAGTACGGCAATCAATACTTGAGCCCTCAATTGGGCAATTTTTCCTACGAGTTACTATTGCACGAGATTGGTCATGTGCTCGGTTTGAAGCATCCATTCTCTGGCAACATCGCTCTGCCGACGGAAGATAACAACACTGAACACAGCTTAATGTCGTATACCAAAATTGGTGTACATAGCCAGTACAGTCCTTACGATATAGCAGCATTGAAATGGCTTTATGGTGATGATGGCCTCGGTGGAGCTTTAGGCGTCGGGTCACAAGGGAAATACTTGATGACGACAGCTGATAACGATATCTTAATTGGCACCTCCGGCAACGATGTTCTAGACGGCGTAGAGGGCATCGATACCGCACTATATAACGGTACACGTAATAGCTACACACTTAAAAAGACTGGAGACGCCTACGAAATTCAAGGTAGCCAAGGCATAGATAACTTGCTCAACATTGAATACATTAAATTCGCTGATATGCGTATTAATTTGCAGATCCAAGCATTGGCCAAATCAATTGATCCAAAAGCACTGCAAGGTATCGAAGAACTCTATGCCGCTTTTTTTAATCGCGTGCCCGACGCAGATGGACTCTCTTATTGGATCACTCAATTCAAAAATGGAAGCTCGATACGCCAAATTGCCGAATCATTCTACGATGCTGGTGTCGAACACTCCGCAGTTACCGGCTACTCCGCAAACATGAGTAATCAAGACTTTGTTAATCGTATTTACACCAATGTCCTTGGACGAACCGAAGGTGCCGATGCCGAAGGACTAGCCTACTGGAGTACGGCACTTAGTAGCGGTAATGAATCACGTGGCTCACTCGTCACATCCATCCTCAATAGCGCTCATACATTTAAATCTGATCCGACATGGTCATGGGTCGCTGACCTGCTAGACAATAAAATTAAAGTAGCAAACATTTTCGCCGTTGATGCAGGCCTTAACTACAACAGCCCCGAACAATCCATTACGCAAGGTATGGCGATCGCAAAAGCAGTATCTCCGACCGATATTAATGCCGCGATTGCTTTGATAGGATTAGCACCAGATCAATTGGGCTTGCTGTAGTCTTGGTTGCTATTAATTTTGAAATTTGGTTTTACTAGACGGCTTGCTTAGTGGAAGCGTAAAGCATTGACCAAGACACCCATCTCGTAAAGCAACAAGAATAGTGGCAAGATCAAGCCTGCTATTGCATTCATTTAACTAAATTGTAGCGACGCGAGTGATTTAAGCCAACTGAGCTGGTACAATTGCCATAGCACTTACGACACAAGTTAGAGCGACCTCTCGACAACAACTGCATGGTTGTTTTCATAAACAAGCCCAAGTCAAATTTACCAATTTACGACATCAAACCCCATTAAGAATGGGCACTTTTAATCCCACCCCCATCACACAACGCTTTTGCAGATGCGCAGCGTAGGCTTTAAGTCGTTCGATTTGACCAATCGCACTGCCCCGGCTCATCGCTTTGCTTTGCATACTTTGTTGAAACTGCTCTGGTGTAAAACCAAGCCGCGTCAATATCGGTGGTGTGTTACCTGGCATCGCATAACTTTTATCGCTGCGTACGATACGAGCTGCCCAATCGACTAGTTCTACATATTCTTGCAGAGAGCATGGCAGGCCTTGGGCAGGAGCGACACTGAGGGAATTGCCAAAGGGGTGTAGCGGCAAGGTAAACTCGGCGATATTGATGTTGGTGTCGTCGAAAATAGGCTGCAACTTAGTGTTTGTTGCCATCTTTGTGTCAGATGAACTCATTCTTTGTTCAGTAGCTTCGGCGACTTGCACGCTGCGTATTCGCTGCTGTATCGACGTGTATTCCGCCTGCTCTGGCAGATCGACCATGCCTGCGCGAATGGGATTGAGATCGACATAGGCACAGCAGGCTAGCAATCCCGCTTCATCCAAAATCGCCTGACTTTTGAAGCGACCTTCCCAAAACCGCCCTGTGCAGTCATCTTCGGCATTGGCACGACGCGCTATCGATTCGTTGAGACAGCGCATATACCAAGACAAATCATGTAAGCGACTACGCAATTCCAGAATCAAACTATCAACGACACGCCTGGTAGCAGCGTCTTGCGCATCACCCTTCAGAAAATTTTGTAAGAGCAAAGGCAAAGAAAACAAGCGCTGCCATCGTTCTACGACCTCGGCATCGGACATAGCGGCGGTGCGTTCACGATCGACGTGCAACACCAGATGGTAGTGATTCGACATAATCGCGTAGGCGCAAATCGAGATTGAAAACACCTCGGACAACTCCCGCAAACGCTCAATCACCCAAGCTTTACGATGCGAAAAATCCCGTCCTGAAAAATCATCTTTACCCCACAAAAACGCACGGCGAACGCAACGTCCAATGCAGTGGTAATACGGTGTCGCGTCTAAGGACACATATCGATTACGAGCCATTGGCATGATTCCACCTCCGTTTTTGCGGTTGAAAACTGACGTGGGATCAGATTATTTAATGAATAAATAATAAGCAAGCTTTTTAGCTATGTTTGTTGCTTTTTGAGATGGGTGTCTCTTGTTGTTGTGTCGCGTCCAAGGACACATATCGATTACGAGCCATTGGCATGATCTCACCTCCGTTTTTACGGTTGAAAACTGATGTGGGATCAGATTATTTAATTGGTAAATAATAAGCAAGTGTTTTAATTAATTTGTTGCTTTTTGAGATGGGTGTCTCTTGTTGTTAGAAGGTGTTTTGTTCAAAACCAAGACTGACGAGTTGACTGTCAAAGTGACGAAATTGCGCTTGCTGACTAAATCGTTGCGCCCTCTTCCTGATAAATTCCACGGCTTATCCAATCAAGAGACAAAATACCGTCAGCGTTACGTCGATTTGATCATGAGCGAAGAAACCCGTCGCACATTCAAAGCGCGTACCGCAGCGATGAACTCCATTCGTAGCTTCATGAACAGCCATGATTTCATGGAAGTGGAAACACCGATGTTGCACGTCATTCCTGGCGGCGCGGCAGCAAAACCTTTCATCACACATCACAATGCGCTGGATATGGAAATGTATCTGCGTATCGCACCAGAATTGTATTTGAAGCGCTTGGTCGTCGGCGGTTTTGATCGCGTGTTTGAAGTCAATCGGAACTTCCGTAACGAAGGCGTCTCACCACGTCACAATCCAGAATTCACGATGATGGAATTCTATGCGGCGTATGTGGATTACAAATGGTTGATGGACTTTACCGAAGAAGTGATTCGTAAAGCGGCGGTCGATGCACACGGCACAGCGGTATTAACTTACCAAGGTAAGGAATTAGATTTATCCAAGCCATTCCAACGCTTAACTATCGTCGGCGCAATCAATAAATACGCACCGCATTACACAGCAGAACAATTGAATGATGCTGAGTTTATTAAAACTGAATTAAAAAAGTTTGGCGTGAAACCTTTCGCCACGGCTGGCTTGGGTGCATTGCAATTGGCCTTGTTTGAAGAAACGGCAGAGGCGCAATTGTGGGAGCCGACTTACATTATCGACTACCCAGCTGAAGTATCACCTTTGGCACGTGCTTCTGACACTGTCGCGGGGATTACAGAACGCTTTGAGTTGTTCATGACTGGCCGTGAAATCGCAAACGGCTTCTCTGAATTAAACGACGCAGAAGATCAAGCAGCGCGCTTCATGGCACAAGTTGCCGCCAAAGATGCTGGTGATGAAGAAGCTATGTATTACGACGCCGATTACATTCGTGCTTTGGAATACGGCCTGCCACCAACCGGCGGTTGTGGCATCGGCATTGATCGTTTGATGATGTTGATCACGGATTCACCAAATATTCGTGACGTGATTTTGTTCCCACATTTGCGTCGTGAAGATTGATTTCTTAGTCGCTTGAAGAAAAAAAGGAAACTTGATGAGTTTCCTTTTTTTTATTCACTTTTGTCTTGGTGCGCTACAAAATCCGCCAACGACAACGATCATCTGAAAATGAATTTATGTCGGTTGTAAACTCCTGACAATCGAGGACTAATGCGCTTTTCGAACTTCTTTCTTGGACCGAAGACAAAACGGCAATGATGCCAACAAAAAGCCCTAATTTACTCTTGAATTATCTTGCTTGTGTGAACGATATTCACTAGTCTATCAAAACACCATTAAACTGGTTTCCCCGCCATTACTGCATTTCAATAAGGATTGCTGACATGATTAAGTTAAACGTAAATACCAAAGAAAGTGCCCTCGATCTGGCACCTGACACCCCAGTTTTATGGGCAATTCGTGATGGACTTGGGCTCAGCGGTACCAAATATGGCTGTGGCGTTGCACAATGTGGCGCTTGCACCGTGCATCTTGATGGCCAGGCGATTCGATCATGCGTAACCCCGATTTCGGCAGCCAATGGGCGCAAGCTCACCACCATAGAGGCTATTGCCAACGACAAAGTTGGTCGCGCAGTACAACAGGCTTGGATTACCCACGACGTAGCGCAATGTGGCTACTGTCAAAGCGGACAAATCATGAGTGCAACCGCCTTATTGAAAACCAATAAAAAACCGAGTGACGCCGATATCGATGCGGCGATGTCGGGCAATATCTGCCGATGTGGTACCTATCAGCGTATACGCAGTGCGATCAAAGCCGCCGCTGCCAATTTGAACTAGCAATCTTTTCAGCACATTCCTAAGTTCATGCGTTCTATACAAAAAGCACAAAAAGGATATTGACATGCATTTTCAGCCAACCAATAAAGACTTAAGCCAACTTCCCAAAGGAATCGCGGCCTTAATCGAAAAACAAACCGCAAGTCGCAATGAGACAAGCGCCCCATCGCGTCGGCAATTCTTAAAAATGAGCGTCGCTGGTGGTTTTGCCTTGGGAATGTTCCCCGCGATGGCACAGACCGACAAAGCCCCTCCAGGATTGAAAGCGTTTGAACAACCACTTGCCTTTTTACAGATTGCCAACGACGGCACCGTTACAGTCACGATCAATCGTCTCGAATTTGGGCAAGGTGTACACACTGCTCTGCCTATGATTTTGGCCGAAGAATTGGATGTGGATTGGAGTAAAGTTAAGGCGATTCATGGTAGTGCTGATCCGGCCTATGTCGATCCGGCTTTTGGCATGCATTTGACTGGTGGCTCCGGCTCCATTAAGAATTCTTACAAGCAGTATCGTGAATTAGGTGCCAGAGCCCGCGCCATGCTGGTTGCCGCTGCCGCCGCACAATGGCAAGTCAATCCCGATACATTACGGACCGATCGCAGCGCGGTAATTCGGGCCGATGGCAAGACCTTAAGCTATGCTGAATTAGCTAACACGGCCATGAAACTCGCCGTACCTGATACGGTGAAGTTAAAAGATCCTAAGACTTTCAAAATTATTGGCAAACAAGTCGGTCGTCTCGATGCCAAAGATAAATCGACCGGACAGCAGCAATTTGGCATCGATGTTCATTTACCAGGCATGCTAACCGCGGTGATTGCCCACCCACCAGTATTTGGTGCAAAGCTAAGATCTTTTGACGATAGCGCTGCTAAACAAATTAAAGGTGTCCGTGCTGTTTTGAAAATTGCCGTCGATCGTGGTGGCGAAGGTGTGGCGATCATTGCCGATGGTTTCTGGCCAGCCAAACAAGGGCGAGATGCATTGAAAGTGGATTGGGATAGTAGTGGTGTCGACAAAGTTGATAGCCTTACCCAACTCAAACAATATCAAGACTTGGCAAAAACCACCGGCAAATTACATTTCGATGCCGATGTCAGCAAACTAGCGACCGCCACAAAAAAGATCAGCGCGGAGTTCACCTTTCCCTACTTAGCCCATGCTGCGATGGAGCCACTGAACTGCACGGTTCAATTGAGTGCCGACAAGAGTAAGGCTGAACTATGGGTTGGCACGCAAATGCCCGGCGTAGAGACGATGGCTGCGGCACAGACGCTGGGAATTTCACCGCAACATGTGATGCTGCATGTACAAATGGCGGGCGGTGGGTTTGGACGACGTGCGGTACCTAATTGTGATTACGTGATTGAGTCTTGTCAGGTGGCGAAAGCTGCTCACGCTGCAGGAATTCAGGCCCCCATCCGTACTATCTGGAGCCGTGAGGATGACATTAAGGGAGGTTACTACCGACCTATGCATGTTCATCGTGCAGAGATTGGCTTAGATGAACAAGGGCAAATTCAAGCATGGGATCATGTCATCGTTGGCCAATCTATCGTTTCTGGCACCCCATTCGAAGGTTTCCTTGTCAAAAAAGGTATCGATGGCACTGCGATTGAAGGAATGCGAGATCCATATGAAATACCAATGCGCTTGTCGGTACATCACCCTAAAGTTAACGTCCCAGTCTTGTGGTGGCGTAGCGTAGGCTCTACACATACCGCCTATGTGATGGAAACCTTGATTGATGAAATTGCCCGTAATGCCAAACAAGATCCTGTAGCTTATCGTTTAAAGCAATTCGGCGATAAACATCCGCGTCATACTGCGGCATTAAAGTTAGCCGTAGAAAAATCCGGCTACAACAAACGTCGCTTGCCCAAAGGTCATGCTTGGGGCGTCGCTGTCCATGAATCGTTTGAAACTGTAGTTGCCTATGTCGTCACCGCCTCAATTCAGAATGGGCAGGCAAAATTACATACAGCGACGGCAGGCGTGCATTGCAATCTGGCTGTCAACCCCAAAACCATCGAAGCGCAAGTTCAGGGCGCTGCTTTAATGGGGCTAGGTATGTGTCTAGAAAACGCAGCAATTACGTTAAAAGATGGCGTGGTTGAGCAAAGCAATTTTGGCGATTATGCAGTCGCTCGCATCACCGATATGCCACAGGTGAGTGTGCATATTGTTCCGAGTGCCGACCCGCCAACCGGTATGGGCGAGCCCGGTTTACCTCCTTTGGCGCCAGCATTTGGGAATGCGATTGCTAAGTTAGTAGGCAAGGCACCTAGAAGCTTGCCATTTAAATTAAGCTAAAACTGAGTTGAGCTAAAACTGAACTAAATTTAAGGTTCGCCCAAAAAAAATAGCCCCGAAACAATGTTAGGGGCTATTTTTATTTCAGAACAGTATTTGTTAGTCGTGCTTGTATTTGGAATGGTGCGCTTTAAAAAAACGAACAAAGATCAGACAAAATAAAGCGGCGGTTCCCGCCAACATAATGAGCAAAAAATAGAGAACTGGTTTTTCCAGCGGCAATTCACTGGTCATGTAAATCTGTCCTGGCTTGGTGACATATTTCCCATCCGGACTGATCATTCCACCATCCTTGGCAAGCTTCGGTACATTCTCACTGCCAGGCATAATGATCTTCGCAGTCACTGCCTGCCCCGCCACAATGGGAAATTCTTTCGTCGCTGTTTTTAATCCTTTGTTTTCACAAGGCTCCTTTGAAAACATTTTCTTGCCGTGACTATCCATGCAAACAAAAGCATCTGCGTGGGCATCATTGTGAAGAAAAACCAAAGAGAAAATAAGTAAAATCGAAAAGTAACGCAGCATAAGAATTCACTAAAAAAATGATCAAGCCAGAATAAGCGGCGATGGTATCAGAGCACGGTGAGCTTAGGTAATTTTTAAGCAAATGCTTGGTATGTTAAGCCTATTTTTAGGACGATCTATTTCCTAAAAAGACACAATAACAGGCATTCAAGTTTATTTCTCGTCGCAACTACGGAAAAGCGATGAACTTATAGTATATTTTCAAGAGTAGCGAAAAATCTGCCACTATACGAAAACCGATCAACTGATTCAAGCCTCATGCAAATCACTATCTACGATAAAACCGACAAGGGCCGCGAAGAAATCGCCACCCGCAAATGGCATCTACCCTCTCGTATGCGTTCACTATTGGTACTGATTGATGGGAAAAAAACCGATGCCGATATCGTGCAAAAAATCGGCGGTCTAGGTTTAAATCTACAAAGTTTGCAAGAACTAAAAGATGAGGATTTCATTCAACGTGTTTACGTAGAATCTGATCAAGTTGATACGCAGTTGGTGTTGAATTCAAATGATTTAGATTTAACGGTGACACCTTCCGAATTAAGTTTAAGTTCAAATACACTTGGCTCGATTGATGCGTTGGAAGAGTCGCAAACGATTTTCGAACCAGCAGAAGATGAAGAAGTTGTATGGAACAACAATCTTGATGCTTTACTCGCCAAATATGATGACGATGATAGTCGAGAAAATCGCGTCGATATGATGAAGCGCTATTTGGCAGAACACATTAAAGAGAATCTCGGTTTAAGAGGATTCTTCTTGCAAAGAAAACTGCAAAAAGCTCGTAGTCTGGAGGATCTTCATGTCTTCCGTCATCCTTTCATAGCCGCTATTTTGCATGCAAAAGGCAAAGACAAGGCGGTCGAATTGCGTGATGAATTTGATTCACGTATGTATATTCGCTTCTCTCTCGATGATCCTGAATTCTTAGATAATTGATCCGATAAGCTTGATATTAACCAGCGTTCCAAATAAAAAAGACCAGAAAATTTCTGGTCTTTTTTTACGTTAAAGCATTGCAAACTTATTCAATACCTTGACTAGTCAAATACTCTTCGTAGGTACCACGGAAATCGATAATCTTACCGTCCTTAACTTCTAAAACACGGGTCGCCAATGATGAAACGAATTCACGATCATGTGAAACGAAAATCAGCGTGCCTGCATATTTTTCCAAGGCGATATTCAAGGATTCGATTGATTCCATATCCATATGGTTAGTCGGTTCATCCATTAACAACACATTATGGCGACCCAGCATCAATTTACCGTAGGTCATGCGCCCTTTTTCACCACCGGATAACACTTTGACGGACTTTTTAACGTCATCACCACTGAACAGCAAACGACCGAGAATTGAACGCACCGCCTGATCATCATCGCCCTCTTGCGTGTACATTCCCATCCAATCGGTCAGATTTTTATCCGATGCAAAATTTTCCGCAGGATCTTGTGGCATGTAACCTGGATTCGCATTTTCTGCCCATTTCACTTCACCGCGATCCGCCGTTAAGCCGCAAAGATCGGCACCACCTATGCAACGCAACAAAGTGGTCTTACCTGCACCATTGGCGCCGATGATGGCGATACGCTCACCAGCTTCTACCATGATGTCAAAACTATCGAACAATTTTTGATCATAGGCTTTGGACAGATGCTGGACTTCGACTGCCAAACGATGCAATTTTTTCTCGCCATCAAAACGGATGAACGGATTCTGACGACTCGATGGTTTGACGTCTTCAATCTTAATTTTTTCGATTTGTTTCGCACGTGACGTTGCTTGGCGCGCTTTCGATTTATTCGCTGAGAAACGGCGAACGAAGTCTTGTAACTCTAAAACCTTGTCTTTGGCTTTAGCATTATTGGCTAATTGTTGCGCACGAGCTTGTGAAGATGCCAACATGTATTCGTCATAATTACCCGGATATACCTTCAAAGTGCCGTAATCCATGTCGGCCATGTGGGTGCAGACTTGATTCAAAAAATGACGATCATGCGAGATGATAATCATGGTTGAATTACGCTGATTCAAAATATCTTCCAACCAGCGAATCGTGTTGATATCCAAGTTATTGGTTGGTTCATCCAGCAACAAAATATCCGGATTCGAGAACAACGCCTGCGCCAGCAATACACGTAGTTTCCAGCCTGGTGCGACAGAACTCATCAAACCCTGATGCTGGTCGGTAGGAATACCAACACCCAATAACAATTCACCAGCGCGGGCTTCCGCAGTGTAACCATCGTATTCGGCGAATCTTGCTTCTAAATCAGCCGCTTTCATATAATCGTCATCGGTGGCTTCAGGATTGGCATAAATCGCATCGCGCTCTGCCATCGCTGCCCACATTTCGGTATGTCCCATCATGACGACATCGAGTACACGCATGTCTTCAAAAGCAAATTGATCCTGACGCAATTTACCTAATCGCTCATTTTGATCCAACATCACCGTACCGGAAGACTGATCCAAGTCACCACCCAGGATTTTCATGAAAGTGGACTTGCCGCAACCATTGGCGCCGATCAAACCGTAGCGATTTCCTTCGCCGAACTTCACAGAGATGTTTTCAAACAGTGGCTTAGGGCCAAACTGCATGGTGATATTTGCTGTTGCTAACACGTTGAGACCTTTTTGCGTGGAATTAAATTAACCGCAGATTATACCATTGTGCATTGCAACTACTCATAAAAACGACAGAAATTCAAACTCCTAAGTTTGCTGAAGTACGCTGAAATGTGCCGAAAAACTAATTAAATCGATTGAATTCAAACGCATATGCACTTTAGGCAAGCAAATCAATCAGTTTTTTATTCTGCATAGAACCAGAAGAAATATTTAACAATATTTTGGAATTTAAGACACCAATTTAGTGACTTAAACCGTTAAAATGAATTTCCGTAAGGAAACTAATTTCTAGTGACTTCTGTTGTATTCCATTAAGTACCGAGGCAGTGAACATGCTTAAAAAAATCCCTGTCGAGCAATTGCGTGTTGGTATGTACCTGCAATCACTCTGCGGTTCATGGATCGACCATCCATTTTGGAGATCCAAATCTATCATTACTGATCCTAGGGACATCACGCTCATTCGGCACAGTGGCATTTCAGAAGTTTGGATCAATCTGGACAAAGGTTCGGACGTCGATGCGGAGTCAAGCTTAGAACATCAGCAAACTGTCTATCCACCACCAGGGGCAAACCTTGAAGCCACACTGGCTGTTGCAACACCGATAGTAAAAGTCAGGCCAAAAGCGAGCAGCATGAATGATGAGATGCAGCGAGCCGCCATGATATGCGCGAGGGCAAAAAAATCAGTGCAATCCATGTTTGAAGAAACGCGGATGGGAAAAGCGATTTCGGTCGACCATGCAGGCGAGATCGTCCAAGACATTTCCTATTCGGTGATGCGCAATCCGAATGCGCTAATCAGTCTGGCACGCCTAAAAACTGCTGACGACTACACCTATATGCACTCCGTCGCAGTATGCGCACTGATGGTCGCGCTTTCTCATCATTTAAATCTCGATGACGAGCAAACTCATGAAGCAGGTCTCGCCGGTCTATTACATGATTTGGGCAAAGCAGTCACGCCGAGTGAAATTTTGCTAAAACCAGGCAAACTAACAAAGGAAGAATTCGACATCATGAAAACCCATCCTCAAGAAGGCTATCGCCTATTGACGGAAAATGGTTTTCATCACGCGGTCACTTTAGATGTCGTCTTACATCATCATGAACGTATTGATGGCAGTGGCTATCCACATGGCTTGGCAGGAAACGAAATCTCATTATTCGCAAAAATGGGTGCGGTCTGCGACGTGTACGATGCCATTACGTCTAATCGTCCTTATAAAGCAGGTTGGGAGCCAGTCGAATCGATACAAAGAATGAGCGAATGGTGTGAAGCGCAATACGACAAAGATGTGTTTCAAGCGTTTGTCAGTAGTGTAGGAATTTATCCAGTTGGATCGCTGGTCAGGCTCTCCTCTGGACGTTTGGCCGTCGTGTTGGAACAATCCAAATCTTTAGTGGAGCCCAAAATCAAAATATTTTTCTCCACCAAGTCAAAGACTTACATTACGCCGCAAATCGTCGATCTTTCTCGTCCGACGATGGATTGTAAGCGCGAGAAGATCGTTGCGCATGAAGATGTCAGCAAATGGGCATTTAAGAATTTCAATGACATGTGGGTTGGGTAGAAAATAACACTAGACTAACCAAGTTTGTCCTTGATGCCCCGCTGCAAATTGCGCAATCAGTTCATCCACTGTATCCCATCCCAAGTGATCCGCATAAAACATCGGGCCACCACGATGCAAGGGGAAACCATAGCCTTTCAGATACACAATATCAATGTCGGAAGACCGTGCTGCAATCCCCTCTCTTAGAATTTTTCTACCCTCATTTGCTAAAGCCAAGACTAATCGCTGCACTATCTCTGCATCGCTGATATCACGTTGTGGTATTGCCATGTCATGTGAATGTTGGCGAATCATTTGAACGACAAGCTCTGAAGGATAAGCGCTTCTACCATTGGGTTGATAGTCATACCAACCGGCCTGCGTTTTTTGTCCAAAGCGTCCTTGCTCGCAGAGTAGATCACCTAGTTTAGAATAAATTGCATCAGGGTTTGCCGTCAGACGACGTTTACGGATCGCCCAACTAATGTCATTGCCAGCTAGATCGCTCATCCGAAATGGCCCCATCGCAAAGCCAAAGTTTTCGATCGCTTGATCAACTTGCTGCGGACTGCATCCCTCTTCCAATAAAAAGGTAGCTTGTTTGGTATATTGCTCTAACATGCGATTGCCGATGAACCCATCGCAGACGCCTGCCACCACTGCGGTTTTTTTGATTTTTTTCGCAAGTGCAAAACAAGTCGCTAACACATCGTTTGCTGTTTGTGCACCACGAACGATCTCTAATAACTCCATGATGTTGGCAGGACTAAAAAAATGTAGGCCGATCACATCTTGAGGACGTTTGGTAAAATTAGCGATTTGATTCACATCCAAAGTCGAGGTATTCGAAGCTAAAATGGCGCCTGCTTTCATCACCTGATCGAGCTGCACGAAGACACTTTGTTTCACTTGTATGTCTTCAAATACAGCTTCAATCACTAAGTCGGCGTTGGCAATCGCTGTATAGCTATCGACACCCTGCACTAACTTGCAGCGTTGATCACACTGCTCTTGCGTCAATTTCTTTTTAGTCACCGCACTTTGATACGTGTCGCGAATTTTTTGTAGACCTTTTTCTAAGGACGCTGCTTGCAAATCGAGAATTTGCACCGGAATGCCGGCACTCGCAAAATTCATGGCAATCCCTGCTCCCATGGTGCCAGCACCAATCACCGCAACCGATAAAATTTGCCGGAGTGGCGTGTCTGCTTCGACACCGACAATTTTGCCAGCTGCTCGTTCTGCCATAAAAATATGACGTAAAGCTTTCGATTCATCACTTTGAAGCAATTGCTGAAATAGTTTGCGCTCGGTCTTGATACCCTCATCGAAGTCTTGCGTCATACTCGCTTCTAGAGCGCCGAGGCAGGCAAATGGTGCCGGAAAATTTTTCGATCTTTTCATCAAACCAGCGCGAGCGATGACAAAAAAATCCTCGCTCTTTGGTTGATGAACTGGGAGATCTCGCACGCGCGGCAGCGGACGGATGCTTGCTACCTGTTGTGCAAATTCACTTGCCGATTTCATCAACTCTTTGGGCGCAATCTCAAACAAATTGAATAATGCGCTGTCGGCCAATTGATCAGACAGCGTTACTTGTCCACTGCTAATCATTGTGGCACACATCTCCATACTGAGCAGGCGTGGCAGACGTTGCGTGCCTCCTGCGCCAGGGAGTAAGCCCAGCTTCACCTCGGGCAAGGCAAAGGCAATTCCACTGGTCGTAACCCGATAGTGGCAGGCCAAGGCCAACTCAAGACCACCACCCATGCAGACTCCGTTAATCACCGCAATGACGGGTTTGCTGATGCGATCAAGTTGTTCTAATAACGTAGGCAAGGATGGCTCAGCATAAGTTTTATCGGTGCCAAATTCTTTGATATCGGCGCCACCCGAAAATGCTTTACCTGTCCCGGTCAACAAGATCGCCGTCACTATAGGATCGCTTTCAGCCAAAGCTAGATGTTCAGAAATGGCAGCACGGCTTGCATGCCCAAGACCGTTCACAGGTGGATGATTGATCTTGATAATGGCCAGATTGTTCTGTATTTCTAGGGATGCGCTCATGAATGTCTCTTGATAGGAATTCTGGTGAAAATGCGTATTTTTTGTTGGAGAATTTTAATGCAATTGCAGGGAGAACCGCTATCTTATGTGTTGTAATTGCAGAGACTATGCTGTCTCGAATGACAATAATTTGGCGTAGTTCGCCACAGGCACTGACTAAACTTCCAACCACTCTTTGCGTAATAACTCATTATCCAGAAGTTCCTCGCGACTTCCATCAAACACGATCTGACCATGTCCAAGTAATAAAAAGCGATCCGCCAATTGCATCGCCAACTGTAGTTTTTGCTCCACCAATAAGATCGCCACACCACGTTGTTTGATCGTTTGAAAACAATGCAGCAGCTGCTTGACGACCTGAGGTGCCAGACCCTCGGTTGGTTCATCGACCAACAACAAATCAGGATTACCCAACAGACTGCGCGCCAACGATAGCATTTGCTGTTCTCCACCCGATAAGGCACCAGCTGCCACATGTCGCCGTTGTTTGAGAACTGGAAACAAAGCATAAGCATCATGCAATTGCCATTGGGTGGTCGTGTTGCTCGACACCGAGTGAGCCGGCTTTAGTCCTAGTAGAAGATTCTGTTCCACTGACAATTTGGCGAAAATGGCTCGGTCTTCTGGAACATAAGCGATCCCAGCTTGTGCAATCGCATAACTTGGCAAGCCCACTAACGATGCTGACTGATATTGAATACTGCCTTTCATTTCCACCATGCCCATAATCGCTTTTAGGCAGGTACTGCGTCCAGCACCATTTCGTCCCAAGAGTGCGACAACCTCGGATGAGTTGAGGTCAAAATTGACTCCGCGCAGCACCTGACCTTTTGCATAAGACGCATGCAGATCGCGCACTTGAAGTAGATTATTCATGCGCCCTCCGACGTCGCAAGTATCGTTGCAGGAGCCTGAAAAGCCTTCTCACTCAGGTACGCTGCCTGCACTAAGGCATTGGCACGTATGTTCTCTGGCGTATCACAGGCAATGATTTCACCTTGTACCATCACCGCGATCCGATCAGCCAACGCAAATACCACTTGCAGATCATGTTCGACGATCAGCAAACTCTTACCAAGACTGATTTGCTTCAGTAAGGCTATCATCTCTTTGGCCTCAGTCCGACTCATCCCAGCAGTCGGCTCGTCTAACAAGATACAACTCCCTTCGCCGATGAGGCTCATCCCAATTTCCAAACGTCGCTGTTCGGCATAGGGTAATACACCGGCGACGACGTCTTGGCGGTCTCGCAAACCGATCAAATCCAACATGGATTCTGCTGCAATGATTACTTGCTGCTGCGCTTTTAGACGACGCCAAAACAAGTAGGGAGAACCATATCGCGCCATCGCAGCACAACACAAATGAGCAAATACAGACATCCCTAAAAACAACTGACTAGTCTGAAAACTGCGGGACAATCCCAAGCGTGCAATCTTATGCGTTGTCAGTCCGTTGATCTGAGTGCCCTGCAAAAATATTTGTCCGCTGTTACCACTTTGGCGACCAGAAATTACATCAAATAAACTGGATTTCCCTGCGCCATTTGGGCCTATCAGCGCTAATACCTCACCCGCTTTCAATTCAAGATCGACGCCTCGCAGGATATCGGTATCGCCAATTCGGAGTTTAACCTGATGAAGTTGCAGCACGCTCATTGTTGGCCTCTTCGCCGGCATTGCCCGACCATCTTCAGAGCCACCAGACCGACAACAAAACTGCTTGACGTGATTAACCAACTTGAATTGTTATGGGGGGCCAATGTGATGCCAAACGCGACTAAAGGATGAAACGTCTCGGAGGGAAAGCGCCAACGATATAGCAGCTCAATCATCATCACGCCGCCACAGCACAAGAATGTTGATGCGCTCAGCCATAAACTTGTCCAAACGAGGAGGCCCGACAAGTGCGATTGACGTTTGGCGCCTTTGGCGGCGTCTATCCAACTGAGCAGCATGCCGCTCACACCGTGCGGCGCAAACGACACGACGAACATAAAAAGTAAACCAAGATACAGTTGCCAAGCTGGTGTTAGTTCAGATAAGAACACCGACATCACGACGGCCAAAATGGCACCAACGACAGGGCCGAGAAACACGCTGACACCACCAATGTAGGTGAAAAACAAAATCGCCCCAGAGCGTGCCAAACTAAAACTATCCGTCGTCGCCATTTCAAAATGTAAGGCGGATAATGCCCCAGCCACACCAGCAAAAAAGCAAGAAATACACAACATGAGAAAACGTACATAACGCGGATTAACGCCAAGAAATGCGACACGTTCCTCATTCTCCTTTACGGCATTCGCCAATTTACCTAAGGGAGTTTTTGTCACAAAAAACATCGTCCCAGCAGCGATCAAGGTCCAGAAAATAATGAGATAAGTAATTTCGATCTGTGGACCGAAAGTGATGCCCATCCAAGTCTCGCCTACGACGCGATTCGCACTCTTGCCGCCCTCACCGCCAAATACGGTGGGAAACATCGCAGATCCTGCAAATACCAACTCGCCGATACCCAAACTAATCATGGAGAATGTCAGTCCTGATTGTTTACTTGATATCCATCCAAACAGCATGCCGAAAAACAGCCCGGATAGACCACCGATTATTGGTACCAGACTAACTGGCAAAAACCATATCCCCGCGCTAACTTGATTGAGTGCATAGATCGCCGCGTAAGCACCAAAACCAGCATAAACCGCGTGACCAAATGACAGTAGACCTGTTTGTCCGAGTAAAAGATTAAAAGACAATGCCAACACCGCCGTGATGCAAACTTGTGTTAAAAAGTTTAATGCGGCGTTCGAAGGCCATAACAGCGGTGCGCTAATCAATAGACCACTGATCAGTACAGCCACAAAAAAGGAAGAAGAACACCAAAATCTTTTAGGCATGCTTGGATCTCGCACCAGCATTCAACGGCGCATTCGCACGTTCACCAAAGAGGCCATTGGGGCGCCAAACCAGCATCATGATCAAAAGTAAAAACGGTAGCACGGGTGCTAATTGTGAAATGCGGATAGTCATTAAGCCAGCTTCATCAGATATCGGCATTAAGACACCGAAATATGCCAGCATCTCTTGCAAGGAAAGGTCTACTGTTACTGCAAAAGTTTGCATGATCGCGATTAACATCGAGCCCCAAAATGCACCCTTCAGCGATCCCATGCCACCTACCACGATCACTACAAAAATAATGCTACCGACATGTGCTGCCATACTAGGCTCGGTCACCATTAAATTACCCCCGACCGCCCCTGCTAGACCAGCTAAACCGCACCCAAGTCCAAATACCCACATAAAAATCTTTGGTACGTTGTGACCCAAAGCTTCGACCATCTTTGGCTGCGTCGATGACGCTTGAATAATCAAGCCGGTTCGGGTACGACTAAACAACACATAGAGTAGTCCCAAAATCAGCAGCGCAAGCAAGGCAATAAAACCTCGATAAATCGAGAATGGACTGGAATACACGTTAAACAAATTCCCTTGCAATGCTAGTGGAATTTGGTAAGGCAACGCTAATTTCCCCCAAATCAATTGCACCGTTTCCAGCATGACCGCTGCAAGACCAAAGCTAAACAACAGCTCGGCGAGTTGTCCTTGGCGATGCAATCGACGTAACGCAAATCGCTCGATCATTATCCCGAGTAATCCCGTCAACAGTGGCGCTAACATCAGCCCCCACCAAAAGCCAAAAATGTGACTGAAGCTGTAGCCGAGATAGGCGCCCAGCATGTAAAAACTGGCGTGTGCAAAATTCAGTACACCCAGCAGACTAAAAATAATGGTGAGTCCAGCGCTCAGCATGAATAATAAAAAACCGTAGCTGAGGCCGTTCAATAAGTTGATGAGAAAAAATTCCAAAGGACAGATTCCGCGCGTTTATTTTATGGACGTTGCATCTGACATGATGTCGCCTGACTCGAAATAAATGGTTCGAATTTTTGTAAGGTTTTCCACCCTAGGCCGGTATTCTCTTGATCAAAGCGCACTGTCTTTCCGTCGACCTTGACCCAATTCGAAACATACAGCGCCTGCTGGAATTGATGATCTGTTTTACGCATCGTCGCGGGCGTTCCAAAAAAATCGATTTGCACCTGTTCTAGTGCATAGGCCACTTTCACAGGATCGATGGCGGAAGTCTGCTTGTCGGTGCGCTCACTGGTTTGAATCGCTTGCGCCAAACTGGCAATCATTGCGTAAGTCGAGCTTGAAGAAAAATCGTCTTTGTATTTCGCTTTATAGCCTTGTGTAATGGCACTACCAAGCTTAGAGGGATTATTTGGATGCCAGTAACCGATCAATTTAACTTTATCGATGCCAGCCTCACCCATCGCTGTTGGCACGCCAGTTGAACTTGCATAGTAGGTATAAAAATTCACCTTGAGATTGAGCTCTTTCGCCGATTTAATCAATAAGGCTAAATCGGTTCCCCAATTGCCGGTAATCACGGAGTCCGCGCCCGACGCTTTAATCTTGCTAATGTAGGGAGAAAAATCTTTCACGCTGGCGATAGGATGTAAATCCTCACCAACAATTTGTATATCAGGACGTTTGCGAGCCAATGCGGCTTTGGCCGCACGCGCCACTTGTTGGCCATGTGAGTAGTTCTGACCGATTAGATAGACTTTTTTGATTTGCTGATCAGCCGCCATGAAACTACTGAGTGCTTCCATTTTCATGTCTGAATTGGCATCAAACCGAAAATGCCAAAAACTGCATTGCCGATTCGTCATATCAGGATCGATAGAGCCATGATTCAAAAAAATAATTTCTTTACCACGATTGCGTTGATTATGTTTATTGACCGCGTCAATCAATGCAAGCCCCACAGCCGAGCCAGTACCTTGGGTGATAAAACGATAGCCTTTATCTGCCACCGTTTTCAATAAACTTAAACTCTCCTGTACGCCAGCTTTATTGTCGAATGCATCGAACACAAAGCGATGCTCACCTGCCCACTTTTCGGTATTCGCACGTTCGGCGATAAATTTGAATGAGTTGAAGGTATTCAGACCAACGGGGCCAAATGGTCCAGACATGGGATCAATCACGGCGATTTTGATGGTATCTGCTTGGGCAATTTGACCGCCAATTAGGAGTGCGGAAACGACACCGAAAATTGACTTGCTTAGTGTGCTAAGTAATTGATGCATAAAATTTCCATATAGAAGACGCACTATGCAAACAGACATAGATCGATGAAGCATTTTCAGCTTAATCGATCTACAGTTGCGGTCTTGAGATATCTGAAAAAGTTTAACGCGACCGTGTCTTCGACAGATTGGCGGGACGTGCTGTGCGTTTGCCTTGTCCAAGATCACGACTCGCAACTGGCGCTGCGCCAGTTCTTGCGCCACCCTTGTTTGCATTGCTAGTGCGCAGGCTGCCAACTTGCGGACGACCAGTGCCTGCGGTTGCTGGACTACCTGCTCGGCCTGTACCTCGCGCACTGCGATCGACTGGAGCACGTACCGGGCTCTTCACTTTCACTGTGACCGTCTCGCCTGATTCAATCTCATATTTTGCGCTGACGTCTTTACCTAATACGCGTACCAAGTAAGGCATGACCTCGCGCAAAGTGGCTTCCAAAGTCCACGGCGGATTAATAATGAACATGCCGCTGCTGTGGAGACCAAAACCATCTGGGTTGGGGCCGCTGATACTCAAGGTCACATTCAACCAACCATTGGACGGAATACGTTTAAGGCGTTCAGGTAATTGTTTGGATTCGATGCGAGATAGCACTGGATACCAAACCGCATACGTGCCAGTAGGAAAACGCAGCAAAGCGTCCTCGAGACAAACTTTGACGCGACGATAATCATCTTTGACTTCATACGGCGGATCAATCAAGACTAAACCACGACGTGATGGCGGCGGAAGAATCGCTTTCAATCCCTCAAAGCCATCACCCGCATTAATCATGATGCGCTTGCCGCGCACCGTTTGACGCTCACCCTGCTCAGCTTTATGGGCTTCTAATTTGCGAAAATTTTCGCTAAGAATTTTGATTTCGCTAGGATGCAATTCAAACAGGCGCAAACGATCTTGCGAGCGCATCACCTCATTGGCACAATACGGCGAACCTGGGTAATAACGCATTTTGCCACTGGGGTTCATACCCTTGACTAAATTCATGTACTCCTGCAAAGCGGCAGGTACATCATCCCTCTCCCACAAAGGACCAATACCGGTTTCGTACTCCGCATTTTTCATTGCATAACCGGTGTCCAACGAATACAAACCCGCACCTGAATGGGTGTCGACATAGGTATAAGCGGTGTCTTTTTGTCCGAGATAATTGAGTAATTCAATTAAAACAAAGTGTTTGAGAACGTCAGCATGATTGCCAGCGTGAAAACCATGGCGATAGCTCAGCATAGTGGGGATTCCTAATAGATTGATGCTGACTCATTCGAGACGTGTCAGCCATGAAGATGTCGAATAAGGCGGATTTTACTCTGTTTGCTAGCTAAGCGCTTGATTTTGCTGAAATTTAGCTCGCAAAATCAAATATACCTTTGCATATTTGAATGCGCTTACCAGTTCATGTTTAGGTAAAAAAAAAGCCTAAGTACCATCAATCCGTTTGCCAAAAATAATCAAGTCTCGCTCGATACCATCCAAATTCGCAACGCGAGGCATATTTGCCCAAATCTCAAAATTGAACGAGGCAAATAAGTTCATGCTTGGGACATTGTGACCAAAGATGAAACCTAACAGCGTATGGACCTGGATTTGCGGAGCAAATAGAATCGCCTGCTCCAATAAGTAGCGCCCCAAACCCTGACGGCGGGTTGATTCATGCAGGTAAATCGAAAGTTCAGCCGTGCCTGAATATGCAGGACGCCCGTAAAAATTGGAGAAGGATAGCCAACCAATAATTTGCCCACCTTCACCTTCGACCACCCACAACGGGCGTTTTTCAGGGGTATGGTCGTGGAACCAATTCAATCGCGATGCGACTGAAATTTCTTCCGTGTCGGCTGTGACCATACGTGAAGCAATAGTCGAATTATAAATCGCGACGATCGCGTTGAGATCCTCCAATTGCGCAAGTCGGTGGGTGAACGTCGATAAGGTATTGGATGCCATAAGTGCTCGATGCTAAAAATAAAAACGCTGAACTTGTTTGAAAAGTATCAGCGCTTGGGGAAATAGGGAGAAAAGTCGTTCGACTTATAAAGTATGCGTAGCGCGCGACGATCTAATCGTTGCGCCTAGTACCTCTTCAACTCGTGCCTTAACACGTATGCCACTTTCGTCTTGTGGAAAGTGTACGCCGATACCCTGTGATTTATTGTTACCAGCACCAGCAGGTGTTACCCAAGCAACTTTGCCAGCAATAGGATATTTGCTCGGATCGTCAAGCAGAGTAAGAATGACATAGATTTCCTCCCCCAACTTATAGGACTTATTGGTTGGAACGAAGATACCGCCATTTTTCAGAAAAGGCATGTACGCTGAAAATAATGCAGAACGCTCTTTAATCGCTAAAGAAAGAACAGAGGGCCTGGAGGGCGAAGGCATATTTAATGGAATGCCCGGATCTTGAGGTAATTCAGCCATAATTTTTCCTGTTGATGTGTAAGTCATCCTGCACGCGCTAGGAATTCTACATCGTCGATACTTAGATGAAAGCGGATGAATATTCTAACAGCATATCTTCTACAAAGAGCTTGCCTGACAATGGATGACTTGCAATTGCCTGCCTATCTTGTACGTTTTTGATCACTTGCATCAATTTTTCCAGAGTAATACGGTCAGCGAGCTTCGCAATGTCGTTTCGATGCTTTGGATAATAGCGTGTCAGTTCGGTTTGTTTATAGGAAAAAATATCGTATAACCACCGTTGTAACCAAGAGACTGTTCGCGGCATATCCATCTTTTGCATCTTATCGGCAGTTTTCAAACTGACTTCAATGTCAGGTCTAGCAAGAGTGCGCAAAAGATCATCAAGGTCCTTCAAATCCTCAGATTGCGCCATGTCCAATGCTAACAAAGGCGCACCACCCTGTTGCGCCAACCAGACTTCTGCTTCCTTGACGCCTTGCGCTTGGAGCCAAGCCAAACCTTGTTCCTTGGTCGGCATCGTCAGGGCAAGTTTGTGGCAGCGGGACAAGATAGTCGGCAATAATCTGTCTATTTTATGTGACACCAAAATGAAAACTGTATTGGGATTGGGCTCTTCCAAGGATTTCAACAAAGCATTCGCGGCTGGTGTGTTTAAGGCTTCCGCCGGATACATGACCACGACACGGGTACCTTGCCTGTGAGTCGAAATATTCATGAAATTCGCCAGGGCTCGCACTTGGTCAATCACAATTTCTTTAGACGGCGCCTTACTCGATTTTGCGGATTTTTTTTCCGCTTCTTCATTGCTCTCCCCTGCCTCTCCTTCGGACGCATCTTCTTCATCAAGCAGGCCAGGACGTACTCGTCGATAATCCGGGTGGCTGTATTGATCGAACCATTTACATGACAAACATTGTGCGCAAGCATGTCCAGCTTCCGCTGGCGTTTCACATAGCAGCGATTTAGCCAAGTGTTCGGCAAACTGCGCTTTGCCTATTCCCTCTGAACCGTAAAGTAAAAAGGCATGTGGCATACGTGCACGCATTGCCATAATTTGTTGCCAAGAATCTTGTTGCCAATCGAATAAAGTATTGCTCATTTTTTCTCAAGTCCGCCTGTTTATTCAGTCTGGTCTATTTGCTGCCTTGGCGCATAACACGTCAATGATGTCAGCTAATTCTTGTTGAATGACGGCGATGCTACGGGTCGAATCGATGACCTTAAAACGCTGCGGAAATTCCGCCACACGACGCAGATATTCATTGCGCGTATCGTTAAAAAAATCACTCTTTTCTTGTTCGAATTTGTCTAAAGTTCGAGTGGCGTCTAGACGAGCACGCGCTACGTCGACGGGAACATCAAACAACAGTGTTAAATCGGGCTGCAGATGTGGATGCACCCACTGTTCCAAGACATTCAATTTATTCAAATTCAATTTGCGCCCCCCACCTTGATAGGCAAAAGTGGCATCCGTAAACCGATCTGAAATTACCCATGAACCAGCATCTAATGCTGGTTGTATCACTTGCGCGATATGTTCACGTCGTGATGCAAACATCAGCAACGCTTCGGTTTCGAGATGCATCTTTTCTGTCAACAACAAGCTGCGCAAGGCTTCACCCAGTGGTGTTCCGCCTGGTTCTCTAGACGAAACAACCTGAATTCCACGTTGCTCCAATATGTTTTGGACAAAACTAATGTGGGTGGACTTGCCAGCGCCATCAATCCCTTCGAAACTGATAAACAAACCGGATTTATGCTTTTTTTTCGTCATATTTTTTACGTTTTTATTGAGGTACTCAGCGCTGATATTTATTGACCGCTTTATTGTGGTCATTTAAATTTTCTGAAAAGTGACTAGTGCCATTTCCACGCGCCACAAAATAGTAGGCATTGCTGGGTTCGGGATTGAGCGCGGCTTTTAAGGCATCTACACCCGGCAACGCAATTGGTGTTGGCGGCAAGCCAGCACGTGTATAAGTATTGTAAGGCGTATCAGTCGTCAAATCATGCTTGCGAATATTTCCTCGAAATTTCTCGCCCATGCCGTAAATGACGGTTGGATCAGTTTGCAATAACATGCCCGCCCGCAAACGATTCACAAATACGCTGGCAATCATGCCGCGTTCAGAGGCTTGCCCGGTCTCTTTTTCGATGATTGAGGCCATCACCAAAGCCTGATACGCATCCTTGTAAGGTAAATTGTTTGCACGTTTATTCCAGGCTTCATCAAGGCGATTTAACATCGCTTGATGCGCTTGTTGATAGACTTGAACGTCGCTGCTATTTTTGGCAAATAAATACGTATCAGGAAAAAACAATCCTTCGGGATGCGTGTATTTACTGCCGATTTTAACAAGCAAATCTCGATCCGACAGGCCTGTTGTATCGTGTTTGATTGCTGGATGCGCATCGATCGCATTGCGCATTTGTTTAAAACTCCAACCTTCGATAATGCTCAAGTTAGTAAAACTAAATTTCCCTTCCACCATTTTCTTGAGTAATTGCTGCGGTGTTTCTTGTGTTTGTAATTCAAACGACCCAGCTTTTAAGCTAGCAGCTTTGCCAGTGATACGGGCGAGCGCCTCAAATAGATAAGGATGGACAGGAACGCCAGCATCAACTATCTGACGTGAAGCTGCGCGTATATTGCTACCTGATTTGATCGTGAATTCGACGACCTTATCATTGCTCAATGGGGTGTCCATCCAGCGTATAAACCACCAGCCGCTGGCAGCACCGATTAGTAAAACCAGTAAAGTACAAAAAACAAAGAATTTTTTCAAAGAAGCCATGTGAACACTAATCTCATTTTGCTGCGATAATCATAAAAATCGCTGTCATTGTAATTGGGAACATTCTGCATTGACATAAAAACCGAAAAAATTAGCACAACACAAGCACACGATAAGCACAATATGAGCACAACACAGCAATTATTCGAATCCGCACCGCACTTCAACGCGACCAACATGCGCGTAGAACAACTAACAAACGGATACATCTGCCAACTGCAAGATCAAAGTTTAATACAAGCCAATGGCGACGACGCTGCCAGTTTTTTGCACAATCAACTCAGCAATGACGTCGAACATTTGAATCAAACACAAGCACGTTACGCGGCCTATTGCACGCCTAAGGGTCGTATGTTAGCGAGTTTTTTATACTGGAAAACGGATAGCGATATCATCCTGCAATGTTCATCTAGCTTACAGCCCGCTTTGCAAAAGCGCTTGCAAATGTTCGTAATGCGCTCCAAAGTTAAGCTGGAAGACATCAGCGAACAATTCGCGATTCTTGGGCTTGGCGGCAAAGCGGCAGAAATTTTCTTATTGACCCAATTTACGCAGCTACCCAGCACGATTAATGATAAAGTCAGCGGCAGTATGGGCAGTGTAATTCGCGTGCAGGATGCGTTTGATTCACCTCGCTATCAGTGGATCATCAGCCACGAGAAATTGGCGACTGTATCGACACAGCTCACTGCGGATTTATTAAAAATTGATGCCAGCATCTGGCGCTTAGGCAATATTCATGCGGGTGTGCCGCAAGTTGTCGAGCAAAGCAAAGAAAAATTTGTACCGCAGATGATTAATTTCGAATTAATTGGCGGTGTCAATTTTAGAAAAGGTTGTTACCCGGGACAGGAAATCGTCGCCCGTAGCCAGTATCTCGGCAAACTCAAGCGACGCATGGCAATTGCACTAGTTGAGGCTGAAACCGTCGAGGTGACAATGGAGATTTTTTCTGACAATGATCCTAGCCAGCCTTGTGGCATGATCGTCAATGCAGAACGCAATTTTGACAAACGGTTTGCCTGTTTGATAGAAATCAAGCTGGCGGATCAAGAGCAAGGCAAAGTACATCTAGGCGTTAGCGATGGACCCGTTTTAGAATTTATCCCGCTACCATATGCATATCTCGACGTAACTGAATAGGTGAAAACATGGACTGCTACATTTACTACAAAGCGAAAGTGGAAAATGCCAGACAAATACAGGTCTGCGCCAATCGATTACAACACTATGTGGTGGAAAATTTGTGGGCCAGCAGTGATTTCGCGATGACACCTCCACAATTACAGCGACGTCCAGAAGCATCAGATGGCATTCATACGTGGATGGAAATCTATAGAGACGTACCT
The DNA here is from genome assembly GCF_014284305.1 of Affinundibacterium seohonense. Taxonomy (GTDB): domain Bacteria; phylum Pseudomonadota; class Gammaproteobacteria; order Burkholderiales; family Burkholderiaceae_D; genus Undibacterium; species Undibacterium seohonense. The sequence goes on from NZ_JACOFW010000001.1 coordinate 395,013, forward strand.
GCGCAGTTCGAACGAATTGTAAAAGACGCTGCCATCGCCTCCGGCATCCTTGATCATGTCATTGGCGAGCGACGCTTAGAATATTTTATCGACGCGAATGCCTAAACATGGCGACACTAGCAAGTTGTGAAATTGGTCTTTAGCAGGACGCTGACGCGTCGAAATCCGCATCCAACAATTGATTTGTTCTGCTTATATCAAGCAAAAAAAGGATGTCGTATCGATGACATCCTTTTTTTAAGATCTAAGCATGTAAATTGCGTTTTAGCTCAGCTCTTCCAAACGCAATTTGGTCACTTTACCGGTCACTGAAGCCAAGGCCTCAATTCTAGTAATCGCTGCATCGACGTTCTTTTCTTGGGTTTGATGAGTCAACATAATGATGTCCGTACGAGACTCCCCTTCTGCTGGCTCTTTTTGCAGCATTGCATCGATAGAAATCGAAAATTCGGCGAGTATCTTTGTAACGTCGGCTAATACACCCGGCTTATCTTCTACGCGCATACGCAAGTAGTAACTCGTAAATACTTCAGAGATTGGCAATACTTTTAAGTCGCTCAATGCATTTGGTTGAAATGCTAAATACGGAACACGATGTTCAGGATCGGCAGTTGCCAAACGCGTGATATCGACTACGTCCGCAATCACGGAAGAGGCTGTTGGCTCTGAACCTGCACCTTTGCCATAATACAAAGTGGCACCGACTGCATCACCTTGCACCAATACCGCATTCATTGCGCCTTCTACGTTGGCGATAAGGCGTTTTTCTGGGATTAAAGTTGGATGCACGCGCAACTCTATGCCGGCTTCACTGCGCTTAGTAATGCCTAAGAGTTTGATGCGATAGCCAAGTTGTTCAGCGTATTCGATGTCCGTTGCTTCTAATTTCGTAATGCCCTCGATGTACGCTTTGTCGAATTGCGTTGGAATACCAAATGCGATGGATGCCATGATCGTCAACTTATGTGCCGCATCGATACCTTCGATATCAAAAGTCGGATCCGCTTCGGCGTAACCAAGCGCTTGTGCTTGTTTGAGGACGGTCGCGAAATCCAATCCCTTATCACGCATTTCCGACAAAATAAAATTCGTCGTACCATTGATGATGCCGGCGATCCACTGAATGCGATTTGCAGTCAAGCCTTCGCGCAAAGCTTTGATAATAGGAATGCCGCCAGCAACTGCGGCTTCAAACGCCACCATGACGCCTTTGTCTTGCGCGGCTTTAAATACTTCATTGCCGTGTTTAGCGATCAACGCTTTATTTGCCGTGACGACGTGCTTGCCGTTGGCAATCGCCTTTAGCACCAAATCTTTGGCAATATCGTTGCCACCAATCAGTTCCACGACGATGTCGATATCTGGATGATTAACGACCAGATTGCCGTCGGTGACGATTTCAACATCACCTTTGACGATTTCTTTTGCGCGCTCCACATTACGTACTGCCACCATCGTAATTTCAATCGCACGACCAGCACGGCGCATAATCTCTTCTTGATTGCGCTTGAGAACATTGAAGGTGCCGGAGCCGACTGTGCCTAATCCTAATAGGCCTACTTTGATGGGTTTCATATATGTTTAAATTAATTTGAAAAAAGATTGATTATAGATTATTCATTTGTTTGTTTGGGCGCGAATTCACCTGTGCCATGGCGGCGACGATAGCCTTCGAGGAAGCTCGCAATGCGATTCATCGCATCCGTCAAATCATCGGTATTGGGCAGGAACACAACGCGGAAATGATCCGGTGCAATCCAGTTAAAACCTGTGCCCTGCACTAGTAAAACACGTTGTTCAACCAACAGATCTTGAATGAAAGCCTGATCGTCTTCTATTGGGTAAATAGCCGGATCAAGTTTGGGGAACATATACAGCGCCGCTTTTGGCTTAACGCATGTGACCCCGGGGATTGCGGTTAATAGTTTGTGCGCGAGATCGCGCTGTTTTAATAGTCGGCCACCAGGGCCAACTAAATCTTTAATACTTTGATAGCCCCCCAAAGCAGTCTGAATCGCGAATTGACCCGGCGCGTTCGAGCATAAGCGCATCGACGCCAGCATGTTCAAGCCTTCAATATAATCTTTGGCATGACGCTTTTCACCAGAGATGACCATCCAACCTGCGCGATAGCCGCAAGAGCGATAATTTTTGGAAAGACCGTTAAGCGTCAAGAACAAGACATCATCGGCTAGAGAGGCAATCGACACATGCTCTGCTTCGTCGTACAACGTTTTATCGTAAATCTCGTCGGCAAACACAATCAATTGATTTTCACGAGCAACATCAACGATCTTTTGTAGAATGTCTATCGGATACAAAGCACCAGTAGGATTATTCGGATTGATCACGACAATCGCTTTGGTATTCGGCGTAATTTTGCGTTTGATATCGTCGATATCTGGCATCCATCCAGCGCTTTCATCACAGATGTAATGCACAGGTTTGCCACCAGAGAGACTTACCGCCGCAGTCCACAACGGATAATCCGGTGCTGGAACCAACACCTCATCACCAGAATTCAGTAGAGCATTCATGCCCATCACGATTAACTCGGAAGCGCCATTGCCAATATAAATATCATCCATCGTCACGCCCCGAATTTTCTTTTCTTGGGTGTAATGCATGATGGCTTTGCGCGGTGCAAACATGCCTTTCGAGTCGGTGTAGCCCGCCGCACTTTGCATATTCAAAATCATATCCTGGACGATTTCGTCCGGTGGACCAAAATTAAATACCGCCAGATTGCCGATATTTAATTTGATGATTTTTTGACCTTCTTCTTCCATCTGCTTGGCTTTCTCCATGACGGGGCCGCGGATGTCATAACAAACGTCTGCAAGTTTTTGGGATTTTTGGATGGGGCGCACGAGACTGCTTTCAAAAAGTGAATTATAAAATGCTGCACTGCCGAATGAACCATTCTGCCCAATGCGACTGATTTTATCAATGTGTTTCGCCAAATTATTTAGGGAGATTCCCACAAAGACAGCGTTTACCTCTTGGCTTTTACGCTTCAGGCACAATTTAAAGAACTAAATATCTGAAATCTCCGCACGAAATCTTCATTTCAGTTCGGCATATTTAAGAATCAAGCGGTCGGAGATGTCCGCTAACTATGGTAAAACGCCAGTATGTCTTTATCCCCACATCGAGATTCCATGTTAAAAACCCTGTTAAAAGAGCTTCAATCTCCAACGCCAATGGACATTGATGCCCTGCCCATCCTCGTCAGATTATTTGCTTTACTTCGTCCTACGACGCGTCATGGACCACACCAATTGCCAGCGTTGATCGCATTGCTAGAATCCGAACCAGAGTTGGCGACCGGACTTCGAAATGCCTTACTGAGCCTTTTTTCGCAAAGACATGCAGTACTGCTGCTCGCTACGTCAGGAATTTATCCAGCAACCGGGGTTTTCTCTGAAACTTTACGTCGAATTTCGCACAAGTTACTTCCAGAAGTCGATGATGCAACACAGCTCAAAGATGGATTGCGAGAATTATTGCAAGCAAGTGATGCAAATTGGATAGCAGAGAGTCGACATGAAGACTGGCAGCGCATTATCACATTATTAGATTTCGACTCTGTTTCCTCTGCCCCGGGCAAATCATCCATGTTGGCCGACACCTTGGAAGCTCTGCGCGTTGTCGCCCATCGAATTGCTGCGACGGGACTGGAAACTGAAATGTTACGCCTAGATCCATCACTGGAGAATCATGGCTCGCCATTCTTGGGTGTATGTGAAGAAGCGCTAGATTTAGTAAAGTCGGTAGAAATACAATTAATTACTGGAGAATTCAAGGCCGAGACTCTTGATACGGATATTGCGCAACTGGAAGTACTGATTGCACAAGCACGCACTACGATCTCTCGCATCCGTAAGCGGGCGCAACAACAAGGCGCGAGTTTTCAACTGACTTTTCATTTGCGACGCCTACAACAACACTTAGATCGATTAGCGACGCTAAGCAATCTGGTGGCAAGTCATGTACGCCAAGACTATCAAGCACGCACAGCCCATATTGCAGCGATCTGGCAAGAGTTAGCAGTCGCGGAATGTAGCCAAAATAAGGTTCGCGATTTTTGGAAACAAAACGCCGAACTTGTTGCCTTGCGTGTGACAGAAAATGCAGGGCGTAGTGGAGAACACTACATCACTGAAACGCGGAAAGACTATTTCGCTATGCTAAAAGCGGCTGCAGGTGGTGGTCTGGCGGTGGCTATAGTCGCGGCGATCAAGATCAATATCGGCTCACGTGGATTGGCACCGCTTGCAGAAGTGCTTGCGAACTGCCTCAATTACGGATTCGGTTTTGTGCTGATACACCTATTACATTTTTCGGTGGCGACAAAGCAGCCAGCCATGACGGCCAATGCGATCGCCGCAGCCATCGGCGAAATTCAAGACAATCCACGTGAACGCAAACATGATCTAGAGCCTTTAGTAAGTTTGGTAGCGCGCACCATGCGCACTCAGCTAGCGGCAATTGTAGGAAACATCGGCTTAGCGATTCCGGTAGCATTGCTGATTGCCTATCTAGTGCAATACCTGAGCGGAACGCATTTTGTTTCTCCCGAAAAAGCGAAACATTTACTGCAGGATATCAATCTCTTTAGCCCAGGAACGTTGATTTTTGGCGGTCTCGCAGGGGTGTGTTTATTTCTTGCAGGTTTGATTGCCGGATACTATGACAATCTTTGCAGTTACAGTCGAATACCTGAAAGGCTGAATCAATTGCCGTGGGCGCAAAAACTGTTTGGCAAAGTACGGTGGCAGCGAGTGAGTGAATATATTCGGAATAATCTAGGTGTTTTAGCTGGCAATTTCTTTTTAGGTTTCTTGCTGGGTGGCGCGGCTGGACTCGGTGCTTTGCTCGGATTACCAATTGATGTTCGACATACGACTTTGTCTTCTGCCATGTGGGGCTATTCACTATTTGCACTTGATTTTCACGTGCCGTGGCAATTAATTGTCACGACAGCTCTAGGATTTCTTGGGATCGGCATGATGAACTTGGGTGTGAGTTTTTACTTAGCTCTGTCAGTTGCATTACGAGCACGAGGCGTGGATTTCACGCAACGTATCGCACTATTACGAGCAATTAGTCGTCGCTTCAGAAGTCACCCACGCGAATTTCTATTGCCGCCACCGAAGGAAAATCGTAGCCAATAAGACTGATGAACCTCTTTTCCTTTGAGGATAAAGTCGAAAAAAGCTACAATGCGCCAGCCTTTTTCCATAGCTAGCTGGCTATGCTTTTCAAAAATCCAAATAAAATTGATATGAAGCTCCACGCCACCAATACCCAACAATATCAAACCGTTACCGCCTACGACGAACAAGGCGTTGAATTTAACCTGATTCGCTACGAACATAGTCTCATCGTATTGCCAGAAACTGCGCCAGTGGTTTGGGACGTAGCGCATTTTGACAGCTTGGCAACAGAACACTTCGAACAAATTGCTGGAACATCGCCTGATGTGGTGATCCTAGGTACGGGTAAAAAACAACGGTTTGTTCATCCAAAACTCATCGTTGCGTTAAGCGCCCAACACAAGGGAGTCGAATGCATGGACAACCAAGCCGCCTGCCGCACCTACAATATTTTGATGGCCGAAGGTCGTAAAGTTGCACTAGCATTGATTTTGGAGAAAACATGAATCCATCTCAATCTTCTTACCTGAAGACCCCGTATGACTCAGTTCGGACACTGTGGGCAATCTTGGTGGGGTTCTTAATTATTTGGTTTTACATGCTCGGTGCACGTACGTTAGTGCCAACCGACGAAGGTCGTTACGCTGAAATGGCGCGTGAAATGGTGGCGACTGGTGATTGGATTACACAACGTTTAAACGGTATCAAATACTTCGAAAAACCACCACTGCAAAATTGGATGAACGCACTCACCTTTAGCTTGTTTGGCTTGGGCGATTGGCAGGCGCGACTTTGGACCGGTTTGTGTGGGTTAATCGGTATTTTAGCGGCTAGCTATACCGCTTACAAAATCTATGGTCGTCGAGTTGCGATCAGCACAGCTTTAATTTTAGGCTCCAGTTTTTACTGGGCGGCGATGGGACATATCAATACCTTGGATATGGGCTTGTCCGGCATGATGACCTTGGCATTGTGCGGTCTATTATTAGCACAACGTGATGGCGCCAGCGACAAAGAACAAAGAAATGGCATGTTGCTGTGCTGGGCTGGCATGGCACTGGCAACGATGTCTAAAGGGCTAATCGGCTTTGTGCTACCTGGTGCGGTGCTAGTTTTGTACACGATTTGGACGCGCGATCTTGGATTATGGTTACGCCTGCATATGGGCAAGGGTTTGTTGTTGTTTTTTGCGATTACCGTGCCCTGGTTTATTTTGGTGTGGCAAGCCAATCCTGAGCATCCACAGTTCTTTTTTATCCACGAACATTTTCAACGCTTCACCAGCACCGTGCATAAACGCGGTGGTGCTTGGTACTATTTCTTTCCATTGCTGATCATCGGCATCGTTCCTTGGTTAGGCTTGTTATTGCAAAGTTTGTTGGCATCACTGCGTAAAGAACAAAGTCAGTTCCAAGCCAAGAAAATGTTGACGATCTGGGCGGTCTTTATTTTCTTTTTCTTTAGTGTTTCAGGTTCAAAATTACCGTCTTATATTTTGCCGATATTTCCAGCCTTAGCGATTTTGATTGCTTGTCAATTAGAGAAAATATCCGTGATGAGTTTACGTCTCAATGCGGGTCTGTTGACGTTAATTGGTGTGGCCTCATTGGTGTTCACTCCCAAGATCGCAGGTATCGCAAAGGCTCCGTACGAACTACCATTTTATGAAACAATGATACCGTGGGCGTATGCCGCTGCCACCATTGCACTAGTTGGTGGTTTAGTTGGTATCCTGTTCGCGAAACGCCATAAAGATGTCGCTGTGCTCGCGATGGCGATTGGTGGCTATCTCGGTGGCCAAGTGGTTTTCATCGGTCACGATCAATGGGGCAAATACAGTGCTGGTATCTATCACTTACCTGCTATCCAAGCTGAATTAAAAGCCGATACGCCAATTTTTGCAGTTGCCCGCTATGAACAATCACTACCATTCTATTTGCGCCGTACCACAATTTTGGTGGAGAATCCGGACGAAATGCAATTTGGCGTGGGCATACAACCAGAATTATGGATACCAAAACGGGCCGACTTCATTATCAAGTGGCGAGCAATGCATGCAAAAGGTGAAAAGGCTGTAGCGTTCTTGAATCCTACGGTCTATAAAGCGATGCAAGATGAAGCGGTACCGATGAAGCTTATTGGCGAAGATCCTAAGCGGATTATCGTTGCGATTCCTTAATCGACGCTGCCATTCACGTCCGCACTGATCAACACTATTTGTTTTACGAAAGAATAATATGAGCACCAACCAGGCATTTCTTCCATTTACCAAGCCAACAATCGACGAAGAGACCATCAGTGCAGTGGCTGAGGTGCTGCGCTCTGGCTGGCTCACGAGTGGCCCCAATGTAAAAGCCTTGGAAGCACAATTATCGACTTACTTTGGCGGTCGTCCGGTACGCACCTTTAATTCCGGAACCTGCACAATGGAGATCGCTTTGCGTATCGCGGGCATCGGCGCTGGTGATGAAGTGATTACCACGCCCAATTCCTGGGTTGCCACCGCCAACGTAATTATCGAAGTTGGTGCTACGCCAGTGTTTGTGGATATTGATCCGAAAACCCACAATATTGATTTGAACAAAGTCGAGGCAGCAATTACACCGCGCACCAAAGGCATTATTCCGGTTCACATGTGCGGTCTGCCGTGCGATATGGATCATTTATATGCGATTGCGAAGAAACACAATTTACGTGTAGTCGAGGACGCCGCGCAAGCGATCGGCTCGACTTGGAAAGGTCAACGCATAGGCGCTTTCGGTGATTTCGCCTCTTTCAGTTTTCAAGTGAATAAAAACGTCATGACCGCGGAAGGTGGTTGCCTGGTATTAAATAATGAAGACGAAGCCAAATTGGCTGAAAAATATCGTCTGCAAGGTGTTTCACGCACTGGACTCGATGGCATCGACGTCGATGTCTTGGGCGGCAAATACAATATGACGGATATTTCTGCAGTCATAGGTCTGGGGCAAATGAAACGTTTGGAAGAATTCAATACCAAGCGCAAAGCACTCGCGCATCACTACTTCACGAGCTTCGGTACCGATTTTGAAACGCTGACTGGCGCTGAATTGCCAGTCGCTGATTTTACGAATTCAAACTGGCACATGTTCCATATTGTTTTGCCTGAACGCGTCAATCGCGGGGAATTCATGCAAAAAATGTTGGATATGGGGATAGGACTTGGCTACCACTATCGCGCTATTCATTTGTTCACCTTGTACCGTGAGCGCGGCTTTACGGATGGCATGTTCCCTATCGCCGAACGTGTTGGCAAGCAAATTGTGACGCTACCACTTTTCCCGACCATGAACGAAAGTGATGTCGAACGGGTAGTGGCTGCGGTAAAATCCTGTCTACACTAATTTCCTCACAGATAATCACAATGCATCCTGAACTTTCCGTTGTCATTCCTGTTTATAACGAAGAAGCTGGCCTCGCCAATTTATATGCTCGACTTTACCCAGCTTTGGATAAGCTCGCAGAGCGCGGCATCACTTACGAAATTGTTTTTGTCAATGATGGCAGTCGCGATCGATCCGCTGAAATCTTGGCAGATCAATTTCGCTTGCGCCCTGATGTGACGCGCGCAGTTTTATTTAATGGTAATTACGGCCAGCACATGGCGATCTTAGCGGGCTTTCAGGCTAGTCGAGGTGATATCGTGGTCACATTAGATGCCGATCTACAAAATCCACCGGAAGAAATTGGAGCCTTGGTCGACAAAATGCGTGAAGGTTACGATTACGTCGGCTCTATCCGTCGCAAACGTCAAGACGCTGCCTGGCGCACTTACTTGTCAAAAGCGATGAATCGCATTCGCGAAAAGATCACTCGCATTAAAATTACGGATCAAGGCAATATGTTGCGAGCCTATGGTCGTAATGTGATTAATCTGATTAATCAATGCACCGAGGTCAACACCTTTGTACCCGCCCTCGCCTATACCTTTGCTCGTAAGCCGACCGAAATCGTGGTTGAACATGAGGAACGTAGTGCGGGCGAATCCAAATATTCATTCTACAGTCTGATTCGTTTGAATTTTGACTTGATGACAGGCTTTTCCATCATGCCTTTGCAGTTGTTTTCGATGATGGGCATGGTTTTGTCGGGGTTGTCTGGCGGCTTGGTGGTTTTGTTGTTGATCCGCCGTTTTTTGCTCGGAGCAGAAGCCGAAGGTTTGTTCACGTTGTTCGCGATTGCCTTCTTTATGATGGGTGTGATTTTGTTCGGTATTGGTTTATTGGGCGAATACGTTGGTCGCATTTACCAGCAAGTACAAGGCCGCCCACGCTTTGTGGTGCAAACGATCTTGGAAAATAAACCTGGAGATCAAGCTTAATATGATTGACTCCGGAATCAAGGATGCCGCTAATTCGGCAAAGCCGTCTGCAGTCGTTTTTGCTTACCATAGCGTTGGTGTGCGCAGCATCAAAACCTTGCTGGCGCGGGGTATCGATATCAAACTCGTCGTCAGTCATGAAGACAGTGCGACGGAAACTATCTGGTTTGAATCGGTCGCAGCGCTATGTGAAGAACGTGGCATTCCACGCATTACGCCGGACAATCCGAATACACCTGAAGTGATTGCACAAATTGCGGCACTACAGCCAGATTTCATCTTCAGCTTTTATTACCGCAATATGCTGTCCAAGGATATTTTGGCGCTGGCAAAACGCGGCGCTTACAACTTGCACGGTTCTCTCTTGCCAAAGTACCGCGGTCGTGTGCCAGTCAATTGGGCCGTATTGCATGGCGAAACCGAAACCGGTGCGACTCTGCACGAAATGACGGTGAAGCCGGATGCCGGTGCCATTATTGGGCAAACAGCAGTACCGATCTTGCCAGATGACACGGCATTTGAAGTATTTGGCAAATTAACCGTCGCCGCTGAGCAAACTTTGTGGAACGCCTTGCCAGCGATGATCGCAGGGACTGCGCCACGTATTCCCAATGATTTAAGCAGAGGCAGTTACTTCGGTGGACGCAAACCTGAAGACGGCCGTATCGACTGGAGCAAATCTGCACAAGACGTCTATAACTTGCACAGAGCGGTTGCACCGCCCTACCCTGGCGCTTTTACCGACATCCACGGCAAACATTTCATTATAGAAAAAGCACGCCTAATTAATCATTCCACCACAAAAGTGCCAGCAAATTTGCCGCAAGGAGTATCTGTAGTGGATAATGTCATTTTTGGCGTCTGTGGTGATGGCAAGGCGATTGAGATTTTAGCCTTGCAGCACGAAGGCAAAACACTGGACAAAGAAGCATTGAAGCTCTTTTTTGCCTAAGTCCTTGACTTCACTACAAAACGATGTTGCGTCGTTTATCTAGCGTGACGCTAGCCGAATCTAATATTCGAATCTACTACATTAATTTCTCAGAGAAACTACTATGAAAAAAGTCCTTATTCTTGGCGTGAATGGTTTTATCGGTCACCACCTGTCCAAACGCATTCTCGAAACGACGGATTGGGAAGTGTATGGTATGGATATGCAAACGGAACGTCTGGGCGATTTACTCAATCACCCACGTATGCATTTCTTTGAAGGCGATATCACGATCAACAAAGAATGGGTTGAATACCATGTAAAAAAGTGTGATGTGATCTTGCCTTTAGTCGCGATCGCAACGCCATCAACTTATGTAAAACAACCTTTGCGTGTCTTTGAACTCGACTTTGAAGCGAATTTGCCTATCGTCCGCTCAGCAGCGAAATACGGCAAACACCTAGTATTTCCGTCCACGTCTGAAGTGTATGGCATGTGCCATGACGAAGAATTCGACCCGGAAAACTCCGAATTGATTTGCGGCCCTATCAATAAACCACGTTGGATTTATTCTTGCGCCAAGCAATTGATGGATCGCGTCATCTGGGGCTATGGCATGGAAGGTTTGAATTTCACACTATTCCGTCCATTTAACTGGATCGGTGCAGGTTTGGATTCCATTCACACACCAAAAGAAGGTTCTTCACGCGTGGTAACGCAATTCTTCGGCCATATCGTTCGTGGTGAAAATATTTCCCTGGTCGATGGCGGTGCGCAAAAACGTGCGTTCACCTATATCGATGACGGTATTGACGCATTAGTACGTATCATCGCCAATAAAGACGGCGTCGCTTCCGGCAAAATCTACAATATCGGCAACCCAACCAATAATCACTCTATCCGTGAATTGGCGCACATGATGTTGGAACTTGCTGCTGAATATCCAGAATATGCTGAATCAGCGAAGAAAGTACAATTGACTGAAACGACTTCGGCAGCTTATTACGGTGGTGGCTATCAAGACGTACAAAATCGCGTACCAAAAATCACGAATACCTGTGAAGAGTTAGGGTGGGCACCAACTACGACGATGGCAGATTCCATGCGTCACATTTTTGATGCCTACCGTAGTCAGGTAGGACAAGCTCGCGCCTTGATGGACTAAATGCCATCTGTGTCAGGACTGGTGAAGAAAGCGAGTCCTGACAGTTTTAGATTCCAACTATTGTTTTCAAAAACCGATGCCCACTATCGTATTAAAGATTGATGTGGACACCTACCGAGGCACCCGTGAGGGCGTGCCAAATCTGGTGCGCATCCTCAAGCAACATCAAGCTAATGCCACGTTCTTGTTTTCCTTAGGTAAGGATCACACGGGATGGGCCTTGCGTCGCGCATTCCGTCCGGGTTTTTTCAAAAAAGTCTCTAGAACTTCCGTACTCGAACATTACGGTCCTAAGACTTTAATGTATGGTGTATTTTTGCCAGCGCCAGATATTGGTAAAGAATGTGTGGAAGAAATGCGCGCCACCAAGCGAGCTGGCTTTGAATGCGGCATTCACTGTTGGGATCATGTCGTGTGGCAAGATAATGTACGCCGTCGTGGCGAGGCGTGGACGCAAAAACAAATGTTAGCGGCCTACGAACGCTACAATGAAATTTTTGGCGCCCCGCCTAAAACTTATGGCGCGGCGGGCTGGCAGATGAATCCACATGCTTTCGCGCAATTGGATCAATTTGGTATGCACTATTCGTCCGACACGCGGGCGATGCTAAAGGAAGATGGCTCGCTGGCAAATCCGGCAGCAGGACCATATCGGCTCAGTCATGACGATCAGGTTTTTGATTGTGTGCAATTACCAACTACTTTGCCAACCTTAGACGAATTACTTGGCGTAGAAATTGATGGCGCTGTCGTCACCGAGTCAACTATTGCCTCAGTTATTTTAGGATTGACAGCTGAACCGAGAAATCATGTATTTACTATGCATGCAGAGCTTGAAGGACAAAAACTTGCCCCCATCTTAATTGAGTTGCTTAATGGATGGAGCGAACAAGGATATCTTTGCATTTCTATGGGGCAATATTTCGCCAACATTAGGGAACAAGAATTACCGGTCTATCCATTAACATGGGCTGAGCTCCCTGGACGCTCTGGAGAATTACTCGCGCTCGATGCGAAATAGCTCATCACCTCTCCAATTCACATCTTTTTTCTAGGAGATACTTGTGTCAGAAAGTCTCAATAAGGAAAGCAACGAGGCTGTAAGCGCCATTGGTTGTCAAGTTCCAACATTCTCAGCGTCGATGACTGGTGCCAGCGGTTTTTCGCTAGACACTTATCTTGGAAAGAAAGTGATTCTCTATTTCTATCCAAAAGATAACACCCCTGGTTGCACAACCGAAAGCATCGCTTTTCGTGATATTCACTCACAACTAATCGCGAATAATGCCGTCATTTTCGGAATTAGTCGCGACAGCTTGCGTTCGCATGAAGGATTCAAGAGCAAGCTAGAACTGCCATTTGAACTGATTACGGATCCGGATGAAACCCTGTGTTTGATGTTTAATGTGATGAAAATGAAAAACATGTACGGTAAACAAGTACGCGGCATTGAACGCAGCACGTTTGTTATTGACGAGTCTGGTAAGTTAGTGAAAGAATGGCGCGGAGTGAAGGTCGCCGACCATGCTCAAGCCGTGTTAGATTTTGTGAGTAGCCAAACTTAATTGAAATCAAATCATTATCAAATGAAAGCCGTTTCAGAAGACATCATGTGCTTCTCAAGCGGCTTTTATTTTTGTTATTTTCCTTTTCACATCACTATTTTTTCTAAGAGGTTCTAATGCCCCTGCCAAAAATGCCGACCAAACCGGCGGCCCTGCTTTCTCCGAAAGACTATCCTAAAGCAGATAAAGGAAAATTAAAACAAGCGGTCAGTACGGAAGTGAAGCCAACTTTGATAGCAAAACAAGCTTCGACTGCGAAAACTAGCCAACCCCAAGCGACACAAGCTAGGAAGGCTAGTGCGATAAAAACAAACGCGACGACACCAGCGATTGCCAGAAGCAAAACTGCACACAACACAGCTAGCCCGACGAGCACGGTACAGACAACAGATCACAAGCTAAAGAATAATCCAGCCAAATCACCGGTCAGTAAAGCTGCGGACAAAAAAGGCATTACGAAACTATTTGTTCTGGATACGAATGTCTTAATGCACGATCCAACCTCGCTGTTTCGTTTCGAAGAACACGATATTTATTTACCCATGATCACCTTGGAAGAATTAGATGATCATAAAAAGGGTATGTCAGAAGTCGCCAGGAACGCTCGACAGATTTCTCGCAATCTTGATGCGCTAGTCGGCGGTATCGAACATGAAGATATTGAGCTTGGCATTCCACTTTCCAAACTCGGCAATAAAGATGCCAAGGGACGCTTATTTTTTCAAACGAAATTGCAAGGCGTTACCTTGCCACAAGGACTGCCTCAAGGTAAAGCAGACAATCAGATTTTGGGCGTGGTACGCGCTTTAGAAGCCGAGTTTCCAGGACGCCCTATCGTATTGGTATCGAAGGATATCAATATGCGAATCAAAGCCCGTGCAATGGGATTGCCAGCAGAAGATTACTTCAATGATCACGTGCTGGAAGATTCCGATTTGCTTTATACCGGGATTGTGCAACTGCCTAGTGATTTCTGGAGCAAACATGGTAAAGGCATTGAAACTTGGCAAGAAAATAAAAATGGCATCAGCACCACTTTTTATCGTATTACTGGGCCGCTAATCCCTTCACTTCTGGTCAATCAGTTCGTATACCTTGAGCCCAATAACGGTGAGGCGTCTTTTTATGGGCAAGTTAGACAGATCAATGGAAAAACCGCAGTCTTACAAACCTTGCGTGACTACGGCCACTCGAAACATAGTGTTTGGGGTGTAACTTCACGTAATCGAGAACAGAATTTTGCCTTGAATCTCTTGATGGATCCTGAATGTGATTTCGTCACTTTGCTCGGCCAAGCGGGTACGGGTAAAACATTACTGGCGCTAGCTGCAGGTCTAGCACAAGTCTTAGAGACCAAAACCTACAATGAAATTATCGTGACTCGCGTAACTGTTCCAGTCGGTGAAGACATTGGTTTCTTACCTGGTACAGAGGAAGAAAAGATGTCTCCATGGATGGGCGCTTTCGATGACAATCTAGAGGTCTTAAATAAATCAGATAGCGATGCAGGTGATTGGGGACGTGCTGCGACACAGGATTTGATTCGTTCAAAAATTAAGATCAAGTCCTTGAACTTCATGCGCGGACGCACTTTCGTGAATAAATTTTTGATTATCGATGAAGCGCAGAATTTGACACCAAAACAAGTCAAAACTCTAGTCACTCGCGCTGGGCCAGGCACCAAAATTCTCTGCTTAGGCAATATTGCTCAGATTGACACACCTTACTTGACCGAAGGTTCTAGTGGATTGACCTATGTCGTTGATAGGTTTAAAGGATGGGCTCACAGTGGCCATGTCACTTTAGCGCGAGGTGAACGATCGCGCTTGGCAGATCACGCAAGCGAAATCCTCTAATTGGGATTTAGCAACAAAAAAAGCGCAATTCGAGTATGAATTGCGCTTTTTTTGTCTTAGATAGTTTGTATTTGGAAATAAACCTTACAATTGTTCTGGCCTAATGCGTACGTACTCGAGTCATTAGAACTTCAGAACTTGCAGAAACCCTCTTTGTTCATAGATGCAAATTAGTTACCTTGATTACACCTGACATTGAATGGTCGATTTCGGGCATGTGTTATCAAAATCAAGACCTAAGGACATAGAGGCGATAGCAGCGATGTTGTTTTTTTTGGTTTCAGTCTCATCCGTAGAATTCATTTATTAATATCTAACAGCCAGTGCCTAGCCCAGTTGAATCAAGTCGAAGAGCGCATGAATACTAATAACGTAGATGACACACTTCTGTTTCTGGAGGACGACACAGATGATGACCACGGCGAATCGACCGCCCGGCAAAACTGCTGGAACATTTTAATTATCGACGACGATCCGGATGTCCACTCAGCAACGATGTTTGCGCTGCAAGGTCTCAAAATACAAAAGCGCCGCCTACATTTTTTACATGCCTACACCACTGCAGAAGCCAGACAAGTTCTTATACACGAAGAGGATATTGCCGTTATTTTGTTAGATGTCGTCATGGAAAAGGACGATACGGGTTTGCAGTTAGTGACCTATGTAAGGGATACATTGGGGCTCAATGATGTTCGTATTATATTGCGTACTGGACAGGCTGGTTATGCACCCGAAATGGATGCTATTCGTGATTTCGACATCAATGATTACAAAAGCAAGACTGAACTCACACAAGCGAAGCTATTTACCGCAGTCACATCAGCAGTTCGTTCTTATGAGCAAATAAAGATTATTTCTTCGAGTAAGCAAGGCTTGGAATTGATTATCGGTGCCAGCAGTTTGCTAATGACGACGAATAACCTCAACGACTTCTCCAAACTACTGCTCGACTATATCTTTGAATTGCTTGGTTGCGAGGTAAACGCTTTCGTTTGTACAGCAAATTTCACCCAGATTCCTTTCCCGAGCAATATCGATTCTGCGCAGGGTCTCCGAGTAACCGCTTGCACAGAAATTTACCAAAGTTGGCTGGATCAACCTTTTGTGCAGGTAGCAGGTAAAGCAGAACAACAATGCATTCAGAAAGCGCAATTCGAACAGCGACACCTATTTACTGAGAACCAAACTGTCCTATATTTAAGCAATCTTGCCGGAGCCAATCTGACAATTTATTTGAATTGCGGAGTCACACAGAGTGCTAGCAAAATTCGAATTTTGGAGATGTTTTGCAGTAATGCTTCTGTCTGCCTAGATAACGTCATGCTAAATTCAAAAATGCATAATTTGGCGTTCTTTGATCCTTTAACAGGGCTAGCTAACCGACTTCAGATATTACAAAACTTGCAGCAGACTTTGAACTCACATCAACGCGCAGATAGCGTGTTAGCACTCATCGACATCGATCACTTTGCGGAGACGAATGACGCCTTAGGTCATCGATTTGGTGATTTTTTGTTGCGCTCGGTTGGCATCCGTTTGAGTAACCATTTTGGTGATAATTGCAAAATCGCACGCATCGGTAATGATACATTTGCCTTGCTTGGACATGAAGTTATCGTCTCACCTAAGCTCGTACTGAGTTTATTTTCACAGCCATTTACCGTTGATCATCAACAGGTTCAATTATCGGCAACACTCGGTTTAGTTAAATTTTCAGATTACGAACTAAGTGGCCAAGATGCCCTAAAAGACGCCAATATTGCTCTGAAGCGGGCAAAAATTTATCATCGAGCTGCCTATTGCTATTTCACCCGAGAGATGGGAGTCGAGATTCGAGAACGGGTTCGCATGATGCATGCCTTACGTACCGCCTTTGAAGATGAACGATTATTTGTGGTGTATCAACCTCAAATCGATATGCGTAACGGTAAGCCTTTTGGCGCAGAGGCGCTATTACGATGGAGAACAGAAGATGGTGATTTAATTTCTCCCGATAAGTTCATTCCCATTGCCGAATATTCAGGCCTCATTGTGAGCATCGGAGAATGGGTCTTACGGACTGCCTGCTATGAGCTCGATAAAATCTTAAAATCAGGTATTAAAGAGTTTCGAATATCGGTGAATGTCTCGCAAGCGCAATTTACTCACCCTTTATTTCTGCAAGTCATAGAGCGGGTGTTAGCTGACACGAAGATACCACCGGAATGCCTAGAATTAGAAATAACCGAATCGATGGCAATGGCAGACTTGGAAGTACTGACTTTAACCTTGGGGAAAATTAAGTCGAAAGGTGTCAGAATATCGATTGACGATTTTGGCACAGGATTTTCCTCGCTGAGTCATCTGCAGAAGCTCAACGTCGATAAGCTAAAAATTGATCGAGCATTCATCAATGAGATTACCAGCGGGACAAACGAAGGTAGCATCACCAAGATGATTATTCAATTAGCTCAAAGCTTACATCTTGAAGTCATTGCTGAGGGCGTGGAGAATCTCGAACAAGCAAATTATCTATTGCAATTTGGTTGTTATCAGGCTCAAGGTTTTCTCTATGCAAAGCCACAAAACAAAGTTGATTTCCATGCTTGGTTGCATGACCATCAATAGTGATAGCCTAGTCTTCTAGCCCTTGAAAACAAACTCGCAGCATGTTTTCGACGATGGCATTGGAGTCCATCTTGCTAAACCGCTGTAAATAGTCCACGGCAGGATCGCAGCTTCTCGCATAGTAACTAAACAAAATCACGTCGGAACTTAGCTTACTGCTCAAATCACCATTTTTTTGGGCAGCCACAACCAATTTTTCTAGTTGCGAATTGAGCTTAATCACACGCCCAACGTACTTAAGATTGCGCATCAACATTTCACGTACTGCATTGCTGGTTGATGGCAAAAATGGTAGCCCACCATCCAAGCGCACTCGCAGCGCCCATTCCAATAAGGCGGACAATTTTTCTTTTGCAGAGTATTCCGATGGAAACGACTCTAATTGCGTGGTTGCGCCGTCTAGCAAACGTATCATGGCGGCGCCCACCAAATCTTCTTTTGATTTGAAATGTTTGTATAGACTAGGTTTGGAAATGCCAATCAAATTAGCAACATCGTCCATTGTCATCAAGTCAAATCCTTTTGCTGCGAGAACATTACTTGTCGCGTCTAGAATCGCGTCTTCTCTCAAGCGAAACGCCTGATCTTTAAAATTTAGTTTGCTAAAGATACTCATAAGTATTAATATCTACCAATTAGTAGCGGTTTTTACAGGTTAGTATTAATCTTAACATTGAAGTAAAGCCCGCACAATCATTTCAAGCATCATAAGCGAGACAAGTTAGCTTCTGGTTCTTCTTTGGGAAAACGTATGACGCACAAAAAACAAAAAATCGCGGTAGTCGGCGCTGGCATTTCAGGTTTAGCCAGTGCCTATTTCCTACAACGACAACATGAGATCACATTGTTTGAGGCGAATAATTATCTTGGCGGCCATACCAATACCGTCGATATCGACTTAGATGGAAAAATATTGGTCGTTGATACAGGCTTTCTTGTGTTCAACGACCAAACCTATCCCAACTTAATCGCCCTATTTGCTGAATTGGGGATCGATAGTTATGGCACAGACATGTCCTTCGGCGTTTCATTGAATGATGGTGAATTAGAATGGGCAGGCACTAACCTAGACACTGTTTTCGCGCAAAGAAAAAACCTATTGTCGCCAAGTTTTCTAGGAATGATCAAGGATATCTTGCGGTTTAATCGTGATGCCGCGAACAATCTAAAATCGAGTATCGAGTCCGGCATCACACTCGGCCAGTTATTACGCGAACAGAAATATAATCCGGCGTTCGCCAATAATTACTTGATACCGATGGCAGCCGCCATCTGGTCAAGTTCACCAAAAGATATTTTAGAATTCCCGGCCCGTACGTTTTTACGTTTTTGTATCAATCACGCCTTACTGCAGGTGAATGACCGCCCACAATGGCGTACTGTCCAAAATGGCGCGCGCAGCTATGTTAAAAAGATCGCTGAAACACTCAAAGATATTCGACTAAAGAGCCCAGTTACCGAAGTAAAGCGCACTGAGCATGGTGTGATGGTGACGTCTAATGGCAACACCGAACTATTCGATCAAGTTATTTTTGCCACGCATGCGCCAGACACGCTGCGTATGCTGACTGATCCGAGTGAAGCGGAATTTCAATTACTTTCCAAAGTCCGCTATCAAGCAAATACGGCCTACCTGCACACTGACATTTCTCTGCTGCCACGTTCAAAAAAGGTGTGGAGTGCTTGGAATTATATTGGACATACTGGAAACGGAAAGACGACGGGGGCTTCAGACACCCAATCAGTTTGCGTGAGTTATTTGCTGAATCAATTGCAGCGATTAGATACACAGACACCAGTCATCGTTACCTTAAATCCTGTTCATGAACCACAAGCTGAAAGTGTATTTGCGCAATTTGAATATGATCATCCTGTGTTTGATCAAAAAGCGATTGAAAGTCAAGCTGACTTATCTTCCATTCAAGGTCACAATAAGGCTTGGTTCGCGGGCGCTTGGACTGGCTATGGTTTTCACGAAGACGGCCTAAAATCAGCACTTCGCGTAATCAAACAATTTGATTTGAGTCCAACTTGGGCTCGCACTGAGTAAAGCGAAAAAATGGCATCTTCCCTCATTCAAGCTTTAGTGATGCACCAGCGACTACGACCAGTGAAGCACAGGTTCGTTTATCCAGTATTCATGCTAAAGCTTGATCTTGATGCGCTAAATGATGTCGATGCCACTTCTGCTGCACTGCCAAAGGGCATGTTATTCGGCGTTAATTGTTGGAGACCCATCTCAATTCATACCAAAGACTACGGACCGCGCGATGGCTCAGATCTGAAACTTTGGATACAGAGCGTGTTACAGACGCACCAAGTTCCGCATATCGATAAAATAGAATTACTGAGTTTTCCGCGCGTCTTTGGCTATGCATTTAACCCGATCAGTATTTGGTATTGCTACGACAAGTTATCTCAGTTGATCGCCATCTTAGCCGAAGTAAACAATACGTTTGGCCAGCATCATTTCTATTTATTAAAGGCGGCTGATAATGCGGTTATCGATGCTGATACTCAGTTAATCAGCACAAAAATGATGCACGTGTCACCATTTTGTGAGGTGAAAGGTCACTATCAATTTAAATTTACTGAAACCAGTAAAAAAATCAACGTGAATATCGACTACTACGATGAGCAAGGCTTGCTGATTCAAACAGCGATCATAGGCAAACCGCAACAACTCACGACTAGACATTTAATGAGTGCATTAGCCAAGCAACCATTTTTGACCTTTGGTGTGTTCTTCAGAATTCATTGGCACGCCCTACATTTATGGCTAAAAAAAGTGCCTTTTCGGCGTCAGGTTCACTTTACTAATCAACAAATCACGACTGGCAAAACGATAAAACAGGAGCAGACAAAGTGAGTTCAATTCCAAGTACAACTAGCGAAATGACTAAGGATTCTAACGCGATTAATTCATCTGCAATGCCAGCCAGCGCCAAGCTTTTTCTCCGCATGCTTAGCAAGATTCAACACGGCAATTTGCACATAGTCACGCCCACTGGTGAGGTTCTAAAGTTCGGCGATCAACAAGTCGCACAATCGGTTATTTTGACGATTCACGATTGGCAAGCTTGCAGAAAAATTATGCAAGGCGGCGACATCGGTTTTGCGGAATGTTATGAAGCTGGATGGGTGAGTACAAGTGATCTGACCGCCCTACTTCGCTTAGCGATTCAAAATGACAGTGCCTTAGATAAGGCAATTTTTGGCGGTAAATTAATGGGCTTATGGTACAAGCTCAAACATCTACTTCGACCAAACACGCGCAAAGGCAGTCGCAAAAATATCCATGCCCACTACGATATCGGCAATTCCTTTTATCAGTTATGGCTAGATGCAAGCTGGACGTATTCAAGTGCGATTTTCTATGGCGATTATCAAATCAGTTTGCAAGAAGCGCAGTATCGCAAGTATCAGCGCATTATCGATGTACTCGGACTAAAAGAAGGTGATCGCGTTTTAGAAATTGGCTGCGGCTGGGGCGGCTTCGCAGAACATGCATCCTCACGCGGCATCCACGTGCATGGTGTGACGATTTCGCCCTCACAATTGGAAATTGCAGAGCAGCGTATTAAGCAACTTGAACGCCAAGATTTGGTGAAGCTTGAGCTTTGCGATTATCGTGATCTCGAAGGAAGCTACGATGCGATCGTCTCGATTGAAATGTTCGAAGCGGTGGGTGAAGAATATTGGCCCATCTATTTCAAGACCGTCAATCAACGCCTCAAAGCTGGTGGCAAGGCCTTGATTCAAACCATCACCATCGATGAGGCGCGCTTCGAACGCTATCGCAGCGGCACCGATTTTATTCAGCAATACATTTTTCCGGGCGGCATGCTCCCTAGCCCACCGCGTTTCGTGCAACTCGCGCAACAGCATGGCTTACAGACTCGCGACCAATATGCCTTCGGTAAAGATTATGCCGAAACCCTGCGTCGATGGAATCATGACTTTGAAAACAATATCGACGGCATTCACGGCTTAGGTTTCGGCACTGCATTCCAAAGAATCTGGCAACTGTATTTTTCCTACTGCGAGGCTGGCTTTGACGAAGGCCGTACCGATGTTTTTCAATTCCTATTACAGAAAAATTCATGATGCGCGCCTATCTTAAAATCATCTTTTTAGCGTCGGTAATGCTATTTACCGGCATTGCCAGCGCACAAACTTGGAAGCAACATTTACCGCAAGCAAAAATGCTAGGTGGAGGTGAGTTTCGTTGGTGGGGATTTTCGATTTACACTGCAAAAATTTGGCAACAGACTCCGAATAAAGATGGCGGTCTCGATCAAAGCGCGAGTTTTGCTTTGGAAATCACCTACAACAAGTCCATCAGTCGTGAACGATTTGTCGATTCCAGCATTGATGAAATCAAGCGCTTACACGGCAGCAAATACAATGCTGAAAAATTGGGCATGTGGCGCCAGTACATGGAAAAAGCTTTTATTGATGTGAAGTCTGGCGACCAATTGATTGGCGTTTATTTGCCAGGCATGGGCTGCCGCTTTTACAGCCAACAAACTCTATTGGCCGAAATTCCTGACGAGGCGTTTGCTAATGCCTTCTTCTCAATTTGGTTAGATCCGCGTACGAAAGACAGTAATCTGCGTCAACAATTATTGGGCAACAATAAATCCTCAGCGGCAATAACTGGTTCAACAATGTGAAGATCTCAGCGCTGATTTTTTATGGATTACTTGGACTGCCCTTAGCGATGGCGGCCTTGCCCGTGTATGTGCAGATTCCTAATTACTACACAGCGCAGCTTGGTCTACCTTTAGCTAGCACGGGTTTGGTGTTATTTTTCGCGCGCATGTTTGACACTGTTCAAGATCCATTTATTGGCCAACTGATCGATAAATTTGGATGCAGCAATCGCATTTGGATCATCATTTCCGCAGCCTTACTTTGTTTGACATTTACCGGCCTGTGGTTGCCGCCAGCATTTGCGCGGGATTCTAATACCATGTTACTGATCTGGTTAGGTGTCATGCTCAGTCTCGCCTACACCGCACACAGTATGCTCAATATCGCCTACTTGGCATGGGGTTCAAGTCTTGAGAGTAAAGGAACAACAGAAGATGGCGACGATAAGGCTTCATACCATCAACTACTTGGCGCATCGGCGTGGCGCGAAGCATTTGGCATGATCGGTGTGATCCTCTCAAGTGTCATCCCAAGTTGGATAATTCTGCAAGACAAAAACACTGCCGCAACACAATTAAGCCAATATGCAATCGGCTTTGCCGTTTTGGTCGGGATCGCCGTTTGTGCCCTGTTGGTCGGTGCTATCAAGCCCTTGCAGCGCAGTAAACACGCCCTCATCGCACTTCGCACTTTGCTCAAAAATCCCCGATTCGTCGCCCTTTTACGCATCTATTTCTTTAACTCTTTATCGGTTGCTATTCCAGCCAGTCTGATTCTGTTTTTTATCAATGACAGAATTCAAGCGCCCGAAAAAACTGGCCTCTTTTTATCCTCGTACTTTATCGCAGGCGCATGTGGTCTGCCGTTGTGGATACGCTTAGCGAAGCGCATCGGCGCACATCGATCCTGGCAGCTAGGTATGCTGATTGCGGTCTTGAGTTTTATTGGCGCCAGTTTGCTCGGCTCCGGTGATGATTATGCATTCTTATTGGTCTGCATCGCCTCAGGTTTTGCGCTTGGTGCGGATTTAGCTCTACCACCAGTTTTGCTCACTCTGGTGGTGAATGACAAAGACAATATGGGGGCTTATTTTGGTCTCTGGTCTTTGATAGGAAAATTCACTCTCGCCTTAGCCGGACTCAGCCTTTCCTTGCTCGCAATTCTCAGTTACCAACCCAGTCAGGTAAACCAAGCGAGTGGCTTAATGGCATTGACTTTCACTTATGCAGTCCTCCCCTGCGCTTTCAAGTTGATCGCGCTCTTTTTACTTCGTCATTTTTCTAAGAGCATTCCATCATGATCAAAAAAATCCTTCTCGCCCTTGGCGCAGTGTCATTGACATTTTTGCTCAGCGCCTGTGCCATCACCGACGTCAATCACTATAAAGACGTCAAACCTCAGCTCGACTTAGAGAAATTCTTCCTCGGCACGACCGATGCATGGGGCATGTTCCAACAAAGAAATGGGGCGGTCGTCAAACGATTTAATGTCGTCATCGACACCAAAAAAATCGGTGACGAATTAGTTCTCGACGAACGTTTTGTGTATGACGATGGCAGCAAACAACAACGTATCTGGCGCTTACGTAAAAACACAGATGGTCGCTGGATAGGCAAAGCGGATGACGTCAAAGGTGAAGCCATCGGTGAGATCGCAGGCAACGCATTGAAGTGGCAATACACTTTACTGCTACCCGTCGATGGCAGCATCTACGAAATGGCGATGGATGATTGGATGTACCTGATCGATGACAACACCATGATCAATCGCACCAAAATGAATAAATTTGGCTTTGAAGTCGGTGAAGTCACTTTATTTTTCCGTCGGAGAGGATGATGCGACTCCCATTCTTGCAGCCGCTCAATCGCCCGGTGCGTGATTGGCACAATCAAACGATTTGGATTATTGGTGCATCTAGTGGCATCGGTGCAGCGCTCGCCAAAGCACTACTAGTACAAGGCGCAAATGTAATCCTGTCCGCGAGACGTCAAGGCAATTTAGAGGCGGTGGCAAACGCGCACCCACAGGCGCACATTTTGGCATTTGATGTTGCTGACCAAAACGCCTGGCAACATGCGAGTGCGCAATTGCAAGATAAATTTCCTAGCATTGATTTGGTTATTTTTTGCGCCGCAAAATACCAACCTGAACGTAGCTGGGAAGTCGATGCCAATGACGCTGCGGACACTCTCAAGATCAATTTGGAAAGTGTTTATCACGGATTACAAACTGTTTTGCCAAACATGATTAAGCGCGGCAGCGGCGGGTTAGCAATACTTGCCAGTGTCGCCGGCTATTTGGGTTTGCCAAATGCCAGCGTGTATGGACCAAGCAAGGCAGCTTTGATCAACCTGACCGAGTTGCTATACAGTGATTTACACGAGAAAAATATCAATGTGTACTTGGTCAATCCCGGTTTTGTCAGTACCGAACTCACCAGCAAAAATGATTTCGCCATGCCGGCGTTACAAACGCCAGAGCAAGCTTCACAAGCGATACTCGCCGGAATCGCCGACGGTGATTTTGAAATCCATTTCCCCAAGCGATTTACCATGGGATTAAAGTTAATGCAGATGTTGCCCTACCGCTGGCGATTTGCGCTGATACGGCGCTTTGTGATCGCCTAAGCTAATCGCTCAAAATAACCATCACGAGTTAAAAAATGACGACACCGCAAGTACAAAACATCATGGGCTGGTACGCCAATCTCAGCCCAACTAGCCTAAAAAACATCGCCACTTTTTATAGCGAAGATGCACGTTTCAAAGATCCATTCAACGAGGTTCAGGGTATCCCTGCGATCCAAGCAATTTTCGAACACATGTTCAGCACGACGCAGTATCCTAAATTCATATTTGATGAGGTCATCGAGCAAGGATCAAAAGCTTTTCTCACATGGGAATTCCACTTCGGTTTACGCGGTAAAAGCTATATCGTCAAAGGTGGATCTATGCTCACGTTTAATGAGAATGGATTAATCACCGACCACCGTGATTATTGGGATGCTGCGGAAGAGTTGTGGGAAAAATTGCCGATTATCGGGGGATTGGTTGGATGGTTGCGGCGGCGGTTTAGGGTACAGACCTAAGACGCATAATTTTTCAAAAGAAAACGCCCTGAATGACTTGTTCAGGGCGTTTCGCTTTATCAATAATTCGTACAACTTTTTACTTCCAATCCCCACGCAATTCCTTCACCTGTTGCTGCAAACCTTCAGGTGAAATCTTGTCCGGATCTTGCGGTTCACCGACGATTAATTCCAAGCGCGAAAATGGGCCACGGCGGAATGAGCGATGAAATGGATTACCTTTATCGCGCGACAGCAGACTTCCCCACAAACCACGCAAGGCCATAGGAATCACTGGAACGGGAGTCCGTTCGACGATCTTCATCACACCGCCTTTAAACTCATTAATTTCACCATCGCGAGTCAGTTTTCCTTCTGGAAAAATGCAAACCAAATCTCCTTCATGCAAAGCTTGGGCGACGTCAATAAAGGATTTTTCCATGAGCCATGGATTCTCTTTTGCTGGGGCAATCGGGATCGCTTTTGCGGTGCGGAACACCCAAGATAGAAATGGAATCTTAAAGATATTGTGATCCATCACGAAGCGAATTGGGCGTGGGCTGTATGCCATGATGACGATCGCATCCATGTAACTGACGTGATTACAAACCAACACCGCAGCGCCTTCAGCTGGAATTTTATCGACGTTGACGCCTTTCACTCTATGCACGGTATGAATCAGAATCCATGCGACAAAGCGCATCAAAAATTCTGGCACCACACTAAAAATATAGATCGCCACCAAGGCATTTAAAATCGCGGTTGCCATGAAAATTTGTGGAATCGTGAATCCTTGCTTCAACATCAGCATTGCAGCCAATGCTGCCACGACCATGAATAAGGCATTCATGATGTTCATACCGGCAATCGTACGCGACAAATGTTGCGGATCGCAACGCGTTTGAATCAATGCAAACAAAGGCACGATATACAAACCACCAAAAATACCAATCATAAAAATATCGAACAAGATTTTATAGCTACCGACTTGATCGAGAAAACTCATCGCTGTCACTGCTGCCGTATTCGTGTACATCAAACTCGACAAATACAAATCAAATCCAAAGATCGATAAGCCGATTGCACCGAATGGAACCAAACCAATTTCAACCTTGTGTCCGGACAATCGTTCACACAACAAAGAGCCTGCGCCAATACCAAAAGAAAAAATCGTCAACAATAAAACGAAAACACTGTGATCACCGTGGAGATAATCTTTAGCGTAAAGAGGGAATTGCGCGAGCAAGATCGCACCATAAAACCAAAACCAAGAATTCGCTAATAGGGAGAGAAAAACCGGACGATTTTTTCTACTAAAACTAATGTTACGTACTGTTTCAGTGGCTGGATTCCAATTGATATTCAAATCGGGCACGGGTGCTGGTGAGGCAGGAATGCGTAAGCTAAACAACCAACCCAAAACCGCAATCAAAATACATCCGCCAGCGACCAGTTCAACGCCCCAAGGTTTATGCACGACCAACATGGCGCCTAAAATTTCACCTAAAAGAATACCAACGAAGGTGCCCATTTCAATTACACCATTACCACCGACTAACTCATCCGAACGCAAATGTTGTGGCAAATAAGCGTACTTGACGGGACCAAACAAGGTCGAATGAATACCCATGCCGGCGACAGCAGCAACCAAAATCCATATGTTTTTAGTCATCCAGCCATAAGCCGCGATCGCCATAATGACTATCTCTAGCAATTTAACGTAGCGCGCAACTTTTCCCTTTTCAAACTTATCAGCTAATTGACCCGAGGTCGCAGAAAATAAAACGAAGGGCAAAATAAACAAACCTGGAATGAGATTATTCAACAAGCCAACTTCCATCGTTGTCCAAGTCAAAGCATCGTAGGTCAAGACTGTGAGCAAGGCTGTTTTGAAGACGTTATCGTTAAATGCCCCAAAAAACTGCGTCCAAAAAAACGGCGCAAAGCGACGCTCTTTCAATAGGGTGAATTGGCTATGTTGGCTCATGTCAGAATAGACTCGCAAAAGCGACCATTAACAAAAAAGCCAATTCTAAAGTAATTAGCTTTGGAATTGGCTTATTTTTTAATGCACGAAAATTTACAGTGATTTGTTCATATGCACGTGTTGAATACCGGCTTCCATAAATAATTCGCCTTCGCGATTAAATCCTTCGCGCTGATAAAATGGTTCAGCCGAAATTTGCGCATTCAATTGCACGGCATGCATACCGCGCATTTTTGCTTGCGCCATTAACTGACGTAAGATCTCTGCGCCGACTCCACAACTGCGTGCAGTACTCAAGACAGCCATGCGACCAATGTGACCATCTGGCAAAAGACGCCCTGTGCCTATCGGCTTGCCTTGCGAATCGTAAGCAACCGCGTGCAGGCATTGTGCATCCATCACATCCCATTCGAGCTCGGCTGGGATTTTTTGTTCATCGACGAATACGGCCGTGCGCACGGCTTGCGCATCAGCCTGTAATTCTGACCATTCGCCGAGTTTTATTTGAATATTCGTATCCATATTGATCTCTTTGTCTTTTGCCAGTTATTCTGGAATCAAACGCACTAATTGTTTGCCAAGATTTTTGCCTTTCAGCAGACCGATAAACGCTTCTGGCGCAGTGGCTAAGTTAGGCGCAATACTTTCTCTAAATTTTAACTTACCTTGTGCGACCAACAAGCCTAATTCTTTCAAGCCTTGCGGCCACAAATCAAGATGTTCGGAAATAATAAACCCGCGCAAAGTCACGCGCATACTGAGTAAAATCCGCGCGTTCTGTATCGCCATGTCACCACCGTCATAGCCTGCAATCATGCCACAAAGGGCAATCCGGGCAAACGGATTCACACGGGCTAAGCAAGCATCAAAACTAGCTCCACCAACATTTTCGAAAATCGCATCAATACCATCCGGCGTTGCCGATGCGAGTTGTTGCTCCAAATCTCCAGCTTTGTAATCAACGCAAGCGTCAAAACCCAACTCATCGACCACATACCTACATTTTTCCGCACCGCGAGCGATACCAACGGCACGGCAACCACGCAATTTCGCAAGTTGTCCGACCACACTACCAACGGCACCACTTGCCGCTGAAACTACAATTGTCTCGCCCTCTTTTGCTTGCATGATTTGAGTCAATCCATACCAAGCGGTCATGCCCGGCATACCCACCGCACCGAGATAGGCAGATAAGGGAATATGCGTGGTATCAAGTTTGTGCAATAGTGCTCCGTCAGAGACTCCCATTTCTGCCCAGCCCATCATGCCGATAACCTTGTCACCAATCTGAAATTGTGGATTTTTGCTAGCGACAATTTCGCCTACCGTGCCACCAATCATGGTTTCGTTTAGGGCTTGTGGTGCAGCATAATTTTTCACGTCGTCCATGCGAACACGCATGTAGGGATCGAGCGAGAGGAAATGGTTACGGATCAGGACTTGGCCGTCATTGATCGTTGGAACAGGAACAGACTCCAAACGAAAATTATTTGGCGTTACTTCACCAATTGGACGTGAGGCCAAAACGATGCGTTGAAAATGGTCAGTCATATTTAGTTTTTCCTGTTTTTACATTCACTTCCAGGGCATGCGGAAGAAGGGTTGAAGAGTCAAAGCAAGCTCTGACGGTAATTCAGATAGAACAAAATGATCGCTTCAACTTTTGTAGAGTAGTTGCAAGCTGCGCTGATTGTAAGATGTTTACGGATACACTACGTTCTGGCGGCGCGGGTCGCACCCGCCCTAAGAAACAACAAAAAAATTCAAACTTAATCACTACCACCCATCTTCACCAAACCAGCTTTCGATTTCAGACTACGCAAATATTTGTACGTCCCCATCGCCTTTGCCACTAATTTGTCGCCACTCCAGATTTCACCATCGCAAAAACACATGGTGGTCGATTGATGAAAAGCGACACTGCGTGCTTCGAGACGCCCGCCCACAATGCCGCCAGGCTGCAGAAACGTAGTTTTCATCTCAACGGTAACCACACCTTTCTGATCATCATGTAAAGAGCGTCCCGCCATTGCCATCACGACGTCAAGCAGAGTCATTAAGACCCCGCCATGCGTGATTTGCCAGCTGTTCATGTGGTGGTGATGCAGATCCAAAGACAAATTCGCTTTGCCCTCTTTCATCTCACCTGAAACGATGCCGAGATAATCGAGGAAGGGGTTTTCAATTTGAGAAATCACACTAGAATTTTTGGTCGAATCAGACATCTTTTTAATCATCAAAATAAATTAGCTAACGCAAAAACGCGTTTATAAAACTTCAAACAGTCCAGCGGCACCCTGCCCGCCGCCGATGCACATGGTGACAACCACATATTTCACGCCACGACGTTTGCCCTCTAACAACGCATGTCCCGTTAAGCGGGCACCAGAAACGCCATAAGGATGACCAACTGCGATCGCGCCACCATTCACGTTTAAACGATCCATCGGAATACCCAGTTTGTCCGCGCAATACAATACTTGCACAGCAAACGCTTCATTAAGCTCCCATAGACCGATATCGTCCACCGTTAAACCAGCACGTTTGAGTAACCTAGGAATCGCGAGTACAGGGCCTATACCCATCTCGTCAGGTTCACAGCCCGCGACGGCAAAGCCACGAAATACGCCTAATGGCTGCAAGCCTTTGCGCTCGGCCACTTGGGCATTCATGACGATGGTCATTGCCGCGCCATCTGAAAATTGACTGGCATTACCAGCGGTGATCACGCCATCGGGCAAGGCTGTTTTGATTTTAGAAACGGCCTCCAAAGTTGTCCCAGCCCGTATGCCTTCATCCGCTGAAATCGTCACCTCGCGCAAATACTGTTCGCCCGTTTCCTTATCGGTCACCCGCATCGTCGTCATTACAGGAATAATTTCGGCATCAAATAAACCCGCTGCCAGGGCTGCGCTAGCGCGTTGTTGACTGCGCACGCCATATTCGTCCTGCCGTTCGCGTGAAATCTGATAACGCTTGGCGACAATCTCCGCAGTCTCTAGCATAGGCATATACACTTGTGGTTTATGCTGTTGTAACCAAGGATCACTGAGCATGTGTTTATTCATCTCATTTTGCACACAAGAGATAGACTCAACGCCACCTGCTGCGACGATATCGACTTCACCCGAGATCACGCGTTGCGCTGCCAAAGCAATGGATTGCAATCCCGACGAACAATAGCGATTAATCGTAATTCCAGGAACAGTCACCGGACAGCCAGCACGTAGGGCAATTTGACGTGCAATATTGCGACCATTTGCGCCCTCTGGAAAGGCGCAGCCAACCATCACATCTTCAATTTCGGGAGGGTCTAGCCGAGCTCTGCTCATTACCGCTGCTAGTGTTGGTCCGGCCATACTCGCGCCGTGCGTCATATTGAACGCACCTTTCCATGACTTTGCTAATCCGGTTCGCGCTGTCGCGACGATCACTGCGTCTGTCATCTTGTCTCCGATTTTTTAATTGATTAGTATTCTGCTGTGAGCCTTACTTGCGCGTCTGTGACCATGAGGCGTGCTGTTGAACCTTGCATCAAGCTGGCTTTATCATCGCAATGACCGAATGGAAGTCCCGTAATAATCGGAGTCGCAATGGTCGAACGTAAAAATTTCAACATTGCTGCAAAATCATAACCATTGTCTTGCGGTGCCAAACGGTAAGCTGAGAAATTGCCCAACACGATTGCCTTTTGTTTCGCTAATACACCCGCCATGTGAAGTTGCAATAACATACGCTCGACACGGTAAGGATGCTCTGCGATATCTTCAACAAACAAGATACCGCCTTCAACGTGTGGGAAATACTCGGTTCCAAGCAGATGGCAAATCATCGCTAAATTTCCGCCCCACAAAGTGCCTTCGAGATTTAAATCGGCACTTTGATCAGTCTCAAATTCCAGATCCGTTTTACGTTCGCGCAAAGCCTGTAAAAATTGGTGCTGGGTAAATGGACGCAATTCATCGCGGGTGAAATCGTTACACAGCATAGGACCACACAAACTCGCTGTATTCGTCTTCGCTAACATCGCCAATTGCAGGGCATTGAAGTCACTATAACCAACCAGCCATTTGCCGCTGCTTGCAGTCTTCTGCAAATCGATATCTGGCAATATGCGTGACACGCCATAACTACCGCGTAAAGCCATCACGATATCAACTTCGGGATGGTCAATGGCGGTGTGCAGTTGGGTTAAACGCATTTGGTCAGTCGCACCAAATCGTTCGAAACGATCCGCATGTTGGTAGTAGTTGATCACATTAAAGCCAGCATTTCTGAGCGAATCTAAGCCTGCATCAATATTGGTATCATCTAAGGCTGCACCACTGGGCGCTACGATGGCGATGCAAGGATGCTCAGGAAGTGTTTTGGGAAAAGAAATGGGCATCGCTAGTGTCTCATATTCTGTAATCAGCGATTGATATTGCGTATCACTCGCCGAGATTGCCTGACTGGGTACGCGATTCTACCGCGGCACGACGACGCTCAGCAAAAAAATCCTTGAGAACTTGCACGCATTCGTCTGCCAATACACCTGAGACAACCTCAGCGTGATGATTCAGCTTTTCTTCTTTGAATAAATCGACGATAGAGCCACATGCGCCGGTCTTGAAATCATGGGCACCAAAAATTATGCGGGAAAAGCGTGCGTGCATGAGGGCGCCAGAACACATGACGCAAGGTTCGAGCGTCACATAAAGCTCACAGCCGGGAAGACGATAATTACCAATGACCTCAGCCGCCGCGCGCATCGCGACAACTTCAGCATGTGCAGTCGGATCGTGTGTGCCTATCGGCTGATTAAAACCACGTGCAATGACTTGACCGTCTTTGACTACGACAGCACCTACTGGAACCTCACCAGCTTGCCATGCGAGATGAGCTTGTGCGATGGCTTCACGCATGAAAAACTCATCTGGACTTGTAGATATCGCTGCCGAGTTGGACACAATCGACATCTCTTACTTAACCGTCAATCTCCGCCCAACAATTTGGCGTTTCGTATAAGGTAATTTTAGTCAATGACAAATGACGACCGTAGCGATCGTGATAGACGTCTTTTAGCATATCGAATGCAATCTTTGCCAGATTTTCCACGGTAGGCACGCGATCAATCACAACAGTTTTGTGACCCGGCATACTTTCTAAAAATTGACGAACGACTGTATCTTTCTCGTAGACGATAAACGCGTGATCCCAAAGATCCACCAGATGTTTATTGGCTAGTGCTTTGATATCACCAAAATCCATGATCATACCGTTGTCAGATTCGCCGTCTTTTTCAACGACATCACCAGTCAAGGTAATCAGCAAGGTATAGCGATGCCCATGCAAATTGCGGCATTGGCTATTGTGATCGGGAATCCGATGTCCGGTGTCGAATTCTACTTTTCTGGTAATGGTTAACATGTATTGCCTGTGTACATAAGGTCTGGTTTGATGTCAGTTGACATCCAAAACGACGACCAATAAAAAAATAATTATTTAAGGGATTTGCAGCAATTTATGCGTCTGCAAACTCAATTTCCATTTTGGGTTGGCTTTGCAATAATCGATTGCTTTATGCAGATTATCCTGCAACAAAGGACCATCCATCGCTTGCAGATAATGGTGCTTAAAATCAAGCGCTTCATAAGCCTTCAAGTCTTGCCCCAATTGCGGAATCACCACCTTCAACTCATCGCCCTTGCGAACCACAAGTTGCGAGCCCATTTTGGGGCTCACGCAAATCCAATCGACACCCGTAGGTACTTCTATCGTGCCATTGGTTTCTATCGCAATCTCAAAACCTACATCGTGCATCGCATCGATTAAAGCCTCATCCAATTGCAATAAAGGCTCACCACCAGTGAACACGACAAATTTAGTCGCCGCATGTGTGTCAGGCCACAAAGCATTAATACGCGCAGCAACAGCCTGCGGCGTCTTAAATTTACCACCGCCTTCGCCATCGGTTCCGACGAAATCGGTATCGCAAAACTGGCAAACAGCCGAGCTACGATCCTCTTCGCGGCCAGTCCACAAATTACAACCAGCAAAACGGCAAAACACAGCAGGCCGCCCAGCATGCGTGCCCTCGCCCTGTAAAGTATAAAAAATTTCTTTGATGCTGTAGCTCACGTAGTACTTTCAGTCGAATTTTTATGAACTCTATGGAGCTTCGATGCGTTCAGAAATGCGTCAGTTGGGATGCAGCGCTAGGCGCCAAGCACAGCAATATGTCAATATTGCGCGCATTGGCAACAACGCGATGCGCCCAAATGACGGATTTATGAATGCAACGAAATTATTCCCATTCTATTGTCGCCGGCGGCTTTCCGGAAATATCGTAAACAACACGATTAATCCCACGCACTTCATTAATAATACGATTCGACACTTTACCCAACAGCTCATGCGGCAAATGTGCCCAGTGTGCAGTCATGAAGTCTTGCGTTTGAACCGCGCGCAAAGCGACAACATATTCATAAGTGCGGCCATCGCCCATTACACCAACCGATTTGACTGGCAAGAATACCGCAAATGCCTGACTCGTGGCGTCATACCAAGTTTGTGGTTTTTCAGCTTGTGGATCAACATAAGTATTACGCAACTCTTCGATGAAGATTGCATCAGCACGGCGCAGCAGGTCGGCGAAATCTTTTTTCACTTCACCCAAGATACGTACGCCCAAACCTGGACCTGGGAACGGATGACGATACACCATGCTATGCGGCAAACCTAAGGCCACACCGAGTTTGCGTACTTCGTCTTTAAACAATTCACGCAATGGTTCTAACAATTTCAGATTCAAAGTATCTGGCAAACCACCGACATTGTGATGACTCTTAATTGTGTGAGAACCCTTCTTGCCCTTACCAGCGCTTTCGATCACGTCTGGATAAATCGTGCCTTGCGCCAACCATTTTGCATTTTTGAGTTTGCCAGATTCAACTTGGAATACTTCGACAAATTCGCGGCCAATAATTTTACGTTTTGCTTCTGGATCGGTGACACCAGCCAGATGTCCCATGAATTGGGCTGTGGCATCAACGTGGATGACTTTAACACCCAGATTTTCAGCGAACATTTCCATGACCATCTTGCCTTCATCGAGACGTAACAGTCCATGGTCGACAAACACGCAAGTTAATTTATCACCAATCGCGCGATGGATCAAAGCAGCAGCAACACTACTATCAACACCACCAGACAATCCGAGAATTACTTCATCGTCGCCAACTTGAGCGCGAATCGATGCTACAGCTTCGGAGATGTAATCCGGCATATTCCAGTCAGATTTGCAGCCACAAATATCATGCACAAAACGGCCAATAATCGCTTCGCCTTGTATCGTGTGAGTCACTTCTGGATGGAATTGCACGGCATAAAAACGACGATCTTCGTCAGCCATCGCCGCGATCGGACAATTATCGGTGGATGCCATTAATTTGAAACCTGCTGGCATTTCATTGACTTTATCGCCGTGACTCATCCAGACTTTGAGCATGCCGTGACCTTCAGGTGTCACGAAATCATTGATACCATCTAATAATTTCGTATGGCTACGGGCGCGCACTTCAGCGTAACCAAACTCACGTACCTTGCCATTTTCAACTTTACCACCGAGTTGTTCCGCCATCGTTTGCATACCATAGCAAATACCGAGAACTGGCACGCCTGCATCGTATACAGCCAATGGTGCGCGTGGAGTATCACCTTCAGTCACACTGCTTGGGCCACCAGATAAAATAATGCCAGCAGCACCATAGTTGCGAATGAACTCATCGCTGACATCGTAAGGAAATACTTCAGAAAACACGCCAGCATCACGAACGCGACGAGCGATCAATTGTGTGACTTGGGAACCAAAGTCGAGGATAAGGATTTTTGAATGCATATTTTTTAAAATCATCAAAGGGAAATATCAAGCGATTCGGACTCTGCTTGAACGATACTATTACTTTCTAGACGTTGCGCACTGAGCAAAGCTTTTTCTGCATTCGCCACCAAAATTTCCGGGGTCACATTGGAAAATACGCTACTTGACGCAATTCCGACACTGATAGAAATGTCCAAACTTTCATCTTCTATTAACTCAGAACGCGCAATCACCGTTAAACGAATCCGCTCCGCAACTGCAGCAGCCACTAAATTCGATGCACCAGGCAATACGATCAAAAATGCATCACTATCGAAGCGTCCTAAAGCATCAAATGGGCGGATGCATGAACGCATACGGCTCGCGACTTTCAGCAAAAAACCATCACTAATACTACCGCCAAAACGCTCTTTTAAACTCTGATACTGATTAGTACTAATATACAAAAGCGAAAGTGGTTTTTCCGCTTTTTGGCAACGCTCTAACTCCAATCCTAAAGAGCGTGTGATCGCTGCGCGGTTCCACATACCGAGGACGGGATCCAAGAGTGCATCTCGTTTCAAATTACGAACCTGTTTTACCAGTTCCGAGTATTGTAACTTCAACGCACCCATCAGTAATTCACGTTCAACCATGACCGCCAGATCCGCCAATAATAGACGTGACTGATCGTCAAAGACATGTTCGACATAATCAATTAAATAGATGCAGCCTACACATTGATCATGTACATCAAACAAAGGATGCTGAGCACAAAATACAATATTCGGATCGCCCTTTACCGATGGGTGATCCGAATACATTTCTTCGAAGTGTAAATTATTAAAAACGCGTATCTGGTCGCAGAACCCGAGCATGTCACAGAAGGCTGCCTCGATGGACACCATCGATTGCTCACTACGATCAAATCGCTCACGTAAATTACCAAAACTAACAATACAATTAGCAACACTAAATAAGTGAATACCAAGCCGTTCGAACCGTGCAATTTTTACTTCGTACTTATCAGGATCGGTACGAGAATTTCCTGCTCCATCCAAAAACAAATCCATACGACTAGCGCCTTCTACTGGTGTCGCCATTGCATGCTCCGTATTTAAGACACTGGTTCTAACAACTCGGAATTAAACCTTACTTATTCAGCGCGGTAATTTGGCGCCTCTTTCGTGATTTGTACATCATGAACGTGCGACTCGCGCATGCCAGCCGAAGTGATCTCAACGAACTCAGCCTTATCATGCAAATCCTGGATCGATGCGCAGCCACAATATCCCATGGAAGACCGCACCCCACCGACCATTTGATACAAAATCGCCAGCACACTGCCTTTGTATGGCACGCGACCTTCAATTCCTTCAGGCACTAACTTATCTGCATTATTGGCTGCATCTTGAAAGTAACGATCTGCAGAACCATCTGCCATCGCACCTAAACTACCCATGCCACGATAAGACTTATAACTACGGCCTTGGAATAAAATCACTTCACCTGGTGCTTCTTCAGTTCCCGCAAACATACTGCCCATCATGACAGTCGAAGCACCGGCAGCTAAAGCTTTTGAAACATCTCCAGAAAAACGAATACCGCCGTCGGCGATACATGGCACACCAGTACCACGCAGTGCATCAGCAACATTCGCGATCGCGGTAATTTGTGGCACACCCACGCCAGCAACAATCCGTGTTGTGCAAATTGAACCAGGACCAATGCCCACTTTCACAGCATCCGCACCGTGCTCAACTAACGCCAATGCAGCGGCGGCAGTTGCGATATTGCCGCCGATGACTTCGATGTGCGGATAATTGGTTTTAACCCAACGAACACGATCAAGTACGCCTTTTGAATGACCATGTGCAGTATCGACCACAATCACATCGACGCCAGCCTTGGCTAGCAAATCGATACGTTCATCATTGTCAGCACCTACACCAACAGCTGCACCAACGCGTAATTTACCCAAACTATCTTTGGAAGCAAAAGGATGCTCTGTCGACTTTTGAATATCTTTCACTGTAATCAAGCCGCGAAGCTCGAAAGCCTCATCTACGACTAGAACTCGCTCCAAGCGATGCTTATTCATTAAGCGTTTTGCTTCACTTAAATCATCACCCTCTGTCACATAAACTAATTTTTCACGCGGCGTCATTTTGGCGCGAACTTCCGCATCTAATTCTTGCTCAAAGCGCAAATCTCGGTTAGTAATAATACCCACGACCGTTTTGCCTTCGACCACAGGAAAACCGCTAATGCCGTGCTGTTGACTTAACGCAATCACGTCGCGAATCGTCGTGGTTGGGGCGATCGTGATAGGATCACGCAACACACCAGACTCAAAACGCTTGACTTTCGCGACTTCACGAGCCTGCTCTTTAGGGGTCAAATTCTTATGAATAATCCCGATACCACCTTCCTGTGCCATGGCAATCGCTAAGCGCGCCTCTGTCACGGTATCCATTGCGGCGGATACTAAAGGTATATTCAGTTTAATGTTGCGAGTCAAATTCGTCGCAAGAGACGTGTCTTTTGGGAGAATATTTGAGTAAGCTGGAACGAGTAACACATCATCGAAAGTGAGTGCTTTTTGGAGGAGACGCATAGTATTTCCTATAGGCGCAAAAGTAAATTATACAGAAAACTTGCCGATCCGTCTCGTTCCGTGTAAAACTCCTTCTAATTTCATAAGAAAATAATGCCTCACCTCATATCAAATCGAGCAAATCATGCAAAAAAATCGCACCTTTTTATTATCGAGTTTTATCGCCTCGTTGATACTATCCAACATCGCAATGGCACAATACATTTGGCTAAACGATAAAGGCATTAAGCAATATTCCGACACCCCACCACCAAAATCGGTACCTCGCGACAAAATCATTAAAACACCAGCCGGCAAGGTACGAGGTGCGGAAACGAATGCACCATCTGAGGCCAATGTGAAAAGCGAAACAAATAAACTAGAGAAGCCAGTAACCCTAGCAAGCCAAAACGAGGATTTTAATAAACGCAAATTAGCTCGCGAAGAAGCAGAAAGAAAAGCCGAGGCAGATAAACAAAATGCCGACGCAAAAGCAAAAAACTGCGAACGTGCCAAATCTTACAAACAGTCTTTGGATGAAGGTGCGTTAATTATGACACGCAGCAAAGAAGGCGAACGCATGCCCCTAGATGAGGCGCAACGAGCAAAAGAGTTGGCAGACGTAACCAAGGCACTAACCAACTGTCGGTAAGCTATTTCAACTCACATTTTTCCTGATTTGTGCTCGCGTTTGGCCCGGCGTCGGCGAGCACTCATAGGATCAGCTTTCAAAGGGCGACAAATTTCTAAGCGATCTCCTGCCGACACAATGTAATCGTTGTTTTTTTTCTTGCCAAAAATTGCACATGCGCTTTGTAGCAAAAGTTGACTCTTAACCTCAGAAAAATATGGCTCAGGTAGACTTGCTAGTACTTGAGCGATACTCGAATGCTCTGCGACTTCAAGTACTATTAACAGCGGCGACACATCGGCCGGTGCATAACAAATAGTCAGGGGTATCTTCGAACGTGAGAGACTATGATCCATAGACTTGTTCGGCCCTTTCACAAAAAGCATCGACAAAGCTATTGGTGATCTTACTAAATACTGGGCCAATTAAATGCTCCAGCAATTTACTAGAAAACTCATATCGCAAGTCAAACTCAATTTTGCAGGCGTCGGCTCGTAGCGCGGTGAACGTCCAGCAACCTTGAAGCTGCTTGAATGGACCATCTACCAGATGCATTTCCATACGATACGGCGGTGAATTCAAATTCTGCGTAGTAAAACTTTGTTTGATGCCGTGATAATTGATGGATAATGTTGCTTTCAGTTGTGTATCAGTTCGCTCAGCGACACTAACACCACCACACCAAGGCAGAAATAAGGGATAGTCTTCTACTTTTTCAACAAGTGCGAACATTTGCTCGACACTAAAGGATACAAGAACGTTTTTTTTGACGACTGCCATTATCTCAAGTCATTTGGTATGATCACAAACCGAATTTTAACTGAAACACCGCTCTTCACGGGGATTAAGCGCAAAATTGCCCTTCATCGATCTTGAAGTCACCACAAGTATAAATAAAATTAGCATGAGAGCAGCATGAGTATTGCAGATAATAAAAAAGCTTTTCACGACTTTTTCATAGAAGAACAGTTTGAAGCCGGAATTGTGTTACAGGGTTGGGAAGTTAAAGCCATCCGCGCTGGTCGCGTGCAATTAAAAGAAGCCTATGTGATTATCAAAGGTGGAGAAATCTTCTTATTTGGTGCGCACATTGGAGCATTACCGACCGCATCGACTCACATACATCCTGATTCCGTCAGAACCCGAAAATTACTTCTGCATGCAGAGGAAATTAAAAAACTGATCGGAAAAGTTGAGCGCTCTGGCTACACAATGGTGCCGCTAAACATGCACTATTTAAATGGTCGCGTCAAATGTCAGATAGGCTTAGCCAAAGGCAAAAAGCAACACGACAAACGCGAAACAGAGAAAGAACGTGACTGGCAACGCGAACAACAAAAAATTATGAAGCAACATCGGCGCTAAATCGTAGAGCTATTCATCTTTACTCTCGATCCGTCGCTGATAGATATCAATTCTTGCTTGGCGAATTTGTCTTCTTAAGGCAATTCTTTCCTCTGGACTTAGCCGATTCGCCCTTTCCAAAGGGCGTTCATTTTTTCTTAAATTAAATGTCGAGCGCAGGATTTCTCGACGCTTTTCTTGCGCATTTTTTTCTGCGACTTGATCTTCATCCGTTTTCTTGCTTTGCAGTCGAGAAAGGCGCGAATTTTTTAATACTGGCAATTCTCGCGATTGAACATCTTGTGCTTCGGCATTCTTATTGAATTGAGAATGACGAATTTGTTGTGGCCAAGCGTGTGCTTGATCGCACATGAGGAAAGCGATCAACAGCAGCAAATTTCTTTTACTATTTATAAAACTCACGATAGACCTTGAGATAAATCATTTCCGTGCGTGGCGACAGGAAGCACGATAAATTATTCGGCATTTTATGCGCAAAGTAGCTTCGCGCCGAATAATTTTGCAACAAGTCGAAGTGTAACTATGGATCGCAAGTACACCAAGACATTTTCTGTAAGCACTGTAACAGTTTGTAATCTTTAATAAAGTTCGTATTTAAACGCCTATTTTCACAGTAAGATTAGTACTTCTCACACCCTAAAATATCGGTAAGCATCATGCCTGAATCTAAAGTCAAAATCCTTGTCGTCGATGATGATCTACGATTGCGAGATCTACTGCGACGTTATCTGGGAGAGCAGGGTTTTCAAGTATCTGTCGCTGAAGATGCACAGGCAATGAATAAACTCTGGATACGCGAACGTTATGATTTGTTGGTGCTGGATTTGATGCTACCTGGTGAAGATGGATTATCGATT
Source organism: Affinundibacterium seohonense (assembly GCF_014284305.1). GTDB lineage: Bacteria > Pseudomonadota > Gammaproteobacteria > Burkholderiales > Burkholderiaceae_D > Undibacterium > Undibacterium seohonense. Next base: position 435,637 of record NZ_JACOFW010000001.1, read on the forward strand.
TGCCGCCGACTTCGGGGCGGCAACGACACCACACCTATTATTATGCTAACCGCCAAAGGTGAGGAAATCGATCGTATCGTAGGATTGGAAATGGGCGCTGACGATTATCTTCCAAAACCATTTAATCCTCGTGAATTGGTCGCCAGAATTCACGCTGTATTGAGAAGACGACAGCCTGAAAACGCCCCAGGGGCACCATCGGAACAAGGTCAAACCTTTCAGTTTGGCGATTTCATTCTCGACTTAGCGACCAGAAATCTGAAGAAAAATGGGGAGCATATTAATCTCACGACAGGTGAATTTTCCGTCCTAAAGGTATTTGCTAGACACGCTCGGCAGGCGCTATCGAGAGAAAAATTGATGGAACTAGCGCGTGGACGCGAATATGAAGTGTTCGACCGCAGTCTCGATGTGCAGATATCGCGCTTGAGAAAGCTCATAGAAACCGACCCGACAAATCCTCAATATATTCAGACCGTCTGGGGCCTTGGCTATGTATTTATACCAGATGGACAATCTCGCTGAAGTCATCGCTTACGATGCCAACATCTATGCACATCCATTATTAAACAATTCATGCGAAATTATTTTGCACGTATCAGCTGGTTTCAAAGCGGTCTTTTTTGGCGTACGTTTTTGCTGTTGGCGTTGCTTGTCACCGCCAGCATGGCCACTTGGATCGTCAGCATCAAATTACTAGAGCGAAAACCAAAAGCGCAACAATTAGCTGGACAGATCGGCACTATGGTTTCCATCACCAGCGCCGCCCTCACCCACTCCGCTGAGGATAAACGTCGAGAATTGTTGATCGAGCTAGCGCACAACGAAGGTATTAGTATTTATTTACTGGAAGAAAATGACGAAATCGTTAAACCAGATAACGACGCCATGTTCGCGGAATTAAAGGAACTAGTCCAACAAAAATTAGGTAAACAAACACAGTTTGCCAAGAGCGTGAATGGCGAAATAGGATTTTGGGTGAGTTTTCGAATTGATGAAGATCAGTTCTGGTTACGGGTGGAGTCTGATCGTTTGCAAACTGACTCAGGCTTACAGTTTTTAGGCTGGGCAGCAATCAGTTTACTTCTAGCATTAATCGGAGCGGCTTTCATCTCACGCCGGATCAATGCCCCTTTATCGAATCTCAGTCTTGCAGCACGACAATTAGCCCTCGGCCAAAATGTAAAGCCATTACGAGAATCAGGACCTCGCGAAATACGTGAAACCAATGCTAGCTTCAACCATATGATGGCAGACTTAGCCCGTATAGAATCTGATCGCACTGTCATTTTGGCTGGCATTTCTCATGATCTTAGGACACCACTGACTCGCCTGCAGTTGGAGTTGGAAATGGCTGATCTAAAGACGGACATCCGTGAAGCTATGCAAGGTGATTTGCAGCAAATGGACAATATCATTCAGCAATTTCTTGATTACGCAAAACCGTTGAACGATGCTAGTTTTAGTTCTTTCAACTTAAGTGATTTACTTGAAAAAATCCATACTGATTTATCGCGCGATCCGACGATCTCGATTGATGCCAACATAGAAGCCAATATTCACTTTGTAGGAATACAGGTAGAAGTTCAAAGGCTACTGAGCAACCTCATCGAAAATGCCTTGCGCTATGGACGTAACATCAACACTCTACAATTAAGCCTAGAAATAGATTGCCGACTGCAACATCATGCGGCCGGCACTAGTGTTGCGATTCGTTTGCGAGATTTTGGTCCTGGCATTCCAGAATATGATATTGCTCGATTGCTTCGGCCTTTTGCTCGAGGTGAAATTGCTCGCAGTCATGCCAATGGGTCTGGTTTAGGATTGGCAATTGTTGATCGTATCGTAAAACGTCATGCCGGGAAGATTCACATCACGAATCATGCGCATGGTGGGATCGAGATTCACTTAGCATTTCCATACAATAAAAATTAATTCCCCCTCAAATGCTATGTCCTAACGATATCTTCATCCACCCGAAATCTGGCTTTTTTCAGTGTCACTGAAAATTACATTACCTTCGCTGTCGGCTCGTCATCTTCTTTTTTCAGTTGATAAGTCATCTGTAACTTCTCCTGTGCAGTGGCATCCGTGAGCGCATCGCTTCTTGTAGTTTTCATGTTTGTCTTCCCTGTCGAAATTTTATCCACATCTGCAGCATTGCTTGTTTGTGCTTGCAACATTCCCCAGCTTGCTGCCCCTACCATGCCGATGCTCATCAATACACTAAATAGGACTGGTGAACGCAAGCTTCGGCGCTTATTCACTGGCGAAAACACATTTGGCTCAACAGGTATCGGTGATGCCTGCAAAACCTCTTTAGCACGATCACACCATTGTTGATGATTGCCTTGCTCTAACGTTAAACGGTCCAATAACTGCTTAGTCAGTTCTTCTGCAGCTTGTTTTTCGCTTTCGGCTTGTTGTTGCAAAGCAATGGATGCTTCTTTTTGCGAACTCACCACTTGCTGCAATGTTGTTTCCAATACCTTGCTTTGCTCAATTAGCTCTTGTTCTTGCGCACACTTTTGATTCGCCAACGTTAAGGCGGTTTGTTCTTGCTGCATACGCTCTTGCATCAATGCTTGAGCTTCTTGCTCGCGTTGCAGACGCTCCGCATTAGTTTGACGAACTGCTTGTGCATCAATGATTTGTTCCGCCAATAATCTAGCGATCCGTTTTTCAGTTTCTGCATTGTCTTGCTCGAGTTGCGCCAATTCCGCTTGTTGGTCGCGATTTTTCAGCATCGTGTCAGTCTGCACAAGATCTTGTTCCGATTTGGCATTGGCAGCCAACGTCAAAGCTAACTCCATTTCAAACTTTGCATATTCATTGTCAATTGCACGGCGTTCCGCTTCTAAGCGTGTTTGTGCCTGAACCAATGTTTGCGCTTCCAATTCAGCACGACGTTTAGATTCTTCAATCAGCATCGTTTCTGCCTCGAGCTTCAATTCGATGTCACGTAATGTCGCCAGATGCAACGCGCTCAGTTCTTCATCTGCTGCCAATTGCGCCGCAACTTGACGCGCTACGTCTGCTTCGAGCTCTAGACGATTCATTTGCATTTGTTGCGCTCTTAATGACTGATTTGCATTTTCTTGCGCCATGACAGCTGCTGTTGTATCCAGCTCTGCCTGCTGCTGTGCCAGAACCTTAGCCTCATTCTCAGCCGCCAAACGGTTTTGCATGGCAATTTTTGCTTCTTGCTCAGCACATAAACGACGTTCACACTCAGCTAAATAGGCTTGTTCCGCATCGATACGTTTTTGTGTTTCTTCGGCTAGCAATTGTTCCGCCACCGTTTTTTGCGCTAGCAGTTGAAGCTCTTGATTTTCAGCCGCGATCCGTTGCTCTTCAAATTGTTTCAATGCCAAGGCTTGTGCTAAACGTGAATCAACCAAACTTAAGGCTGTTTTTTGTGCTTCTGCATGTTCACGCGAAGTTAACAGCAAGGCATTTTCGGTGGCAAATTTTTCTTGAATAATTTGCGCCGCCAATTCCTCTTCTTCAGCACGTTGACGTTCCGCTGTCGCCAACATGGTTTCCAAGCGCAAACGCTCATTCAAAGCAAGCATAGCGCGCCGTTCATCTTCAATTTTTTGTTGAATTTCAGCGTTTAATTCTGACTCAGTGCGAGCATGTTCCTCAGCGACCGCCAATGCGATTTTTAATGATTGGTTTTTTTGCTCCAAAGAGGCACTTGCTTGTTGTCTAGCGATACCTTCCTTCTCAGCAAGAGCGAGATAATTCAGCTCTTCCGCATTGAGCTTCTCAAGTTCAATGCGTGCATGTTCATCTTGCTTTTGACGTTGAACTGCCAAAGATAATTTTTCTTGCTCTATTGCTTGCCGGCGAATCGCCTCGTCCAACGCGGTCTTTTCGGCTAACTGCGAACACGCCAATGCCTCTAAAGCTTGCATCTCTTGGGTGATGCGCTCTTCGTGTAAACGATGTAGCTCTAATTCTTCATCGACACGCTGCTGCATGATTCTTGCAAACACATTTTGTGCTTCGGCATTCGCCGCCAATGCCTCGTGTAAGGCGAGTTCTTTATCAAGCGCACGGCGACCATCTTGTTGTGCGGTCGCGGCCAGCTCTTCGTTGATGATGGCATTCTTCAGCGCCTGTTGTTCCGCTTCTTGTTTTTGCGCCAAAGTGACTAGCGTGGTTTGTTCGATCGCCAACTTTTCATTCGTTGTCAGCAGCAGGGCTTGATCTGCAGCGTAACGCGCTTGTGCCGTTTTTTCTAGTTCTGAGATACGCTGCTTCTTTTGAATCAGTACTTGGCGAGCATGATCTTGTAGATCGGCATAAGCATGCGCTTTGGTGTGCAGTTCCTGCTCTTGTTGCAACTTGTCTTGTTCGAACAGTTTTGCGTTCATTTCTGCTTGCGCACGTTCTTCGGCCAGCTTGGCATTTTGTTTTTCTAATACCAATTTTTCTTCTGCATCTGCTGTCGCTTTACGCTCTTGCTCGACACGTTGTTGTTGCAGCTGCAGCTCAAGCAAAGCAGCTTGCTTCTGTTGTTGCTCTAAGTTGGTGATTTCTTCCAGAGTTTTTAGGGCAGTCTGTTGAGCTTGCAACTTGGTCTTTTCAATCTCCGCCAATTCACACGCCCGTTTCGCACGTAATTCGGTCGCTTCTTTGATCTGCTGTTCAAGTTGAATTTTTTCTTCGGCCTGCGCTAGCAATTCTTGTTCTGCTTGCGCTTTCTCTTCTAATGCGGATCGTATCTTCTGCTCGGCTGCCAAGCGTTCCTGATTTAGTTGAATTTCATTTTTTTCTGCTTCTGACTTCGCCTGAATTTCCGCAATCAATTGCTGTTCAATGGCTTTTTTCTCTTCGATCAAAGCGAGCTTACGCAACTCCTCTTGCTCGCGTTGGCGCATTAATCTTGTTAGTTCGACAGCTTCGTTTGCTTTCGATTTTGCAACATCTGCGGTCTGTCTTTGCAACTGCGCGTGCTCTGTCATTTTTTGCAAACGCAGTTGCTCAGCTTGTAGCAATTGCTGACGAACAAGTTTAGACTCTTTCTCTTTTTCCTGACGAGCAAACAGCATTTGCGCATGCTCACGATCTGCCTTGGCGCGCGCCAAAACTTGCTCTGCGGCCTCGCGTTCCGCCTCGAGTTTTTCTTGATTCGCGATAGCCGCATTGCGTTCTGCCTCAATGCGCAATTGTTCAGCCTTAGTCATCTCAACAACCTGACGTGCTTTTAATAAGGCTAATGCGGCCGCTTTGCGTTGCAATTCTGCCTGCACCTGCCCCTGCGCGATGGCCTGGCGCTCAGCTTCTGTACTCGCCTCTAATGCTTGCTGATGTTGTCGTTCCAATTCTTCTTTTTTTGCCGCCAATGCGATTGCCGCTTCCTCAGCTTGCAGACGTGCTGCTGCTGCTGACTCTGCATCCTTTTCGCTTGCAAGCTTTTCTTGCGACGCTTGGAGTAATCTTTCAGCTGACTCCGCACGACGCATCTCTACAGCGAGTTTTTCCTGAATTAGTTCAAGAGCTTTGCCTTCTGCCTCGACACGCGCTTGCTGGGTTTCCAATAGGACTTGAGAATCCTGATTTTTTTGGATCGCGATCATTGCCAATTGCTGGCCTAATTTGACATTCTCTACCGCGTTTTCTAGTGTGATTTTCTCTGCAACGACTTTAGTTTCTTGCGCTATCCGGATCGCTTGTTGCGCCTGGTGTTGCATACTCAAAACCTCTGCCTGAGTTTCTTCAACTTTAGCAATCGTTTCAGCTTCTGCTTTTACTTTTTGTTCAACCAGCACCTTTGCTTGTATGGCCTTCGCAGCACGCTGTTCAGCTTCAGCGCGCATTTTCTCCGCTTTCGCCAATTCAATCACGCTTTTGGCTTTGGAATTTGCAGCTTGATTTGCTTGCTTCAAATATTCCGTTTGCAGAGCAATTGCCGCGAGTGCTTTTTGTTCAGCGTCGGCTTTTTCTCTAGCCAATTGCACGGCTTCTCGCTCTAAAGCGGCCTTCTCTTTGGCATATTTTTCGGCACGCTCTTCTTCTTCACGGCGTTGTTTAGCAACCTGCGTGGCTTCCAACTCTGCTTGGCGACGACGTTTCGCTTCTTCATTGGCTTGTTCTTCTGCTTCCAAACGAGCACGCGCATTCGCATCGGCGTACTGTTCGGTTTCGACTCGCATCAGCGCTTTCGTTTGTAATTCTTTTTCCGCTTCTATGCGTGATTCGGTTGCATACCGGATTTTTCCTTCAGCTTCGCTGCGTGCTAAAGCCGCTTCTGCTGCAATTTTCTCGGCTTGTTCGCGGCGATTTGCCGCCGCAAGTAAGGCTTCTTCCGCCTGCAAACGTAATTGAATAGCATCAGCAGCACGTTTTTCGGAATCAACTCGCGCTTGGGCAATTGCCTCGTATTCCTTCTCCAACACGGCGCGACCTCGCGCCTCTTCACGGGCGCGAATTTCCAGAGGAGTACGACTTAACGACACTTCCAAGGCTATTGCTTCCGCCTGATCACGTTCACGACTGATTTGTTGCGATTCATTTCGCACTTTTGCCAATCGTTCTGCATTCAGACGCGCTTCGCGATCTTGCCGTTCGCGTTCTCTGGCTTGCTCGGCAATTCGCGCATCCACTCTGGCGCGTTCTATCGCTTCTTGTTTTGCCGCATAGGAAGCTGCTGCGCGTTCGGCAGCCCATTGTTTGGCATTCTCAGCTTCAGTAGCGAGCTGCTCCGCATCGATTTTCGCTTTGAAATTAAGTTGCGTATCAATCTTAATTTGTTCTATCACCAGCTTCTTTGCTGCTTGCTCATTTTTGTAGCGCAAGCCAGCTTGATATTTCGCCTCTTCTTTCAGGAAACCATGCTCTTCAGAATCAGCATGTGCATCAGGCGCCAAGTGATTCGTCGCCCCTGAAACTAATAATGTCGGAGCGGGCTTGCTTGCTGCCTCCTGCACTGGCGTTGACGCTTCCTCTGCCTGCGCTTCTACACGGGCAATTGCCGCGCGAATACCTTTAATATCGATACGAGGATGTGCAGCCAGACTTTCATCATTAACCATATCGAGCGCATAACTATGTGCGTCGTCAACAGCATCCAAAGCCATTGCGCCCATAGAGAGTCGGTTGAGTATCATTTGATTGTCGTTCATTGCACACCTCATCGTTGAGTGATGATAAATTCCCAAGTGGTGGGATTTATATAGCTTGAATTATCAAGCAATCGCTTAAAAACGAAGCGTGAAGAAGAATGAGAAAAAGCCTGCAATTCCGCCCTTTGTGTTGAAACTAGGAAAGACGGTCTAATGCATAGTGAAAACGTTATGAGCTTATAGTCAGATTATCTAAGTTGCAGATATCTCGATACCGAAACTACAAGTAAAATCGTCGGCTTCTTCGCTAACACAACAATCAAATCATCGACACCTATGGAAATCAATCAATCGCATTTAATTGAGTCTAAATTACCCGAAGTCAAAACGACAATTTTCTCAAGCATGTCGGCCTTGGCACAACAGCACCAAGCTATCAATTTGGGGCAAGGGTTTCCGGATTTTGATTGTGACCCACAACTGATTAACTACGTTCATCGGGCAATGACAGCTGGCCAAAATCAATACCCACCTATGCCAGGGACGCAGATATTGCGTCAAGAGATTGCTTCTAAAGTTAGCGCGCTTTATCAAGCCCACTACGACGCCGAGACGGAAATCACAATCACGGCAGGGGCCACCCAAGCGATCATGACGAGCATACTGGCGTGTGTACACTCAGGTGATGAAGTCATTGTGATTGAACCTGCTTATGACAGCTACATTCCAACAATCCAACTTGCCGGGGGTATTCCGGTGCTTGTGGGAATGCGCTTTGAAGACAATCGATTTTCAATTGATTGGGATTTGCTCGCCTCAAAAATTAGTTCAAAAACCAGACTCATAATCATTAACTCGCCACATAATCCAACGGGAATGACACTGTGCAAAGCTGATTTAGACACCTTGGCGGCCATTATTCGCGATACAAAAATTCTACTAATATCAGATGAAGTCTATGAACACATGGTATTTGACGGTCAGTCACACCAATCGGTCGCCTCGCATCATGCATTAGCGCAACGTAGCTTCATTATTTCTAGCTTTGGGAAAACTTACCATGTCACAGGCTGGAAAGTCGGCTACGTTTTGGCGCCCAAGTTGATGAGCACTGAATTTCGCAAAATTCATCAATTCAATGTGTTTACAGTAAACACGCCTATGCAAGTGGGGATCGCGCATTTTATGCAAGATCACCAGCACCACTTAAATTTATCCCGTTTTTATCAACAAAAGCGGGATTATTTCCGGGAGGCTTTAGCCAACTCAAAATTCCGACTATTACCTTGCGAAGGAACTTACTTCCAATGTGTGGATTATTCGGCGATTTCGAATCAATCGGAGCTTGATTTCGCAACTTGGCTCACCAAAGAAGTCGGTGTTGCCGCAATTCCGGTATCTGCTTTTTATCGTGAGCAAAAACAAAATAAACTAGTGCGTTTTTGCTTCGCGAAGCAATCGAACACCTTAATAAATGCGCTACAGCGTCTACAACAAATCTAAGGAAGTACAAAAACGTCAATGATCTAAGCAGAAAATTAGAATCTCAGAGATTGTTGTTATTCGCCATTATTGAAGCGCCTGATTCATCATGTTTTTTGTTTTATCTGCACGAGTACGCCGCAAAAATGATTTGGCATCAATACTAATTGCCCGCAGAATGTCTTGTAATTCGCGTCGTTTCAGCCTAACTTCCTGCAAACAAGAATTGGTAAAGAAATGATCAAGGCAGGCAGATTCGCGTTCCTCTAACTGCATTTGCAATTTATTTTGCACAGCATCAAGTTTGCTAAGTGCCAATTCCGCCAACTGCGCAGAAGAAATGCCACCTTTTGCAAATTCTTTCTGTAAAGCGAATACATCTGGCTCAACTGTTAATTTTCTAGCCTCATTTGCATACACAAGAGAGGCCGACATCAAGGTGATAAAGCCTAGCAATAACGAGAAAAAGCATCTTTTAATCATATAATTTATCAAGTTTTGCCTGTTTCCAACATCGCTACGATTTCTCTCTGATCTGCATCCATATAGTCTTGTGATTGCATTTCGATGATGCGCGAGACCGTACGATGAAACTCATTTGATAAAGTTCCTTGCATGTACAGCAATTCCGGTGCGACCTCTGCAGACATAATCAATTTCACTTTATTATCGTAGAAAACATCAATTAACCAAGTAAAGCGCCGTGCCTCTGATGACATGCCGGCAGACATTTGCGGAATCGACGATAAAATAACGGTATGAAATCGACTCGCAATTTCTAGATAATCATTTTGCGAACGCGGACCGCCACACAGGGTAGCAAAATCAAACCAAATCGTTGTCCCCGCGCGGCGCAGGGCTTTTAGGCGACGTCCTTCGATATCAACGTGCTGGTCTTCTTCCTTCGTCTCAGCCAGACGAGTGAAAGCCTCGCGTAGTTGTCGATCCGTATCGGCACCTAGCGGAGTTAAATACACTTCAACCTGTTCCAAGGCACGTTTTCGATAATCATTGCCTGAGTCCACATTCAGCACATCCATGCGTTCCTTAATCAAAGCGATGGTTGGCAGCATACGATCACGATGTAAGCCATCAGGATAGAGTGTGTCTGGCTGATAGTTCGAGGTCATGACAAAAGAGACCCCATTATCAAACAAAGCTTTCATTAAGTTATATAGGAGCATGGCATCAGCCACATCCGAAACATGAAACTCATCAAAACAGATCAAACGATATTTCTTAGCAATGCGTGCAGCCACTTCATCTAATGGATCAGCAACACCCTTGAGTTCGTCTAATTCTCGGTGTACCGCGCGCATAAACTCATGAAAATGCAAACGTGTTTTTCGTACAACTGGCACAACTGAATAAAAGCTATCCATCAAAAATGATTTACCCCGTCCGACACCACCCCACATGTAAACACCACGCGGCACTTCAGGGCGACTAATTAGCCGAACTAGTCGATTTGAACGCTTAGATTTATATGCCACCCAATCGTCATAGGATTGTTGCAGCCTGTCCACTGCACGTTTTTGCGCAGCGTCTACTTGAAAACCACGCTGGTCGATTGCTTCTTGATAAAACTGATGAACGTTCATGCTTGGGCTATGGTGATCGGTAGAATACTCAATTGGGGTGGCTACAAACTTAAAAGCGGAATAGATGATCAAAAATCTATTCCGCTTCTTGCTTAGAACTTTGAACTTAGCGATTAAAAGTTCAGGGAACGTTTGTCTACCGCAAGTGCTGCTTCTTTAGTTGCTTCAGATAATGAGGGATGTGCATGGCAGATGCGTGCAATATCTTCGGCAGATGCACGGAATTCCATCGCCACTACCGCTTCAGAAATCAATTCAGACGCCATCGGGCCTACGATGTGTACGCCCAAGATTTCATCTGTCGTTGCATCAGCTAAGAATTTGACCATACCAGAAGTATCTCCCAATGCACGCGCACGACCATTCGCCATGAATGGGAAAGTACCCGCTTTGTACGCGACACCATCAGCCTTCAATTGTTGCTCTGTACGACCAACCCAAGCGATTTCTGGCGAGGTATAGATTACCCAAGGAATCGTGTTGAAATTCACATGACCATGCTGGCCAGCGATACGCTCCGCCACAGCAACGCCCTCTTCTTCTGCTTTGTGTGCGAGCATAGGGCCACGCACAACGTCGCCAACTGCCCATACATTTGGCAAGTTCGTTTTGCAATCGCCATCGACCGCGATAAAACCGCGTTCATCCAAAGCTAAGCCAACCGCTTCAGCATTCAAACCGTTGGTGTTTGGCGTACGACCGATAGAGATAATCAGTTTATCAAAAACAGCTTTGTGCTCAGCACCTTTGTCGTCCGTGTAATTGACTGTGACATCACTTGCACCTTTAACGATTTCACCGATCTTAACGCCGAGGTTGATAGACAAACCTTGCTTCACAAATAATTTATGCGCTTCCTTAGCGATTTGCTCATCGACTGCACCGAGGAAAGTTGGCAATGCTTCCAATACGGTGACTTCCGCACCGCAACGACGCCATACGCTACCCATTTCTAGGCCGATAACACCAGCGCCGATTACGCCTAATTTCTTAGGTACTGTACCAATTTTCAATGCACCATCATTCGATAAAATCAATTCTTCATCAAACGCTGCCCCTGGCAATGCACGTGCATTCGAACCAGTTGCCACAACAATGTGCTTACCAGTGATGGTTTCTTCAGTCTTACCTGCAACTTTGATTTCGTAACCAGCGTCAGCCGCCTTAACGAAAGAACCGTGACCGTGGAAGAAAGTGACTTTATTCTTTTTAAACAGATAAATGATGCCATCGTTATTTTGCTTAACGATAGTGTCTTTGCGCTTTAGCATTTTTGCGACATCTAATTCCAAACCACTAACGCTGATGCCATGATCCGCAAATGCGTGGCCAGCGTGTTCGTAATGTTCAGAAGATTGCAATAAGGCTTTTGATGGGATGCAACCTACGTTGGTGCAAGTACCACCGGGTGCTGGTCCACCCTTGTCATTCGTCCATGCATCGATACATGCTGTAGAAAAACCCAATTGTGCCGCACGAATTGCAGCGATATAACCGCCAGGACCGCCGCCGATCACGACGACATCAAATTGTTTGCTCATAGTCTTACCTTGCCAGGTTTACTGAATTAAAAATAAATGAAAAATGAGCGCAGCAATGAATCGTAAAGACTCTCGTCTGCGCTCAAAATTTTTGTTGAGTTATGCTTCCTCTGGAATAAAAATCCAGGCCAACAAATACGCGACAACACCGAAACCAAAACATGCGACAAACAGGAAAAACATCAGGCGCCAGATCCAGGTTTCCATCCCTGTGAATTTACCCAAACCGCCACAAACGCCACCTAGCCACTGATCGGTTTTGGAGCGACGCAATTGATTTAGATGCGCGAATGGATTTTCCCCATTAGCACCGGCTTGCGAGGCATTGGCATTCAGTGATGAAAGTAACTTCTCTTTGGCCTGAGCGAATTCTGCATCAGTCAGTGCGCCCGACTGATGCAATTCGTGCAGACGTTTAATTTCGTCAGCAATATTCATATTTTGGTGTGATAGTAATTGTTAAAATTACAGATCCAACAACAAACGAGCTGGATCTTCCAGTGCTTCTTTCATTGCGACCAAACCTAACACTGCTTCACGACCGTCGATGATACGGTGATCGTAAGACATCGCCAGATAGTTCATTGGGCGAATCACGATTTGACCATTTTCAACCACTGCGCGGTCTTTAGTCGCATGTACGCCCAAGATAGCAGATTGTGGTGGATTGATAATCGGTGTCGACAACATCGAACCGAAAGTACCGCCATTGGAAATGGAGAAAGTACCGCCAGTTAAATCATCCAAAGTCAACTTACCGTCTTTCGCTTTCGCACCGAATTCGCCAATTTTCTTTTCAATTTCAGCGATAGACATTTGATCAGCATTACGCAAGATTGGCACTACCAAACCGCGTGGAGAACCGACGGCGATACCAATGTCGAAATAACCGTGGTACACGATGTCATTGCCATCGACGGATGCGTTGATGATTGGGTATTTCTTCAACGCAGCAACAGCGGCTTTAACGAAGAAAGACATAAAGCCCAATTTCACGCCGTGTTCTTTTTCGAATTTGTCTTTGTACTTGTTACGCAAGTCCATCACTGGCGCCATATTGACTTCATTGAAAGTCGTCAAAATCGCGTTAGTGGACTGTGATTGCACCAAACGTTCAGCGATACGTGCACGCAAACGGCTCATAGGAACGCGTTCTTCTGGACGATCACCGAGGTTTGCAACTGCAGGTGCAGAAACCTGTTGCAATGCTGGTTTTGCAGCTACCGGAGCAGCTAAAGGCGCGACTGCTGGCGCGGCTTTATTCGCCACCGCAGCTAAAGCATCACCCTTAGTTACACGACCGTCTTTACCCGTGCCATCGATCGCACCAGCAGACATATTATTCTCAGCCAAGATTTTTGCTGCGGCTGGCATCGCTATGCCTGCTGCTGAATTCGCTGCAGCAGAGCTACTTGTTGCGGCCGCAGCGGCCACCGGTGCGGCTACTGCCGCAGCTGCTGCTGGAGCACTTGCGACTGCGCCAGCAGATGCTTCTGTATCCAACATTGCGATGACTTGACCTGCAACAACTGTGCTGCCATCACCGCTAATAATTTGCGTAATAACGCCCGCTGCAGGCGCAGGTAATTCCAAAACTACCTTGTCGGTTTCTACGTCCACCAGATTCTCATCGCGTGTGACTGCTTCACCCACTTTTTTATGCCAAGTCAGCAAGGTCGCTTCTGCGACAGATTCAGATAACTGAGGAACTTTTACTTCGATAATTGCCATGTTTTTTCTCCGTGTAGGATGTCTAATTGGTGCCGCACTTTCGTTTTTATTAGCGGCACCACCTAAGATTATTTAGTCAGAATATAACCTTTAAGTTTCGAAAAGGCTGCTTCAAGCAATGCTTTTTGTTGCGCATAGTGCTTGTCGTAGTAACCGACAGCAGGCGATGCACTTGCAGGGCGACCTGCATAAGCGAGCTTCTGACCTTCATCCAAACTTTCAAAGATATTGTGTTGAATCTGGAACCATGGACCTTGATTTTGTGGCTCATCTTGCGCCCAAACCAATTCCACCATATTCGGGAACTTCTTCAATTCGGCCACGAAACTCTTATGTGGGAATGGATAGAGTTGTTCAACACGAATAATCGCTGTGTCAGACTGACCGCGTTCTTTACGAGCATTGACCAGATCGTAGTAAACCTTGCCGGAGCAAGCCACAACACGTTTCACTTTTTTCGCATCGATAGTTTCATCGACTTCACCGATCACAGTGTGGAAACTACCTTTTGCCAATTCAGACAAAGGTGAGCCAGCATCTTTGTTACGCAGCAATGATTTTGGTGTCATGATCACCAAAGGCTTGCGGAACTGACGGATCATTTGACGACGCAACAAATGGAAAATCTGTGACGCTGTAGTCGGTTGAACCACTTGCATATTATTATCTGCACACAATTGCAAGAAGCGTTCTGGACGCGCAGAAGAATGTTCTGGCCCCTGACCTTCATAGCCGTGTGGCAGCATCATCACGAGACCACAAGCACGACCCCATTTCACTTCGCCTGAGCTAATGAATTGGTCGATCACAACCTGTGCGCCATTCGCGAAGTCGCCGAATTGCGCTTCCCAGATCGTCAAAGTATTTGGTTCTGCGCTGGAGTAACCATATTCAAACGCCAAAACTGCTTCTTCTGACAAGACAGAATCGATCACTGTGAACGGTGCTTGTTTGTCTGAGATGTTTTGCAGAGGAATATACGTACCTGCGTCCCAACGTTCACGTTTTTGATCATGCAATACCGCATGACGATGAACGAAAGTACCACGACCAGCATCTTGACCTGTCAAGCGGATGGCGTAACCAGAAGATACCAGAGAAGCGAAAGCTAAATGTTCGCCCATACCCCAGTCCAAATTCATTTCACCACGCCCCATCGAAGCGCGATCTGCCAATACTTTCTCGACGAGACTGTGTGGCTTGAAGTCGGCTGGAATGGTGGTAATACGTTCAGCTAAACGTTTCAATTCGGTCGTTGGAACAGCTGTATCTGCAGCATCGGTCCATTTCTTGTTCAAGAATGGAATCCAATCAACTGCAAATTTATTCTTGAAGTTAGAAATAACTGGATCAACAGTATGCTTGCCTGCATCCATCGCATCACGGAAGGCTTTGACCATTTCATCACCGACTTCGGTGGCGATCGTACCTTGCGCCGCTAACTTGTCCGCGTACATCTTACGAGTACCTGGATGTTGCGCGATTTTTTTGTACATCAATGGTTGCGTCAATGCTGGCGTATCTTGTTCGTTATGACCCAATTTACGGTAGCAGATAATGTCGACAACAACGTCTTTCTTGAAAATCATACGATAATCAAGCGCGATTTGTGTCGCCAAAACGACCGCTTCTGGATCATCCGCATTGACGTGTAAAACCGGAGCTTCGATCATTTTAACAACGTCTGAGCAATACAGAGTTGAACGTGCGTCACGTGGATCAGAGGTTGTGAAACCAATTTGGTTGTTAATAACGATATGTACTGTACCGCCTGTGCCATAGCCACGTGTTTGGGCGAGATTCAAGGTTTCCATGACGACACCTTGACCGGCAAAAGCTGCATCACCATGAACCAAGATTGGCAACACTTGTGCGCCATCTTTATCGCCACGACGCTCCATGCGTGCTTTGACTGAACCTTCTACCACTGGATTAACGATTTCCAAGTGAGATGGATTAAACGCTAAAGACAAATGAACCGGACCGCCTGGCGTTGACACATCGGACGAGAAGCCTTGGTGATATTTAACGTCACCCGCTGGCAAATCATCGCCATGTTTTCCTTCAAACTCAGCGAACAAATCTTGTGGCATTTTGCCCAAGGTATTGACCAACACGTTCAAACGACCGCGATGCGCCATACCGATAACGATTTCTTCCACGCCGCGCTCACCAGCGCGTTGAATCGTCTCGTCAATCGAAGCGATAAAGCTCTCGCCACCTTCGAGTGAGAAACGTTTTTGACCAACGTAACGTGTATGTAAGTAGCGTTCCAAGCCTTCTGCTGCGGTCAAACGTTCCAAGATATGTTTTTTCTTCTCAGCCGTGAAGTTTGGCGTGGAGCGAATCGATTCGAGCTTTTCTTGCATCCAGCGTTTCTCCGCTGGGTCACCAATATACATAAACTCTGCACCGATAGAACGGCAATATGTATCGCGCAAAGAATTGAGCAAGTCGCGTAAAGACGCGGTCTCTGCTCCAAAATAGGTGTTACTAATATTGAACTGTGTGTCCATGTCAGCATCAGTAAAACCATAGAAACTTGGTTCTAACTCTGGCAATGGTGGACGCTCTTGGCGCTGTAATGGATCCAGATTTGCCCAGCGACTACCTAGGAATCGGTAAGCGGCAATCAATTGCTGAGCGGCGACGCGCTTGCGTCCCATTTCAGCATCACCCGCAGCACTTACGGTACGAATCGGACCTTGTTTTGCACGTTCGGCAAAAGAAGCGATGACTGGCGCATGTGCGACGTCAGGCTTGGCAGAACCATCAACAGCGGGAACGTGTTGCATGGCGTCGAAATACGCACGCCAATTATCTGGCACGGAGCCAGGGTTATTCAGATACGCCTCATACAGTTCTTCGACATACGGTGCATTACCACCGAACAGATACGAGTTAGCGTTATATTGTTGCATCATATTGCTCACCTTTCTTCGCGCTTCGCGAGATTAGCGGGTTAATCTAACCTTCCGCGACACGGCCTGACCGGTTAGCGGATTGCACATCAAGTTGTGGGGAAGGACTCATTGGAAATTCTATTTTCAACCTAAATTTTGACTCGGCAGGAAAACAAATACCACTTCAAATAAAACAGGAGGAATATTGACTTTCAACATCAAATGCGAGAATAACATATTTCGCCATAAAAAAAGCGAGTAATTTCTACTCGCTTTTATAAATTATATTTAATTGCTTAAATATTTAATATTGTGGTTTCTGATTACCACTTTACATTTGCAGTTCAGATTAACGCTTATCCATTGCTGGCACATCACGCTGAGGCGAACCAACAAACAATTGACGTGGGCGACCAATTTTTTGCTCTGGGTCAGAAATCATTTCTTTCCATTGCGCGACCCAACCTACTGTACGCGCCAAGGCGAAGATACCTGTGAACAATGCTGTTGGAATGCCTAATGCACGTTGCACGATACCAGAGTAGAAATCAACGTTTGGATACAACTTGCGTGAAACAAAATACTCGTCTTCCAATGCAATTTTTTCTAATGCCATTGCCAACTTGAACAATGGATCATCTTGCAAACCGAGCTCGTTCAAAACTTCGTAACATGTTTCGCGCATTAATTTTGCACGTGGATCGTAGTTTTTATAAACGCGATGGCCGAAACCCATCAACTTCACACCAGAGTTTTTATCTTTGACTTGTTCGATAAAATGAGGAATGTTATCGACTGAGCCGATCTCTTCTAGCATACTCAACGCAGCTTCATTCGCGCCACCGTGGGCAGGGCCCCATAAGCAAGCAATACCAGCCGCAATACAAGCAAATGGATTGGCACCAGATGAACCTGCCAAACGCACTGTTGATGTTGAAGCATTTTGCTCGTGATCTGCATGCAAAATCAAAATACGATCCAAAGCACGCACCAATACTTCGTTAACTTTGTATGGCTCACAAGGATTCGAGAACATCATATACATGAAGTTCGCACTGTAAGATAAGTCATTGCGTGGATACACGAATGGTTGACCGATGGAATACTTGTATGCCATCGCCACCAAAGTTGGCATCTTAGCGATCAAGCGAATTGCAGAAACTTCACGATGATGTGCATCGTTAATATCTAAGGAATCGTGGTAGAACGATGCCAAAGCACCGACTGTACCAACCAATACCGACATAGGATGCGCGTCGCGGCGGAAACCACGGAAGAAAAATTGCATCTGCTCATGAACCATCGTGTGCTTGGTTACGGTATCAACGAATTTTTGCTTTTGCTCTGCATTTGGCAACTCGCCATTCAACAACAAATAACAAGACTCTAGGAAGTCGCCACCATTCTGCGCTAATTGTTCAATCGGATAACCGCGATATAACAACTCACCTTTATCACCGTCAATGTAGGTGATAGAGGAATTACATGCCGCAGTAGACATAAAACCTGGATCATAGGTAAATTTACCCGTGGCACCGTACAACTTGCGAATATCGATTACATCAGGTCCGATGGAACCCTTGTAAATAGGCATCTCGATCGATGGGGAGCCATCAGAGAATGATAGCGTTGCTTTTGTTTCAGAGTTAGTCATGGCTCTTCCTTCGTTGCAGGTGAGTCGTTAATGAAAAATGCGCAAAAAACGCGTTCAAAAGGTACAAAAAATTAAGCGGCGCGTAATCGCGTCAGTAAAGCTTTAACATGAGGTAAATCGAGCTGATCTTCTGGCTCGTTTTTTCCCATTAATAAATCCATGAGTGCGTTATCGGAGATATCCATGAGTCGACTAAAGGCATCAACTTCTTCATCCGACATTGTTTCTTCATGCGCATCTAAAAAGCGCGTCAAAATCAAATCATTCTCCAACAAGCCGCGGCGCGCTCGCCAACGAAGTCTTGCTCGATTTACTGGATCGCTTTGATGCAAACCAGACATTACACCTGACATGATTTTCCCTATCAATTTAACTGGTCAGATTTTTCTAAATGTAGAAAGAAAAATCTGACGCAGATTTCTACTTAGCGCACAACAAAAGCACGCAAATTGACAACAATTAAACTGCGCGACGCACCATTAATTCTTTGATCTTACCAATTGCACGGGTAGGATTAAGGCCTTTAGGGCAGACATCAACACAATTCATAATCGTATGACAACGGAACAAACGGTAAGGATCTTCTAAATTATCCAAACGTGCACCTGTCGCTTCGTCACGTGAGTCAGCGATAAAACGATAAGCTTGCAACAAGCCCGCTGGACCAACGAATTTATCCGGATTCCACCAGAATGATGGGCATGACGTAGAGCAGCATGCGCACAAAATACATTCATAAAGACCGTCTAATTCTTCACGCTCTGTTGGAGATTGCAGACGCTCCTTTTCAGGCGGAATGCTGTCATTGATCAAATACGGCTTGATCGAATTGTATTGCTTGAAAAATTGCGTCATGTCGACGATCAAATCGCGGATCACTGGCAAACCAGGCAATGGGCGCAAAATAATAGGCTCAGACAACTCGTTTAAGTTTGTTGTGCAAGCCAAACCATTCTTACCGTTGATATTCATCGCATCAGAGCCGCACACACCTTCACGGCATGAACGACGCAGAGCCAAAGAATCATCAACGTCCGCTTTGATGCGTTGCAAAGCGTCGAGCAACATTTTGTCTGTGTCTTGCAATTCCACCGTCAGGTCTTGCATGTAAGGCTTCGCATCCTTGTCCGGATCGTAGCGATAGATTTGAAATTTTAATGTACGTGCCATAGTGATCTCTTTAGAATGTACGTGCTTTAGGTTGGAAGGTTTCCACCGTAAGCGGCTTAGTCACAACTGGTTTGTAATCTAAGCGATTACCCTCTGAATACCACAAAGTGTGTTTCATCCAGTTTTCGTCATCACGTTTTTCGTAGTCGCGATGCGCATGCGCGCCACGAGATTCTTTACGCGCATTCGCGGAAGTAATTGTCGCTTTCGCTGTCTCGATCAAGTTATCCAACTCCAGTGCTTCAACACGTGCTGTATTAAATACTTTGGATTTATCTTTGAAAGAAACGTGTTTGCGACGCTCATCCAATTCCATAATCTTGCCTAAACCGGTTTGCAACAACTCATCCGTACGGAACACGCCGCAATACTGCTGCATCGTGCTACGAATTGCATTCGCAACGTCTTGGACTTTCTCTGTGCCTGTACTGTTTTCGAGTTTAGCTAAACGCGACAAGGCCAAATCTGCTGCATCTTTCGGCAAATCTTTATTGCTGCGCGATTTCAAATTACTTGCAACAACGTGATTACCAGCAGCGCGACCGAAAACGATCAAATCCAACAAGGAGTTAGTTCCCAAGCGATTCGCGCCATGCACGGATACGCAAGCGCATTCACCGATTGCATACAAACCGTTGACGACTTCATTCACACCGTTCTTAGTCGTAACGACTTGACCGTGAATATTCGTCGGGATACCACCCATTTGATAATGAATCGTTGGAACGACTGGAATTGGCTCTTTAGTCGCATCAACGTTCGCAAATTTATGACCAATTTCCAGAATCGATGGCAAACGCTTTTGAATCGTATCCGCACCGATGTGACGCAAATCGAGCATGACGTGATCTTTATTTGGACCGCAACCGCGACCTTCTTTGATTTCCTGATCCATAGAACGAGAAACGAAGTCACGAGGAGCCAAATCTTTCAACGTAGGCGCATAACGTTCCATGAAGCGCTCGCCTTGGCTATTCACCAAGATACCGCCTTCACCACGCACACCTTCAGTAATCAATACACCAGCACCTGCAACGCCAGTTGGGTGGAACTGCCAGAACTCCATATCCTGCAAAGGCAAACCAGCGCGCGCCGCCATACCCATACCATCACCAGTATTGATAAATGCATTGGTTGAAGCCGCAAAAATACGACCAGCGCCGCCTGTAGCAAACATCGTGGTCTTAGCTTCCAACATCATCACTTCGCCAGTTTCCATTTCGAGTGCAACTACACCCAAGACGTCACCTGAAGCATCGCGAATCAAATCGATTGCCATCCACTCAACAAAGAAATGGGTACGGGCACGTACATTGCGCTGGTACAGCGTATGCAACAATGCGTGACCAGTACGATCAGCAGCTGCACATGCACGCTGCACTGGCTTCTCGCCAAAATTTGCAGTATGACCACCGAATGGGCGTTGATAAATAGTACCGTCAGCATTACGATCAAATGGCATACCAAAATGCTCTAATTCGTACACGACTTTCGGAGCTTCACGACACATGAATTCGATCGCGTCTTGATCGCCGAGGTAATCGCCACCTTTGACAGTGTCGAACATGTGCCAGAACCAATTATCTTCGGACATATTACCCAGAGATGCACCGATACCACCTTGCGCAGCGACTGTGTGAGAACGGGTTGGAAAAACTTTCGACAGAACTGCCACATTAAGACCAGCTTCTGCCAATTGTAAAGATGCGCGCATACCGGATCCACCGGCACCGACGATGACCGCATCAAAGCGACGGGAAGGGATTGCAGACTTGATTGCAGCCACGATTACACTCTCCACAAAATCTGTGCGGCGTAGCCAGCACAAGCGATCAACCACACGATAGTGGCGACCTGAAACAACAAACGCAATACGACTGAATGCGTAACATAATCCATCCAAACGTCACGCATGCCTACCCATACGTGGTAGAGCAAAGCGATAATGACCGCAAACGTCAACAGCTTGAACCATTGCATCGCGAAAATACCACTCCAAGCAACATAACTAGATTCACTCGAAGTTAAAAACAAAACCAATAGTACGATGGTATAAACCGCCATTAAAATCGCTGTAACGCGTTGCGCCAACCAGTCGCGCATACCATATCCTGCGCCAACAACCAGGCGTTTTGACCCAATATTATTATTCGCCATTTTTAAAACACTCCAAACAATTTCAATGCAACGAGAGCCGTCAAGCCTATGCTCACGAACAATACCGCGACTGCTGATTGACGACCACTGTCTTTATCTAAACCGATATGAAAATCCATCAGCAAGTGACGCACGCCTGCAGAAAAATGGTGCAAATACGCCCACACTAAAGCCAACACAACGAGCTTGACTGGAATCGATGCAAAGAAAATATGCAACATGGCGAATGAAACTTCAGAGCGAAGACTTTGATCAAGCAAGTACAAAGCGAATGGCAATAGCAAACACATCAACATGCCACTAATACGATGCAAAATCGACACAAATCCTGCTAGCGGTAGTCGGTAACCACCAAAGACTGCATCAGAAAGGCGCATCACACCGAAACGCTTCTTATTTTTAACAACTTCAGACATAAATAAACTCCCCCAAAATAACTCAGCACTACAACTCTATAATTTTCGCCTATTTTGATGCATTGCACCAACAGATTTGACGGTTTTCTGAGAATTATTATTCAATTTGATCAAGATTTAAGCAAATAATCTGGTTCAATCTCATTCAAGCATGCGGTTCAACTCAATTCATTCCGATAGTGATGCGCATTCGTTAAGTACAAACCGCGTCGCAACTCCACCGCTCTATCGCCATAAGTAAACGAAATTCGTTCCACACTCAGCAAGGGCGCACCAACGGAAACCTGCAACAAATCTGCAACGTCGACGCTTGCGCAAACCGCACGAATCTCTTCTTGAGCACGAATCATGTGCGTACCAAACTCAGACTCAAAAAGCGCGTACATGGGGCCTTTATACTCGTTTAAACGTTCTATCGTTAAACCTTTAAAAATCGAACCTGGGAGCCACAATTCTTCCAGAATAGTTGGTACTCCAGAGAAAGATTGTACACGCTTTAGAAAAACGACAGATTCCCCCGATTTCATTTCCAACAGACGCGCAACTTCTGCTGGCGCACGAAGACGCTTAACTTCAATGATTTTATTTTCTGGATAAGCGCGCTCACCACTATCAGGCACAAGGCGCAAGAAACGAAATTGTGAGCGAGCCTCATGGTGAGTAGCAACAAATGTCCCCTTCCCTTGCCTGCGCACGACCAAGTTTTCAGCGGACAATTCATCAATTGCCTTGCGCACCGTACCCTGACTGACCTTGAATCTCGCGGCGAGTTCGATCTCACTAGGAATCAACTCACCGGGCTTCCATTCACCAGTTTGCAAGCTTTGCGTAATCAATCCCTTAATTTGCTGATACAAGGGGCTGAAGGTCGGTGCTGCAGAAGAATACGAATCCGCATCGGAAGTTTGCAAACTTTTCGACTCATTGGGCTGCATAGTTGATGACACCGTTGGATTCATAGTCCGCAATTTCACCACAAAAGCAGATAGAAAGTCTAGAGAAAAGTAAAAAACTTATCATGTCTTATATAAGACATAAGATATCGATTGACACAAGCTAAGTGGCGCAATAAACTTCCACCAAGTGGGATGATCTAGCTCAACATTCATAACAATTTTTGACAAATTTAAAGCTAAATAGGCCGCGCAATAAAAAATTCAATCGCATGCGAGTGTCATTCAGCGTTATCATTTCAGCCGCTCATTTCATTTGTTTTCGATTTGGATGAAATAGATTCTTAAAAAGACGTTTCAATCTAATTCTTGGATTAAAGCATTACAATATTATTTTTACACCACTGCGGAGAAATACCATGTCTAAATCCCCTATGCGCGTTGCTGTTACTGGCGCAGCTGGCCAAATCGGCTATTCCCTTTTGTTTAGAATCGCTAACGGCGACATGCTAGGCAAAGATCAGCCAGTCATTTTGCAATTGTTAGAAATCCCTGACGAAAAAGCACAAAAAGCGCTGAAAGGCGTCATGATGGAAATCGACGATTGCGCATTTCCTTTATTGGCAGGTATGACAGCGCACAGCGACCCAATGACAGCGTTCAATGATATCGACGTTGCCTTATTGGTTGGCGCACGTCCACGTGGACCAGGCATGGAACGTAAAGACTTGCTCGAAGCGAATGCACAGATTTTTACAGTACAAGGTAAGGCATTAGATGCAGTTGCATCACGCAATGTCAAAGTATTAGTTGTTGGTAACCCAGCGAATACTAATGCTTACATCGCAATGAAATCGGCACCAAATCTGCCATCCAAAAATTTCACAGCGATGTTGCGCTTAGATCACAACCGCGCCTTGTCACAAGTTGCGGCAAAAACCGGCAAAGCAGTTGCCGATATTGAAAAATTATGTGTTTGGGGCAATCACTCCCCAACAATGTACGCTGACTACCGTTTCGCAACAGTCGCTGGCGCGTCTGTCAAAGACATGATCAATGATCAAGAGTGGAACAAAGACGTGTTCTTGCCGACAGTCGGCAAACGCGGTGCAGCGATCATCGAAGCACGTGGCTTGTCATCAGCAGCTTCCGCAGCGAATGCAGCGATTGACCACGTACGTGACTGGGTACTCGGCACAAACGGCAAATGGACAACCATGGGCATTCCATCTGATGGCTCTTATGGCATTCCAGAAGGCACCATGTTTGGCTTCCCAGTGACAACAGAAAACGGCGAATACACGATTGTTCAAGGTTTGGAAATCGATGAATTTTCTCGTGAACGCATCAACGTCACTCTCAAAGAATTACAAGAAGAGCGTGATGGCGTGAAGCACTTGGTTGGTTAATTGACCTAAAACGGGGCTTGTCGACGAAGACAAGCCCTTTAGTTTGTGTATGAACTCGCTTGATTTGAACTTCGCTAAAACGTAGTTTGAATTCAAGTAGCAAGATTTAACATCCAATATATCGTGCGACGATTTTTCGTACGATGATTTATTACAAGATCGATTAATGACATCACCGCTGATGCATCCATCCCAAGCATTATTTCAAGATCAAGCAGCGCCGATTTTTTTACCAGTGTGTGATCACTATGCTGGATCAGAAAAATTGATGTTGAAGTCATTGAGTCTGCAAAACGAGCTCGGACCAGTATTTGATATTACATTTGACTGTGAAGATGGCGCAGCCGTTGGCAATGAATTCGCTCACATACAAATGTTGACGCAGATCATTGCGTCTGACGACAATCAATTTAATCGTATTGGCGTGCGCGTTCACCATCTCGACCATCCATCATTTCAGCAAGATATCGAACAACTTTTGCGTTCCCGCGAAGCCTGTGAAAAACTCGCTTACATTGTACTTCCTAAAGTGAATACGGCGAATGAAGTCCGCACAGCCATTGATACCATAAACCAGTTATCGCAAATCCATAACCGCAAAGCGATACCAATACATCTACTGATAGAAACACAGAGTGCATTGGCAAACGTGCAGGCCTTAGCCGCAATCCCTCAAGTTGAGTGTTTGTCATTCGGCATTATGGATTTCGTATCATCTCATTGGGGTGCCATTCCAGCTAGCGCAATGCGTTCGCCAGCTCAATTCACCCATCCACTTGTGATGCGTGCAAAACTTGAAATCGCAGCAGCTTGTCATTTGTATGGCAAAGTGCCATCCCACAGCGTCACCACGGATTTTAAAGACCCATCGATCACGCTCAGTGATGCAACCAGAGCGAGTCAAGAGTTTGGTTTCGCGAGGATGTGGAGTATCCATCCTAATCAAATTAAACCGATTGTTAAGGGAATGGCACCACGTAGTGCCGAAATTAATGAAGCAGTCGCGATTTTGACCTCTGCGCAAGAAAATCAATGGGGACCAATAGAATTACACGGTCGCCTGCATGACAGAGCCAGTTATCGTTATTATTGGACTGTCTTAAAGAAAGCAAGTATGAGTGGCGTCAATCTGCCTGAAGGTGCACAATACTTGGTCTAAGCAATCTCTTAGTCGGAACCTAAATCGCAATTTTTGAAATACTGAAGGGGCATCATGAAAACATCACCATTATTACAGCAGACACTGGCCAAATTACTGATCACTTTATGTGCTTCTGGCTTATCAGTATCTGCAGTCGCATCCGATGCGACAACTAGCCCTAGCTCGGTAAAAAAACAAGTCAAAGCAAAACCGACAAAAGTTGCTAAGGCAAATAACAAAAATACAGAGACCGATACATCTGAACCAGAGCCAAATATCGAAAAAAGTGCAGACACCGAATACAAATGCGAACTTGGGAACTCACTGGTAATGTATGAGCATCCAGAAGATAACCAAAGTTTAGCCATGCGCTGGAGAAATCGTCTGTACAAATTAACTCGCGTGGAAACTTCCACTGGTGCACATCGCTTTGAAAATCAAAAAATTGGTTTGGTGTGGATTAACATTCCATCAAAAGGCATGTTGCTCGACTCACGCCGCGGCCAACAATTAGCGAATGAGTGCAGAAGTACAAAGATCGCAAGCTTAGAAACAAGCGACACACAAATTAAGTAAGACTCAAACAAGTTAATCTAAACGTTTCAATCTTTAAATCCGTATCACCTCACTTCATTGTTCATCATCGAATATAAGGAACAGCCATGAGCCAAGCAAACTATCAAGACGCGTTTAAAACGCTGAAAGATTTCAAAATCACAGACACTAAGAAAGGTAAATTCTTTTCTTTGCCTGCACTGGAAAAAAATCTAGGCATCAAAGTATCACGCTTACCGATTTCCATCCGTATCGTGTTGGAATCCGTTTTGCGTAACTGCGACGGCAAAAAAGTGACTGAAGAACACGTCAAGCAATTGGCTAACTGGGGTGCAACTGCGGCGCGTACGGATGAAATTCCATTCGTTGTTTCTCGCGTGGTATTGCAAGACTTTACTGGCGTCCCTTTACTGGCTGACTTGGCTGCAATGCGTAATGTCGCAGCAAAACAAGGCAAAAATCCAAAGAACATTGAACCATTGGTCCCAGTTGATTTGGTCGTCGATCACTCCGTACAAATCGATCATTTCCGTGAAAAGAAAGCACTTGATTTGAACATGAAACTGGAATTCCAACGCAATAACGAGCGTTACCAGTTTATGAAATGGGGCATGCAAGCTTTTGATACGTTCGGCGTGGTTCCTCCAGGTTTTGGTATCGTGCATCAAGTCAATCTTGAGTACTTGGCACGTGGCGTACACAAAGCATCTGATGCAAAGAAAAACGATGTCTACTACCCAGATACTTTGGTAGGTACAGATTCCCACACAACGATGATCAACGGTATCGGCGTTGTTGGCTGGGGCGTGGGCGGTATCGAAGCCGAAGCTGGTATGCTCGGTCAACCAGTTTACTTCCTGACACCAGACGTTGTTGGCGTGAATTTGACTGGCGCATTGCGTGAAGGTTGTACCGCGACGGATCTGGTTTTGACGATCACAGAAATGCTGCGCAAAGCCAAAGTTGTTGGTAAGTTTGTTGAATTCTTCGGCGAAGGCACTCGCACATTGTCACTCACTGACCGCGCAACGATCGCTAACATGGCACCAGAATACGGCGCGACCATGGGCTTCTTCCCTGTTGATGAAGCGACCATCGATTACTTCAAAGGCACAGGCCGTACTAAAGCAGAAATCGACGCATTCGAAGGCTATTTCAAAGCACAAAAAATGTTCGGTATCCCTAAAAAAGGCGACATCGATTACACGACAGAATTGTCATTAGATTTGTCCACAGTTGCACCATCATTAGCTGGTCCAAAACGTCCACAAGATCGTATTGAAATCGGCAACGTCAAATCGACTTTCTCTGATTTGTTCAGCAAGCCAACTTCCGAAAGTGGCTTCAATAAGAAAGCAGAAGATTTGACAGCGGTGTACACCAATACCGATGGCGTCAAAGTGAAAAACGGCGACATCTTGATCGCGGCAATCACGTCATGCACAAACACTTCCAATCCTAGCGTGCTATTAGCAGCTGGTTTGTTAGCGAAAAAAGCAGTTGAAGCTGGCTTGAAAGTGTCTCCACACATCAAGACTTCATTAGCGCCAGGATCTCGCGTAGTAACGAAGTATTTGGAAGCAGCTGGCTTGTTGCCATATTTGGAAAAACTCGGTTTTGGCGTGACAGCTTATGGCTGTACAACATGTATCGGTAACGCAGGCGATTTGACTCCAGCAATGAACGAAGCGATCGTCGCGAACGACATCGTTGCAGCAGCTGTGTTGTCTGGCAATCGTAACTTCGAAGCACGTATTCACCCGAACATTCGCTCCAACTTCTTGGCATCGCCTCCGTTGGTAGTCGCTTACGCGATCGCTGGCAACATGAACAAAGATTTGATGACGGAACCTGTTGGTCGCGTCAAAGGCAAAGACATTTTCTTGGGCGATATCTGGCCAACTAGCGCAGAGATCAACAAGTTAATGAAGTTCGCGATGAATTCTAAAACATTCAAAGAGAACTACGCAGACGTTAAGGGTGCTCCAGGCAAGTTGTGGGAAGACATCAAAGGCGTGGCTGAAGGTCAAGTCTACGACTGGCCAAGTTCCACCTATATCGCAGAACCACCATTCTTCGCTGACTTCACAATGGAACCAAAAGCAGCGGCGACTGGCATCACTGGCGCACGTGCTCTGGGCGTATTCGGTGACTCGATCACGACTGATCACATCTCCCCTGCTGGTTCAATTAAAGAATCTAGCCCAGCTGGTAAATGGTTGAAAGAACACGGCGTATTGAAAGCTGATTTCAATTCCTACGGTTCACGTCGTGGTAATCATGAAATCATGATGCGCGGTACGTTTGCTAACGTTCGTATCAAGAACTTGATGATCCCAGCGAAGGAAGATGGATCTCGCGTAGAAGGTGGCGAAACTTTATTCCAACCGACTGGCGAGCCAATGGCGATCTATGATGCTGCGATGAAGTATGTTGCAGAAGGCACGCCAACTATGATCTTCGGTGGTGAAGAATACGGTACAGGTTCATCACGTGACTGGGCTGCAAAAGGTACGCAATTGTTGGGCGTGAAAGCGGTTATCGCTAAGTCGTTCGAACGTATTCACCGTTCTAATTTGGTTGGTATGGGCGTATTGCCTTTGCAATTCATCGGTACAGATGGTGTTGATTCTTTGGGCATCACAGGCAATGAATCTTTCGACTTGAAAGGTATCGAAAACGATATCAAGCCACAACAAGAAGTGACTTTGGTCATCAATCGCGCTGATGGTAGCAAACAAGAAGTGAAAGTCTTGTTGCGCATCGATACACCAATCGAAGTTGACTACTACAAACACGGCGGCATCTTGCCATTCGTGTTGCGTCAATTGCTGGCTGCGTAATCTAGGATAGTAAAAGGAGAAATAAGGGATGAAGCTTTAAGGTTTTATCCCTTTTTTTTGTGGCATTGAGGATAAGTGCCGAGAACAAAATTTATAGGGTCGATAAAACACGCGCGGGCAGATCTTTGATAAACCACAAAAGCTAGCTCAAATACGATGTTAGTATTTAAGCGAATGCGTTGTCGATTTCATGCTTGCCATATGATTTATCTTCTCGCTTTCCCAGTTTTTGATACGGTGCTCGAACATGTCACAGCCAAAACTAGCCTCAAATTTTATAGTTCTAGACTCGAATCAAACAGCAACAGAGTTGCCCGTTACAGATCGAATCTACGAGGAGCTCGATGCGAATTTTGGACAATTTAAAGCGTGCTTACTGGTCTCGGAATATACATTTTCTACCGATTGGGTGTCATGGGAAATGCACCCAAACGGTGACGAAACTCTTTACCTAATTTCGGGAAAGGCGACTCTGCTTTTGTACTCAAAAGGCGTAGAAAGCCGGATTGAGTTTAACTCGCCAGGTAGTTTTGCGATCATACCCAAAGGCACCTGGCACACGGCCTTGGTTGAAACGCACTGTACGATTTTATTTATTACGCCTGGCGAAGGCACAATAAACGGATCGGATCCGCGTCCCGCAGAAGATTACATGGCGAATTCCTAGCGGTCGCGATTGCAATGAAGTTTTAATGTTTGTATTTTTTTGTTTCTTTTTAATTTAGCAAAGGGAGTCTTTATGTGGAAAGCACTAGTAGGTTTTTTAGTTTTCGCAGCAATCGCTTTATTCTTTATTTTCAAAGCTGGTGACAAGATGGATATGCAGGGTGAAGCTGGCGCACATTCGGGCGCGGCCTCTGAGCATGTTTCTGCACCTGCTGCATCTGCTCCGGCAAGTACGCCTGTACCGGTAGTAGACACTGCTGCATCAACAGCATCCGTGCCAGCAACCCCAGCAACCGACCCAAGTCCAGCTGCGGCTTCTGCTTCAGCAAGCAAATAAGTAGTCAATCGACTAAAACAAAAGCCAGACTTCTAAGATAAAGTCTGGCTTTTGTCTATACAGAACCATTAAATCTCAAATCCTATTCGGATTTTTCGGTCTATGTGCTTGCAAAACTCAACAAATCATCTCCAACCAAACGATATTTAACCCATTCCGCCTGCGCCTTAGCACCGACAGAGTCATAAAAATCAATTGCGGGCTGATTCCAGTCTAAGACGCTCCATTCGAAACGACCGCAGCCCTCTTCCACCGCGATTTGCGCCAAGTGACGCAGCAAAAACTTACCAGCGCCCAAGCCGCGATGTTTCAGCGATACGTACAGATCTTCTAAATAGAGGCCTTTTTTGCCTTGCCAAGTGGAGTAATTGTAGAAATAAACTGCGAAGCCGATCGCCTCGCCATTCATTTCACAAATCAGCGCTTTAGCTGGTGAGTCGGCAGAGAAAATACTGCTTTCAATTTCTGCGATACTAGCCGTAACTTCATGCTCGGCTTTCTCATACACGGCGAGCTCAACAATAAATCCATGAATGATGGCTGCATCTGAGGGGACAGCTTTTCGAATAACAAGTGACAAAATAAACCTCGACTAATTTTTGAAAATTTAAAGTGCTTTCAAAGATTGCTCGATATCGGCAATCAAATCTTCCACATCTTCTAAACCAATATTGAAACGCACTAGTATGCCCTTGGCGCTCCAAGTTTGGCGCATGCTTTCTATACGATATGGGACGCACAAACTATGCGAACCACCCCAACTAAAACCAATTTTGAAGAGCTTCAATTGATTCACGAATTGGTCGGTTTGCGCTTCTGTAAATTTCTCATCAAAGAGCACGGAAAATAAGCCACCCGCGCCATTGAAATCACGTTTCCAAACATCGTGACCCGGGCAATCATCCCACGCAGGATGAAGTACTTTCGCGATTTCTGGACGGCTCTTCAACCACGCTGCGACTTTGCGCGCTGCTATATCATGTGCTTCAAAACGCAGCTTCATGCTTTGCAAACCACGCAGCACCAGGTACACATCATCCATCCCCACACCAAAACCCAAACGCATGTGTGCCATCAGTAAGCGATTATTTAACTCTGCATCTTTGGTAATCACAGCGCCCATCAACACATCTGAGCCACCGCTTTGATATTTTGTCAACGCTTGCATGGAAATATCGACTCCGTGCTCGAAGGGCTTATATGCGATGCCTGCAGACCAAGTATTGTCCAACGCGACTAATACCCCTTTGCTATGCGCAGCAGCACAGATTGCTGGTACATCAGCGACTTCCATCGATACCGAACCAGGTGCTTCAGTCCAGATTAATTTGGTGTTGGGCAAAATCAAATCGGCGATATCTGCGCCAATCATCGGGTCATAGAAACGAACGCTAATACCAAAACTTCGTTTAAGCCATGCCCCTTGGTCTTTGTTTGGACCATAGGCATTATCGGGCACCAAAACATCATCGCCCGTTTCGAGAAACGCCATATTCACCAAAGTGATCGCGGCTAAGCCACTAGGTGCGAGCACGCAGTGGTTACCACCTTCAATTTGAGCAATCTCGCCTTCTAATTGAAAGCTGGTTGGTGTGCCGTGCAAGCCATAGGTGTAAGTCGATTTGTTTAGCCAACTGCGCGCACGCATTGCTTCGACATCTTTAAATAAAACCGTAGAGGCATGATGAATTGCAGCGGGAAAAGCGGAAAACCCATCTGGCACTTCATAAGCAGGATGAACAATCGCGGTACTTGAACCTTGTTGTTTGCTAGTCATAATAATGTCGTTAAAAAATCTTAAAATCAATAAAAAAACAGACAAAAAATAGGGGCGAAAATTCGCCCCTCTACATTACACAATACGAAACTTAAATTGCCTCGCCCCACAAATCGTGAGCATCAGCAGCGGTGATTTTTACTTCAACAAACTCACCGACTTTCAACTTGCGATGTGGTTCGAATGGCGGCTTGACGTAAACGACACCATCAATCTCTGGTGCATCCGCCGAACTGCGACCAACACCGCCGCTACGATCGAGGCTATCGATGAGCACACGCATCGTCTTGCCAACTTTCGCTTGCAAACGTTTTTTAGAAATCGTCTCTTGCAATTCCATCACGCGACGACGACGATCTTCACGTACCTCATCTGGCAATTGGTTAGCGAGTTCGTTGGCGGTTGCACCATCAACTGGGGAGTAAGCGAAACAGCCTAAACGATCAATCTCAGCTTCTTTCAAAAAATCTAAAAGATATTCAAATTCTTCTTCTGTCTCCCCCGGGAAGCCCGCGATGAAGGTGGAACGAATCGTAATTTCCGGGCACATTTCGCGCCAAGCTTTGATGCGTTCAATATTCTTCTCACCACTTGCCGGACGCTTCATGCGTTTCAATACATCTGGATGGGCATGCTGCAAAGGAACATCGAGGTAAGGTAGAACGTGTCCATTATTCATGAATGGAATGATCTGATCGACATGTGGGTAAGGATAAACGTAGTGGAGACGCACCCAGGCGTCGTATCGCTTGGCGAGTTCACCGAGTGCTTCAACCAGTTGTGTCATATGTGTTTTGACTGGCTTACCGTCCCAGAAACCAGTACGGAATTTCACATCAACACCGTACGCACTAGTATCTTGAGAAATAACCAGCAATTCTTTGACGCCAGCTTTGAACAAATTCTCCGCTTCGACCATCACCTCACCAATTGGACGAGACACTAAATCACCGCGCATGGATGGAATAATGCAGAAGCTGCAACGATGGTTGCAGCCTTCAGAAATCTTTAAATAAGCAAAATGTTTTGGTGTGAGCTTAACACCTTGTGCTGGCACCAAATCAATGAAAGGCTCATGCGGTTTTGGCAAATGCAAATGTACTGCACTCATCACTTCTGTCAACGCGTGTGGTCCGGTGACCGCCAAAACTTTCGGATGTATGCTTTTAATCAGATCATTGCCATCTGCATCTTTTTTCGCACCCAAACAGCCTGTAACGATGACTTTGCCATTTTCACTAAGCGCCTCAGCGATGGCATCTAACGACTCCTGAACGGCAGCATCGATAAATCCACACGTATTCACGACCACTAAATCAGCACCATCATAAGACTTGGCCGTTTCGTAACCTTCTGCACGCAATTGTGTGAGGATTTGTTCTGAATCGACTAGCGCTTTCGGGCACCCGAGGGAGACAAAGCCAACTTTTGGCGCGACTGGCGTAGATAGGGGGATAATAGTTTCGTTAGACATAATAAAAAAGGATACAAAGCAATTCGCTATTGTACCCTTTCTAAGCTACTTACTACAGCTTGGACGACGATAGATTCGCCGCAAGCGTTTGAATTCATTACTTTTTCTTATCATCTGGCACGAATGGGAATCCAAACATATTTTTTGATTGGCTCTGCATCTGCTCTTGCATTTGTACAAATAAATTTTTACTTTGATCGATGTAGTTACCCATCATGCCTTGCATCATTGGGCCTTGCACATTCATAAACTGGGTCCACATTTCAGGACTAAATGGCTTGCCTTCTACGCCGCCACTCGCGCCTTCGGTGAGTTTATTTTGAATATCAATGAATGCCTGAATGTTCTTTTCTAAATACGAGCCCATCATGCCTTGCATGGCGTGGCCGTAATAACGAATAATTTGCGCCAAAGCGACGCTAGAAAACATAGGCGCACCACCCGCCTCCGCTTCTAAAATGATTTGCAACAAAATACTACGCGTTAAATCTTCGCCCGTTTTCGCGTCGACCACAGCAAAATCATCATTCTCCATAACGAATTGCTTGACATCGACCAAGGTGATATAGCTACTGGTTTGCGTGTCATATAAGCGACGATTTGGGTATTTCTTAATCAAATGCTTGCTTATTTTTCTTGTGCTATTCATTGCATTCTCGTTCAAAAACTGCATTAAAAAATAAAACTAAGATGCTTACGACAGACTACCATGCCCGTAAACATCTTAAGGGAACTTTGCACTACGCAAATCTGCGTGAAGCAGCATGGCACTTAGTGCAAAATTCTTGGGAATAGTTCATTTGCGAAAGGCCAAATGATTACCCCATATGCAAACCACCATTGATAGAGAAGTCAGAACCTGTCGCATAACCACCTTCATCTGATGCAATCCACGCCACAATAGAGGCGATTTCTTCTGGTTCCGCCAAACGTTTAACTGGAATACCAGCAACGATCTTTTCCAACACATCAGGACGAATCGCGCGAACCATGTCAGTCCCAACATAGCCAGGCGAAACGGTATTGACTGTCACACCTTTAGTCGCGACTTCTTGAGCCAAAGCCATACTAAAACCATGAATGCCCGCTTTCGCCGTGGAGTAGTTCGTTTGACCAAACTGACCTTTTTGACCATTGACCGAAGAAATATTAATAATACGTCCCCAGCCGCGATCAACCATACTCTCGATGACTTGTTTTGTAACATTAAACAAGGAATTCAAGTTGGTATCAATTACCGCATCCCAATCCGCTTTACTCATTTTACGGAATTGACCATCACGGGTAATGCCCGCATTGTTAACCAAGACATCGACTTCGCCAATTTCAGTACGAACTTTTTCAAATGCGGCACGGGTCGATTCCCAATCCGAAACGTTACCTTCCGATGCATGCACTTCATAGCCTTCAGCGCGCATATCGGCCAGCCATTTATCTTTACGCGGTGAATTTGGACCACAACCTGCAACAACGATATAACCGTCTTTACAAAGACGCTTGCAAATTGGAGTTCCAATACCACCCATACCACCAGTTACATAAGCAATTCGCTTTGACATACTTAATCTCCAGAGTTTCAATAAAAGGCACTACTAAACTGATCCACTACACTTACCTTTAAGCCGACTTAATCAGCTCTCACTTTGACGTAGCGTCCAGGAGCAGGCTCTAGCTCACTATACCCTACCGCTCCCATTTTGGCGGGTGCTTTTACCATTTTTCCACCATGTTCTGCTAAAAATGTTGCCCATTGTGGCCACCAGCTACCAGGACATTCAGTAGCCGCATCTAACCATGCTTGCGAGTCATTACCTAATTTATCATTGATCCAATAGTTGCGCTTGTTTTTTGAGGCAGGATTAATGACTCCAGCGATATGACCGGAAGCCCCGAGCACAAAACGATTTCTACTTTTTTTCTTCGGATTCAAAATACTAGCCGATGCAAAAGCGGCCTGCCAAGGAACGATATGATCTTCTTTAGAGCCATAAATAAAGACTGGGGCATCAATCTTTGCCAAATCAACTTTGTTGCCAGCGACAATAAGCTTTCCCGACTCTTTCAAGCTATTTTCTAGGTAAGTATTGCGCAGGTACCAGCAAAACATCGGCCCCGGCAAATTCGTACTATCCGAGTTCCAATATAAAAGATCAAAAGCAGGTGGCTTTTGGCCTTTTAGGTAGTTGGACTGAACATAGTTCCATACCAAATCATTCGGACGCAGACTGGAGAATGTGCTTGCTAAGTCACGACCTGGCATCAAACCTCCACCACCCAAAGTTTGCTCGCGCATACTAACTTGAAGTTCGTCGACAAATACGTCTAAAACACCTGTGTCACTAAAGTCTAATAAAGTGGTCAACAAAGTCAGGCTACTGGCTGGATGAACTTCACGATCTGCCAGCACTGCTAAGGCAGTTGAAACAATAGTCCCACCGACACAAAACCCAAAAATATTGATTTTTTCTTGCTTGGTAATCTCTTGTACAACTCCTATGGCTTTGATCGCACCGACTTCTATGTAATCGTCCCAAGTTACGCCTGACATCGTTTGATCTGGATTGGCCCAAGACACCAAGAACACGGTATGCCCTTGTTCCACCGCATAACGAACTAATGAATTCTCAGGCTGGAGATCCAAAATATAGAACTTATTAATACATGGAGGTACCATTAACAATGGCCGTTGATGTACCGTTTTCCCTAGGGGCTTATATTGAATCAATTGAAACAAGCGATTTTCAAACACCACAGATCCTTCTGTGGTTGCCACATTTTTTCCAACTTCAAAGGCTGACTCATCCGTCAAAGAAATTCTGCCCTTTTGCAAGTCTTCGAGCATTTGTGTAATGCCCTTCATCAAGCTCTCACCACCTGTCTCTATCAACTTAGCTTGCGCTTCCGGATTCGTTGCCAAGAAATTGGCCGGCGACATCGCATCAACCATCTGCTGCACGGCAAAGCGAATTTTTTGTTTTTTCTTTTCTGAGGCCTGCACCGATTCAGTCAACAAACCTAAGAAGCGCGCATTTAATAGATAGATAGCGACGTTGTAAGCATGGGTTGTCTGCTGATGCCAATCGCTAGCAGAAAATCGCCTATCGTCGAACTGTGGCAACTTCGACGCAATAAAATCCTGCCAAAGCTTTCCAAGTTCAATCAAATATTCAGACTGCAGACGGCTCAATACAGCTGGATCAATCTCCGCACCATATTCCTTTAAAGTGGATAAGATTGAAGAGTCATGTGCAAACGGATTGCTCAATCCTGCACTATTCACTTTCATCCAATCTTGCATCGGATTGTGCTTCATTAATTCTTGCATCCAATTCGCAAACATCGTCTGAGGGTTATCACTCATCATGCAATTTTCCTAGTTTTAAAGTATTGTCACAAATACTGATTCCAGTGTGATACAACATCAATCTCGAACCAATCAACCTAATTTGAACACTATGGCTTTTCTGTATCTTATCGCAATCGCGTGGGTTTATGTCGTACTCTTAATGTCTCTCGCAGAGTCTTCACTCATTGCAGGAATCATGACGTTCATCTTCTATTGCGTTATCCCACTTGGTTTAGTCTTGTACATACTGAGTTCACCAGCGCGCAAACGACAAATCAAAGAAAGGGAAAAAGCCCAGATCAAAGAACGGCAACAATCGACACAACAGGACGATACTACTCAAACCAAATCCAACTAGCCATGCGACCGGTGATTCCATCACGGCGATAAGAATAAAATAGTTCTTCTTCTGTAAATGTGCAGTGATCGCCACCGGAAACCTGCACAATATCCAAGTTCAATAAAACATTACGTGCCAGGCCATAAATATCTGCAAAGAACTTTCCTTCAACTGATGATGGTCGAAAACAAGCGCGATGACTATCTTGTTTTTGACAAAAGGCCTCTAACACATCGGTGCCAACTTCAAAAAACTGCGGTCCAATTGCCGGTCCCAACCATGCAGAGATATGCTGAACACCACTCGCGCGCATTTGTGCAACTGCGTTTTCAATCACACCACTAGCCAAACCACGCCAGCCAGCATGAACCGCAGCGACGCATCGCCCATCGTCAGCGGTCAGCAATACTGGAAGGCAGTCTGCAGTCAATACCGCACATACTTGTTGCGCCGAATTCGCGTAACAAGCATCCGCTGGCGTCATTCCATCTAGTTGTAGATCAGCAGCATTCACAGTCATGTTGCCATGAATTTGTGATAAGAATATGACAGGTGACGGCACAAACTCGGCTAAACATGCCCGATTCATTTTGACAGTATCTGCAAAATCCCCAACATGATTTGCCAAATTCAAGCCGGCATCACCACTTGCATCGCCGTAGGGTGCAAGACTAACGCCACCAATACGGGTACTAGAATAGGCTCGAACATTTTTCGGACAATCTGGCCAATCCGGTTTAATCAATACTAAGCCAGTATCATCGTCAACAAGCAAACTCATGGCAAAGGCATCCCAGCACGTTCGAGTAAATCGATGAAATCGGCCTCCAATGGAATACTCCATTCCACTGGCAAATTACTCACCGGATGGATCAAACCTAACTTTCGCGCCTGCAGAGCCTGTCTCGGAAAGAATCGTGCTAAGTGCTGCTTACCATATAAAGTGTCGCCAACCAGGGGAAAGCCCAAAGACTGCATATGCACACGAATTTGATGGGTACGTCCAGTTTCCAGATGACAGGCCACCAAACTCACCGAAAATCTCTCCAGCATACCAGTGGAGACCCGCTGAAAATGGGTAATCGCAGGTTTTGCCAAAATACTGAATGACACTGCCATCTTCAGTCGATCACGTGAATGACGTGCCATCGCCGCATCAACCGTACCTGACGCATTCGGTGTTCCCCAAACCAAAGCAGAATATTCTCGCTTCACGGTACGTGCTTGCAATTGCCTCACTAACTCCGTTTGTGCGGTCAAGGTTTTCGCCACTACCATCAAGCCAGAAGTGTCTTTATCGAGTCTATGTACGATCCCTGCGCGCGGCACGGCAGCGAGTGCTGGCCGATGAAACAGCAAGCCATTCAATAAAGTTCCCGACCAATTCCCTGCCCCCGGATGGACCACTAAACCCGCTGGCTTATTCAAAACCAAAATCGCATCGTCTTCGAAAATAATGTTGAGAGGAATGTCCTCGGCAATAAAAGCATTATCTTCAAGCGCAGCTTGAGGTTCAATGACGACATTCTCGCCACCGAGCATAATCGTCTTTATTTTTGAAGGATGACCATCAACTTGGACGTATCCCTCTTCTATCCATTGCTGGAGACGTCCCCGAGAATATTGAGGAACCAATTTAGACAAAACTTTATCTAAACGATCCCCACAGATACTATCTGGCAAACGCAATGAGATAGGTTCAAGCTGCTGAATTGGCTTAATTTGCCCTTCCAGCTCAATTTCATCAAGCTCAAGCTCGGTATCGGTTAAAATCATTTCGTCTTTTGGTATAACATTAATTGCCATCGGCTATAATCCGTAAATTATTCTCATGCACATGCAAAGTTTATGCACATTAAATATATAAAATTGTTAGGTTTGGCTCTATCTTTATCACTTGCTGGCTGCGGCATTTTCGGCGACAAAGTGGAGGAAAGTAAAAATTGGACCGCTGAGAAATTATACGCTGAAGCGAAAGATGAACTAGCATCTGGCTCCTATGATCGCTCCGTTCAATTGTTTGAAAAACTGGAATCTCGCTATCCATTCGGCGCTTATGCACAACAAGCACAATTAGAAATTGCCTATGCCCATTATAAACAAGGTGATCAGGCACAAGCATTAGCCGCTGTTGATCGATTTATTAAATTACACCCAAATCATGCTAACGTCGATTATATGTACTACTTACGTGGCTTAATCAACTTCAACGATGATATGGGCTTTTTCAGTTTCATTGCCAATCAAGATATCACTGAGCGCGATCCAAAAGCGACCCGTGATTCATTCGACGCATTCAAAGAACTTGTAGTCAGATTCCCAAGCAGCAAGTATACGCCAGATGCGATTGACCGCATGAAGTATTTAGTCAACTCCCTTGCTCAATACGATTTGCATGTAGCGAAGTACTACTTACGGCGCAATGCTTTTGTAGCAGCCGCCAATCGTGCACAATCAGCAATCAAAGAATATCCAGATGCGCCAGCAATTGAGGAGGCTTTAGTAGTTTTGATCAAAGCATATGACGCCATGGGCATGGTTGAATTACGTGATGATGCAAAACGAGTATTTACTAACAATTTCCCGAAAAGTAATTTAATCGAAACCTACGGCTCCAAAAAAGCGTGGTGGAAGTTTTGGAGCTAGCACGTCGATAGACAACTTGTTCATATCAAAAAGCCTCGGATTTAACGTCGAGGCTTTTTTATGATTGCACCAAGCTCAAGCTCGGCGACGGAACACCCAATTGGTCGCATCAGACTCTTCTTCAATAAATTGATAGCAGTCCCAATCAAAATTTTTGAGGTCTGAAGATTTCTTTATTTGATTAACCGCACAGAAACGTGCCATAGAGCCGCGTGCCTTTTTTGCGAAAAATGAAATCACCTTAAATTTCCCGCTGGAGAAATCTTGGAATATCGGCTGGATGACGGGAACTGGCAAGGATTTTAACTGAATGGCTTTTGAATACTCTTCAGACGCCAAATTTAGTAAAAATTTTGATTTGGAATCCTGCAATTCCAAGTTTACTTGAGCAGTCAGTTTATTTGTCCAATAAGCATAAAGATTGTTTCCAGCGACATTTTTTAATGCACTCCCCATTTCTAATCGATATGCCTGAATCAAATCCAATGGCCGCAACAGTCCGTACAAGCCAGATAAAATACGCAAATGCTTTTGCAAATAGTTAATTTCTTTTCGCCCTAAGCCTCTTGCTTGCAAACCGGAATAGACATCGCCATCAAATGCAAATACTGCTTGCCGTTGAACGATCGGTGCTCCTACATTGGTTAACTGTGCAAAACGTTCCGTATTTAAATTGGCGAGATCGGGCGAAATCTTCATCAACATTTGCAAATCCGATGACGTCAGTTGAGAGGCAACGCCGGCGAGATATTGAGTTTCAGCTGGAAATTGGATTTGACTAGTAGAATTGACTACACTTGGGGAAGAAAAGTCTAGACTTTTCGCTGGCGACAACAGAATCAACATAAATAGTTACGAACAAAGAAAAAAGAGAGGAAAGCAAGGAACGGGGGAAATCAGTCACCCTATTCCAAGCCCAAAAGCATGACATTAAAAATTATTCTTGATACGAATGTTTGCTTGGATCTATTTGCATTTAAAGATCCACGCTGGCACCAGATACTACCAGCTATACAAGAAAATCAACTGCTCGCGGTCACTCGACAAGATTGCCGGGAAGAATGGCTGGCGGTATTGCACTACCCACATTTACCAGTGGATGATGATAATCGCGCTGCGATTGTATCAATTTTCGACGAATACATCAGCGTCGAACATCATCCGGCAAAGCCAATCAAGCTACCCATCTGTAGCGATAAAGATGATCAAAAATTCTTAGAAGCCTGCCGTGACGCCAATGCTGACATTTTGGTCACGAAAGACAAAGCCCTACTAAAATTAGCTAGAAAAATTAAGAATTTAAATTTATTTGTGATTGAAACGCCCGAGAAATTCATCACTCGTTTAGTTGCAAAACCACAAGCTTTGTAAATAAATTCATTAAATGCACAATAAAGTGATGACAAATTTTGTTGCTCAGGGTTATCCTTACAGCATGTTGGTTTGATTGCCACTGATAAACTTTTTAAGTGCTTTCAGCCGTGCAAAAATATTTCTCTATGCTTGGGCTAATGTTGAAATTTGATCACCCATAATATTGATATCCGCAATGAGTTCAACCCTTATGAAACGCAATTAGGAGAGACAAAGATTATGACAGATTCAGCAGATGATCTAGATGCGTTATTTGAAGAGATGTCCAACCAACGAGATAGTAGCCCGCCCGCAGTCGACGTGCCCGCAGCGCCAGTTATTGAATCAACTCATAACAAACTATCTTTAAGCCTAGCAGGTGAAGGCGCAGCGAGACCTATGTTTGATCGATTAGGTAACCTGGTGCGCATGATGCATGACTCGATGCGCGAACTTGGCTATGATCGATCACTTTCGGATGTCGCCTCACAAATTGCTGATGCGCAAGGGCGCCTTGAATATGTAGCGTCTCTAACAGAGCAGGCAGCAAACAAGGTACTCAATGCAACCGATGCTGGCATTCCAGAGCAAGATGGCCTTGCCAAAAATGCCAAAGACATTGATGAACGCTGGAGTAAGCTATTCAGCGGGAAAATGAGCATTGACGAGTTCAAATTACTTGCCTCAGATTCAAAATCGTTCGCGAACAAAGTCATTACGTCAACCGATGCAGAAAAAGCTCGCTTGCTTGACATCATGATGGCGCAAGATTTTCAAGATTTAACCGGTCAACTGATTAAAAAAGTTTTAATTATCACGCAAGCTGTTGAACATGAGTTGGCACAAATCCTGCTCGATAATGCGCCATCTGATCTCAAAGAGAAAGCCATTGAATTAATGGAAGGCCCGTCTGTTCCTAATGCTGCACTAGAGCAGGACGATGTAGATAATCTACTTGATAGCTTGGGTTTCTAAATGGATGACATGCTCAAAGAATTTGTCGTTGAGGCTTTAGATCTTGCGGTCAATGTAGAGGAGCATTTGCTCTCCCTACAACGAAACCCAGAAGATATGAATACGCTCAACGCGGTGTTTAGATCCTTCCACACCATTAAGGGTGGGGCAGGTTTCATGAACTTGTCTGCGATGGTTTCCGCCTGTCATTTAACCGAAAATTTATTTGATGCTTTACGTACAGGCCAATCACCTGTCACACCAATTGCCATTGAAGCCGCGCTTGAAGCGAGTGGATTTGTTTCTGATCAATTAACCGCACTTTCAAACGGCACTAATCCTGACCAACTGTCAACGATGCCCGCCGCACTCGAACAATTGCTCAACGATGCGATCGAAGGAAAGTCCAACGTAGCAACACCACCACCAAGCGCCCCTACCACAAGCCAAACTGCAGTCGCCCCGCCTCCACAGCCGGTAGCAGATGGTGAAGTCCCGTGGGAAGCATATTACCGTGCAGTTGTTCCAGCTGGAACGCTACCAGAACCTGTCGCCATCAATCCCGTTGTCAAACAAGAGCAAGAAGCGGTTAAAACGTCGTTGGCGACAAATGAAATCAAACAAAACGCCCCAGTAAAAGAAGAAAGTATTCGTATCGATGCAGTCAAGCTCGATGTGCTGTTGGAAGTTGCTGGAGAATCTGTGCAGGCCGCCAATCAAGCAGCAGTGCTACTGGAAAAACTATCACAATTCCCCTTTGATGGTGATGCGGCGCCCTTAATGTCGGCATTAACCGAAACTTTAAATCGCGCTTCCCGCTATTCGACAGAGTTACAAAGAGCAACGCTGGCAACACGCATGCAACCTGTTGGTCGCTTATTCCAAAAATTCCCGCGCTTAATCCGCGAGCTTGCAAAAGATCTGGGTAAGGATGTGGACTTGGAAATTTCCGGTGCAGAAACAGAAGTCGATCGCGTCGTCGTAGATAGTTTGTACGATCCGCTAGTTCATATGCTGCGTAACTCATTGGATCACGGTATCGAAACTGCCGATGAACGCGCGCAAACCAGCAAACCTGCTCGTGCAAAAATTTTACTCAAAGCGTGGCAGGAAGCTAGCAGTGTCATGATCGAAGTCACCGATGATGGCAAAGGTATGGATGCGAATCGTTTGCGTGAAAAAGCCATTTCAAAAGGCTTAATTGGTTCGCACGAAGCACGTACCGATGACGAAGCATTTCAATTGGTTTTCTTGCCGGGATTTTCGACCAAAGAAGTTGCCTCCAGTGTGTCCGGTCGGGGCGTTGGCATGGACGTAGTAAAGACGGCAGTGGAACGGCATCGCGGCGCGATTCGTATTAATTCCCAGCTGGGCAAAGGGACGACTTTCATTATTCGATTACCGATCGAGTTATCGATTGTGCCGACGATGCTGGTGCGTACTGCGGGAGCGTCGCTTGCCTTGCCAATGGCGACAGTGCAACGTGTGGTCGAATTGCCGGAAACCTTCGAAAGTGTCGGCGGTCAACCAGTATTGCGCGATCTTGGCCGCCCATTGCCGATTCGTTCGCTTGGACAAGTGTTGGGCTATGAAAAGAGTACCGAACGCGTCGGCATTGTGATTGCGGCACCGAATCCGTATATCATTTCTGTCGATTCTGTTGATGGTACGTCTGATCTGGTAATTAAACCACTTACCTGCATTTCTACGCCAGGAATCACCGGGACAGCACGCTCTGCGGAAGGTGAATTGGTATTGGTGATTAGCTTGTCATTCCTACTTGATGGCTGTAAAGTTGTTGAACGTGGTGGAAACTAAATAACATCAATAGACCAAACCAAAACGGCGGCAGATCGAGAGGTCTGCCGCCGTTTCAA
Organism: Affinundibacterium seohonense; assembly: GCF_014284305.1. GTDB lineage: Bacteria > Pseudomonadota > Gammaproteobacteria > Burkholderiales > Burkholderiaceae_D > Undibacterium > Undibacterium seohonense. The sequence continues at coordinate 478,976 of NZ_JACOFW010000001.1, forward strand.
CATCAAACCTAGTTCTCTGGCAAAATAGCCACACCATACAATTCGGCATCCGCCTGACTATTCATGAGCACGACAGAATTGCAACCGCAAGTAGACCTTTGCTTTCAAAATCATTTCGCGAAATTAGGTGCGCCCTTCTTTACGACACTGCATCCGAGTCCAATAAAAAAGCCGTATTTAATTGCCGTTAGTGCACCCATGCTCAAAAAATTTGAGATCAATAATGCACATACCAACTCGGCAGAGTTTATCGACGTATTCTGCGGCAATCGCGTTCATCCGACTAGCACGCCATTAGCAGCAGTTTATTCTGGCCATCAATTTGGCATATGGGCTGGGCAACTTGGGGATGGCCGCGCAATTTTGCTAGGAGACTTCAATTCGGTCGGTGAAGCCGATCAGGAACAGCAGCGCCATGAAATTCAATTAAAGGGTGCTGGCATGACTCCCTATTCCCGCATGGGTGATGGTCGTGCGGTGCTACGCTCTTCAGTGCGAGAGTTTTTATGTTCGGAAGCGATGGCTGGACTAGGTATCCCAACTTCGCGGGCTTTGTGCATTATCGGTTCAGATCAATACACGATACGGGAGATGCCCGAAAAAACCGCAGTCGTCACACGTACAGCACCGAGCTTCATACGATTCGGTTCCTTTGAACATTGGTACTACAACGACAAACCAGAGCAATTGCAACAACTTGCGGATTTTGTCATTCAGCACCATTACCCACATTTACAAGATCTGACAAATCCTTACCAAGGCTTACTCAAAGAAGTCGTATTAATAACCGCTGAGCTCGTGGCGCTGTGGCAAACCGTCGGCTTTATGCATGGCGTTTTGAACACCGACAATATGTCAATACTCGGATTGACTTTAGATTATGGCCCCTTTGGCTTTATGGAAGGATTCGATCCAGCCCACATTTGCAACCATAGCGATACCCAAGGACGCTATTCCTATCAAATGCAGCCGCGCATCGGCCAATGGAATTGCCATGCGCTTGCTCAAGCTTTATTGCCGTTGATTGGCGATATTGAATTGACGCAAGCGGCACTATCCTGCTATAGGGAACACTACGAAACTTATTATGCAAATAAACTTAGTCAGAAATTTGGACTTCAAGAGACGATGCCAGGTGATCAGGATTTATTTGCCGAGTACTTGGATTTAATGGCGGCTACACAAACTGACTTCACACTTGCTTTCCGAAACTTAAGTCAAGTCACCATAGAGCCAAGCGCACAGGAGAATGCCTTGCGTGATTTATTTATTGATCGTGAAAAACTTGATCTATGGTTGTTATCTTATCGACAGCGCCTTCAGCAAGAAAATTCAATAGATGCGGAACGTCAGGCGCGCATGAATCAAATCAATCCTAAATACGTCTTGCGTAATTATCTAGCGCAGCAAGCGATTGAAAAGGCAGAACAAAAAGACTTTAGCGAAATCAACAAACTATTGAAAATTTTAGAAAATCCATTCTCTGAACAGGACGAATTTTCATCGTATGCGCAATTACCACCAGATTGGGCGGCTAAACTATCCGTCAGTTGTTCGTCTTAACACCATCAACATTAATAAAGTTTTCGAAGGGTAAATGGCAAGCATGAATAAGATCAAAAAAACTGAGGCCGAATGGCGTCAACAATTATCAGCGATGGAGTATGAAGTAACTCGCCACGCTGCCACCGAGCGTGCTTTCACTGGCAAGTTCTGGGATCATCACGAAGTCGGCATCTATACTTGCGTCTGTTGCAACACCCCACTATTTGAATCTGACGCCAAGTTTGATTCAGGCTGTGGCTGGCCAAGTTACTTCAAAGCACTCAATCCTGAGCATGTCAGAGAAATTGCCGATCATACCCATGGCATGACGCGCACAGAAATTGTGTGTAATATCTGCGACGCTCATCTAGGGCACGTGTTTCCGGACGGACCGCCACCGACGCGCTTGCGTTATTGTATTAACTCCGCATCACTCAAATTTAAAGCAAAAAATTAACACTATGATGAAATTCCTGTTTGACGTTCTTCCGGTAATTCTCTTTTTCATTACCTATAAATGGGGCGAAAAGAATGCAGAGTCCTCCCAACAATTAGCAAATCAAATTTTGTCGCACTTTACTGCAGGAAATGGTGTGGGTTTGGAACAAGCACCAATCTTGCTGGCTACCGCGCTAGCCATCGTTGCCTCCGTGATACAAATCGGCTATCTAGTGATTTTTAAGAAAAAAGTCGATGCCATGTTATGGATTTCATTCTTCATCATCACAGTGTTTGGCGGCGCGACCATCTATTTTCAAAATGATGCATTCATTAAATGGAAACCAACTATCATTTATTGGTGCTATGGAGCTGCATTCCTGATCAGCGATTTAATGTTTAACAAGAATTTATTGAAAATGGCCATGGGCGGGCAAATTGTGATGGCCGATGAAATCTGGCGGAAACTGAACCTGATTTGGGCGGTTTATTTCTTGGCGATGGGTTTATTGAACATTTATGTCGCATTCAACTATTCTCAAAGTGCCTGGGTTAGCTTTAAATTGTATTCAATTGGCGCCTTACCAGTCTTTTTGATTTTTCAAAGCTTTTTTCTTGCTAAACATATACAGGAACCAAAATGAACTCGCGCCTTGAACGTATTCAACAAAGTCTAGAAAATGCATTGCAACCTAGCCTCTGCGAATTAAGGGATGATTCCGCAGCGCACAAAGGCCATGCGGGTGCTGCCAGTGGCGCTGGGCATTACTCTGTGACCATTATTAGTGAAAAATTTGAAGGCCTAAATCGCATTTCTCGCCACCGACTAGTGTATGATGCCGTTGGCGATTTAATGCATACGGAAATACATGCTCTTGTCATCCAAGCTTTAAGTCCTTCAGAAACACCCAAATAACCAATTTTATTAACCGTTTTTTGTTTTACTTACTTTGTATTTTAGGAACAGATAATGACTTTTAAACCCGCTCATTTGCTGGTTGTACTTCTAGTAACCGCATTCCCTGCGATGGCGCAGAATTTGGCAACGGTCAATGGAAAAGCAATCCCTGCCTCAAAAGCAGAACCATTTGTAAAGCAAGCTTTGGCACAAGGTCAAAAAGACACGCCACAATTGCGCGCAATGATTAAAGACCGTTTGGTTGGTACAGAAGTATTGTTGCAAGAAGCAGAAAAAGCTGGCTATTCGAAAAATGAAGATGTCAAAATGCAGATCGAAATGGCTCGCCAACAGATTTTGATTCAATCCTTGATGCGTGCTCACGTAGAGAAAAATCCAGTGTCTGAAGCCGACATCAAAGCCGCTTACGATAAATGGAAAACACAAAACGGCGACAATGAATACCATCCTTTCCATATTTTGGTAGAAAAAGAAGATGACGCTAAAGCCATCATTTCCAAATTAAAAGGTGGCGCCAAGTTTGAAGAATTGGCAAAACAATCAAAAGACACTGGTTCTGCTGCTAAAGGTGGTGATTTGGATTGGGTTTCACAGGCTAACGTACCACCAGCATTTGCTACTGCTTTGGCGACTCTGAAAAAAGGTCAATTCACTGAGACGCCAGTGAAGACTGAAGTTGGCTTCCACGTCATTAAATTGGACGACGTGCGCCCTCTGAAATTGCCAACTTTGGAAGAAGTCAAGCAACAGATCGGTGAAAGCTTGGTACAAGAAAAAGTTCAGGCATATCAACAGTCATTGATCAAGAAAGCAGTGATCAAGTAATCTGCAATCACTGATTTGCCTCATAAAAAAAGACGCTCTCGAGCGTCTCAGACTGCTGACAAACCCCAAAAGGCCTCGCCAAGTGCGAGGCCTTTTGGTTTAATAGCGGCATGCTAAAAACACCGACACCTTTCCAACACGAATTAGAAATGGTCACCTTGGAACAACTGGTTCCGAAAGACCACCTGCTTCGTTTAATTGATCGTCACATCTCCTTCGACTTCATCCGTGAACGCACTCAAGCGCTTTACTGTGCCGACAATGGTCGTCCCGCGTTTGATCCGGTTTTGCTTTTTAAGATGCTTTTTATTGGCTACCTGTTCGGCATCCGATCCGAGCGCCAAATTGTTCGGGAGATTGAAGTTAATGTCGCTTATCGCTGGTTTCTCGGCTTACGACTGACTGATAAAATTCCAGATGCCTCGACGCTATCGCAGAATCGCCGTCGTCGTTTTGCTAGTACCGATATAGAACAAACCATCTTCGACACCATCGTTGAACAAGCGATTGGACATGGACTTATTGGTGGACGTGTCTTTTACAGCGATAGCACCCATCTCAAAGCCTCGGCAAATAAGAATGGCTATGATATTCATCAAGTCGCGCAAAAGCCCGTGCACTATCTAGAAGAACTTAATAGCGCGATTGATGCCGACCGTTTGGCGCATGGTAAAAAACCACTCTCGCATCAAGACGACGATGAAGAGCCGCCAACGAAAGAAATCAAAATCAGTCCGGTCGATCCCGATGCGGGCTACATGGTTCGTGATGGCAAGCCAACGGGATTCTTCTACCTCGATCATCGCAC
>NZ_JACOFW010000010.1 GCF_014284305.1 Affinundibacterium seohonense
GCAAGTTGGTACCACCCCTTCCCATCCCGAACAGGACCGTGAAACGACTTTGCGCCGATGATAGTGCTGCAACCAGTGTGAAAGTAGGTCATCGTCAGGCTTTTATTCCGCATAGCCCCGTATTCTTAACAGAGTACGGGGCTTTTGCTATTCCACATCCCCTTTGTTCCTGTTTCCTCACTTGTCGACACAATCCCACATTCAACCTTTTTAATCTACTCGGTCATTGGAAGCTTATTCCGCCTTCTCAGGTGATAGCTATTTGAGCGTATTGATCAATACGTACTTTCTAACTTATTTAATTAGTAGCGACCCAAATCGAAATCAATGTTAACTAAATTTATGGTAATAAAACGACAAATTTTTCCGTGCTGATAAATTTGGGCATTGATTTATGATGAAACTAAGTGATAATATAATTTATCTTAATTATATTTTTATTTGACAATTTAGTTGATTTGGGGGTGCACAAGATGCAGACCAAAATAAGGTTAAATCATTCTGGAATGACGCTGATAGAAATACTAATTACATTGACAATGATTGCTGTGCTTTCAACATTGGCGATGGCTTCCTATTCGAATCTCGTCAAAAGAATGCGAATTTTTGTCGCGACAAGTGAGTTGCATTCTGGGCTTCTGTATTCTCGATCAGAGGCGCTTAAATATGGTGGAAATGTGATCATTTGTCGGAGTATAAATTCACAAACACCAACGCCAACTTGTGAGGGTGCTCCAAGTGATCCACTTACAAACTCAGGCTGGGGTGATGGCTGGATAATTTTCCATGACCGTGACGCAGATGCCAAAGTTTCCGAAGACGACACAATTCTACGCGTCCAAGGAAAACTATTTTCACGTCCAGATCAAGGTGCTATTTTGCCGAGCCCAAACCGAAAATTGATAAGATTTAATTCTCTTGGTCAGGTCTATGGTACCTATATACAGTTTGCAATTGGTCAAGTTCACTCTCAAGCTGATATCGAAAATAACCGATATATCTGTATCGCGTCAGGTGGTAGGGCAAGAGTAGATCGCAAAATTTGCAATGCGAAATAAGTTTTCGGAGACATCAAATCGCAATTTTCCAACAAACGAAGTTTCTTCCTTGACCTCATATCGAAGTCTAATTGCCGCTTGTCTGAAATAAATTGCAGAGGAGAATGACTTCTGTATACTCATGAACATGATAGGAGTCAAAAATGTTCATGTATCGAAAGTCAGCGGAAAAACAATGCGGGTTCACTTTGGTCGAGTTGCTCGTGGTTATTGGACTTACAGCGCTTCTTGCGAGCATTGCTATTCCCTCATATCAGACTATGACAGTCTCGAATAGAGTATCAAGAGTTGCCTCGGAATTTCACGGAAACCTGTTATTGGCTCGTTCTGAAGCATTGAAGCGAGGGACAACCGTTACAATTTGTAAAAGTGCCAATCCTGGTGATGGTATTGCTGTTTGTGACAACTCTCCCAGTACTGCAGGAACTAATGTCGGTTGGGGAAGCGGTTGGCTAATGTTTGTTGATGGAAATGCGAATTGTGTTATTGATGCGGGCGAAGATTTGATTAGAGCGCAGAATTCCTTGTTGGCATCTTCAAGAGAGGGGGCGGTGGTTCCAAGTAACGGGATTCAATGCATTAGCTTCGGAAGCACCGGTCAAACATTTACAGCTGTAAATTTTGAAATTAGTGCACCATCTGGTTTTGCAACCTCAGAGCGAGCAGTTTGCGTCGCAATAGGTGGCCGTGCCCGAGTCGGTAAAATGCCAAATTGTTCTTAATTTGAGGACTTTGAAAAATGAAACATAAGCAAATTGGTGCCACACTCATTGAAATTATGATTGCGATTGTTGTAATGGCAATCGGACTTCTAGGGCTAGCAAGTTTGCAGACTAACGCGATGAGGTTCCAAAAATCATCTAGTCAGCGATCTGAGGCAACGCAAGCAGCAGCGGATTTGGGTGATCGTATGCGAAGCAATTGGGCTGGTATAGTTAAAATTAGTCAACCACCGGATCCGATGCAAGCCGATAATATTAAAGCTGGCAATATTCTTAGTTATACATTTCAAGAAGAATACAATATTAGTTCAGTTGCAAATCATACCCCTCCAAATAATTGTAAAACCTCATCCTGTCAGCAACCGCAAATTGCCGCGAACGATATTCAAGAGTGGTTGAGAGATTTGCAACGTCGCTTAGTCGGGGGGACCGGCATTGTGGTACCTGTTCCAGGTACGACCTATCCGACTTTTATCATTACCGTCATGTGGAAAGAGCCCTCTTTTAACGGACTTGATGCGACCTGTCCCCCAGTTGCAAAAGCGCCAGTAGGTGTTCGTTGCTATAATCTTAACTATACAATTTGAATATGATGACTTCTTCAATATATAGATTGGACCGTATGCAAGGGCGTACGATCGTAGAAATCATGATTGCTCTCACGATAGGTATGGTAATCTTGGTTGCCATCAGCTCGCTCTTTATAGGCAATCGACAATTGTTTCGCGCGAATGACGATAAGACTCGACTGGATGAAGAGGGGCGACTAGCGCTTAACATTATGGCGACTCAAGTTCGTATGGCAGGTTATGGTACTTTACTGAGTTCCGATGAGGGAGTTTCAAGTCAAGATCCAGCATCGTATATGGCTAGAATGCCAGTTTCGCATTCGAGTTATACCGTCCCACCAGTACCCGGTGCGCCACCTCAGCCAAATAATGCAATTCGTGGATGTGCAAATGGGTTCGCTGATCCGGCAGCAGACATCAATTCTATAGCGTGTGCCGCAGGCTCAACTTCTGACGCTTTTTTGGTTCGCCGAGATGTTGATCAAAGAAGTACCCAAATCGCTACTGGAGGTGCTCTCAATACTGATTGTTTAGGCGCTGCTGTGGTATTGTCGCCGCCAATTCCTCCAACCGGAAAAGAGCGAGGCGGGGTGGGCCCCTATTTTCGGATAGAAAATCGATTTTTTGTTCGTGTCAATCCCGTGACTGGTAATCCAGAACTGTATTGTCAAGGAAATGGAAATACTCTCACTGGTGCCTCCTTTGCTAATCCGGCACAACCAATTGCTGAAAATGTCGAGATGATGAAAATCCGTTATGGTATATCGTCCATCGTTCCCGCTCCGCTTCAAGTAGTAGACCAGTTTGTCACTGCGGATTTCATTAACGCTATGCCAAATACATTTGCCGCTGGTGGCGTTCATCCGTGGGATCGAGTGGTGTCGCTTCGAATATGTATCGTCATGCGTACCGCAAATGATTTTGTAGCGACTAGGCCTCAAACCTACCGTAATTGTGACGATCAGCAGGTTTTGGCGCCGGATCGACGACTACGTGGTGTTTTTTCAACGACCATTGCGATTCGAAATCGCTCAGTGGGGGCAACATGAGATTTGATTTTCGACGTAAGCAATCTGGGTTTGTTCTCGCGGTGAGTATGATTTTTTTGGTTGTAATGACCATGTTGGCCGTGACATCAATAAAGAAAGCGACTTTGGATGAGAAAGTGTCATTTAATCTGAGAGCGCAAGATTTGGCATTTCAAGCCGCAGAACGTGCCTTGAGATTTTGTGAAAGTATGTTGTTTTTAACGCCTGGTAATTCCAAAATGTGTAAAAAGCGTGTAGGTGATGACAACGATCCTAAAGTGCCAGGTAACGCTACGGATGTCATGCTTGGTTTCCCTATGCAATGGGCAAATATGGATAATTGGAAAGATGTTCCTGGGCCGAATAGTGCTATTCGATTGTCGGGTCTCGATAGTGTGCCTGGTGTAGCAGCCCAGCCTCAATGCATGTTAGAGCGTTGGGATGTACCTGGAGATCGTCCGGATCGCGATACGTCAAATCCTTGGGTGATTACGGCTCGCGGCGTCGGTAGTGTCAATACCGGTGTGGTGTGGTTACAAGCCGTAATTCGCTGTGGTAATTATTGATAGAGGTTTATTATGTTAAACAGAAAATCTTTTTCTTCAGTCTTGCTCGTCCAAGCATTGGTTTGCGCGCAAATTCTGATGCCATTACCGACATTGGCGGCGATTTCAAATCTACCTCCACTCGTAAAAGCGAACGTGCCACCGAATGTCTTTTATACATTGGATGATTCTGGCTCGATGATGTTTGAGGTTATGCCGGATACGGTTAGGCCTACCGGCATCTCAGGCACAGATGGTTCAAGAACTGATGTGTTCACTTATTGTGGCAGTAATTGTTGGGTTGTTCGCACTTTTCCAAATCCTGACGACGTCTATAACACAGGTACGAATGGCAATTACGAATCAAAATTGGAAGCAGTGGTGGGTTTTTCAGACAATATTACGGTTGCTCGCTGGCGTTCTGCAGAGGTCAATAAAATGTATTACGACCCTAAAATACGCTATGAACCATGGGTCGATGTTGCATCAGTCTCGATCGCTGACCCCTATGGTAATCCTATGGCGAATGCGGATCCAGTGGCAGCCAAATATAATCCCGTGACCGTTTCCGGAATGAGTACGGCGACTTTGAATTTGACTGTGGAACAATCACGAACCTTGCATGGAAATTATTGGTTGAATGACGCAGCAAATGATATAACTGATAAGCCGACTTGGACAATTAATAGTGCATCAAAGACGACTTTTTATCCTGCTACTTATTTCCAATACAATCCTAGTAATCTTGGTTCTTGTACGACCAGTCAACTGAGTTGTTTTAAGCGTATTGAAATCAAAGCGAGTACAACATTCCCAACAAAAGCCCCAGCGCGGTCCGATTGTGGCGGGTCGATTTGTACGTACAATGAAGAAATTATTAATTTTGCAAATTGGTTTCAATATTATCGCTCTCGGATACTGAGTGCGAGAGCAGGTAGCGGTCGCGCTTTTGCAAACCAAGCTGCCACTTTGCGAGTTGGGTTTGGCACCATTAATACCACGGGTACCAAAGTTTCACATGTGTCTGATGATTTTGATGTTACGAATAAAAAGGCTTTTTTGAGTACACTTTATCAAAGCAAGATCCCAGCGAAAGGTACGCCTTTGCGAACCGCGGTGGATGATATTGGTCAGTACTTTATGGATAAAACAAAAACTGGCCCATGGCAGACGAAATATAACCAAGGCGACGTGGTGGATCAGTTGAGCTGTCGTCAAAATTATAATATTTTGATGACCGACGGCTATTGGAATGGCACGGGTGCTCTTGGAGGGCGTGCGTACAACTGGGATGGTAATAATGGTACGACCAAAACAGCTGCAGATGGCAGTACCTATAAATATTCAGCGTCCGCACCGTACAAAGACGGCGAGTCTGATACCTTAGCGGACATCGCGATGTATTATTGGGTGACTGATTTAAGGTCAGATTGGCCGCAAGCCAAGAAAAATGTGCCGCTGCCCAGAGATGGTAGTAATCCAGCTTTTTGGCAACACTTGGTTCAATATACTGTTGGGCTAGGTGTGAAAGGTAACTTAGATCCGACGACAGATTTACCTTTGCTAACATCTGGCAGTAAAAATTGGCCCGCTGCTGCAACGAATCAGATCGATGATCTTTGGCATGCGGCCTTGAATTCACGTGGTAAGTTTTTTAGTGCTGGCAATCCGGAAGCATTCGCAGATGCTTTAAACGTCGCCTTGAATGAGATAGCTGCTCGTTCTGGCGATGCTGCAGCCGTTGCAACATCGAAAAGTACACTGGAAGCGGGGTTGAAATTATATACCTCGACCTATCAAACGGCTGATTGGTCCGGACGTTTGGAGCAAAAGTCTGTTGATGAAAATACGGGAAACATCGTTAGTCCCAATGACTGGGATACCGATACTAAAATTGGTCTGCCCGCTTCACGCAAGATTTTTACGGTAGCAAGCGATGATGGTAAGAGCGGTACAGAGTTTAATTATACAAATCTAAATAGTACTCACAAAGGCATCCTAACGACTGCCGCGGCGGCATACGCACCCACTTATACAGTTACTGGCGATGACATTGTGCAATACCTAAAAGGTGAGCGCTCTAAGGAGTCGAAACCATTCCGGACTCGCAAGGTTTTGCTTGGAGATTTAGTTAATTCTGATCCGCAGTATGTGAAAGAAGGAAAAGACGGCGGCTATAGTCTTTTGCCGTCCGACATTAAGGGCAAATCAACTTATGCCGGTTACTTCCGAACAAATCGATTAAGTCGAGTGCCAACCGTTTATGTTGGCAGCAATGATGGTATGTTGCATGCGTTTGATGCGACACAGTCGGGAACTGGTGGTACTGAGCGTTTTGCATTTATACCAAAAGCCGTTGTGCCAAATTTGCATGAACTAGCCAAGCCAAACTATGTGCATCGTTTTTATGTCGATGGAACACCTAATATTGCGGATGCTGCTATAGGTTCAAATCCTGATAACCCATGGAAAACAGTATTACTTGGAACGACTGGTGCAGGTGGAAAATCAGTGTTCGCATTGGATGTCACTGATCCGAGTTCTTTTGATCAAACGAAAGTGCTTTGGGAACGAAATTCAACCACGCCTTCTTTGGATAATGACCTTGGGTTTACGATTGGCGTAGCGCAGATCGGTGTCATGCGCGACGGTCGTTGGGTAGGTGTTTTTGGAAATGGATTTGATAGTGTCAACAGAAAGGCCTTTTTGTATGTGGTCGATTTGAAGTCTGGTGACATCATTCGAAAAATTGATACAGGCGTTGGAGGGAGTGGCGCACCGAATGGTCTTGCGACACCTAAACTTTTGTTGAATGCTGATTCAACCATTGCGGCTGCATATGCCGGTGATTTGCAGGGTAATATGTGGAAATTTGATTTCGTTACCACTGGAACATCTCCCTCATTAGTGACTACCCCAGGCTTGGCATTTGGTGCAGGTGAAGCTTTGTTCACTGCTGTAGATACTAGTCGAAAGCAGCCGATTACGACGCAGCCGCAGTTGTTTCCTCACCCGGATGGTGGTTATATCGTGGTGTTTGCTACCGGAAAGATATTTGAAGATACCGATGCTGCTACCGTTGATAAAGAAACCATCTACGGTATTTGGGACAAAAAAATTCCATCTCGTGTCACGCAATCACAGTTGCAGGAACAAACTTTAGCTGCAAGTGGAAATTTTTATACACTGTCAAAAAATGTGGTGAATTGGAGTAGTAAGCGAGGATGGTTCATTACCTTAAAGATCAAGAATGGTGAGCGAGTGGTAACAGATCCCATTATTTTGGAAGATCAAGTGATTATCACTACCCTCATTCCAGGTAATAGTTCTGACTTATGTGTGATTGATGCTTTATCAACGACGCTGCAAATTAGCCCTTTGGCTGGTAGTGCTCTGGGTTATAAAACGATAGATACGAACAAAGATGGCAAGATCGATGCCAACGATACTATGGTTAGTGGGGTTCAGTCTAGTGCGACTCATGGTACCACAGTGATTCGTCTTGGTAATCGTCAGATAAAGGTTGTGCAGGCAGATGCGAGGACAGGGAAAATTAAGTCCGGTATCGATGACAAGAGGGGTATGTCTGACGCTATTCCAGTCACACGCTTATGGCGTCAGTTAATTGGTCGCCCTTAAAATTGTTGACTATAAAACACAAGAGGAAGTGAAATGATTTTATTTAAACGAAATGAGTTTCGTGGTTTTACACTGATAGAAGTACTGATCGCTATGACTATTCTCGCGATTGTGTCGGCTATCGCCTACCCTAGTTATCGTGACAATGTTCGGCGAGGTAATCGTGCTGAAGTGCGTGGGTTGCTGCTGGAAAACGCCCAGTTTATGGAAAGGTTTTTTACGGAAAATAGTTCCTATTTGCAAACTGCTGCTGCTGTCCCAGTACCACCAGTACTACCAAATTTGGTGTCTCCTCGTGGGGCAACTGGATCAAAGGTAAACTACAATATTTCTTTTCGAGCAGTTCCTGCGTTGTCAGTGACCACTTTTGCGATTCAAGCAGTGCCAACTAATGGTATGGCGACGGATGCGTGTGCGACACTCACAATCAACAGCCTTGGGCAGCAAGGCACAGTTGGATCGTTGAAGGATGGTATGACGACGGAGACTTGTTGGGCTAAGTAAGCAAGTGGATTTTCACGGCATTTAAATGCATAGAGATAGCGAGACGTACAATGTAGTATGCTCGCTATTTTTTTTTAACTTCCTGAATCGCTTCAACAAATTCTGAGACGTCTTCGAAGCTTTTATATACCGAGGCGAAGCGAATATAGGCAATTTTATCTAGCCGCTTGAGTTCTCGCATGACTAGTTCTCCTAGATGCCCCGAGACTATTTCGCGTTCGCCACTAGCTAACAGCTTTTCTTCTATCCGTTGAATTGCAGTATCGACAGCTTCAGCCGACACTGGTCGCTTTCTGAGTGCGAGCATTAAACTAGCGCGCAACTTCGAAGATTCATATTCAGAGCGACTGCCATTTTTTTTGACGATGACTGGCATCGCCAACTCAATTCGTTCATAGGTCGTGAAGCGCTTATCGCAACTTGCGCAGCGGCGGCGACGGCGTATGCTGTCGCCTTCTTCCGATATTCGCGTGTCAATCACTTGGGTATCAGCGTGATGGCAGTATGGACATTTCATGATTTTTCTGTTGGCCGTGTTTGATATTCTCTTGATACATTCGCTTGGTTTTTATTCTCATTATCGGTTTTGGTTCGGCCTAGCTCGTTTTGTTATCAATAATGGCGGTGCTAATTATGCTTGATGAAATGCATTTTGGTTGTGATTTTGTTTTGGTAGGCGTAAAAAAAGCCACTTTCTCAAGTGGCTTTTTGGTCTAACTTAGTTCCCGTAGACAGGGAAGGCGGAAGTTAATTTTTTGACTTCTGCTTTTACGCGTTCAATTGTTGCAGCATCGTTAGGGTTATCTAGTACATCTGCTACCAAATGACCGATCTTGATTGCTTCTGCTTCTTTGAAGCCACGTGTGGTCAAGGCGGGGCTACCTAAGCGAATGCCAGAAGTCACGAATGGTTTTTCCGGATCGTTCGGGATCGAGTTCTTGTTGCAAGTGATATGTGCAGAGCCCAAAACTGCTTCCGCCGCTTTGCCAGTGATGTTTTTAGAACGCAAATCAACCAACATAACGTGTGACTCAGTGCGACCAGAAATAATTCGTAAGCCTCGTTCGATCAACGTTTTAGCTAATGCATCGGCATTTTTCACAACTTGTTCTTGGTAGGTTTTAAATTCTGGATTCAAAGCTTCTTTGAAAGCCACTGCTTTACCAGCGATCACGTGCATCAATGGACCACCCTGCAAGCCTGGGAAGATAGCCGAATTGATGATTTTTTCGTGTTCTGCTTTCATCAAGATGATGCCACCACGTGGACCGCGCAAAGACTTGTGTGTTGTTGATGTCACGAAGTCCGCAAATGGTACTGGATTGGGATAGACACCAGCGGCGATCAGACCCGCATAGTGCGCCATGTCAACCATAAAATAAGCACCGACTTCTTTAGCGATTTTAGAGAAACGTTCAAAATCAATACGCAAGGAATAGGCGGAGGCTCCAGCGATAATCAATTTTGGTTTACTTTCGCGTGCCAGACGTTCCATCGCTTCGTAGTCAATTTCTTCTTTGTCGTTCAAACCATAAGACACCACGTTGAACCATTTGCCCGACATGTTCAACGGCATACCATGCGTCAAGTGACCACCTTCAGCCAAGGACATCCCCATGATCGTATCGCCTGGTTTCAAAACTGCGAAGAACACGCCTTGATTAGCCTGTGAACCGGAGTTCGGTTGCACGTTGGCAGCTTCTGCACCGAAAATTTGTTTCAAGCGGTCGATCGCTAGTTGCTCAACGACGTCGACATGTTCGCAACCACCGTAGTAGCGCTTGCCTGGATAGCCTTCTGCGTACTTATTAGTCAATTGGGAGCCTTGTGCTTCCATGACGGCTGGTGAAGTATAGTTTTCAGAGGCGATCAACTCGATGTGTTCTTGTTGACGGACATTTTCGGCTTGAATCGCGGCGAGCAATTCTGGATCGATATTAGCGAGAGTATGATTCTTGGAGAACATGGGTTTCCTGTAGAAAAAAGCGTAAAAAATGAAAAATTGGATTGGGACTGATCTGTAAAAATGCGCTAACTTGCGGATACAAGTCTCAATCACTTTTACCATCGGGATACCCAGGCGTACGGCCAGAATCGACATCTTTGACTCTGCAAATCTCACGCTTCACGATGGAACTCCATCTTCTGCAAGCAATCTTTGGATAAAAAATTGCTGCATTTTCGCCAGTTGCGTGAGACAAAATGGTGTCCGAATTTTACGTCAACAGGGGTGTTTCGGCAAGTTAGGTAAAGGTAAAGACTGCTTTCAAATTCTGAGAAGGTTTTCAGATTTGCTTTCATTTAGTTGTGGTGATATTGCGCTAAGACGCTGGTCTGGCCTCGGTTTTAATCGAGATTCGAACAGCAATCTACATGAAACTTCGGCAGCAAACTTAGGGCGAGATGATATTCTGTTAAAAGTGAAATGATAATAAAAATGGGTTTAAGATCATTGAAAATGTCTTTTGGTATAAGAAAAATCGATCTTCAATATCTCTGTTGTGTCCTACGGCAAAACTCTGCGGATCAAAAAGCTTTAAAATGACGTTTTATATTCAAACTCACAAGGAAATTTCCATGCTGATATTGATCACCGGCGCAAGTTCAGGGTTTGGCGCAGCGATGGCGCGTAAGTTCGTTCGACATGGTCATCGCGTCATTGCTGCCGCGCGCCGCCTTGATCGCCTGCAACAATTGCAGTTGGAATTGGGAACTGCATTGTACGTTGCCGAGTTGGACGTTTGCGATAAAGCGTCGATCGCGTCGATGCTGTCAAATCTGCCCGCTGAATGGAGGGATATCGACGTGCTCGTTAATAATGCCGGCTTAGCACTCGGTATTGCTCCAGCTCAAGCCGCGAGTCTGGAAGATTGGGAAACCATGATAGATACCAATAATAAGGGACTGGTGCGCATGACGCATGCGTTATTGCCGCATTTTATAGCACGTAAAAATGGCGTCATTGTAAATATTGGCTCTATCGCTGGTTCTACCGCCTATCCAGGTGGTAATGTGTATGGAGCCACTAAGGCGTTTGTTGATCAGTTCACTTTGAACTTGCGTGCGGATTTAATTGGCACTGGGGTGCGGGCAAGTAATATTGCACCTGGTTTATGTGGTGGCACTGAGTTTTCTAATGTGCGCTTGAAAGGTGACGATCATGCGGCCGCCAAGGTATATCAGGGAACACAGCCATTGACAGCAGACGATATTGCAGAAACAGCGTATTGGATCGCCACTTTGCCTCCACACGTGAATGTCAACTATATTGAAATGATGCCGATGTGTCAGGGCTTTGGTCCTTTGGCGATTCAGCGCAATTAATTCATGTTAACGCCTTTTGAGCGTCCACTTCAAAGTAGAAATGAATGAGAAATGACAGCAACATTTAACTGGCCAGTGCGCGTATATTACGAAGATACAGATGCCGGTGGGATCGTCTTTTATGCGAATTATTTAAAGTTTTTTGAGCGGGCGCGAACGGAGTGGTTGCGTGAGATTGGCGTGCATCAAAAACAGATGTTGGCAGAATTTAATGCCGTGTTTGTCGTCAAAGCCACCGCAGTCGAGTATCATGCATCGGCTCGTCTGGATGATGAACTTCGTGTCACGGTGGTTGTAGAAAAGACTGGACGAGCTTCGATCGTTTTTTTGCAGGAAGTTTGGTGCGGTGAACGCATGTTGACCAGTGCCAAGGTGACGATTTGTTGTGTTGATATGGAACAATGGCGCTCTATGCCCATTCCTAAACCAGTGTTGCAGTTGATTCAGCCCGCATTGTTTGTGAATGAGAAATAGCGCCAACAATTCGACAGTTACATAAACAGGTGACCAGTGAACTTTTATTCGCTGGTTGCATTTTTAGATTTGCAGTGTTTTACCAAAAATAATCATGACAGTTACCCACGATTTATCCTTTTCCGCGTTGATATTGAATGCCTCACCTTTGGTGCAAATTGTGATGGCAATTCTTTTGCTTGTTTCAATCATGAGCTGGAACTACATCTTCAGCAAAATGTTTTCGATCAAAAAAGCCCGAGCACAGACGGAGCAGTTTGAGAAACAGTTTTGGGCGGGTGGAAATTTAGTCGAGCTCTATCAGCAAGCGACGGCGAATCATCGTGGTAGTCGCGACAAAACTGGCGCCTTAGAAAGAATCTTTGAAGCCGGTATGAATGAATATCATAAAGTGAAGGCGGCGAATAAAGCGAGCTTGGATGCAAGTGCGATGTTAGACGGTGCTCGTCGTGCGATGCGAGCGTCATATCAAAGGGAAATGGATCACCTTGAATCTCATTTGTCTTTCTTGGCTTCCGTGGGTTCGGTGTCTCCATACATCGGTTTGTTAGGAACCGTTTGGGGAATTATGAATTCATTCCGTGGTCTGGCGAATGTACAACAAGCGACGTTGAGCGCGGTGGCTCCAGGTATCGCAGAGGCCTTGATTGCGACCGCGATTGGCTTGTTTGCGGCGATTCCCGCTGTGTTGGCATATAACCGCTACTCACATGATATTGATCGACTGGCGATTCGCTTCGAAACGTTTATTGAAGAATTTTCCAATATTTTGCAGAGACAATCACGCTAGGCGATGTAGAGATTATTCATGAGTTCTCTTCGTGGCGAACGTAAACGCAAATTTAAAGCAGAAATTAATGTAGTGCCTTACATCGACGTGATGTTGGTGTTGTTGGTGATTTTCATGGTGGCAGCACCGATGACGAATCCTAATGTGATTAATCTACCGACCGCAGGTCAGTCGACTAAGCCACCTTCTGACTTTATCGAGATCGCGCTCAGCCCAGATGCGTCGGCGACAATCAGCATCACGAGCCGCGGAAGTAGTAATGGCAATAGCAAACAAGAAGCGAAAGAGACAGGTTTGGATCGTAAGCAGTTATTGCAAAAATTACGCGAATATCACGAAGCAAAACCGGAGTTATCTGTGCTTGTGTCTGGCGACAAAGATATTAAATATGATGAAGTCATACAAGTGATCTCTGAAGCGAAAAAATTAGGCATACAACGTGTGGGGCTCGCTACTAAGTAGTGTGTTGGCATGATTCATTACCTTGAGCGTGAAATTCAACAGCTTGTTTCTGCCATAGTGTTGTTTGCTATGTTGCTTGTCGTAAGTGAGACTGCACAGGGGCAAACTCAGCAAACTGTCCAACATCAACAATCACCACGAGAACAACTGCCTGGCAAAGAGCTTCCTCAAACGGAGGGAATTTTTGCACGTTACTACTTAGATAAATTGGATGGAGCACTTGCGGACTTGTTGGAGGAACATGTCCCAGTGTTATCGGGGAATGCGGAACCGCAGATCCCAACGCCCGGCTTTCTGCGGAAGTTACAGCGCGATATTAGTGAGATTTTGGCTACCGAGGGCTATTTTTCAGCGCAGATTCAGTTTGATAAAAAAGACGATGGAAGCCGTGTAAATGTGCAGGTTGATCCGGGTGTGCGCACGACCATCAAATCTGTCAGTATTAATTTTACCGGTGCTTTGTCCGCGAGCATAGAAGCTGGCGATAAAGAAGCCATAGGGCGCCGCGATCAACTGGTAAAGGCGTGGGGCTTGTCGCAAGGACAGGCATTTCGTCAGGACGAATGGAGTCGCGCGAAAACGATGCTGATGGAAAGTTTGCGCTCACATCGCTATGCTGGCGCTACTTTGGTTGATAGTCGTGCCAACATTGATGCCGACACACATTCTGCCAATTTGGAATTGGATGTCGACAGTGGATCTGCCTTTCTTATCGGTGATTTGATGATTACTGGTCTGGAACGCTATCCTTTGTGGCTGATAGATCGTTTCAATCCGCCGAGGAAAGGCGACGTGTACACCAGCTCTCGTCTGCTGGAGTTTCAACGTGCACTGCAAAACTCCGCCTATTTTTCTACTGTCGCATTCAACATTGATACCGATGCTACCAAGGCCGACGCTTTACCCGTTGAAGTTTCGTTGGTTGAAAGACAGGCACGAGATTTAGGATTCGGTACTGGCTATAGCACCAACACCGGATTTAGGACGGAGATGAGTTATCGTGACCGTAATGTATTTGGACGAGTGTGGGATCTACGATCAGCGGTTCGGTTGGAGCAAAAGCGCCAGTTATCCTACGCGGATATCTATTTACCCCCAAACGATAATAATCGGCTAGATTCTTTGGGTGTGCTGTTTGACCGTTCTAACTTAGAAGGGCTATTGCAGACACGATCTGCATTTGGCGTGAAACGTAGTATCACGCATGGAATGGTTGAGCAACGCTTAGGGCTGAATTATACGCAAGAAAAAGTAGTGAAAAACGATAACACAGCCTTGGAAGCGGAACGTAAAAGCAGAGCTCTGGTTGCCAGCGTAGGTTGGACGTGGCGCGATGTTGATGATGTGTTTGCGCCAAGACAAGGGCAACGAGCGCAATTGGACTTGGCATTCTCAGATAAGGCGATTATTTCAGATCAACGCTTTGTGCGTGTGTACGGTAAATATCAATATTGGTGGCCAGTGGCGCAACGTGACAGTATTTTGCTGCGTGCAGAATTTGGTCAGATTTTTAGTTCTAGTGTTGATGGTATTCCAGAGGATTATTTATTCCGTACAGGGGGAAGTACATCGGTACGTGGTTATGCTTATCAAAGTCTGGGCGTGGTTGATGGTAAAGCCGTCATTGGTGGCCGTATGATGGCGGCATCAAGTCTTGAATATGTTCACTGGCGTACGGACAGTTTGGGATTGGCAGCTTTTTTTGATGCCGGTGATGCGGCAAGAAATTGGCGTGAGTTTAAGGTCAAGCAAGGCGTGGGTGTCGGCGCTCGAATTAAAACGCCAGCGGGTCCAATCGCTTTGGATCTGGCTTACGGAAAACAAGTCAAAAAATTTCGCCTAGATTTTTCTATCGCGATCGCTTTTTAATCATTAGCTTTTTTATTTTCATCCTCATTGAGCATGCAATACCAAGATAAGTCAACGCAGCAGCAAGTTGAGGGTTCGCCTGAATCACTTGGGGGAGGTGACATTGCCGGCGCGCCTGTCGTGGTGAAGCGAGCGAAGAGCAAATTTTTATTGAGTCTCGGCTTGCTCGTACTGGCGTGCGTACTCACGGTATTTTGGATCTTTCAAACACAGGGCGGAAGTCGTTTCTTCTTACATAGCGTGGAAGCCGTCAGCGGTGGTCGCTTAAGCTTTCATGATGTAAGCGGGCGTTTGGCTGATCGTTTACAAATCGATGAACTGATTTATCGTGATCCTTTGCACAAAATCAGTCTCAGTGGCTTGCAATTGGATTGGCAAGCCTGGGCCTTGATGCGTGGGCGTGTTGAAGTGTCTGCTGTGTCGATTTCTACACTGCGAGTCGCTAGTGTCGCCAGCAAAACACCAGCCAACTTGCCTGCTAGTTTGCAACTACCATTTAACCTTGCAATCAAACAAGCTGCCGTCGGTCGTATCGTGATCAGTGAATTAACTGCGGATGGAAAGGAAATAAACCCAATCGAGTTGAAGTCTGTCGTCGCAAATCTACAGACCAGTGCAGGTGAGCATCAATTTGCCGTGCAGCTTGATTCTGCCTGGGGTGGCTTGCGCTTGAAGAGTACGATCAAAACTGCTCAACCATTTCCCATTTCTGGTGAATTGACGTACCACGGACAGGCGAGTCAAGATTTACCTAAAGTGTTGATTCAAGGTCGCGTCAGCGGCTCTCTGCAAGACTTGTTGTTGCAGGCAAAATCGGTTGATAAATCGAATGATGGTCTACAAGCCGATCCTACACAACAAGTGAATGCAGATGTGCAATTACGTGTTGCACCATTTTCCAATGATCTTATCCGTGAAGTACAACTGAAGGTTTCAAGGCTTAATCCCCAGTGGATCAATCAACATGCGCCGTCGGCGATGTTAGAAATCTCTGCGAATTTGCAACCGCAATCAACACCGTCAACTTCGTCAACTCAAGCTGCTCCGCAGCAGCAAACACCGCAGAAGCTAAAAGTTTTGACTGGTGAAATTCATATTCTTAACCGTGCTCCGCAGACCATAGACAAACTAGGATTGCCTTTCAAGACCTTAGTGTCGAAGTTAGACTGGGCGGATGGATTGCTTACGTTTAGCAAGGGCAAAATTGAATTGATTGCCGGTAGCGTTACTGTCGATAGTCAGCTGCAATTTAGACAGGGAAAATTGCCATTGATCGATACAAAATTATCTCTAAAGGATATTAATCTCGCGCAGCTTGATAGTCGTTTGCGCCAGAGTCGCATTCAAGGCGATTTGCAATTGCAGGCTAAAGAACAGCAACGCATCGATTTTCAGGCGCAGTTAACAGAACCGCGAGCGAGTCTATTGGCGGACGCCAGTTTCGTTTTAAATCGTGCGGGTACGAATGGTATGTTGCAGTTTAAACGTTTTGAACTGCAGGCTGAACAGGCCAAATTAGTTGGTAGTGGTGAGTTTAATTTCGAAGGCAATCAGGCTTTTAAATTACAGGCGAAAATGACGCAATTCGATCCCGCGCATTGGAGCTTGATGCCACATGGCAGGCTTGATGGGGAGATTGATTTGGCTGGGACCTTGTCAGGTAATGCAGTGGTGAAGTTACAAGTGCCTAATCTTTCAGGCGAATTGTCTGGTCAAAAGATATTCGCCACTGGGCAAGCCGAGTGGCAGCAAGCAAAGTCGCTGAAGCTTGATCAAGTTCAAATGCAATGGGGGGCTAACCAGTTATCAGCGCACGGTGTACTTGGTAATTTACAAGAGCCTTTACAAATTAATTTACAGGCAGACGACCTTGCCTTATTTGAATCGGTGACTGGTTTTTCTTTAACCGGAGTGGCGCGTGCGAAGGCGACTGTGAGTGGTAAGTTAGATGCATTGACAGCGAACTTGGATGTCCACGCCCAAGACCTACGCTCTACCCGTGGTTTCGCTATCGAACAGCTAGATGGTGAGTTACAGATCAGTACCAATCCTGACGATCCTTTGAAGTTGCAAGTGAAGACGAAGGAATTGAGGAGTGCAAGCATAGCTTTGGCGCCGACAGAAAAGGCTATGTCGACTTTACCAATTGAGAAACGCAGGACACTGCTGGAGCAGCTGCAACTATCGATAGTTGGCACGCTCAAAAATCACACCATTGCAGCTAGTGCTCAATTTGAAAAGTCACAACAACTCTTGTTGCAAGCGCAGGGCGGACTGGTATCAAGCTTAATGCCGGGAGCAAAGCGTATTGGGACAACGGAGGATAGCAAGAGTTGGAGTGGGAGGGTAGAACAGCTAAAGCTAAGTGGCTTTGGCGCAAAAATAGCATCGCATATGCCACTTGATGACATGGTCTTATTGAGCCCTATGAATCTGAGTCTCAGTGCAACAAAAATTACGATAGGCAGTGCTCGCCTCGCAGGCGGCTTTGGGAAATTAGCACTTGAGTCTGTCGATTGGACACCACTATCCTTACGTAGCAAAGCACAATGGGACGACTTTCCTGTGATGGAAGCGGTGAAATTTGTTCGTCCGCAAGAGCGCTTGCACGGCGATTTGCGCCTGGGTTTGCTGTGGGATTTGCAATTAAAAGATAATCTACCTGGCGACATACAAGTGCGCCGCCAGAGCGGTGATTTGACGGTGCAAGATGCCGATGGTACAGGGCAAACCATGCCCTTGGGTTTAAGTGAATTTGCGCTGCAGTTGCAAGCAGGTGGGGTCATTGCCGGGAGTGACGCCGAGCGCGTCAAGATGCAATTGAGCGCACAAGGAAGTCGCTTGGGACAATGGCGAGCGACCCTAGAAACGCAACTTCAAAGAATTAACGATAAATGGACATTTAGTTCTGAAGCGCCACTCACCGGCACACTACTCGCCAACACGTCCGAGTTGCAATGGCTGGTCGGACAATTTAGTTCCGAATTGGCGGTGAAAGGGCAGTTGAAATTGGATGCCAGTTTTGGTGGAAAATTTTCTAAGCCCACGTATCAAGCGAATCTCGAAGGTCGAGGTTTAGAGTTGGCATTTGCTTCCGAAGGTTTGTTATTTCCTAATGGCGAACTGCGGGCACAATTGAACCAAGATGTTCTTAAATTGGAACAACTGAAGTTTTCTAACAAAGTGAACTACGTGCCGAAAGTCGAACAATTGCAGGATTTGGATTGGAGCGGCCGAGAGGGTAGTTTCAATGCGACGGGTGAAGTGAATTGGCGCACCCAAACTGGAAAGATACAAGCCGATTGGAAGAGTTTTCCGCTGCTGCAGAGAAAAGATCGTTGTCTCGTGGTCAGTGGACAGGCGAATATTACTCAGGTGGATAATGTTTGGGCATTAATCGGTCAACTACGAGCGGATGCCGCCTATTTCAAATTGCCCAAATTGCCGCCACCGAGCCTGTCCAGCGATGTGATTGTTTCCAAAGGTGTCAAACTTATCGATGAAGACATCGCCTTAGACGACAGTAAAAAAGGTCTCAAGACAAAATTGGATTTGCAAATCGATATGGGGCCTCGTTTTGTGTTTGTCGGACGAGGTTTACAAACCGCACTTACTGGGACTCTACGACTCCGCAGTAATGATGGTTCGCCGGTACATGCCAGCGGATCTATCATTGCCAATGGTGGGCAGTATGAAGGATATGGACAGCAATTAGAAATTGAACGGGGCATTTTGATTTTTCAAGGTGCACCTAGTAACCCGGCGTTAAATATACGCGCTCTGCGTAAGGGCTTAGCCGTTGAAGCCGGTGTGGATGTGACCGGTACTGTGGCCAGTCCGCAGGTGCGACTAGTCTCTGAGCCTAATGTGCCGGATAGTGAAAAAATTTCTTGGTTAGTGTTGGGGCGCGAATCCGATCAGGTTGGTACTGCCGATGCCTCACTACTGCTGTCTGCCGCGGGTGCGATCTTTGGCGGTGATGGCAGTCGAAATATTCCGCGTGAATTAGTACAAGATTTGGGCTTTGATGAATTTTCGATTGGGCCGGCCGAAAATGGTGGTTCCTCTAAATTACCAAGTCAAACCGTCGCCGGTGCGACAGCGGTAGGAGCATCTTCAAACGATAAGGTGGTGAGTATTGGTAAGCGTTTGCGACCAGGACTAGTTTTGTCGGTCGAGCGCGGCGTCTCAGACGCCAGTGGTGCATTGAAGATCAGTTGGCAGTTGTCGCGACGAGTCAGACTAATCGGCCGATCCGGTACGGATAATTCTGTCGATGTGAAATATAGTTTTTCCTTTAACTAAATAAGTTATAAGGTCCTTGTTTAACAAAGTCCGTTTATAATCACGCGCACGAAGTGAGTGGATATTAGTGGCTAGATCTGTAGTCAAAAATCAATGAATGAATTTACCTATAACGGAACAGTGAACTCGAGAAGCTCGGACGGCTTGCAGTGGCAGTCGCTCAGCCTGGCGGGCTTAGTGCATTTGCTGTTACTAGCTTTTCTAGTGATTGGGGTGCAGTGGCAAAGCAGTGAAACGGTCGCGGTCGAAGCTGAGGTCTGGGACATGACCACCAGAGAAGCAGCGCCGCTGCCTGTGATACAGGAATTGCCAAAAGAAGAGATTAAACCAATTGAAGAACCCCCAAAAGAGATAGAGAAACCGATAGAAAAGGAAGATCCTGAAATCGCTATCGCACAAGAGAAAAAACGTAAACAACTTGAAAAAGACAAGCAAGAAGAGTTGAAAAAGGCGGAGCAAAAAAAAGCAGAACTCGAACTGGCAAAGAAAAAAGAGGCGGAAGAGAAAAAACGCCTAGCAAAGGAAAAGGCCGCGCAAGATAAAATCTTTGAAGAAAATATGCGCCGTCTAAATGGACAAGTGGTGAAATCAGGTTCAGGCGGGCTAGGAGATGCATTAAAATCGACCGGTAATAATCGTGGTGATCCTAGTTACAATGCAAAAGTTGCCGCTAAAATCAAAGCCAATACGATTTATGTGGTGAGTGATAATTCCTCGAGCAATCCCACGGTGGAGTTCGTGATTCAGTTATTTCCTGACGGTTCTTTACGGGGACCGATTAAGAAGACCAAATCCTCAGGGATCTTGGCGTTTGATGACGCAGTGGCCAAAGCGATTGAGAAATCACAGCCATTTCCACGTGATAAGTCTGGTGAAGTACCTGCGAGTCTTAATTTAGTTCACAAAATGAAAGATTAAAGTTTGATGAAAAAGTTTTCGATAATTAAAGCCTTGATGATAGGCGTGGCGAGTCTGGTATGCAGTCTGGCGCAGGCGCAGATGCGGGTTGAGATTTCGGGTGTCGGTTCAAACCAAATCCCGATCGCCGTCGCTGCTTTCGCGAATGAAGAATTGTCTCCTCAACTGGTGACAAGCATTATTCGTGATGATTTGAACCGTAGCGGTTATTTTCGCTTGATCGAAGTCGGTGTAGCGATTGCAGAAAGCGCGACAGTTGATTTTGAAAACTGGAAAACGCGCGGCGCCACAGCCATGGTAGTTGGTAGCGTACAAAAAAAAGGCGAGGGGCGTTTTGATGTGCGTTATAAATTATATGACGTCCTGAAGGGTGAAATGTTATCCGGCTTTTCTATGGATACACCGACCCCAAAAATGCGTTTGACCGCGCATAAAATAGCGGATGATATTTACGAGAAACTCACTGGTATTCCAGGCGTGTTTTCAACTCGCATCGCTTATGTTACTAAAGCGGGCAATCAATATCGTTTGGAAATTTCAGATGCGGATGGAGAAGGTGTACAAGTTGCGCTGACTTCAAAGGAGCCGATTATTTCACCTATCTGGTCACCGGATGGCATTAGAGTCGCTTACGTTTCTATGGAATTAAAGAAACCTATCGTTTATATTCAGAACTTAATGACCGGTCAGCGCAGCACTGTGGCGAATTTTAAAGGTAATAATTCTTCGCCGTCATGGTCACCCGATGGCAGCAAGTTATTAGTGACTTTATCAAAGGGCGCGATTGCGCAAATTTATTCAATCAATGCCGACGGCTCTGACGCACAGCGCTTGAGCAATTCGAATGGGATTGACACTGAGGGACGTTATTCGCCCGATGGTCGTTATATTTATTTCGTCAGTGATCGCGGTGGCAATCCTCAAATTTATCGTATGAATGCCGATGGTAGTGATGTGAAGCGGATGACTTTTAAAGGTAGCTACAACATTTCACCTCGTGTTTCACCAGACGGAAATACCTTGGTGTTTATTTCCCGTCGTGATGGCGGTGATTTCGTTTATGCCATGGATTTAGCGAACAGTAATCAAGAGTTAAAATTATCTGACACCAATCGCGACGAGTCGCCAAGCTTTGCGCCGAACGGACGTTATGTTCTGTATGCGACACAGACGGGGCGTCGTGGTACTTTAGGTATGGTTTCTACTGACGCTAAGGTTAAGCAAAAGTTAACCATACAAGCCGGTGAAATACGTGAGCCAACTTGGGGTCCTTTCATGAAATAGTGGAAATTTACCTTTTTTAGGGTACAATTTCGCGTTTTGTATTGTTTTAGCCTTTAAATTTCTAACAGGAGAGTTTCATGCGTTTTACATCAGCATCTAAAACCGTTGCCGTCTTATTGGCAAGTATCGCGTTAATCAGCGCTTGCAGCACACCAGTTCCGCCAGCAGAGCCAGTCAAAATTGTCGAAACTAAACCAGAGCCAGTGAAGCCAGCAGACACGCGTGAAGTAAAGCCTGTTGCCGCTGTTGAAGTGGATCCATTGACAGTTGGTGCATTGGCTAAACGTAGCATCTATTTCGATTATGATAGCTATGTCGTAAAAGCGGAATTCCAGGCTACAGTTGAAGCCCATGCGAAATACTTGGTTGCAAACAAAGGCCGTAAAATCTTAGTTCAAGGTAATACTGATGAGCGCGGTGGCCGTGAATATAATATCGCTTTGGGTCAAAAACGTGCAGAAGCAGTGCGTAAAGCATTGGCATTGTTAGGCGTAGCAGAAGCACAAGTTGAAGCAGTTTCTTTAGGTGAAGAAAAGCCAAAAGCAACTGGTAGCGATGAAGCGTCATGGGCAGAAAATCGTCGTTCTGACATCGTTTACCAATAATTTATATAGAAATAATTTTTAGAATTATTTTTGTATTGAGGTAAGTAAAAACGGACTTTGCAGTGTCATACTGCAAAGTCCGTTTTTTATTGTGTTAACGTAGTTGATGGTATTTCGATTGAGGTTGAAAAATGAACGTTTCCTGTTTAAATAGAAAAATAAAAGCGCTGGTATTTGTCTGCATGTTAACGCCAGCGATTGCTTCCGCAGGTTTATTTGATGATGAAGAAGCGCGTAAAGCAATTTTAGATTTGCGCACAAAGATTACGGCACTGACGGCCAAGCTGGAGGCTAGGCTTGATGATAAAGCCGATAAAACCAGCGCCTTGGAATTGAATAACCAAAACGAGCAATTAAAGGCTGAGATTTCGACGCTGCGTGGACAAATTGAAGTGCTATTGAACGATTTGGCTAATTTGCAAAAGCGTCAACAAGATTTTTATGTTGATTTAGATAAGCGTATTCGAGCCTTAGAGCCGAAGAAGTTAACGGTCGAAGGGCGTGAGGTCACTATTGAGCAAAGTGAGCAGCGTAGTTTCGATGCCGCGATGAGTTTGTACAAAGCTGGCCAGTATGCCAATGCGGCTTCCGCATTTACTGGCTTTACTTTAAATTATCCAGAGTCGATTTTTGCCAGTCAGGCGCAATATTGGTTGGGCAACTCACATTATGCGCAGCGCGATTGTAAAAGCACGATCGTAGCGCTAGAAAAACTGCTAAAGACTTATCCAGGCAATCCGAAGGAGCCGGATGCCATGTTAAACATCGCAGCTTGTCAGTTAGAGTTGAAAGATAAAAAGGAAAGTCGTAAGACATTGCAGGCGGTAATCAGCAAATTCCCAGGCACAGAGGCAGCGCAAGCAGCCAAGAGTCGCCTGCCGTCAACAAAATAATCCGGTCTCGTAATTGACAGGATGTAAGAATCGACCTATAATCTCGTTCTTTCGGGTCGTTAGCTCAGCTGGTAGAGCAGCGGACTTTTAATCCGTTGGTCGCAGGTTCGAATCCCGCACGGCCTACCACGAATACAGTAAAGGACTTAGGTGAAAATCTAAGTCCTTTTCATTTACCGGATATTTCGTGTAGTAAATTTAGAAATATATCGGTAAATCGCAGCAAGTTTTGGGTCGTTAGCTCAGCTGGTAGAGCAGCGGACTTTTAATCCGTTGGTCGCAGGTTCGAATCCCGCACGGCCTACCAAAACAAAAAAGACTCAGCTTAGGTTGGGTCTTTTTTTTTCGCCTATTTTTTATTGTAGCGTCTTTGTTTCCGATGATTGCCGTCGTCATGTAGTGTTGCGCTTGTTTTTCTTCGCGTTTGAGCCCAATTCTGTGATACTTTTGGCGAATCTTTAATTCGAGTATTCAGTCAATGAGCAAGTCGCCGGTTTCAATTACCTCAACCCCATCCCATACTGTTTCAGCTTCTGAGCAAAAGCGTTTGCAAATGGCAGATATTGCGCGATTGGCGGGCGTGTCGACTTCGACCGTGTCGCGTGCATTGAACAAGAGTCCGCTGATCAACGAAGAAACGAGAAATCGCATCGAGCAGCTGGCAAGGTCCTTAAATTACTCGATCAATGTTGGTGCGCAAAATCTGCGTTTGAAACAAAATCGTACGGTGGCTGTAGTGGTGCCATTTGATAGCACTTCCCGTCAGCATTTGTCCGATCCTTTCTTTCTTAGTATCTTAGGTAGTATTGCCGATGCTTTGACTGCGAAAGGCTTTGATATGCTATTGACGCGTGTCGATGCAGAAGAGTTGGATGCCGCAGCACAATTGTTTGATACTGGGCGGGCGATCGGCGTGATTTTGATTGGTCAATGGCGGCACCATGATCAACTCAATCAAATGGCCGTAAGGCGTGTGCCTATTGTCGTGTGGGGTGCGCAAATTCCACAACAACTGTATGTGACAGTGGGTAGTGATAATGTTGCTGGTGGATTTCTAGCGACCGAACATCTTTTGCTGAATCAGCGTCGTCGCATCGCTTTTTTTGGCGACACTCAATTGCCTGAGGTTGCTGATCGTTTTCAAGGTTATCAGAAGGCGCTGCAACAATATCAAATTCCCTTCGATTCAGATTTGGTCTTGCCTGCGGTTTTTACGGAAGAGGGTGGGCGCGCTGCGGTTGCTGAGTTGCTGGCACGTGATGTGCGTTTTGATGCCTTGTTTGCCTGTAGCGATTTATTAGCGATGACGGCAATTAATTCCTTCCGTGAACGAGGCTTGACGACGCCTCAAGATGTCGCCGTGGTCGGTTACGACGATATTGAGTTGGCGCGATACTTCCATCCCCCTTTAAGCACCATACGTCAACCTTTAGTTGCGGCTGGTGAGGCATTGGTTGCCACTGTTCTAGCGATGGCCGATGGTCAAGTACTGCCGCCAGTGCTATTGTCGACTGAGCTCGTCGTTCGCCAATCTAGTGCGATGTAAATCTAAGTTGGGATTTTTCTAGATAGATGGTGGGGCAATCTGTAGTTTTTCGACGATTGTTCATCGAGAATAGTCCTACTCCCATCTTAAAAAAGTTTTTTTAAGCTTCTTATCTCTTTCCTTGTGCTATAGCTGGCTCTATTTTGGTTAAGCTTATTGAAGTTTACGCATTCATTTGCAATCGTTTGCAGTAATCCTATCTGAAGTTCATTGATTGGTATCAATTTCCAACATGTTAGTGTTGCAAAGCACCATACTGGCATAAGTAGAAATCATCAGAAGATGATGATATCTACTGTATGTGTATGATTTTAAATATTAAAACTACGTTTTTCTCATCCTTTTTTCTTGCCGTTGTTTTCCATGCTCAATTGAACGCCTTTGCTGCTCCGCACAATAAATAGTTTATGCAATCGATTGCATCAACTATTTTTGCGACATATAATGCCACCATCGGTAAAGAAAAAACTGTAATCGTCTTTCAATTGCACCTCGATCTGAAATAACGATGCCATACCCGTGCTAACGTAGCAGGATGGTCAAGTATTAAAAGTGCTTGCAAACGAGTTCTTACTGACACGAATATCGCTTTATGTATTGAGCATAAGGCGTTTAATTGAACACCAAGGAGACTAAGATGCGTGCTTTAACACAAGAAATGACCAGTAAATTGAATCAGATGACCATTGCCGTATCGTTGGCAGTGATGGCGATGGCAAGTGCACAGGCACAGACAGCTGCACCAGTAAAGGACAAAGACGGATTGAATCTGGAAACCGTTGTGGTTACCGGAACGCCTATCGGCAAATCCAAAATGAAGGCCAGTGTTTCCGTGAGTACATTCGAGTCTGATCAGATCATGCAATCATCACCAACCAACGCCGCAGAAATTTTACGTTCTATTCCAGGTGTACGCGCTGAATCTTCCGGGGGGGAGGGAAACGCAAACTTGACCGTACGTGGTGTGCCGGTGTCGGCTGGTGGTGCGCGCTATGTGCAATTTCAGGAAGATGGCTTGCCAGTATTGCAGTTTGGCGATATCGCTTTCGTCACGCCTGATATGTATTTGCGCGCCGATGGTGGCTTGAGTCATTTGGAAGTTGTACGTGGCGGCTCTGCATCGACTCTGGCGACAAATGCACCTGGCGGCATCATCAATTTCATTACGCGTAATGGTAAAGAAAAAGGTGGAAGCATCGGTCTCACCAAAGGTTTAGATTTCAATCAAACGCGCTATGACTTCGACTATGGTGCTGCGATCTCTGAGAAAACCCGTTTCTTCATCGGCGGACATTATCGCGTCGGTGATAGCTCTCGCCCAGCAGGTGTGACCGCAGAAGATGGCGGGCAATTGCGTGCGAATATTACCCATGAATTAGATCAAGGTTATGTGCGTTTGAGCTTCAAACATCTGGATGATAAAACACCGATGAATATGCCAGTGCCAGTGAAAACTACGAATGGTGTGATCGCAGAATTGCCTGGTATCGATCCACGTACCGCTAGTTTTTATTCGCCATACTGGGTCAAAGATATTGTCCTCGACAAAAATAATCAACGTATCGCTACGAACATCAATGATGGTTTGCAGGTAAAGAATAATGCTTTCGGCGCTGAGGCATCTTTGAATTTAGGCCAAGGTTGGAAGTTGGATGAAAAATTCCGTAAGTCGAGCAATAGCGGACGTTTCATTTCCATCTTCCCTGCTGATAATGGTAATCCGCAAAAGAACATGAGCTACGCTACCGGGCCGAATGCTGGTAAAGCATATACGGGGGCAGCGGTGACAGCTGCGGTCTTCAATACGTCGATCGACGATTTGGGAAGTACAGTCAATGACTTGCGTGTGTCGAATAGCTTCCAAATGGGCGATGGCAAGCTTGCGTTCACTGGCGGCTTGTTTACTT
The DNA here is from genome assembly GCF_014284305.1 of Affinundibacterium seohonense. GTDB lineage: Bacteria > Pseudomonadota > Gammaproteobacteria > Burkholderiales > Burkholderiaceae_D > Undibacterium > Undibacterium seohonense. The sequence goes on from NZ_JACOFW010000010.1 coordinate 26,443, forward strand.
CTTTGCAAAATGTTTCATTGACGTGGAATTTTAATCACTATTTGCTGCAAGCGAGTGGTGATAAACCTGCCCTATTAAATTCAGCAGCGACGATTGCTGGCACATCGGGTTTGTTAGCGCAGGGTACGGATGTTTGGGGTGGTTGCTGTAACCGCGCTATTGATGCGCAATACAAAACGACTTCACCTTATGCAACACTAGGATATGAAATCGGCGATTGGAATGTGGACGCTAGCATCCGACGCGATAGTCAAGATGCTTCTGGCACGTACAATCAAGCGGTCAACCAAAGCTATCAGCAAAAGAATTCTAAGACGATCGACTACTCAGTGAATCACACATCGTACTCAGCGGGCGTGAATTACAGCTTCGACAAAAACTTGGCGTTCTTCGCTCGCACTAGTGAGGGCATCGCATTTAATGCAGATCGCATTATGTTTGGTAATCCGCTCGATGGCTCAGTGCCAATCAGCACAAATATCGTGAAGCAGACTGAGGCTGGCTTTAAATGGAAATCCGGTGGATTCAATAGCTTCGTCACATTCTTCCAAGCGAAAACCGACGAGTCGAATTTCGAAGCAACCACACAGAAATTTACTGCCAATAGCTACGATGCGAAGGGCACTGAAATTGAAGCGAGCTATCGCATGGGCGCATTTAACTTGAGTGGTGGTGCGACGTTCACTGATGCTGAAATTGTGAATGCCAATGACAAATCCGTAATCGGCAAAACACCGCGCCGTCAGGCACGTACGGTTTATCAATTGACGCCAACATGGACGGCTGGTGATCTGGTGCTTGGTGCGAGTGTGATCGGTACGTCCAAATCATGGGGTGATGATAACAACACGATTACGATGCCGGGATTTAAGGTCGTGAACGCCTTTGTTAATTATCAAATCAATGAGCGTTTAAAGGCGTCTCTGAATGCGAACAATTTGTTCAACGCGATCGGCTATACCGAAGTGGAAGGTGATGGTCACGCAGCTCGATCAGTCAATGGCAGATCTGTACGCGCTACTCTGACGTATAGCTTTTGATTGACCTAATCGATCTAATCGAACTTCATACTATTTTCTTCTTCAGTTGTTATGTTGAAGTGCAAGCAAAGTGCTCATCTCGCTTTGCTTGCAATAACTTTGCGTTTTCTTTGAGTCTTTTGCCATGAGTCTTACACCTTCCCTAAACCAGTCGAACGCGTCGCAGGCGGTACTGTTGCAACAGCGCTTGCTGCGGTTCTCACCGGCTTTGCGTCAAAAGCTGGTGCAGGTTTATGGACAACACGAAAACTTCGACGCGTGGATCACGCAGTTGATCGACGAAATCAGTGAATTAGCACAGCAACGTAGCGCCGATTTAGTCGAGCTAGATACTGAGCGTTTACAAAACCCGAATTGGTTTTTGCAGCAAGATATGCTGGGCTATTGCACCTATGTCGATCGTTTCGCTGGAGACCTGCAAGGAGTCAAAAAGCAGATTCCGCATTTGGTTAAATTAGGCGTGCGCTATCTGCATTTGCTTCCTTTTTTTCAAGCGCGGCAGGGTGAAAACGATGGTGGCTTTGCGGTTTCTAGTTTTGACGAAATTCAAGAAAATTTGGGAAATATCGATGACTTGCGTGAGCTCACCTCGGCATTGCGTGCACAAAAGATTTCCCTCTGTGCTGATTTCGTTCTAAATCACGTTGCAGATGATCATCCTTGGGCACTCGCTGCGAAGCGTGGTGATGCCGGTTATCAAGCCTATTTCCACACCTTTGCCGATCGCGATTTACCTGAGCAATATGAGCAAACGCTAGGACAAATTTTTCCGCAAGCCGCGCCCGGTAACTTTACCTTCAATCCCGAATTGCAGAAATGGGTATGGACTACGTTTTACCCTTATCAGTGGGATCTGAATTACAGTAATCCCGATGTGTTTGCACAGATAGCATTAGCAATGTTGCGCATGGCGAATTTGGGGATTGAGGCTTTTCGTTTAGATTCGACCGCTTTTCTGTGGAAGCGACTTGGCACTAACTGCATGAATCAACCCGAAGCGCATCTCTTATTGCAAGCGCTGCGCGATGTTATCGAGATTGCAGCGCCAGGCGTGCTCCTGAAAGCAGAAGCGATTGTTGCAACCGCTGACTTACCCGCTTATCTGGGGAATGAAGCCCAAGGAATTAAAGAGTGCCATATCGCTTACCACAGTAGTTTGATGGCTTCGTCATGGGTTGCATTAGCTGAGCAAAAAGTTGATTTAATCGAGGCAGTGATTGCCGCGACACCAAATTTACCAGCGCAGACAAGTTGGCTTAATTATGTACGCTGCCATGATGATATCGGGTGGAACGTATTACGCGCCGAGGCGGTTGGTCTGAATAACGACACACAGTTAGCAAAACAACGTTTGAAACATGCCGCCCATTTTTTCTCTGATGAGAGTAGTAGTTATGCCGATGGCTTGCGATTCCAAGCGAGTGATCCTGAGGCTGTGCATGGCACTGTGGGTATGGCTGCCTCGCTCTGCGGCCTCGCACATTCGTCGGAGGGGCAAGATACTATCTCTGCTCAATTGGCGATCCGCCGTGTTCTGTTGATGTATGGCCTGAGCTTGAGTTTTGGTGGGATTCCTTTGATTTACATGGGCGATGAACTTGCGCAGACCAATGATCCTTCTTACTTAGCGGATCCTGCTCGCAGCATGGATGGTCGCTGGTTGCAGCGCCCATATTTCGATCAAGATGCACAGACAAATTTGCAGGAAATGTCACGGCATTCGAGTCAAGTATTTACACAACTTTGTGAGTTGATCAAGCAGCGACAACAATTACCCGCTTTAGCGGCAAATGCAGCGCGTCAAATATTGGCGACAGATTGTGCGCAAGTCTTGAGTTTTGTTCGGGGTGATGTGTGTAGTGATGAGCATCTCATTTATTTGTCGAACTTTAGTGAGTTGCCGCAAGCCTTGTTAAGTGCTGAAGTATTTGAACAAATTCCATTTGCGATATCCAACGATGTCCAATATGTGGATGTGTTGAGTGGAGAAGTTATGGGATCACACATCAATCTGGCTGCGTATTCGCAGCGTTGGTTGCGCGTGATTGGGGGATAATGGCAGACTGTTGCGATTGCAGACTATGCAGCTTAAGCGCTAGTTTGCCAATTTCAAATTAACTTATGCATATCCAATGAAAGTGACAACGGTAATGAACCAGCCAGTAAAAGACAAAAAGCCCAACTTGCTAATTTATGGCGAGGCTTTAATTGACGAATTCCCCCAAAAAAAAGTGATCGGTGGCGCACCGTTTAATGTTGCGCGTAGCTTATCCTTGTTAGGCGCTCGGCCATTAATGTTGAGTCGACTTGGGCAAGATGCTAATGCGGATTTAATCCGTGCCGAAGCTGCGCGCACTGGATTACTCTTAGATGGTTTGCAGCTTGATGAGGAGCATCCAACTGGTCGCGTTGTCGTGCATATGGATGAGCAAGGGAATAATAGTTCGCATCGCTTTGAAATTTTGCCAGATCAAGCCTATGACTATATCGATGCCTCTTTAGTTGAAGATGTATTGCGCAAGGTTTTTAATGAGACGCCGCCGGATTTGATTTATTACGGTTCTCTAATTCAAAGAACAGCGGTTTCGCAACAGACATTGATCACGATCTTAGAATCAGATTTGACGGAAGGTGCGAGTAAGTTTTTGGATTTGAATTTGCGAGATGAGCAAGCAACGGTTGAGACTATCAGTTCTTCTCTGAACTATTGCGATATGGTGAAGTTGAATGAAGATGAACTGCAATTCGTGATTCAACATTGTTGCCCCGCAGTCTCAGACATGAAAATTGAGCACGAGCCAGTCAGTCTACGACAAGCATGCGAAGCGCTGATGGCGGAGTTTTATATGCAAGCCGTGATCGTGACTTTAGGTGAGAAAGGCTATTTCTATCTGGATGCGAATGACGAATGCTTGCATAGCCTTGAACAAACGCCAGCTGTTGTGTCGGTGGTAGACACTGTAGGTGCTGGTGATGCTTTTACTGCGATGTTCATCTATGGTTGGCAAAGTAATTGGCCAATAGAAAAAACTTTAGCCATGGCAAATCATTTTGCTGCGGCGATTTGTACTGTGCGCGGCGCCGTTGCTGAGCATCTTGATTTTTACAAAGACATTCTGGCGCATTCTGCGAGCTAAATTTAGCGCGCGACGGAATGACAATCATTGGAGACAAAGAAATGCAAATAAAAAAACCACATCTGTCCTTCTGGCAGATCGTGAATATGAATTTTGGATTTTTTGGTATCCAATTTAGTTTTGGCTTGCAGCAAAGCAGCATGAGCCCGATTTATAGTTATCTCGGTGCAGATGAAGCAAGCTTGCCTTACTTGTGGCTGGCTGGTCCAGTGACGGGTTTGCTGGTGCAGCCGATTGTCGGTGCGATGAGTGACCGCACCACTAGCCGTTGGGGCAGACGCACGCCGTATTTCTTGATCGGCGCGATTCTTTGTAGTTTAGGATTGTTAGCGATGCCGTTTAGTCCAACGCTGTGGATGGCGGCGAGTTTGTTGTGGATTTTGGATGCGGCAAACAATGTGACGATGGAACCCTACCGTGCTTATGTCAGTGATCGTTTGGATAAGAGTCAGCATTCAATAGGATTTTTGACGCAGAGCGCGTTCACCGGTTTGGGGCAAACACTGGCTTATCTCACGCCATCGATACTGGTGTTCGCGGGTATGAATAAAAATGCCGTCAATTCCAGCAACATTCCGCATATTGTGATTGCCGCCTTTTTGATTGGCGCAGTGTTTTCTTTGGGCTCAGTATTGTGGACGCTAAAAACCACGCCAGAGTTACCGATGACGGAAGAGGAAGTCGCCGTAATTCGCAGTCAGCCACATGGCTTTCAACACACTTTGGGTGAGATTTTTTCAGCGATCAAAGACATGCCGACGACCATGAAGCAGTTGGCTTGGATGAAGTTATTTCAATGGTATGCGATGTTTTGCTACTGGCAGTACATTATGTTGTGTCTAGCGAAGACGATATTCGCCACCAATGATCCGGCTTCTGAGGGATTTCGTGATGCGGGACTATTGAATGGTCAACTCGGCGCTTTTTACAATTTCATTGCCTTTATTGCTGCCTTTGCTTTGGTACCATTCGCTAAACGCCTGGGGCCAAAGATTGTGCATAGTGTTTGCTTGGTGTTGGCTGGTATAGGCATGTTATTGATTCCCGAAATTCAGAACAAACAATGGCTGTGGTTGCCTATGTTAGGCATTGGTCTGGCATGGGCGAGTATTATGGGGAATCCTTACATCATGTTGGCAGGCAGTATTCCGAAAGAGCGTACTGGCGTGTATATGGGGATCTTCAATATGTTTATTGTGATTCCGATGATTATTCAGATTTTTACCTTGCCTTTGTTTTATCGTAGTCTGCTAGGCGGTAATCCAGAGAATGTGATCCGTCTCGCTGGCATACTTTTGTTGTTTGCTGCGGCTAGTGTTGGGTTTGTGAAATTGCAAAAATCGAACGCTAACGACAATTAATTTGCTGGTGGTGATGTATCGAGGCGATGAAGTGAATTCATCGCCTTTTTTGTTTTGGGCACATGCATCAAGTAAAATAGCGGCTTACGCAAGATCAGCGCAGTCTCCGCCGCATAAGGTTCCAGCATGAAATCCACATCCCCGAAAAAAAACATCGACAGCAACGACAAGCACGAAATTCGTCCGGGGCAATCATTGGAGTTGCTGAAAGAATTACACATTTTGACGCGTGATGGCAAAATGAATCAGGATAGTCGCCGTAAGCTCAAGCAGGTTTATCACTTATACCAATTTATTGAACCCTTGATGCAGCAAGTCTTGGAGCAAAAAGGACAGGTCAGTTTGGTCGATCACGGTGCGGGTAAATCGTATTTGGGATTTATCTTGTATGACTTGTTTTTTAAGGCTCTGGGTAAAGACAATGCCTCCTGCATTTATGGTATCGAGACGCGTGATGAATTGGTCGCCAAATCGACCGAATTGGCGCAGCGACTTGGGTTTGGTGGAATGCAGTTTTTGAACTTGTCCGTCGCTGAATCGACTAAATCTGCGGCTTTGCCGGAGCAAATTGACATCGTCACCGCACTACATGCCTGCAATACCGCGACCGACGATGCGATTGATTTTGCCTTAAAAAAGAAAGCGAAATTCATGGTTTTAGTGCCATGTTGTCAGGCGGAAGTCGCGGCGGAGTTGCGCAAGACCAAAGGCGATGCAGTCAAAAACAATCCGCTCTCTGAAATGTGGCGTCATCCAATACATACGCGTGAATTTGGCAGCCAAATTACGAATGTCCTGCGTTGTCTGCAATTAGAATCTCATGGCTATCAGGTGCGCGTGACGGAACTGGTCGGTTGGGAGCACTCAATGAAAAACGAGTTGATCATTGCTGAATATAAAGGTGGTCGTAACAGCAAATCTGCGCAACGTCTGACCGAGATTCTGAATTCCACTGGCTTGGATAATTTGCGCCCACGTTTCTTCTTGCCTATAGCAGAGGCAGCGAGCTAGTCAGTAAACTGCAAGCGCGGAAACTGTCACATCCGCGTCACAATTAATCATTAATATCATTTATCCGATTGCCCAGATGCTGGATAGCATCTGGCTCTGAGATATGATGACTTCATCTCGTCGTCAGTTAAATACTGACTTCATCGTATTCACTGTATTAAGGAAAATGCTCATGTTTGCAGCGGTTGATCTTGGCTCCAATAGTTTTCGCTTACATATAGGCAGTTATGAGGGCACGGCGATTCGCGTCATCCGTAGCGCGCGTGATCCAATACGCTTGGCTGCGGGGCTCGATCTGGATGGTAATTTGACGCCGGAAGCGATGCAGCGGGCAATTGCTTGCTTGGCGCGATTCAAAGACATATTGGCTGACTATGCGATTGATTCGGTGCGCGTGGTGGCGACCAATACGATCCGTATCGCAAAAAATGCAGCTGATTTTTTGCCAGCGGCAGAGGCTGCAATTGGATTGCCGATCGAAGTGATTTCCGGTGAAGAAGAGGGCCGCTTAATTTATTTAGGTGTATCGAACTCGTTGGCGATTCCTGCGGAGCGCCGCTTAGTGATTGATATTGGTGGTGGCTCTACCGAAATTATCTTAGGTCGTGGTCATGAAATTTTGAAGGTCGAATCCTTCCCGATGGGGACGGTCAAGCACAGTTCGAATTTCTTTCCGCAAGGCGTCATCACTGAAGAGGGATTTGATGCCGCGGTGCTTACTGTGCGGTCTTTGTTGGAAGATGCGACGCCAGCCTATCAACCTGAATTTTGGCGTAATGCCTATGGGTCTTCGGGGACGGTTAGGGCTATTTCTGATGCCTTGTATAAAAACGGATTTGGTGATGCTGAGGTCACTTTAGAAAAGTTGCAGGCCTTACGTAGCTACTGCATACAGCGCGGTCAGATCGATCAATTAAATTTGCAAGGGATTAAACCTGAGCGTGTCGCGATGGTTATTGGCGGCCTAGCGATTTTGATCGGTCTATTTCAAGAGTTAAACATCAAAATATTGCACCCTATCGAGGCAGGTTTGCGTATGGGTGTGATGTGGGATTTGTATTTGCGTTCCACTAAGCGTGACCGGCGTGAGCAGGCTGTGCATGATGTTTTGAGTTTGTTTCGCGCCGATCTTGGCAGAGCAAAGTTAGTGGCAGACATGTCTCGCTCATTGTTTACGCAACTGAAACCGCTCAACGAAGATCTAAGTAATTATGTGTATTGGAGCGCGTTGTTGCACGAAGTCGGTATGGTGGTTTCGCATACGGGCTATCACAAGCATGGGAGCTACTTGGTGGAAAATGCCGATATTCCAGGCTTTACCACGCGCGAACAAAAACTGATGAGTCGGCTGGTGTTGAGTCAGAAAGGGAATTTACGCAAGGTCGGAGACGCTTTTGCTGATTTGGATTTTGCCAAAGCCGTATTGGCGTTGAGACTGGCGGTTAGCTTTATGCATTCACGCGTTGAGCTGGATTACATGGATTTCAGTCTCAAGATGAAAAGTAAGATTGAGCTGGAATTGAAACCCGATTGGGTTAGCTTGCATCCGACAGTAGCGTTTTGGTTGCGTAAAGAAATTGAATGTTGGCGTGAGATCGGTGTTGACTTCGTGGTGCGCGCGCGCGTCTGACATCCATTTTGAATAGGTTGCTTTCTTCCAATTATTAATGTAAATTGTTTATATTATTTATTTTATTTTGAAGTGAATAGTTGTTTTTAGTTTGATTGATATTGTCAGTAATAATTGAGAAGGAGTTCACGATGGTAACTACAGCCAAGAAAAAAGCACCAGTTAAGGCGAAAGCCCCGGTTGTGCCCGCTAAGACGATTGCAAATGCAGCGGCAAAAGCGGTCGCTATCCGTTCAGTAGAAGACTTGAAAGCGCCAGTTGCGGTAGTGAAGGCAATTAAGTCGATAACTGAGTCTGCGGCGAAAGTCCCAACTAAGTCTGCAGCTAAAGCTGCACCTAAGCCGGCTGCTAAAGCTGCACCTAAGGCCGCAGCTAAAACCCCAGCTAAAACCCCAGCAAAACCAGCATCTAAAGTGTTGGCTAAAGCGCCAGTCAAGCTTGCTGCAAAATCCGCTACCGTTGCAAAGGCCTCTGCCAAGAAACCTGCTGCTTCGAATAAGCCTGCAGCGGCTCCAGCGAAAGAAAAAGTTAAAAAGCCAAAATTGGTTCGCGATAGTTTTACGATGCCGGAAGCAGAGTATGCGGTGCTTGGTGAAGTGAAAAAGGCGTGTATCTCAGCTGGTATTGAAGTGAAGAAGAGTCAGTTGTTGCGTGTTGGTCTAGTCTTGTTAAAGAAGACCCCAGTCAGTGTGCTCAAAACTTTGATAGAAGAATTGCCGCCTTTGAAGGCTGGACGTCCTAAGTTGGGATAAAACAGTACAGTTCTGTTTCGGATCAGTTTTATTGATCCAAAAAACCGCGATGATTTGTCGCGGTTTTTTTTATGGGCGAAGCAAAAAAAATAGTTCTAGACTGTGAGTGGGTGAGGCTGGTGATTTTTGAGGGTTACGACGTAAATTATCTTTTAATTAAATTGAGTCTTTCGTTAATTGCTGCGAATAAAAGCGCTTTGAAAATTATCACTGAAAAAATACAAAGCGCTTTGAATTTTTCGATAAAATCTTTGCAATGAAATTCATAAAATGTAGTTTGACTACATAAAGTCTTTGGTTGAGATTGTGGTTTTCAAGCCACGTCCTAGTGAATATCCTCATAGGAGAGCATAAAAACTTTCCTCAAGCTTCGCTTTTTCTGATTGACACTAAATTTAGTTTTGGTACAAACTTGCGTCAAGATTTGAATTTAGACCAAAAGTTTGATGATTCGAATTCGATGCTGAAAAATAAGAAGTATTGGTAATTTCCTCCCCCCCTAGATTGCTGTGATAAAAACATTTGGAGATGTAAATGGAACTGAATTTAAGTAAGCGCCAGCAGAGTTCGAACCTGAACCGTGCGATGGTCAAATTAACCCCAATCGCCGCTGGTTGTGCGGTGATGTTGGCGCTGAGTTCAGGCGCTGTTTATGCGCAGCAGGCTGAGCCAGCCAAAGACGCGGCGAAAGCAGAGCCTCAACAAGCGGCAGAAACGGTGGTTGTTACCGGTATTCGTCGTGGTATTGAAGCGGCGATTTCATTGAAGAAAAACTCCACGTCGATCGTCGAAGCGATTTCTGCTGAAGATATTGGCAAGTTGCCCGATTCCAGCGTGGCGGAATCGATTTCCCGCCTGCCGGGTGTGACTGCACAGCGTAGTCGCTCTTCTGGTAAAGCAGCCGATATCAGCGTGCGTGGTTTGTCACCTTCTTTCAATGGTTCCTTATTGAATGGTCGTGAGCAAGCATCAACAGGCAATGCACGTGCCCCAGAGTTCGATTTGTTCCCAGCGGAATTGATGGGTTCTGTATTGATCTACAAAACACCTGATGCATCCTTGATCGGTCAAGGCTTAGCCGCGACGATTGATTTGAATACGCTAAAACCACTCGACTTCGGTAAGCAAGTTATATCCGCTGCATACCGTAAGCAACGTACTGGTGTGCAAACATCGTCGGAAGGTAGCGGCGACCGTGTTTCCTTCTCCTACGTGGATCAATTCGCAGACCGTACTATCGGTTTGTCTTTAGGTTTTACGAAATTTAAAGAAGACGGCGGCGCACAACAACGTTTCAATACTTGGGGTGGTTGGTCGCCTGAAGTTGACTACAACGGTGCCAAAGTAAAAACCATCGGTGGTTTCGGTGCGGACACAGAAACCAGCAAGAGCGATCGTGATGGTGCTTCGGTGACTTTGCAATTTAAGCCAAACAAAAACTTCAAATCTACTGTGGATGTATTCTATTCAGCAGGTAGTAATAGTCTGAAGAAAACCGGTTTAGAAGGTGCGATTTCTGGCTCTGCAGGCGGCTATGATCCAGACGGCGTCCTGTCTAACGCAACCATTGCGAATGGCGTGGCCACTTCAGGTACATTCAGTAACTACAAAGGTGTTGTACGTAATCACAAAGAATCCGCGAAAGACAAATTTACTTCCATCGGTTGGAACAGTGATTTGAAAGTCGATGAGTGGAATTTGAACGCAGATTTGGCTTACTCCAAAGCGAAAAAAGACGCGTCACGCTACGAAACTACAGCAGGCCAACCAGGCAATGCGACTGGCTTGTCCACAATCAGCTACACGGGTTTTAACGGTGGCAATTTTAATGACGTTAAGTACACAACAAGTTTGAATTTTGGTGATCGTAATGTCGCTAAATTGACAGACGTGAATGGCTGGGGTGGTGGTGTTAATTCACCGCAAGCTGGTTATGTTGCTTTGCCTACAGTCGATGATAAAGTTACTAGCTTCCGTTTGACAGCTAGTCGTGAGGTGGATTTTGGCCCTATCGTCACTGCACGTTTTGGCGTGAATGGCACGGATCGTGAAAAGATTCGCTCTGGTCAAGAAGGTCGTTTGGTCGTAAAGGGCACGAGTGGTTATGCAACTGCAACTGTGCCAGGCTCAGAAATAGGTATCGCCGGTACGACTGGTCTGCCTATCGTTTCATTTGATCCTGAAGGCTCTTTAGGCCCAATTTATGATTTGGCACGCTGGGTTGATGCTTCCGTGTTGGCAAAAGATTGGTCTGTACACGAGAAGGTCACGACAGCCTATGCAATGGGTGACTTAGATGGCGAGTTGATGGGCTTGAACTATCGCGGTAATGTTGGCGTGCAATTTGTACACACCAATCAGTCTTCCACTGGTAATCAAGTTGACTTAGCAAACTGCACTGGTATTACAGCCGCAACTTGCCCATCAAGTGTTGTTGGTGGTGGAACCTCCTATTCCAATATTCTGCCAAGTTTGAATGTTTCGTTCAATTTGGGTAATGATCAGTTCTTCCGCGTGGGTGCTGGCAAAATTATGTCACGTGCCAATATGGACGATATGCGTGCTAGCCAGGCATTTGGCGTGACTACACAAGGCACTAATCCGATTTTGACTGGTAGTGGTGGTAATCCAAACTTGAAGCCATTCTTGGCAAAAGCCCTGGATTTGTCTTATGAAAAATATTTTGGTAACAAGGGTTACTTCAGCTTTGCTGGTTTCTACAAATCTTTAGATACCTATATCTATCGTTCACCAACAACATTCGATTTCGCACCATTTGTCAGCGCGAAAACACCGTTGCCTTTAACAGGTGCTTATAAAGGTTCAACTGTTGGTCTGTTGACTTCACCGCGTAATGGCGAAGGCGGTAGCATCTCTGGTTTTGAAATGGCAGTGAACGTTCCGTTCAATATGTTTAGCTCCTACTTGGATGGTTTTGGCGCGATGTTGAATCATTCTGATACATCTAGCAAAATTACTTTGCCAGGTTTTGGTTTCGGTAATGTTGCAGTGACATCTTTGAATATTCCATTGCCAGGTTTGTCGAAAAAAGTCAGCAACCTGCGTTTGTACTACGAGAAAAATGGCTTCCAAGTTGCTTGGGCAGCACGTAAGCGTTCTGATTTCTTAGGTCAAGTTAGCGACTATCAAGACAATATGCAGTTGACGATGGTCAAGGGTGAAACGCTGGTTGATTTGCAAGCATCCTATGAGTTCCAATCTGGCTGGTTGAAAGGATTGTCTGTTTTGGTGCAAGCGAACAACTGGAACAACACACCGTTCCAAGAGTACAACACAGATCCTAACGTGATCACCAATAAAGTGACTTACGGTAGAACTTACTTGTTCGGCGCAAACTACAAGTTCTAATTTGAACTGAATAAGGACCCCTGCGCGGCATGGCAGGGGTCTTTTTTTTACCCTTCGGTTTTGCTGGTCTGATAATCAGCATGAATCGAATAAGAGACTTGATGAAAAAGTGCTTTATCAATGCATTTCGCGGAATACTCTGCAGTACACTGGGGTTTTTATGAAATTGCAAGAAAGCGATTTTCCATCAATTCTTTTTAGCGTGAGAGCTCAAGATGAATAATGCATTAATTCAAGATGTGGTGATTGTTGGTGGTGGTACTTCAGGATGGATGACCGCTGCCGCATTGGCTAGAACCTTACAAGGACAAGTTAAGATTCGTGTTATTGAGTCCGATGAAATCGGTATCGTTGGTGTGGGCGAAGCGACAATTCCAATGATACAGCGCTTCAATCATGTGTTAGGCATCGATGAAAATGAGTTTCTGCGTGAGACCCAAGGCACCTTCAAATTGGGAATCGAATTTGTCAATTGGGGCAAGCTCGGCGATCGCTACATGCATGGTTTCGGCACCATAGGACAAGACACTTATACCGTTCGTTTCGATCAATACTGGCAAAAATTCCATCAGCAAGGCAAGGTCGCGCCGCTCGAAGAATATTCAATTACGAGAATGGCAGCGAAGGCAAATAAATTCATGCCTGCGAATCATGAAGTAGAGAATTCGCCATTAAACCAAATCGCCCATGCCTATCATTTTGATGCAAGTTTGTACGCGAAATTTTTGCGCAAGTATGCGGAAAAATTAGGCGTGGTGCGTACCGAAGGAAAAATCACCCAAGTCAAACAACGCGAAGCGGATGGTTTTATTGAGTCGGTTGTATTGGAAAATGGTGAGGTGATCGCTGGTGAATTATTCATCGATTGCTCAGGCTTCCGTGGCTTATTGATCGAACAAACATTGAAGACTGGCTACGAAGATTGGACGCATTTCTTACCTTGTGATCGCGCATTAGCGGTGCCCTGCGAATCGGCAGCTGTATTGACACCTTACACTCGCTCGACTGCCCATAAAGCTGGTTGGCAATGGCGCATTCCATTGCAGCACCGGATTGGCAATGGTCATGTGTTTTGTAGCCAATTTACTAGTGAAGATGAAGCTGCAGCAACGCTATTGGCAAATCTCGATGGCAAGCCTTTGGCAGAGCCACGCTTGTTGAAGTTCACGACCGGCATGCGTAAACAATGCTGGAATAAAAATGTGGTGGCGATTGGATTGGCCAGTGGATTTTTAGAGCCATTAGAATCAACCAGCATTCACTTGATACAGACAGCGATCGCGCGTTTGATCAACTTCTTCCCAGGTAAAGTGTTGAATCAAGTCGACATCAACGAGTACAACCGTCAAAGCAAATTTGAGTATGAGCGCATCCGTGACTTCGTGATCTTGCATTACAAACTCAATCAACGTGAAGACTCTGCATTTTGGAAGAACTGCGCAGAAATGGCAGTACCGGATTCCTTGACGCATAAGATGGAAATGTATCGCGCTAGTGGTCGTCTGCTGCGTGTTGATGATGAATTGTTTGCCGAAGTGGGCTGGTTGCAAGTTCTTGAAGGACAGAATATGCCAGTGGAAAGCTACCATTCTTTGGCGAACTTGCAGACTGAAGCGGACACCTTGGAATACTTAGAAAGCGTGCGTGATGTGATTGCTAAATGTGTCAAAGTCATGCCGGACCACGCGGCTTATATTGCAAAACATTGTGCGGCACCACGTCATTAATGTCTCTTGAAAAGGAAGCGCAATGATGACGAATACAGAGATTTTTCTAATTGCGATGTTGGTGATCTTTAGCGTGCCGTATTTAATCTGGCGTGTTGGAAGAACTGAATATTTTGCACCCTTGGTCGTGGTGCAAATTATTACTGGCATTTTGCTTGGTCCTGGTGTGTTGGGTAATGCTTTCCCCGAGGTGTTTCAGTTTGTATTCAATCCCATCGTGGTTCAACACCTAAACGGAGTCGCACTTTGGGCCGTCATGATTTTTGTGATGATTGCTGGTGTAGAGCTTGATTTGAAACAAGCCTGGGAGCACAAGCGTGAAACCGGTATCACCGCAGGAATGGCATTGGGCTTTCCTTTGATCGCCGGTGGTTTGGTGGCGCTAGTTATGTTGACGATGACGGGTTGGATCGGCGACAAAGCCTTACCTTGGCAATTTGTACTTGGCATCGGCATGTCGTGCGCCGTTACCGCTTTACCGATTTTGATTTTGCTGATGGAGAAAATGCAGATTTTGCGTGAGCCATTAGGGCAAAGAATTTTGCGTTATGCCAGCGTTGACGATATCGCGATTTGGGGCGTGTTAGCGCTGATCTTGCTGGATTGGACACGAGTTGGTCGGCAAGTCGTATTTCTATTGTTGTTTAGTATCGCGGCGTATTTGTTTAGAAAGCTCATGAAGAAATTGCCAGAACAAGATCGTTGGTATGTTGCGCTAATCTGGTTGGCGATCTGTGCTTTCTCCGCTGATTGGGCGGGCTTGCATTTCATGGTGGGCGCATTTTTAGCTGGTGCGGTGATGGATGCGGTTTGGTTTAATCAGGAAAAAATGGATGCCTTACGTCATCATGTTTTGTTGGTCATGATGCCGGTGTTTTTCTTGAGTACAGGTTTAAAAACCAATTGGACACTTGGCGGCGCCAGTGTCTTCATTGTCGCGTTTGCGCTGTTGGTGGCATCTGTTTCAGGCAAATTAATCGGCATACAAATTGCGGGACGTGTACTGAAGTGGCAAAAAGGCGAGGCTAGTGTCATCGCTTGGTTATTGCAAACCAAGGCTTTAATCATGATTATCTTTGCCAATATTTTGCTAGATAAAGCCGTGATCAGTAATGCCACATTTACCGCCTTACTATTGATGGCAGTTGCCAGCACGATGTTGACTGTCCCAGTGGTACAGCCGAAATTAATGCGATTGCGAGAATTGATAGGACGCAGTTCTTAATCTGATTTGCCGCCGTTTCGAAACAATTTTGATCGCACCACGGTTTTTTAAAAAATAGACAAACTACCGAATTCAAAAGGGGACACCTATGCATCAACTAGCAAAACCTAAACTGTCGTTCTGGCAGATCTGGCACATGAGCTTCGGCTTCTTTGGTATTCAATTTGGCTTCGCGCTGCAGAATACCAATACCAGTCGTATTTTTTCTACGCTCGGAGCAGAAATCGATAGTTTGTCGATTTTATGGCTAGCCGCGCCGATTACCGGTTTGTTGGTGCAACCGGTAATCGGCTATTTGAGTGATAACACTTGGCATCCAACTTGGGGACGTCGTCGTCCATTCTTTTTTGTTGGCTCTGTGTTGGCGTCGATTGCGATGTTTTTGATGCCCAATTCCAGTGCTTTGTGGATGGCAGTGTTTGTGTTGTGGTTGATGGATGCTTCGATTAATGTGTCGATGGAACCTTTCCGCGCTTTCGTTGGTGATAAGTTAGATGCCAGTCAGCAAACTGGTGGCTTCGCGATGCAAACATTCTTTATCGGTTGTGGTGGTGTGATTGCTTCTTTATTGCCGACGATATTCACTGATTATCTGGGTGTGAGCAACGTACCAGTGAATGGTGCGATCCCCGATACAGTCCGTTATTCGTTTTATGTCGGTGGTAGCGTGTATTTTCTCGCGGTGATGTGGACAGTTTTGTTGAGTAAAGAAGATGCGCCTGCTGATATGAATGCATTTTTGGCTGAACGTGCAGCGAATAAAGGTTTGATGAATGCAGTTAAAGAGATCTTGGGCGGCTTTTTCAAAATGCCTAAGACCATGATACAGCTTGCGATCGTGCAATTTTTCACTTGGGTTGCCTTGTTTTCAATGTGGGTTTACACCACACCATCGATCGCGTCTGGCGTATTTCATTCGACCGATGCCCAGTCAAGTGCCTACCAAGAAGCAGGCAACTGGGTTGGCATTATGTTTGCGATGTATGGTGGCGTCTCTGCGATTGCCGCATTCTTATTGCCGATGTTGGCGAAAGTCACCAGTCGCAAGTTTGTGCATTTGCTCTGTTTGGTAATAGGCGGATTGAGCTTGATCAGTATTTTTGCGATCACGACGAAAGAAATGTTATTGCTGCCTATGGTCGGTGTGGGCATTGCGTGGGCAAGTGTGTTGACGATGCCATACGCGATTTTAGCGGGCGCTTTGCCAGCAAACAAAATGGGCTACTACATGGGCTTGTTTAATTTCTTTGTGGTGATCCCGCAGATTGTCGCAGGCGTCGTGCTGGGTGCAATTCTGAAACACGTTTTTGCCAATCAATCTGTCAAGGTCTTGATGCTCGGCGGCGCATGTATGGTACTAGCCGGTCTCTTGACGCTGTTTGTACAAGATGAAGCGGAGAAGGTCGTAGCAAACTAATTTACTTAGGACTTACGAAAAACAGACGCTAGCGTAGTTGGTTCGCCCTGTCGTACTTTCGTACAATCGTACTGTCTTCGGCTTCCCGCCTAGCCAGCGCAATTTTGCGTAAGTCCTATTACTCCTAGTACTAGTTCATTGATAGGAAGTCGTCTCATGCAAAGTAAGACCTTAAATAAGGCTGTGATCTGCTTGTCGCTCTTGGGTTTGAGCTTAGCTCAAAACGCTACTGCGACAGAGATCGCTAAAGCGAATAAGAAGCCATTTTTATGGGAGAACGCGACCGTTTATTTCTTGCTTACGGATCGTTTTCATAATGCTGATAAGAAAAACGATTTGGCGTATGGGCGACAAGCCGATGCTGCGCCTTTGCGTGGTTTTATGGGGGGCGATTTGCAAGGGGTGATTGCTAAAATTCACGACGGTTACTTTAGTCGCTTGGGTGTGAATGCGATATGGATCACCCCACCGGTCGAACAAATCCATGAGGGAACGGATGAAGGCACTGGCAAATCCTATGGTTTTCACGGCTATTGGACCAAGGACTTTACTAAAGTTGATGCCAACCTCGGCAGCGAAAAAGATTTTAAAAAGCTAGTCGAAGTCGCACATCAGCATGGCATACGCATCTTGCTCGATGTCGTTATGAATCACATTGGACCGGTGACTGCAAGCGACACGGTTTGGCCTGCAGAATGGGTTCGCACGGAACCGACTTGTGATTACAAGACGGCTGATGGTGCGATCAAATGTACTCTGGTAAAAAATTTGCCGGACATCTTAACCGAGAGCGATAAGCCAGTCGACTTACCACCGCAATTGGTACAGAAGTGGAAACAAGAAGGGCGCTATGAACGCGAAGTGAAAGAGCTGGATGCCTATTTTTGGCGCACCGGCTTCCCGCGTGCACCCCGCTATTATTTGATGAAATGGCACACTGACTGGATACGCAAATATGGCATCGATGGCTTTCGTGTTGATACGGTTAAGCATGTGGAAGCATCGGTTTGGAAAGAATTGAAGCAAGAAGCAAGTGCGGCTTTTGAAGAATGGAAAAAAGCCAATCCGAAGAAGAAGCTCGGTGATGATCCCTTCTTTATGACCGCAGAAGCTTACAATTATCCAATCAGTGATGGTTTACAGTTCAGAATGGATGGCGGTAGCCGCATCAATTACTATGCGAACGGCTTCGATAGTATGATTAATTTCAGCTTTAGATCGGATGCGCACCTAGAATACGAAACTTTGTTCAGCCGCTATGCCAATTACTTGCAGAACGATCTCAAAGGCTATTCGGTATTGAATTACATCAGCTCGCATGATGATGGTAGCCCCTTCGATCCAGCACGCCAACGCCCATTTGAATCGGCGACCAAGTTGATGTTAACGCCAGGCTCTGTACAGATTTATTATGGTGATGAGACCGCGCGTTTGTTAAATATCGCGGAGGCGCAAGGTGATGCGAAGTTAAGATCGATGATGGACTGGTCTGTACTACAAAAAGATAGACCACTCGCTTTGCAAACCAAGCAAGTGCCGCACACATATAAAGACTCGCCAACTTATCGCGATTTGCTCACACATTGGCAAAAGCTAGGCCAATTCCGTGCCGCACATGTCTCTGTCGGCATGGGTGTACATCAACAACTTTCAGCCTCTCCTTATATCTTCAAACGCAGCTATCAAAAAGATGGTGTGCGTGATCAAGTCGTCGTTGCGCTTGATTTACCTTTGGCAAAAACGCATACGATTACTGTTGCGCCAGTATTTCAGGATGGTGAGCGTGTAAAGGATTATTACTCTGGTCAAAGCGTGATTGTTCAATCCGGCAAAGTCGAACTTCCAGGTAAACACGCGATTATTCTTTTGGGTAAACCATGAAACAATTTCCTCGCTATTCTCGATCTGCTAGCTTAATCAGCGCGGCTTTGACCCTCGCTTTCAGCGTATCTGCTTACGCGCAAAATCCGCAACGTCAGCTATTGCAAGTAAAGCATAGCCCATCGCATGTAAGCATCACGACCAATGATGGGCAATATCAGATTACGCCGTACTCATCGGAAGTTTTTGAAACCCGCTTTATTCCTAAAGGTGAAGTGCTTACGCCATTTGATCAGCAATCGCATGCGGTGGTGGTGAAACCGCAAAAAGTCAAAATGCAGTTTCAGGAGACTGCACAACAGATCGATTATGTGAGCTCTGGGATCTCGGTGCGCATACAAAAAGCACCGTTCCAGATCAGCTACTTTTATCAAGGTAAATTGCTGACCTCTGAAAAACTCGGCTACGAGAAAATTGATACGGTCGAAAAAAATAAAGAGCGCATCAGCTTTAATTTAGATGCGCAGGAAGCTCTGTACGGCGCAGGTGCGCGTGCACTAGGGATGAATCGTCGTGGTCATCGCCTACCTCTCTACAATAAAGCACATTACGGCTACGAAGAACAATCGAGTCAAATGAACTATGCGATACCGCTGGTGTATTCATCCAAGATGTATGGCATCCATTTTGACAATGCAGCAATCGGTACGCTCGATCTCGACAGCACTAAGGACAATTCACTCAGCTACGAAACCATCGGTGGGCGTAAAACTTATCAAGTTATTGCTGGCAAATCTTGGGCGAATGTGATCGCCAACTACACCCAGCTAACGGGGCGCCAGCCGCTGCCACCGCGCTGGGCGTTTGGTAATTTTGCCAGCCGTTTCGGTTATCACTCAGAGGCCGAAGCACGTCAGGTGATTGCGAAATATCGTGCAGATCAAATTCCTGTCGATGCAATTATTTTTGATCTGTATTGGTTTGGTAAAGAAGTGAAAGGCACGATGGGCAATCTCGCCTTTGATCAAGATAATTTTAAAAATCCGAAAGGCATGATCTCGGATTTTAATCAGCAGGGTGTCAAAACCGTACTCATCACTGAGCCTTTTATTTTGACGACCTCGAATCGCTGGCAAGAAGCAGTACAGGAAAAAATTCTGGCAACCGATCAGGCTGGTAAGCCATTCACCTATGACTTCTATTTTGGTAATACGGGATTGATTGACCTGTTCCAACCGAAAGCTCGTGACTGGTTTTGGAATATTTATAAAGATCTGGCGCAGCAAGGTGTTGCTGGCGTGTGGGGCGATCTTGGCGAACCAGAAGTGCATCCTAGCGAACTACGTCATGCGAACGGCCAACTTGGTGCAGATCAAGTGCACAATATCTATGGACATGAATGGGCGAAGCTCGTCGCACAAGGCTATCAGAAAGACTTTCCTACACAACGGCCATTCATTTTGATGCGTGCAGGTTATTCTGGTTCGCAACGCTTTGGTTTGATTCCCTGGTCTGGCGATGTGAATCGCACATGGGGTGGCTTACGTTCGCAGCCTGAGATTGCACTGCAAATGGGGATGCAAGGTTTGGCGTATATGCATTCGGATTTAGGCGGGTTTGCCGGTGCGAATTTGGATGATGAATTGTATGCGCGCTGGTTGCAGTACGGTGTATTCCAACCCGTCTTCCGCCCACACGCACAAGAAGATGTCGCTTCTGAACCGATCTTTCGCGCAGCAAAAGCCAAACAGTTAGCCAAAGCAGCAATCGAATTACGCTACCGTTTACTGCCATACAATTACACGCTGGCATTTGAAAATCAGCAGCAGGGTTTGCCATTGATGCGTCCTCTGTTTTTCGTTGAGCCTGATAATGAAAAATTGCGCGCGCATTCTGCTTCGTATTTATGGGGCAAGGATTTCTTAGTGCAACCGATTATGCAAGCAGGACAGCAGCAAGCGGATGTCTTGTTTCCCAAAGGAAATTGGATCGATTTTTATACTGGGCAGGTTTATGTAGGTGGCACTAGTCATACGGTAAAAGTGAGTGAAGAACACATTCCCGTATTCGTCCGAGCTGGTGCATTTGTACCGATGGCGAAGCCTATGCAAAGCACACAGTTTTATAACGAGAAAGAATTAGATCTGCATTACTATCACGATGCGAGTATTCGTCAGAGCAAGGGTAAGATGTATGAAGACGATGGGCTCACTGCAAACGCATTTTTACAAGGTAAGTACCGTCTCTATCAATTTAGCAGCGACTATCAAGAGGATCTGAGTCCTAATACGCATTTGCAAATTCGGATTGAACGGCAACAAGCTAAGCAGATATCAGCATCGCCAAAGCACATCACTCTGCATCTACATAATTTGCCGAGCGCTCCTAAGCAGGTGATGCAAGACGCGGAAGCGCTGGTGTTTGATTGGAATTCGACTAACAGAATATTGACAACGCAACTGCGTGAAAATTCCAAATCATCAAATTTAATTCGTGTGAAATGGTGATGGCAAGCCACTAATTCGGCAGAGTGTCGCATGTTGGTTTGGATAGCTAAAAATTCTTGTCCTACGCGCTGCATGCCTTTACACTTCGTTTCTTTTTGATAGCGACCTTTAGCAATTACAAAGAATTGGCACCATGAACCTCAAAAGCCTCGCACAAAATCTCGGTATTTCCGAAACCACGGTGAGCCGTGCTTTGAATGGCTATCCCGAAGTCAGCGCCCGCACCCGTCAGCGCGTGCTGGAGGCGGCTGAGCAATTTGGTTATCGTCCTAATCCCATGGCGCGTAGTTTGGCATCAGGTCGCACAAATGTGATTGGGATTATTCATGCTTTGGTCGCCAATGATTTAGCCGATCCTATGTTCATGCAGATAGTTGGCGGGATGGTAGAAGCATTAGAAGGTCGTCAGATGGATTTGATCATGGCGCCTGTATCACCGGAAAATGAATTGCGAGCCTATGAGCATATGGTCAAAGAACGTCGCGTCGACGGTCTCATCGTTGGCCGCACCAAATTGTATGATGAACGTGTCGCCTATCTTGCCAAGCATGGCTTAGCGTTCGTTGCCCATGGTCGGACTCGCGTTAATGAGCCACACGCCTGGTTTGATTACGATAATGAACGCGGTATGCAACTCGCAGTGGAACATTTACTGGTTCACGGTCATCAAAAAATTGCCTTAATGAGTGCACCAACGGACATGAATTTTGCCTGTCAACGCTACGACAGTTTTTTGAATATGATGCAAAGTGCTGGTCTCAATCCCAACCCTGATTACCTCAAAAATAATTCGAACGACCGACGGGGTGGTTACAGTGCGATGCAACAGTTACTAGCCAGCCCGACTCCACCAAGCGCGGTGATTGTTGATAATCACATGGCAGGTGTTGGTGCGATGCGTGCCTTACTTGACGCTGGCGTTACGATTGGTAAGCAGATGTCCATTATCGTTTGGGGCAAGATGGAGGATTCCCTAGCTGGTTACAATGTCACCACCATAGAGCAACCAAATCCTGATCTCGCTGGAAAGAAAATGGTAGAGATGTTGCTAGCTCTGCAAAATGGTACGCAGCCATCTGAGTTGCAAGTGTTGTGGCAACCGGTCCTAGTTGCTGGTGAGACGGTGAGTCAGGCTAGCTAAGTATTCACCAAAGTCGAGAAGCAGTGCAAGCACTTGAATTACAGGTTTCGTCGCTACATGCGTAAATCTCAACATAGAAAATTGCTTTCCTATTATTTTTGATTCGGTAGAATGAGTGAACCTTGTTAAATCACTCTAACCGCAATGATCAATAAATTCAGTAAATTCTTAGTCGCCATCGCCATTGTTTGTCTAGGCTTGTGCGCGCTTCTGTATTTTTTTCAAAGCTCCTTCATTTACTTTCCACAAAAAGCCTCATCTGCATCTGGTACTACGACTATGCGTCTGGTGACCGAGCAGGCGGAACTCGTTATCACACAGCGAGAACGACGTGGTGCCAAGGCGATCATTTATTTTGGCGGCAATGCCGAAGATGTCAATCGTAGCCTGCCGACCTTAGTGTCGGCATTTCCAGAGCATGCCATTTATCTCGTGCATTATCGGGGATATGGCGGCAGTTCTGGCTCGCCGTCTGAATTGGCTCTGCAGATGGATGCCAAAGTGGTCTTTGATAAGCTGCGCCAAGAACATGACAGCATCAGCCTGGTTGGTCGTAGTCTCGGCAGTGGTGTTGCTACGTATCTAGCCAGCGTCAGGCCAGTGTCACGTCTGGTGTTGGTGACCCCTTACAATAGCATTTTGGAATTGGCACAGCAGAAATTCCCGATGTTTCCAATTAGCTGGTTATTGCGGGATAAGTTCGAGTCATGGAAATATGCACAGCAAGTGTCGGCTCCAACGTTGCTGATTGCTGCGGAGCACGATGAAATCATCCCGATGTCGAGCACGCGTGCTTTGCTGGAAAATTTTCGTCAGGGGCAAACACAATTGGTAGTCATAAAAGGAACAGGACACAACACGATTTCACAAAAAGCAGATTATGTTCGCGCACTACAAAGTGGTTTGTGAAATGGAGCTGTCTGAGGATTTCCTTCAATCAAATTTAGGAAAAGAGTGATGAGAGAGTTTGTAAATCAATATCTGGTAGCCGCAGCGTTTACTACCTTCGTTGCAGCTTTACTGCACTACGCCTGCATTATTTGGGGCGCGCCTTTATTTCGTTTACTTGGGGCAGGTGACGCCGTGGTCGCGATGCTTAATCGTGGACATACCCAACCTTTATTGATGGCAGCGATTGTCGGCACCGCGTTATTGCTTTGTTCTGCGTATGCCTTATCGGCAGCGGGTTTAATTCTGGTCTTACCTTTGCGGCGTGTAGTTCTGCTGGGTTTGATTGCTGTGTTGGTGGTGCGAGGATTGGCATTTCCTTGGTTGAAGCCATTCTTCGTTGGGAACAGTGATGTTTTTTGGTGGACAAGCTCAGCGATTTGTTTGATGCTGGCAGCGGTCCATGCAATCGGTCTACGTCAAGTCTGGAGTGAGTTATCATGAGCAAGAATATGAGCGAAACTAAAACCCGTGTCGAACTGTATTTACAGGATTTAAGCCTGACTAATGCTGCCACCCATGCATTGGTACAAGCATTACGCAAGCAAATCCTTGGCTTAAGTCAATCGAGCGATGAATCCGTTCAGGAAGAAATTAAATACGGTGGCATTTTGTTCGCAGTGGAGCAGGCGTTTTGTGGCGTCTTTGCGTATGCGAATCACGTATCACTAGAGTTTGGTGAAGGGGCAAGTTTGCCTGATCGATTTGGCGTATTGGAAGGTAAGGGTAAGTTTCGTCGGCATATTAAATTAGAGACAATCGCTGAAATTGAAAGCAAGCACCTTATGCATTATGTGAAGATGGCCTATCAGCGTTCACTAACAAGCTAAAATTCATCTCAATGAGCTCAACAGAAAAGCTAGCGGCGGACGTCTGTCACGTATGTGATGTGAAAGGCGGTGCAGCGAAGACCATCCAAAAACTCAATAGCCAATGCTTTTGTCTGAGTCTGCCAGATGGCGCTTTAAAGCAAGCGCTCAAAGTTGAGCTCGCGGCACCTGAGATTTTTGAATTGATTGAACAACGTTGCCCGCATGTGTTTTCCGCCCAGCCGGTGTTTGTCTCCGAGAGTCAGCAACAAGCAATGGCAGCTGTGATAAGTGCGATAGAGTTTGTAGTGGCGATGCCAGCGTTTCGGGACATGATTCTGCGAAGTGCGCCGATAATTGCACAGCATGGAAATCAGGCAGCAAAGGGGGTCTTCTTTGGTTATGATTTTCATGTGCACGACGAAAGGATTGGTTTGATTGAGGTCAATACCAACGCTGGTGGCGCCATGCTAAATGCGGTGTTAGCGCGCTCTCAGCGCGCCTGTTGTGCAGTGATGGATGACATCGTGCATGATAGATCGACGGTGCAGGCATTCGAACAAGACATCATTAAGATGTTTCGCCATGAGTGGACGTTGGCGCAAGGTGCGCATCCTACAAAGTTGTCGCGTGAGCTTGCGACCATTGCGATTGTCGATGACGCGCCGACAGAGCAATACCTGTATCCAGAATTTTTATTGTTCCAACAGTTGTTTGCGCGCTTTGGTATTCAGGCAGTGATCGCCCCACCGCAAGAATTGATATGGCGTGATGGCGGCTTATGGCACGGCGATCGTATGATCGATTTGGTGTACAACCGACTCACTGATTTTTATCTGGAGCAGCCGAACGCGAACGCTTTAAGGCAGGCTTATTTGGCCGACGCCATCGTATTAACACCGCATCCACAGGTACATGCTTTGTTTGCCGATAAAGCTAACTTGGCGATCTGGACAGATCCCGAACAGTTACAAGCCCTCGGTGTTAGTGCACAGGTGCAAACATGTTTACTAGAAAATATTCCGCGCTCCGAGATTGTGAAACCCGATCAAGCTGAGCGATTGTGGGCCAACCGTCGGCATTTATTCTTTAAGCCCAAAGCAGGCTATGGCGGTCGTGCAACTTATCGCGGCGATAAATTGACCAAGCGCGTCTGGGAAGAGATTCTGGCAGGGGATTACATTGCGCAAAGCATCATAACGCCTGGGGAGCGAATTTCCGGATCGCCCGAATCGCCAGCTCAGATGAAGTTCGATATTCGCCAGTACACCTATGATGCCCATGTGCAGTGGACGGCAGCGCGTTTGTATCAGGGACAGACGACGAATTTCCGCACACCGGGTGGTGGCTTCGCACCCGTGTATACGATTAGCGATAGGGACTTGGCTGAGAAAGCCGAGCAAATGTCCGCACTCTTTATGAGTTGAGCTTTCTATTACAAGATGGGACGCAACGGGAGTAATTGCATTAGCCAAACCTGAAATCGTTTTGAATACGAAACATGTTGATCTGGATTATCAAGCTGGGCGTTCCAGCTATTACCTGGACTTGAGTCACGACGGATAGACTGCGCCAATTGCTCGGATAATTGTTGGTTGTGGATGATCACGCCAACTTCGGTATTGAGATTTTCTGATCGTGGATCAAAATTGAAAGTCCCAATATAGGCAATTTTGCCGTCCACCACCATGGATTTCGCATGTAAGCCAAATACAGCGGGCTTGTATTTATCGATGACGGGGGAATTTAATAGTTTGCCGCGACTCTCTGCATCGGGGCGAAATTCAAAAATTTGTATGCCCATTTTTAGTAATTCTTCACGCTGATTTCTATACCCGCTAAATGCTTGGAGATTATCGGTCGAGGCCATTGAGTTGGTGTTGACGATGATCTTCACGCCACGTCGCAAAGTCTGTTGAAGTAAGGATTTGGCTTTGTCAGATAAGACTAGGTAGGGGGATTGAATCAGAATTTCTTTCTGCGCATTGCTCACCAATTTAGCGAGCGCACGCGAGCTGTCGCCGCCACCTTGTAAACCTTCACTGCGATTTTTTCCCGGTATGTCGTGGATGAAGTCAACTTCTGTCCATACCATCTCTTTAGCGAGTCGTTCAAACGATTCTGGGATGCTTCGTATTGCCTGCCTTAGTTGCGGGTCGAAGTTTTCATCCTGTTTGGCGTAGGCATGTAACTGCGCATAGACTTGCTGTACTTGTTGCAGACTAATTTCTGGCGACAACCGCAAAAAGCGATGTTCGGCGAATATGTTTTCGACTGGCACACTCAGGGGATGTTGCCAAAAATTGTCAAAATTGGCGCTGATCGCGGCAACCGCCTTTCCTAAAATTAAAGCATCTCGGTCGCGGAAATTCGCTTCGTGATGGAAGTTGAAATACTCACTCGCCATATTCCGACCACCGGTAATCGCGACGACATCATCGACCACAAAAGTCTTGTCATGCATGCGCTGGTTGACGCCTTTGAAATCAGAAATCATATTCCACAAGCGTTTGCCGACATTGGTGCCGACACGGTGTTTAGGGTTGTAGATACGAATTTCTACGTTGGGATGTTTGGCTAAAGCGATTAAGGTTTGATCTTCTGCTTCGATCAATAAGTCATCCACGATCACGCGGACTTTTACGCCGCGATCAGCTGCACGAATCAAGGCTTCTGACGCGAGGATACCGATGTTGTCATTACTCCAGATGAAATATTGCACAGTGATACTGCGAGTCGCGTGATCTGCTAACCAGGCTCGGGCGAGCAGGGCTTCAAAACCATTCTCTAAAATATAAGCGCCAGTTTGTTGCGGATGAAGCGCGGTGAAACCAGCAATATAGTCGGGTAGAGATGTGGCAGATATTGTTTGGCCTTGCGCCGGTGGCAGCGTAAATTGCGCACTGGAAACCGAGGCGCTTGATGTTGGAATGGCGATGCTTTCGTAAATCGCAGAGGAATTTGGAAACGGACGATCCAGATACCAAAATAAGACGACAAAACCAAGGATGACAAAGCTGAGTTTAAGTTGATTGGCTGGTTTCATGTTGGTTTGTAAGTGTTGGTAATGGTCATTCTACATTGTTGGTGATCGACCTCGAACGACGTTAATTGATAAGACGGATGGTATCAAATTGAGCGACCTTTGTTATCAATCTGTTCGACTATTGTGGTGAAGGTGGAATTTTGCACATAGGCTTGGCATTGTGCCTGCAGTTCGAAAGACTTCGTCAATTCAGGTTAACGAACTGCAGTCAATGGTGGTGTTAATTTTATTGTCATCGCGTGAAAAATTGGAGAGGACTTAGATGAACGAGCAAATTGAAGTGGAAAATAATCGTGTTTTTGAGCTACATGCACCAGAAGTCATCACGCCGGTGAGTGAAGCGGTGGCGCAGTCAGCGGTGCCTTTAGGTCAGGAATTGAAGGTGGCAGTTGAAGAACAAGTTGAGCGTTTTATGCAGAGCTTGCTGCAGGAAGACGTACAAAGTGAAGCGTTCAAAACGCGCCTCGATAGTGCCTTTGTTTTGGGTCGTGAGGAAATTTCGATTGCCGCGAGTTTGATGCAAGGTCGTTTGATGCAGGCCAATTTTATTGGCGTGGAAAATAGTCCCGCTTTTCAAGCAATACAAGACATGCGCGGGCATCTCGATACCTTAAATCCGGGCAAAGAGGGCGATTTATTTCAAGCACAAAAATTCTTGGGAATCATCCCTTATGGAAATAAGTTGCAGAGTTATTTTCGTAAGTATCAGGGCGCATCAAGCCAACTGCAAAAGAGTATGCAACAGCTCTATGCAGCACGTGATGATATGCAGCGCGACGTCGTGGATATCGAAGCTACACGTGTGAAATTATGGGATGCGATGCAGAAGCTCCAAAGTGCTATGCATTTTGCGCAGACCTTAGACCAAGGTTTACAGCAGCGTATTGATCACCTGAAACTGAGTGATGTACAACGCGCTAAGGCTCTGGAACAAGAAGTATTGTTTTATGTTCGGCAAAATTTACAAGACATGTTGACACAGCAAGCGATCTGCACCAATGGTTATTTGACGCTGGATGTCTTGAAAAAAACTGGGCGTGAAATGATGAACGGCTGCAGTCGAGTTGCTACGACAGGGATGAGTGCTTTAGCCGTGGCGCAGACTCTGGCACGGGCGACTGGCAATCAGATCAAGGTGATGGATGCGCTCAATGGAATCAATGCGACGATTGAATCCTTGATCGGGGAAACTGGGCGTCAATTAAATAGCCATGCTGAGAAGGTCGGCGAATTTAGCCAAAACCCTATGTTAGGAATTGATAAGTTGAAGGATATGTTCGATCAAACTTTTAAAGCGATGGATGCGATGGATGACTTTCGTAGCAAGGCGATTGATGTGATGGGACAGAATAATCAGATCATGCGCCAGCAGCTAGACAAGGCGGAGCAGTATGTCGATAGACACAGGCAACAGCAAGTGCGTGAGGTAAGTAGAGCAGTAATTACAGGCCCAGTTGCGCTGTAATTGAGTTATATTGTACATGGTAAAAATGATTGAACTTTTGCTGATTATTAATTGAGGAGAGAAACACATGGCGACACAATATATTATGCAGCGTGATAGTGGTGGTTGGCGCTTACAGGTTTGGCTTGCTTTTGGTTTAGCGGTGACGGCTTGCGGTGCTGGTGTGATTCAATTGCCTGGCCAAGAGTTAGATCGCGCATTCCTTGCGCTCGGCTTATTTTTTAGTTTATTTGCCTGTTTCACTGTCGCTAAAATGATTCGCGACAATCGCGATGGGGCAGTCGATACGGCATCTTGGACGATGACGGTGTGGACGGGATTCGCTGCCGCGATATTACTAACTGCCTGGGGCTTGTGGCGTATGAATATTCCGGTATGGGAAAAAAACTATATGGTGGTGAGTTGGTTATTCTTGATCAGTTCTTCTTTCACATTGGCGAAAACTGTGCGCGATGCCCATGAGGCCGAGATCATGGCGCGTTCTAATTTTGTCAGTGATGAATTAAAAAGTGAATAGCTTAGCTCCTTCGTTTTGACCGCAGTTTTAAAGCGTGTTTAGTGTCGATTTTCATCAGCCGCATCGCCGTAAAAATTGCTAAGGCGGCGATGCGTGGGGCTTGCGAGACTTTGGGAAATGGTGTCTATCTGGATTGTTGAAGACGCAGGCCTTCCAGTTGCGCGTATAAAGCTTGCGTGTGCGCTAAAAAAGGATGCGGTGCTCGTACCTCCAACTTTTCTGCAAAATTTTGTTGCGGATGTTTTGAGTGAAACGACGCACGGTGACGCAGACTTTGTAATTCGTCTTCTGTGCATTTGATATGTAAATCAGGCAAACATTTCTCCCAAACCACAGTCGGTAATTCGGCATAATTAATCAAGTGTAATTGTCGATTATCGGCATGCTGCAGAGCCGCTAATAGATATTGATCTAACACGCGCAAACAATAAGCATCGAGGTCACTGATTTGGACATCGTGTTGATCTACTTGAATATTGCCTAGGTCGATAAAGTTCGGAATCATCTGTGGGCCGCGTTGTTTTTGATGTGACGCCAACACTTCCTGCGGCTGTCGGTACAAAAACAATACAGGCACATCGGGATAGGCTTGTCTGATGAAGTCGAGTCGGTCGATGTGCCAACTATCAAATTTGATGATGAAATGGGATTCACGATCGAAGCGCTTTTGTCCCAGTACGGCAATCAATTGACGAAAAATCGTGATTTGCTCCTCGTTTATCTCCTTGCCTTTGCAATAGTTCCTAAAAAACTGATCCACGACAGGCGGTTCGGAGAGTACGATGCACTGCTCTAATGAGGCCAGCATTTGCGTTAGTAGGGTCGAGCCACATCGCGAAATATGAAATACGAACGCGGTGGGAGCGATGTATTCCTCGATACTAGCCAAGGAAGCTTTACCAGTCTTGCAGACGCGTCGGAGGTTCCGATCTTGTGCATCCAATGAGTTCTGAAAAAATGAATCGGTGAAGCGTTGTTGCCCCATATCACGCCAAAACACCTCATCCGGATGCTTGCTGATGAGGACTGGATACCAGTTTTTTAAGCTTTCGAGATCGGTCACGTCGACTGATTGTCCTCGGATAAAGGATCGTTCTACGCTGCTAAAGCCAGTTTGTTGGGACATGATTTTGATAGAGAATAAAATAAAGGTGTTTTTCGGCTTGAATAGCACAGAGCTTTTTATAGGTTGGGCGAGTTAATCGAGTGTCAGCCATTCTGACTCAGCGTCGTTATCCGTGTAACTATTTTCGTTCGAAACAATCTCATGCCGTGAATCTTGATTGTAACTACCCTAGTTTTCCGACAACTCTTTTTTCACAACTGAGGAAAAACATGAATGCTAGTGATAGTGTAGATCTTCTTTTGATTTTGAATTCTGATTTTAGTCGAATCAAATACTTACATTAAAACGCTCAAGCCACATTTGAACAA
Source organism: Affinundibacterium seohonense (assembly GCF_014284305.1). Taxonomy (GTDB): domain Bacteria; phylum Pseudomonadota; class Gammaproteobacteria; order Burkholderiales; family Burkholderiaceae_D; genus Undibacterium; species Undibacterium seohonense. The sequence goes on from NZ_JACOFW010000010.1 coordinate 56,800, forward strand.
AAAAATTAGCCAACTCAGAATTCCTCATCGTTTTGTTTACTTAATTCTGAGTTCATGAGTACGGCAAGTTTCTTAGGTGTTTTTTCGTCGATGTTTCCCACACAATCAAGTGCCGAGTACGATGCATGTCGATCGATTTTGTGAGAGTGCTTCATTACAGGAAGTGCTAGCTCATTATAGGTAACTCACAGACGAAGCCTGACTCTAATTGCTGGAGGAAGACTACCATCTGTATGAAAGAGTGTTATTTGACTTCTCTCCAGCAGTGGATTTTTCCTAGTTCAGTAGACATGTAATAGTATCTGAAGAGTTAGGGGAAGTCCGGTTCGACACTTTGAACTAAGTTCAATACACAACAGCGGATTAGCTGTACCGCTACAACCACAGTTGTCCACATGAAGCGCTCAGCTACGTCCTCGCTATTCGCTACTGTGATAAGCTATTCTTCGATGTTTGTATCGGAGTGGCACAAGACTTTGTCGGAATTTCACCTGATGATGTTATCTATATTTACGTGGGAAGATTGCAATGACTGCAAACTTGGCTAGCGGCGCGTTGAAGTCGATCTGGAAATATGGGTTTCGATGGCTTTTGCTGCTCTTGTCTGCTGCTGCCGGTGCCGAGCCATCTTCAATACGTGTTGTCACTGACAATAACTACCCTCCTTACGTTGTCCTCGGTGCGAACGGTGTCCCTGAGGGCTACGTTGTTGACTTGTGGCGGCTTTGGGAGCGCAAGACTGGAATTAAGGTTGACTTCAATGCCATACAATGGTCTGAGGCTCAACGCGCCATGCATGATCAACAAGCGGACGTGATCGACATGATTTTCCGCACCCCGGTTCGTGAGCAGTTGTATGACTTTTCAGAGCCCTATGCCACATTACCAGCCAGTATTTATGTAGATAGTTCTATCCATGGTGTAAAAGGCATTGAGTCTGTACGTGGCTTCACCATAGGAGTGCAACGTGGCGATGCCTGTGTGGACACATTAGTCAATCAAGGCGTCACAAGCTTTCTTGCTTTTAAAAATTATGACGACATGTTGAGTGCTGCCAAAGAAGGGCAGATCAAGATGTTCTGCATGGACGACGATCCTGCCAGTTACTATCTTTATCTGCATCGAGCCCAGCTTCGATTTGCACGTGCCTTCAAACTTTACGAAGGGCAATTCCATTGGGCTGTCAACCGTGGTAACAAGGAAACCTATTCGCTCATTCAACGAGGCATGGCGCTCATTACTGCCGCAGAACGCAAGGAATTGCGCGATAAATGGTTTAGCGAGCCGTTTGAGTTCCGCCCTTATTTACGCATAATTCTGATTGTTGTTTTGGCCGCTTTTGGCGTGACCATCGTTGCTGGCCTTTGGATTATGCTACTTCGTCGGGCCGTTAGAGCAAGAACTGCTGAGATTTTGCAAAAGCATGAACAGCTTCAAATAGCAGCCCGCGATTTGCGAAAAGAAGAGGCACTCCTGCGTGCAATTATTGACAGCAGTCCCGATGCGATGTCCCTTAAAAGTCCAGATGGAATCTATCTAGATTGCAATGCACAGATGCTTTCAGCGCTAAACCGATCTAAAGCAGAGGTGATTGGGCAATCTGATGAAGCTATTTTTGAAGACAGAAGCTTGGTACATGCCATACGAGATAATGATCGCGAGGTGCTACGTAACGGCCAGCCGCTTCAATACGAGACCATCATTGCTACCGAAGATGGTTCCAACCGCAATCTTGAGGTTGTTAAAGTGCTTGTTCATGATGCGCAAGGTGCGCCAGCGGGTATTTTAACGGTAGCGCGCGACGTGACCGAACGCCGTCAAATTGAAAGCGAGTTGCGAATATCCGCCGTGGCTTTCGAGGCACACGATGGCATGATGATTATCGATGCCAATGGGGTGATCGAACGTGTCAATTCCTCGTTCGCCCGCATAACTGGCTATCCGCCAGAAGAAGTGGTCGGTCGGACACCTAGCTTTTTGCAGCCAGGATTGCAGCTGCCACAGTTCTATCAAGAAATGTGGAGCACCTTATTGAGTGATGGCTACTGGCAAGGAGAAGTTGTCGACAGGCACAAAGAGGGGCGTTACTACTCCCTACGATTGTCCATTTCCAAGGTGACCGATGCAGAGGGCCAGACCCTTCGCTATGTTGGCAACTTACAAGACATCACAGCAGAAAAGGCTGCACAAGAGCTCGCAGAGCATCGCAGGTTGTTTGATGCTTTGACCGATCTTCCGAATCGATATTTGATTGAGAGGCATATCACCAATGCCCTAAATCAAATCTCAGCAAATCAGAATAGCTGTGCAGTAATGATGATTGACCTTGATTTTTTTCATAAGGTCAACGATTCACTAGGACATGGCATTGGTGATCGTTTGCTTATTGAAATGGCCCAGCGCTTAAGTCATGAAGCACGTGACAGTGATATGGTCGGCCGCTTCGGTGGGGATAATTTCGTTCTCGTCGCGGAGAAACTTGGAGAGGATTCTGAAAGGATCGCTGAAGCAGCACTAGGCCTTGCCGAGACAATCCGTCGGGCACTCGAGATGCCAGTTTTAGTCGAGGGACACCGTATTATATGCACTGCCTCGATTGGAATTGCCTTTCATAACGACGGCCAAGTTGGAAATTCCGAGGCTTTGCTAAGGCAGGCTGAGATAGCGATGTACGAGGCCAAGACGAACGGGCGCAACGCGGTCCGTTTTTTCGAGTCCGTTATGCAGACTGAAATTGATCGACGCCGTCAGATCGAAAACGAATTGCGCGAGGCCATCGACCAGAATCAGTTGGTTCTGTTCTACCAATTACAGGTCAATGAACGCTGCCAACCCATCGGTGCGGAAGCTTTAGTGCGATGGTTTCATCCGCAGCGTGGCATTATTTCCCCAGGAGAATTTATTCCTTTAGCGGAAGAAACTGGATTGATAGAGCCGATTGGTCGCTGGGCGCTGGCGACGGCCTGCCGCCAAATCGCAGAATGGGCACACAACCCAGCAACGTGTGAACTTGTCGTCGCGGTGAACATCAGCCCACGACAATTGAAATCCGCGAACATCGTGGGCGAAGTCATTTCTATCGTCAGGAAAGCAGGTGTTCCGGCTCAAAAATTGAAGCTTGAAATTACCGAGAGTATGGCCATAGACAACCTCAATGATTCCATGGCCAAACTAGAAGCGCTCAAGTCGGCCGGATTTCAGATCTCGCTTGATGACTTCGGAACAGGCAATTCCTCGCTCAATGTGCTGACCAAATTACCCTTGACGCAATTAAAAATTGACAAATCATTTGTTGATAATCTCCCCAACAACCACCGTGACGCTATGGTGGCTCAGACAATCATCAACATGGGGCAAGGTTTGGACTTGCACGTAATAGCAGAAGGCGTTGAGTCCGAGGCACAATTCAATTACTTGCTGGATATTGGTTGCCCAGCCTTTCAGGGCTATTACTTTGGGAAGCCCGTTTCCGCCGACTTGTTCGAGGCACATCTGCGTGAGTTGGAGACAGCGGAGACACAAGCATGAGTGCGGCCACAATCTTTGCCTGCCGGAATGTGATCTTTGCACTGTTTGCCGTGATTGCAATGCCAGTCTCAGCGGTCACGTTGATCGTGGCTACAGTGAACAATCAGCACATGATCCAAATGAGGTCAATGAGTGATGAGTTTGAGCGATCAAATCCGGCGATCAAGATCCGTTGGGTTACGCTGACCGAATCTCAATTGCGACAAGCGGTGAGTAGCAGCATCGCAACAAAAAACCAGCAGTTTGATGTCGTGACAATTGGTACTTACGAGGCGCCAATCTGGGCAAAAAAAGGTTGGCTTAAGCCGCTTCAATTACCGGCGGAAGATCTCGATGACATGCTCCCTAATATCCGGGAAGGGCTCTCACACCAAGGTCAGCTCTATGGCTCACCGATTTACGGCGAAAGTTCAATGCTCTACTACCGCAAGGACCTCTTCGCGCGAGCTAAGTTAGTTATGCCGGCCAAACCTAACTGGTCCGACATTGCACATTTTGCAGCCCAACTGAATGATCCTAAGGGCAACGTGCATGGCATCTGCCTGCGCGCCAAGGCTGGTTGGGGTGAAAATATGACACTCTTGGCGACTATCGTGAATGCGTTTGGTGGCCAGTGGTTCGATATGCGATGGCAGCCGCAATTAAATAGCCAAGCCTGGAAAGATGCATTAGAACTTTATGTCAATTTGTTGCGGCGCTACGGGCCACCGGACGCCGTGAAGCGAGGCTATAACGAAAACCTCTCGCTATTCCAAAGTGGTCGCTGTGCGATCTGGGTTGACGCCACAGTCGCTGCAGGTTTTCTTCTTGATCCCAAACAGAATCGGCTAGCGCATACCGTTGGCTTCGCTCGGGCACCAATTGGTATTACAGATAAGGGATCAAGTTGGCTCTGGGCATGGGCTCTTGCTATCCCCTCCGACATCTCTGATGTTCAAGCAATTGCAGCCCACAAGTTTGTTACATGGGCGAGTTCGAGTGACTATATCAAGCGGGTTGTAGAACTTCGTGGATGGGGGCTTGTACCGTCAGGCACTCGGGCTTCGATCTATGCAAATCGAAATTTTCAGCGAGCAGCGCCGTGGTCAAATCTTGAGCTTGACGCGATTCGCTCGGCGAATCCAAGAAATGCGACCTTGCATCCAAATCCATACCTAGGGATTCAATTCGCTACCATCCCAGAGTTCGTCGCTATTGGTGACCAAGTTGGTCAACTAGTCTCTGAAGCCGTAACAGGGAAAATCAGTGTGGTAGATGTAATGGCGCAAGGACAGCGAATTGCTGAGCGCCAAATGAGGTCAGCCTCACCACCTTGATTCTTTGGGCACACTCGAAATCGACCAATGAGGGGGCGACAAAATCTAGGAGCACTTTTAAAGACGTATTTGCATTCCACTTCCCAACAGGGAAGGCTCATCTATCACACATGATGGACTGTTTCGATGGCATGGTTGTGAGCTGGTCGATTGGTTTAAGCTTAGACGCAGACTTGGTGAATGCAATGTTGAAACCTGCCATCGAGACGGTTGGCAATAATGCTTACAACGCGATCGCCCACTCGGATCGAGATGGTCACTACCGATGGCCAGATGGGATATCACGTGTTGATAACGCTTGTATGATCCGCTCCCCGGATAAGGCCGTCTGTGAATGATTTATTGGAAGACTGAGGGTTGAGATGGTCTATCCGTGCGGTTGGTGTTCGATAACAATTGCACAAATCCGAGCGAGCCAAGCGCAAATAGCATTGTCTAGATGTTTATCAAAGAATTTTGGGACTTGGGTGATTAAGCCAGTGAGTCAAAGTTGCGTGGATATTTTTCTTTGTTTGAGTTTAGATTTAAATGAAAAAAATTCAGAATTAAAAGAATTTCGACAATTTCGACAACATGCACCGAAATACGAAACACATCAATTTTAAAAAAAGTGAAAATCGTGCTTGCCAAAACTACTGATTTTTTATACAGTGTCGTTCATGCAGTGGTTTGAAGCAGCAAATTTACAAAAAACGTAGTCAATTGCACTTACCTGAGAGATATTATGGACGATAGAAAATCTGATAACGGCACCGATAAAAGTAAAGCATTGGCTGCTGCGCTTGCGCAAATTGAGAAACAATTTGGTAAAGGCTCCATCATGCGTCTGGCTGATGGCGCAACGGTTGAAGAAGTTCAAGTGGTCTCCACTGGTTCTTTAGGGCTCGATATTGCACTGGGCGTCGGTGGCTTGCCACGTGGCCGCGTGATCGAAATTTATGGTCCAGAGTCTTCAGGTAAAACAACGATGACTCTGCAAGTGATTGCGGAGATGCAAAAATTAGGTGGTACTTGTGCGTTTATCGATGCGGAACATGCTCTCGATGTCGGCTACGCGCAAAAGCTAGGTGTTAACTTGAATGATCTGTTGATCTCTCAGCCAGATACCGGTGAGCAAGCGTTGGAAATTACAGATGCTTTGGTACGTTCTGGCAGCGTTGATCTGATTGTGATCGACTCTGTTGCAGCCTTAACGCCAAAAGCTGAAATTGAAGGCGATATGGGTGATTCTTTGCCTGGCTTGCAAGCACGTCTGATGTCTCAAGCTCTGCGTAAATTAACGGGTAGTATTAATCGCACTAACACCACAGTGATTTTTATTAATCAAATCCGTATGAAAATTGGTGTGATGTTCGGTAGCCCAGAGACCACGACAGGCGGTAATGCACTCAAATTCTACGCCTCTGTACGTTTAGATATTCGTCGTACTGGATCTATCAAAGCCGGCGATGAAGTGATTGGTAACGAAACCAAAGTCAAAGTCGTGAAGAATAAAGTTGCGCCACCATTCAAAGAAGCGCATTTCGACATTCTTTACGGTGCGGGCACGTCACGCGAAGGCGAGATTCTGGATTTAGGTGCTGATTGCAAGATTGTTGAAAAATCTGGTTCTTGGTATAGCTATAACGGTGAAAAAATTGGTCAAGGTAAGGATAATGCGCGTAATTTCTTGATTGAACGTCCAGCTTTGGCACATGAAATTGAAAACAAAGTGCGTGCGCAATTGGGTGTGCCATTGTTGCCTGCATTAGCTGCAGAATAATAAAACTCCTTCGAGTTTTACTCTAAGTCTTGTATAGATCACGTTAGTCTTGAGTCGATTGCTTGGTAACAAGTGGTCGACTTTTTTTATTTTTTTTCGATATTTGTAATACCGAGCTACAGTGTTTGTAAGTCTTTGACATGATCCGACCTAAACTTAGTATAAAAGCCCGCGCTTTGCGCTACCTCTCTATGCGTGAACACAGCCGTGTTGAGCTGGCTCGCAAGCTTTCCCCTTATGTGGAAGCGGACGATGAATTGAATGCACTTTTAAATTGGCTAGAGGAATCAAAATTTTTATCTGATCAACGCTTCTCAGAAGCCTTAGTGCATAAGCGACAGGCAAGATTCGGTAATCAGAAAATTTTGGCGGAGTTACAAAGTCACAATTTGAGCAAGGACGATTTGTCGAATATTAAGGATGAATTACAAGAATCGGAGATGCAAAGAGCGGTGGATGTCTTATGGCGTAAATTCGCCGCACCGCCTGTTGATCATCATGAAAAGTCGAAACAAATGCATTTCCTAGCGCAACGAGGCTTCTCGAGCCGTGCAATTAGTTATGCCTTGCGCCAATCCCGTGATGATATTGGTGAATAGAGAATTGATTTTTGTTTTCGTAATTGAATTTAGGTCATTTGAGAAAACACAATATCTCGCTGAAAGTCACAAAATTTCGTATTTTCAAATCGTAGTTCCAATAAATTGGCCTAACCAAAAAATAGAATTCATGCTTTAGCTGTGCTAAAATCCACAGGTTTTTTGCAATGCCGCAAGAGCGGCTGTGATCGTAGAAGCTGCGATTACGCACGCAATTGTGGCTTTTTATGTTCGAATTGCCGCTAGCAGGCATGATGCCTCTTTTAAATTGATGACATTCTCTACACCCTCATTGGGGTTCAATTTTCTTATCCCAGCAGATATTTCTAAACTGGGTGATATGGTTTGTGGTCAAATGGATCGTGTTTTTGCTCGTGCTAAGTCGATGCAAACGAAATTTTCCGAAATTACCAGTTAATTAACAGATGAACGTGACTCCCGAATTTGGTTGTCGCGTTTTTTTGTTTGGACTAGTGGTTTTGTATTGCTGACTTAATGAAAATTCGAATACTTTATGCTGTAAAGTGTTGATAGAGTTCTATTTTTTTTGTTTTACTTTTTAACTAATACCTCAGTGTCTGAAGGGAAGTCGTATGAAAATCCATGAGTATCAGGGTAAAGAAATCCTCCGTAAATACGGAGTGACCGTACCGCGCGGTATCCCATGCATGTCCGTTGAAGAAGCAGTCAAAGCTGCTGAAACTTTAGGCGGTCCAGTATGGGTAGTCAAAGCACAAATTCACGCCGGTGGCCGTGGTAAAGGTGGCGGCGTTAAAGTCGCTAAATCCATGGAGCAAGTACGCGAATATGCGGAAGCGATCATGGGTATGCAATTGATCACGCACCAAACAAGTCCAGAAGGTCAAAAAGTACGTCGCTTGTTGATCGAAGAAGGCGCTGACATTAAGAAAGAACTGTATGTAAGTATGGTGACTGATCGTATCAGCCAACGCGTCGTATTGATGGCGTCGTCTGAAGGCGGTATGGATATTGAGGAAGTGGCTGAATCACATCCAGAATTGATCCATTCGATCGCGATCGATCCAACAGCTGGTTTGCAAGATGCTGAAGCAGATGACATCTCCCGCAAAATCGGTGTGCCAGAAGGCTCTATCGAAGACGCACGTGTTCAGTTGAAAGGCTTGTACAAAGCTTTCATGGAAACAGATTGCTCTTTAGCTGAAATCAACCCATTGATTTTGACTGGTTCTGGCAAAGTCATCGCTCTTGATGCTAAGTTCAACTTCGATGCGAACTCTTTGTTCCGTCAACCAGAAATCGTTGCTTACCGCGATTTGGACGAAGAAGATCCAGCTGAAATCGAAGCATCTAAATTTGACCTCGCTTATATTTCCCTCGACGGCAATATCGGTTGCTTGGTTAACGGTGCAGGTTTGGCGATGGCAACCATGGATACGATTAAATTGTTTGGTGGCGAACCAGCAAACTTCTTGGACGTAGGTGGTGGTGCGACAGCAGAGAAAGTCACTGAAGCATTCAAGATTATGTTGAAAAACCCAGGTTTGAAAGCAATCTTGGTCAACATCTTCGGCGGCATCATGCGTTGTGACGTGATCGCAGAAGGCGTTATCACTGCGTCTAAAGCAGTGTCCTTGCAAGTACCTTTGGTGGTACGTATGAAAGGTACAAACGAAGAAATCGGCAAGCAAATGTTGGCTGACTCTGGTTTGCCTATCATCGCTGCAGACACGATGGAAGAAGCGGCGCAGAAGGTTGTTGCCGCTGCTGCCGGTCAAGCTTAATTTTCGCAAGGAATCACTATGTCCATCCTGATTAATAAAGACACTAAAGTCATCACCCAAGGTATCACTGGCAAAACTGGCCAGTTCCATACACGCATGTGCCGCGACTACGCAAACGGTCAAAACTGTTTCGTTGCCGGTGTAAATCCTAAGAAAGCTGGTGAAGATTTCGAAGGCATTCCAATTTACGCGAACGTCTCTGAAGCTAAAGCAGCAACTGGCGCAACTGTTTCTGTTATCTACGTTCCACCAGCAGGTGCAGCAGCTGCAATCTGGGAAGCAGTTGAAGCGGATCTCGATTTGGCGATCTGTATCACTGAAGGCATTCCTGTTCGTGACATGATGATGTTGAAAGACCGCATGGCAAAAGCTGGTAGCAAAACAAAACTGCTCGGCCCTAACTGCCCAGGTTTGATCACACCAGACGAAATCAAGATCGGCATTATGCCAGGTCATATCCACCGTAAAGGTCGTATCGGCGTGGTTTCCCGCTCTGGTACATTGACATACGAAGCGGTTGGTCAATTGACTGCACTCGGTTTGGGTCAATCTTCTGCTGTTGGTATTGGTGGCGATCCAATCAATGGTTTGAAACATATCGACGTCATGCAGATGTTCAACGATGATCCAGATACAGACGCTGTGATCATGATCGGTGAAATCGGTGGTCCAGATGAAGCGAATGCCTCTTACTGGGTACGTGACAATATGAAGAAGCCAGTCGTTGGTTTCATCGCTGGTGTGACTGCGCCTCCAGGCAAACGTATGGGTCATGCTGGTGCTTTGATTTCTGGTGGTGCTGATACTGCGCAAGCAAAATTGGACATCATGGAAGAGTGCGGTATCAAAGCAACTAAAAACCCGTCAGAAATGGCGCGTTTGTTGAAAGCAATGCTGTAATTTCAGGCAGTTTTAGTACAAATAATAAGGGGGCTACGGCCCCCTTATTATTTGTAAAAGAATAAAGCCGTGAGTTGCGATCCGCAGCACCTGGTGCTAGTTGATTGCTGATCGCGCCTTTTGGTTTATTTTCTTCATCGTGCGCATGGCACATCATGAACACCTCATACACGCCAACAATTCTTTCGAAAATGCATTTGTCATCAACTCAAATCCTGATGAAAATCTCGGACAATTGATAGTTGTTGTAGTTGCGCTATTGAAATATCAAAATTTGCTTTCGGCGTTCATAATTCTCTCGGTTAATGGTAAGCTCAATAACAATTGCTGTAAGTTCAGTTTTTGCACCGATTTTCGCTGTTTCTGAGTTCATTTTCGCTAATTTCCTCCATGCATGCACATACCGTTTTGGAATTTGCTAGTCACACTGACACCGGACTGGTCCGTAGTCATAATGAGGACGCGATTGCGATTTATAAAGAAGCTGGTTTAGCCATTTTAGCGGATGGGATGGGCGGCTATAATGCCGGTGAGATTGCAAGTCAAATGAGTGTCGAACTCGTCAGTGAACAGATCCTGCAAAAACAAGGAAATGCGTGGATGCCAAGGATGCCTTGGCAAACGTCAATCTCAGAAAAATGGATACATGACGCGATTGTTTATGCCAATCAAAAAGTGATTGAGCAGGCCAATAAAAATCCCGATAACTTTGGTATGGGAACCACCATCGTTACTGCTTTATGCCACCAAGATAAACTTGTCATTGGACATGTTGGTGACTCGAGGGCTTATTTGTTCCGTGATAATTTTTTAGATCAAATTACCCGCGACCATTCCGTTTTGCAAGCGCAAATTGATGCGGGATTGATTTCACAAGCGGATGCGCATTTGTCTCCAATTAAGAATCTTATTACCAGAGCCGTGGGCTCGCATGAAGAGATTGAAGTTGAAGTACATGATCATCAAATGAAAGTCGGTGATATTTTCGTACTTTGTTCTGACGGCTTGAGTGACATGCTGGATCAGATTGATATACAGATGGTCTTGCGTGACCAGAGCAATGATTTAGATACCTGCTGTAAAACCTTGGTGTATTTAGCCAATAGACAGGGTGGTTTTGATAATATTTCCGTTGTTTTAATACGCGTCAAAGAATTGCATGAGCGTGGCATTATGGAGTATATTTTTGCTAGTTAAATTGCAAGTTAAATTGTAGGCAAGTGATGATGGCAACTCAAAGAGTTGTGAATTGCTTAGTAAAAGTGTTTTGAGTCGGTTTCTTCCCTCTAATTAAGTTTATTTTTTTTGTATTCGGTGGACATATTATGGCGAAAGTTGTGGTGATTTTTAATGGTCAGGTTCAAAAGGAAGTCAATATTGACCGTGCCCGTATGAATATTGGACGTCGACCGGGCAACGATTTAGTGCTTGATCACCTCGCAGTTAGCGGACGTCACGCTGCTATCGATACGACCTCAGAGGGAACATTTATATTGGATTTAGGAAGTACCAACGGTACGGCTGTGAATGGTCAGCCTATTAAAAAGCATCAATTGCAGAATGATGATGTGGTTGAAGTCGGTAAGTATCAATTAAAGTTTGTGGTCGAGGTTGATAATTATCAGATTTCTCCAGATGAAACTTTGAAGGTTGGAAAAATCAAAGTATTAAATGGCGGTAATTCTGGCAAAGAAATGGTTTTATCCAAACCAGTCACGACTTTGGGTAGTCCAGGTATCTTAGTCGTCTCCATTGCACGCGATGGCAATCGATTTAAAATCACGTTTGTAGAAGGAAAAGTTTTTCCAAAGATTAATGGAGAAACGATTGATGCGCGCCCGCGTGTACTAGAGCATGGTGATGAGATCGATTTGTCGGGAACCAAGATGGAATTCCAGCTGAATTAATGTCCTTCCTACACCAGAGAGGTAAGGCTAGCTTCACAAAATTAGCCTTACCGCTTGGATCGTCTACCATCTGCTGCAAACACGGTCTTGGATTTCTAAGACCGCTTTAGTAAATTCCCTGTATTTCGCCATGTTCAGCATCTATTGCTACAAAAAGTTGTTGTTCTTTAATGAGTAGCGAGCAAAAGAGTAGCTTTTGTGTGGGCGCTGCAATTTCTGTTTTGACTTTTTCAAGCGCTTCTTTACGACTCTTATCTAGTGATAGATGCTCTATTGTTTGGCAATTTGCCAGCATTTGAGTTTGAACATTTTTTAGCGGCACGTAATATTGTGGGAAAGTTTGTATCCCTCGGTTCTCCAGACTTGCGAACATCAGTTCATCCCGTTTCTCCTTCGATTCTGGTATTTTTGTGCCGATAAAAATTGGACCCAAAAATGGTACATGTTTGAAACTCGGATCTTCGACTTTATTTAAATCATCAACCTCAATTTCATTCGCTTTTACGAGGGTAAATTCTTTCTCAACAAAAGCAATATAGGCAGGACGTACTGTGTACAATGACCACACCCCATAGCCAAGAAAGAGTAGCTGGCAAATCAAAATAGCAATCACATCAAACTTGAGTGATTTCTTTTTTGGATTAAAGATAATCAACATCACTAATGGACCTAGTACTAAGTCAACCGCTACCAATATTTTCAGAATATCAAAACCATTGGCTGCGAAAAATAATTGTTGGGGATACCAAACTAATTTGACGAAACCGAAAATAAAAATGAGGACGGCAAGACTGGCCAATAAATGTAGCCCTGTCGCTTGGAAACGATTGAGTCTGGATAGATAAGTTGTGGACATAGAGGCCTTCTGAAAATTAAAATTGCTTAAGATCATACCTGTAAGCGGATGGCTATCACATCGGTATATTCTAAGTTTTTTGAAACGTGTTTTGTAAAAATAAATCTGATCATTGTCAATTCAACTAGCGGTACCCCTCTCCACGTATGTATATAAGACGATGTTTTTTAAAAATCCCACTCATCTCTCTCTACTGATTTTCGGTTCATGTTTATTGTTCGCGCAACTATACGCTGGGCACATTCATCCTTATCGGAGCTTTTATCATGAATTCGTGATTACGGTGGGTGTATTTGTTGCGTTCATACCGTATTCTTTGTCGGCAAAACCGAAATTGGTTTTTCCTGCCGTTGGCCTTTTGGTCCTGTCATTAATTGCTTGGATTGGTTTGCAAAGTTTGCTGGATATCAGTTCGGTAGCCGCCATTTATTACCCGATTTTTATGCTATTCGCTGCGATTCTCGCGATGGGTTTGGGGGCCAGTTGGGTTAAATATAGTGGGAATGCGTCATCCCTATGCTGGATGTTTGCGCTGGTTTATTTAGTCGCAGCAGTATTGTCTGTGGCGATGCAACAAGTCCAGATTTTGGGTTTGGATTGGCGTCCGTTGGTCATGTATATGGGGCATGATGGCGTGAATCCAATTCGCGCTTTTGCCAATGTCGCCCAACCAAATCAGCTGGCTTTACTGATTTGTTTTGGCCTCATATCACTGTGGTGGATGCTGCAGAACACTCGTTTCTCGGGTCTGCTAGCTTGGTGTTTGGCGGTGTTTTTATTATGGGGCTTGGTATTAACGCAGTCACGAATCGCCTGGATAATTTTGCCGGGTCTGGCAGCTTTTGTTTTGTCGCATCGACCGTCTCAGAAGTCCACAAGTTTTTGGGTTGGCGTGGGTAGCCTGTTGCTGATCTATGTCTTTTTGTTGATTAGCTTACCAACAATCGCGAAATACTTGGGTTTCGTTGCTGGAACGATTGGTGAGCGTGTTGGTGGACGTTCTGAACGCACTGTGTTGCTGCAACAGGCTTGGACCATGGCGAGTTCCCATCCTTGGTTGGGCGTTGGATGGTTTGGATTTGGTGCGCAGCAAGTCGCTCATGCCGCGAATTTTTCTGCCAGTATCTATGCAGAACATTCGCATAATTTAGTTCTTAATTTTGCTGCTGAATTGGGAATTCCTTACACAGTTTTTTTCTTCCTGACTTTCTCCGTGTTCCTGTGGAAAACTTGCTTTGCGCGCGGGCGCCTTCGCAATCAGGAGATTCTGTTTTTTGTGATGCTGTTGTTTGCGGTTGCAGTGCATAGTTTAGTTGAGTTCCCACTTTGGTACGCCTACGTGTTGTTGCCAGTTGGTGTTTGCTTGGGTGCTCTTTGCCAACTGCGCTGGCAGTCGGCGAACATCAGTTTGTCATTAAATAGTTTCCATGTGATTGCTGTGATTTGCCTGAGTTTATTGACGTGGGCATGGTTTGACTATCACCGGGTGGTTGATGGCTTCGTCGCGTTTCGGCAGGAAAAAAATTACGATCAGATTCCAGCTGCAAAAATTCAAGCGCCTGCTTGGACCCTTTTGCCTGAGTATTACGATTATTTCAAATTGATGCGAATTTCCCCTACCACGGGCATGTCATCTGAAGACATACAATTTGTCGAGAAGGCTAGTTTGCGTTTCGGGTACGTGCATATTTTAAGCAAGCAGGCAGAGATTTATGCACTGAATCATCGTCCGGATGCTGCCCTGCAAACGATGGTTCGACTGCAACGATTACACCCTTGGTCATATCCCGAATACTACGATTACTGGAAAGTATTGGCGCAAACGGATACCCGTTTTGCGCAAGTGTTTTCCGGAATGCCTGCACGTGATGTTGAATAGCGCAATACATTCAAATTGATGCGATCTGTTTTTGAAGAATTTAATAGATGGAAGTGAAAACCAAATGAGCGTCAGTTCTCGTGTAAGACATCCTGGGTTACAACAAAAAATAATGTCCGCAGAAGCCGCAGCGATGTTGATTGAAAATGGCGATCACGTTGGGATGAGCGGATTTACTGGCGCCGGATATCCAAAATTAATTCCCCAAGCTTTAGCTAAACGCATTGAGTTGGCGAATCAAGGCGCATCCAAGTTCAGTATCGGCGTTTGGACTGGTGCTTCTACTGCACCAGAGCTAGATGGTGCGCTAGCCAAGGTGGGCGGCATCAATATGCGCTTGCCCTATCAGTCAGATCCGACCTGCCGCGCGCGTATCAATGCTGGCTTAATGGACTATGTGGATTTGCATTTATCGCACGTTGCGCAATTTGTTTGGTTCGGTTTTTTGGGTAAATTGAATGTCGCCGTGATCGAAGTCGCGGGGGTTTTGCCGGATGGTCGATTAATCCCTTCCTCATCGGTGGGCAATAATAAGACTTGGCTCGATCAGGCTGATAAAGTGATTTTGGAAGTGAACTCACATCAAAGTGCCGCGCTAGAAGGCATGCACGATATTTATTATGGAACTGAACGTCCACCCCATCGTAAGCCGATACCGATGGAACATACGGGAGACCGAATTGGTGAGTCGTATTTGCGCGTAGATTTGAATAAGGTGGTGGCAGTTGTCGAGACCGATCTGCCTGATCGCAATACGGAATTTTCTGCGCCAGATCAAAACTCTGAGCGCATAGCCGGACATATCTTGGAATTCTTCACACAAGAAGTGAAGATGGGACGAATGCCGCCAACTTTATTGCCTTTGCAGTCTGGCGTCGGCAACATTGCGAATGCCGTATTGGCGGGATTGAATCGTGGGCCCTTCGATCAGTTGACGGGGTTCACTGAAGTATTGCAAGACGGTATGCTGGAAATGATCAAATCCGGCAAGATGACGAACGCATCAGCAACCGCCTTATCGTTTAGTCCTAGTGCGAATCAAGAATTCTTAGATAACCTAGATTTTTATCGCGATAAAATTATTTTACGTCCGCAAGAAATGTCGAATCATCCGGAATTGATCCGTCGCCTTGGTGTGATTTCGATGAATGCGATGTTAGAGGCCGATATCTATGGCAATGTGAATTCAACACACGTGATGGGAACCCGTATCATGAATGGTATCGGCGGCTCCGGAGATTTTGCGCGCAATGCTTACGTCTCCATGTTCATGTCGCCATCGACCGCCAAAGCAGGGACGATATCTTGTATTGTGCCTATGGTTAGCCATGTTGATCACACCGAGCACGATGTACAAATTGTCGTCACTGAACAAGGCTTGGCAGATTTACGTGGATTGGCGCCTCGTCATCGCGCCGAATTAATTATTCAACGCTGCGCACATCCTGATTATCGTCCAGCCTTGCTCGACTATTTTCAACGCGCACAACAGAGTGCCCGCGCGGGTCACGGCGGCATGCACACGCCGCATATTCTGGATGAAGCTTTGTCATGGCACAGTCGTTATGAACGTGAAGGGCAAATGTTGCCCAAGGCGTGAGTTCATTAAAAGAGCTACTTGATAAGCTCACATCAGTCAATCATAGCGGTCCAATCCCCCGACTTGCCACCATGTTTTTCTAAGACACGGATATCGCTCATCACCATCCCGCGGTCAACGGCTTTACACATATCGTAGATGGTGAGTAAGCCAACTTGTACGGCGGTGAGGGCTTCCATCTCCACCCCGGTTTTACCATAGGTTTCGACTTGCGCCTGACATTCAACGCTATGGTTCTCGGGTACCAGTTGAAAATCCACCGTGACGCGGGTGAGTGCGAGTGGATGGCATAAGGGGATCAAATCACTGGTACGCTTCGCTGCCATGATCGCCGCAATTCTGGCGATGCCGATGACGTCACCTTTCTTCGCATTGCCGCTTTGGATGATTTCAAAAGTGGCGGCTTGCATGCGTATTTTGCCGGCAGCAACGGCGATGCGGTGTGTGCTATTTTTGTCGCCGACATCGACCATGTGTGCCTGACCACCTTGATCAAAGTGGGTTAAGCCACCATTTGTCGTTGATGGCGAACTTGTAGAGGTTTTGCTAGTCATAAATGAACATTCAATTCGATTGTGAGCGATTGTGAGTTAATATAAGCTGTCAGTTGGGATCGATGTCGCATTGTGAACATGGCGACCGTGCTATCCGACTTTTAGCTTTGGTAATGCAACATTATTCGTGATCATATCACCGTGAAAAAAGAATTCCCGCAATTTCGTCTTAAGTTGATCTCGCTCACATTGCTGGCGAGCTTTACTTGTTCGACTGTATTTTCATCATTGAATCTCGCTACGGCACAGCCACAGTTTAGTGCCAAGTCCAGTCCGCAAACACCAGCGCCGAGTAGCGGGAAGAATCAATCCTTACCGACTTTAGGAGATACTGCGCGCGGTGATCTGTCGCCCATCATGGAACGCAAAATTGGTGAGCAAATCATGAGCAGCGTGCGGCACGATCCTGATTATTTGGAGGATGGCCCAGTCACCGAATATTTGACCAAGTTGGGTAATTCTTTACTAGATAAGCGCCCCGATGCGCGCGGCGAAACATCTTACGACTTTGAATTTTTTGCTGTCCGAGATCCAGTCTTAAATGCGTTCGCCTTTCCTGGCGGATTTTTGGGCTTTCATTCAGGCTTAATTCTAGCAGCGCAGACCGAGTCTGAATTGGCCTCAGTGATGGGGCATGAGATTGGGCACGTCTCGCAGCGTCACATTGCGCGTATGTTAGGCAATCAAAAACAAGACTTCTTGATTCCTATCGCCGCTTTAATTTTGGCTGCATTAGCTGCACGATCCAGTCCCGATGCGGCGATGGCCATGGTGATGGGCGGGCAAGGTTTAGCGATTCAACGTCAACTCAGTTTTAGTCGCGATGCAGAGCGTGAAGCGGATCGAGTTGGCTTCCAAATTTTGCGTGAAGGCGGCTATGACACCTCGGGTATGCTAGCCTTCTTTGGACGTATGCAGCATGCGTCACGCAACTACACAGACAACGGCATGTCTTACTTGCGCAGCCATCCTTTGACCAGCGAGCGCATGGCCGATATTCAAGGACGGCTATTCGGCGAACGCTATCGCCAGCGCGCAGATGGACTGGATTTTTATTTGACGCAAGCAAGGATACGCGTGCTGCAAGATAGCAAAGCTCAAGGTTTGATTGATGCGACACTAGCATTTGAGAATCAAATCAAAAACGGCAATGAAGAAAGTCGCCTAAGCGCGCAATACGGTTTAGCATTTGTCGCCTATAAAAAGAATGATTTTTTGAAAGCCGAAAAACTGTTAAATGAACTAACGGCGCAAATTGCCCAATTGCCGTCGCAAAAAAAATGGCTGAAGGAAACCAGTGCCTTTGCCAGTCTCGCCATCGATATTGAGATGGGTAAAAAACGTCCAGATTTGGCCGTGATCAAAGCGAAAAACGCGGTGCGTGACTTGCCTTTGGCACGTGGTCTCGCGCATCAATTTGCCGAAGTTTTAATTGAAGCAAAAAGCTATACGGATGCAGAAGTCTTTTTACGCGATCAAATTGCGCTATACCGGCGCGAAGCGAAGCTGCAACATCTATTAGCCAAGGCCTACGCAGCGGAGGGGAAACAAGCATTACAACACATCGCTCTAGCCGAAGCCTATGCGATAGAAGGCGCATTGCCAGCAGCCTTAGCGCAATTAGAAATTGCCCGCCTTGATCCCGATGTTAAGTATTACGATTTGTCTGTGATTGACGCACGTGAGCGTGAATGGAAAGAAAGGCGTCGTGAAGAGATGGAAGATGAGAAGAAGGGGAAGTAGGGAGTGCCGGTTGAATTGTTAATGTGTTTGGTCAAATTCAATATCAGCATGACGCACTTCACAGTAATTTAGTAGTGATGAAATGTACCGTGCAATGCTGGAAAGCGAATGTTTAAAAGCTTTTGGAGCGTATTGATAAAAAGTGTCTTGCGACAATAGCTTTTTCGCCTTTGATTTCAACCATCATATCTATTAGAAGTCATAATTCCATGAACAAATATTTGCATGAAAATAGTTCAGCGCTAGAGCGTTGCAAAGAAGAGGTGAGGAAGTTGTTTCCATACAAGACATACACCTGAACAATACGCTGCGCACGAGGCACACAAGTGGGTTTCATTTAGCTTCGACGATTACATTTATAACGATGCCGAACTAAACGAGTGGATTCATTCTCTTGTGGACATTTTCTTCACGGAGGGTGCTGTTGAGGTAGCACAAAAAGAGTACCTTGCACCACCAGAGCTGGATAAAATCAAACAAAAAGAGAGCTGCCTATTTTAGTATGAGTTACCGAATTCCTTATAACATTTTGCTTGCCACTGAAACACACCAAGAAGCTGGGCGTTCAACGCAATGGTTGTGTTCTGATCAGCGCAAGTGTTAAGCACAAAATGGTAATACCTACATCATTTGAGTGGTTCTTGCGACAGCAGGGTGGTCGCCTATTATTAGTGAATGCTTTAATAAGCTTGATTCCCTTGTTCATCTATGAGGGCGAGCTTGATGCATCTTTTATCCTTGCGCTTAAGTATTTGAGTGCTCCCATCTTCATCCTTTCTGTTTACATTTATTTGTTTAAGATGCCCTCATATCGCTCGGAAACGAGCAGGATAATGGGAATTTTTGTAACGCTTGCTGTGGCCGCGCTTCTGACCGTAATGAGCGGGAGTTATCTATTGATAATTAATGCGTTTGGACCTAGTCAAAGTGAACTCGCTGTTCAAGGTAATGTCACAAAGAAAGAAATTTCAGGACGCAATTCAACGCGTTACAAGGTTACTTTAACTGATATCAATGGAAGGCAAATCACTCTAGATGTCTCATTCAAAGAGTACGATCAACTGGTCGTGGGGCAAATGTATTCACAAAGATTGAAGGTTGGTTCTCTTGGATTGCTGTACAGATGATTTTTTCTATTTGACTGACGCCATGAGATTTCCATAATAAGCTTTAGATGAGCCTAATTTTTCGAGTGTGAACCAATGAGCATATTTTGTCTTCTGATTGGCGGTAAATCGGGGCTCTCTTCAACTTCCTTGTAGCCCCCCATTTTCTCGGAGCACTTGCATGGGTCAAAAATATCCCGAACTGTCTGAAAAACATATTGAGTTCATCGCTCAGCAAAAACTGTTCTTTGTCGGCACTGCCACCGCTGATAGCCGGGTCAATATCTCTCCTAAAGGTATGGACTCTTTCCGAGTCGTCGACAGCAAACGTGTCGTGTGGCTCAACGTGACAGGCAGCGGCAATGAAACGGCGGCACATATCCAATCCAACCCACGAATGACTATTATGTTTTGTGGATTTGAAGGCGCGCCGCTCATCCTGCGTCTTTACGGCACAGCCAAAGTCATACACAAAGGCAGCGCAGATTGGCACGAGTTGTATAAGCTCTTTCCCTCACTTCCAGGCGCTCGGCAAATCTTCGATTTAGAGGTCGACTTAGTTCAGTCTTCCTGCGGTATGGCGGTCCCCTATTTTAGCTATGAAAGTGATCGCGAGTTGTTAAGTGATTGGGCCGCAAAAAAAGGTGATGAGGGCATCAAGGAATATTGGGCAGAAAAAAACCAGTTCAGCCTTGATGGAATACCTACCCACATCGTCAAACAAGAGGGCTAGTAGGATGATCGATCGGAATGTCCGTGATATGGCTACGTTTGTGCAATTTGCGTGGGAGGCTACTCGCTCGCCCTTGCTTTCAATAACTTAAGGAACCACTGATGGGCGCGAAAACATGGATGCTTATATATGGCAATGAAAGCATAAGCGAGACACTTAAAAAGAAGCCAGCCTTAGATCGAGCGACTACTGTTGAGCTTGCAAAAAGACTTTTTCCATCTGAAACGCTGAAACCACTTTCAGATGTCGATCTTTACTACACGTGCCCACCTGATGATGAATTGATTATTGGCTGCTTCTCTGGCTTGAATATCATCGCCGCCAAAGAATTTGGCATCGATTATCCATCTAAACTACCAACACAATTTCTTGATCCTTCGCTTGGAACTACATTGTATTTACATGCGATGCACAGTACTGTCGATTGGTTTGCCTATGCGATTTGGAGAGATGGTAAACTTCAAAGATCCCTGAGTCTATCGCCAGACAGTGGTGTTCTCGAAGACATCGGTATGAAACTGCCCTTTGAAGAACCCTATTGGAACGGACAACATCCTGCGATAGATCCAGAAGACGACGACTCTGATTATCCGTTTGTTTTTCACCCTTTGGAATTGGCTGAGTCGGCCTTGCTTGAGTTTTTTGGCTATCAACTTGAGGGAGTGATTGACCCATCGCAGTTAGAGCCAGAGAGTATTCCTTTGATGCGCTTCAAACGCGCAAGTCCTTGGTGGAAGCTATGGTAGTTTGTTGTGTCACAGGATAGCCGTCTGGGAATCACCAATGACGATTTTCTCTTTATTAATTTTATCGTGTCGGCGATCCTGATACCTCAACGCGCACCTTCAAAAAATCATTGCCATGGAAAAAGTACTGTTTGCTCTTGATATCGATAACGATTGGCCACCTGTGGGAACAGAAGGTGTTTGGTGTGAACGCGTTGATGGAAATTATCGGATGGAAAACACCCCATTTTTTATTAAGGGGCTTGCTTTCGGAGATGTTTTTTCTGCAGTTCCTGATGCTATTAATGACCACATTTTCGAATTTGAAGTGATTGAAAAATCTGGGCATTCTGTAGTTTGGATGTTGAATGCTGATCGTTTGGATGTTTCCAAGTTTATCGAAGAGATTGAATCATTACATTGCCGCGTTGAAGGTTTGCTCAAATTTTCACATTATTCTATCGATGTTCCTTCAACGATTGATTTGAAGGAGTTTGACCAGATCATTAGCAAGTGGGAAGCACAGGGACTGCACTTCGCTTATCCGACTTGGAGGATTGAGGAATAAAGCAGCTTAATATTCCGTTCACGTCGGAAGCTGCGCATGCTGGAATTCCAATGGTCATCACTTTATCAATCAAACACTCTCCGGCTGATGTGCTTTGTGCAAAGTGCCTTTGGGCCTATGATTGCCGAGGCTGTCGACAATATCCAGCGTTTCTCATCAAACTAATCAATTCACCTTTCTCCAAACGAACATCCAGATCACTAATCCGAGCGGAGATGTTGAATTCCGAAGCCGCATCAGGTGATGCTTCCATAAACTCTAGCAAGCGTGTTTCACTCAAAGACTGTTGATTTTCTGAGAGCGTCTCAAGAAATATAGCGATATCTCTATCGTCGAGCTGACACAAAAACTGACCAGCCTGACACACAATATTCCCATCGTTCAAAATCCAGACACGTGTCGTAGTCGGCATGATTTGCTCAGTATGTAAACGCCAAGTTTGATCAGGCAAGATCTGCGCAATATACGGCGTTGCTGCTAAGTCGATATAGACTTTTTGCGGGCCATTTTGAAAGTACCAATTGCCCTTGTCATCGCACAGATAATTGCGATTGATAAAGCCCAGCAACGTTGAGTTGCGAATCACATCACCCGCCAAATTCAAAGCCTGTGCGCATTCATCGCGCATACGCCAATTGCCGCGTGCATCGAGTGCTAGCCAGCCGTAGCAATGCGGTACGTTTGGCCATTTGGCCATGGCGGCTAGAACAATGTCATCCATGTGTTTGTAGGTGGGTGATGATTTTTTCCGGTAGCCAATCTAGTTTGCCTGGGAAGCTGCCTTGCGCAAAGCCCACATGACCGCCGTGTTGTGGGTAGTCTAGTGTGACATAAGTTGATGCGACTTTGGGTAAGAATTGCGCTGGCATAAACGGGTCATTTTGCGCATTCAACACCAATGTAGGAACCTGAATATCGCTTAGCACCAGACAGGCACTGGCGCGGTGCCAATAATCATCGACATCGCGATAGCCGTGCAGAGGTGCGGTGACGATATTGTCGAACTCGTACAAATTCTTTGCGCTTAACATGCGCTCCCGGTCAAAGAGCTTGGGAAACTGTGTGAGCTTGTGCAGACATTTGGGTTTTAAAGTCTGCAGAAAATTTTTCGTATAAATGCGATTAAAGCCGCGTGATAAGGTCGCGCCGCTATTGGTTAAGTCCAGTGGTGCGGAGACTGCGCAAGCCGCATCGACGATGCTGGCGCTTGATTGCGATTCGCCCAGCCAACGCAATAGCGCATTTCCGCCTAGCGAGACGCCACTGGCATAGAACTTCGCTTGTGGATGTGCCGCTTTAAACTCGCTATGCAGGCGGCGGATGATCCAGTTGATTTCTTGTGCATCACCCGAATGATAAAAACGCGGTGCTTGATTTGGCTCGCCTGAGCAGCCACGGAAATGCGGCACTGCGCCCGACCAGCCTAAACTTTTTAGTTTGTGCATTAAGGCTCGAGCATAGTGGCTATTGCTGGAACCTTCTAAACCGTGAAATAAGACCAGAAAAGGTTTGCCTGCTTCGCCATCGAGAAAGTCGACGTCGATAAAGTCGTCATCGTGCGTGGTCCAACGTTCGCGCCTGAGTGGCACTTCCGGCTTTTGCATTAAGGTTGCGGGATAAATCGTTTGCGCGTGACCGCCAGCTAGCCACCATGGGGAAGAGTAATGCATTAGTGTAAAACGTCGCCTTTGGATAAATCGGCAGGAGCGGCACCTGCGGCAACCGAGGCATGGTGCGTGGCAATGCGCCAGCCGCGTGGCGTTTTGACATACACATTGGTAGCGATAATATGCACGTCTTGGGCGATCTGATCTTTGGAGTGGAATTCTTCGATCAAACTATGCACGGCAGTCAGCAAATTATGCATGGCATGCAATTGCCGTATGTGAATTTGCATGGTGCCATTTTCAAAAATGGCTTCCCACGAGGCGCGGATATCGGCATGGCCGATCAAGCGCGGCGAGTTTGGATGCACGCAGACGATTTCCTCATCTTCCGCCCACAGCGCCATCATGCCATCGAGATCCCCGCGCGCAATCGCATCGTAGAAGGCAATTTCGACTTCGTCTGCACTACCGTTGAGTTGCTTTTTGGCGGGCATCTGATTTTCTCTGAATTATGATTTTTTGGGGGGACTTTGGGAATTAATGTGCTTTTAGTGTGCTTTTAGTACGGTTCCTGGAGCCAGCTTATAGACAGTGCCGCAATAAGAGCAGGTCGCCGAACCACCGTGGGACAAGTCCAGATAAACGCGTGGATGTGAGGACCACAAAGGCATCGCAGGGTTAGGGCAGTGTGCAGGCAAGTCGCTCGCTTGTAATTCAACTGCAGCGGTAGCATTGGATGGCGTATTTGACATATTTTTCTCCTCAATGAGTGAATTTTCTCTAGCGCATGATTTTAACGGATTCCTTCGCGTTTGCGGAGAGTGATTGTCTCCCGGATCATAGTGTTGCGTTGATGTTAGGCAAGTATTTGGTCGTGGCGTTACAATAGCGGTTTTGCCGCGTATGCTCGCTGGCAAGCACTTTCAAATCAAACGCATGTGCGTTTCCCAATATGTTAAAAGACTGGAATTCGGCTCCCTATCGCGAAGGCTTTAACGCTTCCGCGCCTTCGCTATTTGGTATGGCCGCTTGGGGCATGGTGGTTGGCGTTGCCATGATTAAGGCAGGATTGAGTTTGCCACAGGCTTTCGGGATGACGCTCTTGGTCTTTGCTGGCTCCGCCCAATTGGCGGCATTACCCTTGATCGTTGCGAACGCGCCGATTTGGGTGATTTTTGCGACGGCCTTGATCGTGAATTTGCGCTTTTTGATTATGTCGGCCTTGATTGCTCCCCGATTTGCGCATTTGCCTTGGCCAAAGCGCGTCGTATTTGGCTTTCTGACGGGCGATATCTCTGTCCCATTGTTTATGCAGCGTTTCCCTGATATGTGGAAGAGTGCGGCGCAAGAGTGCGAACAAGTGCTGTATCTAAAAGGCTTAATCATCCCGAACTGGTTTGTTTGGCAAGCCGGTTCAATTCTCGGTATTTTGGCTGGCAGTCAGGTACCCATGCATTGGGGCTTGGGATTTGCCGGCACTTTGGCGATTTTGTGTATCTTATTGCCGATGATGCGTAATCGTCCGGGATTTGTCGGTGTATTGGTGGCGAGCGTGGTCGCGGTGGCTGCCCATGCGATGCCTTATAAATTAGGGTTATTGCTTGCTGTGTTGGTAGGTATGGCGGTAGCGATGTGGGTCGAGGAGCATTTTGACCCTGTTGCGCCATCGGGTGCCAACAATGACGTCGACATGTCTTCTAAGCAGTCAAGTGCTGAGGGGCGCGGCGATGAGTGATATCGAAATCTGGGCTGTGATTATCTTGCTCACAATTGCGACCATCATTGATCGAAGTGCCTTTTGGGTCATTGGTCATCATATTAATTTGCCAAGGCGAGTGCAGGAGGCTTTGCGTTATGCGCCCAGTTGCGCATTAGCAGCGATTGTCGCCCCTGATTTTTTTATTAACGATAATCAAGTCGTTACTTCTTTACACAATCCCAAGTTAATTGCGGGCATCGCTGCCGGCGTCTTTTATCTCTGGAAAAAAGATATGTTGCTGACAATTATTTTCGGTATGGGAATATTTACTGTGGTGCGCCTCTATTTTTAATTGACTCTGGCGCATTATTTTCTTTCTCAAAAGTCACGATTCGCGATAAAAATCGTGAATCAGGCGCGTGATTTGGTAAAATGCTCGATTAATTAAAAAGTGTCATAGGAATTGTGTTTTGCTTTCATTGAAGCAATTTTTTAATCTCCTGTGATACGTCGTCTCGATTTAATTCCTTCTCATCTTAACTGGTCCTGCTATGCAATTTAATCGTCTGAGCGATCTCATCGCTGCTAATAAACTCCAAGGTCAACGTGTATTTATTCGTGCAGATTTGAACGTTCCGCAAGATGATGCAGGCAATATCACCGAAGACACACGTATCCGCGCCTCGGTGCCAGCGATCCAGCAAGCTTTAAAAGCGGGCGCTGCTGTGATGGTCACATCGCATTTGGGCCGTCCGACTGAAGGTGAATTTAAGCCGGAAGATTCTTTGGCACCAGTTGCTAAACGCTTGTCTGAATTGTTAGGCGTGACAGTTGAACTCAAACAAAACTGGGTCGATGGCGTTGAAGTTGCTGCAGGTCAGGTCGTCTTGTTGGAAAACTGCCGTGTGAACAAAGGCGAGAAAAAGAACGATGACGCGCTCGCGCAAAAAATGGCAAAGCTGTGCGACATTTACGTGAATGATGCTTTCGGTACTGCGCATCGCGCTGAGGCAACAACTCATGGCATCGCGAAATATGCACCTATCGTTTGTGCTGGTCCTTTGCTCTCTGCTGAACTGGATGCTTTAGGCAAAGCACTTGGCCATCCTGCACGTCCTTTGGCGGCGATTGTGGCTGGCTCAAAAGTCTCTAGCAAATTGACGATCTTAAAATCGCTCGCAGAAAAAGTCGATCAATTGATCGTCGGCGGTGGTATCGCGAATACTTTCATGTTGGCAGCGGGTTTGAAGATCGGTAAATCTTTGGCTGAAGCGGATCTGGTAAGCGAAGCAAAAGCGATCATGGACATGATGGCTGCGCGCGGCGCGATCGTGCCTATCCCAACAGATGTCGTTTGTGCTAAAGAATTTTCTCCAACAGCTGTCGCGACAGTGAAAGCGGTTGCAGATGTACAAGACGACGACATGATTTTGGATATCGGCCCAGAAACAGCACAGGTTTTAGCAGCGCAAATTCGTCAAGCTGGCACCATCGTTTGGAACGGGCCAGTTGGTGTGTTTGAGTTCGATCAATTCGGCAATGGTACTAAAGTATTGGCTGAAGCGATTGCAGATTCAAACGGTTTCTCCATTGCTGGCGGTGGCGATACTTTAGCAGCGATTGCCAAGTACAACATCACAGAAAAAATTGGTTATATCTCGACTGGTGGCGGCGCTTTCCTCGAATTCTTGGAAGGTAAAACTTTGCCAGCGGTAGAAATTCTGTTGCAAAGAGCAGCGCAGTAATCTGTGCAGAAAACCGCGGAAAAATATTAGCCGCAGAGGCGCAGAGAGCGCAGAGTTTTATTGTTGAATTTCTCTGCGTACTCTGCGCCTCTGTGGCGAAAAAATAAGATTTTAAGTTTAAGCCCGACCTTGTAAAAATTATCCATCAGGAGATTCAATGTTACGCGGAACCAAAATTGTAGCGACAGTAGGCCCGGCATCCAATGATCTAGATACCTTAGTGAGTATGTTAAAGGCTGGTGTGAATGTAGTTCGTCTGAACTTCTCACACGGCAAAGCACAGGACCATATTGATCGCGCTGCACTGGTACGCAAAGCAGCGGAAGTCTGTGGCATAGAAATCGCGATTATGGCGGACATGCAAGGTCCGAAAATCCGTATTGGCAAGTTTGAAAACAGCAAGATTCAAATCGAAAATGGCGATAAATTTATTCTCGATGCGGATTGCACCTTGGGTAATCAAGAGCGCGTTGGCCTAGATTACAAAGCCTTGCCGCGCGATGTGAAACCAAAGGACGTCTTGTTATTGAATGACGGTCTAATTGTGTTGATCGTTGATAAAGTCATTGGAAATGAAATTCATACCACAGTGAAAATCGGTGGTGAGTTATCGAATAACAAGGGTATTAATCGTCAAGGCGGCGGTTTAACTGCACCAGCATTGACTGCTAAAGATATGGAAGACATCAAAACAGCGATGTCTTTCCAAGCCGATTATCTGGCGATTTCTTTCCCAAAAAATGCCACTGATATGGAAATGGCACGCCAACTGGCGAACATAGCTGGTGAACCGTATAACCATAAACCGATGATGATCGCGAAGATTGAACGTGCGGAAGCGATTCCAGCGTTGCAAGAAATTCTCGATGCTTCTGATGGCATCATGGTCGCGCGTGGTGACTTGGCGGTTGAAGTCGGCAATGCCGCGGTTCCTGCTTTGCAAAAACGCATGATCAAAATGGCGCGTGCATCGAATAAATTGGCAATTACAGCGACTCAAATGATGGAATCCATGATTGTAAACGCTGTGCCAACCCGTGCCGAAGTCTCCGACGTTGCGAACGCGGTGTTGGATGGTACAGATGCAGTGATGTTGTCAGCAGAAACAGCCTCCGGCAAATATCCGATTGAAACGGTAGAAACCATGGCAGCGATTTGCTTGGAAGCTGAGAAGTTCCAAGAGTGCAAATTGGATGCCGACTTTTTGAATTTGCAATTCACGCGTATCGATCAATCGATTGCGTACGGTGCTTTGTTCACAGCGCACCATTTGCGCGTGCAAGCAATCGCAGCCTTGACTGAATCAGGTTCGACCGCATTGTGGATGAGCCGCCAAAGTATTGACGTGCCTTTGTTTGCGTTGACACCAAGTGTCGCGACGATGCGTAAAGCCGCTTTGTACCGCAATGTGCAGACTTTTAAGTTGCCGTACAACCCAGACCGCGATTTGGTGTTGAAAGAAGCGGAAGATGTCTTGCTTGATAAAGGCGCGGTCAAAAAAGGTGATTTGATCGTGGCAACTTGGGGCGAGCAAATGGGTAAAGTGGGTGGCACCAATGCCATGCGAATAGTAAAGATCGGCGAATGAAGTCGCTATAAATCCAATTGTAGGGCGCATTGCGTCGTTGCAAAGCCTCGCAATACTTGTGTATTGCTGCGTTTTGCGCCTAGCACAGCATCCCTAAAATTGAATTTCTAGAGGCTTCATAAAAATGTATGCAATTTGAACACGATTCAAATCGATGAACTCAGAAAAGCCACAAGCTTGTTGAGGCGCTGAGTAAGCGTAGCGAGCGGGCAAAGTTTGAATTAAGAAGCGCAACCGTACTTCAGTACGGTGAGCATCGCAGATTCAAAATCTGCCCGCGCAGTAGCTTAATCAGTGTCTCAAAGGAAGATTTTTTTATTTGGAGTAAAAACTATGTCTCTCGTATCTATGCGTCAATTGTTGGACCATGCAGCTGAAAACGGCTATGGCATTCCAGCGTTTAATGTCAATAATTTGGAACAAGTTACAGCGATCATGGAAGCCGCCAATGAAGTCGGCGCGCCGGTGATTATGCAAGCCTCTGCTGGTGCGCGTAAGTACGCCGGTGAAGCTTTCTTGCGCCATTTGATTTCTGCTGCGGTCGAAGCCTATCCGCATATCCCAGTGGTGATGCATCAAGATCACGGCCAATCTCCTGCAGTTTGTATGGCTGCGATTAAGTCTGGTTTCACATCCGTGATGATGGACGGTTCCTTGATGGAAGACGGTAAGTCTGTCGCGAGCTATGAATACAACGTTGCAGTGTCCAAAGAAGTGGTGAAGTTTTCCCACTCTATCGGTGTAACGGTTGAGGCGGAATTGGGCGTATTGGGTTCTTTGGAAACCATGATGGGCGACAAAGAAGATGGTCACGGTGCGGATGGTAAGATGACACGTGAACAGTTGTTGACTGACGTTGCACAAGCAGCTGATTTCGTCAAACAAACTCAGTGCGACGCTTTGGCGATTGCTATCGGTACTTCCCACGGCGCATACAAATTCTCCCGTAAGCCTACTGGTGATATTTTGGCGATTGACCGTATCAAAGAAATCCACGCACGTATTCCGAATACGCATTTGGTGATGCACGGTTCTTCTTCTGTTCCACAAGAATTGCTCGAAGAAATTCGTCAATTTGGTGGTGACATGAAAGAGACCTATGGCGTGCCAGTTGAAGAAATCGTCATTGGTATTCAAAACGGCGTCCGTAAAATTAACATCGATACGGACATTCGTTTGGCAATGACCGCAGCGATTCGTCGTTACATGTTTGAAAATCCAAGCAAGTTTGATCCACGTGATTATTTGAAACCAGCGCGCGAAGCAGCGAAATTGGTTTGTAAAGCACGTTTCTTGGCATTCGGTTGCGAAGGTCAAGCGGCAAAGATCAAGCCTTTGACTTTGGAAAAAGTTGCAGAGCAATATAAATCAGGTGCATTAGCACAGGTTGTTAACTAATCTGAGCCGATCACTTTTTAGATCGAAGTAACCCGGGCGCGTGGTGCGCCCCGCAGGGAGATTCAAAGCTTGTTTATTGATGCGGATAACGTATTGATGAAGAACTGATGAATCTCCCTTCAGCATTTTTTTTGAGACCACATTATGACTACGCAAATAAACTCCACTTTACATTCGCTACCACTGTTAGGTCGTGGCAAAGTCCGTGATAACTATGCCGTTGGCGAAGATAAACTGTTGATCGTGACAAGTGACCGCTTGTCCGCATTTGACGTGATCATGAATGAAGCCATTCCTGATAAAGGTCGTGTGCTCAATCAAATGGCCAACTTCTGGTTTGAAAAACTCGGTCATGTGGTGCCAAATCATTTGACCGGCATTGATCCAGTATCTGTCGTAGCGGCTGACGAAGCAGAACAAGTGCGTGGTCGCGCAGTCGTTGCCAAGCGCTTGAAACCGATTATGGTTGAAGCGGTAGTTCGTGGCTACATTATCGGTTCAGGTTGGAAAGATTATCAAGACACAGGCGCGATCTGCGGCATCCAATTGCCAGCGGGTTTGCCACAAGCTGCTAAATTAGATGCGCCGATTTTCACACCAGCGGCAAAAGCTGAAATGGGTGAGCATGACGAGAACATCAGCTTTGCTGACATGGAAAATCGTATCGGCGCAGAACTCGCGGCCAAGATGCGCGACATCAGTATTCAGCTGTACACCGAAGCGGCAAACTACGCAGCAACACGCGGCATCATCATCGCCGATACGAAGTTTGAATTCGGTCTCGATGACAATGGCGTATTGCATTTGATGGATGAAGTGTTGACAGCAGATTCTTCCCGTTTCTGGCCAGCAGACTCTTATGCGACAGGGATTTCGCCACCATCGTTTGATAAGCAATTCGTACGCGATTATTTAGAAACGATTACGACATGGAATAAAACGGCACCTGCGCCAACTTTGCCGGATGAAGTCGTGCAAAAGACGGCAGCGAAATACCGTGAGGCGTTGGAACGCTTAACGGGTGAAAGTTTGAAGGCGTAATATGAGCGACGCAACATTAAATGCAGCGCCGATCATCGGTGTTGTGATGGGCTCTTCATCCGATTGGGATGTGATGCAACATGCAGTGAATATGCTGAAAGAATTCGGCATTCCTTTCGAAGCGCAGGTCGTGTCTGCACATCGTATGCCAGATGAAATGTTCACTTATGCTGAAACAGCACGTAGTCGCGGCATACGCGGCATTATCGCGGGAGCAGGCGGTGCAGCACATCTACCAGGCATGATTGCAGCGAAGACCATCGTGCCTGTATTTGGTGTGCCTGTGCCGTCTAAGTATTTGCGTGGTGAAGACTCCTTACTGTCTATCGTACAAATGCCGAAAGGCGTCCCAGTCAATACCTTTGCAATTGGTGAAGCGGGCGCGGGTAATGCAGCGTTGGCAGCGATTGCGATGTTGGCGACGACCGATGATGCAATGGCCGCCAAGTTAGAAGCCTTCCGCGTGAAGCAAACGCAAGTTGCGCGGGATATGCATTTACCTTTGTAATACGACAGCTTTGGCGAAGCAGTAAATTTTTTTCGCCGTAGAAGCACATAGATCGCAGTATTGTTATTTTTAAGTGCAGGCCATTCAGGCGTCATCCCTGCGCAGGCAGGGATCCAGTGTCTTTAGGCTTTTACGCTGCTGGATTCCCTCCCCCCGCGGGAATGACATTGAGTAACAAGCGCTCTAGATTTTTAGTTTTGTACCAGCATCAAACGACGTTTCAAATCGCATTTAATTTGTATCGCACCAGCATGGAAAAACCAACGATGTCCACTTCTACTATCAATACCAATCCACAATTCCCCAACAACAAAACCAGCATGTTAGGCATGGTTGGTGGTGGACAATTAGGACGTATGTTTGTGCATGAAGCACAGGCTCTGGGTTTTAAAGTGATGGTGTTGGAACCTGAAGCAGGCAGCCCAGCTGCACATGCTGCCGATGGGCATATTCAAGCTGCTTATGATGATGCGTCGGGTTTGCAGCAATTAGCAGCAGCCTGTACTTCGTTCACGACCGAGTTTGAAAACGTCCCCGCAGCAAGTCTGGCTAAGCTGGCGGAAACCGGTTTTGTCGCACCAAGCGCCGCTTGCGTCTCCATCGCCCAAGATCGCATCGAAGAGAAAGCTTTCTTCACGCGTTGCGCACCACAAACCGACATTTTGCCAGCACCGCACGCGATTCTGCGTACAGCGGATGATCTGGAAAAAGTCAGTGCCGATTTGTTTCCGGGTATTTTGAAAACTGCGCGCATGGGCTATGACGGCAAAGGTCAAGTGCGTGTGAAGTCGATGGAAGAATTACGCACGGCATTTGACAATCTCAAGGGTGTGGTCTGTGTGCTTGAAAAAATGCTGCCGCTCGCCTATGAGATTTCTGTATTGGTAGCACGTGGTGCAGATGGTCAAGCTGTCGTGTATCCGATTGCAGAAAACGTTCATCGTGATGGCATCTTGTTTACGACAACAGTGCCAAGTCCGCACGTCTCTGAGCAAGCTGCATTGAAAACCCAAAACGCGGCATTGAAATTGATCGCGGATATCGATTACGTTGGCGTGCTCTGTATCGAATTTTTTGTCTTGGAAGACGGCTCCGTTGTCGTCAATGAAATGGCACCGCGGCCACACAATAGCGGTCACTACACAATTGATGCTTGCGTGACCAGTCAATTCGCTCAGCAAGTCAGAGCGATGGCACGTTTGCCTTTAGGCGATGTGCGTCAGCATTCACCTTGCGTAATGTTGAATATTCTTGGTGATATTTGGTTTGACGATGTTGAACAAAATACTGAACGTCAACCTGCTTGGGATAAAGTCTTAGCCTTACCATCAGCGCATTTGCATTTATACGGCAAGTCGGAAGCGCGTCGTGCCCGCAAAATGGGACACATCACTTTTATAGCGCCAACATTAGAACAAGCGCAGGACGAGATGCGCCAAGCTTGTGCCATCCTCGGCATTGAAGTTTGATCGCGACCGAGGTTGAGATTGAATTCTTCTGAACAAATTCTTGCCGCTGCGCGCGCCTTAGAACAGGGCGCATTAGTCGGCTTTCCTACAGAAACTGTGTACGGCCTTGGTGCCGATGCGGAGAATGTCGATGCAGTCGCGAATATTTATAAAGCCAAAGGTCGGCCATCGAATCATCCGGTGATTGTGCATGTTGCTCCCGAAGCGGATATTTCGTATTGGGTCAAAGAGATTCCAGCACCAGCACAAATACTGATCGACGCTTTTTGGCCCGGACCTTTGACTTTGATTTTGAAGCGCGCCGATCATATTCCAGATGCGGTCTCTGGTGGTCAGGATTCTATTGGTATCCGTTGTCCTTCGCATCCCGTTGCACAAGCTTTATTGCGCGTATTTAAAGACGGTAAGGGTGGCGTTGCCGCGCCATCTGCAAATAAGTTTGGTCATGTTAGTCCGACAAAAGCCGAGCACGTCTTAGAAGAATTTCCCGAAGAAGTAGCAAGCGGCATGATTGCCTCAGTGCTCGATGGTGGACAAAGTGATGTCGGTATAGAATCGACGATTGTGGATATGAGTCGTTTAGGGACACATGGCCCAGTGTTATTGCGCCCCGGTCATATTACTGCGACACAATTGGAACAAGTGTTGGATATGACTGTGAATGCGCCAGATCAAGCTGCGCCGCGCGCGTCTGGAACATTGGAAGCGCATTATGCGCCGAGTACACCGGTTGCGATGGTCGCAGTTGAAGAATTAGAGCCGACGATTACGCAATTGCTTGCAGCGGAAAAGCGCGTCGCCGTGATGGCGTACCAGCCACATACAAGCAATGCGCAATTGCAGGGATGGCGTCAATTGAATCCAGATCCGGTTTCCTATGCCCATGATCTTTATGCGGATCTGCGTGAGCTCGATCATGTTGGCGCTGACATTATTCTGGTTGAAGCATTACCAATGGAGCGTGAGTGGCAAGGCGTGGCAGATCGTCTTCGCCGCGCAGCATTTGATTCTCAGGGTATTTTAGAACGCTTGTTAACTGCCTAAGCGCATGTTAAACGCACGTCAGACGGACTGAAGCTGAACCGCTTTCACTTGTAGACCAACTTCATCACTAAAATGAATGCCGAAAGTGATAGTGAAATCACGTTGGCCACAATAATGGGCCAGGCTCCAAGCATTAAGCCATAGATTAACCAGCCAACCGTGCCGGTCACCATGATGCAATACATACCAAGAGAAACGCCCTCAGCGCGTTTGCGGCGCCAGGTTAGCCATGCTTGCGGGATAAATGCGCTGGTCGTGAGGAAGGCCGCGATGTAGCCGACGATATCGAGTTGGGTCATAAGGCTTTGCTAGTCAAGAATTGACCTTGGTGAAATACTAAAGGCGCTTGATCAAGTGCAGCACATTGTTCAACTTCGCCTACGAAAATCACATGGTCACCCTCAGGATAGCGGCTGCGATTGAAGCATTCAAACCAGGCGGAAGCACCTTTGAGTATGGGGAGTCCGGTGCGTGACAAAGTATATTCGACACCTTGAAAACGGTTTTCGGTGCGACTGGCAAATTGTTCTGCCAGATGTCGTTGATCTGCGGCTAAAACATTGACCACATAATGTGAATTACCAGTAAAAACCGACAAACTCTGAGCACGATCACCTAAGCTCCAAAGCACCAAAGGTGGGTCCAGCGAGACTGAGTTGAAAGAGCTAGCGGTCAATCCAAGCAAGGTTCCATCTTCTAGTCGTGTCGTGATGACCGTAATGCCGGTGGCGAATTGCGATAGAGCATGGCGAAAGTGGCGGCTATCAAAATCTGGGGGAAGTGCTGTGTTGGTTGGGGTGAACATTGGATTTCCAAAATCATTTTCCAGCATTATCCCAGATTTTTCCTAAACGCATCGCCTAGAAAATCGGTGCATAGTTTGCGTCTTTGTAAAAAACGAAGAAAACACTAGCGTGTGTTAAACTGTAGCACTCATTGCTAGTGAGTTGATTTTGTAACTGATTGATTTTTAAGAATATTTAATCGTGAGCTTGCCATGCTAAATAGTAAAATATTACGACTCCTTATGATGTCTTGGATCTTGACAGTTTTTATGTCGATATTGAGTGTCAATGCGATGCAAATTGAACGCAAATTCCCTGAGGACATTAAGCGTGGCAAATTAACTACGACAGCACTGGCTCAACTCGTGATTGACGGAAAGTTGAGAGTCGATTCACCGGCTCTGCGCATCTTTAATGAAGACAATTCCATTTCAACTATTGCAAGTGTTGATGTGCGAAATATCGTGATTAACTATGTGGAAAATGAGATCGGCGAGATCGTCAGGATTTGGATTCTAACTGCGGAAGAAGCTCGACAGCCACTACCCAAAAAGAATTAAGTAAGGACTTGCGAACCTATTTTCGCAAGACAGATTTTTGTAATGTGTTTTATTTAATAGTAGGAAGAATCTAGTTCCATGCAGAAGAAAGTATTCATCAAAACCTTTGGTTGCCAAATGAACGAGTATGACTCGGACAAAATGCAAGACGTGCTGGCGGCAACCGATGGCATGATCAAAACCGATAATCCGGAAGATGCCGATGTGATCTTGCTCAACACCTGTAGTGTGCGTGAGAAGGCTTCGGAGAAAGTGTTTTCGGATCTTGGCCGCCTGCGTGAACTGAAGAAAACGAAACCAGATTTATTGATCGGCGTTGGTGGCTGTGTCGCTTCGCAAGAAGGCGAAGCGATTGTTCGTCGCGCGCCTTATGTGGATGTGGTCTTCGGTCCGCAAACTTTGCATCGCTTGCCGCAATTGATAAAAGATCGCCGTGATACAGGTCGCTCACAAGTCGACATCAGTTTTCCTGAAATTGAAAAATTTGACCATTTGCCTCCTGCTAAAGTTGAAGGCTCCACCGCTTTTGTTTCCATCATGGAAGGCTGTTCTAAGTATTGCAGTTATTGCGTAGTGCCTTACACGCGTGGTGAAGAAGTTTCACGTCCTTTCAACGACGTCTTGGTCGAAGTGGCTGGCTTGGCGGAGCAAGGCATTAAAGAAATTAGTTTGCTAGGTCAAAACGTCAACGCTTATCGCGGCGTCATGGAAGATGGCGAGATCGCTGACTTCGCGTTGCTTCTTGAATTCATTGCAGAATTCCCGCAAATAGAACGTATTCGTTTTGTGACTAGTCATCCTAAAGAATTTAATCAGCGTTTGATTGATGCCTATGCAAAAATTCCTAAGATAGTTGATCACGTGTATTTGCCGGCGCAACATGGCTCAGACCGTATTCTGGCGGCGATGAAGCGTGGATACACTTCATTAGAATACAAATCGGTAATCCGGAAATTGCGTGCAGTGCGCCCGAATATACATATTTCCTCCGATTTTATTGTCGGCTTCCCAGGTGAAACGGATGAAGATTTTGATGCGCTGATGAAGTTGATTAACGATGTGGAATTTGATAATAGCTTCAGCTTTATCTTTAGCGCTCGTCCCGGTACACCAGCGGCGAGTTTGGAAGACACTACACCTGCACCGTTAAAGCTCAAACGCCTGCAGTTTTTGCAGTCAGTGATTGATGCGAATACCAAAAAATATAGCAATGCGATGATAGGTACGATACAGCGTATTTTAGTTGAAGGCCCATCGGTCAAAGACCCAAATGAGTTGCAAGGTCGTACCGAGAATAATCGCGTAGTGAATTTCCCAGGCGGTAAAGAGTTGATCGGTACTTTGGTGAACACACGCGTTACGGAGTCTTATAATTATTCTTTACGCGGTGAGTTGGTCGACTAATTTTGCTTAGGTATAAAAGTAGGGTGGGTTGCACCCGCCCTACGATCTTATGGTTTTCTCTGCGTTCCTCTGTGCCTCGGCGTCTCTGCGTTGAGGGGTTTTAATTTCGACCTAGATTTATTTTAGGAAATAAAAAATTTTGAAAACGAAAACGCCAGTTCCAGTTTTATATTTTGTTCCGCAGCCGTTGGATAATTTGCGGCTTGCGCATTTGTGCGGCCCTTTGGATGAAAACCTGCGACAAATTTCTGCGGCTTTGGATCTGAGTATTTTTCGCCGTGGTGAGAAATTTATCGTCAGCGGAAACAATGCGGAAAAAGGTCTGGAGTTACTCGAAAAATTTTATGCGCAAGCGAAGAAAATCATCACTATTGATGAAGTTCAGTTAGCCTTGGTTGAGCAACGGGCAGCGAGCAGTTTGAAAAAAACGGCAGAGACTGCGTTTGAACCGGAAGCAGATGTCGAAGACGTATCGACTACAAAACGCCGTACTACAAAAGCGACGACGAAGACGGTGACTTCAGCAAAAAGTAAAGTCAAAGAAATCGCACCGGTCGAGGTTGAAGAAGCTATAGAAAGTCCCATCCTCAAAACTCGCCGCAGTGATTTACGCGGTCGCACGCCACATCAAAATACCTATATCAAATCTATCCTCGAACATGATATTAGTTTCGGTATAGGTCCAGCGGGAACTGGTAAGACATACTTAGCAGTCGCTTGTGCCGTCGATGCCTTAGAGCGTGATGCGGTAAAGCGTATCGTATTGACGCGTCCAGCAGTGGAAGCCGGTGAGCGCTTAGGTTTCTTGCCTGGTGATTTAGCGCAAAAAGTCGATCCTTATTTACGCCCTTTGTATGATGCGTTATACGATTTGTTAGGATTTGATCGCACCCAAAAAATGTTTGAAAAACAGGTGATCGAAATCGCCCCTTTGGCTTACATGCGTGGCCGCACTTTAAATCATTCTTTCATTATTTTGGATGAGGCGCAAAACACCACGCCTGAGCAAATGAAGATGTTCTTAACGCGCATCGGTTTTGGTAGCAAGGCCGTGATTACTGGCGACGTGACGCAGATTGATTTACAGCGCCATCAAAAGAGTGGTTTAGTCGATGCGTGCCAAGTTTTACGCAATGTACGCGGTATCGCCTTTAACCAATTTACTAGTGTTGACGTAGTGCGACATCCTTTGGTTGGTCGTATTGTTGATGCCTATGAAGAAGCGACGCAACATCAAGACCAGCAAGATGCGGAGATCGTCAATCTGAAGCACGCAACTGCAATGAATAAACCTCGACGTAGATAATGTAAATAATCATGGCAACTAGTCCTAAACCTAAATTAACACTATCCGTTCAATACGTCGACGAGCGCTTGAAAGACGTATTAACCCGTCCTTTATTGCGCAAAACCATACAAGCGGCTTTGTTCTTCCCAGCAGAATTGACGCTGCGCATCGTCGACGCTGAAGAAGGACAAGAACTCAATCGTGATTATCGCGGCAAAGATTACGCGACCAATGTGTTGACCTTTGCCTACACCGAAGATAGTGATGCTGAAGTCACGCAAGCCGATATCATTTTGTGCACCGATGTGCTTGAAAAAGAAGCCAAAGAACAAAAGAAAACCGTGCTCGAACATGCTCAACATTTAGTTGTACACGGTGTCTTACATGCACAAGGCTATGATCACGAAACAGATGAAGAAGCCGAAGAAATGGAAGCTTTGGAAGTCGAGATTCTGGCGGGTTTGGGTCTAGCCAATCCTTACGTAGAGTCTTGATTTTTCGTTTCGAAATTCGAACTCGCTTAATCCATTAATCTTGGCGTTGCCGCAGTAATGCAAAGCCAAGATAGCTAAACCAGATGATTTGGCTAAGACCAAATATTTCTGTGAGCCCATCAGCAGGGTAGCATGTTGCGATGCCTGCGACACCAACAACAATGCCAAGATAGTGCAATGTTGTCGGTAGCACCTTAGCTTTCAGTCCTGCGCAGCTAATCAGCAAAACCCACAGCCCCCCAACAATTTCATTACCGCCGCCCAAAGCGCCCGTTATCGTGGTAACACTAAGCCACAGCGCACGCGTTTGCCCTGGTTCTGTGAGACTCAATTTGAGAACTGCATCTAAACCGATGTTCGCCAGCATTCCACTAGCGATGACCAGACCAGCCCACAAAACGCCAAAGATTGAGGCGAGTTGCGTGAGTGTGGCCGCAGTACTTTTTAATCGTTCATGTAGTGCCAATACTAAGACTGCTAGCAGTATGCCAAAGATGACATAAGCAAGTAGATTACTGAAGAAAAGTAAGCTTTGTTTCCCCGCTAAAAATGTCAATTTTTGCGCAGTATCAAGTCCGCTCGGCGCCGCTAGTACGGTACCGTAAAGTACAAATGTGGTGATATAAATTAAGGCTTCACATAGTGCTGCAATGCCAGCTGTTTTCTGTAAATTCATCATCGTTTGTTTCCTTTGTCGGTTATGTTCAAGTGGCCGTGTTGGAACTTCAGAAATTACCCAGCATTTTCTACATCGTTAGTTGTGTTCTGTGCCTCGGATACCTTGCCGTCAAAGGCCAAAATATCGCCTGGCTGACACTGCAATACCTGACAAATTTTTTCCAGCGTATCAAAGCGTATCGCCTTCGCACGTCCTGATTTGAGCACCGATAAATTTTGTGGTGTGATATCGACTAATTCCGCCAAAGTGTTCAGACGCATTTTGCGCTGTGCTAACACCACATCTAAGTTCACAATGATAGGCATGCAGTTTCCTTAAATGGTGAGTTCGGCTTCTTCGTTGAGATCGGTGCCGATTTCCAGGGCCCATAGGATCAGGCTATAGAAACCGAGATCGATTAGCGTGATTCCAGACAAGTAACACCAATTCAAAAAACGCTCGCCATTGCCATTATCGAGTTGAGATGCGACAAAACAAATTGCAAGGAAATGGACGAGTATGGCGATCCATGAGAAGTAAAAATTCACGCGATATGCCTTGCGAGCATGGTTAAGTGCGCGCGCATTGAAAACATCACCTGAGTGGAAACATTGAACTAAATTTTGAACATGGGTAAGGATGTAGATTAAAGGAGCGAGGAATAGCCCTAGAAAAATAAGCAGAAAAATCCTTGCAGTTAAAGTGATTCCTGGCTTGAAGAACTCGCCAAGTTGATTGGGATCGTCTATCAATTTAATAATGCTTTGTTGAAGGTCAATGTTGCCAGAGTCTACAGAGATTAGAGCAAGGAGGCCAGCAATGCCGCCTAAATACGCAAGGGTAAGTAATGGCGTAAATAACCAAAGCAAATATCCACTAATTTTGCGAAATGCAGCAATACGTTTGTTGCGTTCTAAGTTCATACATCGCTCCTGAATTGGTTTCTCGATGTGCGTATTGTATGAAGTAAAAATATGAAAAGCAATTAAAAATTATCGTTTATCGATAATTTTTTATTGTTATGTAATTTTTTGTGTTTGATGTACGTGAGCTGTTTATAATCTCATGAAGTGTCTTTTATGACGGCTAATCGACAGTTGAAAATCCTTGAAAAGAGAAAGAAATGAAAAATATCTTACGCGCATTCCTATTGATCTTGGCCTTTCAGATAAGTGCGGTAGCTTGGTCGCAAACCATCGTGATTGTGCGTCACGCTGAGAAAGTTGACGAAAGTCGAGATCCACTTTTAAGTTTGAAGGGCAAGCAGCGTGCAATCAATTTGGCGCTGCATTTGCGTGATGCGGATATCAAACGTGTTTATGCGACCGAATTTCAGCGCACGCAGATGACGGCGGCACCTTTAGCGGATGTGCGTCAATTGTCGGTCACACAGTATGCCGCGAAAGAATCTGCGAGTTTTGGAAAAACTCTGTTGGCGGCAGATGTGAATACTTTGGTGGTCGGACACTCAAACACCTTGCTCGATATTTTGAAAGGTATGGGGATCACCGATGTGAAACCAGTTGCGGATGATGAATATGATCGTCTAATCATCGTGACACTGAACAAAAATGCCAGTCCTTCGTACACTTTGTTGCGCTATTAGATTCGATGCATTCGTCTTCGAAAGGCGCTCAATGCCGAGGAACCGTGAAGCATGTGCGCCTTGAAAGTCTCAGTTTTAGCTTTTTCAATCACTGAAAATTCCTGTGGAACCGAAGAGCAAGAAAAGTAGTGCAACATGCAAGCCAAAACAAAACCAGCTAAACCATTTGAAAAATGCTTTCTGTGTCTTGTGTCGGAAAAAAGACTGTGCAACTAAGGCACCAATAGCACCACCAGCGAATGTGTAGCCATGCAAGGTTTTCTCTGCGATGCGGGGTTTTTTTGTACGTGCCGCTGCCTTGTCCCAGCCATATAGCCAGAAGCAGATTAGATTCAGAATGAGGTAGTAGGAGATGAAAAAACTCTCAAGCGGATATTCTTGGAAGAATTGATGCATGTTATTGAGGATTGCGTACAGAAATTGGCAGTATAAAGAATTTGACTGTTTTAGGTGAAATAGTCGTGCTAAGTGTTTGAATTGTATTTATGTTTTATGGATAAGTTCCTTTTTGTATAGCCAGATTCTTGAACTTGAGACGTGGTTTTCCTGAGAAAATGCGGCCAAAATTTGGGAAAACCGCGCAGATGTTGTATCCTGTAGGATTGAAACAACGGCGTTAAGCCCATTATGCAAGAGCACTCTAGTAAGGTCAGACCATCTGACCTTAAACCACACAGGTCATTGTTTGAACGATTGACCGCCTTAATTTCTCCTGAACCCGAAAACCGCGAAGAGCTGTTAGAAGTCCTGCACGACGCGCAAGAACGTAATTTGATCGATGCCGATGCCTTGGCAATGATCGAAGGGGTTTTTCAAGTCTCCGATTTATCTGCCCGTGACATCATGGTGCCGCGTTCGCAAATGGATGTGGTGGATGTTTCCAAGCCGATAGCTGAATGGATACCAGAAGTGCTGGAAACAGCACACTCGCGTTTTCCAGCAGTCGATGGCGACCGTGATAAAGTCGTTGGTATTTTGTTGGCGAAAGATCTGCTGCGTTACTATGCGGAGGAGAGCTTCGATGTACTCAAGATGCTACGCCCAGTTGTCTATATTCCTGAATCAAAACGTTTGAATATTTTGTTGCGTGATTTCCGTGCAAATCGTAATCACATGGCGATGGTGGTCGATGAATATGGTGCGGTTGCTGGATTGATTACGATTGAAGACGTGTTAGAACAAATCGTCGGCGACATCGAAGATGAATATGACTTTGACGAAGAGGAAGATAACATCATCGTCCTAGAAAATCAGGGTAATGGCAAACGCTGGCGTGTAAAAGGCTTAACGGAAATTGAGCAATTCAATGAAGTTATTGGTACTGAATTTACCGATGCAGATGCCGATACCGTTGGTGGCTTCATCACGAATCATTTGCAACGCGTGCCGCACAAAGGCGATGAATTCAATATCGGCCAATTGTATTTTGAAGTCTTGCGAGCTGACGCGCGCCAAGTGCAAATTGTCTTGGTTGAAAAGCGCAGTGCTAGTTATAGCGCGGAAGACTGAGCTGGCATGATCGTTGTAAATTCTTGGTTGCAAAAACTCTCGTTGCCACGGGCTAGTCTCGTGGCATTGCTATTAGGGGCTTTGAATGTTCTTTCATTCGCCCCTTTTTTCATTTGGCCAATACAATTATTCAGTGCTGCAATAGTGATATCGATGCTGATATCGCACCCTGAGTGGAGTAAGAAACAGACCGCTGTTCTCGGCTTAAGTTACGGCTTTGGTACCTTTGTTTT
The DNA here is from genome assembly GCF_014284305.1 of Affinundibacterium seohonense. Taxonomy (GTDB): domain Bacteria; phylum Pseudomonadota; class Gammaproteobacteria; order Burkholderiales; family Burkholderiaceae_D; genus Undibacterium; species Undibacterium seohonense. Next base: position 98,975 of record NZ_JACOFW010000010.1, read on the forward strand.
GGGTGTTTGTTGGTTGGTAGTGGCGATGTCGCGCTACGGTGGCATGCCCTTCGCTTTGAGTGTCATTGCGCTCATGCTATTGGCAGCCTTCATGGCGATTTTCCCAGCATTCTGTTTTGTCGCCGTTCAATTTCTTCGTAAGAAGTGGAAGACCAACGATGCCCTCAGCGCCTTGATTTTGTTTCCGGTCGCTTGGGCCGCAAGCGAATTCTTACGTGGACATTTATTTACGGGCTTTCCTTGGGTGTCGATTGGCTATGCGCACAATGTGAGTCCGCTGGCAGGCTATGCGCCAGTATTTGGTGTCTATGGTCTAGGTGGCGTGGCGATGTTGGCGTCTGCTTGCATTGCTCTGATTATCCTGCATAAGTCTTTGCGTCTAGTTGCTAGTATTGGTTTCTTGGTGGTGTTAAGCGGTGGCTTTGCATTGCGCCAAATTGCGTGGACTGAGGCGAATGGTAAGCCGATTAGTGTCCGTTTGGCGCAAGGGAATATCGATCAAGGCATTAAGTTTACGCCGAGTTTTCTGGACGAAACTTTACGTATGTATGCGGATTTAATCACAGAGAAGTCCGCAGATTTGATCGCGATACCTGAGACAGCTTTACCTATTTTTGTGACCGAGTTGCCGCCTAATTATTTGCCGCGACTACAAGATTTTGCCAGACAAACGGATAGTCGTTTGATGCTTGGTGTGGTGAGTGATGATGGCAATTATCGATACTCGAACAGTGTGATTGGTTTGGGAGGTGATCCCTATCGATATGATAAGCATCATTTGGTGCCATTTGGTGAATACGTCCCGTTCGGTTTTCGTTGGTTCGTCGATATGATGCATATTCCGCTGGGCGAGTATCAAAACCCGGGCGTAGTACAAGCCGCGATGGCGGTCAAAGATCAATGGGTCATGCCAAATATTTGTTATGAAGATTTGTTCGGCGAAGAGATCGCCCAACAATTACGCGCGCAAGCTGAGACCAAACAGGGCGCCGCAAATATTTTATTGAATGTGTCGAATCTTGCTTGGTATGGCGATTCGATTGCCATTCCTCAGCATCTGCAAATTTCACAAATGCGTAGTTTGGAAACTGGTCGTCCTATGTTGCGTTCGACGAATACCGGCGCAACAGCGATCATCGATGCGCGCGGTCAAGTCGTGGCGCGCTTGGATACATTGACGCGCGGTACCTTGACAGGACAAGTGCAAGGGATGCGTGGGTTGACGCCGTATATCCGTTTTGGGAATTGGCTGTGGGCTGCGTTTGCCGTAGTGGCGATGCTTGGCGCTTACCTGTTGAGTCAGCGCCAAAACTCAAAGAGCCAAACTTAGTATTTTTTCGAAGAGGCGTTGGTCGCTTCAATATCCGCCAAACATTCTAAGCCTCGCGCGGTAATCACATTTTTGCCGCTCGTGGCATCCACTTCAATATGCGCTTTTTTACCTAAGAAAGTCGCGACTGGACCACTCAAGATAAAATCGGGATTCGCTGCAATGGCACGCAATCCATCAATACATTGTTTGATAAATAAAACTTGTTTCCCATTGTCGGTTAACTCAAAACTACCATCACGCTTATGCGCAATTAATTTGATACCGACTAAACGTTTGGAATTACGTGAGATGCAGGCATTAGGGCGCGCGCCTCTTGGTAATTTAGTGATTTGTTCTAATGCATCATATTCGTCGATGCTGAGGTTTTGATTCATTGTGATTTTCTTATGAAGAACTGTTTCGCAGGCGATAGTTTAACACTCTTAGTGTCTGTATAAAAATCTAGCCTAGTTCTTTTGGCGTATCCCTAGCCTGAACAGCCTAGTCCTTTACCTACTTCAGACGAATTTCTCATTTGGTGAAACTCCCCTAAGCTGACAGCACTGATAATAGTTAAGGGAGTAAATAATGACTACGCAGGTAAATAGTTCTGGCAAAGCCAATTCGGTACTGGGCGCCAGTACACTGGCTTTCACCATCTGCTTCACGATTTGGATGATGTTTGGTGTCATCGGAATCCCAATTAAAAAGTCTTTGGGATTGAACGAAACCCAATTTGGCTTGCTCACCGCGATGCCGGTCTTGACCGGCTCTTTAATCCGCGTACCGCTAGGTATTTGGACCGATCGATTCGGTGGTCGCATCGTCTTATTTCTGCTGATGATCAGTACCGTGATTCCAATTTATCTGATCAGTTACGCAACAGCGTATTGGCACTTTTTGGTTTTAGGCCTTTTCGTTGGATTGGCTGGTGGTTCTTTCTCAGTCGGTACGCCGTATGTCGCGCGCTGGTTTAAAAAAGACCGTCAGGGCTTAGCGATGGGTATCTTTGGTGCTGGTAACTCGGGTGCTGCAGTGAATAAATTTATTGCACCAGCGATTATTGCGTCCGCTGGTTGGGTGATGGTGCCGAAGGTATACGCTGTGATGATGTTGGCTGCAGCGCTGATTTTCTGGGCGTTTTCGTCTACCGATCCTAGTCACAATGTGAAATCCACCGCGAGTTTCGCGGAACAATTGAAGATGCTCAAAGATCCTAAAGTTTGGCGGTATTGTCAGTATTATTCCGTAGTGTTTGGTGGATACGTTGGTTTGAGTTTGTGGATGGTGAAATACTATGTGACTGAATACGATTTTGATATGAAGGACGCTGCTTTGCTGGCTGCCTGCTTCTCTTTGCCGGGTGGCGTATTGCGTGCTTTTGGTGGTTGGTTATCGGATAAATATGGTGCGTACAAAGTAACTTGGTGGGTGATGTGGGTATGCTGGGTGTCGTTCTTCTTGTTGTCTTATCCTCAGACTGAATTCACGATCAAAACAGTGACGGGACCACAGGTATTTAACATCGCGTTGACGCCCATCATTTTCACTAGTTTGTTATTTGTTGTTGGTATTGCGATGGCGGTCGGTAAAGCATCCGTGTTCAAATTTATCTCAGATGAGTACACCCACAATATCGGTGCGGTATCGGGCGTGGTGGGTTTGGCTGGTGGTCTTGGTGGCTTTGTCTTGCCGATTATGTTTGGTGCGATGGTCGATTTAACTGGCGTGCGTAGCTCTTGCTTCATGCTTTTGTATGGCACAGTGTGCGTATCTTTAGTATGGATGCACTTCCAGTTCCGTAAAGAGATTATGCAATCTGCACAAGCTGCATTGAACTCTGCAAATACTGCGAATGCATGAAATGCATGGTCCAAAGTGATGAATTAGCTTGATAGTTTGACGAAGGCGGGTAGCAACTTAAAACAGTCAAGTCAGCGAATGAAAATAAAAAATGCTCCAAGAATGGATTAAAATTCTTGGAGCATTTTCGTATTGGATGACGATCAAGCGCGATTTAATCTAAAGCCCAAATTAAATGCGCATCTAAATGCAGACGGGCATAGGCGGCCAGTGCGTCGATTTGTGCGGTATCTGCAGCAATCGCTGCATCGAGCGCCATTTTTCTGGTGTTGAGTGCATCTGTGATACCGACTTCACCAAGTCGATACGCAGTCTGCATGAGATTGGCTTGTTGCAGGCTTTGCTGGTGCAAGCTTTCCAAGGTTTTCCATGTGGTGTAAGTACGTTGACTATCGGTAATCGATTGTCTTGCCATCAGCTTTACCTTGGTTTGTACTTGCTGCAATTTCTCGTTGGCGATTTGCGCCTTTGTCGATGCTGCGCTGCGCTCACTGCTTCGTGCCGCACCAGGAAATGGCATAGAAATAGTAAAACCAAGAACCCGTTCTTGGCCATCACGCTCTCGACTTGAACGTATGCCTAAACTTGGGTCGGGCATTTTGTCTTGATCAATCCGCGCTGCCTGCAATCCCACAAATTCTGCTTCAGCTTGAGCAAGCTCAAGTTCATGATTGTCTTCCATAATTTTGTCCAACCAATGCTCTGTGCTTTTTGCATCTTGCTCATTCAGATTAATTGGTTGCGGAAGTGATGACGTAACTGGAACAATCAAGCCTGGATAGTTTGCTTGCAATGCTTGTATTGCCAGTTCGACGCGTTGCTCTGTTTGTTGTAACAAGGCTCGCACGCGTTGTAGCTCGGTTTCTGCAAACAGCTGCTCAAACTTCGCCGCATCCCCAGCCTTGACGCGTTTAATGGCAATCGCGTTGAGTTGTTCCGCAATTTCAAGTTGTTGGCGCAATTGTTGTTGTGTGAAATTTTCACGAATAACTTCAAACCAATCCTTCAGTAAAGCACGACTGGTCTCATGCCATTGATCGGCATAACTGGCTTTTGCTATCTCAATCCCTTTATCGCCGATGGCGCGATCTTTATCCGCTTTGCCAAACCAACGGATAGGGCGTTCTAAGGCAAATTCTTGCTCACGAAAACGTTCACCGAATTGGTCGGTGCGACGACTGATACCGACTCTTGCGGTCCACTCATAGTGACCGGCTTCTAGTCGTGATTTCTGACTCCCTGCTAGATTGATTCCCATATTGCCAGCACGAAGTTGCGGTATCTTTTCAAAAGTCTTTCTGACCATGGCGTCAGGCGGCAATATGGATAGTGGATCGTCATTTGCTAGAACGGGGAGAGCCAGCAGTCCAGTCGCGACCAAGCACACACGAGCCACTGATTTTACTTTTATGTTGAACATCAAAATCTCCCAAAACTATTGACTGGCGTGACCCAATAGGCGACATCGCTATTCTTAATTTTTTCACCTAGCGCTGTGACTAATTGCATTAATTGTGTTTGTTCGCCAACCACCATGATGAGTTTGCGCTTGCTACGGCCTTGCACTTTTTCAATCGCAGTAAGGAGCGCCGCACCTTGCCCCATACCTTGTGCATCGATAATTGAAAAGCCGCTAGCCCATTGCGGATTGAGTAAAAGAAAATCACAGATTTCTTCGGTAAGACTGAGCGGAATCGCTAGCGTTAACATACTGTCCATATTGTGATGCGTAGAAGTATTAGTCATGCTGATCACCTGACGTTGATTCTGTGTTGGTATTGGCATTGGTATTGGCACTCGCGCGCGCTGATTCTGGTGGAGCAATACCAAAGCGTTTAAACAAAATAGGCAACAAGATGAGTGTCAAACTAGTCGCCGATAACAAGCCACCGATGACAACAATTGCAAGTGGTCGTTGAATTTCTGAACCTGGTCCGGTTGCGAGTAATAAAGGAATTAAACCGAAAGCGGTGATGCTGGCAGTCATCATGACCGGCCGGAAGCGGCGTAAAGCACCTTCTGATACCACCTCATCAATCGGTACACCACGCGCGACTAATTGGTTGAAATAGGTAATCATCACCAAGCCATTCAAGACCGCAATACCCATGAGTGCGATAAAGCCGACCGATGCCGGTACTGATAAATATTCGCCGGTCACTGCCAATGCAATCACGCCACCTAACATCGCGAATGGAATGTTCACAAACACCAAGACGGATTGACGGACGGTACCGAGTGTGGCGAATAGTAAGAAGAAAATCAAAGACAGGGCAATCGGTACAACCACACCAAGACGCGCTGCCGCACGTTGCTGATTCTCAAATTGACCACCCCAAGAAAGGCGATATCCTTCCGGCAATTTGATCTGCGCAGCGACTTTGGCTTTGGCTTCGTCAACAAAACCAACCAAATCACGACCGCGGACGTTTGCACGTACTACCACCACGCGTGAGGAGTTTTCGCGTTCAATTTTGACTGGTCCATCAACCATTTTTAGTTCGGCGACTTGACTTAAGGCGACCGAAGTACCGTCTGCGATGGGCAGGCGGATTTGTTGAAATAGATCGGCCGACATCTGCAAATACGAGCTACCACGCAGCAACAAAGGAATACGACGACCATCTTCAATCACGATGCCAGATTGGCGTCCCTCAACCATGGTGCGTAAATCGTGCTGAATCTGGTCAACGCTTAAACCAAGTCGACCAGCAGCCTCTTGGTTGATATCGACCTGTAAATATTGCACGCCACTATTTTTGATCGTTAGAACGTCTTCACTACCTTGTATGCCTTCCACCGTTTTAACGACGCTGTCTGCAAGTTTCGCCAGTGTCTGGTTATTGCTGCCATAAATCTTAATCGCCAGATCGCCACGCACACCAGATAACATTTCTGAGGTGCGCATTTCGATAGGCTGTGTGAAGCTGAAATTGACACCAGGAAATTCTGACGTGACGGCGCGTAATTGATCGATTAAGGCTTCTTTGCTTTTGCTTTTCCATTCAGCATGGGGTTTCAACACCAAGAAGGTATCGGTCTCATTCAGACCCATTGGATCCAAACCCAATTCATCAGAACCAACGCGAGCAATCACATTGAGCACATCAGGTACGGTTTCCAAGATCCGCTTTTGAATTGCCATGTCGAGTTTTGTGGATTCATCCAAATTTACCGAAGGGAGCTTTTCAATCTGCATAATGATGTCGCCTTCATCCAAACTCGGCATGAAAGACTTGCCGATGAAGGGGAATAAAGCGGCGGTGACGATTAAAGCGACCACCGATGCCAGCATGACTTTTTTCGTGTTTTGCAGCGCTAGCGTCAGTAATTTTTTATACATTGCTTCTAGCTTACGTACTAACCATGGTGGTTCATGATGTGCTTGCCCCATCATGAAAGACGCTAAGACCGGGATTACCGTGAGCGATAAAATTAAAGATGCAGCGATCGCAAAAGTGATCGTCATCGCCACTGGCGCAAACAACTTGCCTTCTAAACCTTGTAGCGATAATAGCGGTAAGAATACGATCATGATGACCACCATACCAGCAGTTACTGGCACAGCGACCTCGCGTACGGCACGATAAATAATATGCAGTTTAGAAAAATTGGGGCGCTCTTTATCAGCGCTATGTGCCTCAATGTTTTCCACCACGACCACAGCGGCGTCAACTAACATACCAATCGCGATGGCGAGACCACCCAATGACATTAAGTTGGCGCTAAGTCCAAATTGTCGCATCAATAAAAAGGTGCCGAGCGCGGCGAGTGGCAGGATGCACGCAACAACTAAGGCGGAACGCACATTCCCCAAAAATAGATAAAGCAAGATCACCACTAAGATCGTCGCTTCGGCTAATGCTTTGGTGACAGTATTCACTGCGCGTTCAACTAAGTTACCACGATCATAGAAGGGCTTGATAGTCGTACCTTGTGGCAGCGTTTTTTCTATGAGTTTGAGACGTTGGTTAACTTGTTCAACTACCTTTTGTGCATTGGCGCCACGCATTCCCAAAATCAAACCTTGAACCGCTTCACTTTTGCCGTCTTTCGTCACACTGCCGTAGCGGGTTAATTGACCGATCGTCACCGTCGCGACATCACCAATTCTTACCGCAACACCACCGCGTTGATCAATCGTAATCGCACGCACATCGTCGATGCTGCGAATGCTACCGTCACTGCGTACTAGCAAGGATTCTTCGCCGCTATTCAAACGACCTGCACCATCATTGCGATTATTACTCTCGAGCGCATCTTGTAATTGTTGCAGAGACACCTTGCGCGCCGCTAAGGCAACTGGATCGGGAATGACTTCGAAGCTTTTGACTAGACCGCCTAAAGTATTGACGTCTGCCACGCCCGGAATGTTGCGTAGCTGCGGGCGTACTGTCCAATCAAGTAAGGTGCGTTTTTCCATCAAGGACAATGGACCTTCGATGGTGAACATGAAGATTTCGCCTAGCGGAGTGGTGATTGGTGCCAGACCGCCACTGACCGAAGCTGGTAAATCTTTCAGTACACCATTTAAGCGCTCATTGACTTGCTGGCGCGCCCAATAGACGTCGGTGCCATCTTCAAAATCCAAGGTGATATCGGCCAGCGCATATTTGGATTGCGAGCGCAAAATCACTTGGTGCGGAATGCCGAGTAGTTCTTGTTCTATCGGGGCGACGATACGCGTTTCTACTTCTTCCGGCGTCATGCCAGGCGCCTTCATGATGAGTTTTACCTGTGTACTCGATACGTCGGGAAAGGCGTCGATGGGGAGATTATGAAAAGCTTGAAAGCCAGCCGCAATCAAGACTACCGTAATAACGAGAACCAATAGTCGTTGAGCTAAGGAAAAGGCGATAAGGCGCGCTAACATTATTTCTTCTCACTTGCTGAAGCTGCGTTCTGAGTTGCGTTCTGAGCTGCATTCTGATTGCCGCCCTTGTTCGCTGCTTTGGTGGCCGGAGCAGGTGCAGGTGTTGGCGCATCTTCTCCTTCCGCACCTAACCCCAGCCATGCGCCTTTGAGTACGACTAAACCTTGCGTCGCGATTTGTGGATTGCTGCCGAAATTACCTGTCAGCCAAATTTTATCGGGTGAGCCTGAAACGACTTTGACTTCGAGTGCCTCAAAACCCTGATTGTTTTTTAAAAACACATATTGCTGATTGCCACTACGTACCAAGGCATTCGCTGGCACACCATAACTGTTTTTGACTGCCTGATGACCAATATGGCTAGCTTCGACAAATTGGTTCAGGCGCAAGCATGAGGCTTGTTTCGCCTGATTGACTTCTTGTGCACGAATAATAATGCTCTGATTGCCTGCATCAATTTGCGGTGAAATCGCCATGACTTTAGCGTTGCCGCAGTCTTTGATTTGCAACATGTCACCGACACGAATTTGTACCGCTTGAATTTTGGAAGCTTGGAATTCTATCCAAAATGGCGCATCGCCACTGAGTTTGGCGATCGGCATGCCGGCTTCGATTCGTTGTCCAAGCTGAGCCTGAAAATCCAGCACTGTCCCTTTTGATTTGGCATAAATCGCGGTAGTCGTTATTAAACTTCTGGTTTTGAGCAATTGCTTTAAGGCGTTATCACTTAGTCCTGCCGCCTTTAAACTCTGGCGACGCTCGCTCGCAGCAACTTCCGTTTGCATCGCTTGCGCGCGGCTTTCTTGAAGTCGGCTCTGTGACACAATGCCTTCTTTAAATAAGTTCTCATCGCGATTCACCTTATCTTGTGCCAATTGTGCTTGCGTTGCTAATTGCAAATATTCTCTTTGCATTTCCATCAATTGTTGGCTAAAGATAGTCGCAATTGGCGTTCCTGCTTTGACTTCCTGCAAGGGATTGACATGAATAGTTTGAATCACACCGCTCACGACCGCGCTAAGTAGCTGAGTTGCAGAGGTCGCGGCCACAACCGTGCCTGACAATCGCAATCCTTTGTCTGCGAGGTTCGCATTCGCGGCCAAGCCACCGTTCGTGGCTGGTACTGCCGCTTCAATCCGAATTCCTGAGCGAGTGATTTGCTGCTGGCTTATATGAATCTGCGCATTGGTCTGCGCATCACTGTTTGGTACCAGACCAAAGAACCCAAGTGTGCTGAGGAGTAGAAGCTTGCTAAATTGTTTTTCTTGATGAATTAAAGTAAGCATAATAGTCTCATTGAGGAAAGGATGAAACCATTCTAGTTGTTGGTTCTTAAGAACTCCTTAACATGTCAGGCTTATTATTTAAGAAAAGTGAATTTAACAGTACGTTGTTGTTAATCGACAAATACTCAGTGAGCTGTAGCCGGAAAAATGTGTATTTGGAAGATGCATCGTTGGCAAAATAATATTAAGGAAGAGCATGCGTATTTTGTTGGTAGAAGATGATCCACAATTAGGACGCGCCACCCAGTTGGGTTTGGATCAATCGGGCTATGCGGTCGATTGGGTGCAATCAGCAGAGGATGCTGAAATCTCGATCAGACTGCATCAGTATCAATGTTTGCTCCTCGATTTGGGATTGCCGCGACAGGACGGCATGTCTTTGCTTAAAAAATTACGTGCATCGGGTTTTGATGAGTCAATTTTGATTTTGACCGCCAGAGATCAAGTGCCTGATCGCATCATGGGTCTAGACAGTGGTGCGGATGATTTCATCGTTAAGCCATACGATTTAGATGAGCTTGCCGCCAGAATCCGCTCAGTCCGGCGTCGTTTGGCTGGCCGTAGCCGTGAAGTATTGAGCCATCGAGGTGTTGAAATTGATACTGCCGCCAGACAAGTCAAATTGCATGGTGAATCGATTAGCTTGACGACGCGCGAGTTCAATATTCTGCAGATTTTGTTTGAACACATCGGACAAATTATTAGCAAAGATCAGCTTGAGCAAGCGCTGTATAGCTGGGGTGATGAAATCGAAAGCAATACCATACAAGTGCATATCCACCATTTGCGTAAGAAGTTGGGCAAAGAGCTGATTCGTACTTCGCATGCTGTTGGTTATGTGATTGATAAAGAATAAATTGCGACAGAGTTGCCTAAGTGACGTTGTCACATTGGGTGAAACAAACATGGATTTAAAAAAGATTGAACTAAAGAATTTGGCGATGAAAGAAGGCCACGGCTGGTCGCTACGTCGCTCGATCTTGGCGATTGTATTGGCGATCACGGTGTCTATCTGGGGCTTTAGTGGCATCGTGGTGTATATCGAAGCTGATCAAGAAAGCCAAGAATTGTTCGATCAATCGTTGGCTGAAACCGCGCATCTGTTATTGACGTTGGCAGATCATGAAGCTGAAGAGAGTTTGGCATCCACTGCGCATACCTTGACTGAGTCGAACGTCGAAAAACACAGTCAGTATTTGCTATTTCAAATTTGGGATACACAAAAACGCCTGCTGTATCGAAATAATGCAGCGCCAGAAACGCCACTCACCACCGATACGACTAGCGGCTTTGGCTGGACGCAATTGAACGGACAACCGTGGCGTACTTACTCGATCTGGAATGCACCGCATCGTTTGCAAATTCAAATTGCCGAGCCGATCAGCCACCGTAAAGATATCAGCGGACGATTCGCTTATAAATTGTTACTCTTTGCTGTCTTGGTGTTGCCGCTGATGGCGGGCGCAATATGGTGGATGATCAATCGCTTGTTCCGCGTTTTACAACATTCTGCAGATCAAGTCAGTCAACGTACACCAAATGATTTAGAAAAAGTCGATCTGGCTGGTGCGCCGGTGGAATTGCATTCATTGCTCACTGCTTTAAATCATTTGTTTGAACGTGTGAGTCATGCGATGGAGCAGGAACAGCGATTTACTGCCAATGCCTCGCATGAATTGCGGACGCCACTGGCTGCGATTAAAGCGAATTTGCAAGTGATCCAACGCGCTCGAAATGATCCGGAACGCGACGAGGCCGCCGCGGGTTTGCTCATTAGTGTTGATAGGGCTACGCGTTTGGTCGGACAGCTCATGACTTTATCAAGACTAGATCCGCAAGATGCGCGTGATCCCGCATTGCAGACTTATGATTTGCAACATTTTTTAGCCAAACAGGTACCTGAATTTGCCCTTCTCGCAGAAAGAAAACAACTAAATTTCACATGCAATTTGCAAGCCGCATCTTGTTTGATGAACCCAGATACGTTGGCCATCATGCTACGCAATTTGCTCGACAATGCCGTGCGTTATACGCCTGTAGGCGGTCAGATCGAACTTGCTTGCGGTAACGTCGATGGGCGTGCTTTCTTGCGTGTAAGTGATAGCGGCCCAGGTATTCCTGAAGAGATGCGAGAGAAAGTGTTTGAGCGCTTCTTCCGTTTGCCTGGTGCCAGTGCTTCTGGGAGTGGCTTAGGATTATCGATCGTGAAAGGTATCGTGCGTAGCCATGATGCGCGATTGGAACTTGGTGAAGCGGCGGGACAAGGCTTGATTGTGACGGTTTGGTTTGCGTCTTAGTGCCCAAAATCGGGATTGGAATCTTCGCTAAAATGCCGGCGTTCGTTGTTAATCTAGGTAATTGCGTCTTTGCATGGAACTATGATGTTACATTCTGAGTCCATCTGCATTCACGACATTTTTGTTCAGTCGCCGTTTATTTTCTAGGAATCTGCTATGCCTCAATCTCGCATCAAAATCACCAGCACACTGGTCGCCATTGCACTTAGTAGCGGCGCAAGCTTTGCCAACGCGCAGAACTTAAATCCCGAACAAAAACAATTGCGCGCGATTTATCAAGAATTGGTCGAAATTAATACCACCAATTCTGTCGGTAGCTGCACAGCGGCATCCAAAGCGATGGCGAAGCATTTGAAAAAGGCTGGCTATAGCGATGCTGAAATGCACATCGTTGTGCCGCCCGATGCGCCCAAAAAAGGGAATCTCATCGCCAGATTGAAAGCAACGTCTAGTGATAAAGCTAATAGTAAAAAACCACTACTGATGTTGGCGCATATTGATGTGGTAGAAGCAAAGCGTGAAGATTGGATACGCGATCCGTTTAAATTGATCGAAGAGGACGGTTTTTTCTACGCACGCGGTGCCTCGGATGACAAAGCGATGGCGGCGATCTTCGTTGCCAATATGATGCGCTATAAGAAGGAAAGGTTGACGACCAACCGCGACCTGATTTTGGCGCTCACCTGCGATGAAGAATTAGTGCCCGCTAAACACAATGGTGTTGAATACTTACTCAAACATCATCGTGATTTGATTGATGCCGAACTGGCCTTGAATGAGGGCGGCAGTGGTAGTTTAGATAAACATGGCAAGCCAGTGCGACATGGCATCCAAGCGGGCGAGAAAATATTCCAAAGCTTTAGTTTGGAAGTGACGAACACCGGTGGACATAGTTCGGTGCCGCGTAAAGACAATGCGATTTATCAACTATCCGATGGTTTGTCGCGTCTGGGCAAGTTTGAGTTTCCGTTCCGCCTGACGCCAACCACGCGAGGTTTTTTTGAAACCATGGCGACTTTGGAAAGTGGTCAGCTCGCAGCGGATATGAAAGCGATCTTGCGCGAACCGGTCGATACCGAAGCCTTAGCTCGTTTAAGTGCGAGCACGCCATTTTATAACGCTAGTCTGCGTACGACTTGTGTCGCCACGATGGTGAATGCTGGACACGCCGCTAACGCTTTGCCACAACGCGCACAAGCGAATGTGAATTGCCGTATCTTGCCGGGTGAAACGGTAGAACAGACCCAAGCAATAATGCAAACGGTATTGGCAGACAGTGCAATTAAGATCACGCCCGTTGGTGTCGCTACTGCCTCACCAGCACAACCCTTACATCCGGAATTGATGAAGGCCGTGACCGATCTCACCAATCAAATGTGGCCGGGTATTCCGGTGGTGCCGACGATGTCACCAGGCGGGACTGATGGCCGGTTTTTGAACAATGCAGGGATTTGGACGTATGGTGTTAGTGGGATGTTTCATTATCCCGAAGGCTCTAACGCGCATGGTTTGAATGAACGCTTGCCAGTGAAATCCTTGTATGAAGGCCAGCAATTTTTATATGCGTTGGCGAAACGCCTAAGTCAGTAAAACTAGCTTGATGCCACGACATGAAGCGCCTTGTGGTTGATACGCAAGACGCTTTTTGTTAATTGGCTTGCGGCAGATGAATCGTAAAACAAGTGAGTTGATTGTAGGAAGATGCTGTGATCTGCCCACGATGCCCATCAATAATCGCTTTGACAATCGCCAAGCCCAAACCTGAACCTTCACCATCGGCATGTTGACGCGCATGATCGGCGCGATAAAAACGTTCAAAGATGCGACTCAGATGATGCGCAGGAATGGTGGTGCCGGGATTGCAGATTTTGATTTCCAAATATGCGGACTGTTGTTGCAGATGTACCCGTATGTTTTTGCCTTCAGGTGTGTAGCGCAAAGCATTCGATAAGATGTTGCTGAGTGCTCGACGTAACATCAAGCGATCACCTTGTATCAATGATCCTGCATCGTTTGATTGATCGACTTGCAGATCAAAATGGATTTTTCTTTCATCCGCGAGTGCCTCATAAAACTCAAATAAATCCTTGAGTTCACGCACCACATCGACTTGTTCAACATTCACTAAGCTTAAGCCATTTTCTGCTTTCGCCAGAAACAACATATCCGCGATCATGCGTGCCAAACGGCTGTATTCTTCCGCGTTCGATTCCAAAATTTCGCGATAACTTTGTGCATCGCGGGCTTGCGATAAGGACACTTGCGTTTGCGTCATTAAGTTGCTGATTGGGGTGCGTAGTTCATGCGCGAGATCAGAAGAAAAATCTGATAAACGTTGAAAGGCTTCTTCCAGTCTTGCTAGCATTTGATTCAAGCTGTGCGCCAAATCCGCCAACTCAGGTGGCACGGCTTCGATCGATAGACGTTGATTCAATTTGCTGGCGGTGACTTTAGCAGCGCGCTCCCGCATGATGCGCAATGGGCGTAAGCCACGACTCGCAGCAAACCAGGCTAATACGCCGGTCAACAAAGCGGCAACAAAGACGAATAGCCATAAAGTCTTGCGAAAACTCGCCATGAATTCTTGATGATGCGCGATATCCGTTGCGATGGCCACAGTGATGGGCGCATATCGCTTATCTTTGGTATTGAATACACTCACCAGACCACGGTAATGATCACCTTTCGCTTCCCAAGAAAACAGGGTAGAGCGACTTTGCGTTTTTGCCTGTTGCAAGTATTGCGCTGGAAATTCCACCATCTCAGAAGCCAAAATCACCTTGTTTTGATTATCTAAGATCGTGATTACCAAGTCATGATGACCAACTAAGGCATCACCGAGCTGATCCGCCAAATTGCGCACATCTTGTTCGCTATTTACGCGCTCAATAATGTGCTGCGCAAGTTCTAATTTACCGCTTAATGCATGATGATCTTGTTCTTTAAAATGCTCGTCAATCGACGCGCCAATCAGCCAGCCCAAGCTAAGCAAGACCACACAAGACAAGCTGGTGAAGAAGAGTGTTAAACGTGCGGTGAGCGAGAGTTGCGAGAGGCTAGGCATCAGACTTCTTTCACTTCAAGCACATAACCCATGCCGCGTAGTGTATGAATTAACTTGGGTTCAAAGTGGTCATCGATTTTGCTACGCAGGCGACGCATGGCGACCTCAATCACGTTGGTGTCGCTATCGAAATTCATGTCCCATACTTGCGAGGCGATCAGTGAGCGCGTTAAGACTTCACCTTGGCGGCGCATAAAAAGTTCGAGTAAAGAAAACTCTTTCGCAGTGAGTTCTATGCGTTGTCCATTGCGTGTAACGCGATGTTTGAGTAGATCTAATTCAAGATCAGCAACCCGCAGGTTAGTTGACTCAATTTGATTTTTACCACGACGCAGTAAAGTTCTGACGCGCGCGACTAATTCAGAAAAGGCAAATGGTTTGACCAAATAGTCGTCGGCACCGAGTTCTAAACCTTTGACTCGGTCTTCGACTTGATCTTTTGCAGTTAAAAATAAGACGGGTGTTTGTAAGCCTTGACGACGTAGTGCTTCTAAAACCTGCCAACCATTGAGTTCGGGTAGCATCACATCCAAAATCAGCAAATCGTATTCTCCTGATTTTGCTAAATGCAATCCATCTAAACCATTGCGCGCGAGATCAACGCTAAAGCCGAATTCGGTCAAACCTTGTTTCAGGTAATCGCCAGTTTTTTGTTCGTCTTCAACGATTAGGATTTTCATGTCGGGCTTAGTTTTTTGAGTGCATTGTTATGGGAGCCAAGGGTGCCATTTGCTGGCGGTTCCGATTTTTGCCAATTTTACCTGCGAAATTCCACTAAATCCCAATAAACACCAGCTCTCTCCACGTAGATTACAGATTTGTAATCTGGCGGTCAGCTAACTGTAGTGATGCGAAAGCGATAATGGCGGCTATTTTTAGCATGGCACTAGCCTCATTCGACACCAGCAAGGAGTGTGTTTTGAAGTCTCTTTTTACCCTGATTGTATTGTTGCTTAGTTTGCATACTGCCGGAACGGCAAGCGCACATGGCAATGACGACCATGAACATGCAGCGCCTGCTGCACCAACCACGCAAGTGGCGCCGCGTGCCAGTGCGCAAACTGAAGACTTTGAACTGGTCGCCGTCTTGCAAGGCCGCTCGCTGATCATTTATCTTGATCGTTTTACCGACAATAGTCAGGTAGCGGATGCGCAGATTGAAGTTGAGGGCGGTGGCGGCTTGAAAGCAATCGCGAAGCAAACTGCACCGGGTGTGTATGTGATTGAACTGGCGAAAGGGGTGATGGAAAAAGTCGGCAAATATCCTTTATCGATTTCGGTACAAGCAGGCGAAATCGGTGACGTCATGACCGCTAGTCTAGAAATTCCCGATCTCAGCGAGGAAGCGCACGATCATCCAGAAGAGCACATGCCGTGGTGGTGGATTGCTTTAGGTTTGTTATTGATCGTCATGATTTCTGCGACTGTTATGTTCAAACGCCGTCAAAGCCGTTCAGGCTGGGGAGCATAAGTCATGAAAAATCTATCTCTATTGAAACCGACAATGAAGTTTTCTACTGTTTTTCTCCCAGTCTTATTCCTTGTGCAATTCAATCTGGCACAAGCGCATGGCGATGAAGATCATAGTAAAAAACCAGCCAAACCGGCGACCAAATCTAGCGCAGTCGCAAGCGTCAAGCCAAGCATCTTAGATGCGACTTCCGCTCAGCGTTTATCCGACGGTAGTTTGTTCGTTCCAAAGATCGTGCAAAGACAATTGGCTTTGCGCACGCTTCTCACTGAGCAAGCCGAATTACCCAATACCATAGAACTCAATGGCAAAGTGTTGGCTGATCCGAACGCGGGCGGTCGGGTGCAGGCGAGTCAGCCAGGGCGTCTTGAGACGGGGCCATCGGGTTTGCCTAGTTTGGGGCAGCGCGTGACGAAAGGCCAAGTGTTGGCGTATTTGCGTCCGGTGATGAGCAGCTTGGATCGTGGTAACAGTCAATCAATTCTGGCGGATATCGATTCGCAATTATCGATTGCAGAGCGTAAGGTTCAACGCTATGAGCAACTAGCAGAAGCCTTGCCGAAAGCCACAGTTGAAGCGGCGCGTTTTGATTATGAAGCGCTGAAAAAACGTAAAGCTGCAGTCGAATCTAGTCTGTCAAAAAGTGAAGCTCTCATTGCGCCTGTGTCAGGCATTATCAGTGTAGCCAATGCGGTCACAGGGCAGGTATTTGATGCGAAAGAAACGCTGTTCGAAATCATCGATCCGAATCGCTTGATGGTGGAAGCCTTGGCCTACGATCCCATTTTGACCTCAGACATTGCGAATGCGACTGCGACATGGAATCAACAGCGGACATCGGCTGCAGCGAATACGCCTGTCAGCTTAGCACTCAACTTTGTCGGTGGTGGTCAGCAAATGCGTGAGCAGGCGATTCCTCTATTGTTTCGCGTGTCGGGTAAATCGACTGCGGTAGCGGTCGGACAGACGATCAAAGTCATTATTCAAACCAAACGCTTGACGACGGGATTTGCCGTGCCGAATTCTTCGGTGATTAAACTGACTGGTGGTGAATCGGTCGTCTGGGTACATACCGAAGCAGAGCGTTTTGTACAGCGTAAAGTGGTGGCGCATAGTCTGGATGGCGAACGTGTTTCTATCATCTCGGGGTTAAAAGATGACGAACGCGTGGTGACTACTGGTGCGAGTTTGTTAGCGCAAGTGAAGTAAAGAAGGCAGCCCATGTTCCAATTCATTATTAACACCAGCTTGCGCCAAAGGCTGATCGTTCTCGCTGCTTCTCTTCTGTTGATCGTGTACGGTTTGATCAGTATGCGGCAGATGCCCGTCGACGTCTTTCCCGATTTGAATAAACCAACGGTGACCTTGATGACCGAAGCCGGCGGCATGGCACCGGAAGAAGTCGAGCAGTTGGTCAGCTTTCCTCTAGAGTCAACCATGAACGGGATGCCCGGCGTGACGCGCGTACGCTCGGTATCAGGTGTGGGTCTATCGATTATCTACGTTGAGTTCGATTGGGGTACGGATATCTACCGCAATCGTCAGCAGATTGCAGAACGTCTAAGCCTAGTGCGTGAACAGTTACCTGCTGGAGTCACGCCGCAGATGGGACCGATTTCCTCCATTATGGGCGAGATCTTATTGATCGCATTACCAATTAGTGTCGATGCCAACACGGCAGCTAGCACCTCGGCAATGCAAGTGCGTGAGTACGCGGATTGGGTGATGCGTCCACGCTTGCTGAATATTCCCGGCGTGGCGCAAGTGACGCCGATTGGCGGCGAAGTGCGCCAGTATCGGGTTGAAATTAAGCCTGCGCAGTTACAGTCATTGGGCATAGAACTCGACAAGGTGGAAGCCGCACTAAAAGATTTTGGCGCAAATACGAGCGGTGGTTTCGCCGAAGCCAATGGGCGTGAATATCTGATCCGTCAAATTGGTCGCACCAGTCGCATCGAAGACTTGCAAAATGTCGTCGTAGCGATGAAACAAGGGCAGGCGATTTTATTGAAGCAAGTCGCGGATGTCGCGATTGCCCCTGCATTTAAGCGTGGCGATGGCGGTTACAAAGGCAAGCCAGCCGTGATTCTGTCAGTGCAAAAACAACCGACAGCCGATAGCGTCAAACTCACACGCGAAGTTGAACGTGCGATTGCGGAATTGGGTAAGAATTTGCCGCAAGGCGTAGAGCAGCCGCAATTTTTGTTCCGCCAAGCTGACTTTATTAAGAATTCTTTGGATAACGTCAACGACGCCTTACGTGATGGCGCCATCATGGTGGCGATCTTATTGTTCTTATTCTTACTGAATATTCGCACCACGATTATTTCTTTGGTGGCGATTCCTTTGTCTTTGTTGGCGACGATTTTGGTCTTCCGTTATCTGGACTTATCGATTAACACCATGACGCTCGGTGGCTTGGCGATTGCGATTGGTGAGTTAGTCGATGATGCGGTTGTGGACGTAGAAAACGTTCTGCGTCGCCTCAAAGAAAATAGTTTGTTAGTGCAGCCGATACCAGTTTTGCAGGTGATCTCGCGTGCTTCTGGTGAAGTGCGCAGCGGCATTGTGTATGCAACCGTGATTGTCGTATTGGTGTTCGTTCCCTTATTCGCTTTGCCTGGTATTGAAGGCAGTTTGTTTACGCCGCTTGGGATTGCGTACGTGGTCTCGATTCTCGCGAGTATGGCAGTAGCGATGACGGTCACACCCGTCCTTTGTTATTTCTTATTGCCAAAGATGAAGCAACTTGGACATGGTGATAGCGCGCTGGTGGTTTGGTTGAAGAAGTGGGATACACGACTGTTGAATTGGTCCTTTCAGCATGTGCGTAGCTTATTTGCCGTTGCTGTTGCCGCCGTGATTTTGGCTGCGGTCGCTGTACCATTTTTCCCACGCGCTTTTCTTCCAGCGTTTAACGAAGGCACACTGACGGTCAATTTGGTACTCAATCCCGGCACGTCCTTGGAAGAATCGAATCGGCTAGGCAGCTTGGCAGAGCTATTGATGTTGGCGGTGCCAGAAGTCACACAAGTTGGTCGTCGTACAGGTCGTGCGGAGTTGGATGAGCATGCCGAAGGTGTACATTACAGCGAGATGGATGTGGATTTGAAAAAGTCTAAGCGTAGTCGTGAAGAGATTATTCACGATATCCGCGAACGTCTGAAAGTCTTGCCAGCGAATAGCAATGTTGGACAACCGATTTCTCATCGCCTTGATCACTTACTGTCTGGTGTACGTGCGCAAATCGCCTTGAAAGTCGTCGGTGATGATCTCGATACTTTGCGCAATATCGCCAATGATTTGCGTGAGCGTCTCGGTCGTGTGCCTGGCATCACTGATTTACAAATCGAAAAGCAAGTTTTGATTCCGCAGATCAAAATTCATGTGGATTACGAACAAGCTGCGCGTTACGGTATTGCGCCAGGCGTCTTATTGCGCAGCTTGCAGCAGCAAATTGAAGGCGAAAAAATTACGCAGATTATCGAAGGAAATCGCCGCTTTGATATGTTGTTGCGCTTGCCTGAAAATGGCCGCGATCTGCAAGCCTTGCAACAATTGCTGATAGAAACGCCACGCGGTCACATACCTTTATCGCAATTGGCAAAGGTCGAAGAAAGTGATGGTCCGAATCAAATCAATCGCGAGAATTCACGCCGTCGCATCGTACTGTCTGCCAACACGGATGGCCGTGATATGACCCAAGTGATCCAAGATATACGCGAAGAGTTGGCGGCGAAAGCTTTACCGGTTGGTTATTCGACGTCATTGGAAGGACAATTTCAGGCGCAAGAAAAAGCGTCAAATCTGATCGCCTTGTTGTCTTTGGTGTCTTTGTCTTTGATGTTCTTGGTGCTTTATAGTCGGTATCGCTCGATTGCTTTGACCATGATTATTATGGGGAATATTCCATTGGCCTTAGTCGGAGCGGTGATTGCCTTGTGGTTGGCGGGGCAAACTTTGTCGGTCGCAGCTTTGGTCGGTTTCATCACTTTGGCAGGTATTTCAACGCGTAATGGTATTTTGAAAATTAGCCATTACATTAATTTGTGTGCGTTTGAAGGTGAAAAATTTGGCAAAGAGATGATTATTCGTGGTTCACTAGAGCGTCTGACGCCTGTCTTGATGACCGCCTTAGTTGCTGCGTTTGCGTTGATGCCATTACTCGTTTCAGCGGATGCGCCAGGTAAAGAAATTTTGCATCCGGTCGCGGTAGTGATTTTTGGTGGACTGATTAGCTCTACCTTGCTCGATACCATCTTAACGCCATTGATGTTCTGGCGTTGGGGTGAACAGCCTTTGTTGAATTTGCTGGCAGCTAAGCAAAATGATGATCAGCAAGAAGTATTTTAGTTTTGAAGAAAGCTGTCAATTTGTAGGATGACGATCTGTCAGCCTAGAACGTATTAGCGTCATCCCTGCGTAGGCACACTGCTGTCCGGAATAATATTTGGGATATTAGGGAAATGCTGATGATGCTTGAGTTGCACGATGACGTTGTTTGAATGGACTTGAAAAAGAACGATAAGTGGTGGCTGTCAAGTTTCCCTCTCCCGCGAGCGGGAGAGGGCTAGGGTGAGGGTGGTTCAGAAGTTGTATCGTAATTTTTAAGGCGAGGTGGTGAAGAAATCGCTTTTTAAATTCTTAAATATCGTTAATCGAACCTGAAACTCCCTCATCCCCGCCCCTTCTCCCGCTTGCGGGAGAAGGGAGTATCAAAATAGAACTGTCAATAAAATTATTCCGGACAGCAGTGTGCGTAGGCAGGGATCCAGTGACTTTAATCTTTTTCGCTGATAAATTCATGTCATCGCGGGAAAGATTAAACTAAACGAGATGAAATTAGCATCACCATATTTTTTAGAAAAGGAAACATTATGAAACTCTCCAAATTCGTTTTTGCAGCATTAACGGGTATCGCAATCAGCGCGGCCAGCGTCAGCAGTGTGTACGCCCATGACGATAAATATTTCGATTCGATCAAATCACCAAACGGTGGCCAAACTCGTATGGCTGGGGTATATCATTTCGAATTGGTGTTGGCACAAGACAGTAAGACAGCCAAAGAAAATCCAGTGACTGTGTATGTGACTGATCACGGGAATAAAGGGATTGCTACTAAGGGTGCAACTGCGACGTTGACACTGGTACAGGGCGCGAAAAAAACGACTGTGGAATTAGTACCAGAAGGTGAGAATCGTTTAGTCGGTAAAGCAACGTATGCGTCGACCGCTAATTTGAAAGGTGCTTTGACCGTGACGATGGCAGGAAAACCGGCGGAACAAGCACGCTTTACCCCATTTGCTATCGTCAAGAAGTCGAGCGCGAAACCAGCCAATAAAGAAGCGGAGCATGCGCATGAGCACAAGCACTAAATTCTCAACTAGCTTACTGTCGACCGTCTTGTTGTTTACTTGTATCGCGGTCAGCAATCAAGCTGCTGCCAGTTTGGTCGAGTTAAAGTGGGACGAGAAAGGTCGTTTTCAACATAAGACAGAGATCAAAGCTGGCGGTATGCTAGAAGTGTGCGGAAAATTAGCAGCCGGTTTGAAAATTGATTGGCAATACAAAAGCCCGCTGGCCTTGGATTTTAATATTCATTATCATGAAGGTAAAAAAGTGACTTTGCCTGTGAAACACCAGGCGCGTAAAGAAGTCGCGGAACAATTCGAGACCAAGATCGCGCAGGATTATTGTTGGATGTGGTCTAACAAAAGCAAACAGTCGGCAAGCATTGAGCTGAGCTTGGTACAAGCAGCGTATAAGTTGTTACCGACTCCGGTGAATTGACATAGTCTTGCGGATGTACGATTTGCGGACAATGCACAATCTGAGCGCTAGATTTGCTATTTTTGATGTCACTCATTTTTCATTTCTGGTACCATGCGGCAGTTTTTACTAAGACGATGCCGAAGCCGTAATGCGCAGTCTTTTCTTGTCGGCTTTATTATTGTATCTGTGAGAAAGTATGTTGAAAAAACTAGTGATAGCACTGGGTTTGTCGTTCTTGATGTCGACAGCGATTGCACAAAGTAATTTGCAAATCCCTCGTGCCCAATCAGCTCCGCAGTTAAGCGATTTTGTCAGTGGTGTGCCAGCGAATGCTGGGTTAAAAATTCAAGATTTTAAGCAACGCTCGCCTGGTGATGGCACACCTGCTTCGCAAGAGACTAGCGCTTATTTGTCGTATGACGACACGCATTTCTATGCAGTATTTGTGGCGAAAGACGATCCTGCCTTGATCCGTGCGCGCATCGCGAAACGAGAAGATTTTGTTGGCGACGATTTTGTTATTTTGGAGCTAGATACCTTTCATGATAAACGTAGGTCGTTCACATTTTTTGTGAATCCCCATGGCGTTCAATTAGATTCTAAGCGCACGGAAGGATTTGATCCTGATGATAATTTTGATACACAATGGGAGTCCGAAGGGCAGTTAACGGCAGATGGTTATGTGACGCGTTTAGCCATCCCTTTAAAAAGTCTGCGCTTTAAAAATGCTGATGTACAAACTTGGGGCGTGGCGGTTGGACGTGTGATTGCGCGTTTGAATGAAGAGTCTTTTTGGCCGCATATTACCAAGCAAATGGCTGGCATTGTGCCGCAATTTGCCACGATGACGATCCCTGAAAAACTCAGTGCTGGACGTAACGCCCAATTGAATCCATTCGTGTATATCGGCAATTCACGAGCACTCAATACGGACGACGCTGGCAAACCCTTGTGGCAGCAGGACAGTAAAGTGCAATTCGGTCTCGATGCAAAATGGGTGCTTGGTGATGCAAGTGCAATCGACTTGACGATTAAACCTGACTTTAGCGAAGTGGAGTCAGATGAGCCGCAGATTGTGATTGATAAGCGGTACGAGGTTTTGTTTCCAGAGAAACGACCATTTTTCTTAGAAAATGCGAGTTTTTTTCAGACGCCAAATTCTTTGTTTTTTTCTCGACGTATCAGCCAACCACAAGCAGGTATGCGACTGACGGGGCGCAGTGGTTCTTGGGCGTATGGTGGTCTACTGATTGATGATCAGGCGGCAAGCGAAGACATTGATGCAACAGCGCATATTGCGATGGCAAGAGTGCAAAATGATGTGAATCATGATGTCAGTCTCGGTGGCTTAGTGACTGACCGCCGCTTGGCAGACACACGTGATAGTGTTGCCGGTATAGATGGACGCTATCAGCTGGATGAAAACTGGATTTTTCAAATGCAGCTCGCTCGTAGTCAAACTCAGCGTGGTGAGATATCAGAACGCGGCCATTTGAATTTTCTTGAAGCGAAACATCATGGCAAACATCTGGAATTATTGCTCAAGTATCTGGATATCTCTCAACACTTTGCAGATAGTCTGGCGTTCTTGCCGCGTACTGACGTTAAACAATTGAAGCAGGAAGCGAAATACCTGTGGCATGTGGAAGACCATGATCACTTGCAAAAATTAGGTGCGGTCCTCAATACCGACGTGGCGCGTAATCAACAGAATCAATTGCAAGACTGGACGATCAACTTGGGTATGCTGGCGGAGGCGAGTCGGGATTCGTGGTTGGAAGTGTTCACCCGACAGGCTTTTGAAAAATATGAAAGGCGTGAATATCGTAAGCAAGGTTGGCTAGTCAATGCAGGCAGTAGTTGGTTTGACTGGCTCAGTGCGATGACTGAGTTTGGCATCATGGATAGTATTAACTATACGCCCGCCCAAGGTCTGCCTTCCTTTATGGGGCGCGGTCGCAGTGTGGATCTGACGCTCACTTTCAAACCTCATCCGCGGTGGCGACTGGAAGAGAAATTACTTTGGAATGATTTACAGACGACTCACCAGACTTCTGGTGTGCCGACGGACAGCCGCAGCGTGTATCGTAATGTGATGTGGCGTACGAAGCTCAGTTATCAACACAATCGATTTTTGGGTGTCCGGGTGATTGCTGATTATCACCAGCTCGCCAGTAACCCACGCTTGAGTGCTTTGCCCTCAGGCAAGCAGTTGAACACCGATCTGCAAATCAGCTATATGTTATCTCCTGGAACCAGTGTGATTGCGGGTTACGGTAATCGTCAAGAAAATTTGGCTTTGATTGGCAATCCCCAGCATTTGCAGAGAACTGAGGATTTGTCTCTGCGAACCGGGCGTCGTGCTTTCGTTAAACTAAATTATTTGTACCAGCTCTAGTGTGACATGCAGCATGCCGCCAAAACTAGGTATGCTGCATCGTTTAAGTATTTGCTTGTACTGCTAATAGCATATCGATGTGCGGGATATCATCTTCCAGATATTCATCGGATACCGTGACAAAGCCGAACGATTGGTAAAACTTCTCCAAATACGC
This sequence comes from Affinundibacterium seohonense, assembly GCF_014284305.1. GTDB lineage: Bacteria > Pseudomonadota > Gammaproteobacteria > Burkholderiales > Burkholderiaceae_D > Undibacterium > Undibacterium seohonense. Next base: position 123,468 of record NZ_JACOFW010000010.1, read on the forward strand.
TTGTGCCGCGATTCGAATCGCTGACTCTGGATAAGCGTTTTGGCAGGCTGCAATACCATGTTGTAGCAATTGTTTGCCTAAACCAGCACCACGGCCTATTTGTGTGGTGATGACACGGCCTAGAGACGCTTCGTTAAATTTCAGACCAGGTGGAACGATGCGTAAATACGCGGCGACTTCTTGCTGCTCGGTCCAGGCGATGAGATGTAAGCAGCTTTGATCTACATTATCCATATCCAGATAGGGGCAGTTTTGCTCCACCACAAAGACCGCGGAGCGTGCTTGCAAGATGGCATAAAGCTGAATCGCGTTCAGCTTGGAAAATTGGCAGCATTGCCAGTGAATTGTTTGCATGATTTACTCGTTGAATGTTGTTCGCTCAATGTCAGCCCGCATTTTACATTTGCTTGAATAAATGGGCGTAGACCCGGCTTACTTGCAATTTTTGTTGACTACCTTTGACATGTGCCGTCAATTTACCCATTTCATCTCGGGTAGCGTGTTGCAGATAGCGGCTGTTGATGATATAGCTACGATGAATTTGCCAAAAAATCTGGGGATCAAGTTGCGGCATTAATTCACGTAAGCTCATGCGGATCAGACATGCTTGATCGGCAGTCACCACATTAATGTATTTGTCAGTGGCTTCGAAGAACAAGACCTCGTCAACGGGGATCATCCGAATTTGATTGCCGACTGCCGCCCGTATCATGCTGAGACGCTCTGTACCAGTTTGCGTGTTACCCATCAAGGCAGGTGCTAGCTTGCCGATTTGCGCGAGCATACGCTCTAATTCACTAGGAACTTGGGCTTGATCGCTCAGTTTGCTTTGTAGTCTTTGTACGGTTTTCGCGATGCGGACATCACTGATGGGTTTGAGTACATAGTCACAGGCTTCGTGCTCAAATGCTTGGATCGCAAATTCGTCATAGGCAGTGACAAAGACGATCAGAGGAAAAGCCTTATCGCCAGGCCATTCTTCGGCTAATTCTTCGGCCACTTCTAGTCCCGTTTTACCCGGCATTTTGATATCGAGAAAAATCACTTCTGGGAATAATTTTAGCGCTTGATTGACTGCCTCGACACCGTTCTCGGCAATGCCACAAAGTTCTAATTCCGGCCACAGGCGTTCTAATGTTTTTTGCAAAGTGAGGGCGAGAATGTGTTCATCTTCAGCGATGAGTGCGCGTACAGTTTTCATGGTTGCTCTAATCAATTTATTCGGTAGATAAGGGAATGCAAAGATGGGCGATTACACCATTTGGTAAATTATCCTTTAATGTCAGGCTGGCTTGTGCGCCATACAGCGCTAGTAAGCGTTCGCGCACATTCGCGTTGCCCACATGACTATGATGGTGTTCCGGCTGGTGATGTTCGTCATAGTCTGCAGGTAGACCCATGCCGGTATCGATGATTTTTAAGTGTAAAAATTGGCCCTCACGTTGTGCACTGACATGCACACTGCCACCTGACATACTTGGTTCTATGCCATGTTTAATCGCATTTTCTACTAGCGGTTGTAGCAGCATAGGTGCGATGCCTTGTGATTCTAATTCTGCAGGTAAATCAGTCTGATAAGTGAGGCGTTTACCCATGCGAATGGCTAGTAATTCCAAGTAAGAGGTAAGCAGATTGAACTCATGTTTTAAAGTCGTTTGTTCGGTTCTTGAAGACAGTAAGCTCGCACGTAAATAATGGATTAGTTGCTCCAACATATGCTGTGCTCGAGCCGGATCCAAGGCGATTAAGCCCTGCAAATTTGCTAGGGTATTGAACAGCATGTGTGGCTCGATTTGCGCCTGCAGTAGTTGTAATTGCGCTTGCATCGCTTGTTTTTCGATGGCGGCCGTACGTGCTTTTTCTTTTTCTTGTTCGGCTTCGAGTTCTGCGAGTTTGGATTGATTCCAAAAAAATATGCCAGCAAACAGACTGATGAAGATACTCATGAGAACCATGATGCCTTCGCCGCTCTTGATCACCGATAGAAATCCGGGTGTCTTGAGGCCATAGATGGTCATACCAATGGTGCCACCGATGAAGTAACCAATCGGTGCGGCGACCATACACATCAACAGAAAAAGAAATCGCGGTGGCTTTTGGTCACGCCAAATCAACCAACGCAAAGTGACGATGACCACATTAATGCTGTAGCCGATCAACATCGAGAAGACAAGATTGACAAAGAAAGATTGGCCAGTTCGCAGGATTAAGGTAATAAATAGTGCAACCCCAATATTAAAGCCTGTCAGCCAAAGTAAAGACTTCAGAAGACGCAGGCGGAATTCAGGCGAGCTGAGTTGACGTAGCATGGGAGAGTAATTCATATGGAAATTCAATTATCATTCATAGCGTAGTGACTGCATTGCACTCATGATGCCGGAGGCGATCTGGATGAGCTGTTACAGATTATCAAACAGTGTAGGTGAGTATGCGCTTGGTATCGAAGAAATGCGATAAGCGCTGACGTTTAAGTCGCCAAATGAAGAAAGGCTCACTTGACGCTGCGGTATAAGAAAAACGACGCACACTTTAAATATAATGTTAATTTGACATGGGTCTAAGTCTTAGCTAGGTGTAAACTACGCGTTTTTTATTATTCCCTATGAAGAATCGAGAAAGGGTGTCAATGTTTCATACGAAGAAAATCGCTGCAGCTTTGGCTAGTGTAGCCGCGTTCAGTTTACCACTAGCAATTCAGGCGCAAGAGAGTAAACCAGCAAAAAAATCTGCGCCAACCGTCGCCGAAGCAGAAAAATTCCTGAAAGATGCCGAAGCCCGCTTAGAAAAATTAGCCAACGCGGCAGGGCGCGCGGCTTGGGTTTATGAAACGCATATTACGGACGATACCGAAGCGATGGCGGCGCAAGCCAATGAACTCGCACTCGCAGCTGCAGGCGAAATCGCGATTCAAGCTCGACGCTACAATAAATTGGCATTACCTGCGGATAGCAAACGCAAGCTCAAATTACTGCAATTGAGTATGAGTTTAAGTAATGACAAAGATCGTGAGGCTTACACTCAATTGTCGGCACAAATGAATGGCGCCTACGGTAAAGCGACCTACTGCAAAACACCTGGTGACGACAGCACTTGTTTGAATCTTGGACAGCTAGAAAACATCCTCGCGACCAGTCGTAATCCTGCAGAATTGAAAGACGCATGGCTGGGTTGGCATGCACAAGCGGCGACCTATAAAGATCGCTATGTCAAATACGTCGACATTTCGAACAAGGGTTCCCGCGAAATGGGATTCGCCAATACCGGCGCGATGTGGCGTTCACAATACGATATGCCACCAGAAGCTTTTGCGGCGGAGACTGAGCGTTTGTGGCAGCAAGTCAAGCCACTCTATGACTCTTTGCATCAATACGTGCGTCTCAAATTGCAGCAAACGTATGGTAAGGACGAAGTCCCGAGCGAAGGACCAATTCCAGCGCATTTGTTTGGCAATATGTGGAGTCAATCTTGGGATAACTTATATCCCTTGGTCAAGCCGCAAGGCCCAGCCGCTAATGTCGATATCGCTGATAGCTTAAAGCAAAAAAATATCGATGCGAAAGCCATGACTAAGATGGCAGAAGGTTTTTATACCTCGTTAGGCATGGAAGCTTTACCAGCGAGTTTTTGGCAAAAGTCACAATTTACCAAACCACGTGATCGTGAAGTCGTTTGTCACGCGTCTGCTTGGGACGTTGATAATTTGACGGATGTGCGGATTAAGATGTGCATCAAGCCAACGACCGAAGAGTTTTTGGTGATTCATCATGAGCTCGGTCACACTTACTATCAATTGGCCTACCGCAATCAGCCTTTCCTGTTTAAAAATGGTGCGAATGATGGCTTCCATGAAGCGATTGGCGACACAGTCGCTTTGTCGACGACGCCTAGTTACATGCATAAACTTGGTTTATTGCCAGAAGTCCCAGCGCCTGAGCAAGACATAGGTGTGTTGCTGGATAAGGCATTGCAAAAAATCGCGTTTTTACCATTCAGCTATCTAGTCGATCAATGGCGTTGGAAAGTCTATTCGGGTGAAACCAAGCCACAAGACTACGATAAAGTTTGGTGGGAATTACGTGAAAAATATCAAGGTGTGAAACGTCCTGCACCGATGTTAGCAAATGGTTTTGATGCCGGTGCTAAATATCATGTTCCAGCGGATGTGCCTTACTCACGTTATTTCATCGCGCACATTTTGCAGTTCCAATTGCATCGTGCCCTGTGCCGTGAAGCGGGTTACACCGGCCCATTAAATCGTTGCTCGATTTACGAAAACAAAGCCGCTGGTAAGAAACTTCAAGCGATGTTGGAAATGGGCGCGAGCCGTCCATGGAACGAGGCATTAAGAGTCGCAACAGGCGAAGATAAGTTAGATGCGAGCGCCATCATCGATTATTTTGCGCCACTGAAAGTTTGGTTGGACGCACAGAATAAAGTGCTGATGGCGAAGTAAGGCTCTACCGCTCTTTTCGTTGTTGACAATAAAAAACGCAACACTGGTGTGATCCGGTGTTGCGTTTTTTTATTGCGTTCAATGACCGTGGTTTATGGTTTTTTTTGTAATTGAACTTCAATCTCTTCTTCAATTCTCTTTGCGCTAGTCTCGTTAAAGCCCTTATGGATAGCAATTATTTTTCCTTCTCTATCGATTAAGACACTACTTGGCATGCCCTGCACTTGATATCGCTTTGGGAGCTCGCCTTGTTTGTCAAAACCAATCAGGAAATTCGTTGGCACTTTCGATAAAAACAAGTCACTGTCTTCCGTCTTCGTATCTAGATTGACAGCGATGATCGTTAAGCCGCGAGGTCCGAATTTTTCTTGCATTGAGTTCATCCAAGGAAAAGACTTTTTACATGGCCCGCACCACGACGCCCAAAAATCGAGATAAACCAACTTGCCACGGTAATCACTGAGTTTGAGTTGGCGATTGGTCCCGGGAATCGAAAATTCCGGTGCTGATTGTCCTCGTTCGATTGCATGTGCGTGTCCACTTAACGCCGCGAACAATAGTAGGCTGAGGCACGATATTTTGAGTGGCGACATCATCTGTCCTGGTGGTTTTTGATTCACACATTGTAGGAGGTTTTTCAACGACGTTGCCATAAAATAGGGAGTGAATTGGGAGTTAATAGGGCTTTTGCAATAGAGATTAGAGATTACCGTTGCGTGCGAATGACTATGACATGGTAATGAATGTCAGCTTGAATGATTGGTGTTTGGATTGCCGGATTTTTGTGCGATGATTGCTGGGAATCAATGATAATCAGTTTAGCGATACCAGTGTGCTATCTGCGTAATAACAAAAAGGCGAAATCATGCGAATGTTAAAACTCATTTTACTACTGCCCTTGATTGCTGGACTTGCCGGTTGCAGTTCCTTAGGCGCGATTGGCAAAGTTCAAGCATGGGAAAAAGGTAAATTGGCGCGGCAGGAGATGAAATTTGATCGTGATCTCCTAGACGGTAAATTTGTCGATCATATCTACTTCAGCAAAGAAGGCGCTGCTGGCGGGGCAAGTGTGGGTGGCGGTGGATGTGGATGTAATTGAATGTGAAATGAACAAACTGTCGAGACCTGCAGAGACCATGAACCCAAAATCAGAATCAACAACTTGCCAACAGGTAGGAACCGCGCTCATGACGGCAGCGCTGTCTCTGTTTGTTATAGAAAATTCACAAGCCGATGAGGCTCCTGAACGAGCCTCGATCGCGGTCAAATATTTGGATTATTTTGACTATCAAACCGATGCTGACCGCATTCGCGTTCGTGCCACGGCGGTGAAATTAATTGTTCCTGTGGCTGGAGAGTGGGCGATTGGCTCCTCGATGACCACCGATGGTATTTCTGGTGCTTCACCGGCTTACCATAGTTCTGGTATAAAAAAGATGCGTGATCGTCGTAATGCCGCTGATGCCGATATCACGCGCTTTTTTGAAAATAGTAGTGTTAGTGTGGCCGCGAATTATTCACATGAGTCAGACTATATTTCCAAAGGACTATCGATTCAGGCTAGCCTAAACTCTGATAATAGAAACACGACTTGGACGGCCGCACTGGGTGCCAGCAATGATGAAATTAATCCGACTAACGGCATAGTGCAAGCGGAGAAGAAAACAGTTCGTGATGTGTTGTTCAGTGTCTCCCAAGTGTTGACACCGGATGATATCGTGCAAGTGAATATTGGATTGTCACGGGGGCGCGGTTATTTTTCTGATCCGTATAAAGTATTTGATGAACGCCCGCGAGATCGAAACAATAAGACGATGATGCTACGCTTGAACCATCACATAGAGAGCACAGGAAGTTCGGTTCGCCTGAGTTATCGCTATTACGTAGACAGTTGGAAAATCAAGGCACACACGACGAGCATCGATGTGGTGCAGCCTTTTGCACAGAGTTGGACAATTACGCCTATGGTGCGTTTGCACAGCCAGAGTGCAGCGAAGTTTTATGTCGATGCTGGCCCTGCAGATTTCCCATTTCCACCCAATCCACCTGACGACGCTCGATTCTTTTCAGAGGATCATCGGGTTTCTGCATTTGGTGCACTGACCTATGGTTTGAAGTTGACTAAACAGCTCAACGAGGATTGGTTGGTCGACTTTAAACTCGAGCAGTATAAGCAAGCTGCCGCACTCAAATTATTTGGACGTGGCAGCCCCGGGTTGCAAAGCTTTTATGCGCGTAGTTATCAGATCGGTGTTTCTCGACAGTTTTAGGGTATACCAAGATTTTATTGAAGTGATGTATGCAAATTTTTCGATTTCCCTTTAAAGCGATGGCCTGTACCTGCGAGGTGGTGCTGGCGCAAACTGAGGTGAGTAAAGCACAACTACTTGCCAACAAAGCTATCTCAGAAGTACAACGCATTGAAGAAAAATATTCGCGCTATCGGAACGAAAGTATCGTCAGTCAAATAAATCAGGCTGCTGGTGCCAATGCAATTCAGGTGGATGCCGAAACTTGGACCTTGTTGCAGTATGCCGATACTTTGTATCGTTCAAGTGAAGGGATGTTTGATATTACCGCAGGAATATTGCGTCGGGCTTGGAATTTTTCGCTACCGACCTTGCCTTCTGAACTCGAGCTTCAATCAGTATGTGCATTGATTGATTGGGATAGTGTTGAACTGCAGAATCAGGAGATACGTTTGCCAAAGCCTGGTATGGAGATCGATTTTGGTGGATTTGGAAAAGAATATGCGGCTGATCGCGCCGCTCTGATTTTGACAGAAAATGGGATTGATTCTGGCTATGTCAATCTTGGTGGCGATATTCGAATCCTTGGTCCTAAACCCGATGGGCAAGCGTGGCAATTTGGCATCCAAGACCCACGGCATATAGACCAGCTAGTGGCGACTATTCCGATCGAGCGCGGTGCCCTGGCAACGAGCGGTGATTATCAGCGTTACTTCGATCTTGATGGACAGCGGTATTGTCATATTTTGGACCCGTACACGGGGCGGCCTGTTCAGCATTGGCGGTCCATCACCGTGATGGCTCCATTGGCTACCATGGCAGGAAGTTGTACCACGATAGGGATGTTGCTACAAACGGAGGCATTAGATTTTTTGGAAAAAGCAAATGTTCGGTTTTTGGCGATAGACTATCAGGGAAGACTTCATAAGAATAGTTCGATGCCAAGCTAAATGACATCGCTAAGCACGCTCTTTCGATCTACATTGGGAAGTAAATATCATGGCAACAATTAGAGGTACGGAACGTAACGATTCTTGGACGGTGGTCAATCCAGGCACATTTGTGATTGATGGTTTGGGCGGTGTTGATACGCTTGATCTGGGAACTTCCCTACGCTCTGAATACACGATTACGCAAGGGAGTAATGGTGAAATTTATGTGGACTCGGTTTCTGGTGCGAGTGCGCAATTTCATGCCACGCTTTTTAATTTCGAGAAGCTGACCTTTGCAAGCAAACGGGATAGCGTCGATCTCGCGACTTATTTTGCCGACACAGCAGCACCTACCCTGATTAGTTTTAGTGCGGCTAATAATCTGCCGGTACAACAAGACATCGTACTCAATTTTAGTGAAAACATCATCGCCGCTACGGGTACTGTCCGAATCAAGACGGCGGATGGAAAAATCGTCGAAGAATTTGATATCGCAACGAGTAAGAACTTAACATTAAATGGTAAAAATTTACTCATTAATCCTAGCCAAAATTTATCTTATGGCCAAGATTATTCTGTCGAATTAAGTTCGGGCGCTGTTAAGGATGCCGCGGCGAATCTCTATGTTAATCAGCAGTCTTATACTTTTAAGACCGTGGTCGGTGAAATCATTACAGGGACATCTGCTAATGACATCCTCATAAGTAGCGCGGGAAGCGATACCATTAATGGCAGTGCCGGAAATGATATCGTCGTGTTTGCTGGCAAGCTGTCTACTTATAAGCTTAATCACATTGCGAATAATTATTTTGTAGCGCCCAAGACGGGTAATGTTGGTAGTGATAGTTTAACGAGTGTGGAATCATTGAAGTTCGATGATCTGACGGTGAATTTGAAAATTCAAGATTTTGCGGCGACTGCCCCAGCGGAAAATGTCCAACGCTTGATTGAGTTGTATGTGGCATTCTTTAACCGCGTTCCTGAGGCGGATGGTTTGGCGTATTGGATAGGCGAAATGAAATCAGGGATGCAAATTGACCTGATCTCCGAAGTATTTTATGAAGCTGGCGTTGAATATTCTGAATTGACAGGTTTCACCGCAAGCATGAGTAATACGGAATTTATCATTAAGGTTTACCAAAATGTACTTGGACGCGTCGATGGTCCCGATGCTGAGGGATTGGCCTATTGGAATACTCAGTTGACAGAAGGTACGGCAAGTCGGGGTAAATTGGTTTCGACTATTTTGGATGCGGCGCATGGCTCCAAAGGTAATCCAGAATGGGGTTGGGTTTCCGATTTGCTTGATAATAAGATTGCGGTGGCAAAAATGTTTGCGGTCAATTGGGGGCTGGGTTATGCCACTCCCGAAACGGCAATTCAGCAGGGTATGGCGATCGCTGCTGCAGTGACCCCAACCGACATACAGGCTGCCATTAGCCTGATTGGCATTTCCAGTGCGGACATGCAATTAACGTAGCGTTGCTTTTCTTTTGCTAGGCTTAGTGTGAAATAAAGGGAGCGGACAACTTGTCGGCTCCCTTTAAGGTTAACGCGATTAATTTCTTATAGCCGCGACTGCTAGATGGAGATTATTTTTGCAAATAACGATTCATCCAGTTGATTACAGTGTGATGCCATAGCAAAGAATTCGCTGGTTTTAATATGTGATGATTTTCATCTGGGAATGTAAGCAATTGGCTTTCAATACCACGACGCTGCAAGGCAGTAAAAGCACCAAAAGACTGCGTGCTTGGAATACGGAAATCCATTTCGCCTTGCGTCACTAACATCGGTGTTTTCCACTTTTTGACGTGACTTACTGGGTTAAATTTCTCATGTTTCGCTGGGACATCATAGTAAGTGCCGCCATTTTCCCATTCGTTAAACCATAATTCTTCGGTGGAATAATACATCGCACGTGTATCGAAGACGCCAGCATGGTTGACGATGCATTTGAAGCCATCACTCCAGTTACCCGCGATCCAATTCATCATGTAGCCGCCATAAGATGCACCGAGCGCACAAGCATTCTGACTATCTAACCAAGGGAACTGTTTAGCAGCTGCAGCCATCCCCAATTTTAAATCGACGAGAGGTTTACCGCCCCAATCTTGACTGATCGAGTCAGTAAATGCTTGTCCATAGCCAAGTGAACCGTGGAAGTCGATGAACACGACGGCATAACCAGAACCAGCGTAGGTTTGTGGATTCCAGCGATAGCTCCAGTTATTTGCAAAGCTACTTTGTGGACCACCGTGAACGATAAAAGCGACAGGATATTTTTTGCCTTCCACCGCATCCCAAGGCTTCATAGCATAGCCGTAGACCTTCTCGCCTTTTGCACCGGCAAAGGTGAATTGTTCGTACTCGCCGAATTTCACGTCGGCCAAGACGTCTTTGTTAACCTGCGTGATTTGTTTCCAAGCTGTCTGTCCTATGCTTGTCTGGTACAGTTGCGCGCCGGATGACAAATCGGCTTTGGCAATCACGGCGGTGTTCGCACGTACATCATAGCCACTGACAGCACCTTTGTCCGTTAATGCTGACACTTTGCCGCTTGTGGTATCGATGGCGAATAGGCGCAATTGACCAAGATCGAAAGCGCTGGTGTAAAGCGTTTTACCATCCTCTGACCAAGTCAAATTACTTGCAGAGCGATCCCATTTGTCCGCTAAGAGACGTTTTTTGCCAGTCTTAACGTCCATTAACATGATCTGAAAGCGATCGGCTTCAAAACCAGGGCGCTTCATTGCCAGATAGGCTAAGGTATTACCATCTGGAGAGAAGGTCGGTTTGGCATCCCATGCAGGATTGTCAGCAGTCAGATTCTCTGGCGCTTCACCCCCGGCTGCCGGAACTTTAAATAAGTCAAAGTTGGTTGACCATGCTTCACTTTTGCCTGCAATCCGTGCCGAAAACACGATGTTATTGCCATCTGGCGTAAATGCATAATCTTCTTGGTCGCCATCAGGTTTGGAATGCACGTCGGCTTCTAGGCTGCCGCTTAAACTCACAGGCTTTTTAGCGGCAACATGGTTGGTATCGAGAGCGGCGCTGAACAAAACATTGCGGCGTCCATCCGCCCAGGTGTCCCAATGGCGAATAAATAATTTATCGTGAATCTTGCCGCTAGCTTTATTTTTTGCTCTGCGTTCTAAGCGATCCTTGGAGCAGGCTAAATCTGCGCAATCGCGGAAAACCTCCATTGCCATTGCAATCCGATTTTCGGTCGGTGAGACTTTAAAACTTTCTACATCGACAGGCCAATCCGTGACCTTGTGGGCTACGCCACCAGCGACAGGTAAGCGCCATACTTGACCACTACCAGAACGGCTAGAAACGAAATAAATTGCATCGCCTTTGGCAGACCATTGTGGTCCGCTATTGTTGCCCTCGGTATCGACGTTGGTATTGGTTAATTTTTGCGGTGTCGGCTTGGCCTCGGTCAAGTTAATCATCCACAGATCCCAGCGACCGCGATTCTTTTCTAAATCCGTCGTGCGTTGTGCATACACGACCAATTTGCCGTCAGGTGACACGGCAGGGCTGGCAACGCGCTCCATCTTCAGCATATCTTCTACGGTAAAGCCACGTTCGTCTGCGAAAGCGCTGGAACTCATACCAATACTAGCCAGCGCAATTGTCGCTGCACTCAATACAAAATTTCTTATTTTCATCATTTCTCCTGTGGGTAAGCTTGCTCAAATCTGGAATTTAATTTTGCGAGACGCAGCATTTTAGCTGCAAGCTGCGGAATTGAAGTTGTTCTCAAATAAATTATATCGTGGAGTAGGAAAGTATTTTCAATATGGAATCTTGGTGTTATAGTTAACTACAACAGTGATTTAGCTAAATGGATAAAGTAGTCAGGAGCCCCCATGGCCGCAATATGGAACGACAACACGCCGATTTATCGGCAATTAAAGGAGCAAGTGGTAGCCATGATTTTGGATCGCCGTTTACAAGCGGGCGACGCTTTGCCGTCGGTACGCCAAATTGCGGCTGAATTTCAATTGAATCCGATCACGGTATCTCGAGCTTATCAAGAATTGGTTGATGAAAAGGTGGTGGAGGTCAAGCGCGGCATCGGTATGTTTGTAATCGAAGGAGCAAGAGAAAAATTACTTGCAAGTGAACGTCAGCGCTTTCTGATTGAAGAATGGCCTGCGACCTTATTGCGATTAGAACTGTTGGGTTTAGATCTTAGTGAACTAGTACAGCAGCAAAACAAGCAAAATAATCAGGAGACTTCATGATGGAAGCATTGATATCCGCAAAGTTTTTGAGCAAGAGTTTTGGAAAACAGAATGTGCTTAATCAAATTAACTTTGAAATTAAGCCTGGCAGTATTGTTGGGTTGATAGGGCCAAACGGCTCAGGTAAAACAACGACACTCAAGGCAATTCTTGGGCTAACACCATTTGATGGAGAACTGTCTGTCTTAGGTTTTGATCCGCGCACGCAGCGTGATGCTCTAATGCAGGAAGTTTGTTTTATTGCCGATGTGGCGATTTTGCCGCGTTGGTTGCGCGTCTGTGATGCGATTGATTTTGTCGAGGGAGTCCATCCTAAATTCAATCGCGAAAAAGCAGAGCGTTATTTGGCTACGACCAAATTAAGTTTGAACATGAAAGTTAAGGCGATGTCAAAAGGTATGGCCGTGCAATTGCATCTTGCTTTGATTATGGCAATCGACGCGAAGCTATTGATTTTAGATGAGCCAACTTTGGGTCTCGACATCATGTATCGGAAAAAATTCTATCAGCATTTGTTGGAGGATTATTTTGACGAGGGGAAAACTATCATTATCACGACGCATCAGGTCGAAGAAGTTGAACATATGTTGAGTGATTTGATCTTTATACGAGAGGGGAAAATCGTGCTCCAATCCTCGATGGGCGAGATCGAAGATCGATTTACAGAACTAAGTGTCGATGCGGCGAACCGGGATGCAGCGCAAGGATTGCAACCGATTGATCAACGTATAGTATTTGGTAAATCCTTAATGCTGTTTGATGGTGTCCCCCGCGCTCAACTTAAACAACTGGGAGAGACAAGGACACCAGCCGTAACAGATTTGTTTGTGACAATGATGAAGGGAGTTTACTAATGAATGCGATAACAGGGTTTCAAGTCCCAAAGCTGTTAAACCATCAAGTGAAAACGTCTGAAATTAAGTCTTTTCTAAAGACAATGCGATGGTTGCTGAAGCGGGAATTTTGGGAAAACAAGTATTTGTTTTTTTGGGGCCCATTGGGAATAGCATTTACTTTCTGTGCTGTTTTTTTATCGGCTGCTTTTAACGATAGTCCTTGGCGTATGCACACAAAAATCTTGGGCGACGACAAAATGATGCAAACCGACCCATTGGCTGGCGCTAATTTGATCCGCGATTTCATCGCAACATTAGGAAGTCAGTTGCCGATTGTGATTCAAATGTGTCATTTTTGGATGTTTTGTATCGGTGGCTTTGTGTCGATTCTCTATTTGATGAGTGCCTTGCACACTGAACGTCTTGATCGAAGCATATTATTTTGGAAGTCTTTTCCGATTGCGGATTCACAAACCATACTTTCGAAAATCATTTTCCCATTATTTCTATTGCCACTCATCATGTGGATGATGGTAAGTACGTTGCTTTTTGCCTCTATGTTCTTGTTTGGTTTCGTATCTGAATTCACCTCGGTTAAATTGCTTTGGGCTTTGATCGGAAACCTCGATTTTTATACCGCATCCTTAGATGTTCTCGTACTGTTGCCATTCTACTTTGTTTGGGCATTACCAAGCGTAGCCTGGTTTTTGATGGTGTCCGCTTGGGCCAAATCGCGCGTATTTCCTTGGGCTTTTGGGATTCCTGTTTTATCCATAGGATTACTATTACTCTTGAATTATGTTTTTCATTTTGGGTGGGACGTTCGCTGGTATTCGATTCATATCGTCCTCAGACTAATCTCTGGGGTTTTTCCTGCAAGTTGGTTGCTGGAGCAGCAAAACATTGGCCTTCCTGAGCAATATTTCAGTTTGCAAAATATCACCCAGCAAGCTTGGTTGGCATTGCAGGGAATATCGCTCTGGTTAAGTGTAGTCGCGGGAATTGTGATGCTGTTTGTTGCCGTACGTTTACGCCAATTTAATGAATCGAACACGTAGTTTTGAAAACTTAATTAAATTCACGGTTGAATTTTTAATTATGCTACCTAAGTACCTAAGGGCAGCTTTCTTCGATATAAATTTGACGTGGAAAATTGCTCTCTAACATAGAACTCTCGCGATTAAAACTCGTCGCGTATAAGCTATTGAGACCGGAAAACACCTAATAGCTTGTCAATTTTGGTATGCTATGAATACCGTCTTGCTACTTTCGTAGCGAAAAAAATTAGTGCTTTAATTGGTGCAATAAAAATACTTCATGAAGATTTTTTTGTTGCTTCGCTATCTTTCTTAAACTGGAACACCATGAAATTGAAACCAATCTGTCTCGCCTTTGCGTTAGCTTTTAGTTCTGCCTCCGCTGTCCTTCCAGCCATCGCACAAGATGCAAAAGCGCCTGCGGCAAAAGCAGCAAAATCTGCTAAAACTGCACCTGCTGCTGTCTACACTTCCGTTGAGGGTATCACCGAGTACCGTCTGGCCAACGGTTTGCGCGTTTTATTTGCACCCGATGCCTCTAAACCCACGACCACAGTCAATGTCACCTACATGGTAGGTTCACGCCATGAAAGTTATGGTGAAACCGGAATGGCGCATTTGTTAGAGCATTTACTGTTCAAGGGGACTAAGACGAGTGGGAACTTGATGGAACAATTAAGTAAGCGCGGTATGCAATTTAATGGTACGACTTTTTATGATCGTACGAACTACTATGAAACTTTTCCCTCTAGCGAAGATAATTTGCAATGGGCGTTGAATATGGAAGCGGATCGTATGATCAATTCCAAAATTGCTCGTAGTGACCTAGATACGGAATTTTCTGTAGTACGTAATGAGATGGAAATCGGTGAAAATAATCCTTTCCGCGTGTTATGGAAGCAGTTAGCTGCAGTGACTTTCGATTGGCATAACTACGGCAATAACACCATTGGCGCACGCGCCGACGTGGAAGGTGTAAAGATTGATAACCTGCAAGGTTTCTATCGCAAGTTCTATCAACCAGATAACGCCGTATTGATGGTAGCTGGTAAGTTTGATACTGCAAAAACCTTAGCATTGATTGAAAAAACCTTTGGCGGGATTGCTAAACCTAGCCGCCAATTAGAAAAAACTTGGACGCGTGAACAAGCACGTGATGGTGTGCGTGAAGTGACCGTACGTCGTGTTACTGATCAACAAATGGCAGCAGTCTTGTATCCAACCGCACCTGGTAGCCATGCGGACGCTGCAGCACTGGCGGCATTGGGTGACATTTTAGGATCATCGCCTAACGGTCGTTTACATAAGCAATTGGTTGAAACCAAGCAAGCAGTCGGCGTTGGTCAAATCGTCTTTCAATTAGCTGAGCCAGGCTATTCTATGTACTTGACGATGCTGAGTAAGGATCAAAGCGTCGATGCAGCGAAGAAAGTTTTGATCGACACAGTCGAAGGTCTGGAAAAGAATCCAGTTACCGAAGCGGAATTAAAACGCGCCAAAACGACTTTGCTCAACGATTTGGAAAAAACGATTAATGATCCTCAGCGTTTGTGTGTGAGCATGTCCGAATCAATCGCGATGGGTGATTGGCGTTTGTTCTTCATTCAACGCGATCGTATCGAGGCCTTAACGCTGGCCGATGTCAATCGTGTGGCGAAGAATTACTTCAAACAAGATAACCGCAGTTTTGGTCAATACATTCCAGTCGCTGCACCTGATCGCGCGGAAATTCCTGATACACCGGATGTCGCAAAATTAGTGGATGGTTACAAAGGCCGCGCGAAAGTCGAGGCGGGTGAGACTTTTGATGCGACCCCAGCGAATATTGATAAACGTACAGAAAAATTCAATTTGGCAAATGGCGCCAAAGTGGCGTTGTTGAGTAAAAAAACACGTGGTGAAACTGTGACTGGTCGTTTGAATTTGCATTTGGGTGATGAGACCTCATTATTCGGAAAAACTGTTGCTTCTGATATCGCAGCGGATATGTTGATGCGTGGTTCTAGCAAATTGTCACGTGCTGAATTAGATACCAAATTGGGCGAGTTGAAAGCGAAATTGACGATCTCTGGCGCGGGTCAAAACGTGGCGGTGAGCTTTGAAACGGTACGTGCCAATTTACCTGCATTATTGGATATCATGCGTGACGTATTGCGTGCACCAGCATTCCCGCAAACTGAATTTGATTTGCTGGTAAAAGAGAACCTGTCTGCACTCGAAAGTTCTCGCAGCGAGCCACAAACGGCTGCGTCTGAAGCGATGAAAGTCAAGAAAAACGCACCGTACAAAAAAGGTGATATTCGTTATGCAGCGTCGATTGATGATGGTATTGCTGAATACAGTGCGATCAAACTAGATGCCGCCAAAGACTTCTATAAGCACTTCTATGGCGCAAGTGCTGCAGAGTTTACTTTGGTTGGGGACTTTGATGCGCCAGCAGTGAAAGCCAAATTGGCTAACATCATTGGTGATTGGAATAGCCCAGCGAAATTTACACGTGCCCCAAGTTTGCCAGTGGCAGCAGCAACAGCCTCTGTTAAATTGGAAACACCAGACAAAGCAAATGCATTCTACTTGGCTGACTTGCCGTTTGAATTAAATGATCAGGCGGCAGAGTATCCGGCTTTATTAGTTGCCGATAATGTTTTAGGCGGTGGTATCAAATCTCGTTTGTTTGGTCGTATTCGTCAGAAGGAAGGTATTAGCTATGGCGTAGGTAGTGGTGTTTCCGTACCTGCTTTAGATAAAACAGCTGGCTTGACTCTGTATGCAATGTTTGCGCCACAAAACTTAGAGCGTTTGCAAAATGCGATTAAAGAAGAGTTGGCCTTGTTTGTAAAAGACGGTATTACGGCGACTGAGTTGGCTGATGCGAAACAAGCTTTGGCACAGACGTATGCCTTGCGTCGCGCTCAAGATCCAACATTAGCCGGTGCCTTGCGTAATCAATTGTTCTTGGGTCGTAGTATGGCGTTTGATGCAGCATTAGATGCGAAAATTGCCGCTTTGACTTTGGAGCAGGTCAATACAGCGATTCGTCAATTTATCAAACCAGAAAGCATCGCACATTACTACGCTGGTGATTTCGCAGGTGCTGCAAAGAAAGCCGCAGCGAAGTAAGACTGTGGGACTTGCGACTATTCGGTGGCAAGTCTTGCTCCAAGTGGCTGTATGAATTTTTGTTGTTGAAGTTTGGCTTTGAGTAAAAAAAGCGCAGTGTGATTTCTCACACTGCGCTTTTTTATTTTTACTCTTTGACTTTGTCTTGTTTGCTCGTTAATTTAGAGGCAAGTAACATCGTTTAGATTATCATCCAGCGACCACCGCGATAACCCACTCTGACGCGATCACCAATACGAAATTGCCCAGAATTGCTCATCACCACAGCATGTGTTTGACCATTGCCCATTCTGATGGTGATTTCCGTGTGTCCACGTTGCTCGGTGGTACCGCGATCTAGTTCGTTTCCAATGACACCACCAATAATGGCGCCACCTAAAGTCGCTACTGCGCGACCACCATCATGATCATTACTTCTGCCGCTGTGGCGACCGTAACCACGTCCACGATAGGATGAGCGATCATCGTTTCGACCGATTTGATTGCCAATAATACCGCCTAATATGGCACCAACCACGGCACCACCACCGCTGCTTTCACGGATTTCATTGATGTTACGAATATCAACGATTTGCGCAATTTCTGTTTGGTTGTCGGAATAATTCGAAGAATATGAATTTTCGTACTGATTCGAATAGCGAGTCGTATATTGGTCTTGATATTGTCGAGGATACTGGGTGTTGTAGCCAGAATTATAGTCGCGTACAGGCTCTGAGCGATAACGATGAACTACACATCCAGTCAGTTGGCTTAGTGCCAGAATAGCAGCAAATAAAGCAATTTTTCGCATGATGTTTCCAAGTGAAATGAGGGCGATAAGAAAAACAGCAGGTGATGACGATGAGCTTATAACGCGTTCGCATTGGCCGCAGTTGACCCTTGTTTTCTGTTTTACCTCAGTTTAGTTTAAGCAGTACCATGCAATACGACTTCTGGTGTAGTTAGATAATCCCATCGAGCTTGAGTTGTGCAATCTTTTCGTCATCAAAATGCAGTAAGTCGCGCAAACATTGTTCAGTATGTTGGCTTAGTAGAGGAGGTGCTTGCCGATATTCCACTGGGGTTTTTGATAACTTCATCGGGCTGGCTACTAAGGGGACTATGCCTGCCTTGGGATGGTCTAATTCAATTTGCATGCAACGCGCCCGCACTTGTGGATCATTAAACACTTCTTCTAGATTATTAATCGGACCACAAGGGACTGCGGCTAACTCTAGTGCGCTGATCCATTCATTTTTTGTTTTACGTTTGACCATGTCAGCGAGCATGGGGACTAAGATATCGCGATGTTGTACGCGTAGTGGATTACTGAGGAAGCGCGGGTCGTCGGCTAATTCTGCGCGTTCACCAATCTGTACAAACTTACGATACTGAGCATCGTTTCCTGCCGCGACGATGATGTGACCGTCCGCGGTGGCGAAAGTTTGATACGGCACGATATTTTGATGTGCATTACCCCAGCGTTTTGGGATATTTCCGCTGGTGAGATAATTGGATCCCATATTTGCCAGCATTGCCACTTGTACGTCAAGTAATCCCATGTCGATGTATTGTCCCTCGCCAGTTTTGTCACGATGAGTCAGGGCCGCTAAGACGGCGATGGTGGCGTACATACCTGTCATTAAGTCGGTGATCGCAACACCCGCTTTTTGTGGCCCGCCGCCAGCCAGATCATCACGTTCGCCGGTCAGAGACATCAATCCACCCATACCTTGTATGATGAAATCGTAACCAGAGCGATGTGCGTAGGGACCATCTTGACCAAAGCCAGTGATGGAGCAATACACTAAATCAGGCTTGATCTGTATTAATGCGTCATAGTCCAGACCATATTTTGCGAGTTGACCAACTTTGTAATTTTCTAGAAGAACATCAGATTGCTTGACTAGTTCACGAATAATGCTTTGACCTTGTGAAGTTGAAATATCCACGGTGATGGCTTGTTTGCCGCGATTGGCCGCCAGATAATAAGCTGCCTCACCTGTGGAATTGCCGGCCGCATCTTGTAAGTAGGGTGGTCCCCAACTTCGCGTGTCGTCACCTGAATCTGGACGTTCGACCTTAATCACTTCTGCACCGAGATCCGCCAGATTTTGTGAGCACCACGGTCCTGCTAGGACGCGGGTCAGATCCAAAATGCGAAGATGTCCAAGTGCGGTCTTGTGTTGCGTGGAGGTCTGCATATATGCTGTCTTTATTTATTAGAATTTGAGAGGGATTGCAAGATGTGGCCATATCCTAAAATTGTTGCCCATCGTGGCGGTGGTAGCTTGGCACCAGAAAACACCTTGGCCGCGATCCAGTGCGGCTTAGATTACGGTTTTCGTGCCGTCGAATTTGACGTGATGTTATCAAAGGATGGCATCCCTGTGCTAATGCACGATCCAGAGTTTGGTCGCACCATCGCGGGACAAGGCAATGTTGCCTCCACTTTGGCTGCCGAATTACTCAATAAGGATGCTGGTTCTTGGTTTGATACGCGTTTTTCGCATGTGAGAGTGCCAACTTATGAAGAGGTCTTTGTATTTTGTCAGTCACATCAAATCTGGATGAACGTGGAAATCAAACCAGCCCCTGGTTTTGAAGAGCAAACTGGCAAAGTCGTCGCTAGTTTGACCCAGCAATTAATGCGCGAGCTAGGTGATCAAGCTATCCCTCCTTTATTTTCTTCATTCTCTTTTGCCGCGCTAAGGAGTGCCAAGGAACAAGCACCAGAAATTGCACGCGGCTATTTGTTGGATGAGTACGAAGCGACTTGGTTGACATCTTTGACGGATTTGGGCGCGATTGCCTTACATACGAATCAGAGGCATTTGACACAAGCTTGGGCAGCACAAATCAAAAATGCCGCTTTTGGATTGTTCTGTTACACCGTAAATTCTCCTGAGCGGGCAAGCGAGATCTTAAAATGGGGAGTCGATGGATTTTGCACCGATAGAATCGATTTAATCGCAGCAAACTTTGCGGATTAAACCAGCTCCACAGTTACAAATGCTTACCTTCTTTACAAAGTTGGTGTCATCAATTTTTCTGTATCAGCGTTGAGGACGTATGAGTTCTTCGCTCATAAATGTTAATGAATAATGAATGGCTACAGCTAGCGAATCGTGGCTACTATTTGAAAGGTAAATGATGAAAACAGTTCGAGTTATTTCTGGTTTGACTTTGAGTCTTTTTGTATCAGTGACTTGTATTCCTGCCTCGGCTCAGGATATGGCAACACCACAAATCACGAAGCGACAAATTCAACAACAAAAACGTATCGTACAAGGCGAACGTTCTGGCGAATTAACTGCGAGTGAGTCAGCAAACCTGAGATTGCAGGAAGCAAAAATTCAGGCAAATAAACGAGCAGCTAAAGCCGATGGCGTTGTGACTGATGCGGAGCGGGCAAATTTGAAGGCGCAAGAAAATCAGGTCAGTGAGAGAATTTATCGCAAAAAACATAATGAGCGCAAAGCACAGTGAGGCTTATTTGTTAAGTGGTAAGAATTAACAATAGCTTGAAACTATTCACATGACTCGTTTTTAGATTAGTTTGGGACTTATGCAAATTAACTTGCTTGTTGCGGCATCATTCTTTTAATGAAGTTCGCTAACAGTCGGAGCCTGTAAGAATTTCTGTGTAAATGCCACGGAACAAGTTAGTGATCGTGTTTTTGAATACGATCACCGAACTCAATCATAAAACGATTTAAGGCCATACGCCAATTGTGAATCGGCATCGTCCATTTCTTTGCGGCCTGAGAGATGGCGAGATACACCACTTTCATAGCTGAGTCATCACTTGGAAATAGTTTTCTTCGCTTAGTCGCCGAACGGATGACACTGTTGAGAGACTCGATCGC
>NZ_JACOFW010000100.1 GCF_014284305.1 Affinundibacterium seohonense
GTTTCACCAAGCTCAAAGCGATAGGTGACATTGGTGCGATACGGATTACAACGGAATTATTTTGGCGACGGTTTGATAATCAAAAACAAGTTGGTTCCTGTGTTGGATTGGTGCCGCAACCGTACGATAGTGGCACGATGCGAATCGACCAAGGCATCAGCAAGCAAGGCAACCGACGAGTGCGCTCCTTGCTCATTGAAATGGCGTGGATGTGGTTGCGCTATCAGCCAGAAAGTAAGCTTTCAATTTGGTTTGCGGAAAAGACCAACAGCCAAGCGCCCAACAAACGCGGTCGACGTGTGGCGATCGTCGCGGTGGCGAGAAGACTGGCGATTGCCTTGTGGCGCTACATCGAGCACGGCGTAGTACCTGAAG
>NZ_JACOFW010000101.1 GCF_014284305.1 Affinundibacterium seohonense
TCGTTGAACAAGCGATTGGACATGGACTTATTGGTGGACGTGTCTTTTACAGCGATAGCACCCATCTCAAAGCCTCGGCAAATAAGAATGGCTATGATATTCATCAAGTCGCGCAAAAGCCCGTGCACTATCTAGAAGAACTTAATAGCGCGATTGATGCCGACCGTTTGGCGCATGGTAAAAAACCACTCTCGCATCAAGACGACGATGAAGAGCCGCCAACGAAAGAAATCAAAATCAGTCCGGTCGATCCCGATGCGGGCTACATGGTTCGTGATGGCAAGCCAACGGGATTCTTCTACCTCGATCATCGCACCGTCGATGGCGTCCATTCCCTCATCACCGATACCCACGTTACACCAGCCAATGTCCA
>NZ_JACOFW010000102.1 GCF_014284305.1 Affinundibacterium seohonense
GCCATCTTCATCATCATCTGCTGCTGCCCGAGTCCAGCACAAATAACTTGTTGCATGCTCTGCATCATCTGGCAACTGGTGTCATATTGGCACTGAGGCATCATGCCTTGTAGCTGCATGCAACATTGCTGCTGCAGGAGCGCCATTGGCTGAGACATGAACATGGCTGTGGAGCTACCCATGCCCAAAGTTTGCATCATGTACTGCCTACACGGATCCATGGTGCCCATGGCTAATGCTGGTGGGAAATACTGCATAGTGGTGATTGCGGTAGTGGCACTTGCAGAAAGAGCAATTAAGGCAAACAGGGCAAAGATCTTGGTGGTGTATGCTGCCATTGCTACAGTACTAGTGTTCAACAAGAT
>NZ_JACOFW010000103.1 GCF_014284305.1 Affinundibacterium seohonense
TGGACGATGCCGATTCACAATTGGCGTATGGCCTTAAATCGTTTTATGATTGAGTTCGGTGATCGTATTCAAAAACACGATCACTAACTTGTTCCGTGGCATTTACACAGAAATTCTTACAGGCTCCATGGTCATCGTTACGCACGCTTTCGTGGATTAGCCAAGGTCAAGGCGCAAGCGCTTCTGGCTGCAGCATGTCAAAACATGAAGAAGATGGCGAGTTTATTAGAAAAGGCCCTGCGCCTTTCTTTATCGTCTTATTTGACTCAAGCAAAGCACCTATGGCGACTATGGAAGGCATTGAGTCTTCGTTTGAAAAATACGTGGCGAAGTTCTTTTA
>NZ_JACOFW010000104.1 GCF_014284305.1 Affinundibacterium seohonense
TCGTTGGGCTCGACAAGGAGACGGTGTAGACCAAGTTCGTGCCTTCGACGACATTGTTGTCGCCTGTTCCTGGTGCGCCTGGTTCAACTGTGGTGATCGTTGGTTGATCGTTGTCGATGATGCCGCCGTTACCTGTCACGCCACCAACAACCAATGGCAGCGTTTCTGGCGAGGCGGAATCGACGACGACATCATTGATCGTCGCAACAGTGACCGTGAAGCTGGTCACGCCACTTGGCACGATCAAATTGCCGCCAACTAAGGTCACGCCATTACTGAACGTTGGTGTGGTGTTGTAATCACTACCGGCTGTCGCTGTACCACCGCCTAAGCTGT
>NZ_JACOFW010000105.1 GCF_014284305.1 Affinundibacterium seohonense
CCATCGTTGAACAAGCGATTGGACATGGACTTATTGGTGGACGTGTCTTTTACAGCGATAGCACCCATCTCAAAGCCTCGGCAAATAAGAATGGCTATGATATCCATCAAGTCGCGCAAAAGCCCGTCCATTATCTAGAAGAACTTAATAGCGCGATTGATGCCGACCGTTTGGCGCATGGTAAAAAACCACTCTCACATCAAGACGACGATGAAGAGCCGCCAACGAAAGAAATCAAAATCAGTCCGGTCGATCCCGACGCGGGCTACATGGTTCGTGATGGCAAGCCAACGGGATTCTTCTACCTCGATCATCGCACCG
>NZ_JACOFW010000106.1 GCF_014284305.1 Affinundibacterium seohonense
ACAACGTCTTGACGGACGTCCACGAACAAATTTGGCATTTTTGACGTCGGAATCCCGATCACCCAAAAAATGGTGTGCAATAGCACACGAAAATCGTCAAAATGAGGCGTATGCTCGCTCCGGGGCTCGTTTGACCTTCCAAATGGCCCAGAAAACCCGTGATGGCCAACCGTATGCATAGACAACGTCTTGACGGACGTCCACGAACAAATTTGGCATTTTTGACGTCGGAATCCCGATCACCCAAAAAATGGTGTGCAATAGCACACGAAAATCGTCAAAATGAGGCGTATGCTCGCTCCGGGGCT
>NZ_JACOFW010000107.1 GCF_014284305.1 Affinundibacterium seohonense
CTACTGTTGTGGTTGCTGACAGAGACACGGTGTAGACGAGATCATTGCCTTCGACCACATTGTCACCAGCGACGCCTGGTGCGCCTGGTTCGACGGTGGTGATGCTTGGTTGGTCATCATCAATAATGCCGCCATTGCCTGTTACCCCACCGATCACCAATGGTAAGGATTCTGGGGAGGCGGAATCGACGACACTGTCGTTGATTGTGGCGACGGTGACCGTGAAGCTGGAAACACCGGCTGGAACGATCAGGCTGCCACCAACTAAGGTCACGCCATTGCTAAATGTGGCTGTGCTGTTGTAAT
>NZ_JACOFW010000108.1 GCF_014284305.1 Affinundibacterium seohonense
TGGACGATGCCGATTCACAATTGGCGTATGGCCTTAAATCGTTTTATGATTGAGTTCGGTGATCGTATTCAAAAACACGATCACTAACTTGTTCCGTGGCATTTACACAGAAATTCTTACAGGCTCTGCGCTTAACGTTTATTCATTAAACTTATTTCTACTGGTGCTCATTGTTCACAGGTCGGGTGTGGCCCGACAGCCAATTACCTTTTTTGCTTCGCCAAAAAAGGTAATCCAAAAAAGGCGACCGTAGACTCGCCCCTTCGGGGTGCTTACGCTTCGCTTCAGCATAATTTGTGCATCACA
>NZ_JACOFW010000011.1 GCF_014284305.1 Affinundibacterium seohonense
TGGGCAACTATCTACATGTCGGGTTGAAACCCAAGGGTGGGCTCGTCGTCCCATAGCAATTCCAAATAACTTTTACGCGGCAAACAATAGCAACGTAATCATTCAATTTTAACGGATTGGATGAACTGTTAAGATACAAGGTTGGGCTGACAAGCCCAACATATCGCAAATTAGAACAGTAATCGTTGGGCTGCAAAGCCCAACTTCGATCTTTCAGCGGTTGATTGTTGGGCTTCACTTTGTTCAGCGCCAACCTACTGATCCTATTTGATTCGGATACTCGTTTCGGTTGGTTTCACAAATCATTACGGCATAGCATCCAGCTCCAGAACCATCAAAGCACATCCGTGGTGTAGAACCATTTCCCCACCCCATTCCATCAAACCATTTTGATCTAACCCAAACTAAGTTCTTTCCGCATCTGGTCTTACCGCCTGAACAATACAAATAAAGCTACACTAGCGGCACTTTGCCGAGTGGTCTGCTTGCTGTTGGAATTTCCTCGCTGCATTTGTCAATCCATCCCGAATGGAGGATACTTGCAATATGGGAATTTCTAGAGACTTTCCACTAGGTTTGATCGCCAGGTTTTTTACCCAAAAACCATACGCAATCAAACATTAAAACTAAAAACGAATTGGCACTTCTTGAACTTTAAACAAGTAAGGAACAAGCATGACCTCATCCCATTTTGCCGAACTCATGGCATATGCCCAAGAACATTCTGGCTCAGCCAGCAAACGTCAAGGCGGCTTTATCGCTGCTTATTTTGAAAACACCGATCCTGATGAAATCACCACGCGTGGCGCGGCGAATTTGTTTGCCTTGGCGAACGCGCATTGGCGCTTGTTAGATTCGCCTCGTGCGGCGAATAGCCCGAAGATCCGCGTGTTTAATCCTAGTTTGGCCGAAGATGGATTTGTCAGCGAACATACGGTCGTGCAGATCGTGAATGACAATATGCCTTTCCTGGTTGATTCCGTCACGATGGCGATTAACCGCAGTGGTCGTACCGCGCACTGGATCGTCCATCCTTTGATGAGCGTAGCGCGCAATGCCGATGGCAGTATTGCTGAAGTGAGTACCGTGGCGGCTGCTACTGCAGCTGGACGCAATGATCCAGTCGAATCATTGATCTTGGTTGAATGCGATCGCATCGTTAGCGCGGCCGATCAACAAGCTCTGGTCGATGAATTGACCCACATCTTGGCAGACGTGCGTGGTGCCGTGGTTGATTGGCAGCCAATGTTGAGTCGCGTCAAAGAACTCATCACCGCCTCAGAAAAATTCACAGGCACGCACCAAAGTCATGGCGAAGGTATCGCCTTCTTACGCTGGTTAGAAGACCGCCATTTCACTTTCCTCGGTGCGCGTGATTACGAACTCAAACGTAGTGGCAATCAAGTCAGCCTAGTCGCCTTAGCAGATTCTGGCCTCGGCATCTTGCGCGGCAAAGTGCAAACCAACGAAACGCTGTTGCCACCGGAAGTGGTCGCCTTGATCGATTCCGAAGAAACCGTATTGGTCACCAAAGCCATGACGCGCGCCACCGTGCATCGTCCAGCTTGGCTTGATTACATCGCCGTCAAACGCTTTAACGATGCGGGTGAAGTCATCGGTGAATCCCGCTTCCTCGGCCTCTACACTTCTACAGCTTACTCCGCGCCCGTCAGCGAAATCCCACAAGTACGTCAACGCACAGCCGCCGTCATGAGCGCAGCGGGCGTTGTGCCTGAGAGCCATGCAGCAAAAGCCTTGCAATCGATTCTCGATGACTATCCACGTGACGAATTATTCCAAGTCGATACCGCCACTTTGACTGACCACGCGATTGGTATTTTGCGTTTGCAAGAACGTCAGCGTGTACGTTTGTTCTTGCGTCGTGATCCGTTTGGGCGTTTCACTTCTGCGCAAGTATTCGTGCCACGTGATCGCTACAACACCGAGCTGCGCGTCAAAATTAGTAGCGAATTAATGGCGGCATTAGATGGTCATTCCATCGAATTCACACCGATGTTGACCGACAGCCCATTAGCGCGTATCCATTATTTGGTACGTGCCAAAACCGATGCGCCGATGAGCACCAATGTGAACGTCTCCGCACTCGAAGCGCGCATCGCCAAACTCGCCCAGCGTTGGGAAGATGATTGCAGCACAGAGCTCTTGCGTACGCATGGCGAAGGCCGTGGTCTGGATTTGGCAAATCGTTTTGCCAATGCTTTCCCTAGCGCGTATCGCGAAGATTTCACGCCACAAGGCGGTGCCGAAGATGCGGATATCTTGTCGCATCTGTCCAAAGCATCCCCATTGGCGGTTAAGTTGTATCGTCCACTCGATGCAGTCGCTGGCTTGTTGCGCTTTAAGATTTACAACACCTCTAAAGTGGCTTTGTCAGACTCTCTGCCAGTGCTAGAACGCATGGGCGCACGCGTGCTCGACGAGCATCCATATCACGTGGCCGATGGCGAGAGCGAATTGTGGATTCATGATCTGGGTTTGCAATTACCAGTCGCCACCGATTTGACAGCGGTCAAAGCCCGCTTCGAAGAATTATTCTGCCAAGCATGGCGTGGCGAAGTGGAAAGCGATGACTTAAATCGCTTAGTCTTGAACACAGCCCTCGACGCACGCTCCATCGGCGTCTTGCGCGCTTGCTCACGCTACTTCAAACAACTCGGTTTCGCGTACAGCCAAAACTATATCGAAGCCGCATTGAACAAAAACTGTGGCATCACACAATTGATCGCAGAATTATTCGGCGCACGTTTCAAACCAGATTTTGTTGGTGATCGTGACGCAGCACAAAAGCATATCCGCGAACAAATCGAAGCCGCGATGAGCCAAGTCGCCAGCCTCGACGAAGACCGCATCTTGCGCCAATTCATCGCCACCATCTTGGCGACACTGCGTACCAACTTGTGGCAAACCACAGAGACAGGCGCTTTCAAATCCTACATGAGTTTTAAACTCAATCCACGCGAAGTACCAGGCGTGCCAGAACCAAAACCGCTATTCGAAATCTGGGTCTATTCCCCACGTGTCGAAGGCGTACATTTACGCGGCGGTAAAGTGGCTCGCGGTGGTTTGCGCTGGTCGGATCGTCGTGAAGATTTCCGTACCGAGATTCTCGGTTTGGTCAAAGCGCAGCAAGTCAAAAACACCGTCATCGTGCCAGTCGGTTCCAAAGGTGGTTTTGTCCTCAAAAATCCACCAGCGATGAGCGACCGCGAAGCCTATCAAGCGGAAGGCGTAGCGTGCTACAAAATCTTCTTGTCCGGCATGTTGGACGTGACCGATAACATCGTCAAAGGTAATGTCGTACCACCGACCAAAGTCGTGCGCCATGATCCAGATGATCCTTACTTGGTCGTTGCGGCCGACAAAGGCACGGCAACTTTCTCAGATATCGCTAACGGCGTCTCCGCGGATTATGGCTTTTGGCTAGGCGATGCATTTGCCTCTGGTGGCTCGGTCGGTTACGACCATAAAAAAATGGGCATCACCGCACGCGGTGCATGGGAATCGGTCAAACGTCATTTCCGCTCATTCGGTCACAACACGCAGACCACACCATTCACGGTCGCGGGTATCGGCGATATGTCTGGCGACGTGTTTGGTAACGGCATGCTGTTGTCCGAACAAATTAAATTGCTAGTCGCATTCGATCATCGCCATATTTTTATCGACCCAAATCCAGATGTCGCTAAGTCATTCGCCGAACGTCAGCGCATGTTCAATCTGCCGCGCTCCAGCTGGGAAGATTACGACAAGAGCCTGATCTCCAAAGGCGGTGGCGTCTATCCACGTGGTGCCAAGTCAATTAGCCTGACACCAGAAGCACGCGCCGTCTTAGGCATAGAGACCGAAGAACTCACGCCAGTCGAATTGCTCAAAGCAATCTTGCAAGCGCCAGTCGATTTGCTCTATAACGGCGGTATCGGTACCTACGTCAAAGCGACCTACGAAACCCACGCCCAAGTCGGCGACAAATCCAGCGATGCTTTCCGCGTCAACGGTAACGAGCTGCGCTGCAAAGTCTTGGCAGAGGGCGGTAACCTCGGTTGCACCCAAAACGGTCGTATCGAATTCGCGCAAAAAGGTGGCCGCATTTACACCGACGCGATTGATAACTCCGCTGGTGTCGATTGCTCCGATCACGAAGTCAATATCAAAATCTTGGTCGGCGCGATCACCGAAGCAGGCGATCTCACGCTCAAACAACGCAATGACCTGTTAGCCTCGATGACCGATGAAGTCGGCCACTTAGTCTTAACCGACAACTACTACCAAGGCCAGGCACTCGACATCGCTTGCCACCGTCCTTTGTATGTACTCGATGGTCAACAACGCCTGATGCAAACTTTAGAGCGCCAAGGCCGCTTGAATCGTGCGATTGAATTCCTCCCATCCGATGAAGAAATCGCCCGTCGCCGCGCGCACAAACAAGGCCTCACCGCACCAGAAAACGCCGTCGTTTTGGCCTACGCCAAGATGGCAGTGTTTGATGAATTGGTCGCCTCTAATTTGCCAGACGACCCATTCTTCAGCCGTGCTTTAAAAGCCTACTTCCCACAAGTTTTGTCTGAGAAGTTTGCCGATGCCATCGCCAATCATCAATTGAAACGTGAAATCATCGCGACCTTTATCACCAACACCGTGGTCAATCGCACTGGCGCGACTTTTGTGAATTTCATCGCCTCAGAAGCCGCCGCTTCCGCCGCCGATGTGATCCGCGCCTTCACGCTGGCACGCGAGATTTTTGATCTGGAAGCATTGTGGGATCAAATCGATGCGCTCGATTACAAAGTCGATTCTAAATTGCAGTTAGACCTGCTCAGCAAATTGACAGCCATCGCACAACGCGCCTCACGCTGGATGCTACGCGCCCGCACTGCGAACGCCGACTTGCCAACACTGATCCAACGCTACCAACCAGGCGCACGTGAACTACGCGCCAACGTAGCGACTTGGTTACCAGCCGCAGCCTACGCCAGCTTACAAGAAGCCAGCGCAGCCTTGGTCAAAGCCGGCGTCGAAGCAGGCCTAGCTGAAAACTTAGCCGCGCTGGAATTCATCTTCCCAGCATTGGACTTAGTCGATCTGGCACAAAGCACAGGCAGTGATTTAGAAAAAGCCGCTCGCACTTATTTTGGCGTCGATGCCGAATTAGGATTAACCGGATGGCGCGATCAAATCAACCGCCTGCCAACCGACACGCTATGGCAAACACAAGCCCGCGGCAGCGCCCGCGACGACGTGTATTCCATCGCCAGCCAAGTCACCAAATCACTGCTATCACGCCAAGAAGACATCGCAACATGGCGCGAACAACACACAGCAGCGATCGTGAAGTTGAATCAATTGTTGGCGACGATTACAACGCAGGGTGCGGATTTGGCGCCGGTGTCTGTGGCTTTGCGGGAGTTGCGTAGTTTGGCTTGAGGTTGTTGAGTCCTGAAGGGCGAGCACGGATTGTGTGTTCGCCCTTTTTGTTTTTGTGAATTGGTAAAGATTCACAGTGTGAAATATGTGTGATGATGTTGTATTTCAAGAATTGCTTCCATTTTTTCCGATGTATTGAAATTTCTCAATCAGCATTCAGTCTCGTTTCAATACATAACAACTAATAATTTCAAGCTTCATCTCAATTCAGGAGCACAAATGTCGAACGATTTTCCGTCACCAATAATAAAAGCGATTGAATCTGGGAATGCAATACTGTTTTTAGGAGCAGGAGCATCTTACGATGCAATCTTGGGCGGGAGCGCTACACGAATTACTGCAGATATAGTGCGAAATAGGCTTTCTGATGAATTTCTCGACGGTTCACACAAGAGCAAGTCTTTAATGACCGTCGCTGATTATGCCCGAAGTGAGGCATCCCTAGAAAAAGTTCAGATTTTTATAAGGAAAATATTTATAGATTTAGGACCAGCACCATTTCATCTCAAAATACCTACCTTTCGTTGGAGGGCAATAGTTTCGACAAACTACGATTTGGTTGTTGAACGTGCGTACGAAAACTCTCCGGAGCGTCTTCAGAACCTTGTCGCAGTGACTAAAGATGGAGATGAGCTAGAAAAGGCATTGGCTGGACAAAATACAGTGCCATACTTAAAGCTGCATGGCTGTATAAATAATTTCAATGATAAAGACGTCCCAATAGTCCTTGATTCCAACGAATACGCAAAATTTACCAAAGGACGTGGAAATCTAGTAAGGACATTTAAAGAGTGGGCTACTCAATCTCCTATCATCTTCTGTGGTTACAGCTTGGGTGATGAAAACATTAAAGAAATTCTCTTTGATATAGGTGATTCAAGTCAAAGTAGAGACTCATATTTGTATGTAGATATTTCATTCGATGAAATTCAAAAGAGATTTTGGCAAGGTAGGAGGATTACGCCGTTTCAGGCAGATTTTAAGGGTTTCTTAGATGCCCTAGATACAAAAATCCCTGAAACGAATCGAAAATTGGCATCTCTTTTTTCTAGATCTGACTTGACTATCAGCAAATGGATTCCATCGCACGATAATCCATCGCTAGAGCTTCTTGAATATTTAACTAACGAGTTAACGCACGTAACACCAGATTCTAAAAATGGAAGTGCAATCAACCCTAAAAACTTTTATTGCGGCCTAGACGTCTCATTCAATCCCATATATGAGGGACTAGACATAACACGAAATGCGACAACCGAAGTTCTTAATCACGCTGTATTGGATAGTCTGAATAGTACTGAGTCAAAACTTTTTGTCATCAAAGGTTATGCTGGTTGTGGAAAATCAGTGTTGGCAAAGCGAGTGGCAATTGAAACATCACAATTACTTGATTCACCCCTTACGGTTTGGTTAAATGAGGGGGCAGTAATTCGACCAAGCCTAGTATTCGAACTACAGAAATTGGTGCAAAGTCGAATCTATTTCTTCATTGATGATGTTGTTGAGCATCAAGAGTCGTTGGTAAGATTTGTAGAAATGGCGTTTCAACAGAAGCTCCTAATTACAATTATTGTTTGCGCGCGAACAAATGAATTGAATATTTATGGACAAGAATTGCAGAGAAGGATCTCTCGCGAGTTCGAAATTCATGATCTTGAGAAAAACGAAGTTAATAGCCTCTTAGATAAACTATCACAAAGTAAAATACTTGGCCCACTGGAACAGTATTCCGAATCGGAAAGAAAAATATTTATTGAAAAATTCTACGATCAACAATTGTTAGTGGCGCTCCATGAAATAACCTTTGGAGATAGTTTTGAAGATATTTTAATTAGTGAATTCGAGAAAATCCAACCGCGCGAAGCCCAGCAACTTTATTTAGACATTTGCTCTTTACATCAATCCGGTGTTGGGGTTCGTGCTGGTTTGTTGTCTAGAATAAGCGGCCTACCAATTTCAACATTAAACGAATATTTACACGGACCGCTAGCAAGAGTTATTCGGGCGAATTTTGATAGGCACTATCGAGATCTGGTCTATAAAAGTAGGCATAATGAGATTGCAAAAATGGTATTTTCGCTTGCCATAGCAGATCCTGAGGCGAGAACATTTCAGTTGATAAGAATTTTGTCTAAGATTGATTTAGATTACTCTAGCGATAGAAAATCATATTTTGAACTCGTGAAGGGGCGGCGGTTAGCAGATCTTTTCGAGAGAAAACAATTTGCAATAGCAGTTTTTGATGCAGCTGAGGAGGCAAACCCATCTCCCTCGTACCTTTGGCATCAACGCGCGATTTTGGAATTATTTCATCGCGAGGGGAGTACTGAATTAGCATCTGAATATTTGCGAAAAGCCGAGATTGAGAATAAGGGAACTGGATTCAGTGATGCGGGTATCCAACATACAAAAGCAAACTTGTTAAGGAAAAAAGCACTTGCGTCACAGTCTAGTGTGGAGCGTGAACGTTATAGAGCGGATGCTAGAAGTATTTTAAAGCCTCAATTACAAAGAAAAAATTCGCATCCAGAGCATTTACTTGGGCAGGTATTATTGGATGAACTAAAGGACTATTTCAGTCAAGATTTTAGTAAGGAGACTGAGGATCGTCGCGAAATAAGAGAACAAGCAATTATTCGAATCACGAACGAGCTATCACAACTAATTGAAAATTATTTGAAATTAAATACCGGTGACGGCCCGATGACCATATTGAGGTCAGAGTTTTTAAAAGCAATGGGGAAGCAACCGCAAGCGCTTGATGTCTTAAATAGATTTCACGATCGAAATCCTGAAAACACTTCGATCACTAGAGTATTAGGAGAGGCGCTATCTTCAGCTGACAAAATTGATGAAGGAATTGCAGTCCTCAAGAGTGCGGTACTCGTATCTCCCAATGATAAACAAGCTTGCCTATCTTTAGCTAAATTACTCATAAAGAAAAATGAGTTTGAAACACCAGATTCAATTTTGTCGCATCTCCGACGAAGCTTCTCCGATGGCGATAGTCATTATGAAGCAAGGTTAATTTATGCGCGATGTAATTTATTGTATGGCGATGTCTCTAAAGGAAAGGATGAGTTCCAAAGTTTACGTCAAACATATTTGCAAAATAAAGATAGAGTTGGCTATGAAGTACGTTTACCTGACGGAGCGCTACGACGTTATCTTGGCACAGTTCAAAGCAAGCAAGCTGGATACGGATTTATTTATTCAAGCGAATTAAGATTTCATATTTTTTTCACACCCAAATCACTTAGTAAAACCGATTGGTCAGTAGTCGCAAGTGGCGCAATCATTGAATTTAGTCTAGGATTTTCGTATAAGGGACCAGTCGCTATTGACGTAAGAATTAAAGATTGACCAATTTTGGTCAGCTTTGACGTTGAGCAATTCATGATATTACTTAAACTTATTTATTTTTAACTGCTATTTAATTTTTTGGAGATTGATTATGGCTAGGTATGGAGTTGAGGCAGTCGCTTATGATAAAGATGGTCGGAGATTAAATGGAAATACTCATTCAATTGATGCGAGTAGTGCCGCCGAGGCTGAACGAATTGCCGCGAGCCGACAGAAATTTCAAGTTGGAACCGTAAAGGTCGAAACACGAATTATCCACAAATCCGATAAATAGATAAAAAGAGAAGCACTAAAGCAGAGGGGCACCCATTAGCCCCCGGTAGTCAAGAAATCGAATGAAGCAAGGGGTCAAGTCTTGACACAACACATTAATGATTTGATCGAAGTGCATGAATTTGGCGTAAGGTGAATCGTAGAAGTATAGACTCGATCTTTGAACGAGCTCCTTCTATTTTGTATGATTCTGAAGTGACTCAAATTGCGATGGAGATTTAGTGACGTTTCATGTCAAGACTCGATCTCTGAATGAGATTTTAGCTGGCATTTAAGTCAAATATTTGGAGATCGGATCAGTTCTTCAACCGAAATTCCTACACTGCGATATCGAAAGTAAAAATGAACATTGGGGTCAGGTCTTGACATGACACATTTTTGAACTAGACTACCCCCATGTCAAGACCATTACGCTTATCATTCCCCGGTGCGATTTACCATATAACGTCGCGTGGTAACGCGCGGGCGGCTATTTATCTTGATGATGAAGACAAGCAGCGGTTTCTCGCTTTGCTGGCAGGTTGTATAGAAAAATTTAATTGGATTTGTCACGCTTACTGTTTGATGGACAATCACTACCATCTGTTGATCGAAACCCCTGATGCGAATTTGCAAGCGGGGATGCGACAACTTAATGGCGTATATACCCAGCAGTTAAATCGTGTTCACGGCAGAGTAGGGCATGTCTTTCAAGGGCGCTATAAGGCAATTTTGGTTGATAAGGAGAGCTATTTATTGGAGCTCTGTCGTTATATTGTGCTCAACCCCGTGCGTGCAAATATGGTCGGGCAGGCTGAACAATATGTTTGGTCTAGTTACGCCGTGACAGCGCACGCGAACCAAACCTCTTCGTGGCTCAATGTGGATTGGATACTGAGCCAATTTTCCAGTAGAAAATCTATAGCAAGGGCGCGCTATCGCCAGTTTGTTTTGGAGGGAGTTGGACAAGCCTCACCTTGGGATAAATTAAAAGGACAGGTACTCATGGGGAGCGAGGGATTTGTAGAGTTGCTGCGACCATATATACAAGACGCTGAGAAATTAGTTGAAGTCCCGCGTGCGCAACGCCTATTAGATCGCCCTGCATTGGCTGTTTTATTTGCAAACAAAGTTGAGCTTATAAAAGCGCGGGGTCAGGCCTTACATTTGACATCACTCTTTCGGCATCCTAGACTCTACCGCAATTAAATCGACAGGAGATTGAAATGGTGAGACCACTACGCATAGAGTATGCAGGTGCTTTGTACCACGTCACAGCCCGCGGGAATGCACGAGCGAATATTTATGCCAATGACGATGATAGACAGCGGTTTTTGTCGCTGTTGAAAATTGTGGTGGATCGCTATGATTGGTATTGCCACGCTTACTGTCTGATGGACAATCACTACCACCTGTTGATTGAAACAAACCGAGCAAGTTTGTCTGACGGTATGAAATTGCTCAATGGTTCTTATACCCAGTATGTCAATCGGCAGTATCAACGCGTCGGCCATGTTTTTCAGGGGCGATTTAAAGCGATTTTGGTGCAGAAAGAATCCTACCTGCTTGAATTGGCGCGCTACATCGCCTTAAATCCGGTACGTGCTGGCATGGTGCGCAGTGCCAAAGACTGGCCGTGGAGTAGCTATCGTGCTACTGCCGGATTGGCAGAAGGCGCGGCATGTCTGACGACCGATTGGGTTCTGGGTGGATTTGCCAAGACCAAGAATATCTCACAGCAGCGCTATCGTGAATTTGTACAGCAGGGCAAAGGACAGCCTTCTCCTTGGCAGAGCCTGAAGAACCAAATCTATCTCGGCGACGACGATTTTGTACTTACTATGCAATGCAAGCTCGATCCAGAACAATCACTCAAAGACATCCCCAAAAAACAAAAACAAGCCCCCATCAAACCATTGGACTATTTTATGAATTTGGAAAACCCGCGAAATGAAAATATGGCACTGGCATACTTAAGTGGGCACTACACACTTGAGCAAGTAGGTAGCCATTTTGGGGTAAGTTACGCGACGGTTAGTCGGGCTGTGAAACAGAAAGAACGTGGTGTTGATTGATTGCTGAATGTCGAATGTCAAATGTAAGGCTTGACCCTCTCCGCCGCGCGCCTTGGCTACATTTTAGCGGCGTTAAAACCAAATAATTTATTTACGCTTGATCAAGCATCTGTCGGATGATGTAATATACTTTTGCTATCGCACATCACGTACTTTAAATAATTTATGAAAACCGAAATTATTCACTCACTCACGACCAATTTTGAAGCGCATGCGCAGCGCACCGCTCAAGGCGTGGAATTTTGGTTGGCACGGGATATTCAGCATCTGTTGGGCTATGCCAAGTGGGAAAATTTCCTCAATGTGCTCAATAAAGCAAAGACAGCTTGCGAGGTCTCAGGGCATGTCATAGAAAACCATTTTCCTGACGTCAGGAAAATGGTCGACTTAGGCTCAGGAAGTCAGCGTGAAGTCGATGATTTGATGTTGACTCGCTACGCTTGCTATTTGATTGCGCAAAATGGTGATCCGCGCAAGTCAGAAATAGCCTTCGCGCAAACCTACTTTGCCGTGCAAACACGAAAAGCCGAATTGATTGAGCAACGCTTGTTAGAAGCCGAACGTGTGACAGCGCGCAAAAAGTTAACCGAGACAGAAAAAGAATTATCGGCAGTGATCTACGAGCAAACCGGTGGCAATCAAGATTTTGCTTTAATTCGAAGCAAAGGTGACCATGCACTTTTTGGCAAAACGACGCAAGCCATGAAAGCACAATGGCAAGTGCCAGACAATCGACCATTAGCAGACTTTGCGCCCACCATCATTCTGAAAGCAAAAGATTTCGCGGCGGAGATTACTATCTTCAATGCTAGACAGCATCAGATGGATAGTGAAGCAGTGATTTCTAAAGAACATGTCACTAACAACCAAGCGGTACGCGATACCTTACTACAACGCGGTATTCGCCCTGAAAGTTTGCCACCAAGCGAAGACGTGAAAAAAGTCGAACGTCGTTTGAGTGCAGCAGATAAAAAAGCTCTGAAGAAACCGGATGCTTTGGATTCGTGATTGCGGTTTTTTTGTGGGGAGCATGTGGTCAAGCCTTACATTTGACATGAGCTTGAGGTCAGTTCCAACATTCAAGCATGACCAACTACCATGCATGAAAGTTAGAACTGATAATCATCTAGCCGCCTCCACTCAACCGTGTCTGCCGTTGGAGTAATTTGAGCCGTGCAACGACATGTTAACCAGACAAACAATAGGCGATTTGCAGCCGAAATTTCGCCACGAACAAGCGCTCTGCATTATCTTTTAAAAATTCTTCGTTGAAGAAAAGCATCGTAGTCTTGCCGTTCTGTGCAGATCAGATAGACATATATATGTTTGCGACTCTGTTCAACTTCATAGACCACTTTATTTTTTTCCATGACGACAATTTGTCGCCACTGTGTCATTCCTAGTGCGGCTAGTTGGGGTATTGTTGTTCCCAGTAGTGGGTTTGTTTCTAGCATTAAAATGCTGTCTCGAATACCGACATAAATTTGATCTGCCAATGGTTTTGAGAATTGGTTTTTAATGTAGGTATGGATGTTCCATAAGTCTTCTTCCGCATCGTCCAACATGTACACGGTGTAACTCACTTGAGTATTTCCTTGTCCATTTTTGCGAAGACTTTGCGAGCAGGTTTAAATTGCCCTTCTTCAATTTGCTTTCGACCGAGCGCTAATATTTTCAGCAAGGCCATCGTATTTTTAGTGTCCTCATAGCTTTTGATATCTTGTATGACACAGGTCGCTTCGCCATTTTGGGTAATGATGAGTGGTTCGTGCGTCTCAGTCATCTCAGCAATTGCCTTAGCCGCGTTATCTTTGAAATAGCTGATAGGTTTGACTTGTTCTGAAAGGCGCATAGAAAACTTCCTTAAATAGGTTATTGGAAGTCAGTTTAAAGTCTTAATTTAGACGTGTCAACGCGCAGGGATTAGCTGAGGCAGCTGAAGCTCAGGCCTTACTTTTGACATTTCTCTTTCGTCATCCGATAGCAGCAAATAAATCAACGAGAAAGCGAAATGGCGAGGATCTGTAGCGATTTTCAACCCTATAGCAGGCTGCTGTGGAACGCGATGCCTACGGTTTGGTGGACAATCAACACCATCTATTAATTGAAATTAATCGTGCCAGTTTGTCTGAATCGCTTTTTATTGATTTTTAGTGTGTATAGATTTGTGTATAATCGATGTGCATCGCATTTGTTATAAGTTCGCTACTGAGGAGTTAAAAATGAAACAAACAAATTCGCCAAGAAAGGCGACAAATATCAGTTTGCCGATGGATGTCTACCTCAGCGCGAAAGAATTGGGGATTAACATTTCACAGGTTTGTGTGCAGAGTCTGCGTGAAACAATTCGCGCTGAAAAAGAGCGTGAGTGGAACGAGAAAAATGCTGCCTTTATCAAAATCTATAACCAAAAAGTAGAAGAGGATGGCGTGGCATTGGCAGAGTGGCGGGGGTTTTGAATGGCACGCTTCGATGTTTATGCGAATTTAGGAAAGAGTAAAAAGACGGCGCCTTATTTAGTCGACGTACAAAGTAATGTGATTAGTGGATTGGCGACACGTATCGTTATCCCCTTACGCAATTTGAATGCATATAAGAACGTTGAAGCCCCTGGAGATCTGTTCCCTCTCATCGCAGTCAACGGCAAAAAATATTTGCTAGACACGCCTCAGTTAGCGGCAATTCCAATGATCGAGTTAACAGAAAAAATTGGTTCAGCTGCTGCATTTCAACCAGCTATTCTTGATGCACTCGATCGCGTTTTTGGTGCATATTGAAAGACTAAGATTTGAGAGATTGGAGGCAGAGAACCAGAGATTGGGGTTAGGCCTTACATTTGACATCACTCTTTCGCCATCCTAGATTTCACCGCAACGAAATCGACGGGAGAGTGAAATGGCGAGACCATTACGCATAGAGTATGCAGGTGCTTTGTACCACGTCACCGCCCGCGGTAATGCACGAGCGAATATTTATGCCAATGACGATGATAGACAGCGGTTTTTATCGCTGGCTATCATCCCGGTGGATCGCTATGAATACGAAGATTGAAGGAGTAATGTTGTAAATGGACTCACTGACTTCGCGTGTCGTGAACGGCGAGATGATTATCAGGCCTCACATTTGCTATGGCTATTTTTCGCGCACTTTTGAGATCACAGACCGCACCGCATCAATGACAACCGCAGGCTGATCAAATTGGATATAGTGACTCGTATTTTGTACCAGCTGATGCTGACTCTGTGATGACCACTTCGCTTGATCTGCCTGCATCCTCGACCAATTTTCTCTCAATGCTTTTTCGAACTTGGATTCTTGTTTAGGTACCGGCCGCACCATTGTCAAGACCACTATTGGGCGGTCGCCAAGATGCCGAAACGTTCCCGCCTCATTCAGTGTTTGCTCAAACGCATCGCCTTCCTTCAGAACGGAACTAATTGTAGTCGACGAGTAAGCTTTCACGGCCTGATCATCGGACTCAGGCCGATTTTCCTCTTTTTCTTCCATCGCTGCATCGAGCCGAACGATGCCGGTCCAATTTAATGCAGCCGCCGATTTATATAGAAAAGCCGACC
Source organism: Affinundibacterium seohonense (assembly GCF_014284305.1). Taxonomy (GTDB): domain Bacteria; phylum Pseudomonadota; class Gammaproteobacteria; order Burkholderiales; family Burkholderiaceae_D; genus Undibacterium; species Undibacterium seohonense. The sequence continues at coordinate 14,708 of NZ_JACOFW010000011.1, forward strand.
AGTTCCACTCTGAGTTCCGATTCGATGGTGCCGAATTCGACTCTAAAGCTTCCAGTGCTTTACCGCGCGATATCTGATCAGGGTGAGAAGTATCAACAAATACCAATCCCGCTACATCCGCACCGAAGTATTTCGTGTAGATCATATTGTAAGGGCCGCCAAGGGAGTGCCCTACCAGGACTAAAGGGCCTTTTTCGTTGGCATTTTTCAAGGCAGCATGCAAGTCCTCCGCAATCGATTTTGCAAGCTGCGGAGCCTCATTGGGGTCACTCCACATGATGCCAGCACGACTATAGGCACAAGCCCGAGTTGTCTTCGCAATTTCGTCATGAACTGCCGACCAGCTTAGTGATCCCGCCATATCCAGTCCCGATTGAAATACGACAGTGGGGCTGCCCGAACCTCGGCAATCCAATTGAATATGACGACCACCAATATCGACTAATTTGCCAGGTGGTGGAAAGTTCTGTGCAGCATTTCGTCTACCCAAGTTCTCATAGATGACGCCGACGATGAGAAGAACGAGGAAAAGTCCAAGAATGCCCAAACCAATATTGACGAATATTTTTTTCATATTATCTCCACTTAAATGTTTTGTTATGCGGCATCCCGAAGGGGAACCGCGTAGCGGTGTCCGCTACCAATGCTCTTTGCACGGGGCGTCTACAGCTGCTTATAAATTAGTTATGGAGATTCTAGAAGTTATCAGAATGAGAAGCAATCTGATTTATTCTTAAAGTCAAAAAAATAATAACAAGTCCCCATCAAGCCATTGGACTATTTTATGAATTTGGAAAGAACGCGAAATGAAAATATGGCACTGACATACATAAGTGGACACTACAAACTTGCGCAAGTAGGTACTCATTTTGGTGTAAATTACGCGACGGTTAGCCGGGCTGTGAAACAGAAAGGACGTGGTGTTGATTTATTGTTGAATGTCAAATGTAAGGCTTGACCCTATTCCGTGTTTCACCAATTCACAAGACTTCCAATCTAAAAAGCCACTAAATTGAACTATGCGCTAAGTTCAGAATGCTACCCGCGCCTTTGTAGTGCGATAAACTATGCCGCCAGTTATACCAATAATCTAAAGACGGGGATTCAGCATGCTTGCTTATACCAAAGCCATTCAATTCCGGTGGTGTTCGATTTCCTTGGCTGTGCAGTTTGTCGTGTGTTTGTGCATCGCGACCGGCATGCCGGCAATGGCCCAGGCGCCCAGCGCGGAGCAGTTACAAGCTGCAGTGAAATCAGACCCCAGACCAATCGCCTTGTTCGTGACAGGCAAGAACATGGCACAGCCGCTTGCATTGGTGGGCCAAGGCAGATCTTCGACTGGCTCGACATTGGATGTTGATACACCAGTGCGGATTGCTAGCAACACCAAGACCTTTGTCGCTGCGACCGTGTTAAAGCTATGGGAAGACAAACGCATTGATCTCGATGCCGCGATTGGCCCTCTGCTTACGCCAGCAATTGATAAGCTCCTGCAAAGCGGCGGCTATGACACGGCGCGTATCACGGTCAGGCAGCTCTTGAGTCATAGCGCCGGCATGTACGATCATGCTGCTGATGAACGTTATTTGGCGCTGGTGCTATCGCAGCCCGAACGGCGTTGGACGCGCGAAGACCAGGTAAGGCTAGCGGTCTTGTGGGGGCATCCGCTATCTTCACCGGGGACGGCGTTTCATTATTCTGATACGGGTTATATCTTGATCGGCGATATCATCGAACGAATCACTGGTCAGTCGCTGGGCAAGGCAGTGCGCACGCAATTGCAACTCGACCGCTACAATTTGCGCTCGACATGGTGGGAGATCATGGAAGAGCCACCGAGCACCGCAGCGCCTCGCGCACGCCAATTTGTCGACGAATTTGAGGCCAGCAAGTTAGATGCAAGTGTGGACTTATATGGCGGTGGCGGGCTCGTCATGTCCACACGCGACCTCGCCAATCTGACAGCCGTACTCTTTGAAGGCAAATTGTTCAAACAAGCTGAAACACTAAGAGAGATGCTTTGGCGCGGTCCGCACAAGGGCGCAGAAAACTACCGACTGGGCATGTTCGTTAAGAACATCAAGGGCCAGGATTATTATCAGCACGGCGGGTTTTGGGGCACTGTCGTCTATTACGCACCAGCAACCGGGATTGCTGTTGCTGGTGCATCTGATAATCAAGACGCTCTCCGCAGACTGATCGCGATTGTTGAACAAGCAGTTGGTATTGAGGCGTCACCTGATTTGTGATTGGGCATGTGAGTGAAGCAAGGGGGCGGGCCATACACTTGACATCACTCAGAATTTCAAAAATGGAGGGCGAAAAAATGACAAATCAAGGAAGTAGTGATTTGGAAAACACAGCATCAATCAATTCGAAGAAATCTGCATGGTGTCCCGTAAGGCCTTACCCCGAAGTGTTCGTGATTCGGCAGTGACTCAAATTGCGAGTTAAATTTGGTGATATTGTATGTCAAGACTTGACCCCATTTGGATTCTTCCCATGATTTTTGTTACGCTCACTTTTTGAATATTTTAGGACTTACGCAAAACAGACGTTTGTGGCGTTGCAGTCCCTTGCAGGGCGCGATAGCACAGGCATGTGCTATCTGTTTCGTGGGCAAGCAGCTTGCTGCTTGAATTCCCCACTACACCTTCGCCGTACAAGTGGTCTCACCCCGGATTCAAGCATTCGAGGGCAAGTTCTAGCTAGCGCAATTTTGCGTAAGTTTTCTATTTGAATGAATCAGTCTGCCAAATCTAAAAGTTCCAGTCTTTCTTTTGCAAGAAGATATCTCGCACGGACATCGTCAATTTGCTGTTGAGTTAGTTTCTTACCATAGGTACGAAGCCCACCTTCGATATCATTATGATGAATTCCCATCGCAAACTTTAGATATTCCATCAGCAAAGGCTGAGCATCAAGATAGGATATGGAATTGAGAGCCCGAGAAATTTTGTTTGCCTCAGCCCATTCCCCTTTTAAAACATGCTCTTGCATCGTGATACTTGCTTTTGGGAAGATAGTCCCTACACCTGTAATCCCACCGCATGCTCCAGCAAGTCCGGCATGCACAGTGACGGAGTCAACACCTGCCAAAATTTTTAAGTCTTCGTTCTCTAACATCAGTGTCTCAATAGTCGAAACATCGAGAGTCGATATTTTAAGAGCAGCTACTTCAGGTAGCGCAGACAGTCTTCTAAGTAGATCTGTTGACAGGGCATGATATCCGGCTGCATCAGGATTGTTGTAAGGCATGATTGTTACCCCTACTTTTTTTGCAGTGGCTGCAGCAAGCGCATAGTAGGCATACATTTCTTCATCAGAAGGAGCTGCCTTGGTTTTTGGCGGCATGACCATGACGGTATCAACCCCAACCGTTGCGAGTCCTTCAATGATTTTCGCGAGCTCTTCCTTCGTTTCTGCTGCGGCGCCACTGATCAATGGAACATCGGCGTCTTTAGCAACATCAGAAAGGGATTTAAGTAAAGCGAGACGCTGTTCGGGGCTCAGATAACTATTTTCACCCAGAGTACCAGAAGCGACCAGTCCCCCCATTCTGCTTCCGCCCTTACCCTGCGCTTTTAAAACAGATACGGCTTGCTTTTTGGTCTCATCAAAGTCAATTTCAAGGGCACCGGATTCTGACTCTTTCAGCCATGTAAACACGGCAGGCATCACCGTATATCGCCAATCTTTACTATTTGTTTCCATCATATTTCCTATTATCTAAAGACTTTATTTTATAAATCGCACCAAAATAATCATGATAGTTAAACCGCCTTCGGCAAAACTGGAGGCTTATTGGCTTACACCATCAAAGGGCTTAAGTTAACACTCAAAGCCTACTCGACACCAAACTTCAGTTGATCCCTGAGCGCAAAACCTCTCTCCATTGATTTGTGCCGCCTAGCTCTGAAGTTTTTGCTATCGCGATCGCACTTTGATCTTTTGTATCAGAACAAGCGCAGAACAACCAGAACAACAGGCACCCATTCATCATATTTCCTTTCACCAAGAAGGATAGGAAATTAAACCAACACAATCAGCATGTTTTAAGTATACCGTTAATATATTAACGCATCTAGCCGAAATATCCTACTCTAATATCCGATCGTAAGTGCAAGTTCAAGTCAATAAAAAATTTGTGCTCCAAGGGCGCGGTTTGCCTTCACCACTGCTGGCAACCAAACATCAACGCTTTTAGGCGACAACGCCTTTATCAAACAACATCAAGCAACGCTCAAAGAAGGGGATTTGCGTGAGCTATCCATAGCGCGTAAATGCATCCTTGTATTGAGTTTGATGGAATAGGCTGAACAAGCCGACAATCGCCATGCCGCAATGGTCGCAGCCTACCAATCAGGTGCCTACATGATGGTAGAAATCGCAAGGTATTTGATGCGCATTACATGACGCAGAGCAGAGCGGTGCGGGCGGCGGAAGGGGATTTTGATGGATGTGTTGATGTTCGAACTGACCCCTTTGTCTCTTTACCTTATAAATTGGTGCCACTTTTCCAACATTAAAAAATTTAGTATTTAAAAGGCAACACGAAATAGTCGGTTTCTCGTAAGATGACGAGCCTGTCGATTTTGGGACATCTCGATGAGGGTCAGGCATCTACTTTGAGGGAACGATTAAATGAGCAGTTGTATTTTGAAATTATCCGCTGTTGTCTTGTCGGCGGCGGCTTTGGTGTCCGGTTGCGGGGGTGGCGGTGGTGGCGGTAGTACGGTGAGCACGGTGACGGTCAGCGCCCCAAGCAGCATGCCTGTAATTGCCAGTACTAAATTGGTGGACGATTATTACGACGATATTGAATTTTCTGGAATGATCAGCGGCAATCTCGATAGCCTGAACGGGAAGAGTGTATTCGTGTTGGTAGAAGATCCAGCCAACCTGTTCCAAGCCGAGGGATATTTGATCATCCAGCGTCTCGCAAGCGGCTCGACTTATACCCTCAAATTGAAAGGAAAGCAGTTGAAAGCGGTCGGTCACTTCACTGGCAATGTACGCGTCAGGGCTTGCCTAGATGCGGCGTGTACTCAACCGATCGCCGGCACCCCGCTGCTATTACCGTACAACGTGAAGGTGGAGGCCGGGCTGACAGTGAGTCGGAATGAAATCAATATGACCGTGCCATTTGGCACGGTACCAGCGCCAGAAATGGTTGATATTGGCTATTCGAGCTTTGGCAAGGGCTGGGTCGCAAACATTTCGAGCCCCTATAGAGGCATCGTGGAGGAGCACACGTTAAGCATCGGTAATACAACGTACCATTATCCCTACCCGACCATTGGCGTGCTGCCCGCCAAGGGAACCATCTTGCAGGACAAGCAGATGCAGATCCAGATCCATCCGACCAAGCCGGGCAACTATTTCCATAATGTGAAAGTGTCTGCTGGAGCAACGCTCCCGAACCGTCGGGAATTAATTTATGAGCAGACTGTGACTGTGCGATATAACGTCACACCAAATCCTGCGATCAACTCACTGTTCTATCCGGCAGCCTTAGACTTTACGCTGAAACAGCAATCGACGATTATGCACTACGACTACCAACTGGTTACCAACATAGGCGTTGCCAGTCAATTTGTTGGCATCGAGTATCTGAGTGCTGCCGGCACCGCCGGTCCTGTCAACAGTTGGTGGAATGAGTTTCCTGACCAGTTTGCCCATACCTGTTCAGTCACCTGTCTGACGCCGGGCGTCTACACGGCTCAAGTGCGCTATCGCCTGGTCACACAGAAGGGGACCATCGGCGACGTACTTTTTCCGATCCGGATGACGGTCACAGGCGATTGACGTGAGAGCGGGGCCAAGCGTGATAGCGGGGTCAAGTCTTGACAAGACACATGAATGATTTGGTCTAAGTGATTGGGTTAGGTTTAAGCTGAGTTGTAGAAGAGCAGGCATGAACCTGATGCCTGCTCTCTTCGATATTATCGCCACGAGCTAAATGTAAGACACGAGCACGGTTTAATCCATGGGACACTCACCTTGATAATTCACCTCCACCTTTTTTAAGAAAGTCGTTTTATGCGAAACATTTATTCAATATTGGCAGGTATGAGCTTGAACATAGCAATGGCAGCTGGGGTTCACGCTGATCAATTGGATGACAAAATTCAAGCCGAAATGAAACGGCAAAAAATTCCAGGGGTGAGTTTAGTCGTAGTGAAAGATGGAAAAATCGTCCGTGAGAAAGGCTATGGTTTAGCGAATGTGGAGCACCAAGTTGGCGTTAAACCTGAAACGATATTTCAATCGGGTTCGGTCGGTAAGCAATTTACCGCCGCCTTGATTCTATTGTTGGAACAAGATGGCAAACTTTCTTTGAAAGATCCCGTCTCCAAATATCTTTCTAATACCCCGGAAGCGTGGAAGAACATTACGATCGAACATCTCTTGACGCATACATCAGGCTTAGGTGATCCCTACCAAACAATCGATTTCCGTAAAGATTATAGTGATCAAGAATTGATCGACTTAGAAGCCACCATTCCTATGCTATTTCAACCGGGCGAACGTTGGTCGTATAGCAATATGGGCTACCATTTACTTGGTTTTATCTGCAATAAGGCGGGTGGGAAATTTTATGGTGATCAATTACGCGAACGCATTTTTCAACCTTTAGGCATGAGTACCCGCATCATCAATGAACGCGACATGATCATGCATCGCGCTGCTGGGTATGATTTGGTAAAAGGGGAATGGAAAAATCAAGAATGGGTCTCGCCAAAATTAAACACGACAGCTGATGGTAGCTTGTATTTAACGGCACGTGATTTAGCCAAATGGGATATTGCGCTCATGGGAAATTCACCTCTAAACGAAGCACAAAAACGCGCCAGTTGGACGCCCGTAAAACTCAATGATGGTAAGACGCATCCCTATGGATACGGTTGGGAGATTGTGCAGGTGAATGGGCACAAAAAAATAGCGCATGGCGGCGCATGGCAGGGTTTCACCACGTCGATTGATCGTTACGTCGACGATAAACTGAGCGTCATCGTATTGACCAATCGCTCTGGCAGTAGTCCTCAAAAAATTGCCAACATCGTTGCCGCTGATTATGTGCCGGTCTTAAAAGTAGAACGGCCAAGAGCGATAACGGACCCAGAACCGGTTCTGACAAAACATCTGCAAACGATAGTTCAACATATTAGCGACGGCAGCATACAAGCTGCAGTTTTTGATGAAAAAATGGCGGCATTCTTATTTCCAGATCTCATCAAAGAAGCAGGAGTAAAATTAAAAGCCTCAGGTAGTTTAGATCGACTCGAATTATTAAGCAGAGAAGTCGATGGCGAAATGAAACGCCTACGCTATCGCCTTGTTTTCAAAAAAGAGTCGTACATTATGAATTTCAGAATCAATGCTGAAGGAAAAATCGCTGGAGCAGGATATCACTTAGAGTAGATCGATAGGAGCAAGCACGGGGACAAGCAAGTAAGGTCAAGGGGCAAGATTCATTGATGATCAATCACCGTGACTGCGATTAAAAGGGCCAGCATCGTACAAAATATTTGATGCAGGCCCTTTTTTCTGGTGGCCACCGAAGTGGAGCCTAGGCACCAATTTCAAATTCAATCGCGGATTTCAGGTTGGTGCTCTGCAATCAGTTTGATTGATTAGCTTATGTCACAGCCAGTGAATTTGACTCAGCTCCGCGTGATATTGTTGAACAAATTCCCGACTTTCTTTTTCTAACCAAGTGATCACTTTCTTGGTAGCCAAATTTGTATTGCTACTGGCATCGCTCACAAGATAGTAATGATATTGGCTATGCAGTCCAATATTCATTGGGCGCACGAGCGCTTTTGCATCTATCCTGCCAGCCACTAAACTATGCCGCTCAAATGCAATGCCATGTCCATGTTCAGCAGCTTGGATCACCAAATTACTGTCGTCGAAACTGATTTGTCGGAAATCGGCGCGAGAGTCTATCGATAGCTTCTTAAAAAGCTGCAACCAGCTCGAGCCTGCTCCGAGTGTATTCGTGTGTTGCAATAGTACATGTTCAAGAATATCTTCTTTGCTGGAAAAACTTTTCCCACGCATCAATGCAGGCGACGTCACCAAATAGTAAAACTCATTCATCCAAGGTTGTACATGCAGCTTTGGCCAATGTCCATCGCCAAATCGAATCGCGATATCGACACCTCGCTCGCCTATCTCTGCCAATTCCACACCAGCCATGATTTGTAGACGAATCTCTGGATATGCTTGATAAAAATTCTTCAGCCTCGGCAATAGCCAGTAAGCAGCGAAGCTCGGGAGCACCGATACTCTGACGATCGATTTTCCGGTGGAATGATGTTGAGTGATGTTAGCAATGCTCTCACTCAACTGTGAAAGACTGGTCGTCACACTGCGATGTAATTCTCGCCCAGCATCGGTCAATTGAACACCGTTATGTCGCTCGAACAAGATTAAACCTAGTTGATCTTCCAATGACTTTATTCGATGACTGATTGCACTATGGGTCAGGTGTAGCTCCTGTGCCGCTTGGCGAAAGTTTTGTAATCGCCCTGCCACTTCGAAAATACGGAGATCGTTTAAGCCAGGGATTTTTTTCATCATAGGAGACTTCCGGTCATTTTTTTTCACCAGCCTGTTCAAATTATGTCGCTAGCGAAGAACTTCGGGGTTACTCATACTAAGGTTTTGGTTCTCGCGATGCAAGTGGAGTCGCCATTTATAAAAAACCACACGCGAGAGCCGAATGCGCTACCACTACTCATTAAAGAAAGATCCATTCCAATGAAAAATCCCGTACGTTCTACTTCCTCTATCTATATGATCCCTTTGATTTTCAGTTTCTTTCTGATCGCTCCAATAACCGTAATGGCGCGGGGCACATTGAATCCTGATGATTTAAAACATGCTGCACGAACAGAAGATGTCTCTAGCATCGATGGCATAATGAAAGCATATTACGAAGTGGTATCTGGTCCTGCCAACACTCCTCGCGATATCAAAAGAGATTTGTCTCTACATCACCCGAAGGCGCAAATTTTTCCGCTGATGCACGACAAGAATGGAAAGCCCGAACTATTGGTCTTTTCAATCAAAGAATTTCATGAATGGGGCAAGCCTGTTTATGACGCAGGCTTCTTTGAAAGCGAAATAAAACGAACTGTCACTTCATTCGGCCAAACTTTTCATGTTTGGAGTACCTACGAAACGAGAACCACACCAAATGGTCCAGTGGTTAGCCGCGGCATTAACAATCTTCAGCTCTATTTTGATGGACAGCGCTTTTGGATTTTGTCTTCGACCTGGGATTCTGAACGTCCAAATAATCCGATTCCAAAATAGAGCATGAACGCAGGGGCAGACAAGGAATAGGGCGTACATTTCAATTTCGCTGAATGAATTGAAACGCTTCGCCTCCATGTCTTGCTGGACTGAACATCGGGGGCGGTGATTGCAAGTTTGGGGACGCACCGATACCAATTGCCTGTTCCTCAATCTCAACCAATCTACGATAAGCACCAAATTCGAATCTAGGGCTTGCTATCTAAGAAGTAGATTTTATTGCGGCCTGTGGCTTTGGCTTGGTACATTGCTTGATCGGCTAATTTGACGATGTCGATGTCATTGTTTTGCAGGTGGCGTAGGAGGACGACGCCGATGCTGGCGGTGCAGTGGTGTTGAATGCTGGTTCTTTTGTGCGCGTTTGCAATATTGATTTGATAGGGCGTGGATAAGGAGGCGAGTATTTTTTCTGCGATGCTGCAAGCTAGCTGTTCGGCTTGCGTTAGCTCGGCATCTAAGTCGCTGAGGATCACCACAAATTCATCACCACCGAAGCGCGCTACGGTATCGACTTCGCGTACGCAGAGGCTGATGCGTTGTGCGACTTCTTGCAACAGTAGATCGCCCGCGTTGTGACCATGTTCATCATTGAGTGGTTTGAAATTATCGAGGTCGATGAACAACACGGCGGCAAAACCTTGATGACGTTTGCAAGCGGCTTTGGTTTGTTCTAGCCTGTCGTTGAGTAGGCTACGATTCGGCAGGCCAGTGAGCGCATCATAGAAGGCCATGCGCTCCACTTTTGATTCTATGCGTTTGCGCTCGATGGCGATGCTGGCAAGCTGTGCCGATTGTTCAATGATGTAGACATCCAAATCGGCGAGTGCATTTTTTTCTCGGTGGTAGATGGCGAAGGTTCCCAATATTTGGAAATCAGACGATAGTATCGGTTGCGACCAACATGCGCCTAAACCTGCTTGTGCTGCCAGTTCGGCAAACGGTACCCAATAAGCATGGCTGGCGATATCGTCGACCACCACACGCTGACCTAAAAATGCAGCCGTTCCACATGAGCCAGCACCCAAACCTATCGCTATGCCATCGATCGCTTGGTTGTAGAAGTTAGGCAAACTGGGCGCGACGCCATCGACCAGATGTTTGCCCTCTTTATCGAGCAATAAAATGCTACATAGGATGTCGGTATGCAGTAGCTCAACACCGCGCACGATGGCTTCTAAAACGCTGGGTAAGGGGATATTTTTGGCCAGCAGTTCCAAGGTGGAGCTGCGAAATTGTTCGTATTTCTCTAGTTGTTTGCGTTTGGTGATGTCGTGCGAAATACCCAAAATACCGATGAGTTTGCCATCGGCATTGTGTAAAGGTGTTTTACTGGTTTCGACTAGCTCGCGGTGTCCGTCATTGGCAAAGCTTAGCCATTCTTCGTTGATGTGCAGGCCGCCTTTTTGCATGGCTAACAGGTCGTTGGCGCGGAAGGAATCGGCGAGTTCTTTGCTGACAAAATCATAGTCGGTCCGACCAATGATGTCCTTTTCCAATGCACCAAAAAATTGTTCGAAACGCTCGTTACAGGCAAGATAAACACCATCGAGATCTTTCAGCCAAATCAGCGCGGGCAGCGCTTGAAGGATGGCGCGCAGATTATCTTCGGTAAAATTCGACATCGAGAGCATTTGTTTGTTCATACATTTCCAGACTGCGTATCCTTGTCCATTTTTGATGATGTATTTCAAGCGCACGAACGACAAAACTGCATCTTGAAATTTATCTCACCGCCGATGATAAATTCAAAATATTTGATTAATGCCTTTAGTTAAAGCAATTGGCTCACGATTTAATTGAATTTTTTAATGAGGACTCGCTTAATGAATGTGTTCTATCTTAAACCTATAACTCCCTAAGATATGTGAGATATTGCAATAAACAGACACATTGTGAATGCGGGCGTTGGCTTGATTTTTGTTGCAATTGTCATGTTGGTGTAGAATTTTCTAGCGACGAAATTAACTATTGGGTATAGGAATACCAAACCCCAAAAAACAAAGCTCGCATCATCAAAATTCCACCACGCGCCAAAGAGACCGCGATCCCAACGTGAATTGTTATTGCTGACATTGTGACAGAGCAGGTCCTAACGCGCCCTATAGTGGTTGTATGTATAACCTGATATCGTCAAACCGATACCAAGGGCGGTGAAAAAACTGATGGTACTAGAATTGGCAACACCATTAAATCCGACCACATCTACCCAAGGAACGTTGCGGATTTGTACCGCGACGTAAACCCAAAAAAGTGACAGCACGGTGAAGGTGCGCGAGGTACGAGTCAATCGACCTAAGAGCGTTGCAACCGATGCCAACATGAAAAAGCCAGAAAGCAGTGCTGGTAATGACAGAAGGCCTAAGGCTATGCCACGAGATGCAACACCAACCATCATCAGGCTACCCAATAACAGTGCGGTTGCCAACTGTCGGCTATAACGTCCCGAGATTCCACTGGCAGTCGCACCGCTCATGTTTTCGCTATCGGCTTGGTAGTCACGTGTGGCCATGTCGGAGATGAGGATCATCCAAATCGTTACCGCGGCGATCAATACGCCTGGCATTTGCTGGCCGGGTATCAGCAACGCGGCGATGTTGAGACCAATAATCGACAGTATCGCGATTGGGGAGCTGATTAAGCACAAGCCCAACTCCGCGAAAACTTCACCGGCTTTGCCAGGTGTGCGTATTGCCAAGGCAAAAACAGGCTGCACCAAGAATGAGAGCGGGCGCAGGATTTGATTAAGCATCGCGATGGGGCTGCGACGTTTATTGCCCGCGCTAGCCTTAATTCTGTCTGGAGAAAAGCGGTGGAAGCGTAAAACAGCGGGGATCAACGGTAGCAATGCCAGACAAGCGCTAGTTAAGCGATACAGCACAGGCATCGTCCACCAAACCATGTCTGGTAATACTCTAGGCGCTAGCGCGGGATTGAAGTTGCTGCCACCAACGGCGACGAAGTTGGTATGAAAGAGTGTTTTGGTGATGAGCATCGTGGTACCAATGCCGAAAAAATCCAAGACAAGTAGGGGTGACCCAGCGCTACTCATTTTTTCACTCGCTGCGCCAATGGCACCGAGAACACCGCAAAAAATGAAGAAATAGGCGACATCACCAAATTTCCCCATCAACACTTGAAAGCTATCAAACAGGATGGCGCAGCTGACTGTAAAAAAGATCAATGGCGTCAAAATCAGCGCATAAGTCTGCAGATAAATCAGCGGCTGCAAGGGACCAACGCCATCGATTAAGTGACGCACCATCATGGTTAACATCACCGTCAAACCGATCGCGCCTAAATAGGAAACACCGCCCAACCATCGGGCAATCAAAAACTGCAAATTGCCAACCTCTGTGGCCGCGATGACGCCACCGATGCCACTACGAATATCTTCCACTACGCGACCACGAACCAAATAGAAACCGATCAGCGCCAACAAGCTAGAGCTTAAGGTGACACTACCCAGCGCTAAGGTGGAGCTGGTGTAAAGCGTACGCGCATGCTCAACGACCATCATCGACATACCGGTACTTTGCCGCATCACCATGGCCCAAGTAACACCAATCACGATCAATAAGGCAATCATAGTGCCGAGGCGACGCATGCGCAGCCGCACTTCCATTTTCACCATCGTCAACAGAAAATCGAGATTCATACACAACTCTCCTGACTGGCGTAACGTTGCGACATCAAGGCTTCTTCCAAATTCGGTTCGGCATTGATAGCGCCTGACCACGGCGAATGTGGATGCGCAATGCGTAAGCTGACGCGATCGCCTTGACGTTGTGCATGTAGTACATTGACTTTCTCGCGCAGCGCAGTGTGTTCCTCTTGACTCACCGTGACTGACCAAATCTCCCCACGCGCTTTATCTAGAAAAGCTTCTGGCGTTTCATGAGCGATCAATTGCCCTTGGCGCATGATCGCCAATTCTGTCGCGATACTTTCGACGTCGGACACAATATGCGTCGACATGATGATAAGTTTATTGACACCCAAATCACCCAAGAGATTACGAAAACGCAGACGCTCTTCGGGATCGAGTCCCGCGGTGGGTTCATCCACGATCAAAATGTCGGGATCATTCAGTAAAGCTTGGGCAATACCAAGACGACGTCGCATACCGCCGGAAAATGAGGCCGCAGGGCGGTGCGCATGATCATGCAGATTCACCATTTCCAGTAAATCATTAATGCGTTTTGGATTGCGTACACCTTTTAGCGCCGCAAAATATTGCATGAACTCTTTTGCGCTCAGATTGGGGTAGACACCGAAGTCTTGCGGTAAGAAGCCCAGATGGCGACGAATCGCATTCGGGTTCTTGGTGATATCGACACCTTGAAACAAAATCTGTCCGCTGCTAGGTTTGGTCAGCGTGGCGATCATTTGCATCAAGGAAGTTTTACCCGCGCCGTTATGGCCAATCAGACCGATGACCCCACGACTCAATTGCAGAGAAAGATCGGCAACCGCTGGTGCACCTTTTCCATAGATCTTAGTAACGTGACGAATGTCTAACATGATGATTCCCGCAAAAGTGAACTAGGTAGCACTGTAAAGCTGGGGAACTTGAAAAACGAACGGAAAAGGACAAACAGGCAGATCGGGGTAATAGGAAGGTAAAAACACGACATGAAGATGCCTCGCCTGAAAGGCTATTTCCTTCTTGATTAGTGATTCGGTAGTGCACTACGCGATGTATCAGTATTGGTAAAGGAATTCGGTGCGGGATTCGTCAGTGTCTCAGGCGGCGTGATCGACTGTATCGTCAAAAAATCACCACGCAAGCAATATGCCGCAATCAAACTAGCATGGTAGCAAGATTGGTTTTACACCGAGATCGTCGAACAAGGCTGCGAAACTATCGCCGATCTCGCCGCGACCTTGTTGAATGCTGAGGTTTGGGTTTTTTGGTGGGATTGAGTTTTTAGAAATTCAAACGATGAAAAAGCACCTTTTTCGCCACCGTCTAGCACATGATCAGTACGATGACGCGACGAATCGACTAGCCTTCGATTTTGACAATTAACTCAGCCACCGCGCGCTGCTCAGCACTTCTGCAAAAAATTCTTTCAATGCTGGTGCTGACATTGTGAAAGGATCAAATTCAGAGGTGGACGAATATTTTAAAAACAGCGCCGAGTTCTCGGCCGTTGCCGCAATCAAGCCCATGTTCCAGCCAGTGAATTGGCGTTGTGTGATTTCTTCGAGTGACAAGATCTCTGGTTTGTTGTGGCGCTTATCTTTTAAGATGTGGTGATACACCGCATTGACCGCAGAACGCTCGCCTTCGAGGCATTGCAAAAAGATGCCATTCGAGAGGCTCAGTGCTCCGGTGACCGCGAGTTGGTGGTTATTGCGGCGTGAACTCGACAAAATATCTTTGACGTCCACTGGCCCCAAATTGATTGCACGGCTGGCGTAGATAAGACGAATCATCATAGGGTAGTCACACACTTTCAACAGTAAAGACATCGTCATCAGCGATGTTATTGCTCGTTTCGATTGCAAGGAGATGCGTATGTTACAGAGACTAAATATCGAAGCGCATGATACATGGATATCGCGTTGGATCGATTAGCATTCAATCAATCCAGCGTCGAATTAACGTTACAGAACGTACCGCAAAATTGGTGTCGTATTGGTCAAAACTGCCGCGAAAAGTCGACACAAACATTTTCATTGCAAACAGGATTTATCATTATTTCAAATTGGTCGCAAATAGGTGATCAAGTCTCGACATGAAATAGTAGTGATTTGAATACGGTGTTAAGTTTGGCGCAAAGCAAGTGGTAGATCGTAAGCACGAACATTGTTCCAACTTTCTCCAATTTGTATGTCATGGCCGTGACGCTTACTTTGCGTGAGATGTGGTGATGTTGCATAGTAAAACTTGCCATCATTCTTTTGACCTTATTTTTTATGCACGTTAAACTCTCAGCTTTAGTGACTCAAATCACCTCAACAATCTAAGGACTTCGCGAATGAAGAAATTTTCTATTGCCCTGATTTTTTTGTTTAATCTCGCGGCGTTTCCCGTATTGGCCGCCGACGCTCCTGCCAGTGATGCATCGATTAAACGACTGATTGACATTGTCGACTCAAAGAAGATGTTGGATAGTGTTATGTCGCAAATGGATGCGATGATGAAGGCGTCGACGCAGCAAGCCTTAGCGGGGCAAAAAATGACTGCGGAACAGGAAGCTGTCATGCTCGAGATGCAGAATGAGCTCAACACATTATTGAAAAATGAGATGACATGGGAAACGCTGGAACCTATGTTCCTTGAGATTTATAAAAAGAGTTTTACTCAAAGCGAGATCGATGGCATGCTCAGTTTCTATCAATCTCCCGCAGGTCAAGCGGTGATCAAAAAGATGCCTTTAGTGATGCAAACAACCATGCAAATGATGGAGAGGCGCATGGTAGTGCTGATGCCGAAGTTAGAGAAGATTTCTACTGACAGCATAGCGAAATTGAAAAAAGTCTCAGAAAAACCGAAAGGCTAAAAAGTCGCTCGACATGAGGAAATTGAGGGGCAAGTCTTGATACGACATTTTTTTTAAATGAATCAAATCAGTTCGCCCTCAAAGTTAACGTGCAGCCTGTGCTATTTTTAAAATCGACAATCATGACCACCAAACCATTTACCACAATCAAAATCTCAGGCGATTCCGCCCTCGCCTCCCTGATGCAACAACGAAATAGCTACCCTCAATCAGGTGATTATCCTTTCTTGATCGGCGAAGCCGACGATGTCGAGCGAATTGAAGAAGCGGCGGAATTTAACGATCAATCAATCGATGAGATTCTTCATGAAGCAGCGCAGTTTGATGTGGCGGCATGGTTGCAAGAGCGTCGTGCGGAAGCAGAGGAATATGAATTCAGCGAAGACGACACGCTAGGCGAATGGCCTGGTGATATCGCTCAAAAAGGCGCAATCTCACTGCACCGCGATATCTTGACGGGCGAGGTGAGACCTGAGGTCTACCTAGGTTCAGCAAACATAACACAGCCTTGGCATCTACCTGCCGTCTTAAAATATGGCGGCTGGAATGACTGTCCCGATCCCGTAGTGCACTGCGCGATGCATCAATACTGGCAAAAAGAATTCGGCGCAGAGATTGTCGGTGTTTCAGGGGACGTGATTGAGTGCATCGTCAAAAATCCACCACGCGACCAAGAAGCCGCGATTAAACTCGCATGGCAGCAATATTGGTATTGCACCGACATCGTTGATCAAGGCTGCGAAACCATCGCAAACCTCGCCGCAACACTGTTGAATGCCGAGGTTTGGTATTTTTGGTGGGATTGAGAACTTTAGTGCGCTCTAGCTAGACTAGCGAGAATTCAAAGTTGAATCGTTCATTTAAAACATGAAAAAATGGGGTCAAGACACTGCCCCATTTTTTTACAGTTCTGTCAGCGCTAAGTTAGAAAAAATGCTGTGTAATTGCATAGATTCCTTGCACCACTTTTGCCATACGTCGGTAGTCGAGCTTGTCATAGGTATCGGTTGGCCTGTGATAGTGCGGGTTGCGATAATAAGCGGTGTCGGTGACCATCAATGCTGGGTAGCCTTCGTTCCAGTAATTCAAATGGTCTGACGAGTCGATTCCCTGCAAATTCGATGGCGCGTTGCAGGAGATGACTGGTAAATCGCTGACGCCGCGCATGAGTGCTTTGGCACGGCGGATTACGCCAAAGTGACTTAAATTGCCGACCAGAGCGATAAAGTTGCCGCGATCCCCATACAGGGTGGACATGCCCGCTGCGGGATAGTCTTGGCTGTTTTCCTTATCCGAAAAATAACCGATCATCTCTACCGACAACATTAATTGCACGTCACGTCCTGATTCTTTGAGTGAACGAGCATGTCGAAAGCTACCCATTTCTTCGGTGCCAAAATGCGGGTCTTCTTCGAGCGTGTAGGCCACCAATTCGATTGATCGGGATTGCGGTTTTTTGCTCAGCAGTCGCGCTAGCTCAAGCAGCCCTGCAACACCACTGGCATTGTCGTCTGCGCCAGGGGTATATGTTTCAGCAATGGTGCCCTTGGGCTTCCTGTTGCGCGGTGTGTAAGCGTCGGAGTCGTAATGCGCTCCGATCACCAATAGAGGACCCGTGGAAGGCCCAAATCGCGCTATGAAATTTCTGTATATCTTTCCCTTGACCTTGACTTCTTGCACCTCAACTGGTGCTCCCGTAGCTTTTAATTCATCGAAAACATATTGGCCCGCTTTTTCGAGATTTGAAAATTGGTCGGAACTGCGTGGATGCACCTCTGTCGAAAGATATTTGACATGGGCTTTCAGTTTTGCTGTGTCGATTTCTTCTGGCGTCGAGGGCAGCGGCGTCACGAAGGGTTGAGCGATGAAGGAGACAGCCACGGCGATCAGTAAAGCAATCGTGCTGACTGTGATGCAGAGGGATTTTAGGCGCATAGTGTAGTAGTAGAGGACAAATGTTTGATGAATAAAACTTGCTGAAAAAACCTAAAAGTAACAAATAAAAAAAGTCAGCTTCAGCGCTTGATTGTGAATATGGTCTTTGAAAATCTGATCACATTGTTTCCCATCTACGGCAACAAGGCTACGATGAAAAATGGGTGTCTGCCCATTTTTCATGAAGTCATTCAAATTTATCGATATCCATTTTGGGATAAGACGAAAAATACACTGGGTAAGTTATCTCAAAAAAGTTTCGCTTGCCTTTTGCGCTAGTCGAACCGACTATCGACTTTTCTTCACGAGTTTTCTTGAGCCAAATGCCAAATGTGTCACCCGTCCATCCTTATCTCTGGCGAGTTTTAACTGAAATCCGTTGTCCGGTACGATCAGTTCATCATTCGCCAGCAGCACGATTTCATCCTTTGCTAAAAACTGTGCTGCCTCGATCATGAGTTTTCCATTTTCCTGTGTGATGAACGCAGATCGTGGCGCGTCGTTCGGTGACATTGCGGGTAGTGGGTATTCGCCAACTAATTGCTCTAACATGCTTGCGTCTAGCGCGACTGCTTCAATCTCGCGGGCTTGGTAGGCAGGCCATTGATATTCTTTTGCTAGCGCATTGAGTATTTGGCGATAAACGACAGAGCCAGCGTCGCCATTGGTCATGATTGCTGCGCCACGGCCGAGGGCGGGGAAATAAGCGACAAAGCAACTGTATCCTTCGTTGCTGCCGCCATGCTGAAAATACATGGCCTCGCCTGAGTTCCCTAGCGCCGGGCCTAAACCAGACGGCGCTTTTTGTTCGGTGAGCATGTCGGTCGCCATCTTTTGCGACAGGGTCTTTGTCGACTTGCCAGCGCGTGCCTCGGCGATTTCGATGGCCCACTTGCTCAGATCCGTTGGCGTCGTCCATAAGCCTGCTGCGGCTAATTCGGGATAGGTGTGCCAGCGTCCATTAACTATTTTTCCTTGATCGTCGTGTCCGGCAGCAGCGAGGGCTTGTTTGGCTTGGGATAGCGGTTGTTCGAAAGCGCTGTCCTGCATGCCGATAGGATCAAGCACGAGTCTTTGCATCAACGCGGGGAAGGCCTCGCCGGTGGTCTCGACCATCGCCAGTTGCATGATGGTCGTGCCACCACCGGAATATCTCCACGTCGATCCGGGTGTCATGACAACCCGTATTGCTTTGGTGTTCGCGGGGGCTTTGCCGTCAAGTATTTGCTGAACCGTCGGTACTGTCGCGTCACTTGCATAGCCGGGAAAACCATGGACGTTTAAGCCCGCTGAGTGCGACACCAATCGACGTAAAGTCACTGGTTCGGTTTTGGTAAAGTCGTTGTCAGGCAATTGCCAAGATTTAAGAAATGTATTGATAGGGGCATCGAGTGAAAGCTTACCTTGCTCGACTAATCTGAGCATCGCGGTGGCTGAGACGGGTTTGCTGATCGACGCGGCTTGAAACAGCGTGTTGCTGTTGACAGCATCATTGCTACCCGCCGTCTTGACGCCGAAACCTTGTGCCCAAGCGAGCTTGCCATCATGAATAACGGCAATCGATAAGCCTGGCACCTTATATTTCGCCATGCTGTCGGCTAAGCTGTGATATTTTTCAGGTGCGCCCTTGATCACGATACTTGGTGTCATGGCGCTGGTTACGCGCTTAATTTGTTCATCGACGTTTTGGGCACAGGCGTTGGCGCTACCGATCATCAAGAGTGTGAGTATTGCTAAAAAGGAAGCTCGCATTTTGTGTCCTCTGTTGTTGACAATGAAAAGTGTTAGTGATTTTAGTTTATGTTAACTTAAATATGTTAATTTTTATGGAAACTTGCCAATGAAGTCTCTTCAAACTTGTTTGTTCATGCTGTTTTTTGTTGCCAGTTCTTGCATGGCGCAGAATGCGATCGTAGGTGAATGGAAGCTAGTTTCCTCCGGTGGGAAACCCGTCCCTACTTTTCTCAAGAATACCGTCTTAGTGATTCGGTCGAATCAGGAAATTGCTTCGATTGATACAGCAGATTTGAAACAAGGCGTCTCCGTTGCATCTCTTGTCAAAAGTGCGCTGGCAAAGGGTACGTGGAAAATTGAGAATAACCTGTTCTTCGCTTCTAACAGTTTATTGAAATCTGGATCGCCTTTTAAAGTTGACGGCCAAAAACTCACATTTGACAAAGATCCCTATCTTTCCGATCAATGGCAATCATTAGTTACCATGTATGAGCGTAGAAAATAGATACCGTGATTTCTGAACTACTGACCGCGCGAACGTTTTCTGCGATGCTTGTCGCCCTTTAGCCTAGCTTACTGCTGTTCGACTAGCGCAGCACTCGCTATTAATCGCGTTGTTTTTCCTATCTCGATAGCCTCGCAGTTCAGCGAGAAAAACAAGGGATATTTCTTGAATATCTAGCGCCATATCAAATAGCATGGGTCGATATTCAATATGACCTCGCTATGATTTGCTTGAAATTAGTTCGGCGCGAAAATTTGTTTTTTCAGCGCCCATTTTCGTCGTTTCGTCGCATATTCCAAATAACGCCAATAAAAATTCGATACAGTGCGAGCCGTCAACAGCTAGCACTGTTTTACTTTTTTCGAGGCCATCATGCAAACACCAAAAAGCTCAGTCATTACTCTTCTTCTCTGCAACGTCATTGCAGTATCGGCGCAGGCGCAGCAGTCAAGCGAGATCAAAGCACAAGCACAATTAGCACCGCAAACACAAACGCAGCGCGTCGAAGTGCAAGGTAAATCACAAGAACAATTTGCCCAGACAGAAACCGCTGCGCGATCGATCGTCAGCAATGCTGAGCTCACGCGTTTTGGCGACAACAATATCGTCGATGCGATGAAGCGTGTGCCTGGTGTTCAAGTCACCAACAACAAATTGCATCTGTTAGGCATGGCGGCGGGTTATACCCAAATTCTGATTGATGGTGAAGCGCCGCGCGGCATTACCGTGGAAGATATCCCGCTCAATATGATAGAGCGCGTGGAGATTTATCGTGGTGCGAATGCGCAGTTTAGTACGCAGGCGATGGCGGGTACGATCAATATTATTCTGAAAAAAGCGGCATCCAATAAGCAGCATAGTATCAAGGCGAGCATTGGTCACATGTTCCAAAATAATGGCAGTGTGGATTGGTTCCATTCCGATAAAAATGGCAGTCTCTCGCATACCGTTAGCGTCAGCTTATCTAAGGATCGAATGAGTGCAGGACAAGCAGAAGATTCAACCACGGCGTTCATCAACGAGAATATCTTGTTGGGGGAAAAGAGCCAATTTCAAACGGTTTCGCAGAGTAAGCGTAGCGACGAATCCTTGCGTATTTCTCCTAGAATTCAATACAAGACGGATTCCAACATCAACCTAACATCGACTTCTATCGTTGCGCATAATCGTTTCAACGCGGATTCGACAACCGAGTTCAATAACATCTCAGGACGTAATTTTGAAATTGGTAAAACGACTTCACATGATACCAATCGTGGTACTAACTTCGGTAGTACGCTCAAAGCGGTGACAAGCTTGGACAATCAAATCGGCCTCGATGTGAGCGCCGGTTTTCAAGCACAAAGCTTTATCGCACGGTCTCGATCACAGAATTATTCACAGGATGGCACACTCAAGTTCAATCGTGATCTCAATACGGATGTTCATGTTGTAGTCGGCATTACCAATGGCAAGCTGAATATTCCAACGAATGCCGAACATGACCTCATCATTGGGTGGTCTGGATGGCGTGCCGATGTGGATGTCGATAATACTCAACGCGATCAATTCGTTTCTAGACCAATTATTGGTAGTCGCCCGCAAAGTGCAAACTCCGTGATGGACAACGCCGCTTTCTTCGCCCAAGACGATTGGAAATTTAAAAAGAATTCGTCGGTCTCACTTGGATTGCGTTGGGAATCTCAAGGTATTCGTACCGAAAATAACGACGGAGAAAAGGTCAACAATCGCGCCAGTGTTTTGAGCCCTGTGATCCAAACGATGTGGCAACTCGATCCACAAAACACAGAGCGGATTCGTCTCGGTGTGTCCCGTGCATTCAAAGCACCAGAGGGTACACAACTCTTGATGCCGAAAATTCGTGTCGTGAATAGTTCTGTCGAGAATCCGAACATTGTGGGTAATCCCAACTTACGTCCAGAACTCTCTTGGAGCTTAGACGCGGCGTTTGAGCACAATGGCAAAGATGGACTCAATTATGCTATTCGGGCAAAGGCCCAATCCATCGAGGATATTCATCGCGAAGTGGTTTTTGAAGTGATGACGGACGCTGAAAAAACGTACTGGAAAAAATTTGTCAATGCTGGCACTGCACAGAGTCGAAGCATTGAACTTTCCACACAATTCCCCTTAAAACGCTGGATGGACAAGGCGCCAGACATGGACTTTTCTGCCAGTTACTCACACTTCTGGTCGAATGTGAAAGACTTAGCGACGCCCTATAACTCGCTAACACCTTATCAATACGTCGTCACCCTTGGTGCGAATTACCGCGCCAAAGACATTCCTCTGACAGCCGGTGTGAGTGCCAAAATTCAAGATTCTCATTGGCAGCAAATCAGCCTCACGGAGCGCCAATACTTGAAGACGCCTAAGAATGTCGACATCTACGCCCTGTGGAAATTCGATAAACAAAGTCAATTGCGCTTTGCTCTAAATAATCTGCTTGGTGGTAAAGCTTATGATTCATTCACTTACGCCAGCGTTGGCGACATTAGGAGCCAATCTACACGAGCTGTACCGACAGCGCGTAATTTCAGCATGACTTATGAATATAAGTTTTAAGCTGAATAAATTGAGTTGGTATCGAGAACGAGTTCAAGGTTTGATCGGCAACGTGTGTTGTTGAATGGTCTCTATTCAGGCTTGACTATCATCCAACCAGATCGACCACCTTGCTCCAACTGTGCATGCCGTTGGAGCAAGGTGTCGAAACGCTGTGGTACTTTTGATAGGCGAAAGCTGCAAGTTTCGACATCGCATTGTCGCGCAGACGGTGAATTTCTCTCAATGTTCGCCTGATATTTCATTGCACTTCATTCTCCTGTATAAACCGAACGTCCCACTATTTTTGCACTCCATCACTCTCTGATATCGATCGTCTTCCTATCTTGATACGCTAGTCTCACTTTACTGATTAAAGGAGACTTAACATGAAAAAAACGCTGTTGGCATTGGTTTGCTTCGCTAGTTTTTGTCACGCTTCCGTACAAGCCCAAACTGCCGACTTTGATCCTCGGACTTGGAAAAAAGAGGTGCATGGTAAGGCAACCCAAGTTTTGGTGTTGGGGTCACCACATTTGAGTGCCTATGGCGAAAAATTGAATCGAGCGCACTTGTCTGGTTTGCTGGATCGGTTAGCACAATATAAGCCCGATATCATTACTATTGAAGCGCTGTCTGGCGAACAGTGTGAGTTTGTGCGCGTTAATGCGGTGACGCATCCTGATGTCTTTAAAGACTATTGCTGGGATCCGACGCCAGCGCAAAACGCCATTGGAATAGGTTTGCAAGAGGCGCTGGTAGAGATTGAATCAACCTTAAAGAGCTGGAGACAGCATCCCGAAACGGCACCTAGTGCTGTGCAGCGACGTCGACTAGTTGCTGTATTCTTAGCAGCGAATGACCGTGCCTCTGCTTTGGTGCAATGGTTGCGACTCGATGTGAATGAACGCAAGGCGCTCGATGGCATCGCGGAGAGTAATTTGAAATTTTTAAATCGTGAATCGCCAAAGTCGAATGAAAATTATGAAGTTGCTGCGGTGTTGGCAGCAAGGCTTGGTCTTGAACGCGTATACGCGACTGATGATCATACCGCGGATGATATTACCGACAGAGCTGGTCCCAAATTTGGAGATGCATTGCAAGCGATGTGGAGTCAGATCAACATTCCTGAAAAAAAAGAGTCGTTAGTATTGGAGGCCAAGTTGGATTCAGCGCAAGATCTGTTGAATCTATATCGTTTCTACAATAATCCAGCGAAAGTGCGTGCGTTCATCGCCGCCGATTTTGGCGGTGGTCTAAAGAACGCAACGCCTGAACTCTATGGACGGCAATATGTGGCATGGTGGGAGACACGTAACCTCCGCATGGTTGCGAACATCCGCAGTGCATTTGGCAATCATCCAGGTGCCAAAGTCTTATCGGTGGTTGGTTCCTCGCATAAGCCTTACTTTGATGCGTATTTAGAGATGATGCACGAGGTGCAGTTGGTGAACTCTGCCAAGCTACTTAAATAGGATGTTGTGATCGAAGCAAGCCAGATCGATTGATCCGGCTTGCTGAATAAAGGGAGGGAAAATCTAGCATGAAGTTTTGTAGTCTCCATAAAACGGCTATGTATCCAAATAGATTATCCGCACATAGGTTGGGAGACTGACGTTAAAGTCGCCTTGAAATTAGAATTTTTGAGAGACGGTAAGGTATCAACAAGCTGCCAGCTTCCACTAACCGTTTTATCGATGCGACTTTCTATACGAAATACACCCTGTTGAATTTGAGTACAGGAATTATAGGAGTCCATTGGACAAAGAAAGACACTTAATCCATTCGACGTGTCACCATTGCCAATGTTCCATTGTCCGACTACAGAATTAACTTCGCGATTCACACCGAAAATCAGCCTTTGTTGGTTGGCAACGGGAAATTCGAATCGGGTAGCCGGGCCATCATTTGGTGCGCAGGCTGCCCAAGCTGTTCCCGTCACTGAATTTTGCGTCTCTTCGTTGCCGCCGCATGATGACATGCACAAGCCGAGTAAGATAACGCCGAATTGTCGATAATGCAGTTTGATTTGGTTCATTGAAGGTTCTCAGAGTATGTTCAGATAGTACGAAGACCTCGCTACCTTGTCTTATACTCGTTAATCTAAAAGCACGCAATTTTATCAAACATAAAACCTGTTTTTATTTATTTAATCAAAATAGCTAAGCGAAATCGCATCGCATTCAAAATGGGTAAAGCATGCAGAATCTGCGAGGTATGGTCTTCCCGTGATCTGCAAATTTCGTCAAGCTAGGCCGTGAGCCAGCTTTGTCAGTGTTGGGCCGTCTCGGTTTTTCTGAGAAAGAAATCGACCGCGTACACGCCGAAGCGATTTCGTGTATCTTTGGCTGAGATAGGGAGGTCACTTTGACGACAACATTTCTGCAAATTTCAATTGGTTCCACGGATGGGATTGCGCGTCGATATCGATTGCTGCGCCTGCTGCTCGTGTTGGTGCTGCTAACGTTACTAGGCAGTTGCAGCACAGCCCGCCTTGGCTATGCCAATGCAGACACCTTGGCATATTGGTGGCTCGACGGTTATGTGGATTTTCGTTCTTCACAAAAGACCAAGATCAAGCAGGATATTGCGCAGCTACTGAGCTGGCACCGTAGCACGCAGTTGCCGCAATATGTGCAAGCATTGACGCAAATGCAGTCCACGCTTATGGCGAATCCTGACCTAGTTGAAATTGAAGCGAGATTCCGCCAAGTTGAGCAATTCTCGCAAGCTGCGTTGCTTAAAGCCTTGCCAGAATTAACGGATTTTGTGCTCACCATGGAGGAGTCGCAAAAAACCTATTTGGCGCGTAAATTTGAAAAAAACAACGACGAGTTTCGAGATAAATATTTGGATTTGACGCCAGAAAAGCAAGCCAAGGCACGCTTTAAAAAGGTCGTGAAACAAGCCGATGATTGGCTCGGTAGCGTTAGCCGAACACAAGAAGCGATCATTGCGCGGTATCTCGAGAAACATCCACCAAATTATGCGCAATGGCTAGAAGACAGTATTGCGCGTCAACGTACTGTCTTACAGTTGCTGACGCAAATCCAGAATGAGAAGCCAAGCCGTGACGCAGCGCAGGCAATGGTGCAGCGAGCGATCCTAGCCAATTATGAACCTTCAGAACAGACGGCACAGCGCACACAAGCGGAAGCTTCACGCGTATCGATACAACAGTTGATGGCCGACATCATTCGCACATCCTCGCAGGAACAAAAGGCGCACGCGCATAAGAAATTACAAGGCTGGATTGATGATTGCAGGTATCTGATCGCGCGGAAATAGGGCGATATGATTGCTACGATTATGAAACGATTGAGGGTCTAAACGTCTATAATTCTCATCGTCATGTTAGTCGTTATAACTTTCTGGTCATTTCAGAAAACGCTCATACAGTTCAAATCACTATGCCTGAAGACTTATCCATTCTTAGCCGTAAGGCGAACCCACCTGATTTAAGCCTAAGCTACGGCGATCAATCTGATCAGATCGCTGATATTCGTTATGGTGGTAAAGGCAGCGAACTCCCATTGATTGTTGTCATCCATGGCGGTTTTTGGAAACCAGAATATGACCGTGCTCATGCAGCCGCGATGTCGTACGCTTTGGCTGAAGCGGGTTGGACAACCTTGACTTTGGAATATCGTCGCGTATCGGGTGACCCGGATGTAACGCTAGACGATATCGCGACGGCTTTGAAAGTTTTGCCAGCGCAGGTGCAGCGCCATAATGGCCGCGTGATCTTAATCGGACATTCAGCCGGTGGGCATTTAGCGCTATGGGCCGCGGTACAATGCGCCAAACTTGAATTGCATAGCATACTCGCTTTGGCACCTGCGGCCGATTTGCAAATGGCGTATGCGTTAGATTTAGGTGATGGCGCTGTTCAGCGTTTTCTAGGGCAAGACCCCGTGCATCGCTCTGACATCAATCCTATGGTACTGCCAGCACCGGCGATAGCGGTGACGATACTGCAAGGCGACGATGATGAGATCGTGCCACCAGCAATTGCCACTTCGTATTGCGCAGAGTTTCCTGCCACACGCTTAGTGTCCCTGCCTCATTGCGGTCACTTCGCTTTGATTGATCCGGCAACTGAAGCGTGGAATCAGGTTCTGCATGAGTTGCGGTCTTTGATTTAAGTTGCCAAATTTTAGATACTTAGTATCTTGAAAGCTCGATGGGCTACAAGTAAATTACGAGTTAGATTAAAGGTCTTATTTGCTTAGACAAAGTGGCTTGATGACGCGGCCTAAGTGAAATGGAAACTCGTATTTCCCCCACTGTTCAATGCTGAATTTGTCTTCACGTTGGCAAACGCGAGGAAAGTCATCTTGTATAAGTCTCAATCCAAAATTCTCAGGCATTTTGCTGACTCGCAGGAATTTGTTAAGACTATCTACAACTAAGGCTGCTCCATCATGCGCCCCTTTGATGTAGGCTTGGCGCGCCAAGAAGAACGCAAATAAATGATTCTCTTGAAGTTGATAACGTGTTTTACCACCTTGTTGAATTGTGCTTTTTGTTTGATTTAATACTTTCGCCGCATTGAGTAGGGTATTGGCATCCCACAGAATATCGTCGGCTATCATTTCATACAACCTCGCTCTGCGCTGGCTATCACCGATACGTTCAATGGTTCGGTTAAAGATCATTTCTTCTTTTTTAAACAGGCTGCGAGTCTGTTGGTCTGCAGTGTAAAGCTGATTGATCTCTTGATCCCGATTTGTTGTACGCAGTGAATCAGGTAGTGGATCTTGATTTGTACTTCGATATGAAGCCAATAATGCGAATGGGAAACCTCGCTGCATACGTTCAATATCAGTGATGGTATTTGGTGCAATAGACTGTTCCTTCGAGTTTCTATCTTCAATCCAGCTGACATCGAGTTCTATTGGAAGACCCATCACTCGGCAATAGCGATATGGGCCAAAAAGAGCACTTGGTTTGTCGTGGTTTAAACGAGCAAATTCCTTGAGTAGAAAAAAAGTGAACAGATGCATTTCTTGGGAGCGGTAGTCTTCGCCGTCATCAGGTTCATTTTCGGTATTCGTGTGTTGAAAAATAATTGCGGCTTGACGTAAGCTCTTTGCAGACCAGGGCAAGTCTTGTGCAATAGCTTCAAATACTTCCATTCGTTTTTCTGCGTTTGTGTCCGCTGTCGATGCATTATTTGCCGTTGTTTTGATCGCGGGAGCGAAATGGCGTGAGCGCACGGTTGGCGATGCGATTGATGAAGTTTGGGTACCAATCAAAAATAGCATGGCGAATAAAATTACGTTTCTTTTCATACGATGGTGAGATTGAAAATGTCAATTGTGTGTGTCCGCTTGACTGTCTCGAATGAGCAGTAAGTCCAGCGATAAAATTACTCAGAAATCGTTTTAATTGTCAGCTTGTATTTCATCTTGCAGCTTCTCAAGCTCATCTAATATCCGCATAAATTTTTTGCCGAAATCCGTTACCGCGTATTCCACGCGTGGCGGCACTTCCGGATAAACATTTTTTTGTAGGATCCCAAATTCGACATTCTTACGCAAGCATTCGTTGAGCACTTTGGTCGTCAAGCCTTCGACACTTTTGACCATTTCACCGGGTCG
Organism: Affinundibacterium seohonense; assembly: GCF_014284305.1. Classification (GTDB taxonomy): domain Bacteria; phylum Pseudomonadota; class Gammaproteobacteria; order Burkholderiales; family Burkholderiaceae_D; genus Undibacterium; species Undibacterium seohonense. Next base: position 42,865 of record NZ_JACOFW010000011.1, read on the forward strand.
CTGCTTGCCATGTTGCAGCAATTGGTAAACCGTCAGCGACCATTTGCAACCGTAAATTGCCTCGACCATACGCGCGCTACGTTCTGGTGCCGATTTTCTGGAAAATATTTTTTCGTTTGTATTCATAAAGATGTACCTAAAAGTACCTATGGCACCAAATTGTGCTTACTTTTCAAGACGTTTTCACATCTCCATACTGCAAGCCTCGCAGTTTAACTCGTTTGGAGAATAGATATGAACAACAGCACCAGAAACCATCAAACCAAAAACGCGCTGATCATCGGCGGATCTAGTGGCATGGGCTTGGCAAGCGCCGAGCAGTTGGTAAAGAAAGGCATCCATGTCAGCATCGTTGGCAAGCAGGCAGACAAGCTTGCGGATGCGAAACGCAAGCTATTGGAATTAGCTCCGACAGTGACGGTTAATACGCTACAAGCGGATTTGTATCGTCAGGATGATGTTGACAGTCTCATTGCGCACATCGACGAGAAAGCGACGCCGATTGACTATTTGATCAATGCTGCTGGTACATTTAAACCTTTGGCTTTCTTATCGCATCAGCGTAGTGATTATCGCGCTTACATGGATTTGAACGAGGCTAGTTTTTTCATCACCCAAGCAGTCGCTCGCAACATGATCAAACACGGTGGTGGTGCGATAGTGAACATTGGCTCGATGTGGGCGAAACAGGCGATCAAAATCACACCGTCTTCCGCGTATTCTATGGCAAAGGCAGGACTGCATTCTTTAACGCAACATCTGGCGATGGAATTGGCAGAGCACCATATTCGAGTGAATGCAGTGTCACCTGCGGTTGTCCAAACACCGATCTATCAAGGCTTTATCCCTGCCGATCAGATTGATGGCGCGATGGTAGGTTTGAACAGTTTTCACCCAATCGGACGGGTTGGCCAACCACATGATGTCGCAAGTGCTATTGCCTTCTTGCTTAGCGATGAGGCTGCTTGGGTTACTGGAGCTGTATGGGACGTGGATGGTGGTGTGATGGCAGGAAGGAATTGAAAAGCGTCTGATGTTCAATGATTGCAAGAGAATGGCGAATACACGGCAAAGTGGTAAAGATTTTTTAGTCGTGATAATGAAAACTCATCAAATGAGACAGCACGAATAAATCTGTAATCGGTGCTGACTTATTTGTTGAATTTGCTGAAATAGGATTGCGCCCACGCAGAACCCATGTCATCTGCTTTTGTCCGCACTAGTACTCCCAGTAACGATATTGCAAGGCGACGATGATGCGATCGTGCCGCCATCAGTCGCAGCTTCGTACTGCGCAGCGTTTCCGCGCACGCGTTTGGTCTCTTTAGCGAATTGTGGTCACTTTGATTTGATGGATCCGGCAACTGAAGCGTGGGAGATAGTTTTGCGTGAGCTACGTACTCTGGGTTGACTTCCTCGCAGGATAGGTATGATTTCTGTGCCTATCCTACGAGAACCTCGTGTGACTTACATTGTTTTTAAACGTGAAATCAGATTAGAAGTTTCCACCTGCATTCGTACTGGTAGCCAGCTCAGTTCCTGTAAATGTCGTTGAACACAATTGTGTGAGATTGTCTTGATAAGTCGCGCGAACATCTAATCGCATTGCAGTTTGACACATGCTGAAGCTGTTACCGCGGAAGATATTACCTTTGCCACGGTTTACAATACCCGTGATCGAACCACTAATGTGATTGCCGTCTATCAGTGATGCATTCGCGTTTACCAAAATCGATGTACCTGAATTTGGATTGTCGTTGCGTATTTGATTGTGTTCGACTATGGCAGCAAAACCGCCAACCGATATGCCTACAGCATTATTGATTGCGTTAATATTTTTCACCGAGCAGCTGGTACAGGCACTTAGAGCAACAGCATAGTTACAATCACGCACACTGCCGTTTTCGATGCTGACATTGCTGACGGATTGCGAACCCATGATCGCGTTTTGTCCGGCGACACATTTCAACGAAAATCCCCCTAGATTGAGCGTGACGTTACTTGCTCCGATACTAATTTGGATACCATTAGCGGCGCTTGATTGGAGATCGCTAGTCAAACAGTATTGTCCAGGTGTCGTAATGGCAAATGGAAGGCTATTGATCGCGGTACAGGCCGCTGCATTGTTGCTGTAAGCTAGTCCAATCAACATGCAGAAGATAAATAGTTTCAAACGTTTGAGAATCATCATGACAAAACTCCTCTTTCCTTTAGATGAGAAGTATGAAAAATAGTTGGTTTCGACCACTAAATCAAACGAAACACAAAAAAGTGTTGTTTGTACTAGAAAGTCTTTTACGTTCATTCTTTCTGGATTGCTGAAGGCGTTACCAGAGTTGACTGGTTTTGCACTCGCGATGGATGCGTCACAAAAGGCGCATTTGGTGCGTAAATTTGAGAAGAACAACGAAGATTTTCGTGATAAATATTTGGATCTCACGCTAGAAAAGCAAGCCAAGGCACGCTTTAAAAAGGTCGAGAAACAAGCTGATGATTGGCTCGGTAGCGTTAGCCGAACACAAGAAGCGATCATTGCGCGGTATCTCGAGAAACATCCACCAAATTATGCGCAATGGCTAGAAGACAGCATTGCGCGTCAACGTGCTGTTTTACAGTTGCTGACGCAAATCCAGAATGAGAAGCCAAGCCGTGACGTAGCGCAGGCAATGGTGCAGCGAGCGATCCTAGCCAATTATGAACCTTCAGAACAGACGGCACAGCGCACACAAGCGGAAGCTTCACGCGTATCGATACAACAGTTGATGACCGACATCATTCGCACATCCTCGCAGGAGCAGAAGGCGCATGCACACAAGAAATTACAAGGCTTGATTGATGATTGCAAGTATCTGATCGCGCGGAAATAGGGCGACATGCTTGCTAAGATCATGAAACGATTGAGAGTTTAAACGTCTATAATTCTCGTCGTCATGTTAGTCGTTTTAACTTTCTTATCATCTCAGAAGACGCTCATACAGTTCAAATCACTATGTCTGAAGACTTATCCATTCTTAGCCGTAAGGCGAACCCTCCTGATTTAAGCCTAAGCTACGGCGATGACGCCGATCAGCTCGCTGATATTCGTTATGGTGGTCAAGGTAGCGAACTTCCATTGCTGGTTTTAATTCACGGCGGTTTTTGGAAGCCAGAATATGATCGCACCCATGCAGAAGCGATGTCATCTGCTTTGGCTGAAGCGGGTTGGACAACCTTGACGTTGGAATATCGTCGCGTATCGGGTGACCCTGATGTAACGCTGGATGATATCGCGACCGCTTTACAAGTTTTGCCAGCGCAGGTGCAGCGCCATAATGGCCGCGTGATCTTAATCGGACATTCAGCCGGTGGGCATTTAGCGCTATGGGCGGCTGTGTGTTGTGCTCAGCTTGAATTGCCCGTCGCTTTACTCGGCGTGTTAGCTTTGGCCCCCGCGGCAGATTTGCAGATGGCACATGCTTTGAATTTAGGTGATGGTGCGGTTCAGCGCTTTTTGGGACAAGACCCCGTGCATCGTGCGGATGTCAATCCCATGTGTTTGCCCGCTCCGGCGATGGCGGTGACCATCCTACAGGGCGACGACGATGAGATTGTGCCGCCTGCTGTTGCTGCCTCGTATTGTGCGGCTTTTCCAAACACGCGCATGATGTCACTGCCCGACTGCGGACATTTTGCTTTGATAGACCCGGCGACGGCGACTTGGGCGACGGTCTTGCGTGAACTAAGAGTCATTGCTTAGGTACAAAAATTACTCAACATGCAATTGATGTATTGCATAAAAGAATGCTGGTTATCGCCAGCTCTGAATCCACAGCGCAAAGCAATTATGGCTCCCACTTATTTCTACATTTACTGATCTAACGATGACTAAGCATTTTTCTCAATACACCTCGCTGCAAAGATTTTCTATCGTTTTGTTGCTTGTCCTTTTGTTTTTATTCGTAGTGAAGCGGACTTCTATGCGAGGTGATATTGACGAATACGCCTTAATGACAGTCGCACTGGCTAGCCATCTGTCACCTGATATCAGGCTAGACGATGTGCAGAAAGCGCAAGCGCTCATGCCTAAGCATAGAGCTTATTTGCAGTTGACCGCCGATGGTATTGCTGCAGGAAGAGAAGTGCCTAAGCCAGGATTTTTTCTTGGACGAGACAATAAAGTGTATGCGATCCATTTCTTTGCTTATTCGGCCTTGGCGGTGCTGCCTTTTAAGGTATTACAAGCAGTAGGGACCAATCCTTTCGAAAGCTTTTTGCTGGTGAATCTGAGTTTTATTTTCATACTAGGTATCAGCCTGTTTCAATTTTTTGACTCTGCCCGAAAGGCCACGCTGGGTTTGGTCTGTTACTTTCTTTGCGGCGGCATCAATTATTTGTACTGGAGTGGACCAGAGACGATGAGTGCCGCTGCTTTGTGTGCAGCGATATTGTTTTATGTGAGAGGGCGCTATTTTTCAGCGTGTGTATTGATTGCTCTGGCTGCCATGCAGAACCCACCCATTATTTTGGCATTGGCGTTTTTACCTTTATGCCGTTTTGTAATCAGCTATCAAGCAGATTTGTCTTTTTTTGTGAATGTCAGCAAACAGTTTTCTGTCCGGATGGTATTAGCGCTTGGACTCGGAACTTTGGGCATTGTCAGTACGGTAGGGTTTAATTATTGGGCGTTCTCTGTTCCCAACATCATCGTTAAAGTTGCCACCAGTCCTGATTTAATGAGCTGGCAAAGATTTTTTTCGCTCTTCTTCGATTTTAGTCAGGGCATGATCGTCGGCCAATTTGGTATTTGGTTGGCGATCTTGTTGATGCTTGGTATCACCTTTCTAGCTGGTAAAGAAAAATTCAAAGAAGTGCTGGTACTGTTGGTGGCGATCCTGTTTTCGATGGCGCTGGCAGTGCCGGCGTTAACCACCGGTAATTGGAATTCTGGTGCGATAGGGATGATGCGTTATGCATTTTGGGGTGGCATGCCCCTCCTTTTTGCCTTCTTTTATCTATTGCACGAAAATAGAAAGGCTCAGCGTCAACTGTTACAGCTGACTTTGTTCTTACAATTGCTTTGCACGATCAGCGCCTTTAGCTACAACGAGATTAAGCACAGTCCACTTGCTCGAATCTTGTTGCGGTACGCGCCCAATCTTTATAATCCCGTGCCGGAAGTTTTTGCTGAACGGACCCAGCATCAAGATGGCATTGAACTCGCGGTGGATCGATATTTTATTTTTGAAGGTGCTGGTGGACGTAAGAAAGTGTTGTTCCATGCTCAAAGCAGCGCATCTGACCGTCATTTGTGTGGCGCACTCGCGTTGGATCCAAGCATAGGAATGGTTTCTGCCGGTGGTGGTTGGCGGTATTTGAATGGTGAAATTGCCTGTGTGACAGAACAAACGATCACTTCTGAGGCTTTTTCACAGAGTAATCTGATCGCATTTAATTCAGGCTGGAGTGGTGTTGAGCATGGCGGCGGCGTAAGGAACGGCGTTTGGTCCGATGGTGAAGAATCACTGATCACCTTGCCTGTAGCAGCATCGAAACAAGTCAAAGGGATTAAGTTGATCGGACATTATTTTGAAGGAAACCGCCGTACACGGATTAGTATCAATGGGCGTGATCTGGGTTGGTACGATCTTGCCGAAACACCGACAATTTCTTTCGTTCCATCCAGTACGGCGTTGCGCATTGGTTTACGCCATGAATATCCACATCAACCTTCGAAGACACCCCAGTTCCAAGACGGCAGACGGCTGGCGTTTTTTTTGCGATCGGTAACGATTTACTGATACTTTCGAGATGAAGATATTCTGTAGCCATTCAGCTGTCGTGAAACGACCACTTTTTGAGCCAAACTGAACCCCTTTAGCGTCATGCCAGTTTTGATCCCACTACTGTCCGGAGTAATATTCTTGACAGTTTTGGTTTGATACGCCCTTCTCCCGCGAGAGGGAGAAGCTGGGGAGTCAAAGCATGCTTTGACGGGCGTTCAGATTCGGATGACATTTTTCAAAACACAAATATTCAAATTTTTACCCTGCCTTGTACCATTCAAACACTTCGTCTGATTGATTTAAGAATGGGGGTGACAAATGTCATGTGAAGTGATGACAAACGCTACTACGCAGATAATGGCGCTTGCTTCATGATGTCTCCATCGCTGCTTCAATTGGATTGCAGAAATTTTGAGAGGGAGTTCATCATGTCAACATCATCAGTGTCTTCAACTGTATCGATTTCATTGGATCAACAATTGGTCGAGTTTCGTCAACGTCGTTTTTTGGCAATGCCATTGGCGGGTATGCTAGTTTGGTTCGCATTGATTTTTACGGGTGCCTTTCTTAGCCCGAGAGCGCAAGTCTTGGCAGTGTTCATCGGTACCGGCAGCATCGTTTATTTGGCGATGTTCTTGGCTAAGCTGACTGGTGAGCAAGTGAAATTTAAGTCGAACAAAAACCGCAATTTCTTTGATACGCTGTTTTTGTCTGCGGTTGCAATGTGCTTCTTATGCTACGCCTTAGCAATTCCATTCTTCTTAGAAAACTATCGTAGTTTGCCCTTTGCGGTGGCAATTCTGACGGGTTTGATGTGGTTGCCGATCGGTGTATTAATCAAGCACTGGGTCTGTATTTTCCATGCCGTCGTTCGTACCGTTTTATGCACCTTGGCTTGGGTCATGTATCCCGAACACAGTTTTGTATTGCAACCGGTGATTGTGGTGGCGATGTATGTGGTGAGTATCGCTGCTTTGGAATTGCGTTGGAAACGTATGCAAGTAGCCGAACATGTTCCAGCGTCGTTGTCAGCGCAGCCTGCGATGTAATTTTTAAAGTATTCCTGAGTAATTGATGTTTATCCGAAGTATGAGTTTGTCTGAGGATGTGTAGGCATTACGTTTTGTGCCAGCATCAAACAGTACCTCAAAGTGTTGCGAAATCTTCTTGATACATATATCGCTATTCATCTTGGGCGTATCATAAGAAGTAAGGCTTAAGACGATCTGGTTTGCGAAATTGATGAGGAATTGAGGATGCCAACATTGAGACAAGTACTCTATGGAGATGTCAATTTTTTGGAAGGCGAAGAGTATCTTGCCTTTCAATTTAGGTTCCTTACCATTCTCATGCTCGCTGGTGCCGTCGTAACAGGCTTGCTTTTGCTTGGCGTTGCGACGGGTGTTAATACAATCGATACGCTTCATGTAGTGTCGATGGCGATATTTATGTCGCTCAGTTTGCTGTTGTGGCTGGTTTTACGCGGACGACCACATTTGCTTTTGAAGTTGGCATGGCTTTATGAGTGCGTTTGCATGGCCGAATATATCTCTGCTTTGTATATGGTTTCAGCTGACGAAATGCGTGTGATTTGGTTTTTTGCTAATCTCCCTGGCGTCTATATTCTGCTTGGGCAGCGAGCGGGCTTATTGATCACCCTAGCGACCATGCTTGGTTTGGCATTTGGCAATCCCTATTTGCCACAGCCTTACTCCATCAATGCGATGGCAACCTTGTTGGTTGCCTTGTTTTATTTAGGAACTTTCTTTCACGTTTATGGCGCTCGCTCGATGTCTTATTTTGTCCGCATGCGTGAATCAAACCAACGCTTGCGGCATCTCGCTAGTCATGACCCGTTGACTGATTTATTGAATGCGGGGGCGTATTACGCTACCTGTGATCAACTAATTCATTTAGCACAAAGAAACCATCAGCCATGTTCGGTGCTGTTTGTTGATCTTGATCATTTTAAGAAAGTTAACGATACGTATGGACACGAAGCGGGAGACATTGTTTTGAAAGCAGTGAGCAAAACAATGTTGCAGATGCTACGACAGAGCGATGCTGTCGGACGCATTGGTGGTGAAGAGTTTTCGGTGTTTTTACCCGATACGGATTTAGTCGGCGCGATTAAACTCGCCGAACACATGCGTGGTGAGATTGAAAACCTGATGCCACAAATCGCCACGCAGAGAATTAGAATCACCGCCAGTATTGGCATTGCCACCGCAGACCAAGTTGGTGAGAATATGGCAGCGATTCAGCGCCGGGCAGACCAAGCGATGTACAACGCTAAACAATTAGGACGTAACCGAGTGTCTTGTTTTACTGCGGCTTAAGAAGCATTTGCCCTCCCAACGATGAGAGAGCAAATTTTTTCGCTTAGCAAGCAGTTTTTTTACGCAGCGTATTAATCTGTATATGCGGCCAACGCGTGGTTTGTCCATTCGAACCCACCATAAATTCGAAGAAGATGATTTGTTCGTACTGCAGTTGCAGAACTTCTTGACCATCTTCAATCACGGTTTCCAGCCACATGTTCAAACTCATCTCCGTCACATCGGCAAATTTTTTGACGAAAGGAATATTCAAAATCCCGCCTTGCGGGCCGCCATCGTGTTTGCTGGTCAATTGTATCAGTGTGTATTTGCTGATGTTTTGATCTTTGATCGCATCACGCAAACGCAAGTCTGGACGCACTGAATATGGGTAGTGCGAATCTGCGACGATGCGCTGGAAATAAGTGAGGTTGCTGTCCGGTTGCGTCACTGGTAGTGATTTATCAAATGCCCATGCGGGTGCTGGTTCATCGAGGTTGAGCGGCACGGCAGTCGAGCCATCGGGTGGCGTCAACAGCGCAGACGCACCCATGCTCGGAGAAATAGCCAGCGGTGATGAAGCAAGATTCGGCGCATTGGCAACTTGTAGTGCCGGCCAAGAGGTGATGAAAGGCTGACTCCAGCTAGCCGTGCCAGTTGGGAAAGGTGGTTTACCTTCAACATCTTGCGCAAAGCTGCCAGTCAACATAATGGAACTGCCGTGTGGAATCGTACCACTACGTGCGATCGCATACGGTGGAACGTCATTAGGTCCATTCGCACCCGCGCCAATCGCAATCAGTGGATAGCCATTGTCTTCAATCACGGACTCTTCCGTCGCTGCATGGTTATACATTTGGTCAACCCACAAATACATCCCTACTTCTTCGTGGATGCCGACGCCATCACTGACGCGCTGCACGCTTTGTCGATATTCCACCGCGCCGGTGAATTGTTCATTCGTACCGCCACGATTACGTACGCCGCCTGCGACCGGGGTGAAGGTCAGCTCTTCCGTATAGTCTTCGCATAGGAAGTGGAAAACGCCGAAAATGGTCTCGGTATTGGTTCCAGGCGAAGGCATGCACGTCGTGTGTAAGCCCCAACCAGTGGTATTGTTGTTGGGATTGACATTGACCCAGGTCCCGAAGAATGGTTCCAAGATGCCGTAATTCGCCGGCTCGTTTAGAACCGCATCGGTATACTCTGGGTATGGTGGTGTGGGGTTTTGCGGAATTGCCATGATGAAGGTCTCCTTAGGTACTGATTTTTGATCACATGTTTAAATCTTTCGATTGAGTTTGTTCAACTTTCGAAAGGTGGAGCAATAGACTAGAACGGTGTTTCAACCACCCGCATCAACGCCGTCTGAATGTAGTAGCGAGAGACAACTACGCAGGTGGAACATAGTACGGTTTCAGCATATGGCGAAACAGTCATCCCTTTTCAGCAAGCTTCGTGCCAATTGGAGAAGGATTGACAAGTTTAAGATGTGAACGTCGTTTGTGTGTCGAGCTTAGAAGTTACTTCAGGTTGTTGAGAAATTCTTCCGAAGCTCGCTTGAGGGAACTTGCGCTGATCTTCCATGCTCATTTACATGTCAAAAATTAGATATTCGACATGTAAGGTGCCCACTTAGTGGCGTTAGTGACCTAACAAATTTGGGATAAATTATCCAGATTCACTTGTATTGACAAGATCAAGACGGCGCAATTTGGAATTGATCTCGTCCTAGGTTTTTTGCCGAATAGAGTGCGATGTCAGCACGTTTTAAGATGCTCCTCAAAGACTCATCAGTGCACAGACTCGCGATGCCGGCAGAAAAGGAATACGTCAGCGTGGGATGCTCTTTGGCTGGATATGCACTTCTGACAGTTTCTAGTAGGCGATCGATGATGGTGCTCGCCGTATCGATCGAAACATCTGGTAGCACCAATAGAAATTCTTCGCCGCCAATCCGACCACATCCATCCTCACGTCGGGTGCAGGCTTGTAGGTGTTGTGCGAAGTCACGGATAACGAGATCGCCAATGTCATGCCCATATTGGTCGTTGATCTTCTTGAAGTGATCGAGATCTAAGCAGGCGATGCAGAGGGGTCTCTTATCGCTTGCTGCTTGGCGAATGGCGATGTCGAGCAGTTGCATAATATGCCCGCGATTGCTTATCCCTGTTAATGCATCCGTTTGCGATGCTCGTAAAGCTTTGTCTCTATCGATTCTTAATTCTCGGGCATCTTGTCGCAGGCAAGTTATATCACTGGCGATACACAACATCGCGCCGTTGGCATGCAGGGTTTCGGTCATCCAGATCCAACGGCCATCTGTCAGATCGGCTTCGAATGCACGGAATTCTTGTTTGCCTCTTCTTGATAGAACCGATGCGATCCAAACTTCAAAATCATTGTCACTAACAGTTGAACCGCGCGTCGCGTGGAAGTTAGCACGCATCATATCGGCAAATGTTGTCTCGCCATTTGGTGTGGCAAAAAAAGCGGCTTGAAATGCGCGATTAGCATAGCAAAGCAAGTCATTACTATCGAAGATGGCGATTAACTGCTCACTTTGGTCAAACAATTCGAGTAAAAATGGCGTTAGTGCCTCTATTGAATTCTTGCACTGCATGTTGTGACCTCGAGTGGACGTTGCACGGTTTGTTTGTGCACAAAGTTAATCTAGGTATTCGATTTTAGTTTGCCCTATTTTACTGATTTGCCGTTGAAATTGGGTGACATCGTCTTTTAGACGACGAGTATTTGTAAATGCAACGACAATCTCCTATATGAGATAAGCAGATTTCCGGATTGGCGGTGCGATGGCTAAATATTAATATTGCGTCAAGTCGATTTCATCAAACGCCGTATTTATTCGTTATCTCTCATGACCGTGTGTATTTCAAAATCAAGTCGCCAACTTAATACAAATTGGTGGGTGGTCGATCATTTGCATCGTTATCCAGCTATTTGTGAACGAAGCGCCTACCCGTATGGCAAGCAGCGAGAACGGCTGCCCCGCGATGGCAAACCTTTGGCATCAGCAGATTGCGAAATACAAGCTGGAGCTTTGACATGAGATTATCGGCCATGAGCGAGGCACGCTGTTTTCTTGACTGTCATCAAATAGGCATGGAACAAAATGAAGGTGTAGATGCGCTCATCGGCGGCAAAGCCGCTCAATTAGCCTTGTTGAGTCGATATGGCTTACCTGTTCCTCCTAGCTTCGTTATTCCAGCGCCGATTTGTCGTTCCTTGATACCCGATTTGTTGTGGCAAAGTGCGATTGCTGTTTGTTCGCAATATGCGCGCGAAGGAACGAATGAAGAGGTAGAAAAAAAGCTTCAAAGGATTCGCTTGCGAATTTGGGGCTTGCGTCTTCGTGCAGATTTTCGTGCTTGTTTGTATGGCTTCCTTACTTCAAAAAACTGGCATGACCAAGTACTAGCCGTTCGTTCCTCTGCCATCGGGGAAGACGGAAAGCAACATTCATTCGCCGGCATTTATCGCAGTGAACTCAATGTAGTTGGTAATGACGCACTGGAATCGGCAATCCTTCAAGTGATTGCCTCATTGTGGACATTGCAAGCGTGCGCCTATCGAGAAAGTATCCAATGTCGTCATGACGACGCAAGTATGGCGGTGATTGTGATGCCCATGGTCGATAGTATTGCTGCTGGCGTGGCGTTTACTTGCGATCCTCGCGATGGCAGAGAAGATCGTCTGCTGATCAGCAGCGTTTATGGCTTAGCAGATGAATTAGTAACGGGTAAAGTGAGTGGTGAGGACGTGATCATTCAGCGTGACTGGTCCTGTCAGGATTGGCGTGTTGTTGGCAGGCGTCTTAAGGGTTCGTCTGTGATGCAAATGTTGGGTAATGATCGTTCTGGAAAAGACACTAAAAATGAGGCAGATCGTCCTTACATTTTGAACGATACGAAAGCGATACAGTTGGCGCAACTCGCGATGCGTGCTGCCAAGGCGTTCGATTATGCACAAGCGTTTCTTGATATCGAATGGGTTTTTGATGGAGAGCAATTTTTCTTGGTTCAGGCACGACCGATAAGTGCAAGGAGTTCATTCACCTACCCACAATTGCGGACGCAAAAGTTAATTTGGACGAATGGAAACACGAAAGAAATTTTTCCATTTCCAATGAAAGCGAGTGAATTAGAACCCATGTTGTGTGCGATCAATGAGATGTTGACCCTAGCGCCGCGCGTTCTTGGCATTCAAGTGCTTGAGGGACTACAACGAGCCAGATTATTTGATGGACGTTTGTATCTGAATGTTTCTGCTATCCAATGGGAACTCTTTCAACACTTTGATCTGCGACCCGACGACGTCAATTTTATTTTTGGGGGGCATCAACCCGCAATCACATTACCTTCCCGTAATTGGCATAACCGACTACGGGTTGCACGAAATTTTCTTCTGGCGTTTGTTCGCTTTCCCGCATATCGCCGCCGCGGTTTGCGCGAAGCAAGCGATGTCGCTGTCAATGCTATCGTATGGCGGCAGCAAGATTTGAGTCTGTTAGAAATTCGCGAATTGCTAGAGGAACTCGGTGACCGCGCTCGGCACACTTATCGTCAATTTCAAGGTATGTGTCTGATGCAGGGCGCGAGCGGAACTCTGATCCAGTTGCAAAAGTTGATCGACAAATTATGCGGTGATGAATCAAAAGCGATAGTTGCCGCATTGATGACAGAAGGCGAAAAAAGCATCAGTGCACAACAAGGTTTAGATTTGATACAACTGGCTAAGTTAGCTGCGCAGGATCAGATTGCTATGCGATTTTTGACATCCGAAGAAGCAAGCACACCATGTGAAATTGATGACGCACTATGTACTCCTGCATTTAAGCAAGCGTACGTTGAATTTTTGGATAAATACGGCCACCGAGGCAACTATGAATCCTATCTCTCTAGACCAAGTTGGCGGGAACAAACCGAAAATCTGCATTTGGCCATCATCAATCTGGTCGATGCTGATATTGGTGTGCTCGAGCAAAGACAGCGACAACAGATCGAATGGGCTTGGACTAGGCTAGGAGAGAGGTGCCATTTCTTCCAGCGCATTCTTATCCGTCAGTTACAAAGACAAGCAAAAATAGAGTGCAATCAGCGTGAGTTTGCACGTAGCCACTTTGCGCTAGTCCATGCGCGTTCGCGAGCGCTCATGTTAGAAATTGGCAGGCGCTTAACGGAACAAGAAAAAATTGCAGCGCCGGTTGATATTTTTCATCTCGATTATGCTGAAATTGAATCGGCGTGTATTGGTGATTTACCGGCCTATGCCTTGCAGAATCGAATCGTTGATCGCAAGAGAAAAATTGAACGATGGGAGCAAATTGCAGTGCCCGACGTAGTGCTGCAAGATGTGCACAACGTCGCTAGACAAAGTGCAGATTCGCAATCACAAGAGCCCGCTAATGTGGTTTCCGTAAAGTCTCAAGAAGGCTTTTTTCAGTGGCAAGGTATCGCTGTCAGCATGAGTAGTTATCGAGGCAAAGTCGTGTTTCTCGAATCCCCCAGCGAAATTGGAGCGATGCAACAAGGTGACGTTGTCGTGGCGATGAGCACGGATCCAAGTTGGTTGCCAGTCTTTTTAAAAGCGGGCGCGATGATCGTGGAAACAGGGGGCTATCTCTCGCACACGGCGATCGTGGCGCGTGAGCTCGGCATTCCTAGCGTGGTGAATGTGCCCGGCATTGCCAAGCTCTTGAAAAATGGCGATGAGGTATGGCTCGATGGACCGAATGGCCGGGTTGTTTTGCTTGCCGCGTCTTAGCCTTCAATTCCTGTGAAAATGACCATGGGTGTGGTCTGTTACCACGGTCAATTTTTATAAACATTTTTAGAGACAATCATTGATAAAGTACATACATGAAATATTTTCCTCGCAAAGTTTTAGCGATAGTCACCCTGCTTGCGCTGGAGGCAATGGCAAATACCGATGTGATCAAAGCTCATCCTGGGCGCTGACTAGGTGATATAAAAATCCCGAATGTGCCAACTTTGAAGATCGGAGTCGAATTGTTTATTCGCGCTGACGGTTCTAGTTGGGCGAATGTTGTTTCGTCCAGGTAGAGTGGTCCCCAGTCGAGCCATCGTGCGGCGTCAACAGCGCAGACGCGCCCATGCTAGGAGAAAAAGTCAGCGGTGATGAAGCTAGATTCGGCGTATTGGCAACTTGTAGTGCAGGCCAAGAGGCGATGAAAGGCTGACTCCAGCTATCGGTGCCAGTTGAAAATGGTAGCTTAGCTTTGACATCTTGCGCAAAGATGCCCGTCAACATAATGGAACTGCCATGCGGAATTGTGCCACTACGTGCTATCGCATATGGTGAAACGTCGTTCGACCCATTTTTATCGAATCAAAGTATTGCAGCGTCGAAAGCGAGAAGTCTCTTCAATTTCATCTATACCGATTGAGTGCTCTGTCATAAGCTAGTGAGAGCACAAGATGCTATTTCGTGATGAAACCAAAATTAATTTTTAGCAAGCATCGTGCCATCAGAGAAATATCGGCCTGTTCGACTCCCTTTTTCAGCAATCTAGACTGGACTATTGCGATCACTTGATTTGGGTAGCTGGTTGGATGAAGAATAGTGACTATTTGCACCGCTTTACATGTCAAGCCTTCGCTTGCTCGACATGTAAAGTGAAAGAACGAGTGTGTGCAATCTTTTTGATCTGAATGGCCTGGTATAGCGCCTGATCAGCCAGAATATATCAACGACGCTACATAGTTCCGTGGAATAAGATTTCAACGAAAAGAGTCAGTGCATCGAATATCGCGTGGTCTTCACATGGATTGACCTTGTTAAAACAGATAGCTCATTTTCACGAAGAATCGTTTTCCGGTATGCAGATCCAGATGATTTGTTGATGTCGACTGTAGCAGACCATTCTCATCATGATACAAACGGAGATTTTCCTGCCGATTAACATAACCGATATACATACTTGATCCCGGGCTCAATACATAACGTAGTTGTAGGTTGGTATTCAGACTTTTCTCGTTCTTTAGCTTGCTCCATCGTGGGTTCGCAGTGAGATTGTGGTAATCCATGATGAAGCTTGCGCCCCAATAATTGTCGAGCTGATAGGATAAATTGAAGCGCGCCAAGCGATCACGATAGATTGTTCCCTTTGTATGTCGCAAATCATTCCAAAAATAGCTGCTGTCGAGACGAATATGGCGTCCGATCAACCATTTCAATTTGACTTGGGCATTGCGAGCATCACCACTTAAAACCTGAGGATCTTGGAACTGATAGTTGAGCGCTTGCCTTTGACCAAATTTAATCGTGCTATT
Organism: Affinundibacterium seohonense; assembly: GCF_014284305.1. Lineage (GTDB taxonomy): Bacteria > Pseudomonadota > Gammaproteobacteria > Burkholderiales > Burkholderiaceae_D > Undibacterium > Undibacterium seohonense. The sequence continues at coordinate 58,258 of NZ_JACOFW010000011.1, forward strand.
GAGTTCAGGTAGTGTCCGTGAATTCCAACCAGCGAGCCAACCTGAAGTATGAAGTCGTCTATCCGCAAGACTTTCTGACTGCTGCGTGCTTTCCAAAGTGAAGGTATTGGCGCGTTTGGCTTTGATTGTGTAGAGAAGCTGCATCCTTTGATCTTGGAAAATACGATGCTGATTGTCGGTTTGCATTGCGATCGCTTTTAGCTCTTGTGTGAGAAACCAATCAGTAGGAGTCCCAAACCAAGTGTAATTGGCTTGCTGTTCGTGCTGCCTAATATCCTTACGAGGGATAAATCCCAAGCTAGCGTCAAAGTCTTTTCCTATGCTGGTGTATTTTCCGGTGTAGGTGAATGATCGCGAGCCATAGATGGCTTCTATGTAGGCGAGTTGATCTTTGGTAGTGGTTTGTGTGGCAGTTTGACTTTTTGCTAGCTGCCCCGTGAATATCCAGTTGGGTAATGGGGTGATTCGTACATCTGCGCCTGCGACTGAATTTGTTTGATTCCCTTGCGTCCTATGACTCACCAGTAGCCCCAGATTGCCAGACTTTCCAATATCGGTTTGACCACGAAATACACCGATATTGGCATTTTCCGCATTGAGATCGGATGTATCGTTGATGATTAGGCCGCCGACGGCGAGCCGATCTTGTCGTCCAATGACGCGTACGCCAGCGTCCGGATCAACGATACGACGTGAAAAAAATAGGGGCAAAGGTGTTTTGAAGAAACCGGCATTTTCTAAAAAAAATGGACGCTTTTCTGGGAATAGGGTTTCAAAGCGCTTATCCACTAATACTTGTGGCTCATCGCTCTCGACTTCGGAGAAATCTGGATTCAAAGTCAGATCAACGGTAGCCGTATTGTTCCAAACATATTTGGCGTCGACTCCAATTTGGGTTTTTTGTTGCTGGGAAAAGGAAGTGTATTTCCGCCCTTGTTTGTCCATCATCGTTAAAAATTTATCTTTACCACTAAAAAGATAAGGATTGAGCTGAAAGTTTCTTTGCGAGGGAATGCGATCATGAATGACCACAGATTCAAATTGGTCGACAATGGTGGGCTTTTGTCTCGAGATATGAGGCCAACTAACGAATTCCGTAAACTCAGGAATATAGCGCGCGATAGAGAGCCCCCATTCTTGTTTTTCACCGTTGGAGAATCGCAAGCTTTTAAACGGTATCGCAATTTTTACAATATAGCCAAAATCAGTCAGTTCGCCTTCGCTTTGCCATTGGGTATCGAAATCGAAATCTTCTTCTTTGCCTTCGATATAGCTGGAATCTGCTTGCACACCGAGCGGCGTGACGTAAAACACAAATGCACGTTGCCCGTCTTTGAAAGTATCAATTTGCAGTAAGACAAAATCCTCTCCACCATTATTTTCACGCCGCGAATGTCGTGCAATGAGATGTTTTGGGTTGGCATGGGCGACAAAGATGGCATATAGGTTTTGATAGTCGTAAGAAAGATAGGCTTTGGTTGCATAGCTAGGAATGCGACCATCAACGGGAGATTGCTGCACGAACTGATTAATTTCAATTCCGGTTGTAGAGGCTGTTCTATTGGGTTCTCGATAATCTTTTAGTTGTGGAGGGCTATCGACTTTCGGTATGTTTAGCTGTGCCTGTGCATGGAGACTGAAAAATGCGAACAGCAGGATCATGGATAACTTTTTTGACCAAGTTTTGAACATCTGTTTTAAATGTTCTTTGAATGAATGTGTCATGTGTTCTGCGATTATTTTTATCATGTGTCGTCCAAGTTAAATTAAATTGGATGGCAATTATGTCGGTTGCGTACCTAGGTTTCATTGCAAAAGTGACAGATAACTATCCTGGTGTGATAAGCAGCGCATGCTGATTTTCGACATTGAAAAAAGTAATTTGAGTGACTTTAAATTTGCAACGTTGGTGCGTGTTGGTCAGCTTGAGTCGCAGCGAGGAGCGCCGGTCGGAAGGCGCAAAGATCGAAGTTCGAGACGCTATTTAGCTTGTCAAACTAGGAATGTGATGAACCCACATTTTGACGTGATGGAATGCAGTTGAAGTTACTTCACTAGGAATTTATCGCGTTATACTAATACTTATGATTAGCACGACACATTCCTCATTGCCCTTCGCATTTAAGTTTCCTAATTGGAAGAGGCCGCTGGTTTTTTTACTCTATAACTTACTCGGGTGGGGCTCATTATGTGTGTTGATTGCCTTGGCGATTTATAGCGAAGATTTGCGTAATGGAGAGCGTGCGCAATTTGGCACGATATTTGTGAATTGGGTCGCGGCAGCTTTGGTATTAGCGCCACTCTCTTGGATCTTATATTTTTTATCTTGCCGATGGGAGGAGTATCTCAATCATGCACGCGTCGTCTTTCTAACTTATTTACTTTCCTTTCTGTTCATTATCCCTTGGCATGTGTTTAATGCAGCGTTCGCTCTGATTTGGGCACGCAAGGAAATTCCGTTTTGGGATCGTGTGATTGCCTATGAAAATGCGGTTTGCCTATTTAGAATTTGTGCGATTACCGCCATTTTTGCCGCTGTCTTGGGTTTGCGCTTGTGGCAGCAAAATCAAAAACGTTTAGCTGCCTTACGTGACCAGCGCGAGCATGGTTTGCGCTTGAGTCTGGCGTTAGAACAACAAAATCTCGCGATGTTAAAAGCGCAGCTAGAACCGCATTTTATGTTTAACTCCTTGAACGCACTGTCGGGTTTAGTCCGCTCTGCGAATAGTGAGAGTGCCTTGATTGCGATTGAAAAGCTGAGTGAGTTATTACGCTACTCTTTAGCTTCTGGCGAAATGACGTGGGTGAGTATTGAAGATGAGGTACAGTGCCTGAATGATTATTTGTGCTTGCAGAAGTTGCGATATGGTGAGCGTTTAAAAGTACAGATTCATGGTGTAGATGCTGCCGTACTCGCTTATGATTGCCCGCCTTTTCTATTACAACCATTGCTAGAGAATGCGCTGCGTCATGATTTGGAATGCCATAAAGGTGAAAGCGATATCGTTTTCGAGTTTAGTTTGCGTAGCAGCGGTTTGTTCTGTTGTGTGAGTAATCCTGTTCATGCAGGAATTGCGAGTTCGCCGGGTTTTGGTCTTGGCCTTAAAACCTTGAAAGCACGTCTCCATTCTTTGTATCATGGTGCTGCCACCCTTAGTGCTGGAAAAGTGGATCAGCGTTTTCAAGTCGAAATATTTTTGCCAAATGAGTATTAAGGCGATTGTTGTCGACGACGAAGAGCTTGGTCGACTTAATTTGCAATGCGCACTTCGTAATCATCCCGATTGGCATGTGCTGGCACTGTGTGAAAGTGCGAGTGAAGCCGAGCAAGTATTGGACAACAATCAGGTTGATGTCATTTTTCTCGATATCCATATGCCCGAAACTTCAGGCATTGATCTCGCTAAACGTCTGTCTAAAACCAATGCGCCGCCCGTGATTATTTTTGTGACGGCACACAGTTGTTATGCCCTACATGCCTTCGAGTGTTTTGCGATGGATTATCTATTAAAGCCGTTTTCGAATACGCGGTTGTCAGAAGCGCTTGTGCGAGCTGCTGAAACGGTACACATGCGAGGGAATAGCGACTATGGTAAATCCTTGCATGCCTATTTAGAGGCTGGCTCGATACCGCAAAATAAATATCTACAACAGGTCGCCATACGGAGTCTCGGCGAGATTGAACTGCTTTCGCTGGATCAAGTCGGTTACGTTTCTACTGCGGGCAACTATGTCGAATTACATGCGAAGCAAGGATGTAAATTGTTACGAGTTACGATGAATACCTTGGAACAAAAATTAGATCCAGCAATTTTTGTTCGCATTCATCGTGGTTATATCGTACGCGCTACACATATTGTAAAGCTCAGTAATTTTACGAATGGCGCGGCGAAATTGATCCTTAGCTGCGGCACGACTTTACCGGTGAGTCGAGCCTACTTGCAGACGGTCAAGGAGATGATGGTTGATGTTTTATGAGGCGCCATAATGGCCGCACTGTCGATCTCAGTTTACTTTGATGGTCAAACGAAAATACGTCATTGTGCTGATCACCTAAATCGATGTAATAGCCTTAATTTTCCATAAAACTATCTGCGTGATTTCGCATCAACAAGTTTGAATATGTTTAGCAATCACTTATTGTTCTTTTTTGCCGCCCTCGGTTCTTTTAACGGTCTGGCACTCTCGCTTTACTTGTTGATTACAAGCTCTGTGTCTATCGCCCAGCGTTGGTTGGCGATCTTGATTTTGATGGTTAGCATTCGTACCGGCAAATCCGTCGCGCTTTTTTTCTTATCGGATACGCCATCCATCGTGATACAAATTGGATTGACAGCCTGCTTTTTCATTGGCCCCTGTTTGTATTTTTTTGTGCGTAGTAGTTTAAGCAGCGCGACTAGTTTGGGATCTTGGGAACGCACTCATTTGTTGCTAATCGGTGTTGTGGCGATGTTCGTGAATCTGATGTTGCCTTATGCCCATCATACATCCCTCTGGCATGGTGCCATTGTCCAAACAATTTCTTGGCTTTGGTTTGCTTATCTGCTCATTAGCAGTGCTTTGTTAGTACAGCAAAGGCATCGTTTGCCCACCGCTAATGCACGACGTTTGTTACTGACGCTAGTCGCGGGGCTTTGGATCATCTGGTTCGCTTATTTTTTGTCTGGCTACACCTCTTACATTGTTGGCGCATTGTCGTTTTCATTTGTTTTGTACTTGTGTTTGATCGTGGCATGGGGATGGCGACATGGTCAGGCGCCAGTAGAACCCTATCAGAAGAGACGAATCGATACACCAGAAGCGGTCAACGAACTGCAAGCCCTAGCCAATTTAATGTCAACCGAACGATTGTTTCTGGATCCGTCGCTCAGTCTGCCGCGTTTGTCGCGACGGTTGGGCGTGCCTCAGGCGAGATTGTCGCAATTACTGAACGATAATAATGGCACCTCATTCAAACAATATCTGACTGGCTTACGCTTGGCGGAAGCACAGCGCTTGCTTGTGCAAACGCCGCAACTCCCATTAGAGAGCATCGCCGAGGCTGCGGGTTTCCAGTCGATGTCAACTTTTTACGCCGCCTTTAAAAAAGCCAATGGATGTACGCCCTCAGTCTATCGAGAGCAAAATCAAACTCCGGAAACAGGTTTCAGGACTCCTGAAACACTTGCTAAGACTTTGATTTAGAAGATTTTGTTTAGTATGAAAGCTCCTTCAACTTTCAATGGAGCTTTCAACGATGCTTTGTAATCGAAACAATTCTATGCGGCCGATGTTGCTGATGCTGGTAATGGCGCTGTGCCTGTGGTGCGCCGGAACCACGCAAGCGAAAGCACATGTTCCTCTAAGTAATACCTCACTAGCAGAAGTGACACCCCAGTCAGCCCATCTGCTTGCAGCAACCATTTCTACTGAAGCAGAAAAAACATCCCAGACCAAATCATCCGGTCGTGTCTTATTTATTTTATCGAGCAGTCGATTTCATGGTAACTCTAGTTTGCCCGCGAGTGTGAGTTTTGGTGAAGTGGTCAATGCCTGGGATATTTTCGTCACGGCTGGTTATGCGGTTGATTTTGTCTCTCCTGCCGGTGGCGCTGTGCCAATTGATCCCACGGTGCTGGGACCACGCTTAACTGCGCGCTTGCAGGACCGACGCATCATGGATGGACTGGAGCGCACTGCAAAGCCAGAACAGATTGATGCCAATCTATATCAAGCCGTGTATTACGTCGGCGGTAGCAATGCCATTTATCAAGTCGTTGATGATCAAAACTTGCAGCACATTTCCCGTAAGGTTTATGAACGTGGCGGTGTGGTTTCTGCGGTTTGTCATGGTACGGCTGGGATTGCGCGTTTAAAACTCAGCGATGGTAAGTACTTGGTCGATGGCAAGCGGGTTACCGGCTATCCCGAAGAATACGAAGATCGCACCGCCGGTTACTTTCAACATTTTCCGTTTCTGATTCGTCAAACCATAGAACAGCATGGCGGTATATTTAACGCACCTGACCCTGAAAAGCCGCATATGGAAATCGATGGCCGGTTGGTGACGGGTCAAAATTATCCATCTGCACCCTTAGTTGCCAACGCGGTAGTGCAATTGCTACAGCAAAAAACCTCCCAATAAACTTTTGTTTTCTCTTCACTTTCAAGGAATTAAATGATGAAAAAATTTTTAACATTAATCGTCTTAGTCTGTGCCATAACCGGCGTGTCCCAGCCAGCTCTCGCGCAAGTCCAGCAGCACAAGGAGTTTGCAGCAGTCGATCAAACAATGAAAACGATGATGCAGGCGTTTAGAGAAGGACGTGGTGATTTAGGTTTGCTAGTTGCAAGAAAAGATGCCGTGGTCTTGGGATACTCGAACCGGCAGCAAAAAGTGATTACGCAGACGGGAGAGGAATGGCTGCAAGGTTTTCCCGGGAAACCAGCCGAAGACGAAGCGCAGCGTCATCGGCTATATACGATTTTAGATATCAGCGACACTGGTGCGGTAGTCAAAGTCACACTGGACTATCCGCAATGGTTAGGAGTGGATTACCTTGCGCTGAATAAGATTGATGGACAGTGGAAAATCGTCAGTAAATCTTGGAGTGGGACGCGTAAATAGTTATTGCAAATAAACAGATGATCGCTAGTTCAACTGCACAGTTTTGGCAGTTGAACTAGTTCTCTGTTTCCTAAGTTAAATGTTTTAGCGCGATGTGCTGAAGAATCTACTACGCGCCACATGCAACTTCTTATAACTATCAATCAAACGCTGATGTCTATCCAATCCTTCCAGTTTCATGCTGGTTGGTGTTAAGCCGTAGAAGCGCACACTGCCTTCCATAGAGCCATAGACTGCATCCATGCGTTCATTACCAAACATGCGACGGAAATTGTGTTCGTAGTCGTCGTGGTCGAGTTCATCATCTAACTCGACTTCCAACACGACATTCAAAGCTTGATAAAATAAACCACGGTCAACGGTGTTGTCGTTGTATTGCAAGAAGCTCTGTACTTGTTCATGCGCGTCTTCAAATTCCTGCAAGGCGAGATTGATCAGGAGTTTGAGTTCGAGCACAGTGAGTTGACCCCACACCGTGTTTTCATCAAACTCAATACCGATTAAAGTGGCGATGTCGCTGTATTCGTCGAGTTCATTGTTCTCTAAGCGCTCAAGTAAGGATTCGAGTGCATCGTCATCCAGTGTATGTAAATTCAAAATATCTTCGCGGAACAACAGTGATTTATTGGTGTTATCCCAGATGAGATCTTCAACTGGATACACTTCAGAATAGCCTGGTACCAATATACGACAGGCGGTTGCGCCGAGTTGATCGTAGACTGCTTGATAAACTTCTTTGCCCATGTCTTTGAGAATGCCAAACAAAGTGGCAGCTTCGTCAGCATTGGAATTTTCACCATGGCCGGAAAAGTCCCAGTCGACAAATTCGTAGTTGGCTTTTGCACTGAAGAAGCGCCACGAGACCACACCGCTTGAGTCGATAAAGTGTTCAACAAAATTATTTGGCTCAGTGACGGCGTTGCTAACAAAAGTCGGTGGCGGCAAGTCATTCAGACCTTCAAAACTACGACCTTGCAGTAATTCGGTTAAGCTACGTTCGAGTGCTACTTCTAAACTTGGATGCGCGCCGAACGAGGCAAATACGCCACCAGTACGTGGGTTCATTAAAGTGACGGACATGACTGGATATTGTCCACCAAGTGAGGCGTCTTTTACTAAGACAGGAAATCCTTGCTCTTCTAAACCTTGAATGCCAGCCAAGATGCCTGGATATTTCGCCAGCACTTCTTGCGGCACATCTGGTAAGGTGATTTCGCCTTCTAAGATTTCGCGCTTGACTGCCCGCTCGAAAATTTCAGATAAACATTGCACTTGCGCTTCCGCTAAAGTGTTACCAGCACTCATGCCATTACTCGCGAATAAGTTTTCGACGAGATTAGACGGGAAATAAACCGTTTCGCCATCCGATTGACGTACGAATGGCAAGCTGCAAATACCGCGTTCGCTATTGCCAGAATTAGTATCGATCAGATGTGAGCCACGCAATTCTTTGTCTGGGTTGTAAATTGCTAAGCTATAAGCATCCAAAATCTCTTTGGGCAACGCATCTTTTTTTCCGGGCTTGAACCATTTCTCATTCGGGTAGTGCACGAATTCGGCGTTCGCGATATCTTCGCCCCAGAATGAGCCCGCGTAAAAGTGATTGTTGCTCAGACGTTCTATGTATTCGCCGAGAGCGGAAGCTAAAGCACTTTCTTTGGTCGCACCTTTGCCGTTAGTGAAGCACATCGGTGAATGCGCGTCGCGAATATGCAGTGACCATACATTCGGAATGATATTGCGCCAAGACGCGATTTCGATTTTGATGCCGAGTCCTGCCAACAAGCTCGACATATTCGCGATGGTTTGTTCAAGCGGCAAATCCTTACCGAGTATGTAGGTGGCAGCGTTCGCATCAGGATTTAAAGTCAGCAAGGCTTGCGCATCGGCATCCAGATTCTCGACTTCTTCAATCACAAATTGCGGACCTTCTTGCACCACTTTTTTCACTGTGCAGCGTTCAATCGAACGCAAAATACCTTCGCGATCTTTGGCAGAAATGTCGGCGGGCAACTCGACTTGGATTTTGAAAATCTGCGCGTAGCGATTTTCCGGATCGACGATATTATTTTGCGAAAGACGAATATTCTCGGTTGGGATATTGCGCGTGTTGCAGTACAACTTCACAAAATACGCCGCACACAAAGCCGATGAAGCGAGGAAGTAATCAAACGGCCCCGGTGCAGAACCATCGCCTTTATAACGGATAGGCTGATCGGCGATCACCGTGAAATCATCGAACTTGGCTTCGAGGCGAAGTTTATCGAGAAAGTTGACTTTAATTTCCATGAGAGGGTTCCAAAAAGGCGGACTACATAGCGTTAGGTGTGAATTAGCCGCCATTATCCTAGATTCCACAGTTGCCCGCTCAATTTCGTCGTCGCACGCCTTTCGCTATCTTAGCTAAACAGAGGATCGTTCTATGAATAACACGACCATAGAAGTGTGTTGCCGTACAGACTACGGATCTTGTTTGGCATAGGCTTCGTAAAAACGATAGTGATATGGCTATATTAAATTGCGGCCATATGAACGATCACTAACTCCTTTTCAAAATGTCGACTTTTATCTGCATCCCTTCTGTGTTGTCGTTGCATCCTAAATAGTCTCCACCTCATACAAATGGCTCGGACATAAACAATGAAAATAAAACTGCCAGGCGTCGTGCAAAGAATGCGATACGTGGTCAATTGTGCTGTGAATGATTGGTTCAATCATCGTGATGCCAGCAAAGGTGCAGCGCTCGCGTTCTACACGTTGTTTTCGATGGCACCGATCTTGGTGTTGGTGATCGCCGTTGCGGGAACGTTTTTTGGTAAACAAGAAGCGCAAACCGAGATACTTAGTCAACTGCGTCAATTGCTCGGCGCGCAGGGCGCCGATGCTATACAACTTATCTTGACTGGCGCGAGCGATCAGGTGCAAGGCTTGCGTGCCACGGTGATCGCCACTGTCCTCTTGCTATTCGGCGCGACCAGTGTGTTTGCAGAATTAAAAGCTAGCCTTGATGAAATTTGGGAACTCCCGATCACACGTGAATTGTCGCTATGGGATTTTCTGCGTACCCGTTTATTATCGTTTGGCTTGGTACTGGTGCTGGCATTTCTCATGATGGTCTCACTCGTGCTCAGTGCCGCACTCGCCTTACTGGAACACTATTGGGGTGGCATCTGGAAAGACGCGGCGCCGCTTCTCTCAATGATGGCCGGACTCATTGGTTTTAGTGTTATCGCGACCTTGTTTGCCGTGATCTATAAAATGTTGCCTCGGGTACGCCTATCTTGGTACGACGTTTTGATCGGCTCTCTGGGGACGGCGGCGTTATTCACCCTTGGAAAATTTTCCATTGGTCTGTACATCGGCAACGGCAGCGTTTCCAATAGTTTTGGTGCCGCTGGCTCGATTGTGGCGCTGCTGTTATGGGTCTATTATTCAGCGCAAATCTTCTTTCTAGGCGCTGAATTTACCCGGCATTATGCTTTGCATTTTGGCAGTCTCAAGAAGGCCAATACACTAGCAAAAACTGACGGCGAGACCAAAGCCATTGCGACGTGACTCAATGTGTAGATGAGTGCATGTATGCATGCCCTCATCTGTCTTTGATCCAAATTGCCCGCGTTACTTAGCGCGCACCCTTGTGATCTTTTTGGCCATCATTTTTATGCCTGCCAGCGACTTCTTTTACTTCCGCCTTCTGCTTTAGCGTGTTTAACGTATCAGTCCTTGATGGTTGGCTATTCATCTGCTTGGGGTTTTTGTTTGGTGTTTCTTGTTTCATAAAATTCTCCTAAAAGACGATCGGTTCATTGGTTCATTGGTGCATTGGTACATGAAAACGACACCAACATGAAACACCATGCGCTTACCTGCAAAGGAACACGGTGCGTTAAGCAACATTGTGGAAGTGGATAGCAAATAACGGAGACTGCTGGGTTCGGTGAGGCGGTTTTTCGCGGAGGGAACACCCGCCATAGACATTTGAATTGTTTCGTACGCAAGCCTTTCCGTCGAGGGATTACATCCATGACTTATAAGCTCGTCGGTGGTTTACAGAGAGAATGACGGGGCAGGACTGGCACCATTTTGTGCTGATGCCGATGGCTTGATTTGACAGTGAAAATGGTATTGCGTTGAGATTTTTTACGCTTTTTCGACCTAAGCGTATGGGGGCAGTGAGGCGGTCTCTACTTGACGTATTGACTGCCGATTGATGTTGTCTGACTCGATCAAAAGCCTAGATCACTGATAAAAACACCGTCCACACACATGCTGATAGCGCTCATTGCCGCCGATATCAATTTGTTCGCCAGCGGTCATGCGTTTGCCTTGGGCATCGACACGGATATTCATGGTGGCTTTTTTGCCGCAGGTGCAGATGTTTTTTAATTCTTCGATGGTGTCGGCCAAGGTCATCAAATAGCCAGAGCCGCGGAAAGGTTCGCCGAGAAAATCGCTGCGTAATCCATAGCAAATGACAGGTATACCTCTGACATGAGCGAGGCGGTGCAGCTGCTTGACTTGTTCGGGGGATAAAAACTGGGCTTCATCGACGAGGATGCAATTAACCGCTGGCGCGTTGCTGAAAAAATCAAAGCCGGCATCAAAGGTCGCGGCATCACGCTGTGGACCCAAGCGAGACGTGATTTTGCCTGTGCCATAGCGATTATCGATGGCAGCAGTGTATAAACACACGCTTTGCCCTTGTTCTTCATAATTGTGTGCGACTTGTAGCAGTGCGGTGGATTTGCCGGCATTCATTGCCGAGTATCGAAAGTATAACTTTGCCAATTCTGTATTCCTGTCAAGATGTGTGCCGATAGCTGGGTGGGCGTTATACCATTCCTAGGGTAAGCGCGGCAACCCAGTTTTGCGAACGACGGCATTAGAAACGCCAGTACAGGGTTTAAGTCCTGTCGATCGTCGTGTTTGCTGGTGCTCGGAACCAGCCTTCTTTTGGCACTACTTTTTCCTTTTCAGGATCAGCCAAGTAATGTGGTGACATAATTTGCACATTGTATTCGTTAAAAACATCTTGAATATTTGCGTGCAACTGACTCATCACTTCTGCACGTGGTATCGGGTCACCCGGCACCGCCTGACAAATTAGCAGATATTCTGGATAAAAGTCGGAGAGTGCGGTTTGAAATACTTTGGGTGCTGGCGTACTCAGGACACTGTCGGTACGGCGCGCCGCTTCGATCAACATGGCTTCCACTTGACGCCAAGGGGTGTCATAGCCGATTGTCACCTTGGTGTCGACGACAAAGCCAGGGCCTTCGACCGCGCGTGAATAATTCTTGGTGACATTGCCAAGTACTAAAGCGTTGGGCAGCGTGATTTCTAAACCCATGCCATTGCGCAGTCGTGTGGTGAACATGCCGAGATCGGTGATTGTGCCTTCATGTCCATTCACATGGATGAATTCGCCTCGACGATAAATTCTTGAGTAAGTCAGGATCAATCCACTTGCGGCTTGTGCTATCAGACTAGAGGCACCAAGCGAAATCATCAGACCGACTAAGACCGAAACACCTTTAAAGGCCTCGGTACCCGAGCCTGGTAAATATGGATAGGCCATGGTTAAGGCAAATAGCCAGATCGCCACTTTAACAATGCGTCGGGTTGGTGCGACGACGTCGGCAGCTAACCAGCTGACTGTTAAGCTACCATTTTCAATGCGGTCAAAAAGCGCATTGAAGGCTTGTACCACCAGTTTAGCCAAAAAGAAAATGACACAGGCGGTAAATAAATCCGGGATGGCTTTTAGCATCGCGCCACTGATACTGGCGATGATGCCGACTAAATAGGTGTTTAATTGCTCGCCTAATGGCCGGGTAAAGGGAAACTGAGAGAGGCAAAAGCTTAGCCATTCATAGGTCATCAAGAAAATAATGAGCCAGGAAAACCATTGTAGAAGTTTTCGCAGTCCGCTTTGTATATGGTCTCGACGGATTAATTTCGCTTGAACTAATTGATGTTCATCGAGTTTTTCACGAGCGAAGGACAGGGTTTGTGCGATAACAAAGCGTCTGGCTTTCAACAATAGCCAAAGTAAACTTACAAAAACCAGACTTGCCAAACCGGTATACGCGCTGGCACGCAGCATTCCTTCGAGACTGCGCCCTTCTTGGGTTTCCTTTATCACTAAGTTGATATGGTTGAGCGCTTGGGCGCTGATGCTGTCTAGGGTTTCTTGTTGATAGGGGTCAATATCATCGGGTGCGATATAAAAGCTACCAGCGCCATCGATTTGAATTAATTTACCAGGCGGCATATCGACGACACTAACTTTGTGCGGCCCATTGCCACTCAGTTGCTGGGTGATGCGACGTTGCGCTCGCACGACTCGTTCTTCGGGTTCGATACCCAGAACGGTGCCACGAAAGCTGACGATGTCACGGTTGAGAATAATCAGATGGGCTTCTTTGTTGAGTGCTTTTAACGCTGGTGCCGTCGCGGTCGCAGTTGTTTGTGTTGTAAAGGCTAAACTGGTAGGGGATAGGCTGAACAGAAATACACTCAACAAGCTCATGCACAATAGTTTGATATGTTCGCGCATTGTTAAGAGTGGTAATTTTTGATTGGTGGGCATATGCAGGAATGATCGCGGTGAGGGAAACGGAGATGTTGCTTAAATCACGGCTAAGCTTAGGAGAATTAGCGGAGGCACGCAACAATTCAATGTGTTTAAAAGTTTCGAATATTGGTCTGATTGGATTGTTGTCTAGTATACGGATTTTGCAACTCAATTGCATTCAGGCATAATATAGCTTTCCCCGTTTGTCTATGCTATGAAAAATCAGCACAAAACCTCTGAAACCCCAGCACCTGATAGCTCAGGTCAGGAATTAGCTGAAGCCAAATTGCGGCAAGCGGAAGTGCGGGTCACGCAAGCCCGTTTAGAAGTCCTGACGGTGCTATTAAGCAAACAGCGCGCGATGTCGCATAACGAGATGCAAGACGCGCTGCCGGCGATGGATAGAGTCACTTTGTATCGGGCGCTAGATTGCTTGGCAGAGGCTGGCCTGGCACATAAGATTACCGGTGATGATCGCGTGTTTCGCTTTAGTACTGGCAGTGAAGTCCAGCAATCCGCTGACCTCAAGCAAGCTTTGATGCCGCCGCAGCACCAGCATGGACACTTCCAATGCACGCGATGCGCGAAAGTGTTTTGCTTGGAGCAGCCCAATGCGGCCAATACTTTGCGCGATCAATTGCAAGCAACCTTGGCATCGACGGCTTTGAAGGGTTTTCAAAGTCATGACATCGAAGTCACGATTAAGGGCTGGTGCGATCATTGTAATCAAGCTTAATTTTACCGATTAAAAAACCATTAGAAGAATTCATACCATGGCACTTATCCCCACCACGATTTTGACTGGCTTCCTCGGTGCTGGCAAAACGACTTTATTGAATCGTATTCTGCAAGAGCAACATGGCTATAAGATTGCCGTTATCGAAAATGAATTTGGGCAGGAAAATATCGATAACGAGATCTTGGTGCAGGACAGTAACGAGCAGATTATCGAAATGAACAACGGCTGTATTTGCTGCACCGTACGGGGTGATCTGATTGTGGCCTTAAATACGTTGATGCAGAAAAAGCAAGCGGGAGAATTGCAGTTTGACCGCGTCATTATTGAGACCACGGGTTTGGCGAACCCAGGGCCGGTAGCGCAAACTTTCTTTGTGGATGAAGAAGTCGGTTTGCATTACATGCTAGATGCGGTCGTAACGGTGGTCGATGCCAAGCACGGCATGATGCAACTAGATGAACATGAAGAGGCGCAGCGTCAAGTTGGTTTCGCTGACAAGATTTTATTGTCGAAAGCCGATCTGGTTAGCGCAGAGGAGGTTACAGCACTAAAGAACCGTTTAGTCAGAATCAATCCTCGCGCTGCCATTTGTGCTGTCGATTTTGGTCAGGTCGCGATTGCCGAAGTCTTGGATCTCAAAGGCTTTAATCTGAATGCTAAATTGGATCTGGATCCTGACTTCTTGCTAGCCGAACAGCACGACCATGAGCACGACCATTGTGATGCTGATTGCGGACATGAGCACGAGCATAAGCATGATCACGAGCACGAACACAAGCACGGTAGCCACAATCATCATCATGCGCATCATAGCGATGATATTGCTGCTTTCGTGTTTAAGTCCACGCGTCCCTTTAATACCGAAAAGCTCGACTATTTCTTAGGTGGCTTAGTGCAAGTTTATGGTCCACGCATGCTGCGCTATAAGGGAGTGTTGTATATGGAACACGCAGATCGTAAAGTTATTTTCCAGGGCGTGCACCAAATTATGGGCACCGACATAGGAGGAAAATGGGGCGACGATGAAACCAAAGAAAGCAAAATGGTGTTTATTGGTAAAAATTTACCAAAAGAGATTTTTATTCAAGGTTTAGAGCAATGTATGGTATAAACTAGCGCCCTATTGAATTGCATCACATGATATTTTTGTGGCAATTGAATAGAGGGCGCTTCCAATAAGTCAAAATTCTAAGCTAGGCTAGGCGCGGAAAAAATTTTAGCCCGCTGCATATGCTTGATATGTAAGGGATAAAATTTTTTCCGCAACAACGTATAGCGACGAAGTTTGGATTATTTGAGGTGCACTAGATTTGAATGCGGAACAAGCACGCTATATACTTGTCCTTGAGGGGAAGTGCGGGGATAACATTCCAATAAGAAGAGTGTTCGAACGCACTTGCGTATATTAACCTGTTGTATCGAAAGTAATCGAAGTGGCAACTAAATCATCTAAATCAACGGCACCAGCTAGTGCACCTGCAGCTCTCCTCACCGAAGAAGAAATTGTGAAGATGGGTGAGAAGGACTACATGAATGACGCGCAATTGGCGTTTTTCAAAGCCCGTCTGCAACAACTTGAAAAAGATTTGTTGAAGAATGCCGACGAAACGACCGAGCATTTGCGTGAAACGGTATTAGTACCAGATCCAGCAGATCGCGCGACCATCGAAGAAGAACATTCTCTAGAGTTGCGTACCCGTGACCGCGAGCGCAAGTTACTGCGCAAAGTGCAGCAATCGATTGCTGCAATTGACGCTGGTGAATATGGTTGGTGCGAAGAAACTGGCGAGCCTATTGGCGTACCACGTTTGATGGCACGACCAACAGCGACTCTGTCCTTAGAGGCACAGCAGCGTCGTGAATTGAAGCAGAAGCTGTACGGCGACTAAGTTAGTATAGTTTTACACTTAAAAAATGCGCAGTCATATCCTGCGCATTTTTTATGAGAGATTACTGCAACTTTGTTGCACCTATTCGATCATAGTGACTTCGGGCTTGTTACTACTACTTACTGATACTAGCCTGTGCTTTACATTGGTGGTCGCTTGTCATTTACGAAAAAAACAAATTAAGCATGTCGAATCGCTTGTTTCACAATAGACGTTTGAAAGCCATTGTCCTGTTGGGGACGATGTTGCTAGTTCTATTGTCGGCGCAATGGCTAGGTTTTGCCCACAGGATGTCACATATCTCGACCATATCCGGTGAGGTCATGAGCCTGGCATCCGATGGCGAAAATTATCTGGGAATTCAAAAACTTCAAAATTCGACAGAATCTAGTATTCATTCCTGTATTTTGTTTGATGCAGCGAGTATTGCTGATGGCTTGCAGCATACTTTTGCCTTGGTAGTTCCGACTGTAATCGTCGCACTGCCGCGCGAGCAAGTGAGGCTCATTCCTTGGTTTGCTTCACTACGAATTTACTTTTTAAGTCGCGCTCCCCCATTCTGAAAAAACATCTTAGCTAAGTCTGACTTGATTGCCAGACGCTGTACGATCATTCATTGATGCCGTTCGCTCGGCCTCTTCTGCTATTTGTTTTTCAGGAACTCCTATGTCTTTACAAAGAACATTGTTAGCTGCCGCTATTTGTGCAGCATTTACGCCATTCACTGCACATGCGCAGTCTTCTGCTACCACGGTGACTGTTTCTGCCAATCCTTTGGGCAAGGAGGAGAGTATGCAGATTTTAAGTCCAACCAAAATTTTGTCGGGCTCGGAATTGCGCTCCAAGATTGGTAGCTCTTTGGGTGAAACCTTGGGTGGTGAACTTGGGGTGAGTGCTTCAGGTTTTGGTGCTGGTGCCTCGCGTCCAATTATTCGGGGTTTGGAGGGGCCGCGGGTTAAAATCTTACAAAACGGAATGGCGGTAGCCGATGTGTCGGGTCTATCAAATGATCATGCTGTTGCCAGCGAAACCGCCAGTTCTCAACAGATAGAAATCTTACGCGGTCCCGCTGCCTTGCTTTACGGTAGTGGTGCGATTGGCGGATTGGTGAATGTGGTTGATGGCCGCATTCCAACCACTTTGAGCAAGCAGCTTAATGGTGAGATGGAATTGAAATATGTGGGCGTGAACGCAGAAAAGAGTGCTTCCTTTTTCCTCGATGGTTCGATTGACGAGATTGCTTTGCACTTAGACGGTAATAGTCGCAATACCAGCGATTATAAGATCCCAGGTTATGGCAGTGCCTACGGTAATGGTGAAGTTAAAGGTCGTTTGCCGAATAGCTTTACACATGAACATAGCTTGGGTTTTGGCGCAACTTTAGTCAAAGCTTGGGGACACATCGGTGCCTCGATACAAACGATGGCAGATCGTTACGGCATTCCAACCGAAGAAATGTCTTACATTGATCTCGACCAAACTCGTTTTGATATTGACGCTGCGGTGTTTAAACCTTTTCTAGTGTTTGACACCCTAAAATTTAAATTGGGATCAACTGACTATAAGCACACGGAAAAGTTGCAAGATGGCACACCCGCTACGGATTTTAAAAATCGAAATCTAGAGACGCGCACCAGTTTGTCACACACGAACTGGCAAGGGTGGGAGGGGAGTATCGGTGTACAAACGGAAAATACCAATTTCTCTGCATTGTCTGCAGAAACGGGTCGTGCTGATACCGTGCCGACTACCCGCAGTACCTCCAATGCGATTTTTTTGGTCGAACAAAAGAATTTTGGCGAAGTGACTTTCAGTGGTGGCGGACGTTTTGAAACCGTAAAACGTCAGCCGCAAGCCAGTTTCAATTTACCTGATCGGCAATTCAATTTGCATTCATTTTCTGTGGGCGCACTCATTCCAGTCGCCAAAGGGTATGCCATTGTCAGCAGTCTATCGACAGCACAGCGGGCGCCAACCACTGAAGAACTGTATTCAAATGGGCCGCATGAATCAACTTTGACTTTTGATATTGGTAACAATCACTTGTTACGTGAAAAATCACGCAATCTGGAATTGAGTGTACAAAAGACTTCAGGCTTAATTCATTGGAAGATCAATGGTTTTATCAATGAGGTTGATAACTACGTTTATGGCGAAATTGATGGTTTGCGTGTAAATGAAGAAGGTGAACACGATCTTGAAGGCGAGTTTACTCAACGGTTTTGGAAACAAGCCGCTGCCACTGTTCGCGGCGGAGAAGCAGAGATCGCTTATAACCAATTTGGTGAAGGGTTTTCTGCCCGTGGTTTTGCTGATACTTCTCGCGGCACCTTAAAGCAACGTGGAAATTTGCCTTTGCAGGCGGCCAATCGGGTCGGAATCGATTTGTCCTATCGTAGTGGCGCCTGGCGCAACACCGTGAGTGTGTTACACGCACAAAAACAAGACCGCTTGGCTGCATCAGAAACCTATGCGACACCTGCGTTTACAAAAGTGGATGTGAATGTGACTTATACTCACCCATACATGAATGCGCAGTTAACCTGGTTTGCACAAGTAAAGAACTTATTGAACCAAGACATCCGATTAGCGACTTCTGTTTTAAAGGAAACCGTACCGCAGCCAATGCGTGGTTTCATTTGCGGCGTTCGAGTTAATTTCTGATTTTTGAAATCCGTTGTTTGCTCTGAGAAAAAATGAGAGATGATCGTTTTTCTTGGAGCAAACGCAAATTTATGTGAAATAAATGTGCTTTAGTCGTGATTCACATCCGGCATTTCGGAGACTTCGGCGTATACTTATAACATTAAGATTTGTATATGAGAAGTGCAAAATTGTCGATATCAGACGGATTCGTAACTCGTAAGGTTGTAGTAGTTTATTAACGATAGTATTTTTATAAACGTTGTAAGTCGGCAAAATTTCGAAATTTCGGTCTATACTTCATATTTGAAACTTTATTTGATTTAGATATATTTAATCGGTTCGCTGTATTATGTGCAGTATCGTGTTTACATGAACTGAAATGGTTTTTTACTTTTTTAATCATTCGTTAGGTTGCCGTGGGGATTTTTAAGCTTTTCGGAAAGAAGCCAGGTCGTGAAGAGAGTAATAGCTCGGACAAGCCAGCTTCCAAGAAAACTCGTGTAAAGGGACAAAATACCGTCATTGGACAATTCCAAGATGACGAAGCTTTGACGCATTCCTTAACCGAGAAAAAGCATATCGCGCGCGCAACCGAGAGAAAGATCGACGCGATTGAATTCGAAATGTCGCGTGATATGGGGCGACCCAAGACCTTGCAGTCGAAGAGTCCGGTTGATGAACCACTCAAACGCACTGGCCCTAATCAATTTCATAGCGATTTCATCGCAACCGATTTCCAGAGTACGATCGCTTTAAGTTTGCCGACCACCGAGTTGCTCCTCGGGCACACGGAGCTTAATGCACCTTCAATGGCACAGACCGAGTCGATTCCCTTGTTGGAAGAGGCCGCGATTTTGTTTGCAACTGGTCAGATTAAAGTTGCAGAGCACATGCTGCGTAGCGCAATTGATTTGGATAATTTAGGGAATGCGACGCCACTAGCCTGGTTTATGTTGTTTGATCTTTATCAGATCGAGCAAAATCAATATGCTTTTGAAAGCCTCTCGCTAGACTATGCTGGCAAGTACGAAACATCACCTCCAGTTTGGCGTAATCCAGAAACTTCAGGCAATGAACCTGAGAGTAAAGACGAGAGTGCGATTCCTAGCCTGACTTTTCCATCGAAGTTGGACGGTGACATTATCAAATTACTGCAGAAACTGAATAACTTTAGTGAAAACAGTAAAGTTTTGAAAATTGATTTTGGTCGGGTCAAATCCGTTGATCCGGTCGGCTGTGGTTTGTTATTACGCGCGATTCGTAACTTGAAAAAGTCCAAGCATGATTTGGTATTGGTTGCCGCGCAAAATCTGACTGAGCAGATTCGCTCGATACTTGAAGTGGGACGTCGTGATGAGACGGAAGCTCCGTGGTTGCTGCTACTAGAGGTTCTGCAGTTATTGCAGTTAAAAGAAGTGTTCGAAGAAGCGAGCATCGATTATTGCGTGACTTTTGAAGTTTCTCCACCCGCTTTCGAAGCGCCGACGAGTAAAGTCACTACGGCAGTGGCAGAGGCCGTTCCAGAAGTTGACACATCTGATCGCTTTTTGATGCCGAAATTTATTGAGGGCAGTACCGATGAATTGGTGAAGCAAATTACTACGCATTCTAAGCTTCACGATTTGGTGATTTTGGATTGCTCGCAGTTGGAGCGTGTTGAATTCGGTGCCTCAGCACAATTGCTGAATGGCTTGGTACCTATTTCGAGCACCAAAAATAAATCGATCCAATTCCATGAAGTGAATTATCTAGTCATGCACCTATTTAATGCCATGGGTTTGAAAAACGTGGCAGCTATTTTCCCCCGCAAGCAATCTTAACTACGTCAAGCGGCCAGTCTTGCAATTGGCAAAAAACACCCCATTTTCATTTTCTGAGCGCGTCAGTCTTACGCTGATCGCGGCTTTCGCCTATGCTTTTGTGTAGGTAGCATATCAACGAGGACATTATGGAACAATTTCACGGCACCACAATCCTGACTGTACGCAGAGGCAATGTGGTGGCATTGGGTGGTGATGGGCAAGTCACTTTGGGCAATATCGTGATGAAAGGCACCGCACGTAAAGTGCGCAAGCTGTATCACAACAAAGTGTTAGCAGGATTTGCTGGCGGTACTGCTGACGCTTTCACCTTAATTGAGCGCTTTGAATCGAAATTAGAAAAACACCAAGGTCATTTAATGCGGGCATCGGTCGAATTGGCGAAAGATTGGCGTACAGACCGCATGTTGCGCCGGCTTGAAGCGATGTTGTTGGTGGCGGATAAAGACACGACTTTGGTGATTACCGGTAATGGTGACGTGTTAGAACCCAACGACGGTATTGGTGCGATCGGCTCCGGTGGTACATTTGCGCAATCGGCGGCGATGGCTTTGTACCACAACACGGATTTATCACCGATCGATATTGTGAAAAAGTCGCTGACAATTGCAGGCGAACTTTGTATTTACACCAATCTTTCACACACGATTGAAACTTTAGAATAATCCGTGCCTACGATATTGAGATCAAAATGATGAATATGACCCCGCAGGAAATCGTTTCCGAATTAGATAAACATGTTGTCGGCCAACATAACGCCAAACGTGCGGTGGCAATTGCCTTACGCAATCGTTGGCGCCGCCAGCAGGTTGCAGAGCCTTTGCGCTATGAAATCACGCCTAAAAATATTTTAATGATAGGTCCAACCGGTGTTGGTAAAACTGAGATCGCTCGTCGTCTCGCTAAATTGGCCGATGCGCCATTTATTAAGATCGAAGCGACTAAGTTCACCGAGGTTGGCTATGTTGGTCGCGATGTCGATACCATCATTCGTGATCTGGTCGATATTGGTATTAAACAAACGCGCGAGTCGGCAATGCGTAAAGTGCGTGCGCGTGCAGAAGATGCTGCAGAAGACCGAATTTTAGATACGCTGTTACCGCCAGCGCGAGATTTTGGCATTGGCCAAGACGCTTCGACTGAAGCTAATGCCGGCGATAATGCGACGCGCCAGACTTTCCGTAAGCGCTTGCGAGAAGGTAGTTTAGACGACAAGGAAATTGAGATCGATGTCGCAGAAGCGGCGCCACAGATGGAAATCATGGCGCCACCCGGCATGGAAGAAATGACTGAGCAAATCAAATCCATGTTTTCTGGCGTTAACAGTGGTCGTAAGAAATCGCGACGCTTGAAAATCAAAGACGCATTGAAATTGATGATAGAGGAAGAAGCCGCCAAACTCGTCAACGAAGACGAGTTGAAGCAAGACGCGATAAAAAATGTTGAACAAAACGGCATCGTCTTTTTGGATGAGATCGACAAGATCGCCTCACGTTCGGAATCTGGCGGTGCAGAGGTTTCTCGTGCTGGTGTACAACGGGACTTATTGCCTTTGGTAGAAGGCACGACAGTCAATACCAAGTTCGGCATGATTAAAACCGACCATATCTTGTTTATTGCATCCGGCGCATTTCATTTTGCTAAACCGTCTGATTTGATTCCTGAATTGCAAGGACGTTTCCCGATTCGGGTCGAGTTGGAATCCTTGTCTATCGCTGACTTTGAATGTATCTTGACCAGTACCGACGCTTGTTTAACGCGTCAATATGAAGCTTTATTGGCAACGGAAGGCGTTAAGTTAGAATTTTTACCAGAGGGTGTGCAACGTTTGGCTGGAATTGCCTATTCGGTCAATGAAACTACCGAAAACATCGGGGCTCGTCGCCTTTACACCGTGATGGAAAAATTGTTGGAGGAAATCTCTTATGATGCCCATCAAAATAGTGGGAAAACCGTGGTGATTGATGCGGCTTATGTCGAGCAGCGCTTGCAGGCGCTATCGGTGAATGAGGATTTGTCGCGCTACGTTTTATAAGCGCAGTGTGATTCAGTAGCGGGGGTGAGATGGCAAATAAATCTTTGGGAACACGTCAAAAAATGGTGTTTCGTCTCGACCCCGCCGCCACTAAGCCACGTAATCCTATAGCCGCATTGGCTAAGCGAGGTGGTGCGGGAAGCCATCAGAAAAACAGTGCGGCTTTACGACAAGCGCAAAAACAAGCCTTAAAGAAATTGCCAACCGAGGGCGATGGGGATTAAACTTCTTGGGTCGTTGCCACATCGCAATTTGATTAACGGAGTTCGTCATGTCAGGCTGCAGAAAACGTAAGTGCCTCAACAAATATCGACGTCCACTTCGGCGGCGCGACGTAGTGACGCGTATGTTGGTCGAATTGGGGATGTCTTATGCGGAGTCTTTTGGTGGCTTAAAGGCGATCGCTTTTTTACGTGAAAAAAATGTACCCGAGCCTGTGATTGCCCGGGTGATCCACAACGATTACCCCTTATATTGATTCCATTTTGGAATTGCGCGATAGCAAGCGTTCTATCATTTCGCGTGCGGCTACCTTTTCAAATAAAACCCCAGCGACAGCATCTGTAATCGGCATCTCCACTTGTAATTCATGCGCCAACGCTTTGACTGCTTGCGCGCAACGCACGCCTTCTGCCACGTGTCCTAGTTCTTGGATGATAGTCTCTAAGGATTTGCCTTCAGCGAGCGCCAGACCTACCTTGCGATTGCGTGATAAATTGCCGGTGCAGGTGAGGATTAAGTCACCTACGCCAGTGAGCCCCATCAAGGTTTCTAGTCGACCGCCAAGTGCGGTACAGAGTCGGCTGATTTCTGCCAGACCGCGTGTCATTAAAGCGGCACGTGCATTCAGACCTAAGCCCAAACCGTCGGCTACGCCCGTGGCGATAGCCATGATATTTTTGACCGCGCCACCAACTTCAACGCCAACCACATCATCGCTGGAATAGATGCGCAGACTAGGGCTATGAGCGGCTTCAACCACTAGCTGGCACAGTTCAGCAGAATGCGAGGCAATGGTGAGCGCGCACGGTAGACCTTGTGCAACCTCTTGGGCAAAGGAAGGGCCAGACAATGCGCCAGTAAGTACTTGCTCACCCATCTCTTGTTTGACGACCTGATGCGGCAATAAACGGCTACTCTCTTCGAAGCCCTTACATAACCAAACGACATGACGCAATGGGAACGCTCTACATTGCTGCAGAATCGGACGCAAACCGGATACGGAGCTGGCGATGATCAATAATCCATCATGTAATGCATGTTCGAGTGCTGCTTCAAAATCGGAAGTCGCTTGTAAATTGTTAGGCAGAGGAAAGCCAGCTAGATAGTGCCGATTTTCGCGTTGATTCTGCATGTCCGTCATAGCGGCTTGATTACGCCCCCATAATACAACTTGATTTTTGGCCGCTAGAGAAATTGCTAAGGCGGTACCCCAGGCACCAGCACCCAGAACAGTAATTTTCATAATGAATCCGTCCAACGAAGAAATTTAGGACAATGTGCGGTAAAGCTGAAAAGCCTAGAGACCCCAGACTTCACTGGTACGGACAAAACCAGCTTGACCGTCGCGGTGTTTCACTTTTACCCAAGCACCGATGGCCGGCTCCGCCATTTCTAGCAAAACATGTTTATCAGCACTAAATACCATGGCAGCAGATTCTTCAGCCGCAACGCGGATACGGGCGGTGGCCGCTTTGACGATGAGGTTGCGACGAGTGATTAAGTCTTTTGCTTCGACCCAACTTAAATCACCGCTCATGTCGCGTACCCTGCACCACGCGCCGGACGTCAAAATGACCTCGACTGGCATGCCTGCGGGAGCTACATACACTTTCATACCACGTGCGGATGGAGCATCGTACATGATGACAGGTGTGGCACCGATGGAACGGAATTCTAATGCGTGGGAAAGACCTGAGACAGAGCTTAATCCTAAAAAAACCAGGGTAGAGAGTCTGGAAATAAGGCGCATTGCGTAACCTAGGATGAAGTTCTAAAGAAAAAACCCATTATTCCTGAGGTAGGAATAATGGGTCGGTAAAACAATTAGTGCGTAGTTGCAGGTGCTGCTTCAGCGGTACCAGCCTCTGCTGCCAATTTAGCTTGTTCAGCCATGTTAGCTAAACGCTGTTGGTAGAACGCTTCGAAATTGATTTCTGTCAAATGAATCGGTGGGAAACCAGCGCGGGAAATCGCATCCGCTACGTTAGAACGCAGGTAAGGATAGATGATATTTGGGCAGCCGATGCCTAACAATGGGTCCATTTGATCTTGTGGAATATTGCGTGCTTCGAAAATACCAGCTTGTTTCGCTTCCACCAAGAATGCGACTTTATCTTTGATTTTTGCAGTCACTGTTACAGTTACTGTGGACTCAACGATGCCTTCAGCCAATGGTTCAGCAGCTACGTCTAAAGTGACTTCGATAGTTGGCGCTTCTTGCTCCAAGAAGATCGCTGGAGAGTTTGGTTGTTCGAGCGACAGATCTTTCAGATAGACGCGTTGAATTTGGAAAATTGGCTGCAAATTTTGGTCGGACATGTGAGGCTTTCTAAAAATTCTATAAATTAATCAGGAACAACTAGCTGCTTACTTAGGGACGAATAGGGATAATTCAAGTCCCATTTTCTGCCTTGTTCCATCAATGCTGCGAATAATCCATGCAAATAAATTATGCTGACAAACTAAGCAAACTAAGGTGACGAAACAGAATCAGCCTTCTATTGTAGCAAGCAGAGTCAAAAAACCGCAATCAAAGCTGCTTGTGCACTGCGTTTTATGTTGGATTTAGTAGTGAATCGAGTTTGCCAGCACGATCTAAGGCTGATAAATCGTCAAAACCGCCTACATGTGTTTCTCCTATGTAAATCTGAGGCACAGTACGGCGTCCAGTTTTTTGCATCATCGCTTCGCGAATCGCAGGGTCGAGGTCAACTCTGACTTTTTCAATCTCTTCCACGCCTTTGGACTTTAATAGGCGTTCAGCCATTACACAATATGGGCAAACGGCGGTGCTATACATCACAACATGGGCAGTCATATCAACTCCTTACTTAACTGTTGGTAAGCCCTGCGACTGCCAAGCCGCAACACCACCGTCTAAACTAAAGGTTTTTTCGAAACCAGCTTTATTCAAAATGGAAACTGCGCTACTAGAGCGCACGCCGCTGGCACAAACTGTGATTACCACATGCGCCTTAGACTTCTCGATTTCTTTCATTCTAGATTCCAATTCCTTCAGGGGAATGTTCTTAGAATTAGGCAAACGGCCGGTAGCAAACTCTTCGGCGCTACGCACATCGAGTACCAGAGTTTTACCTTGATTCATGTACTGTGTCGCTTGCAGCTGCGAGACTCGGGCGCCGCGTCTTTGCAGGCTAGGGAGTAATAAGGCACCGCCGGATATGATGGCGATAGACAGTAAAAGCAGATTGTCGCTAATGAAATTCACAGTTTTCCCGTGTTAAGAAAGTTTATAAGTGGTTAAAGACAAGCGCCTCATTATAAAATAGATGGGGAAATTAGTTTTAAACTGTTTTAAATCTTGATTTAGAACCGTCATAAGTTCCTTTCTGCTCCTCTTCAACCACAGTAAATAAGCAAATATCATGTATAAAATTGTATTGATGCGCCATGGCGAATCCACTTGGAATCTCGATAATCGTTTTACCGGCTGGACCGATGTTGATCTGACTGAAAAAGGCGTGGCCGAAGCGCGTCAAGCAGGAAAATTGCTGAAAGAAGCTGGTTTTACTTTTGATTTGGCTTACACCTCCGTCTTAAAGCGCGCGATTCGTACACTGTGGGGAACTTTGGACGAGATGGATTTGATGTGGTTGCCAGTGCAACATGATTGGCGCTTGAATGAGCGTCACTATGGCGCTTTACAAGGATTAAATAAAGCTGAGACGGCTGCTAAATATGGTGATGAACAGGTTTTGGTATGGCGCCGTAGCTATGACACGCCACCAAATCCTTTGGCTGAAGATGATGAGCGCACGTCGTTCAATGATCCACGCTATGCAAGTTTGCAGCGTGAACAAATTCCTTTGACTGAATGTTTGAAAGACACAGTAGAACGCGTGGTTCCAGCTTGGAATGACACGATCGCTCCAGCGATCCGTTCTGGCAAACGCATTATTGTTTCTGCTCATGGCAATAGTTTGCGTGCCCTAATCAAAATGTTGGACGGCATCAGTGATGCTGATATTGTGAATTTAAATATTCCAAATGGTCAGCCATTGGTCTATGAGTTAGATGCGGATTTAAAGCCGATCAAGAGTTACTACTTGGGCGATCAAGACGCGATTGCTGCGGCATTAGCGGCGGTAGCAAGTCAAGGCAAGTCGAAATAATTCGATGGCATTTTCTCCTTCGCTTCAAAATCTACAAACTGGCAAACTGTCTTTATCAAAATGGATAAAGATGGTTTGTCTTGTTTCCAGCGTGAGCTTGTGCGTTTTGCCTGGTGTCTCAAATGCACAGAGCACACGTGCCAAAGAAAAAAAACAAGCGGAAGTAAGTCGTATCGAGCTACAACAAAAGCTCAAGGCTTTAAAAAAGGACATCAGCAAAACTGAGTCCGCCAAGGAGAAAGCCAGTGATGCCTTGGAAGATTCGGAACAAGCGATTTCTGAAGCCAATCGTTCTATCCGTGATCTACAAATCGAACAGCAAGCCGCGAATGAGCGATTGCATCAATTAGTTGCCGAACAAGCTCGGCTAACCGCGCAAGTCGAGCAGCAGAAAAAACAATTGTCGGATTTCCTACGTCGCCAATACATGCATGGTGATAGCGACAGAATTAAATTGCTGTTGTCGGGAGATAACCCCAATCGTATTAACCGTGACTTGCATTACATGAGTTATGTCTCGCAGACACAAGCGAAAATGATCGCCGCTTTGCGCAACAACTTAGAGGAAATCGAAAAGAACAAACAGTCGGCGCAAGACACCAAAGACGAATTAGATGAGATCGCGCAAGAAGAGCGTGAACATAAGCAAGAACTGGAAAAAGAGAAAAAGCGACATGCGTCTTTGTTGTCGCAACTCGCCTCTAAATTACATTCCCAGAAAAAAGAAGCCGCGAACCTAGAAAAAGATGAGCAGCGTTTAAGTAATTTAGTATCTCGTTTGAACAAGTTGATGGAAGAGCAGGCCAAAGCTGAGCAGCAGCGTTTGGCGCAGTTAGAGAAACAGCGTAAAGACAAATTAGCTCAGGACAAAGCACAACGAGAGAAGAATCAAGTTGCAGGCCAAAATGCCGGTAAAGTCAGTAAAGATGTCGAAGATACTAAAGCTAGCAAAGGCATGACGGTTGAACAGACTCCCGTTCCCGGCATGTTTGATGGACAAGAATTTAATCGACTAAAAGGTCAACTTCGTTTGCCAGTGAAAGGTGAACTCATCGCCAAGTTTGGTACTAAGCGCGGCGATGGACCAAGTTGGAAAGGCTTGTTTATTAAAGCCAGCGAAGGTGCCGAGGTTAAGGCGATTGCTGCTGGCAAAGTGGTCTTTGCGGAGTGGTTACGAGGCTTTGGCAACATGATCATTCTTGATCATGGTGGTCAATATCTAAGCCTTTATAGCAATGCGCAGGCCGTACTTAAGCATGCCGGTGATGTGGTAAAAGCAGGTGATACCATTGCCAATGCTGGTAACAGCGGTGGCAATGAAGAAACCGGACTATACTTCGAAATGCGCTATAAGGGACAAGTATTTGACCCTATGGTTTGGGTTCGCAAATAAGCAATTTTTTACGGCGGCTGCCGTTTTGAGACTATGGGTAGTAAATTAAAAAGTTTTGGTTTAATCAGCTTCGGCGTTGTCGCTGGCGTTGCTGCATCTCTGCAATATTCTGCTATCGCGCAGAAAATTAATGCTATGCCTTTGCCATTAGAAAAACTCAGTGAGTTTTCCGAAATATTTGGCATGATTAAATCAGATTATGTTGAACCAGTCGAAGATGATAAATTGCTGACTGAGGCGATCAATGGCATGGTCAGTGCACTCGATCCGCATTCCGCTTATCTGGATAAAAAATCATTCAAGGAATTACGCGAAGGTACCGAAGGGAAATTCGTCGGTCTCGGTATCGAAGTCGGCATGGAAGACGGTTATGTCAAAGTGGTTTCCCCGATTGAGGACTCACCAGCGTCGCGTGCCGGCATACAACCTAGTGACTTAATTACTCGCATTGATGGTGTGCCGATTAAGGGTTTGAGTATCGATGATGCGGTCAAAAAAATGCGCGGCGAACCGAATACCAAAATTACTTTAACCATAGCGCGTAAGACTGAAGACAAGCCGATTGTGGTGACCTTGACCCGTGAATTAATTAAGCAACATAGTGTGAAGGGCAAAGTGGTTGAGCCTGGTTATGCTTGGTTGAGAATTTCCCAATTCCAAGAACCTACCCTTGATGATATGGTGAAAAAGATCAATGTCTTGTATGCGCAAGATCCAAGCCTAAAAGGCTTGGTGTTAGATCTGCGGAATGATCCGGGCGGCGTGCTTCCGGGTGCGATTGGGGTGTCTGCTGCCTTCTTGCCGAAAGACGTCGCGGTCGTTTCTACCAATGGACAAGTAGAAGACTCTAGACGTACGTATTTTGCCAAGAAAGAATTTTATCTTGGGCGTGCTGGGAGTGATCCTTTGGCGAAATTACCAGCCGCCGTAAAGAACGTGCCTATGGTGGTGTTGATTAATACTGGCTCTGCTTCCGCGTCTGAAATTGTCGCTGGTGCTTTGCAAGATTATCGCCGTGCCACTATTTTGGGGACGCAAAGTTATGGCAAAGGCTCGGTACAAACGGTGCATCAAATCACCGATGATACCGCGATCAAATTGACGACCGCCCGGTATTACACTCCATTGGGCAGAGCGATTCAGGCCAAAGGTATACAACCCGATTTGCGGGTAGAAGAAACCGCTAACGGCGATGGTTTTAACGCCCTCCGTTCGCGCGAAGCTGATTTACATAAGCATTTGAGTAATGACAAAGAAGCGGAATCTGATGCCGCAGCGGTGGATGAGCTTGAAGAAGAAAAGCGTTTAATTGAATTGGCGAAGAAAAGTGTGCCGGTTGATTTTGGCAGTAAAGACGATTTTCAATTGCGTCAGGCGCTGAACCATTTGAAGGGCTTGCCAGTGAAGGTCACACCTTTGAAAACCGCGAAGCTGGACAATGCTGGGGAAGAGGCGGCAAAAATTGCAACGCCAAAGAATAAATCCGCAACTAGTAAGCAGTAATAGTCACTCTCCACAACGATAGAATTCGAACCATGAATGATAGTCAGTTGTTGCGTTATTCGCGGCACATCTTGCTCGACCAAATCGGCATCGAAGGGCAACAAAAAATACTCGCCGCCCATGCTTTAGTGGTAGGCGCGGGCGGTTTGGGTTCGCCTGCTGCACTATATTTGGCTAGTGCTGGCATCGGCAAGTTGACCATCGTTGATGATGATACGGTTGATTTGACGAATTTACAGCGGCAGATTTTGCATACAACTGAACGAGTGGGACAAAATAAGGTCGACTCTGCCAGAATCAGTTTGCAGCAAATCAATCCTGAAGTGGAAGTGCATGCTTTGAAGGAGCGCTTACAAGGACAGCGCTTATCCGATTTGGTGGCGAGCGCCAGTGTGGTTTTAGATTGCAGTGATAATTTTGAAACTCGACATGCCGTGAATGCCGCGTGTGTCGCGCATGGTGTGCCGCTGGTGTCCGGCGCAGCGATTTCTTTTGATGGGCAACTCAGTGTATTTGACACCCGTAAAGCCAATGCGCCATGTTATGCCTGTTTATTTCCAGCGGATCAGGATGTCGAAGAAGTACGCTGTTCTACGATGGGCGTATTTTCACCTTTAGTCGGTATCATCGGTACCATACAAGCGGCTGAAGCTCTGAAACTGGTGATGGATTTAGGGCAGAGTTTAGTTGGTCGCCTGAT
Source organism: Affinundibacterium seohonense (assembly GCF_014284305.1). GTDB lineage: Bacteria > Pseudomonadota > Gammaproteobacteria > Burkholderiales > Burkholderiaceae_D > Undibacterium > Undibacterium seohonense. The sequence continues at coordinate 88,522 of NZ_JACOFW010000011.1, forward strand.
GTTGCTTGATGCTATGTCGATGGAGTGGACTAGCATAGGTGTTAGCAAGAATGGTGACTGCCTCGTCTGTGGATCAAAACACTAGGTTTGCGGCAAGCGCGCCACGCAAAGCATTGCAGACTATGATTTCATCCGCTTGTTGTAAGTCCTTGATCGTTACTGATCGCTCACGTGCTTGCATTTGCTGATCTTCCAGTAAAACACCACGCATAATTCCCGGTAATACACCGTCGCTCAAAGGCGGGGTGAACCAATCATTTCCTATTCTGACGAATACATTACAGCGACCACCCTCGGTGATGAATCCATGTTGATTGATGAATAAACTATCGAAGGCGCCTAATCTTTCGGCGCTTTGCCAAGCTCGATCATAGATCAAGCGATGACTACTTTTATGAGCTAGGAAGATAGCGGACGTTTCACATATTTGAGATGAGATCAAGATCCGTACTGGTTCTGTAATAGGGTTCAAAACCGCATGTTGAATTTGTATTTGCCCTCTGCAGTTGAGCGACAGGCGCAATCGATAGGCAGTCTGTGGTGTGAATTGATCGCAGTATGCTTGTAATTGTCGCGCAGTGTCTTCACGATCAAATGAAAATTCAAAATAGTTGGCTGAAGTCTGTAGTCGGTTCAGATGCCGATTGAGATGTCGGCAACCGAGTTCTCGTGTCGCATACATCGTCTCAAATAATTCAAAATCTGGCGTTAAACCTGTTAAAAATTTAGCTTTCAGTGCGCACTCTGCAAACTCCTCTTGCGCCACACTGTCGTAGACGATACCAGCACCGACGCCCATCACGCCTTGTCGACAGCCTTGTGCATCCTCAGCTTGCAAGACCAAAGTTCGTATCGGTACGGATAAACAAAAATTACCGATAGCCTGTGGACTTGTAGCTGGATCGAACCAACCTATTGCACCGGTATAGACGCCCCGATCTTCTGTTTCGAGCTCGCGAATAATTTCCATGGTGCGATGTTTCGGTGCGCCAGTGATGGACCCGCAAGGAAATAGCGCTGACATGATTTGCTCCAGCTTGAGTTCAGAGCGCAATCGTGCCGTGACCGTCGAGGTCATTTGCAGCACGCTGCTAAAGCGCTGCACTTCAAACAAGGCGGGCACCGCAACACTGCCAGTTTGGGCAATACGTCCCAGATCATTGCGCAGCAAATCGACGATCATGAGATTTTCTGCGCGATTTTTCGGATCTTGGCGCAACTCTTCTGCGATCTGCTGATCACGCGCATCGTCGCCGCTTGCTGCCGCCGTTCCTTTCATCGGTTTTGCGAAGAGACCACCGTTTTGATGACGAATAAATAGTTCGGGTGATAAGGATAAAATAACGCTGCCATCAGGTAAGGCGATCAGCGCAGCAAAGGGAACCGGTTGGCGTTTGCGTAAAGCTTGATACAAAGCGATCGCTGAGCCATAGGCTTGGAAATGCAAACGATAAGTGTAATTGACCTGATAAGTGTCGCCCGCTGCAATGTAGTTACGAATTTTTTCGATAGCTTTGGCGAACAATGCCTCATCGACGTTGGTGCGAATGTCGCGAATGCCTGCATATTGTTCGGCACATTGTTGCTCAAGCCAATCGGCAACTTGCTGTCGAGTCCAGTGCTGGCATTTATTAAATATTAAGAGCTGTGAAATTTGCGCAGATTTGAGGGGAGTCGGGCGCGTTTCGATTGCTTGGAGTTGTGCCCCGGTTTCGTAACTCAAAACGGCTACTACGAAATGACCAGTCTCCAGCGCTTGTTGTGCTTGTTGCCACATCGTTGGCCATGCCTCCGCTGTGGCACAGGGAAGACAACTAATTAGACCGGAATAAAATCGCGAATCGCCAGCATCACTTTGCGCATCATCTAATAATGCGAAGCAGTCAGAATTGTTGAGTCGCAGGGAATTTGAGGAAGTTAGAGCTGACACAATACTTATACGGGATTGGAATCGGGCCTAGTTTACCCCTAGATTGCCTTCCTTGCAGTAAGGCGATTCATTTTCCTGCCTAGAATGTAAAAATAGGTAAAATTGAGTCAGACCAAGAACAAGCTTGAAACCAAAATGCTTGTGGCGCGTTAGCAGCAGAGAGCCGCAATAAACGCGCTATAATGCGCGCACATAGCGACTCCTAAAGTGGTCTCAATTCTTTAAGATGAATTTTTGATCAAAGGCAGTTGTGTACAATAATTGTTTAATCTGGGTTGTCCTGTTCATTCGCTCACTTATCTCATTTATATAAATAAAGTTATGATGAAAAAATCTCCTATCGCCTTGGCGGCCTTATTGTTAGCCCTTGGAACTGCTTCTATTTCTGTGATGCCGGTAACTGCGTATGCGCAAACTGCCGAAGAAAAGGAAAAAGAAAAAGCGAAACAAGAAGTCATACGTACGGAATGGTCGAAGCCATATACCGAAATTCAAAAATTGATGACTGACAAGCAGTATCCTGAGGCTCTCGAAAAGTTAAAAATGTTTGAAACTTCTGAGAAGAAAACGCCGTATGAAAATTTTGTCGTAAGTCGTACCAAAGCCGCCATCGCTTCCGCTATGGGTGACAATGCCTTGTTGGCGAAATGTTTTGAAGAAATGATTGCGAGCGAATTTTTGCCAGCTGAGGAGAAGTTGCGTTTCACCGAAGGTTTAGCGGGCACTTTCTATAATCTGAAGCAATACAATGACTCACAAATCTGGACCAAACGTTATCTCGCCGCAAATCCAAATCACACTGTGATGCAAGATTTGTTAGTGCAAAACTATTATTTGGTAGAAGATTTTGCGAATGCTTTAAAAGAAGTTAAAGTTCAAGTCATGGCGGACGAACAGGCCGCCAAAGTGCCAGATGAAAAGCGCCTGCGTTTGATGCATGGTTCAGCGATGAAGTTGAAAGATATCGACAGCTCAACCCTAGCATTAGAAATGTTGGTCAAATATCATCCAAACAAGGATTATTGGGCGGATTTGATGTATCGTCTAATTGCCAAACAAGGCTTTAGCGATCGTATGCGTTTGGACTGGTATCGTATTATGCTGGCTCTTGAAAACTTAGAAGATGATTCTCAGTTTATGGAAATGGCAGAAACGGCCCTCTTGGCTGGTTTGCCATTAGAAGCAAAAAATATTGTCGATGCAGCGTATAAAGGCGGTTATTTTGGTAAGGGTAAGAATCTCGCCAAACATAAGCCTTTACAAGACAAAGCGAATAAGCAAGCTGCCGACGATGCGAAATCTTTAGATGCGGGAGAGGCTTCTGCTAAAGCGGCGAAAACCGGTTTAGGTATGGTCAACATGGGCTATAACTTTGTGACGTATGGCCAATTCGAGCGCGGTATTGCTTTGATCGAAGCTGGTTTGGCAAAAGGTGGCTTGAAGTATCCCGAGGAAGCTAAATTGCACTTGGGTATGGCTTATCATAAGGCAGGTAATAAAGCGAAAGCGGCTGAAATCCTGAAAACAGTACAAGGTAATGATGGCGCGGTTGAGTTGGCGCGTTACTGGACATACATGAAGTAAATTTTGCATAGCGCATAAAAAAAGCAGTAAAGATTTTGTCTTTACTGCTTTTTGTTTATGCAGAATCGATTAACCAAGGATGTGCTGTATGGCACGCTCTTTATTTGATCGGTAAGGCTGTCGTGTTTTTGACTTCCTCCATCACGGCATAAGTATGTGTCTCACGTACGCCACTTAATTGCAGCAAGGACTTACCGAGGAAGTCGCGATAAGCGTTCATATCTTTGACGCGGGCTTTGACCAGATAGTCAAACCCCCCCGCAACCATGTGGCATTCCAGCACTTCTGGGATAGCCTGTACGCCACGTTTGAACGCGTCAAACACATCGGGGGTGGTGCGATCCAATACCACTTCGATGAACACCAGAAGTGCCACATCGAGTAAATGTGGATTAAGTTGGGCTGTATAGCCTAGAATGTAGTTTGATTCTTGCAGTTTGCGAACACGTTCCAAGCAAGCTGCTGGAGACAGGTTGACGCGCGTGGCGAGTTCTACATTACTGATGCGGCCGTCGTTTTGTAATTCGGCCAAAATTCTTTTACTGATTTTGTCTAGCATAAGAAGTTAGATAGGGTTTAAGTGGTTATTAATAATATTTGGTGGAATTCTCTCACAAAATACAATATTTCGATATACCTTGGAATTTCCAGAATTAATCCTCGCCAATGATCTATACAATTAAATCATATTTGCTTTTATAAATAAATGATGAATCCTTCCATGAACCTACCTTCAAGCACTCTCCCTTTTCAAGTCCTACAGCAAGAATTGCTGGCCAATCCCACCGAGTTACGAGTCAAAATCACTGAGGCTTATCGTCGTGATGAAGCGGATGCGGTCGCTTGGTTGTTGGCAAATTTGCAGGATATCCCTGCAGCAAAAAACAAGATTCACGAACTCGCGAAGACATTAGTCAGCTCCGTGCGCCAACAACGTACTCGTGCTTCTGGTGTTGACGCCTTGATGCACGAATTTTCATTGTCATCGGAAGAAGGTGTGGCTTTAATGTGTTTGGCGGAAGCTTTGTTGCGGATTCCCGACGCTGCGACCAAAGATCGTTTGATCGCTGACAAAATTAGCAAGGGTGACTGGCGCAAACATTTGGGCGAATCGCCATCCTTGTTTGTGAATGCCGCCACTTGGGGTTTGCTGGTCACGGGTAAATTGGTCAGCACGAATAGCGACCAAGGTTTGGGTTCTGCATTGACGCGTTTGATCGCAAAAGGTGGCGAACCTTTGATCCGCAAAGGCGTGGATCTGGCGATGCGTATGCTCGGTAATCAGTTCGTAACAGGGCAGACAATTGATGAAGCGCTGAAAAACAGTCAAGAAAATGAAGGACGCGGCTATCGTTATTCTTACGATATGCTGGGTGAAGCAGCATTGACCATGCACGACGCAGCGTTTTACTACAAAGCTTACGAAACCGCGATCCACGCGATTGGTAAGGCTTCAAACGGCCGTGGTATCAAAGATGGTCCAGGTATCTCCGTCAAACTTTCCGCCTTGCATCCACGCTATTCGCGTGCGCAACGTGCTCGCACGATGGAAGAATTGCTGCCTTTACTCAAAAAATTACTGGTGTTGGCGAAGCAATACAACATCGGCTTGAATATCGATGCAGAAGAAACCGATCGCTTGGAGTTGTCCTTAGATTTAATGGAAGCACTGGCTTTCGACAAAGATTTAGAAGGTTTTGAAGGCATCGGTTTTGTGGTTCAGGCCTACCAAAAGCGCTGCCCGTTTGTGATTGACTATTTGATTGATCTGGCGCGTCGTAGTGGCCGTAAATTCATGGTGCGTTTGGTCAAAGGTGCGTATTGGGATTCGGAAATCAAACGTGCGCAAGTGGATGGCATGCCGGGCTTCCCAGTTTACACACGCAAGGTTTACACCGACGTGTCTTACTTGATGTGCGCGCAAAAATTATTGGCAGTCACGGATGTGATTTACCCACAATTCGCAACGCACAATGCCTTAACACTGTCGACGATTTACAGCTGGGCGCAAGAAGCCAAAGTCACCGATTACGAATTTCAATGTCTGCACGGCATGGGCGAAACTTTGTACGATCAAGTGGTCGGCGCGGATAAATTGAATAAGCCTTGCCGTATTTATGCACCAGTTGGATCACATCAAACTTTGTTGGCGTATTTAGTTCGTCGTTTGCTAGAAAACGGTGCAAACTCTTCCTTCGTGAATCAAATCGTTGATGAAAAAATCTCGATAGATTCTTTGATTGAAGACCCGATCAGCATCGCCACTAAACTCGCAGGCAAGATGCATAGTGGCATCAATTTGCCAGCAAACCTGTTCGGCAAAGAACGTCAAAATTCTGCTGGTATGGATTTCAGCAATGAATTGCAATTGCAAAAAATCAGCGCGCATTTCAGCGCATTCAGTCAGCAATCCTTGACAGCGACACCGCTATTGGCAGGCTCAGTTTCGGCGACTTCTGCACGCCCAGTTTTGAATCCCGCGAACCACAGCGATGTTGTCGGTCAGGTCATCGAAGCTGATGCAAACGACGTACAAACTGCTTTGGCAGCAGCACAAGCCTATGCGGCAGAGTGGCAAAATCAAACGCCAGCCGCACGAGCAGCGTGCTTGAGTAAAGCTGGTGATTTGTTAGAAGCACAGACTTTAGATTTCATGGCATTGGCAATTCGTGAAGCAGGTAAGTCTTTGCCGAATGCTTTAGCCGAAGTGCGTGAGGCTGTCGATTTCTTGCGCTATTACGCCGCACAAGTTGAAAATCAACCTCAAACGCAGGCTCTGGGTCCAGTGGTTTGTATCAGCCCATGGAATTTCCCACTCGCGATTTTCATCGGTGAAGTGAGTGCCGCTTTGGCTGCAGGTAACGTCGTGTTGGCGAAACCTGCGGAACAAACACCATTGATCGCACATCGTGCAATTCAACTGATGCATGAAGCTGGGGTACCAGTCGGTGCATTGCAATTCTTACCTGGTTCAGGCGAAGTCGTGGGTGCGCAATTGGTGGCAGATAGCCGCGTCAAAGGCGTGATCTTTACTGGCTCGACCGAAGTTGCGCAGATCATTAATCGCACCTTGGCAAAACGTTCTGTCGCTGAAGGCATTGATATTCCTTTGATCGCTGAAACTGGTGGTCAGAACGCGATGATCGTCGACAGTAGTGCCTTGCCAGAACAAGTCGTGAATGATGTGTTGTCATCGGCCTTCGATAGTGCAGGTCAACGTTGCTCAGCTTTGCGTGTATTGTGCTTGCAAGAAGATATCGCTGATAAAACAATGGAAATGTTACGCGGTGCAATGCAAGAATTGCGCGTGGGTATTCCTGATCGTTTGGCAACCGATATTGGTCCGGTGATCGATGCAGAAGCGCAAAAAAATCTGCAAAGTCATATCGACGCCATGCGTAGCAAAGCTAAATCTTTCTACAGCTTGGAATTACCAGCAAGTTGCAGCAACGGCACTTTCGTGGCACCAACCGTGATGGAAATTAAATCGTTGTCTGAGTTGACCAAAGAGGTGTTCGGCCCAGTTTTACACGTCTTGCGTTATCACCGTGATCAATTGCCAGCTTTGGTTGATGCGATTAACGCGACGGGTTTTGGTTTGACTTTGGGTGTGCATTCTCGCATCGATGAAACCATCGAATTCATCACACAACGCGCGCATGTCGGCAATATCTATGTGAACCGTAACATCGTTGGCGCTGTGGTTGGCGTACAGCCATTTGGTGGTGAAGGTAAGTCTGGTACTGGTCCAAAAGCGGGTGGTCCTTTGTATCTGAAACGCTTGCAACACAATCCGGTGATGAGCTTCAGTGGCAACACCGTTTATGAAAAACAAGCGCCAGTTGCACTCGATGCTTTTACTGTCTGGGCGAAAACCCATGGTCATGCGGATGTTGCTTTGTTGGCTGAACAATACGCACGTCTCAATCCTTATAAGATGACGATGTTGTTGCCTGGCCCAACTGGTGAAACCAATACGCTGGCGTTTGCTTCGCGCGGTAGTGTGTTCTGTGCAGCAAGCGATGTTGCGACTTTGCTCAATCAAATCGCCGCAGTTCTCGCAACGGGTAATACGGTTGTGTTGGAAGACAAAACTAAGGCTTTGTTGCCAGCAGATTTGCCGAAATTGGTCAGCGATGCGATTAGCGTCGGTACTTCTGAACACGTGCACTTTGCACTGCTTGGCCGTGATATTGCAGCCAGCTACAAAGTGGCATTAGCCCAGCAAACTGGTGCGATTGTTTGTATCGCGGAGTGTGATGCGAAGACAGAATTGCCGTTATGGCGTTTGGTCGCAGAACGCGCTTTGTGTGTTAATACGACGGCCGCGGGTGGTAATGCTAGCTTGATGAGTTTACAGAGCTAATTATCTTGCATGGAAAAAAGCCGCAGCCCAATTTGGGTTGCGGCTTTTTTGTGTCTATTGAATTTGAAATTAAGACTGAAACTAAAACTAAAACTCAATTTAGATTTTTATTTCAACAAATTGGGCGCAGGCAAAGCAGGTCGCGCTTGCTCAAACGCATATCCTATCTTCAATAAACTCGCATCGCTCCATGCACCAGCAAAGAAGGACAAACCAACCGGCAAACCTTTCACCAAACCCATAGGCACTGTCAAATGCGGGTAACCTGCAATGGCTGCCGGAGAGCTTGCGCTGCCAGTGATGGCATCGCCTTTTTTGTAGTTGATATCCCAAGCTGGGCTTGTGGTTGGTGCGATTAGGGCATCGAGTTGGTGTTTTTTCAGCGCGGCATCGATGCCTTCTGGGCCTGATAAACGCTTGGCGTTTGCACTGGCGTCGAGGTAGGCTTTGTCAGTTAATGCACCAGCTTTTGCTTGTGTGTACAGCATAATTTCTTGACCAAAATGCGGCATCACTTGTTTCGCATTTTTCTTATTGAACGCGATCACATCCGCCATGCTGCGTGTGGTTACGGTGCTTGGCGTGTTGGCGAGATAAGCATTGAGATCGGCTTTGAATTCATAAACCAAGACGATGTACTCATCTTTGCCTGCCTTTTCCATGTTCGGGATCTCGACTTGATCGACGATGACGGCACCTTGTGCTTTGAGGATCTCCACGCTACTCTTGAAGAGCGCCAACGTTTGTTTGTCGTAGCCTTTGACGAGAGCACTGACAATACCGATGCGTTTACCTTTGAGTGCTTGCGCATCTAAGCCCTTTGTGTAATCCGTTTGATGTTGATCGGCTGCGAGAGTGGCGGGATCGCTCGCATCACTACCTGTTATTACGTTCATCAACAGTGCTGCATCGCGCACGCTTAAGGTCATGGGGCCAGCGGTATCTTGACTATGGGAGAGTGGAACGACACCACTGCGACTGACTAAACCTAAGGTGGGCTTTAGACCGACTAAGCCATTGATCGCGGCTGGGCACACGATAGAGCCATCGGTTTCCGTGCCGATCGCGGCGGGAATTAAGCGTGCCGCAACTGCCGCGCCAGAGCCAGAGCTAGAGCCACAAGGCGTTTTATTCAGATTGTAGGGGTTGCGGGTTTGCCCGCCAACGCTGCTCCAACCACTGGTGGCCTTAGATGAACGAAAATTCGCCCATTCACTCAGATTGGTTTTTCCTGCCAGTACGGCGCCAGCCGCACGTAACTTAGCGACGAGAAATGCATCGCTGCTTGCCATATTATTTGCTAAGGCCAGAGAACCGGCTGTGGTTGGCATGCCTTGAATTGCGATATTGTCTTTGACCATGATCGGTAAGCCTTGCAAGATCAGACGAGGATTTTTGTTGGTATCTGCCAACATCGCATCTTGTTTAGCTTCGGCACGCACTGCGCTAATGGCTGCGACTCGTGGATTGAGTTTGTCACTGCGGGTTTGATACTGTTCCAGAATTTTGACTGCTGTGGTTTTACCCGATTGCAGATCTTCCTTTAATTGGTGCAAATCTTCGGTGCTTTGCGCATAAATTGCGCCACTGAAAGTCATACAAGCTAGGGTCACGCTGAGGGCGAGGTGTTTTTGCTTTTGCATCATGTCTCCGGTGTTTGTTTTTGTTGAATAATTTAATTGCAATTGGATGTGTATCGCCTGATTTAGTTCATAAATGGGGCGACTTGCTTGCTGATTGCCACCATCAGGATATAGGCAAAGCAAGCGAGCGCCAGCGCAAAACTGAGGTTTTGTGCGTGTGCGCTTTGTGCTCGTTTGATGGCAAAAGTGCCAGCAAGAATATAGGCCAATAGCGCCAGAATTTTTGCTGCTAACCAGTGTTGTTCAAACGGATTGATGCTGGCAATAATCGCCATGCCGATGGCACTTCCTAATAAGACCGTGTCAATTGTGTGAGGTAAGATTTTGACCCATTTTTTTTGTAACATACCTGAGTTTTGCTTACGCCAATAAAAGCGGGTAACGAAGAACACGATGCTGAGGGTGATGCAAGTCAGATGTAGATGTTTTAAGGGAAGGTACATGGGTTCTATCTCGCTTTTTTGAATGATCAGTGGCGAATTCTATTTGAAATGCGGGTTTATTGTTGTGGCATTGCTTCTAAGTAGCCCGCGCTGACGCCGCACACAGCGCCACTGACCAGAATCTCACCATCAGGGGTTTTTTCGACCGTTAAGAGACTAGGACGTTGGCGGAAGCGCCCTTGATGAATTTGAATAAGTTGATCGGCTTTTACTATGTCATGTTCATAAAGATACGCGGCTGCCGGACCAGCGGCGCTACCAGTGGCGATATCCTCGACTTTGCCGGTATTGTCCCAAGTTCGAATTTCGCGGTTTTGGATATCAAAAATAAACACGAATTTGGCATTGAGCTTCGCTAATTCTTGTTCTAGATCTGTGCCGCAAAATTGCACCTTATCGATCGCGCTACTGTGTATTGGTAGAATTAAATAATCTAAGCCCGTAGAGATCACTTGTGGCGGCAATTCTTGGATTAAATCAGTTACTTGTAAGCCCATTCTTTGTAAGATGCTGTTGACGGCATGGTGCGTCAGTGTCCCTTGGACGACTGGCCTCCCTTGATTCATCTGACACAGAAAATGATCGCCAAGTTGCTTGCTAGAGACGGCGATTTTACGCTCACCCACTTTGATAGACCACATACATTCGGGGTCTTGACTGGCGTGCGTCCGATGCAATATTGCCGCCGCGCCTAGCATAGGATGACCAGCAAATGGCCATTCTTCTTCCACTGTAAAAATTCTGGCGGTCGCGCTGTAAGTCTTTTTGGTTTGAATGTGCGACAAAAAGATAGATTCAAATTGCTGCATCTCTTGCGTGAGGGTCTGCATGAATTCGGTTGACCAGTTTTCTGTATGTAAAAGCACCGCCAAACCATTGCCGCTATACGGTCTGTTGGCAAAGACATCAACATGAAAATAATTGAACGCGGGCATAGAGATGAGCAATAAATGAAAATAGTATTTTAATATGGTTGTGAATTTGTCCGGTAAGCTTCATTCACTTGTCTTTCCCGAAGCTCAGCATCGGCTTGGCCTTCTGAAAATGTCGACTAGTTTCAAGCGGATTTCGATTATCATGCAGGCTATTGCCCTGTGATTCATTTTATTCTGGATAGATTTATGAAATTAGCTTCTTTTTTATTGATGGCGGCATCTTGTCTTACGACAGGAATGACGCACGCACAAAACGTCAACGCGACCAACCCTGCGGACACAGCAGCCGCTAGTGCGCCATTAAGCACGACACCAGCGCCATTACATATTACTAAACTTGGCATTACCGATACGTTGGAGGGCACTGGTGATGCGGTGGTTAATGGCAATCTGGTTGAGGTACATTACACTGGTTGGCTCTACAATCATAAAGCTTGGAATTTAAAGGGAGCACAGTTTGATACGTCGCGTGCGAGTGGTACGCCTTTGGCATTGACCGTGGGTGCAAAACAGGTCATTCGCGGTTGGGATATGGGTTTGTTGGGAATGAAAGTCGGTGGTAAACGCACTTTGATGATCCCTGCTTACCTCGCTTATAGCACGCAAGGTTCTGGCAATATTCCGCCAAATACGCATTTGGTTTTTGAAGTTGAACTCGTCTCACTCAAAAAGTAAGTCAGACGATGGCACGCAGTTTACAAGGTAAAACTTTAGAAACGATCTTGACTGAGTTGGTCGAGGTCTATGGCTGGGACGGCTTGGCGCAACGGATCGCAATCCAATGTTTTGTCAACGATCCCAGCATCAAATCGAGCTTGAAATTTTTGCGAAAAACCCCCTGGGCAAGAGCGAAAGTTGAGTTACTGTTTGTCAGTTTGCCATAGCGTCAACAAGACTAAAAAATGCTTGCGCTGACATGCGCAAATTGACAGTCCATGCACCATCACCCATACTCCTAGTACCACTTTCTTTGCAGTTAATAAGGACATTTGTATGACACTCCGTATCATCGCCACTGGCGGCACATTTGATAAACATTATGATGAATTGGCAGGTAAGCTGACTTTTCATGAAAGTCATTTGCCAGAGGTATTGAAACGCGCGCGTTTGACTGTGCCAGTAGAGTTAGAAGTGCGTCCCCTGATTGATTCTTTAGACATGGTTGATCAAGATCGTAAAGACATTCTAGAGTCTTGTGAAAAATCGCCAGAAAGAGCCATCGTGATTATTCATGGCACCGACACCATGCGTGAAACCGCGCATGTTTTAGGTACGGCTAAGCTCGACAAAGTGATCATATTTACAGGCGCCATGATTCCTTATGGTGTAACCAATTCCGATGCATTTTTTAATCTGGGCTTTGCTTGCGCCGCTGCGCAATTGATGCCAGCTGGGGTGTATGTTGCCATGAATGGTCAAGTTTTCCCTTGGGATAATGTGAAAAAAGATCGTAGTGTTGGGGTCTTCGTCCCTAACTAAATAGCCCATTTTTTTCTGGAAGCCAATGATGAAACGCCTACTCTCTATTCTTCTCTGCTGCGGCTTGTTCATGCTTACAGGCTGTCAAAAAAATGTGCAAGTGCGTTTTGATTCGGTGTATTTTTTTCAGACGGAAGAAGATCTGCAAAAGAAAAAAATTAACCTCGAACAGTTATCGCAATACACCAGGATTTTACAGACCCAAGTCGCAAAGGTCATGCAAAAGGGACAGACGACACCCGGCAATGGCTACATCGTGGTGGCGGTGCGATCTGATCAAGAAGTCGCGGTATGGTTAGATATGGAACCAGTTTTGCACGAATACTATGATTATGAGATCGTCGAGGCGATAAAGAAAATGCGTCCCTTTGACGTCGATACCGGCATCATGGTATTTGCGATCAAGATGGCGATTGACACGCCTAAGCACACCAACAAGGCAATTCCAGAACCCAAAGACTGGATAGAGGCCAAGAAAAAAGTTGGCGACCCGAATGATGTTGAACAAATCGTGCTCTCGATTTGGCCGGAAGAATAACTCGCTGGCAAAATCGTCTTCTCAGCTCTAACGTATGACCATCCAAAAAGTTTTATATCTCGGCTATGTCTGGCCAGAGCCGAATTCGTCTGCCGCTGGCAGCCGTACTATGGAATTTTTGTGCTTGTTTCGTCAGCAAAGCTGGCAAGTGATTTTTGCTTCGGTCGCTGCTTTATCTCCGCATCGCGCTGATCTGTCTGCATTGCAAATTGAAGAAAAACAATTAACGCTCAACTGCGATAGTTTCGATGAATTTGTACGTGACTATCAACCTGATCTGGTGGTATTCGACCGCTTCTTTACCGAAGAACAATTTGGCTGGCGGGTTGAGCGTCAGGTACCAAATGCACTGCGCGTTTTAGATACCTGCGACTTGCATAGCTTGCGCGAGGCGCGTCAACAAATTTTGAAGCAGCAATTGCAGGCTTGCCACAACGAGCGTGAGCGGCATTTGGTGTTGCAGGCAGAATGTGATACTTCAGTTTTGGTGCAGCAGATGGCGCAGAGTGATCTTGCGCAACGTGAGATTGCGGCAATTTATCGATGCGACCTGAGTTTGATGATTTCGCGTTTCGAGACCGAATTATTGCGCGATGCCTTCGCCTTACCAGCCTACTTATTGTGTGAAAACAATCTGATGTTGACATCGGTGGTAAATGAATCACCTGATTTCCAACACCGACAAGGCTTTATCAGCATAGGTAATTTCCGACATGCGCCAAATTGGGATGCGGTTTTGTATTTGAAGCAAGCGGTATGGCCACGTCTGCGCGCCAAGATGCCAGACGCGCAAATTCAGATTTACGGTTCTTATCCGCCACCAAAGGCAATTGCTCTGCATCAGCCCGACCAGGGCTTTCATGTGCGTGGCTGGGCCGAAGACGCGCAACAAGTGATGGCTACGGCACGTGTGTGTTTAGCACCCTTGCGATTTGGTGCGGGCATCAAGGGTAAGCTGGCGGATGCGATGGCATGTGGTACGCCCAGCGTCACTACCAGCATTGGTGCTGAGTCTATGCACGGCGATTTAGCTTGGGGTGGTGTGATTGCGGATCAGTTAGAAGACTTTGTGGATGCTGCAATTTTATTGGTGAGCGATGAAGCGCAATGGCAATTGGCGCAACAGCGTGGACAGCAAATTTTGCTAGACCATTTTGATCGCCAATCTGCCGAACTGGATTTTATCGCAGCGATCTTACAGGCTCGTGAACAACAGGCTGCGCGACGCTTACAAAATTTTACTGGTGCCATGTTAAGACATCACAGTATGAAAAGTACGCAGTATATGTCGCAGTGGATACAGCTAAAAAATCAGAGCATCACGTACAGTACACCATGAGCTTATTCATCGGGATCAGGCGGTGTTAGTAAGAACTGATGATCGCTAGAATCACCTGCCAGTAAGGCGTCTAAGCCTTCAATAGGAATTGGTTTAGAGTATAAATAGCCTTGGAAAGTCAGACAATTGTGTTCGATCAGGAAGCGCCTTTGGGCGACCGTCTCGACACCTTCGGCAATCACATCTAAGCCCAAATTTAAGCCCAATGAAATAATCGCCCGCACGATAGTCGCATCGTTTTCGTCGTCGTTCAGATCGCGGACAAAAGACTGATCGATCTTTAATTGGTTCAAAGGCAGTTTTTGCAAATAGGCCAGTGAAGAATAACCTGTGCCAAAATCATCCATAGAAAAAGCGATACCGAGCTTTTTCAGTTGCTGCATTTTTTCGGTAGTCGCGTCGACGTTATCGAGAATCGTACTTTCGGTCAGTTCGATTTTCAAACGGGTAGGATTGATGTTGTGTAAGCGTACAATTTCGGTCACGGTTTCCACAAAATTACTTTGCTGGAATTGCTTGGCACTGACATTGACCGCCAAGCTTAAATGCGCGGTCTTGGGGTTTCTGCCCCATTTTTTTAATTGATTACATGCGGTTTCCAACACCCAAGTACCAATAGGGATAATCAAGCCGGTTTGTTCGGCCACGGGGATGAATTCTAGTGGCGAGATAAAGCCGCGATCAGGATGTATCCAACGTAATAAGGCTTCCGCACCAATCACATTGCCTTCAGCATCGACTTGGATCTGGTAATACAACTGGAATTGTTCTAAGGCCAAAGCCACCCGCAGATTTGACTCCAACATCATCTTCACCACTAGTACCGCCTGCATCGCTGGGTCAAAGAAACGCACGGCATTGCGCCCAGAAGTTTTGGCTTCATACATAGCGGTATCAGCGCGTTTGAATAGATCTTTGACAGTGACATCGCAGCCTTGGAAAAGGCACACGCCGATACTACCGGCACCATGATGGATGAAGTCAGTGATTTGATATGGCTCGTTCAGAAGCAAACGAATTTTTTCAGCAATGCGATCGGTCTGTATCGCCGCTTCTTCGCGCTGATCACTTAGTGCTTGTAGTACCACCACAAACTCATCACCGCCTAAGCGTGCCACGGTATCGCTCTCACGCACACAGGTTTGTAGCCGTTGGGCCGCCTCGATTAAGAGCAGGTCACCGGCATCATGACCACGAGTGTCATTGAGGGTTTTGAAGTTATCCAAATCGATAAACAGAATAGCGCTATGGGCTTCGTCGCGTTGATTCGCGGCGATGAGATGTTGTAGTCGATCCATTAACAAGCGGCGGTTTGGTAAATGCGTCAGTGGGTCGTAAAACGCCAAATTCAGAATCTCGTCTTCATAGCCTTTGTGGCGACTGATGTCGGTGAATGAACCTATGTAATTGGTGGTCATACCGCTATCATTGGTAATCGCGGTGAGTGTGATGAGTTGTGGATAGACATCACCATTTTTTTTCTCTGCCCACAGTTCTCCTTGCCAATATCGATGCAGCCCCAATCCTTTATCAATACTGGCAAAGAATACGTCGTCTTGTTGCTGATTCACATAACGGGGTAGTGGTTTACCTATCAATTCTTGGGCATCAAAACCGGTGGTACGTGAATATGCTTGATTGATGCGCAAGACATTCCACTGATTATCCGTCACGAAAATTCCCTCTTGTGATTCAAAGGTAATTGCCGCCACTCGCAGATCTTGTTCCGCCGCTTTTCTGTCCGTAATATCGCTGATAAAACAGTGCCACAACGTGCTGCCATCTTCTGGCTCTAATTCCGGCAAGGCATCCAAGAATAACCAACGCATCGTGCCGTCAAGACGATGATGGCGAAATTCCATTTGATAAGGGCTTAAGTGCTTAGTCGCATATTCATGATTTTCCAAAAATGTTTTTTTGTCTGCAGTATGAATGCGCTTCACTAAAATCGAAGCATTTCCACGAATAACTTCAACGCCGATCTCAAACATCGTTTCAATTGCATTGCTGGCATACAGTACTGATGTACTACGATCACGACGAATACGATATTGCATGACAACGCCAGGCAAGCGTGAAGCGACTTTACTGATTCGTTCAAAGGCATCACGTAATTCACTGGTGGCAGCAACACGTTCTGCCTGTAGGGCCGTAATCAATAATGCCGTAATTGAAAGAGTCGCCATGTACAGCCATAAAACGATAGAGCTTTCGACTGGATTGAGTGATTGGAATGGGCCAATACCCTGGTAGGTCGCGAGCGCCGCAACGGTCGAGGAGCCCAGCACGGTGATGGAAGCGAGTAAATTTCCTAATCGAATCGCGGCCCAAATCATCACAGCCACAGCGATAAACGTTAAATGTAAGATGCTGGATTTGGAAAGAAAAATCAACCAATGAGAAATGGCAAAAATGCACAGGAAGATGAAATTTTCCTCGTAGGATTGCCTGAATTTGGGAAAGTGGCTGGACAAGGCGAAGAGGAAAGGTGCAGCTAAAAACACCCCAACAGTATCGCCAGCCCACCAACTCAGCCAGGCGAATTTAAGATCCGGGATATGACCTAATTGCGCCAATACTAGGCAGCCGATACTGGCCGAGATACTCATCCCAATGATGCTTGCGAGGCAAAATTGAAACACATCATCGCGATGTGTAAAGTTAAAAGAAAAATTACGATAGCGCAAATACCAAGCAACACTCCAAGGCCCGAGGCAATTGCCAACCGCGATTGCAAAGGCGGCGTACCAAGAAATTCCCGTGCTGAGGTTGAGCATGAAAGCGGCACCGAAGACCGCCAGATTCATTGAATATCCCCAACCAATCAAAGCGGCAATGGCAATACCGGTTGGCAGCCAGATCAACGTGATGTTGGAAGATATAAAAGGAAACGCCAGTCCTAACTTACCAAATCCGTAGTAACCCAGATACACCAAAAACAGACGCAAGCCTAGGCGAAGACGATTCGAACCTGGTGGAATGAGGGCATTGGTCGGCATGATGCAAGTGTAATTAAACTTAAGATAACCTCTGCATTATGCGCGAAACTTCCAGTAAAAAAACATTCTATCGGGCAAAAATTTGTCATTTTGTGATGATGCTTAAAAAACCCGTTTCTTATGTTGTATTTAATCAGATTGGTATCAGACAAAAACATTGTTGTCGCCGTACCAATCGGTGAACCTTCAACCAGCCAAATGTCGACTTTGCCGTTTAGGTCTAGCCTTATTGTCATTCCCAAGTTCTGTTGGCGAAAGTTTTTTTGCTGAATTCTCGATGACATGCGCGCTGCGTAATACCTCTGGACTTTGTTTATGCTTGGCATCTCCCGCGTAATCTTTACCGATCATGGTCAGGGCTTCTTGCTGTGGCATGCCGCGTTCTTGGCATAACCATTGTGTGACCAAGTTTGCTAGGCGGTCGAGGGCGATTTTATGCGTCGCATCGGTTTTGGCATAAATCCAGTCAGACAGTGCCATGAAATTTTCGAACGGTGCGTCGCCCAGAATCACTGGCAAGGTGTGACTAAAGCGACCGGAGTTGGCGACTAAATCCCAGTAGCGTGCGAAGCGTACGAGTTTTTGCATCTCGGCAAACGGCACATCCTTATTCGCCAAGATTGTATAGGGAGGATAAGGATCAAAACGCATGCTGAAATCTTCGGTATGGCGAATGATGGGTGTACCGCGCAGGCGTTTTAAGATGCCGAATTGGATTTCATGTGGGCCGAGTGCATACAGCTGATTAAAACCAGCGGCAAAGCTGCTGACAGTTTCGCCGGGTAAGCCAGCGATCAGATCGACGTGCAAATGGGCTTTGGAATGTTGACATAGCCATTGAATGTTTTCAGCAGCCTTGGCATTGTCCTGTTTGCGACTGATGCGGCTTTGCACTTCGGGATTAAAACTTTGGATGCCGATTTCGAATTGCAAACTACCATCCGGAAATTTTTGGATGCCCGCTTTGAGCGCGTCCGGCAAATGATCGGGTACCACTTCAAAGTGGGCAAACACTGGGTCATCCGGATTCGCTTCCAGTTTATCGAGGAAGAATTGCATGATCTTTAAGCTGGTCTTGATATTCAGATTAAAGGTGCGGTCGACGAACTTAAACAAGCGGGCGCCACGCGCGTGCAACTTTTCCATTTCTGCTAAGAATCGGTCGATGTCAAAAGGCCAAGCAGTTTTGTCTAAAGCCGATAAACAAAATTCACATTTAAACGGACAACCCCGCGAAGCTTCAACATACAAGGTGCGGGTTTGTATGTCCTTATCGGTGTAATAGTCGTAAGGTAATTGCAAGTCATCGAGTTTGGCTTGTACGCCCGCATGAATTTTCATCAAAGGCTTAGGACCATGCAGAATTTGCTGGCACAGCGCAGCAAAACTAATATCACCCCAGCCGGTGATGACATAGTCTGCTAAGCCAACGATAGTCTGTTCTTGTGTTTCATACGAGACTTCCGGTCCACCTAGCACGATGATAACTTCGGGTGCGACGCGTTTGATTAGTGCAACCAGACGTGTAGTTTCTTCGACATTCCAAATATACACACCAAAACCGATGATCAATTTTTCATCAGCGCGTTGCCAGCTTAATAGGCGCTCTAACAAGTCGGTGGTTTTTGCACCAATGACAAATTCCTGCAAGTGGGTTTGCGCTTGCAACTCTCCCATATTCGCATAGAGATAACGCAATCCCATAGAAGCGTGGGCGTAGCGGGCGTTCAGAGTGGAGAGCAGGATGGTCATAGAAATAGAGAATTTGATGCTGGGAGCTAAGCTTTTGCGGTTCCCGAAAGGCGTCATTGTACGCTGGCCTTAGGCTTCTAGCGCAGTGTGCTGACGAATTCTATGGAATGCATGCTCGCTAGCGAATTTTGCAGCTTTATCCTCGTGTTTTTGCATTTCGTCGCAAGTCGATGGCGAGTGAAAATCGAGATCGCTATAGTTCAACCATCGACACAGGTCGAGACCAGTAAAAAACCCAGCGACATCAACGTTAAGGAGAAATAAAATGAAAACCACATTCGCAAGTAAAGTCCTGTTAGCAACCGTTTCCGTCGTCGCAGCAATGAGCGTTGCTACTGCCTATCAAGCGACGCAAGAGCAAGTTGCGACACCTAAGCAAAAAATTCAGAAAGTGACCATTGCGGCCAAGCGCATGAGTCCAGAAGAAAAATTGATTTTTGATTTGCAATCAACAGGTATGCACACGGTTGTGATCAGCGCGAAGCGTTTAACCGCAGAACAAAAAGTCGCGATGGATGAACAAGACCGCGCTTGGCAAGCGGCTGCAAAAAGCAAAACACCTGCCAAAGGCTGATCGTATGATGCATCAAGTGAAGTGAAGAGTGTGCCAATAAATCGTGCAGTAAAAGTCGTTTGTCAATGATGTAAAGACGTTAGATCCACACTCTTCTTGGCGTGTACAAATCAAAGTTTTTTTTGACCTTTAGTCGTCGCTTTTTCTAGCGATAGGTAGATGAGAAAGTTTTGATTTTTATGTGCTCTTCATCGTCAACAAGTTGCAGTGCCATCCTTAGGCATCGTGTGACAATTCCGCGCCAAAAATTCGATGTCGTCCATGTTCTTTCGCCTTATACAATTGAGTATCGGCGAGATTGATTAATTGATTGGCATTGCCATGTACTTTTTCTGGTTTGCATCCGACTCCAAGACTTACAGTGACAAACGGTGCAACCGAGGATTGGCTGTGTTCGATTTGCAAGCTCGCGATATCTTTTCGTATGGTTTCCGCTAATTGCATAGCCCCAGCAAAGCCCGTATCTGGTAGCAAGCAGACAAATTCTTCACCGCCATAACGCGCAATGTGGTCACTGGCGCGCATCAAACTGGCCTTAAGCGTTTTCGCGACTTTGCGTAAGCAGTCGTCTCCAGCTTGATGACCGTAATGGTCGTTGAAGCGTTTAAAGAAATCGACGTCCATCATGACGACACTGAGCGCAGTCTGATTGCGGATCGCGCGTCCCATTTCCGCATGAATGCGTTCGTCAAAAAAGCGACGATTGTGCACCCCAGTTAAGCCATCCAGATACGCCCAGCTGCGCAGCAAATCGGATTGCGCTTTGAGTGTCAAATGGGTTTTGACTCGCGCTCTGACGATGCGAGGATTAATCGGCTTAGAGATGAAATCCACTGCGCCTAAGTCAAAGCCCTTTTCCTCCGCTGATTCGTCGGTTTGTGCAGTAATAAAAATAACGGGAATATCACGTGTAATTGCATCGGCTTTGAGCCTTTGACAAACCTGATAACCATCCATGTCGGGCATTACCAAATCTAACAACACCATATCAGGTTGTTTGGAGGCGCAAAGCGCGAGTGCTTGGGCGCCATTGGTTGCCATCAGCACCTGATAATCATTGGACAAAATCTGGTACAAGACCTGAATATTGGTCGCTTGATCATCGACTACTAATAAGCGTGGTCGGCTTGGCGAAGGAAAAAAATCTTCGTTTTGATTGATGTTATAGGGATTGAGAATCAATTGCGGAGTTCTCCAAGATTGCAGCGCAGAGTTGTTGCGCCAAGACGAAATCCAAAGTGGTTATCGCGTTTTCTAATGGTGCCAAATGGGCACCGAGTTTACTACGATACGCATTTTGCAATTCGAGGATAGTTTCAGTGGCGGCCATGTCGGCATTGTCGAGTTGCTCGGATAAGTCTAGCAGACGGCGGCGGAATACGAGGGGATCAAAAGCATCGTGCGAGTGATCTACCTCAGATGTCGTTCCTGATGGATATCCAAGTGTCGCCGTAGCGTTGTTCGTGTGCAGATAGTTAGCGAGGGTGGCGAGTTGTAGATCAAACTCGGTAACTAATTGGCAAGTCTGTTCAATCAAGCGGCGGCATTCGCTAATCTGCTGTTGCGCCGCAGCTTGGTTGAACTCTTTCTCAATGCCAGCCAAGGTGTTGGCATGTTGATTTGCCCCTAAAGTGGCAGACAGACCTTTCATCGTATGCAAATGGCGCAAGGTATTATTCAGATTGTCGGGCAAGCTGGAGAGCAATTGTGCCGGAATGAGTTGCAGATCTTTGCGATACATTTCCAGCATCCGCAAGTACAAATCTTGTTTGCCGCCGAGCCGGTTTAAGGCCGGGTAGATATCGATTCCAAGTTGGGCGGCAGTACTACTTAGCTCAGTGTTTTCCCTCGCATTTGCTGCGCTTTGATAGACATTGCCCAAATGATCGCGTGCCGTGTGGCGCAATATCACCTGGACTAAGTCTTGTAAATCAAATGGTTTGCCAATGTGATCGTTGAGGCCGGCAGCCAGACAGGCGGCTTTATCTGATTCCATCACATTGGCAGACATCGCGATGATCGGTAAATGCGCGCGCCCCAATTCGGTACGAATTTTTCTGCTCGCCGTGAAACCGTCCATTACAGGCATTTGCAGATCCATAAGTACCAGATCAAAGGGTAAGCGTTCGTTGGCAACTAATTCGATGGCTTCTAATCCATGATTGGCGATCAAAACAGTGGCGCCTTCTGCTTCCAATAATTCGCGCGCAACTTGTTGATTATTGAGATTATCCTCGACCAATAAAATGCGTAAATTTTGCAAGGTGCGTGCCCCTGCTGGGCCAGATTGCTTGCTTCTGTCGAGTTTACTCAGCAGATGGTCCGCCAGTTTTTTGGTATTGACAGGTTTGACTAAAATTTGATCAAACAGGCGTTGTTCTTTTGGTGACGCGCGTTGAAACAATTCTTGTTCGGTTTCGCGCATCAGTAATAGCATATGTTGCGAGCCTTGTTGGCACTGTTCACTGATCTCGCGAATGATGCCCCAGCCATCGGTTTCTATGCTGTCCCAATCAATTAATACCGCCTGATAATCATGGCGATGCGATTGAAGTATTTGCAAGGCCAATTGACTACTATCGACAAATTCAGGTTCGATGTGCAAGTCTTTGCAGGCACCTTTAATGTGCTCGCGGACAAAAATATTGGCTTCGGCAACTAAGATTGCGACGGATTTCTCTTGCTCTTTGCTATTCTCTAAAGCTGCTTGCGTCTGTGTTGCGATTGGTAAATCGATTGTGAAGTAAAAGCGTGATCCTTTCCCCAGCTCACTTTCTAATTCCAGCTTGCCGCCCATCATATCGACCAAGCCCTGACTAATGGAAATACCCAAGCCGGAGCCGCCAAAGCGTCTGGTGGTGGAGGTTTCTGCTTGTGTAAAACCGGTAAAAATCTTGTCGTGATTTTCCGCTGCGATGCCTATGCCCGTGTCTTTCACTGAGAAGTTGAGCGTCACGGACTCTGCCGTTTGTGCCACAGCACGGATCGACATAATGACTTCACCTTGCTCGGTAAATTTCACAGCATTGCTACCTAAATTAGTGAGAATTTGACGTAAGCGCAAAGCGTCGCCAATCAAGCGATTAGGAATGTGTGGGTCGATGTCATATAAAATATCGACAGGCTTGGTACCAATATTGATTGATAACAAATCTGATAAATCGATGAGTAATTGATCGAGCCTGAATGGATGTGGATCTAAACTCATCTTGCCAGCTTCGACTTTAGAGATATCTAAAATATCGTTGAGTAAATTGAGTAAAGAACGAGCTGCACCTTCGGTCTTGCTGGCATAGTCATTTTGTTGCGGTGTCAGCGCTGTTTTTCGCAACAGACTCAACATACCCAAAATCGCATTCATAGGGGTCCGAATTTCATGGCTCATATTGGCGAGGAATGCCGATTTCGCCTGACTGGCCTCGTCAGCCGCTTGTTTTGCTTGACGCAAGGTTTCTTCGGCGTGGTATTGCAAGGTAATGTCGCGATTAATTCCGGTGACCAAGATGGCTTTGCCGTTCTCGTCGTACTCGACACCGCCAGCAGCTTGGATGTAGCGGATGCCCTGGGTTGGGCTGATAATTCTAAAAATGGGACTATAAACGTGATTGTCTTCTAGCGCAGCTTTTAGTCTTTCTTCGGTCTCGGCAATGTCGTCTGGATGGACTTTTGAACGCCAAAAGTCATATGTTAATTTTTCCAGTCGGTTGGCTTGTGGTATTTCGTAAATTTCATACATACGGTCGTTGAACACGATCTTATTGTTCGCAATATCCCAGCTCCAGATTCCTAGTTGGGCGACTTCGGCAGCTTTGCTCAGTTGGTCGCGTACCGCCAGCAGACGTTGTGTGCTCCTGTGTAATTCGGCTTCTGCAGTTTTACGCTCGGTGATATCCATTTGTGTGCCAGATACCCATTCTGGTTTACCTAATGGGGTATAGGACGACACTCGGCCGCGGGTCAGTACCCAAATCCAATGACCGTCTTTGTGTCGGAGTCGATTCTCGCATTCATAGTAGGTAAGATCATGGGCAAAATGTTTTGCCATGAGCGCTTTCACTCTGCTTAGATCTTCAGGGTGAGTCAGGTCATCCCAGGTTTGTATCGTAGGTGTACCGAGCTCGTTGAGTTCATAGCCAACCTGATCCGCCCAGCGTTCATTCAGTCGCATTTCACCGGTCTCTATGTTCCATTCCCAGGTGCCGACGTTGGTTCCTTCAATAATATGCGCGAGTGCTGATCGTTGGTTTGCCAGGCGACTGGCGGCCTTTTTGCTGGCGGTAATATCAGTACGGATAGAAATGAATTTTTCAATGTGACCATCGGCACTTTTGAACGGTGCAATGAAGGTGTCTACCCAATATAAATTGCCGTTCTTGGTGCGGTTGCAGACTTCGCCACGCCAAGGTGTACCCGAAGAAATCGTGCGCCACATAGTCGATAGAAAATCTGGCGATTGAACACCGGTCGCAACAATTTTGTGATTACCTTCTAAAATTTCTTCACGGCTATAGCCACTGATGCGGCAGTATGCCTGATTGACATCGATAATCTTTCCTGCGCCATTGGCAATAGACACAATGGCATGCATGTTGAGGGTACTGAGCAGAGCATCGCTGTCACGCAAGGCGGCCTGCAGCTTTTGTGCCGCCATTTTGCTCTCGGTGATATCGGTACAGATGGCAATATATTTTTCTATCACCCCATGAATATTTTTGAACGGGGCAATAAAGGTGTCTACCCAATAGAGGGAGCCATCGCGCGCTCGGTTACAGACCGCGCCTCGCCACGGTGTGCCGGTCGAAATGTTTTCCCAGATATCGCTCCAAAATTGGCTGGGTTGTTCTTTCGAGCTGATAATTCTATGGTTTTGCCCCAATAAATTTTCACGTGTGTAGCCACTGATTCTGCAAAACGCATCGTTCACGTCGAGAATACAACCACTGGCATCAGTGACCGAGACGATTGCATGCATATTTAAGGTGCTGAGCAGAGCTTCATTATCCCTTACCGCGGCGTCCAATTGCTTTTGAATTTGTTCACTGATGCCCAGTTGGATTTTTAATAATGAAGCCAATAACGCACTGATCAAACTCATGGCGAAGAAAAAAGCTATCGGTGTCGTACGATGCAGCTTTGCTTCAAATATCGCAGTACTAGCGATCACCAATTTAAAATTATGTCTATGTAAAGTGATTGTGCGGGTAGTCGTGAACATCGCGTTTCGCAATACTTGCGTGCTCGTCGGGGTTTGGCTGGCGTCGGCAGGGTTTACGTCCTTCGCGCCGGGTGCGACGTTAGCACTAAAGTATTTTGTCGTATCGACATTACCGTAGCCTTCAGTATTGTTTAATTCGAATTGCACGATATCCTGATCGATATCGGCGATGGAGGACAATAAATCATTGACCAAAATAGGTGTATATACCAAGCCCAGCACAGCTTGTTGCCGGTTAGCGGGCGTCCCGTGGGACAGTCCTTTTTTAAAAATGGGAACAAAAAGTAGAACACTGGCCTTTTTTTCAGTTTTTGGCGGTGCATAAATCAGGGGGCTCATACTAGGTAAGCCAGAATTAATGGCTTCGTTTATTGCCTCCAGGCGGCGCCGGTCAGATCCAAAATCGGTCCCCGCGACAAAATGATTGGTGAACGGAGATTCAAAATATTTGGCGATGTAGCGCATGTTTCCGGGATTGTCGCCAAACTCTTGAAACGTAATCGCCCCATTCCCCGTCGCTTTTTGTCGCTGTATATAGGAGTCCAAATCCGCTTTGGGAACTTGTTCGACATAGCCAAAACCACGCAGTCCTGGGTACTCTTCTGTTAGATTGTGGGTGAGTATGCCATCACGAAACTCGCTCGAGCTCAAATGCTGATTGATGCCAAACAGACTTTTGATGCCATTAAGACCATAGACCGGGATGGTAAAGCGTTGCTGAATTTCATTGACGACGCGTTCACTGCGGCTTTGAAACTCTCTTTCGAGTTTGTTTTTTTCGTTATGATTGAGCCACCAGGTGCCTGCAGTAGCAAAGCACATGCCCAGAATGAAGATGGCGGTGGGGAGATACCGAGGTAGCAGCCACCGCTGTGAGAGCCAGAATTTCTTCACGAAAGACAGTCCATGCGTAGCAAAGCGATTGACGGTTTTCAAGTATCGCGGTCTTTTGATATTGCCGTCAATCAAATATTTCTTTGGGGAAGCTTATAATTGCGCGAAAATGCAACATTCTGCGGACTTAGGCTGCTTTATTGACGTTTCCTTGATCTGAACACGTGTCATAGCCAATTTCGAATTTCTCATGGAAATATCGACATTTGTTTAACCTAGGCGACGAATTCACAAATCGTACCGACACGTCTTATTTGCTCTATCTAGTTATACCAAGCAATACTAATATGCACCTTCCACTATTTATCATCTAATTTAAAACACTTATGAGCACAAAATACGCGATTTACGGTCTAGGCGCTGCCTTAGTCGATACAGAAATTACTTTGCATGATGCCGACTTGCAAAATATGAAGGTCGATAAAGGCGTAATGACCTTGGTTGATGAAGCTAGGCAGACTGAATTGATTGCCGCGCTTGAGCATCATCTGATTGCTTCAAAGCGCGCCAGTGGCGGCTCAGCGGCAAATACCATTATCGCCGCCAGTTATTTCGGCTGCCAAAATTTTTACTCTTGTAAAGTGGCGAACGATGAAAACGGTGCATTCTATTTAGACGACTTGAGAGCCGCTGGCGTTGCCACACCATCACATATTGTTCCGCCAGATGGTATTACCGGTAAGTGTTTGGTGATGGTTACCCCGGATGCCGAGCGCACCATGAATACCTTTTTGGGTATCAGTGGTGAATTAAGTGTTAGCGAAATCGATTTTGATGCGCTAAAAACTTCCCAATTTGCCTACATTGAAGGCTATCTGGTGACGTCGCCAACAGGTCGGGCAGCCGCGATCCAATTGCGTGAACGAGCGCAACAACATGGAACTCAGGTGGCGATTAGCTTGTCAGATCCGGCTATGGTGCAATTTTTCCGCGATGGGTTGTTGGAAATGATCGGTGACGGTCTCGATTTGATTTTTTGCAATCGCGACGAAGCCATCGGTTTTACCCAAGCCGACAATTTTGAGCAAGCTTGTGAACGTTTGAAGCAATACGCGAAGAAGTTTGCGATTACTTGTGGTGCTGATGGTGCCTTGGTTTTTGACGGTGAACAAAGCCACCAAGTTGCGGCACCGAAAGTCATGGCGATTGATACGAATGGTGCCGGCGATATGTTTGCTGGTGCATTTTTATATTGTATTCATCAAGGAATGGATTTTGTGCGAGCTGCAGAGTTCGCCAATCTTGCCGCGGCAACGGTCGTGACGCAGTACGGCCCACGTTTACAAGCACAGCAATATCAGGGGCTGAAAAATCAATTTTTCGGCGAGTAGACTTTTTCTTTTTTTGAAACTAAGCAAATTGCGTTGGACATGCTGACTTCTTTTTCTAATCGAATCACCGGATACTTTGCCGCCGTGCTAGTGGCGGCTTTGGGTATCCTGTTTTTCCTTTGGTATGTTGGTATGCCTTCCGTCGGTCTGATTGGTGCGCGTGAAGCACGTTTGGCAAATGCTATCGCGCAATTAGAGATGCAAGCCGATTTGCAAAGAAATTTGATTATTGCAGATCTGCATGATGCAAGCGCCAATATGCTATTTATGGCGGAAAGCGAAGAACTTAAGCAAGCCTTGTCGGGATCACCCGAAAAATTGCACAGCGCTTTAGACAAAAAATACCAAAGTTTACAAAGAGCGCATGAGGGACGTTACTCCGCGCTCTTTGTCGTGGACATGACAAACCGAGGTCTGCTTGCCAGCGCCGCCCAAAGGCATAGCGAGCGCCATTCGGTGAGTCATTTATCGAAATTGATTGCTGTTCTCAACCATCAACCGCAGATTATTAATTGGACTGATGCCCAGGGACAACCGATCTTACTGGTCACCCATCCTTTGACACTGGCAGATGAAGACGGATCGAAAAATTCGCAGATCATGTTGGTTGGCCTCTTGGACGTTGAATTGTTTTTGAAAAACAGATTTTCTTTGGACCAAGAAATCATCCAGCGTGTTGGTACCACCATGCTGTTTGATGCCAATGCGAATTTAGTGAGCAGTTTCCCCAAGGTCGCTAATAAACCGCCATTATTTATTTTGAACAAAAAAATTCTGGGTGGGTTTGATGGTAGCTTGTCGCAGAAAAATTTGGCAGGGGATGAATTGGTCGCGGTATATCGCAACGTCACTCTCAGCGCAACTCAGGTTTGGACGATGGTACACGTGGTGGCCAAAGGGGAGCTATTGTCTGGCCTGACACAGAGCGTTAATTTTTTGCTTATTGCCGGTGCTCTGATTACCTTAGTTGCCTTGAGTCTGATTCGTATTGTGGCTCATCGTCTGACTTTGCCTTTAGAAAATTTAGCGCGTACGGCAACCCAGTTAGGACAAGGTGATTTGGATGTACGGGCGAACCTGCAAGTCGATGAGGTACGAGAAATTCGCGTCTTGAGTCTGGCGTTTAATGGGATGGCCGATGCGGTGCAAAATGCGCAAGAGTCCTTGGAAGAAAAGATACAACAGCGCACCGAAGAATTGGCACGTTCTGAAAGCCGTCACCTGACTTTATTTAATGCTACAGCCAGTGCGGTTGTGGTGTTAGATCCGTATCAAATTATTGACGTCAATCCTGCCGCCGTTGAATTATTCGGTGCTCGTGATATTGCTGAGTTGTTGCATAGGCATCCTAGCGAATTGTCTCCACCGCTGCAAAGCAATGGCATGGATTCTCGTGTCTTGGTGAATCAATATATACAATCTACTCAGCAACTTGGCCATTTTGCCTTTGAATGGACGCATAAGCGCTTAGATGATGGTATCTGCTTTGACGCTGAAGTTTTACTCAATCGGGTGGAGCTGGAAGGTCAGCATTTTATTCAAGGCAGTGTGCGGGACATCTCGGCCAGAAAGCGTGCCGAAGCCGCCTTGCATGCCAGTGAAGAGCGTCATCGAACTTTGGTCGAATGGTCGCCAGAAGGGATCAATGTTCATCGTAAGGGCAAGCTGATTTACGTGAACGCCTCAGCTATACGAATGCTGGGGGCAAAGTCCGCAAGTGAATTGATCGGACGCCCCATTCTCGACATCGTCCATCCGGCTTTTCATCATTTGAATAGTACGACGATCAAAAGCATTCACGATGCTGATGTGCATAATGAGACTTACGAAATTCAATTTTTGCGAGTTGACGGGCGCCCAATTGATGTGGTGGCGCAAGGTGCTCTGATCGATTTTGACGGTGCCCCATCGGTCTACGTGGCGTGGCATGATGTGACAGAAAGTAAACGTCATGCCGAATCCCAAAGAATTGCCGCGACTGCCTTTGAGTCACAAGAAGGTATGTTTGTGACCGACGCTGCCTGGAATATTCTGCGGACGAATCAGTCCTTTAGTCACATCACTGGCTACAGCGCTGATCAATTGATTGGTAAGCCGCCGAATTTTTTTAACGAGTATTTTAAGGGCGAGGAAAATTTCAGTGCCATGATGGCGAGTATTGCAGAACGCGGGTCCTGGCAAGGCGAAGTCGTAGAGCGACGCCGAGACGGTACCGAATTCGCCGCGTGGATTAATATTTCGAGCGTCACCGACGAATTTGGTGTCATTACGCATTATGTTGCGACTTTTAACGACATCACTCTGCGTAAGGCTGCCGAAGATGAAATTCGGAATCTGGCATTTTTTGATCCGCTGACACAATTACCAAATCGTCGTTTATTAATGGATAGGCTGGAGCAAGCCTTAGCATCTGGAAGTCGGCACGATCGCAAAGGCGCTTTACTATTTATTGATCTAGATAATTTTAAAACACTGAACGATACCTTGGGTCACGACCATGGCGACTTATTGCTACAGCAAGTGGCTGAGCGGTTACATCGCTGCACCCGCGAAGGTGATACGGTCGCCCGACTGGGTGGTGATGAATTCGTCGTGATGCTGGAAAATCTGGAAGAAAATGCCTTCGATGCTGCCAATCAAGCAGAGACCGTAGCAATTAAAATTCTTTCGGAATTGAATCAAACCTATTGGCTAGGCGTCAATGAACACCATAGTTCGCCCAGCATCGGTGTCACCCTGTTCGGTGAAAAATCAGAAACCATCGCCGAGCCGTTGAAGCGCGCTGATCTAGCAATGTATCAGGCTAAAGCCGCTGGCCGTAACACCATACGTTTTTTCGACCCCAAGATGCAAGTTTTGGTCTCGCAGCGGGCACAGTTGGAGGAAGATTTACGCGATGCCATGCTCAACGATCAGTTTGAACTGTATTATCAACCGCAGTTTTCTGATGAAGGACGTTTGTTTGCGGCCGAAGTCTTGATTCGCTGGCACCATCCAAAACGTGGCATGATTTCTCCCGCAGAGTTTATCCCGCTAGCAGAAGAAACTGGCCTGATTACTATTCTCGGCTATTGGGTTTTATACACAGCCGCCAATCAATTAGCCTCATGGGAAAATCGTCCAGAATTTGCCGATTTAACGATTGCTGTCAATGTCAGCCCTAGCCAGTTTCATCAAAAGAATTTTGTGGAACAAGTGCTAGATGCCTTGAATCTCAGCGGCGCGAATGCGCATCGTTTGAAACTCGAATTGACCGAAGGTTTCTCGATTTCTAATATTGAAGATGTGATCGCCAAAATGAGTGCCTTAAAAACCCGTGGTGTGGGATTTTCACTGGATGATTTTGGCACTGGCTACTCATCCCTCTCCTATTTAAAACGGTTGCCGCTAGATCAATTAAAGATCGATCAAAGCTTCGTTCGCGATATCTTGATCGATCCCAATGATGCGGCTATTTCCAAAATGGTGATCGTGCTGGCAGAAAGCTTAGGCTTGTCTGTGATCGCAGAAGGGGTAGAAACTCTCGCCCAGAAAGCCTTCCTAGAAGAGCAAGGATGCCGAGCTTATCAAGGTTACTTATACAGCAAACCTCTGCCGCTGGCGAAGTTTGAAGAATTCGCTATCCAAGCCTACAAGTTTTCCAATTCGATATTCGACGAGAAGGGTCAAGTCACCCTTCCTAGCATGCCTAGCGCATGATACTTTGAACTTATTGGTTCAACTTTAGTCCTATTCTTCTTTGATAAAGACTTGTGGATAAGCAGATCCTAGGGTCATGATGGCGGTAGTGCAAGAATGCACGGCGTTCGGTCATTTTGCATTGCAAATCATTTTCATTGCGTGCACGATTAAGAATCTAATTTTGCATGGATTATTTTCAGCATAACAATAAGCGGAGACGATATGGACAGACGTGACTTTTTAAGTTTGGGCGGCGTAGCACTGGGTACTTTATTGATGCCAGCCTATGGACGCGCAATTACTGCGGATGAATTACTCAAACCAGTTTCCACGCAATTTCGTAAGACTCTGGCAGATGTCGCACTCAATGCTGCCACCAGTGCGGGTGCCAGCTATTGCGACGTTAGGATAGGTCGCTATCTGAATCAGTTTATTTCCACCCGAGATTTGAATGTTGAGAACGTCGCCAATACCGAATCGGCGGGTGTCGGCATCCGCGTGATTGCCAATGGCGCTTACGGTTTTGCTGCCACCAATGATATGTCGCCAGACAGTATCGCAGTCGCCGCACGTCAGGCCGTTGCGATTGCTCAAGCCAATGCGAAATTACAGACTGAGCCAGTGCGATTAGCGGCAGTCAAAGGCGTAGGCGAAGTGAGCTGGGCGACGCCGATTAAAAAAGATTGGCGCACCGTGCCAATTAAAGACAAGGTTGAATTATTACTGGCAGCGAATAAGGCCGGTATGGATGCTGGTGCTAGTTTCATGCAATCGGTGATGTTCCAAGTTAATCAGCAAAAATACTTTGCCTCTACCGATGGATCGTATATCGATCAAGATGTGCATCGTTTCTGGATGCCCTTGAGCGCCACCGCAGTCGATACCAAGACCAATAAATTCCGTTCACGTCAGGGCTTATCAGCTCCAGTCGGTATGGGATACGAATATTTGGATGCGCGTCCGGAAGATAAAGTCAAAGCAGCTGGCGGCGTCGCCACTTTGTACAAAAACTCTTATGACCTGATTGCCGATGCCCGTGCTTGCGGCGCTAGTGCCAAACAAAAACTGACTGCCAAGTCGGTCGTACCAGGCAAATATGATCTGGTGCTCAGCCCTGAACATATGTGGTTGACCATCCATGAATCAGTAGGACATCCAACCGAATTGGATAGGGTGTTAGGCTATGAGGCCAACTTCGCTGGTACCAGTTTTGCGACCATCGATAAATGGGAAAGCAAGAAATTCAAGTACGGTTCTAATATCGTTAACATCGTCGCTGACAAAGTGGTGCCGGGTTCTCTGGGTGCGGTCGGTTACGATGACGAAGGCGTGGCATGTAAGCAGTGGGACATTATTAAAGACGGTATCTTGGTGAACTACCAAGCGACCCGTGATCAAGTGCATATGCTAGGGCAAACCGAGTCACATGGTTGTTCCTATGCAGACAATTGGAGTAGCGTGCAATTCCAACGCATGCCGAATATTTCGCTGGCACCAGGCAAAAAACGCATGACGCCAGATGAGATGGTGAAGGATGTGAAAAAAGGTATTTACATTGTTGGTGATGGCTCGTTCTCGATTGATCAACAGCGCTTTAATTTCCAGTTTGGCGGCCAGATGTTCTTTGAAATTAAGAACGGCAAGATCGGTGAGCAACTAGAAGATGTCGCCTACCAATCGAATACCCAAGAGTTTTGGAATGCTTGCAGCGCGACTTGCGATGAACGCGATTGGCGACTTGGTGGCTCCTTCTTCGATGGTAAAGGTCAGCCGAGTCAGTCCAGTGCCGTTTCACACGGATCGAGTACGACCCGCTTTAACGGCATTAATGTGATCAACACTGCGCGTAAGATCGCTTAAGGAGGCCGAATCATGAAACAACTCAGTCAAGAAGAAGTCAAAAGCATCTGCGATAAAGTGATGTCGTTTTCCAAAGCCGATGAATGTAATGTGCAATTAGGTGGTGGTAGCACGGGCAACATCCGTTTCGCCCGTAATGCCGTCTCGACCTCCGGCGTGATTAACGATACGCAATTAGTGGTGTCAGTCGCATTTGGTAAAAAACAGGGTATCGCGACCATCAATGAATTTGATGATCAATCGCTGGAGAAAGTGGTTCGTCGTGCCGAAGATTTGGCGCGCCTCGCCCCCGAAAATCCTGAGTTTATGCCAGCGGTGGCGAAACAGGCTTTTCAAGCATCACCAACCTTTCATCAAAAAACGTCGGATATCGATCCGAGTTTTCGGGCTGAGGTTGCGGCCTATACCATTGAAGCCTGCCGCAAAAACAATCTAGTCGCTGCAGGTTTTTTTACCAACAGTAATTCCTTCAGCAGTATCGCCAATTCCAACGGTGTCTTTGGTTACCAACGTGAAACCGGACTCGATTTTACTTGCACCGTACGCACCGATGATGGACGTGGCTCTGGCTGGATCAAACGCTCTATCAGTGATGCTGGACGTTTTGATGTGCGTGAAGCGATTGATGTGGCGATGGAAAAAGCTAAGCGGTCTTTGAATGCCAAAGCCTTGGAACCGGGTCGTTATACCGTGATTCTCGAACCAGCAGCAACCTCGGATTTGATCGGCAATATGCTAGGCGGCTTTGATGCTCGCCAAGCCGATGAAGGACGGAGTTTCTTGTCCAAAAAAGGTGGCGGCAATCGTCTTGGCGAAAAGCTCTTTGATGAACAGGTCAATGTGTGGGCCGATCCTTGGCATCCTGAAGTTGGCGTGCTGCCATGGGATAACGCGATGTTAGCGCGTGAACGTACCGAGGTCATCAAGAATGGTCGCGTCAACTCTTTGGAATACTCCCGCTATTGGGCGCAAAAGCAAAAAGTCGGCGCACGTGCCAGCCACGGCAACATGATCATGGCAGGTACCAATAAAACCACTGCCGAACTGATTGCCAACACCAAAAAAGGCGTGTTAGTCACGCGCACTTGGTATATCCGTATGGTCGATCCGCAGTCAGTCTTGCTGACCGGCTTAACCCGCGATGGCACCTTCTACATTGAAAACGGCAAGATCATGTATCCGATCAAGAATTTCCGCTTCAATGAAAGTCCAGTGACGATGTTGAACAACATCGAAGAAATCGGTAAGCCAGTCGTGATCGCAGGAGATGAAGTTCCTTACCAAATGTTGATTCCACCAATGAAAGTGCGAGATTTTAATTTCACGTCCTTATCGGATGCCGTGTAATTTAAGCGGCACTTTTTGGTAAAAATTAAGTTCAGGAGCCGTCATGGAACGTCGAGAATTTTTAAAAATAGCGGGTATCGCGTCCGCAGGTTTAGTGATACCTGTCTACGGACACGCGATCAGTGTTGATGAATTGATCAATCCAGTTGCCAAGGGATTTAAAAAATCGCTGGCGGATGCAGCGATGAATGCGGCAACCCAAGCGGGCGCCAGTTACTGTGACGTCAGAATAGGTCGTTACGTCAATCAATTTATAACCACGCGCGATACACGAGTTGAAAACATCGTAAACAGCGAATCGATGGGTGTTGGGGTACGCGTGATTGCTGGCGGTGCGTATGGCTTTGCCTCGACCAACGACTTATCAGTCGATGCGGTGGCAGCGATGGCACGACAAGCCGTGGCAATTGCGAAAGCCAATGCCCGCTTGCAAAGCGAACCAGTACGTCTGGCACCAGTGAAAGGCGTTGGCGAAGTGACGTGGGCCACGCCATTCACCAAAGACTGGCGCAATGTTCCGGTGAAAGAAAAAACGGAAATGCTGATTGCCGCTAATCGTGCTGGTCTGGAAGCGGGCGCTAATTTTATGCAATCCAATTTATTCCAAGTCAATCAAGAGAAATATTTTGCCTCCACTGATGGCTCCTACATCGATCAGGACATCCATCGACTATGGGCACCAATGACCGCGACAGCGGTTGATAAAGCGACGAATAAATTCCGCACCCGCGAGAGCTTATCGTCTCCGGTTGGTATGGGTTTTGAATTTTTTGATGCCCATGCCAAAGATAAAGTAAAAGCGGCAGGAGGTGTAGCGACCTTGTACAAACATTCTTTGGATGTAATCGAAGAAGCGCGTGAAGCGGGACGTCAGGCGCGCGAAAAATTATCGGCAAAATCGGTAGAGCCAGGGAAGTACGATCTGGTGTTAAGTCCGGATCATTTGTTCTTGACGATACACGAATCGGTAGGCCATCCGACGGAATTAGACCGGGTACTCGGCTATGAAGCTAATTACGCGGGAACCAGCTTTGCTACTTTGGATAAATGGCGGACTAAGAAGTTTAGATTCGGTTCTGATCGCGTGAATTTCTTCGCTGATAAAACGACGCCACAATCACTCGGTGCGGTGGCTTACGATGATGAAGGTGTCGCTTGTAAATCTTGGGACATCATCAAAGATGGCGTCTTGGTCAATTATCAGGCGACCCGCGATCAAGCGCATATCATTGATGAGAAAGAATCACATGGATGCTCTTATGCCGACAGTTGGAGCAGCGTGCAATTTCAACGTATGCCGAATGTGTCATTGGCGGCTGGTAAAGCCCCGCTGACGCCAGACGAGATGGTCAAGGATGTGAAGAAAGGCATCTATATTTTAGGTCGCGGTTCTTACTCTATCGATCAGCAGCGTTATAACTTCCAGTTTGGTGGACAGCTGTTCTACGAGATCAAAAATGGCAAGATCATCGGCCCAGTCGAAGACGTTGCTTATCAATCAAATACCCAAGAATTTTGGAATAGCTGTAGCGCGATTTGCGATGAGAGCGATTGGCGCATGGGTGGTTCCTTCTTCGATGGAAAAGGACAGCCAAGTCAGGTCAGTGCCGTCTCGCACGGCTCCAGTACGACTCGCTTTAATGCCATCAATGTCATCAACACAGCACGTAAAATTGGATAAGAAGGAAATCAAATGAAAAAAATGACCCAAGACGAAGCCAAGCGTATCTGTGACAAAGTCATGAGCTTTTCAAAAGCAGACGAATGCCGTGTGGTGATACAAGGTAGTCGCGCTGGCAATATTCGTTACGCACAAAATAGTGTATCGACCGCTGGTTTGAATCAAGATACCCAATTATCGGTGAGTGTGGCTTTTGGCAAGCGCCAAGGCACGGCTAGCATCAATGAATTTGACGATAAATCTTTAGAAAAAGTGGTTCGTCGAGCTGAAGACATTGCCCGTCTCGCACCAGAAAATCCAGAATTTATGCCTGCAGTTGGTAAGCAAGAATTTAAAGCGACGCCAACTTATTTTGAAGCAACTGCAGCGATTGATCCTGAGTATCGCGCCGAGCTGGCCTCGCAAAGCATACAGTTGGCGAAGAAAAATAAACTAGTCGCAGCAGGTTTTTTTCTCGATACGCTGGGCTTTGAAGTCATCGCCAATTCGAATGGAGTATTCGGTTATCAGGAATCATCGAATCTAAGTTTTAGTTGTACCGCTCGTACCGAAGACGGTCGCGGCTCTGGTTGGGTGACGCGTTCTGCCAACGACGTCCGCTTGTTTGACCCGCGTGAAGCCTCCGAAGTCGCGATCGAAAAAGCCATGAAATCGGTCGATGCCAAGGCACTGGAACCAGGTCGCTATACGGTGGTGTTAGAGCCAGCAGCGTCTTCGGATATTTTGAACTTCATGTTCAATGCCTTCGATGCTCGTCAGGCTGATGAAGGACGAAGTTTCCTATCGAAAAAAGGCGGCGGCAATCGCCTCGGCGAAAAAATGTTCGATGAACAGGTGAATATCTGGGCTGATCCATGGAATGCTGATGCTCCGGTGAATCCTTGGGACAGCGGGTCTATGCAAGCTAGGGAAGTCGCCCCCATGGTCAAGGACGGCAAGATCGCTTCATTGCAGTATTCGAATTTTTGGGCGAAGAAGCAAGGTGTGCCGCAAAAAGCACGGCATGGCAATACTATTATGGCGGGCGGCAGTAAGTCCACCGAAGAGCTGATTGCCTCGACCAAAAAAGGTATTTTAGTCACTCGCACTTGGTACATCCGTTCGGTTGATCCTCAGTCCTTATTAGTCACTGGCTTGACTCGCGACGGCACTTTCTACATCGAGAATGGCAAGATCAAACATCCGATCAAAAACTTCCGTTTCAATGAAAGTCCAGTGACGATGTTAAACAATATTGACGACCTTGGTAAGACACAGGTGTTTGGCGATGGCCGCAAGTCCGTGGTGCCAGCGATGAAACTGCGCGACTTTAACTTTACGTCGTTATCGGATGCGGTGTAGTCGGTTTTTATGCATGTGGTGATCTGTTCTTGTGCACTACGCCCTTGGTCAGATCACCTTGTATTGAACCCAGATTTTCCATTAGGCGCGCTTGCAGCGCTATTTGTGTGCTAAGGGCGCATTTTCGGTTAATTTTGCTACTCTTCGTTGTCAATAGCTCGCTATTGACGCCTCATTCGTAACAAAATTACCTCGAAAAGTGCATCCCTTATCAACACAAATCCTAATGGAAATTCTGGGTTGAAGCTTATTGCGTCTATCAGTTATGTCGAATTTTGATTTCTATTTCACCCGTTTAATCTACGACTCAGGCGACTGGGACGTCGATATTCGCATGCCGAGTAATGTCCTCAACTCATTGGTGGAATACACCACCTTACGTGTCGATACAGTGGAGCGCGTCGTCGCCTTGTCCGATCCAAAGATGCTGACTGCCCCGTTCTGCTATCTGGCCGGACATAAGCTGGTGCAATTGAGTCCGATAGAACGCAAGCATCTGGAGCGCTATATTAAAGGTGGTGGGTTCTTATTTGTGGATGATTGCAATCACGATATTGATGGCTTGTTTGCGAAATCGTTTGAGGCCGAGATCGCAACGATTTTTGGCCCTAAAGCCTTAAAGAAAATTTCAAACAAACATCCGCTTTACTCTAGTTTTTTTCACTTTGATGGCCCGCCCAATACCAGCGTTGAACTCAATGGCTGGGGCGATGATCTGGTGCATGATTATTTGAAAGCAATTGAAGTGCAAGGCCGGATTCGTCTGCTTTACAGCAATAAAGATTATGGCTGTGAGTGGGATTACGATTTTCGAAATAAACGGTTTTTAGCGGTCGACAATACGCGCTTTGCCGTCAATATTATTCAATATGCTTTAGGAGCGTAGTATGCAAGTCAGTTGGAACGAAACCGAAATTGCTGAGCTTAGCGACAAAATCACGGCGCTACGTAATAGTATGTCGCAAGTGATTATTGGGCAGCGTGACGTGATTGATTCGCTACTTATTTGTCTGTTGGCAGGCGGTCACGCCTTGGTGGAAGGCGTTCCGGGCTTGGGCAAAACTTTGTTAGTCAAGTCATTAGCTCAAGCGACTGATCTGGAGTTTCGTCGGGTGCAGTTCACGCCCGACTTGATGCCATCGGATATCGTTGGTACCGAAATTTTGGAAGAAGATAGCAGCACCCATCAGCGGGTTTTCCGGTTCCAGCAGGGACCGATTTTTACCCAAGTGTTGCTGGCCGATGAGATCAACCGCGCTCCACCAAAAACCCAATCTGCTTTGCTAGAGGCAATGCAAGAACGCTGCGTCACTTTTGCTGGACATACACATCGTTTACCCAAACCATTTTTTGTATTGGCAACGCAAAATCCAATTGAACAAGCCGGTACTTATCCATTGCCAGAAGCGCAGTTAGATCGCTTCTTATTGCGCATCGATGTGGTCTACCCTAGCGAAGAGGAAGAGATTTTGATGGTGTCTCGTACCACGCAAAGTCGTACGGATGAAGCCACTGCCGCGATGGATGTAGAAAGTTTGCTGCGGATACAGCAGTTGGTGCGCGACATTGAAATTGGTGAGCACTTGCTGCGCTATGCAACACGTTTGATCCGTGCAACCCGCCCACAAGTGACGACGGTGGCTGCGGTCAAACAGCATGTCGGCTGGGGTGCCGGTCCACGTGCTGGACAGGCGTTGGTGTTGGCATCGAAAGCGCGTGCGCTGATGCATGGCCGATTGGCAGTCACTCGCGATGATATCGCGGCGATGTTATTACCCGTGTTGGCACATCGAGTCATTCGTAATTTTGAGGCGGAAGCAGACGGTATCGATATTGCTGAAATTTTAGACGCCTTGCGCAAAGACATCGCCATCGATTAGAACATCTGTCTCATGATCGACACCAATTATTTGTTGGCACATAGCCAGGATCTCGACCTCATCATTCGTCACGTGTTGGCAGGATTGGGGCATGGTTTGCATGCTGGTCGCGAGCGTGGCGCTGGTGTCGAATTTTCTGAGTATCGGGCATATGCGCCGGGTGATGAATGGCGGCGCGTTGATTGGAAATTACTCGCGCGTAATGATCGTTATTATGTACGCGAAGCAGAACGGGATAGTCATGTGGCCATCTGGTTGTGGCTCGATGCCAGTGCTTCTATGGGAGAAACTAGCCATGTGTATCCTGATGTCAGTAAATTAGTTTATGCGCGCGCCGTACTCGCCTGTATTGCCGCTGTCGCGCAGCGTCAAGGTGATGCTTTTGGCTTGATCGTGGCGAATCAAGGACGCTTGCAAATTACGCCCATATTACGCGGACCGCGACAACTACATCGCGTCATGGCACATCTGAATAGAACCAAGGCTGAAGCCCATTTGCCCGATGCCGTTTCAATGCAAGCCCAGTTGCAATTTGTGCGTGCGCCTAGTTTGTTATTTGCCGTCAGTGATTTTTTGGATTGGCCATCGGCGAGCGGCGAGAGTTTATTGCGCTTACGTAAAATGCGCCACGATGTGCGTGCATTAAGCTTGCACACGCAGGCAGAACGCACAGCCGATTTCCCCTTGCAATCAACTTATTGTGACCCTGAACAGCCAACGCAGACCGCTGCCTTCACGGCAGAAAATAAGCACCACTATCAACAAGCCTATGAGTCACATTACCAGCAAATACGCAGTGAAATGAAGCGTGCCGATATTCCCTATCTGGCAGCAAATATCGAACAAGATATTGCGAAAGTGGTGCGCAGTTGGCTACGTCTGGCGGGACGCAGATGAGTATGCTGAGCCTGTCGCCGCTGTGGTGGCTATTATTGCCGCTAGTAGGATTACCGATTTGGTGGCATCGTCAACGTCGTCAAACCCAGCAAATGCAAACCCTGGCGACGACAAAATTTCTGCCAGCGGCGCCACCACAGTTATTGCGAGTGTGGCGTTGGCGTGATCTGCTATTGTTGCTCTTGCGTTGTGTGATGTTGCTGACCATGTTGGCCATGCTCGCTGGTGTGGTTGCGAGTTGGCGTGGTGATACCGTGTTGATTAGCCCAGAGTTGGATCCGCAATGGGTCCAACAAACTTTGCAAGAGACTGGCTTTACAAAGGCCAAGCAGATGACATTTTGCGCTGCTAATACCTGCGATGTCGATACCGATAATGTGCTGTTTTGGCTAGAGCAGCAGCAAGCACAGTGGCATCAAGACGCACGTTGGTTAGTGTTGGCACCCACCGGATATGTGCGCATGAACGGACAAAAACCAGATGTGCGGCATACGCTAACAGTGCGTGTTGCACCACCTTCGGCCAAGCCAGTGATGCCGCGATCGACCATTCATGTGGCAGTCAATAGCGCGCGCATGGAACAATGGCGTCGCCTGTTTTCAGCATTTGAAGAGGCTGGTGTTGGCGCTTATACCTTTGCCTTAAACGATAAGCTCGATGCCCGCACAGCCATCGCGGTTTGGGATCAGATCTCTCCCATGACATCGGATTGGAGCGCGCCTTTAATATGGCAGACGATAGCTACCAAGCCCGCGCAGACTGGCACAAATGCTCCAGCGAATTCATCTTTGCAAGCCTTGCACATTGGCCTTAGGCTACATAAGGACGGGCAATTGTGGACCGTCGATCAAAGTCATGATTGGCCATTGCAAAACGTTCAAGATGCAAAAAAATTGTATGAAGCCTGGCGTTCACGTTATGTCGCCACGACGCCGTTGCAATCGCAAGAGGTGAAGACGAATCCAACGGCACCGCTGTCTTTAAAGGCGCTTGATGCTGTTTCATCGACGTATTGCCTGTACGTGTTACTGATATTGTTTCTGCTAGAACGGAGCTTGGCCCATGTCCGTCGTTCTTGATCAGCTACCGAGTCAATTGTATTGGCAAATATTGCGTCGTCGCAGTATGGTTTATGTCGCCTTTGTGGCACCGTGGATCATATTGGCATCGCCCATCGGCATCGCCGTAGCGTCTGCTTTGCTAGTCGTGGAGGCTTTGTTTTTGTGGCGACAGACTAAACGACACTATGTGACATGGCTGGATGCGCAATTTCCCGAGTTAGAAGATAGTACTAGGCTGCTGTCAGAGCCCGATAAACAGACTGCTCTAGCCTCGTTGCAAAGAGCACGTTTAGCGACGCGCCTTAGTCACTTGATTACGCCGACAAGTCTTCGACAACTAGCCAGTACGGTATTAGCTTGGCAACGTGTTTATCTTGCTCTTAGTTGGGCGCTTGCTGCACTGGTATTTGCTTTCCAACCTGCCGTCACTGTACCAGCCAAGATAGCGATGCCCTTGCCTGCTCCACAGCATGGCCTAAGCGCATTACAAATGCATGTCAGTCCACCAGCTTATACGCAGATTGCCGCCTTTCAAAGCGAAGCCAAGGCCATGCAAGTGCCTGAACATAGTCAAATTCGTTGGTGCATATTGCAGCCACTGCAGCCACAAGAGTTGCAAACCCAGTCGCAAGCGCAATCTATACGCCTTAGCAATGGACAAGAGCTCAATTTTGTTCAAACAGGATCACAAGTGTGCGCTGAATGGCAAGCGAGCGAAACCGTGTTTTGGACCTGGAGTGCGGATGTCAAACAAGAGCGCTTCACTGTCACGGTACAGTTGGATCAAGAACCGGAGATTAGCTTGAAAGAACCACTCGAACTCCTGCAAGTTTTGGCCACCAATGCCAACAGCGTTGCTATGCAAGTGCAAGTGCGCGATGACTATCAGGTGACGAACGCGAGCTTGCATTTAACACTGGCACGCGGCAGTGGGGAGAATATACGTTTCAGTGACAAGGAAGTGCCTTTGCCGCAAGGTGCGGATAAACGCCGCCGCGATTGGCAAAAGCGTTGGAGTTTGAGTGAATTGGGTATGGAGCCGGGCGATGAATTGTATTTCTTTGTTCGCGCTACCGATAATGCCGCCAACAATCCGCACGTGGTTCGTTCGCCCACCTACACCATACGTCTGCCAGCGCCAGATGCAGTGGAGGATGAATTGTCGGTGCTTCCCGTTTTGGCAAAGCCGGAATCTCTGCGTAGTCAGCGTCAGATTATTATCGATACCGAACAACTGGTGGCAGACATCGCTGCTAATCCCAAGCTCTCACCATCGCTAATTCGCAATCGTAGCGAAGTGATCGCCAACGATCAGGCCGCCTTACGACGCCGTTATGGACGTTTTTTGGGAGAAGAGTCTAGCCTCTTTGGCGACGAGCATGCCGATGACGATCACGCGAATGAAAAACCCGGCACTGATTGGGCAGCCCAATATGGACACGCGCATGATCAGGAGGAGAATGCGACCTTGTTCGATGAAGCAACCAAAAAGATATTGCGACGCGCCTTGGTCGCCATGTGGGATGCCGAAAAATCGCTGCGGGCAATCACCCCAAAAGCGGCATTACCTGCGGAGAACAAAGCCTTAGAGGCAATTAAGCAATTGCAACAGGCCGATCGAATTTACCTGCACAAAGCCGCCTTCACGCCACCCGCGATCAAGGAAGAAAAACGCTTGAGTGGTGATGTTTTGGAAGTACGTAGTCAGCTCAGAAACCAAGCAGAGTGGGAAGATCCAGTGACCACGTCGCTCAAAGAATTATTGCAAGCTTTGGGCACTGGCGCGGCGCTACCCGCCTTATGGATGCCAGAGGCGCGTGCTTTTATTGCCCAACAACTGCCAGTCGATAGTCAACGCTTACAGGCACAAGCAGCGGTGCAAGACGTTGCCGACGGTTGTCAGCCTTGTCGCGCCGTCTTGGCGGCCTGGTTGCGCCAAGGGATACAAGCCGACACGATGCGCCTACAAGCACGACCCGTATTTACGCCCAAGAAGCCAAGCCAGTTTGAACAGCGTTGGGAATCCAGCCGACCGACCAACTTACCAAGCAAGAGAGAGGCACAGTGATGACCATAGCTCCGGTATCGACGCTGACCATCTTGCTTTTGCTGCTGTTGTTAATCACGGCTGTGGGTTCCGCGTATTTATACTGGCGAAAAGCACGCAAACTCGATGCTATATTGGTCTTGTGTGCAGCTTTACCCCTTTTTGTGATGCTGCTACAAGTGCGTATCGAGCAAGTTGCGGTCACTAGCCGCTTGCTTGATAGTCGTCAGCCCTTGCCTTCCATGAGTGATTTGCGCTTGGACTTGCAAGCATCGAATGAATTGGTGCTGCAAGGCGATGGCTTGTTTGCCAGTCAGTGGCAAGACTTGCCTGCTAAAAAATTGCTGTGGCAACGCGATACCATGCCGGCAGGTGAGATCTTGCATTTACAGTTTCCGCAGCAACTGGCCTATGGACGCTTGTTTCAATTGCGCGTTGATCGACCTCAAAACAAAGGTAGCTGGCGAGTGCAATTGCTAGCCGCAAACCAACAAATTCTTGCCGAACAAAAGAGCACAGAAACCTCTGTGACCTTGAGTTGGCTGCCTCCTGTTGCTGAGCGTTTGGTGTTGCAAGCGAGAGTTTTAGATCAGGCCGATCGCGTGATCGATCAAGGACCGATTCCTTTGGAGATCGTGCAAATACCGCCTTTGCAAGTACAGGGCCGATTTGCCGCTGCCTCATTTGATCTGCAGGCACTCAATACCTTATTGGTGCAAAGTGACGCGGTATTGGCGTGGCAAACACAATTGGGTAAGGGGATCAACCGTAAAGAAAATGCCCGTCAAACGATGGACAAACCCGCGCTGTACGTACAAGACGCTGCCTATTTTGAACAGTTGCCTGTGGCCGCTCGGAGCCAGTTACTTGAGCAGATTGGATCCGGCGCGACCTTACTCATACTCGGTGCCAATGCACAACAGCCAGCGATTTGGTCATCGGCCTTGGGTCTACGTTTGCGTAAGGCTGAAGCGACTGAACTAGCCACTTCACAAGGTCTGACCTTGACCTCGACGGACTGGACGCCGATGCCTGTGACCGATACTGCTTGGCGTAGTGTGCAGGAACAAGCCAGCGGACGTAGTGTGATGGCGCAACGTGACTGGCAACAAGGAAAGATCGTATGGTTGGCCGTCAGTAATTGGCATCAGGCGATGATTAGTGAGCCACAGAAAGTGAAGCAGTGGTGGCAGACGATCTTGGACGCGAGTGGAGTCAACAGTGCACAGGAATGGCAGCTTGAACTTGATAACTTGGGACAGACAATCTCCCTAGTGGGACAACGGACAGGCTTGTGTGGGCGAGGTCTCGAATATCGCATGATGACGCTGACGTCAGAAAATGAAACAAGGCCTGTCCACCTGCAGATGCAACCAGTCGGCTATCGTGCCGAAGCGCATTGTGTCGCCTGGTGGCCAGTGAGTGCTGGCTGGCATCGCTGGCAAACAAGCGAAGATAAGCTGGGAGCAAAAGACAAGGTACAGGCGCAAGGCTCGTTATATGTGTTTGCGAATAAGGATTGGCCAACTTGGCAGCGGTACCTCAAACAAGTCGCAACCGAACAATATGCACATCGTCTACCTGAGTCAGTCGAAAAACGTCGTTCACATGTCGTGATTTGGCCTCTTGTTTTACTGAGTATGTTCGCCTTTTTGTGTTTGTGGTGGCGTGAGCAGCGAACATAGGTACTTAAACAAAAACGGCGTTCAGATAAATACTGAACGCCGTTCTTTTACTGACGCCTAACTGACTGCATTATGGCTTGGAATAAGTCATAGTGTATGCACCGACACCAGCATAATTCACGACGCGATAACGGTAATAGCCAGCAGTACCGTTGTAATTGATGGACTCGGTTGACGTCCCACTTTCGCTCA
The DNA here is from genome assembly GCF_014284305.1 of Affinundibacterium seohonense. GTDB lineage: Bacteria > Pseudomonadota > Gammaproteobacteria > Burkholderiales > Burkholderiaceae_D > Undibacterium > Undibacterium seohonense. The sequence goes on from NZ_JACOFW010000011.1 coordinate 133,216, forward strand.
CACCAACTTGAGCCCAAGTACTTCCGTTCCATTTATCTAGGTAGATATCAAAGTCAGTACCAGCAGGTCCAGTTAAGCAAACCTTGTGGACGCCTGAGACTGTGGATTGATAGTAGCTACCGCCTGGTTGAATCTGACTTTGACCTGTGGCTCCTGTGAAATTGCCTTGGATCGCCGTACCGGAGCATGCACCTGCCGTAACCGTCACAGATTTGTTGATGCTGTTGGTGGCACCGTTGTTATCGGTCGCTGTCAATGTCACTGTATAAGTACCCGCCGTAGTATAAGTTTTGGTCGGGTTTTGTACAGTGCTAGTGGTCGAATCGCCAAAATTCCAGCTACGTGAAGCAATCGTGCCGTCGGCATCCGTGCTGCTGTCGGTAAAGTTTACCGTCAATCCTGCAACACTCGAGCTGAAATTCGCTACTGGCGCCTGATTACCCGCGGTGACCGTCACTGCTTTAGTAATGGTATTGGTGGCGTCACGGTCATCAGTGACGGTCAAAGACACATTATAGGTACCAGCCGCAGCATACGTTTTGCTAGGATTTTGGACGTTGCTGGTGCTGTTGTCGCCAAAATTCCAAGAGTAGGACACGATGGAGCCATCAGAGTCGGTACTAGAACTAGTAAACGCGACATTCAACAAATTCGCTGTCGAGCTGAAACCAGCCACTGGCGGCACATTGTTAGAACCAGACAAATTCACTTTCCAGGCACCACGCGCATAGGTTGCCGCCACCATGGTGTGAGGACTACCGCTAATTTCCAGATCCTGCACAATTACACCTAGCGGTAAGCCAGTATTGAATGGCACGAAATTATCACCTCCATCATTACTTTCGTAAGCACCAATATCGGTACCGACGAAAATACGTTGCGTATTGAGTGGATCAATCGCGACAGTATGGGCTGGCACAGCTGGTAAGCCGTTACCGACTGCACTCCAAGTATTCCCGCCACTGGTCGAGCGATACAAATGCGTACCAGTGAAATTCGAACGTGTCGCAAACACCCGTAAGTTATTGTTCGGATCGATGGCGATATCGGAGATACGACCTGCGGCGATATTGCCTGTGACATTCGTCAACGTTGCATTGGCGACGCCAGCATTGCTACTGTAAAAGACCTTACCTGCTTCGGTACCAACATACAGAACATAGCTAGAGCCAGATTGTTTTGGAGTCAGCACCGACGCCGCGCCACCTAATGCGCCAGTGAGCTTAGACCAGCTAAAACTACCCGCTGAAGTCGTGCCTACGTAGACGGCGTCAGAAGCGGTCCAAACCTTGCTACCAGCAGTCGCCAGTGGCGTGACCCATGGAAAGTTGTTGGAAGAGGTGATCCCACTGGTGCTTAGACTATTGAAGCTATTCGCACCACCACCGGTGGTAGAACGCACAACCGAAGGAAAGCCGCCATTCGGATAGCTAGTCTGTAACACTACGTTAGGATTGGAGGGATCGATGGCATTCATAAAGCCATCCCCACTGGCATAAGTTAAACCCCATACCGTGGTCGTCGTGCGACCGGAGGAGGAATTATCTTGCGCACCGCCAAACATTTTGTCGCCGTTTGAGAAATCAACAGCGATGTCATAGAACTGCGTGACATTCAAGTTGGCGTTCATATTGATGTAATTGGTGCCGCCATCATCACTGCGCCAGATACCCCCGTCACTACCGACCCAGAAGCGGTTCGGATTATTTTTCGACCAGACCAATACATGCGTATCTTGGTGTACTTTTTGACCGGTTCCCCAGTTGGCTGTCAGATAGCTTAAGGTCGAGCCACCATTGGTAGAAACGGCAAAGCGGATACTACCAATTAGGATTTTGTTTGGATCCGTAGCGTTAACTGCCAATGCTTGATTGTAAGTACATTGACCTTCGCAAGCAGCGGTGTTAACGGAAGTCCAGCTGGTTCCGCCATTGGTGGTTTTAAATAATTTGCTGCCATTGAGGGCGTACAAAATGGAAGAATTGCTTGGTGCCATGGCAATGCGCATGCGACCCGCTGCTGCCGTAATGCCAGTGCTGGCGTTGACCCATGTTGCACCACCATCGGTCGACTTGTACACGCCTGTCCCTTGCACAGATGCATAGGCGGTGTTGGTACCGGGAGCAAAAACGATATCTTCAACTTTACCGGACAGCACCTTGGTCCAGCTCGTACCATCATTGGCGCTTCGATACACGCCACCATTTGCCAATTGGCCAGAGGCATCGCAGGCGCCATAGCCACCCGCTAACACCTGACTGCTATTGGTAGAAGAGATCGCCACACTGTTGACAATACTCAATGGCATATTAGTGCTGCCACTGCCATTTTTGTTGGTCCAGGTTTGCCCGCCGTCGCTACTTAAGGAAACACCTTGCCCTAAGTAAGCACCTAAACAACCTTGATTCTTATCACCGGTCCCGACCCAGACACGATTGGCATTATTCGGATCGATCGTGATCGCCCCGATAGGCAAGGTACCGACTTGATCAAAGATCGGTGTCCAGCTGGTACCGCCATTCGTAGTTTTCCAAACACCGCCCGCGGCAGCACCGAAATACACAATATTGTCATCGGTAGGGTGAGGCGTAATCGCATTGTTTCGACCAGAAACTTTACCAAACGACCAGCCGGTCATATTCATCGCCGATGGTCCCATTTCTGTCCAGGTTTCTCCCGCTGCGGTGGCGATGGCACTGCGTTCTGCTGATCGCAGTTTGAGCAAGCCGACCGCGCGTTCGCGCATGCTGCGCGCATTCGGCTCTTTTGATAGGCCGCGAATATCCGCCGCCCACTTTTGGCGCTGTTCGATGCGCCAGCCTTCATTTTTTTTATCATCTGCTGCATAGGCAAGCATCGAGCTGCTGCCAGTAAGTGCGATCAGCGTAGCGATGATTACTTGCTGTCGATTTTTTATGTTTTTCATATAGTCCCCTAATTATTAATTTATGTATTGCTGTTAAGTAATTCCCCATTTTCAATTTAAAACACCACCAAAAAATAAATGGCCACCGATTCTAGCAGCCACGATTGCTCAAAAATAAGGCAAATTGCAAACGTGAGGCGCTCATCCTGCAAGCAAAATAAATAGGGGGATTTCCTTAATTATGAAAATTAAAATTTTGTAGTGCTGGGTAAAAGTTGTGACTGCATCGGCAATTTTTAAGAAAATACAAATTTAATTTGTATCAATTCGTCCTGTGTATGTTGTGTTTACGTTGCATAAAAATGCAGACAAAGTCGTCAGATCTATCTCAAGGAAACAGCGGGTTTGAAGTGACTCTGTGATATCCGTGTGTAACCATCCCGTAAAATCAAGCCATGCATAACTAGAGTTCTTGAGGCAAACTTATGTGCCAAAGGAGAACAGAAATGCGTAAAAGCAGATTTACAGAAACACAGATCATAGGAATATTGAAGGCA
>NZ_JACOFW010000109.1 GCF_014284305.1 Affinundibacterium seohonense
GATATCCTTGGCAAGCTCTTTTGCCAAAGCTTTCAGTTTTTCTCTATCCATTAAAATGTCCATCGGTAATTCCTCGCTCGAGAGGTTAATAGACCGTGGACATTTACACAAATTTATTCACAGGCTCCTTAGATCGAGCTCGCTTGCATTAGTTTTTGGCGGCGCGGGTTGCACCCGCCCTTCTATGATGCATGTCAAGTCCAACTTGCAAATTCATTGCATTTAATTTTCGTTCTTCATTTTTCTCTCCTGCTTCGTTGTGTCGTACGTTCACAATTCGTAATAAGTCT
>NZ_JACOFW010000111.1 GCF_014284305.1 Affinundibacterium seohonense
TCCAATCGCTTGTTCAACGATGGTGTCGAAGATGGTTTGTTCTATATCGGTACTAGCAAAACGACGACGGCGATTCTGCGATAGCGTCGAGGCATCTGGAATTTTATCAGTCAGTCGTAAGCCGAGAAACCAGCGATAAGCGACATTAACTTCAATCTCCCGAACAATTTGGCGCTCGGATCGGATGCCGAACAGGTAGCCAATAAAAAGCATCTTAAAAAGCAAAACCGGATCAAACGCGGGACGACCATTGTCGGCACAGTAAAGCGCTTGAG
>NZ_JACOFW010000112.1 GCF_014284305.1 Affinundibacterium seohonense
TTACACCACCGATCACCAATGGTAAGGATTCTGGGGACGCGGAATCGACGATGGCGTCATTGATTGTGGCGACGGTGACCGTGAAGGTACTAACGCCGGCTGGAACGATCAGGCTGCCACCGACTAAGGTCACACCATTACTGAACGTGGCTGTGCTGTTGTAATCGGCACCGGCTGTTGCTGTACCACCGCCTAAGTTGTAAGCATAAGTGGACGCCACAGTTGTGGTTGCGCTTAAGCTGACGGTGTAGACCAGATCATTGCCTTCGACCA
>NZ_JACOFW010000113.1 GCF_014284305.1 Affinundibacterium seohonense
AAGAGCCTCATTTTTGTATGGAGGCTACAGGTGTTTATTACGAAGCATTAGCCAACTATTTAGTGGATGAGAAGTACAAAGTCTCCGTCGTAAATCCTGCTCAAATTGCTGCTTTTTCTGGTAGCGCATTGAGCCGAGTGAAGACGGATAAAACTGATGCAAAACTCATTGCACGTTTCTGCCAAGCGATGCAACCACCACTATTTACGCCACTTCCAGCCAATATTCGTCAGTTACAAGCATTAGTTCGTCGTCTAGAATCACTGAAAGATA
>NZ_JACOFW010000114.1 GCF_014284305.1 Affinundibacterium seohonense
TATCTTTCAGTGATTCTAGACGACGAACTAATGCTTGTAACTGACGAATATTGGCTGGAAGTGGCGTAAATAGTGGTGGTTGCATCGCTTGGCAGAAACGTGCAATGAGTTTTGCATCAGTTTTATCTGTCTTCACTCGGCTCAACGCGCTACCAGAAAAAGCAGCAATTTGAGCAGGATTTACGACGGAGACTTTGTACTTCTCATCCACTAAATAGTTGGCTAATGCTTCGTAATAAACACCTGTAGCCTCCATACAAAAATGAGGCTCTT
>NZ_JACOFW010000115.1 GCF_014284305.1 Affinundibacterium seohonense
AGATCTATAACTGACCAAAGTTATAGGGACAAGCCTTACGGGCAATTAGTACTGGTTAGCTTAATGCATTACTGCACTTCCACACCCAGCCTATCAACGTCCTGGTCTCGAACGACCCTTTAAAGAGATCAAGTCTCTGGGAAGTCTCATCTTAAGGCGAGTTTCCCGCTTAGATGCTTTCAGCGGTTATCTCTTCCGAACATAGCTACTCGGCAATGCCACTGGCGTGACAACCGATACACCAGAGGTTCGTCCACTCCG
>NZ_JACOFW010000116.1 GCF_014284305.1 Affinundibacterium seohonense
CGGAGTGGACGAACCTCTGGTGTATCGGTTGTCACGCCAGTGGCATTGCCGAGTAGCTATGTTCGGAAGAGATAACCGCTGAAAGCATCTAAGCGGGAAACTCGCCTTAAGATGAGACTTCCCAGAGCCTTGAGCTCTTTAAAGGGTCGTTCGAGACCAGGACGTTGATAGGCTGGGTGTGGAAGTGCAGTAATGCATTAAGCTAACCAGTACTAATTGCCCGTAAGGCTTGTCCCTATAACTTTGGTCAGTTATAGATCT
>NZ_JACOFW010000117.1 GCF_014284305.1 Affinundibacterium seohonense
TTCGCCACGTATTTTTCAAACGAAGACTCAATGCCTTCCATAGTCGCCATAGGTGCTTTGCTTGAGTCAAATAAGACGATAAAGAAAGGCGCAGGGCCTTTTCTAATAAACTCGCCATTTTCTTCATGTTTTGGCATGCCGCAGCGAGCAGCGCTTGCGCCTTGACCTTGGCTAATCCACGAAAGCGCGCGTAACGATGACCATGTAGTTGCTTCGCATCGGCGAAGCTCCGTTCGACCGTCTCTTTACGATGCTTGTA
>NZ_JACOFW010000118.1 GCF_014284305.1 Affinundibacterium seohonense
ATTGGCTATCTGTTCGGCATCCGATCCGAGCGCCAAATTGTTCGGGAGATTGAAGTCAATGTCGCTTATCGCTGGTTTCTCGGCTTACGACTGACTGATAAAATTCCAGATGCCTCGACGCTATCGCAGAATCGCCGTCGTCGTTTTGCTGGTACCGATATAGAACAAACCATCTTCGACACCATCGTTGAACAAGCGATTGGACATGGACTTATTGGTGGACGTGTCTTTTACAGCGATAGCACCCATCTCAAAGC
>NZ_JACOFW010000012.1 GCF_014284305.1 Affinundibacterium seohonense
AGCAAAGCACCTATGGCGACTATGGAAGGCATTGAGTCTTCGTTTGAAAAATACGTGGCGAAGTTCTTTTATTTTTAAAGTGCCTACTAGAGACGCAATCATTACCCAATAAAAAACCCCGCTTTTAATAAAAGACGGGGTTTGTCAGCGATCTGAGAAGCTGAGCTTCTCTTTTTTGTTTGGGGAACATCTAATGTTACAAATAATGAACTAGCGCGAAACTTTTCTAAAATCACGCAAGCGAAATCCCATCACAAATAGAGAGCTGAAATACACCAACATACAAGTGACAATCACGCCGCCCATATAGGCAGCTCTTATCCATCGATTACTCTGCAATGCAATCCAATCGAGTTGCGAAGCCAATCCAAAACCAACCAACCCCATCAACAACAAAGCCACAGCCAATTTAACAAAGAACTTCAACCATCCGGCTGAAGGCACGTATAGCTCACGCTTCCGTAATCCGTAGTAAAGCATCCCTGCATTCACACACGCACCCAAACCCACCGACAAGGCCAAACCAGCTTGCTGTATGAATGGCACAAACAAGACATTCATGATTTGCGTAATGACTAAAACGATCAAAGCGATTTTGACAGGCGTGCGGATATCTTGTTGAGCATAAAAACCTGGCGCTAAGATTTTCACCAAGATTAAGCCTGTTAAACCTACCCCATAAGCAGCAACCGCTTTGGCCGTTTCATTCACTGCATGGGCATCAAATTTACCATTATGAAATAAGGTCGCGGTTAAAGCATCCGACAAAGTCAGCAAGCCAACCGCTGCGGGCAACGCCAATAAACAGGTTAAGCGCAAACCCCAATCAAGCAAGGATGAATACTCTGTTTTATCCGCATTCGCTTTGGCTGCCGATAAGCTAGGCAGTAAAACCGTCCCGAGTGCGACGCCCAACATCGCTGAAGGAAATTCCATCAAGCGATCCGCAAAATTCAATTGAGACGCACTACCGTCAGGCAGAAATGAAGCCCAAGTTGAATTGATCATGATACTGATTTGCGTCGCAGATACCGCCAACACTGCCGGCCCCATCTGTTTCAACACACGACGAACTTTAGGATCGCGCAAAGCAAATGCAGGATTCCAAGAAATTCGCGGCAACATACCAATTTGTATCAAGGAGGGAATTTGTATCGCCAACTGGAGCAAGCCACCAACGAAAACGGCAAAACCCAATGCATAAATCTGCTTCTCTTTTCCGAACCAAGCTAAGGAAAAGTAAGCTGCGACGATAAAACAAAGATTAAGTAAGACTGGCGTAAAAGCAGGAATTTTAAATCGGCGCCAAGTATTCAAGATACCACTAGACAGCGCAACCAAGGACATGAAGCCAATATACGGAAACATGATACGAGTAAGATTGACTGTCAGATCAAACTTCGGCGTTCCCCAAAAACCAGAAGAAAACATCAGTACCAAGACAGGAGCACCAATCACACCGATCACGCAGGTAAATAACAAAGCCCACACCAACACAGTCGCGACGTGATCGACCAATTCTTTAACTTCAGCATCCGAACTCTTATTACGATACTCGGCAAGAATCGGCACAAAGGCTTGGGAGAAGGCACCTTCTGCAAATAAGCGGCGAAAAAAATTCGGAATTTTAAATGCCTGTACATAGGCGTCCATCATCGCCGTTGCGCCAAAATAAGCGCCAAACAATATGTCACGGATCAAACCCGTAATACGCGACAACATAGTCATGCTGCTAATTGCAGCCAGTGTTTTTAATAAGTTCATGGAGCGAGATTATAGCCTTTGCCCATGACAAAATTGAGTACTCAATGTAAGAAACACCAGCAAATCCCCAGAAACTCCGTATTTTTGCATTTACCGTCAAAACAATCTCTGCTATACTTTCGAGCTTCCCAAATGGCTTTAAGCAATTAAAGGCGTTTGACGAATTCGGAGAGATGGATGAGTGGTTTAAGTCACACGCCTGGAAAGCGTGCGTAGGTTCATAGCCTACCGGGGGTTCGAATCCCCCTTTCTCCGCCAAGAACATGTTTTAAGACGTCCAAAAGCGTCCACCGAACCCGCCTCAAGCCCAGTGCTGATGCGGGTTTTTTGTTTCTTAAGCGTTTTTAGTGTTCGTTGACATCCAGTAGTCTTGGGGGCACACTTGGGGGCATATTCGAAATGCCCCCAACCTCATGCCCCCAAAATGCCTAAGATCATTGAACCACTAAGCCCAACCAAGGTGTTAAACACCAAACCCACTGGCAAAACCTTCAAGCTATCAGACGGCGGCGGCTTATATCTCGAAATCACGCCCAAAGGCGCAAAGCTATGGCGCATGAAGTACCGCAAAGCGGACGGCAAAGAAAATCGATTATCTTTTGGCAAATATCCCGATGTCAGCCTAAAAGACGCAAGAGATCAACGCGATGCAGCTAGAAAACTCATTGCAGCAGGCAAAGACCCAGCGGAGCAGCGCGAAGAAACCAAACAAAAGACTATCGAAGCGATGGGCAATACCTTTGAAAAAGTCGCACGGGAATGGCATAACACCCGCTTAAGTTCATGGAGCGAATCAACCGCGCGTGAAACCATTAATCGACTAGAGAAAGACATCTTCCCAGAAATCGGACATTTACCGATTGCCAAGATCACCCACAAACATGTGATCGATGCCCTACGCAAAGTCGAAAATCGCGGCGCGGCAGAAGTAGCGCATCGTTTAAAGGCAACCTGCGCGCGTGTTTTCAGCTATGCCAACCAGATTGGCATCGACAACAAAAACCCAGCAGCAGACCTCAAAGAAGTGTTAAAGCCCGTTAAATCAACGCACTTCCCCGCCATATCACCCGATGAACTTCCCGTTTTCCTCGCTACACTAAAAGAGAATCACGCCCGTCTCTACTTCCCTACCCGCATCGCTATTCACTTGATGATGTTGATCTTTGTCCGAAGTAGCGAGCTTAGAACAACCCCATGGAGCGAGATCAATCTAGAAACAGGCGAATGGATCATCCCATGGCAGCGCATGAAAATGGGCAAGCGCGTCACCAACCCAGACCAAACTAATCACCACGTTTGCTTATCGCGCCAAGGAATAGAGCTACTGCGAGAGCTGCACAAGTTCACAGGTGGCAGCAAATATCTATTCCCCAACCAACGCAACCACGAAAAGCCCATGAGCGGCGATGCGATACGCATGGCACTAAATCGCATGGGCTATGAAGGCAAGATGACCACGCACGGCTTTAGAGCCTTGGCAATGACCACACTCAAAGAAAAGCTAGGCTATCGCCACGAGATCGTGGATAGGCAGTTAGCCCACGCCCACGAAGATAAAGTTGCAAGTGCCTATGATCGCGCCAAGTTTATCGAAGAACGCAAAAAGATGATGCAGCACTGGGCGGACTATCTCGATCAATTGGGGAATGGTAAAGTCATTACTGGACAGTTTAGGAAGTCTGTAGCTTAACAATTCAAGTTTAACCGCGCCTAGCTCGACGGAGCGAAAACAAGCATTGCCCCTTTTGCTTGCTGGCGTGGTTTTCAGATTAAAGGGCAAAGGGGCATAAATGAAACACTTGATTACAGCATATTCACTGGATGATATTTTGTATCGATGGGAAGAGGAAACCGACAAAGAAAATTTACGGTTGGTCTTACTAACTGAAATTTTTGCTGAGAATCTCAAAGTTATTGACCCGTACATCGATATGTCCGTACTAGATACACAAGAGGAAGAAGAGGAATTTCTAAAAGAAAACGGAGAATATGGAGTTTGTTATTCTAAGTATGGCGGAGAATTAATTTTTAAGAAAAAATATTGGGACGCAATTCGTGGATTTGTTCTTTATGGATATGCCTTTAAGGGTTCGGTACCAATTCAAACCGTCCTCGAAAACATCTGCGTTCAAAAAAATGATTTCTTAAACTGGCTAAAAAAAACTGATCAGCATCTGCCAAATTTTTGGTTTTCAATGAAAGAAAAAAGCGAAAATCCAACTACGGAAATGCGCAAAAGAGCGCTCGCAATGTCAGCAACAATGAATGATCCTAAATTTCAAGAAAGTATGGCTGTACATCTTGAAGAAATTGAGTCCAGACGTGGTGTGCCGATAATCCTTCACGATTGGTTTAAACACGACACATGGAAGCAAGAGGAAGGTCTAATGCTTTTATCTGGATTGAGTCCTGAAACCCTTTTTGACTTCGATCAAAACATATATGATGAGCCAATTCGAATAATTAAATTTTTGAAAACTATTGATGGCTTTGAGGGAGACCCTCGAAGTGGCTCAAGTCACGTACGAAGACATGAATCTTATGAGCGCCTATGGGAAAGCGGCAATCATCCGTCGAGAGCCACACCTGAATATTTTATTAGTTGGGCACTATCAAAAGGATCACCACCAGATTGGCTTGATTGGGCGATCGAAAACAACTATTTCAATCAATCCAAGCTCCGCACCGAAAAACAGGTTGAAGGCAAGTCTGAGCAATCATATCTGAATGTTATTGGGGCTTTACTAGGATTGATTCTTGAAAAAACAGATAAGGATGAAAAGCGATACACCAACATCGCAAACCAAGAGGCTCTAATAACTGAAATTCACAACAATTTTGGAGACAGTGGAGGTCTATCACAAAGCAACCTTCAAAAGAAATTCATCGCAGCGAAAAAATCAATCTCCAGCAAATAAAAATTGCATATGCAACCTCAAATTTGCATATGCAATTACTTAATTTCTCTAGCTTCATAAAATCTCTCCAACTCGTAAAACACCTCACGAGTCTTTGTTAAATCACTATGGAGAAGTTAAATGAACCAACAACACATTATTCGCCTGCCGCAGGTAAAACAGCGCACGGGTCTCTCACGCAGCACAATCTATTCTCTCATCAAAGGTGGGCAATTCAAACCACCGATCAGCCTTGGCGCGCGTGCTGTCGGCTGGCTTGAAAGCGATATTTCGGAGTTCATCGAAGAACGCATCAAAGCATCACGCAAAGCATAAGGGGGAATCATGGACAAAAAAAATACCCCTCGCTCGCGCATCAGGGCATTAGAAAAAATTCGTAACAAGCATATCGGCAATAACATTGGAACGCAAGGCAATCGACTACTAGACGCGATGATGCATGAAGGCGGCATTTCGACTTTGGAAGCTCGCAAGCATTTAGACGTACTGCACCCCGCTGGCAGGATTAAGGAACTCATCGCCAAAGGTAACGACATCAGAAGCATGTGGGTTTATGCACCGACCGATTGCGGCATTTTGCACCACGTCAAAAAGTACGTGTATGTCGGCAAAATTTCCTATCCCTTATTTGATGATCTTGATGAAGGCAAACCCCAATGAGCAATGATACTTGGATTATTGAACTGTACGGGCTTTTGGCAGAGTTTTCCGCAATGGGGCTTGATGATGTGGCATGTATGAGCCTACACGATTTATGGGGCTTGTATCGTCACCTAAATCGACTAAAGGAAGCGAGAGCATGAGCCGCTCAAAAGACAGAGCACTCAAAGCAGCAAAGGAAGCAAGGGGCGGCGGCGCTTTTCTTCCCTTGCGGCTTGATGTCTTAAAAAGTCAGGCACTCGCCAAACTATCGCCCTATGCTTGCAAGTTGCTTCTCGATCTCGCAAGCCAATGGCGAATGGGTAACAACGGCGATGCAAGCGCGGCATTTGAAAAAGTACTTAGGCAACGTGGTTGGAAATCAAAAGCCACACTACAAAAATCGATCAATGAACTTTTAGAATCAGGGTTAATTATCAAGACTCGACAAGGCTCATTGCATCAATGTAGTTTGTTTGGTTTGGGATGGTTAGCTATCGATGAATGTGGCGGCAAATTAGAAATGCGCGCCACCACACGACCAATCAATAATTGGCTTGATCCGATTCAACCCAAAATTAAAGCGCCCAGTACAGCACGTGTACCTAAGCTAGTTAAAAACACCGATTTAGGTACGCCACGTGTACTAGACGGATAGTGAAACAAGTGATTTAAGTACAGTACGTGTACCTAAACGGGCTATTTTTCAGCTCTGTCTGGTACACCTACTGTACACCTCTATAGATTTACCATCTCTAGTATTGGAACTTAGAGAGCTGTTAAAGGAAAAAGGGGTTTGCGAAATAGAACAAATTACCGACGATTAAACCGATGCAACTACGCAAAGTACGCATTTCCAAGCATCACCAAACTATTAGAGGTGCAAAATGGCTGCTCGAAAATGGACGCTTGAACAAAGGGAACAACAGGCGGCAAAAATTCATGATTGGAAACCATGGCATAAAAGCACAGGGGCGAAGACGCTAAAAGGAAAAGCGATTATTTCTAAAAACTGGGCTATCGGCGCGACCAAACGAGAACGCGAGATAGAGCAAGCCAAGATTGAATTTTTTGCCGCATTAAACCGAATGATAAAGCTCACTGAAAGGCGCTACAACAAAACGCATCTTTAAGAAAATAGCGAAAGGCTCGATCTCCCTAGTAGGGGCTGGGTAAAACATTCAGACCTATTTACCGAGGACACCACACGTTCTTTCACGTGGAGAAAAAATTCCTTTTTTTGAATCTGTTAATCAAATGGAGGCAATACAACACAAGCAAAAATGATTTATTTCAAGTTTCCATGGGCATTTGCGACACCCTTAGCTAGATATAACAAAAAGGGATCACAATAATTTTTGGGGGCATTTTTGGGGGCATTTCCACAATTCGAATTAGTTAAATCTTTTATTTATAAGGCTTTCAAGAGACAATACGACTACCCCTTTCGAATTTGAAAAAAACACACAATGCGTGCAAATCAACTCTTGCATCAGCACCTTCAAAATAATGAAAAGATATTTTCACCAACAAGAACCAATCCTCATAATCTTGGTCTATGCACGGCGACAATGCCATAAATTTTAAACACACATTTATCGGCATATATCCATGTTGAAGTCAGAATAAATCGATTGAAAGACTTAAAAATATGCTTTATTTCAAATCATCCAGAAAATAGAGGCAATTCAATCCGTAGAAATAATTTTTCAAATCGCATCTTCGTTGACAAGCCATAATTTTGCATTCATGCTTGCCGCGCGGTGCTTTTTTCTTAAAATCGCTTGATCAAACATAACATCTTAGACAATGAAAAAGACTCTCTTACGATCATTAGCGCTCGTTTGCGCGATGGCTTCTCCATTCGCTTTTGCGGATGTCAGTTATCAAATCAAAATCACCAATCCAGCGCAACATTTAGCAGAAGTGAAGATAGACTTCCCTGCTGTGTCAGGCAAAAGCTTGGATGTACAAATGCCGATTTGGCGTACTGGCCGTTACGAAATTCTTAATTTAGGCAAAAATGTACGTCAATTTGCGGCAACAAATGGCAAGGGTAAAGCGCTGGCATTTACTAAAACCGACAAGGGCACCTGGCAAGTAAAAACACAGCCAGGTGATACGGTAAAGATTTCGTATGAGATTTTTGCAAATGCATTGGGCGAACGTACGCAACATATTGATGACACCCATGCTTATCTCGATGCCAGTGGCGTCTTGATGTATGCAGCACCATTTCGCAGTCAGCCTGTCAAAGTCACCTTAGACACGCCGAAAAACTGGATCTCGCGCTCTGGTATGGATAAGGGCAATTGCGATAATTGCTTCGTTGCTAAAAATTATGACGTCTTAATCGACTCACCGATTGAAACTGGCGAACATGAATTTCATAGCTTTGATGTAGATGGACACACGATCGAATTAGCGATTTGGGGTCGTGGTAATTATGACGGCAAAAAAATGGCCGGCGATTTGAAGAAGATCGTTGAAGGTGGTCGTAAATTATTTGGTCCTTATCCATTTAAACGCTATTTATTTATCGTTCATGCGACGGATGGCGTTGGTGGCGCAACTGAACATTTAAACTCGACAGTCATTCAAAAAAATCGCTGGGGTTTCTCTCCGCGTAAAGAATATCTCGGTTTCTTGCGCACCGCTGCCCATGAATTTGTGCACACATGGAATGTGAAAGCGTATCGTCCAAAAGAGATGGTGCCTTACGAATATCAACGTGAAAATTACACACGTTTATTGTGGATGGCTGAAGGCAATACCTCTTATTTTGAAGAGTTACTGACTTTACGGGCTGGCATCCAAACGCGTGATGAATTCATGGAAGAAATGTCAAAAGCCGTGTTCGCGTATGAACATCAGCCTGGTCGTTTCCAACAAAGTGCTGCGGAGTCCAGTTTTGATGCCTGGATCGATGCAGGCGGCGAACGCGCACGCAATGCTTCCGTCAATATTTATAGCAAAGGTATGTTGTTAGCGACAGCAATAGACATCGAAATCCGCGAGCAAACTAAAGGCGCTAAAGGCTTTGAACATGTGCACCAATATCTGTATCAACATCATACGGTTGATAAAGGTGGTTACTCAGAAGCAGACGTGCGTACTGCGTTAAAAACCGTCACTGGTAACGATTGGTCAGGCTGGTGGGCAAAATATGTTGATGGCATGGGCGAGATCCCATTTACAGAATTGTTCAACAAGGTTGGCTTGCGTTATGTGATTGAAGGTGGTAAAGACGACGAGCAAAAAGAAGAGTGGTTCACTGGCTGGCGCACTCGCGACACCAGTGATCACCCTGTGGTGATTGAGGTTGAACGTGACAGCCCAGCATGGAAAGCAGGCGTAGTAGCGGGAGATATTTTGGTGGCAGCAAATGGACTGCGTTTAACACCAAAAGACATCAACGATAAACTGTGGTTACTACAGGAAATGCCGATTAAATTGACCGTATTCCGTCGCGATGAATTACGTGAAATTGCATTAACAGCGAATCGTCAAATCAAGGGTAAAGCAAAGTTAAAAGCGGTCGATGCAGTTAACGATGAGCAAAAAGCCTTAAATGCTAACTGGCTTGGCGTCGCTTGGCCTGCAACCAAACCGGCTAACGCGGAAAAAGCCAAAGAATAATTATAAGAGATCTGTTTTCTATCTTTATTCACTTCACCAAACAACGCCAGCGCAAATTGCTGGCGTTTTTTGTTGATGAGCTTATTTCCGTTCCACTTTAGCTTCAAACAGCAGTTTCACCATAGGGTCAAGGCTCACCGCTTTAGGCGTCAGTTGCAGAGGCAAACTAAATTCCGTCGATTTACTGTTTATACGAATGGAGTGCAATTCAAATTGATCGTCACTGCCCTGCACTGCCAGATCCAAAGGAAAATCAAATAAGGCTTGCAATTGTGATTGTTCAATTTTGAGCTTTACTACTTTTTTGCTGCGATCAAACCACCATTGAATTGCCAACTTGGGATACCCGGCTTGATATAGCCATTGTTGAAAAAAATGAGATAAATCTTTACCTGAAACCTGCTCCATAGATTTCTGAAAATCGACACTCATCGCATTTTTCCCACCAAAATTTGCATAGTAGTGACGTATTCCTTGCCAAAACACGGCATCACCCAAGTCTTGTCTAAGCATGTGCAAAACCCAAGCCGCTTTTTCGTAAGTATTCGGACTTAACACTAACTTCGGATCTTGCAAAGTTGTATCAATAATCGGGCGCAGCACTTTTTGGTGATAACGAATGACTTTCTCTCGATTCGCCAACATCTGTTTAACGAACGCCTCTCGTCCAAACGTATTCTCAATATACAAACTGGTAAAGTAGGTCGCAAAACCTTCACTTAGCCAAACATGATGCCAATCATTCTCAGTGGCAGAATTACCAAACCATTGATGAGCAATTTCATGCGCAATCAAAGCTTCTTGCTCGCCTTTACCTGTTACCGAATTTTCAAAATAAAAAATGGTGTTGGCATTTTCCAATCCGCCGAAACGGGTCTTTGACTGCACATTGGCGAGTTTTTTGTACGGATAGGGACCTATATTTTTTTGAAAATAATCCAAAGCACGGATCGCTACACGGTAATCGTGAAATCCTTCATTTCTGTTTTGAGGAAATACCCAACTAGTAATTGAGACATCATTCAATTTCGCACTTTCCTGCATGGCGAAACGAGCGACACCGATCACCATGACCTTCATAGGAATTGGCACATCTTCCCGCCAATGTGTCAATTTACGATTGCCATCCAAACTACTCTCTTCAATCTTCAAACCATTCGCCACGACGGCATAATGAGACGGTGCGGTGATGATAAATTCCACAGCTGCTTTATCGCTCGGATGGTCAATCCCAGGAAGCCATTGATGCCCCTGATCTGGCCAATTGTCAGCAAAAAACACGCGATCACCAAATTTATTTTTACTAATGTGCAGACCTGAACTTGGCTCACCTTCATAGGCTATCTGCAGTTCAAAGACAGAATTGATTGCTTGTAACTGAGGCAATTGTATTTTTAACTTTTCACCTTGATGTTGTATCGACAAATGCTGTCCAAGCATAGTCGCCTCCAATACTCGCATTCCCTTTCCGGCATCATTCAATTGCGCTAAATCGAGTTCTAGCTCGGCGATTGGTATCAGTGCATGAATCGTGATAATGGCTCTGCCTTGTATTCGCGCATTGTCGTCATTTAATTCGATAAAGTAGCGATAGCGCTCGACGTCGATACCGGGATTTTTAGTATAAAAATCTCGAGCGGCTCCCAAATTTGAAGCCAACACCAAAGTTAAAAAACACAAAAAATTTTTCATAAGCGAGCACATGTCGTGGGTCATTAGGTTTTACGATAAACAATATCGAGTTTGATTGAAGTCTTTTGCACAAATGATTATCTAAGCATAACAAAAAGTATCGACTATCGGAATCATCAATTCTTCTGATGCACAATATGTTCAAATTTCACTTTTTTTCACATGTAAGGGCTTGTCTCCTAACGATGTATCACATATTATTCAATGGAAGTTTGTAAAACATACACGCACAGGGAGCTACTGATGGAATCTCACCATAGCAGTAAACAGCCCTACCGGAACTCGCACAAATCAAGCTCAGCATCAGCCTGGCTAAGTGTGACTGCTAGTGGCAAATATCGCCCATTTCAAGCTCAACAAGACTCAAATAAAAATAATATTTTCTTGTCAGACGATGATAGCGAAGACAGCATTGTTTTTCTCCATGAGGCTGAAGACGGCAGCGCTGGTAAAACCGCCGTTAGTCCATGGAAAATACTGATTGCTGATGATGATAGCAATGTCCATGACACAACGGTTTTGGCGTTAAGTGGCGTTGAGATTCATGGAAAACCATTAGAATTTCTTCATGCTTTTTCTGCTAAAGAAGCAAAAGAAGTTGCAGAGAGTAACCCAGATACATCACTCATATTGCTAGATGTGGTAATGGAGACAGTCGACGCGGGCTTAAAATTGGTGAATGTTCTACGCGATGATTTATCCCGTAAAAATTTGCGTATCGTTCTGAGAACGGGACAACCAGGCTACGCCAAAGAAAACATTATGGGTAGTTACGCCATTGACGGTTATGCAACAAAATCCAAATTGACTCGTTCGATTTTGATCAACATGCTAAACGAAGTCCTTGATTCTGGTGAAACTAAAGATACTTTACCAAATTAAGAATTCATTCAAGATTGATTCCATTATAAAAAAACCGTCTCCGAGAAGACGGTTTTTTTTGGTCAAGACTAAGCGATTCGGTCTTAACTACATCCTAAGCTTTTAAGCCAATACCGCAGCCATTGCTGCTGCCGTTGCCTCAACGTTTCTGGTATTCAAGCCAGCTACGCACATACGGCCAGAACGTACCAGATAAACACCGAACTCTTCTTTCAAGCGATCACATTGCTCAGCTGTCAAACCGGTGTAGCTAAACATGCCGCGTTGGGTCAAGAAATAACTAAAATCACGACCTGGCACTTTAGCAACCAATACGTCATGCAAAGCCTTACGCATTGCCTGAATACGGTCACGCATTGCCACCACTTCAGCTTCCCACATAGGACGCAATGCTGGGTCAGTCAATACCGTTGCAACCAATTGACCACCGTGCATCGGTGGATTGGAATAGTTACGACGGATAATTGCTTTCATTTGCCCCAACACATTCACGGCCTGCGCGGCATCTGGACACACCACACTCAATGCACCACAACGCTCGCCATATAAACTCATACTCTTAGAAAAAGAATTTGCGACGAAGAAGCTCAAGCCTTGATCCGCTAATAAACGGATGGCAAAAGCATCTTCTTCAATACCGTCACCGTAACCCTGATACGCTAAATCCAAGAAAGGAATCAGATTGCGCTCTTTGAATACAGGAATCAATTGCTCCCATTGTGCTTGGGTCAAATCAACACCAGTTGGATTGTGGCAGCACGCATGCAACAGTACGACGGATTTTTCTTCGGCCTGCTTCAAACTGGCGAGCATGTCGTCGAAACGCAAACCACCGGTTTCAGCGTTGTAATATGGATAGGTTTTAACAGTTAAACCTGAGCCTTCAAACACGGCACGGTGATTATCCCAAGTTGGATCACTCACCAGCATCGTCGTTTCTGGGAAATAACGTTTAACAAAATCAGCGCCAACTTTCAAACCGCCACTAGAACCAACTGTTTGCAAAGTCACAACACGGCCTTCTTTAACCGCAGGACGATCGGCACCAAACAACAAATGCTGAACCGCTGTGCGGAAGTTGGCTGCACCTTCCATAGGCAAGTATGGGCGAGCACCTGCGGCTTCCACCACTTTTAACTCCGCAGCACGAACCGATGGCAACATTGGAATTTTGCCGTTGTCGTCAAAATAAATCCCAATCGACAAATTGATCTTGTTTGGGCGGGTATCTTTACCAAACGCTTCATTCAAGGAGAGGATAGGATCGCCTGCATAGGCTTCGACGTGCTGAAACATGTTAAAACTCCAAGTTGAGAAAAATCGTAATAAAAAACAAGAAAGAATAAACTGCTAAAAACTTAAGTGCGCTCAAACCGTTGCTATATTTTACATTATTCGGCGAGCATCACTATCACTCTGCGTTCTAGGCTTTTCACATGTAGACAATTTTGGTTCAGCAAATACTGGCGTGGTGAATGCCCAAGTAGACGCTAACCAGAAAGTGTAGGTACACCGATGTCATGATTTTATGTCAGGGGAAAAATGGTGTTTTCCGCGAAGTTCGTGCTCATGTTTTGAGACAAACCAACAAAAAAGACGAATAAAGCAGAATTTCGTAAAGGCGTTATTTTGACACACTATGAATAGCAAAAGCCGTGTGAATGACTATTTTTTGGGAAATTGGCTACCTTCAAAATGAATGTTGGCGGAACTTTTCATCTATCGTTTTAAATTTTGCTTGATCCACCAATAAGAGCTCTCTACACTGTTTTTAGCTAGCCAGTTTCAATCCAAACGTCTTTCCACATTTAAAGAGATAATAAATATGAACTACATAGATGGTTTTGTTATTGCAGTCCCAACCGCGAACAAAGAGGCGTATAAGGCTTACTCTGAGAAGTCGTCTGCACTCTTCAAAGAATTTGGTGTATTACAAATTGTTGAGGGCTGGGGCGATGATGTGCAGCCTGGCAAACTGACATCCTTTCCTCAAGCTGTCATGTGCAAAGAAGACGAGACTGTCGTATTTTCCTGGATGACTTGGCCATCCAAGGAAGTGCGCGATGCCGCTTGGGAGAAAATGATGGCGGATCCGCGTTTTGCACCCGAAAATATGCCTATGCCATTCGATGGCAAACGCTTAATTTATGGCGGCTTTGAAAAATTAGTTGAATTATAAAGACAGACTCGATTAGTTGAATTATAAAGACAGACTCGAATGGTTAGAGATCGAGACTGCAAAAGTCATCTTGACACCAAAACAACAGGCATTGATACTTCCTAGATAATAAAAAATTCAGGGGGCTATCGTGGCGATTCAACAACTCAACGACGAACAGATCAAAACCTGGTCGCGTCAGCAAAAAGATCAATGGTGGCTGGATAATATCTACCGTGGGGACATGCCACAATTAAGTTGGCGCTCAGGCTTGACTGGATTTATATTGGGTGGAGTCCTATCTTCCACCGCCATGTACATTGGTGCGAAAACTGGCATTTCCATTGGCGTCAATTTGATCTCTGTGATATTGGCCTTTGGCCTGTTCAAAGCTCTAGAAAATGCCGGCATTACCAACAACTTTACCGTACTCGAAAACAACTGCACACAGTCCATTGCCACCTCTGCTGGCTACATGACCATGCCTTTGGTCGCGTGCTTACCTGCCTACATGATGATTACCAAGATCATCCCGTCTTGGTGGCAAATGTTAATCTGGCTCGTCATCATCGCCATTCTTGGCGTCTTGCTTGCCTTTCCACTGAAACGCCGCTTCATCAATGAAGATCAGCTCCCCTTCCCCGAAGGGAATGCCTGCGGCGTGGTGCTTGATACCTTGTACCACGGTGATGCGGATAGCGGTATTTTCAAAGCAAAATTGCTCGCCAAAGTTGGACTATGGACCGCCGCTTTACAAATTCTATTAAGCGATGGTTGGATGAAACTCATCCAATTTAAAATACTCAGACTCAATCAATGGGCAGGATTAAACGAGCCTTGGTATCTAAAGGAGCGCTTGGATACGTATTATTATTTAGCGGCAGTTAAGTATGAGTTATGGATACCTAAAATTCTTGGTGTCGATTTTCGAACGCTGGGTCTGCGTTTGACATTAGATGCCGCAATGTTCGGTGTCGGTGCATTGATGGGAATTCGGGTTGCGACTAGTTGCCTAATTGGTGCCATTCTTAACTTTGCGATTCTCGCTCCCGTTATGATTAACCGAGGCGATATTGCCCCGCGCATGGGCTTAGATGGGAAATTGGTGCCACTCTCTCGTGTGGAAATTGTCAATCAATGGTCGCTCTGGTGGGGTATTGTCATAATGGTCGTCGCTGCTTTGATTGGCCTGCTCGCAAAGCCCGAAATTTTCAAAGGCCTATCCCGATTATTCAAAACAGACAAGCTTATTGATCATGGCAAAGATGTTTTGGCTGATATCGAGGTTCCTTTATGGATTTCCTACTTTGGTGTGCCGATCTTTAGCTTGTTAGGCGTTTGGACGACCCATGCTTTTTTTGGCGTTCCCTGGATATTCGCATTTGTTTCATTGGCACTGGTGTATTTGTTGGCCGTGATTTGCATCAATTCGATGGCGCTGACTTCATGGATTCCGACCAGTGGATTGTCGAAAATCACGCAATTCACGATGGGGGCTTTGGATCGAAGCAATCCCGCAACCAATTTGATTCCAGCCGGGATGTCAGCGGAAGTCGCGTCAAGCGCCGCCAGCTTATTGTCGGATATTAAACCGGGATACATGCTCGGTGCCAAACCCCGCCATCAAGTCATCGGTCATTTGATTGGTATCTTCGCTGGCACCCTCGCCTGCATTCCTGTGTTTTTCTTATTATTTTTACCGCCTGATGCCAACGGTGTACGCAATAGCGCGACTATTATCTCCGATCAATTCGCCTTCCCTGCCGCCATGCAGTGGAAAGGTGTCGCTGAGCTCATCGGCAATGGTTTCAATAACCTTTCATACAGCGCCATCATTTCCATGATCATTGCCGCACTTGCGGCGATCATTTTTGAAACGGCCGGAAAACTCAGTAAAGGAAAATTTCCGATCTCTGCGATTTCAATTGGGCTTGGCGTAGTGCTCCCACCCGAAGCCGTATTAGCTATGTGGATAGGTGCATTCGTATTTTGGATCATGGACAAAAAGCACAAGAACAGCCCGGTCGAGAGCAATGGCTATCGCATTTGGGTAGATGGAATGCAGGCTGTCGCCGCAGGCTTGCTGGCTGGTTCTGCCTTAATCGGGATTGGCAACGCCATGATCAATGTTTTGATGTAGACCCAAGGCTTAATTTATTTTTTTGCCCTTAATAATTTATTTGCTCCAAAGCTAATTTGCAAGTCATTGAATGCATCAAAGGCTTGCAACAAAGCGTTGAATTTATCGGGAGGTGATTCCAGCTGCATCAAGGCATAAGTGCAGGCTTCCAGAGTCGATAGTTGCTCTTGAGTATAGGCATGCCGAATCTGATAGCGCGAAGGTGGCGTTTGATGCAGAGCATAACGAGGAATTCGTTGCAGCGCAGGACTGTGCATCAGCATCTGTTTACTATGACGCCAGCTGGCATCTAACAAGACCAAACGAATTGATTGCTTTTCATCGGCGAGGAAACCTTGCGCTGAAGGACTATCGGCACCTTCAAAATCAGGATACAACAAGACATTAGTTCTCGGATTTTGTGCAAAAAAGGGATGTAAGTCCTCTTCAGTGAATCGTTCACCTACCAAAATCGCACTGCGCGGCAGGCACAAGTGCAGCAATCTCGCACTACCCTTCACATGATTGACTTCGGCTGGGTGTTGGAGAATCAGAACCTCAATCTGACTTTCCACTTGTCTCACACATCCACAGATACAAGCACGCATAGCCCGTAAACAACGCGAGCAGACTGCACGCTTATTCGTATTGAGGGGAGTGCTCACGAACGAAATGCGCTTGAATCAGGATTTCAAAATTTCTTGAAATGCCGATGGCAAATCAGGAAATTCAAAATGAAAACCGCTTTGCAGCAAACGATGCGGTACTACTTTTTGACCACCTAAAAGTAAATCAGAACGCTCCCCCATCGCCAGCTTCAAGATAAAAGCTGGTGCCACAAACACCGCAGGACGACCAACAACATGGGCTAATGCTTGGGTAAATTCCGCATTGGTAACAGGCGCAGGTGCGGTCAGATTGAAGGCAGAATTCGCCTCAGGATGATCCAATAAATACAAGACCGCAAGCAGATAATCTTGCCAATGTATCCAACTCATCCATTGTTTTCCGTCACCCAAGCGACTACCTAAGGCACACCGAAACGGCAGCAACATTTTCTTTAACATCCCCCCCGTTTCATCCAGCACTAAACCGGTACGTAAAAGTACGACTCGAACACCAAATTCTTTTGCGGCACTTGCTGCCCGTTCCCAATCGACACAAAGTTGCGCCGAAAAATCCTTACCGCAGGGCGCGTGCTCATCCAAACTTAGGTCTGGAACCATACCGTAATAACCAATGGCAGAAGCACTAATGAGTACACGGGGCTTCGTTTTGGCCTGTTGAATTTTTTTGACTAATTGCTGGGTTAATTGAATGCGACTATCACGCAAAACCTGCTTACGTTTGCTAGTCCAATAAGCATCCACAATCGGTTCACCAGCCAAATTAATGACTGCATCGAATTGCATTTCTGGAGTCCACTCATCCAGATGTTGAATAGCATGAACGCCACTTCCACATAAATCCGCAACCTGCTGTGGACGACGACTTAATACGGTCAGCTCGTCGCCTCGCGCACTCAATGCCGCGCACAACGTGCGGCCGATCAATCCAGTACCACCAGTAATTAATATACGCATTTTTCTATCTTAAAATGAAGACGGCAAATTATCCAAGATCCGTAGACGATCACCAAAACTCCACACTCGCTGAATCTCGATGACATCATATTTCAATGCCAAAGCAGGAGGAAAGGCTGAATACGGGGCATTCGCCATAATGATATTGCGCGCTTTTTCATCTATTGCTCTTGACCCGCTACTACGCAAGATCGTCACGTCTTCGATACTGCCGTCACTACGGACAACCATATTGACCAAGACATTATGTTCGACGTCACTCAAGGTACGCCGTTCATAAATTAAATTACCATTGCGCTCTACCTTTTGTTTAAGGCTATCAACGTACATACGTAAAGGTACTTCTTTGTCATAAGCGCCAAGGAAACTACGACGTCGCGCAGGCTTGTCATCGCTTAATTTACCGGTAGAGGGTGCCGACTTAAATAAATCACTATTACGAGCCTGCTCTCGCAAACGACTTGCCAAATCTCCAGACCCCAAGCTTTGCGGCAATCCAGAGTTAGCATTAGCAGTACTGGTTTTACCTTGTCCCAAAGCGTCTTTCGCATTCCCTGCACCAGCTTGCGTGCTGGTTTGATTCCCCGTCTGCGCCCCAGCCAGCTTAGCCGTTTGTGCTAGCGTAGCAGCTTCTTTTGCTGCGTTCGCTCGAACCGCTTCCGCTAGTGCTTTTTGCTCAGCAGCGCGCTGATCTGCCAATGCTTGCTCGGCTATTTTTTGCTCCAATAACTTCTGCTGCACAAGCTTTTGTTCAAGCGCGCGTTGTTCTGCTGCTTTTTGCTCAAGTTCTTTTTGCTGCGCTAATTGTGCCTGACGTTGTTGTTCTATTCTTTGCAGCTCCAGCTCATCCTGACGTCGACGCTCCGACAATTCTAAAGCACGTTTTTTTTCACTCTCTTGTTCCAACTGTTTTTGCCGCAACTGGGCTTGTGCCAACGCTTCTTGTTTTTGTTGTTCCTGCTCTTGCGCCAACTGACGCACGCGTTTTTGCTCCGCCTGACGTCGTTGCTCTTCCTGTTTTAAAGTTTCTTGAGTCAATAGCTCTTGTCGTTTAGCTTCCCGCAAGGCCTCCTCGAGTGCCTGTTCGCGTTCGCGCTGCAAACGTAATTTATTTTGAGCGATTTGCTCCGCCTGTTGTCGCTTTAACTCTGCCGCCAGTTGATCTTCTTGTTGCTTCAATTTTGCTAGGCTTGCATTCACGATTTGTTTCTGACTGTCTTCTACTTGCTGTTTTTGTTCAGCCAAAATCTTCTCTTGCTCTATTTTTTGTTGTTTCAATTCCTCTTGACGTTGTTGCTCCAACTTCATTTCCGCTTCCGCATTTTTATCGATCACTGCATCAGCAGGGATTGCTTCCAATTTCTGATTCACCTCTTTTTTATCTTGGACGTTTCTGAGCACATCTTCTTCACTAGTCAAAGGAACGACGAAATCATCATTTTTTGTGAGCTCTTGCGCGATGATGCGAGTCGGTGCTTGCGCTGGAGGCGGCACGACTCTCACCACTTGTGGGACAAGCTTTGGCGCTCTAATCTTGGCTGTTTTTCTTGAGTCGACTTTTTCAGGCAATGGTGCGCTACTAGGCTTCGCGGCCAAAATCTGTATCGCACTGCTGACTGGAAAACTATCCTTGGGGACCGGTGGCGGCAAAATTGGCGTTGGCAGCTTAAATAATTCGGGAGAAGTGACCGCTGGTGTCGGTGGCAGTGGTAGCGCTTTTGGTGCGGGGCTTGCAATCTCGACGCGGAGGGACTCTATCGGTGTCCGTCGTTCTTTCCAAGGAACTTCCAAACTTGGAAGATCTAGCCCGGGGATACCAAATTGCAATGATAAAATCAGCGCGTGAAACAATAAAGAAACCAAAATGCCACCGATCAAGCGTCGATTTGCGACAGCAGCATCGCTTAACACTTGGGGTTCATCTAGATTGGATTCAAAACGCATGCAAATGGCAATTCATAAGAAGAAGTAAAGATTCATTATCCCAGATTTTTTACGCTTCTTATGAGTGATGTTGCATGGATTACCGATAATAAAATCTGTCATCAGTTTGCATGGCGCTACAAAAATCAGGAAACACTAGCAGCGGCATCGCGCTTTACAAAGAATAAACTAGCACCTATCAACACCAATACAGCACCAAACACCCGATTCTGCATACGCTGCGCTTTAGCGTCACGCAGCAGATCTTGCATTGACGCTGCTAAAAAAGCATAACTATGCATCACCGCCGTATCGACGATCACCATCGTGATCGCCAAAATCGTTAGTTGTGGTAACAATGCAGCTTGGCTATTAATAAAATTCGGTAAGACCGCGACCATAAACACAATACCTTTAGGATTACTCGCATTCGTTAAGAATCCAGTCAACACACGGCGTCGAAAACTGGGAACATGACTACACTCTTCCGTGCCTTGATTTCGTAGCGGCACGTCGTTTCCTCCCTGACTAAAAAACTGCGTCACACCCAGATACATCAAGTACAAAGCGCCAAGGACTTTCACGACACTAAATGCCGCTTCAGAAGCTAATAGCAATGAGCCTACGCCGGCACCAGCGATAATTAAAACAAGTAACAAACCAAACTGCAAACCGAGAATCGTGACACTGGCGCGTTTGACGCCATACGCCAAACCATGTGACATCGAAAGTATCGCGCCGGAGCCAGGTGAGATTGCGATTAAACTAGCAGCGCAGAAGAAGGAAAACCAGGTTGTGAAGCTCATAATTGATAACGCCAAAAATATTGAATTGTGTTGCAAACCTGCGATCATCTCGTGATGACAACATTCACTGCACTAAGAAATGAGACTGTTCTTGGATTGAACTAAGCGATCAAAAACCTCTTGTTCATGATAACCCTACCGGAATTGGCAGTAGGATACCTGATTTTACTTCAAGCGCATCTTCAACTAACGCGAAGCCATTGCCAATATTCCTAACACGAATGCTAATCAGGTTCATCGCGCACAAGATTTTAAACAACAACATTCCAGGACTTGGTCCGGACTTAGTCTTCACGCAATAATCGTTAGCATTGAAACAGTCCGCTCTGGATTATGTGCCGCCGATACGGATACGATGACATGTTCAACACTAGGGATAACCGTTGGCGACATGTGCCACAAAACCAGGTAACTCACTCAATCTGAGGTAGTACGCCTCGATGTTTGGAAATGATGGATGGTCTAGTGCTGTCGACTTCCAACGATGTATCGACAAACCAATCACGATATCTGCCAAGCTCAATTGTGATCCAGTTAAGAACGAAGAGTGCGTTTCTAAATGCTGCTCAATCACGCGCATGTGGTGATTCCACTCGACGCAACTGCGATGCAACAACTCGGCATCCCGATGCAATGGGCTCTGGCGTGCAATCGCCATAAAAGCGTAACGCCAAGCACTGTTCAAATCACTGATTTGCCAATCCATCCATTTTTCAACTTGCGCACGTTCGGCTGGCCCTGCTGGCAGCAAATCGCTACGTTGATATTTCGCAGCCAAATAGCGACAAATGGTATTCGATTCAACCAACACAAAATCATCATCGATCATCACTGGCACCATGCCATGTGGATTTAAGGCCAAGAACTCTGCGCTTTCTACAGAATTCGCGGTGCCAGAACCATACGGCTCTAGCTGATAAGGAATACCAATAATTTCACAGACCCACAGTACTTTTCGCACATTAATTGAACTCGCTTTACCGAGAATGACTAGCATGTAAGACCCCGCATATCTAAAAATCAGCAATGATAATGTAGTTAGCAGGAACAGCCAGCATAATTCTAACCACAATAAGAAAGGATACATGGTCATTTAATTCATCACTATCCAGTAGAAAACAATCATCAATACAAGCCATGGATAAATTACACAATATGAAGGTCTTATTGAGCGTGATCGATAACGACAGTGTAGTGCTGCGCCGCGCAGCACCTTAAAACCGTGTGCATCAGTCGAATTCGATTTAAGCAATCGTCTTGCCGACGTGATGGAAGAAGGTTTGAACGCAGCAATTCGAATTGGCAAATTCGACGATTCTTCTTTGCCCCCCGTCTCTTGAGAACCAACAAAATGGCGATGTGCGACTCAAAACTCAGCACCTCTGTAGATTTTGTCAAGTCGCGCTTCGGCTTGTCAGTTAACTTAAGTCTTCAGATAAAAAAGCATTAGTTTTATGATTTTTCACGATGAAACTATCTAAGAGAAAAAATCAAGCTTTCAGAAAATCAACCGATACCCTTTAGCAACGAGCGCCACATCTACCGCTCGTATTCATCATCAGCAAGGACTGACATTTCGTCTGGAATGATCGCGGTCTGCGTTTACAAGCCAAATTCTCAAACAGTATGTCTGTGATTGTCAGGCCTGTGATGGTGCACGCGCTAAACACGTAGGTCTTTTACGAGCCTTAAAACGAATGAGATCAAATTTGTACACACAACGACATCACCCAACCACATAACTGTGCGAAAAAAATGTAATCAGCAATAGGGCTCGAATAAATTCGGCCGATGAACTTAAATGCGTATTTTGATAGGACAGGCAAATGAAAATCGCGACTTCCGACATACAAATGAATTCCAACTATCTGGCGACTCAAAAACTAGAAACGCAAGAAAGGACACGTGCCTGGGTAGGAAATAAGCGTCCTGATTTTGAAGGAATGGAAGCCCGCCTGCGTGGGTCTGTTGATGGGAATTCTCGCGTGACGAATGTAGATCCGGCACCGAATCAACGTCGACAATTACCAATCGATATGGTTCAACTTTCAGAAGCCGCACTACGAGCGCAGAACGAGGAAGCGCAAGCCAGTCAAGCTGTCGACAAAGTGCAGGACGATATTGATAATGACCCACGCATGATGGTGATTAAGTATTTAATAGAACAATTAACTGGTCGAAAGATTGAAAATCTGAGAACTGCCGACTTAGAGAGCAACGACACAAGCGCCAACATCGACATGCCCACCACAGCACCGACGACAGCCCCTGCGAACTCTGGCGGCGCCGCACAAAATGCACGTACGAACGCCGGCTGGGGTGTCGAGATCGATGTCCATCATAGCTACACCGAAACCGAACAAATCAAATTTCAATCCAGTGGGACCATCACGACTGCCGACAATCGTAAGATCGAATTCAATCTCAATTTTGAACTAAGCCGCAGCTACCATGAAGAGAGCCACACCCAGATACGTCAAGGGGATGGCAAAAAGGTTGACCCATTGACCTTGAATTTTTCAGGTAATAGCGCGCAACTGACTTCGCAGAAATTTTCTTTTGACCTCAATGCTGACGGCAAAAAGGAAAACATTTCCTTTGTTCAGGGCGCTGGTTTCCTTGCCTTCGACAAAAACGGCGATGGCAAGATCAATGATGGTTCCGAACTATTTGGCCCAGGTACAGGGAATGGTTTTGCCGAACTCGCTGCCTATGATAGCGATGGCAATCACTGGATCGATGAGAATGATGCGATCTTCGACAAGCTGCAAGTATGGACCAAAGATGGCGCTGGTAAAGATCAATTACAAAAGCTAAAACAAGCCAATGTCGGCGCCCTGTTTCTAGGCAATGTTGAAACACCATTTGAATTAAAGAGTGGAAACAATCAAAGCGACGGAAAAATCAGATCATCCGGACTGTGGTTGACTGAGGATGGCCAAGCCAAGAGCTTGCAACAGGTAGATTTGACCGTATAGCGACGGCAGCAATCTCTGGAATAAACAAGCAGCAAGCCTCGCATGCTGCTTGTTGAAGACGTTTCAACGCGTATGGAAAAATTGCTTTAATACGACAACAAATCGATCGATGTCGTTGGCGCCGATATCGAGGTGGGTCACTAAACGCACGCGCTTAGCGGCTGAAATCAAAATACCATGCTCACGCAAAAATTGACCTGCACGCACACCGACATCCTGCGATGGGAATTCGATATATAACATATTGGTATTCGCTTCGCTCACCTGCAGCTCTGACATGTCACATAGTAAGTGTTGCAACCGCTGCGCATTGGCATGATCGTCGGCTAGTCTAGCGACATGATGATCCAGTGCGTAGTCAATTGCGGCAGCGATAATCCCCGCCTGCCGCATTCCACCGCCAAGCATTTTTCGCCAACGGCGGGCTTCTTGAATGAATTCATGTGTCCCGCACAAGAGACTACCGATAGGTGCTCCCAGTCCTTTTGAACAACAAACTGACACCGTGTCGAATCCAGCGCATATGTCTTTGACCGACATCTGCTGGGCAACCGCGGCATTAAACACTCTTGCACCATCTAAATGCACCGCTAGCTTGTGTTCACGAGCAAAGGTAATTGCCGACTGCAAATAAGGATTACTCAAGACTTTGCCAGAGTGGGTATTTTCTAAACTGAGTAACTTTGAACGCGCATAATGCAAATCATTGGGCTTGATTACTGCTGCGATTTTGTTTAAGTCTAAACTACCATCAGCCTCCACCTGCACTGGTTGCGGGACGATGCTACCTAGACTGGCAGCGCCGCCCGACTCATACAAATAGGTATGATAATTTTGCCCAACAATGTATTCATCACCGCGTCCACAATGTGTCAGCAATGCGGCCAAATTACTCTGCGTGCCACTCGCTACGAGCATCGCTGATTCCATCCCGATCATGTTCGCCACTTTTGCTTCAAGCGCATTGACGCTGGGATCATCACCATAAACATCATCGCCAACTTCGGCTGCACTCATTACAGCGCGCATCGCTTGACTTGGTCGGGTCACGGTATCACTTCTAAAATCGATCAAAGCTGTCATGTTTTTTGTATTCCAATTTTTTATAGTGAATAGAGTCTACTCGCTTGCCATTCCAAACGAAGGAATGCGTTGGAAGAGATTTCTGCAATTTGGTTCCGCGACATATAAGAAATGTTATAAATTACTCCACCAACAATGTGATTTCCACTACCTTATTTGACTATGCAGAATTCTGCGTGCGATAAACTGTAATTTAGCAAGACAAGTCGTTAAAAACTTGGCTACACTCTGCCCTATTCCAGACTTCAGCACAGACGGAGATTGCACTATGCCAAATTCTCACAAACGAATCCATATTATCGACTCACATACCGGCGGCGAACCAACACGCTTAATTGTCGATGGCGGCCCTGATTTGGGCAATGGCCCTCTATCAGAACGGGTGAACAGGTTTAAGGAAGAGTTTGATCATATACGCAGTGCTGTGGTGTGCGAACCACGAGGCTCCGATGTTTTGGTTGGCGCATTATTGTGCAAGCCACATAACCCTGCGTGCTCAGTGGGGGTAATTTTCTTCAATAATGTAGGTTATCTTGGTATGTGCGGGCACGGCACTATCGGTTTAGTCGCAACACTGGCCTATCAAGGTGTTTTGGCGCAAGGGCGTCATCACATTGATACGCCGGTCGGGCCCGTAGAAGTCGAACTACATGAAGACCAAAGTGTGAGCGTACATAACGTACCCGCTTACCGTGCACAGCATGCTGTCACGATAGAAGTTGAAGATCATGGACCGGTTACTGGTGATATTGCCTGGGGTGGAAATTGGTTTTTCCTAATTGCGGATCATGGTCAAGATATGCGTCTGGCGAATGTGGAAGCACTGACCAGCTTTGCGTGGCGAGTGCGGGAAGCCCTCGCGGCTGCAGGAATCACTGGCGAAAATGGAGGCGAGATCGACCATATCGAATTATTTGCACCGCCATCGTCGCCTGAAAACGATAGCCAAAATTTTGTGCTATGCCCGGGTAAAGCCTATGACCGATCACCATGCGGCACTGGCACCAGCGCTAAGCTTGCATGTCTGGCAGCGGACGGCAAACTCGCTGAAGGGGAAATCTGGCGCCAAGAAAGTATCATTGGCAGCGTCTTTGAAGGTAGTTTTCGGCATAGCCAAGACCATGGAAAAATACATCCTACACTGCGCGGCACCGCTTTTGTGAATGCGGAAGCCAGCCTGATTTTAGATGAGCGTGATCCCTTCGTTTATGGCATACGCTAAATCACATCGATTATGACTATCCACGAAAAATTCGATGCCATTATCATCGGTGGCGGCATCATCGGTTGCGCATGTGCCGCCAGCTTAGCTCAGGCTGGCGTTAAAGTTTGTATCATCGAACCGGGCACGATAGGCGGCGGCACGACTGCGGCAGGCATGGGACATTTAGTGGTGATGGATGACAACCCTGCGGAATTGGCATTGAGTCGCTATTCATTGGAACTATGGCGACGCCTTGTCACTGAAGATGTACGTGAATCTAATCGCCATGAATACAGTCAATGCGGCACCATCTGGGTCGCGGCAGATGACGAAGAAATGGCCGCAGCACAAGCTAAACTGCAGATTCTACAAGCACATGATATTAGCTGTGAAATTCTCAATTCTGCACAGTTACAACAGCGCGAACCTCAATTACGTGCTGGCCTCGCGGGAGGACTGTTAGTGCATCAAGATGCCCTGGTCTATCCGCCCAAAAGCGCCCAAATTTTGCTCGACCTTGCACTCGCTCACGATGCAATCTGGCAGCGTAGCACAGTCACTAAGTTAATCGATCGTGGCGTCAAATTAGCCGACGGCAGCGAGATGGCTGCGGATCACGTCATTGTCGCCAATGGCATAGCTGCGAATCAATTAATCGGTGATTTGCCCCTGCGCCATAAAAAGGGACATTTGTTGATTACGGATCGCTATCCGCAATTTATTCGCCATCAATTGGTAGAATTAGGCTATATCAAAAGCGCCCACGCCTCTGACGGCGATTCAGTTGCTTTCAATCTCCAACCTCGTCCGACCGGTCAGGTATTTGTTGGATCCTCACGCCAATTTGACATTACCCACAAAGAAATCGACAACGACATCTTGCGCAAAATGTTAATGCAGGCATGCAGCTATGTTCCTGCATTAGCCAATCTCAAGACGATCCGCGCTTGGACCGGTTTTCGCGCAGCCACTCCTGATGGATTGCCATACATAGGACCACACCCGAATAGACCCCATGTTTGGATGGCAACTGGTCATGAAGGCTTGGGCATCACAACCTCATTAGCGACCGCCGAAATTTTAAAAGATCAAATCTGCGGACTACCGAGTCAAATCGATGTCGCAGCCTATTGGCCAACGCGCGCAATGAATTCACATTGATGTCATTAAAACGGCGATACTCCGAATCTTAAATAGACAATGTTATGACCGCACAAATCACCCTGACAATTAATGGCACCTCACATCGAGTCGAGCCTGGCATTAGCGTGGCGGCAGCTTTAGCCCGCTGCGGCATCACAAGCACACGCATCTCCGTTACGGGTATGGCGCGAGCACCTTTATGCGGCATGGGCATTTGCCAAGAATGTCGCGTTACAATTAATGGACATGCGCACCAACTCGCTTGCCAAACTTTATGCAGCAATGACATGACTATCCTCACCGGAAATTTTGCATGATTAGCGACATTCTCATCATCGGCGCGGGGCCATCCGGTCTAGCAGCAGCGTCGGCAGCTGCCGAGTCAGGCGCTCAAATCGACATCATCGATGACAACTTTATGTCTGGTGGCCAAATTTGGCGAGGCGGAGCACAATCACAAAGCGATATACGAGCACAAGCCTTGTGGAAAACGCTGAGTAATTGTGATCATGTACGCTTTCATTTCCAATCGAAAGTGGTCCACGTCACGCAAAAAGATGACGAGTACACGGTCGTGGTCGAAACCCAAGGTGTGTCAGAACCACAAATATTTTCGGCAAAAAAAATTCTACTTTGTACTGGCGCTCGTGAACTATTGCTGCCCTTTCCTGGCTGGACTCTAAACGGGGTGACTGGTGCAGGCGGACTTCAGGCACTCACGAAAGCAGGCTATCCGGTCGAAGGAAAATCGGTGATTATCGCTGGCACTGGACCATTAATGTTAGCGGTAGCAGCCACATTGATAGAACGTGGTGCCACAGTTACACACATCATAGAACAGGCAACATTTACTAAACTCAGCCGCTTTGCCTTCGGCTTGCTCGCGACCCCAAGAAAAATAAAGCAAGCGTTCACATTAGGTCGAGCTCTGAAGGAAACCATCTACCACGCAGACAGTTATGTACTCTCCGCACATGGTGACACTCAAGTTCAAAATGTGCGGGCCTCGGTCCAAGGTGAAATTCAAGAGTTCACCTGCGACATGCTCGCCTGCGGCTATGGATTGATTCCGAATATAGAATTAGCCGCTGCGTTTGGCTGTCAACTCAACGATGACAATGCGAACCAGAAAGTAGCTGTGAATGAATGGCAAGAAAGCAGCCAGGCTGGTGTGTATTGTGCAGGTGAAGGAACTGGCATCGGTGGTGTGGATTTAGCACTCGCAGAAGGCTATATTGCCGGCTATGCGGCAAGCTCCAACCTAACAAAAGCCCAACAGTACTTTTCAGAACGAACAACTTGGCAGCGCTTCGCAATTCGCCTGCATACTGCCTTTAGCTTACGCTCGGAGTTGCGCCAATTGTGCAACTCCGACACGATCGTATGCCGCTGTGAGGATGTGAGTTACGGGCAATTACAACAATATCGGGATTGGCGCGATGCTAAGCTACACACACGCTGTGGCATGGGAGCTTGCCAAGGCCGCATCTGCGGCAGTGCCAATCGCTTTTTATTTTCATGGGAAAAAGATGCAGGTCGCCTTCCTATCAGCACGGCAAAAATCGCTAGCTTGCTGAACTTACACACAAGTGAAAAATAAATTATCAAAAATTTGGGCAGTCAAAAGACAAAAATAGCGGCACCCCTCAACAACAAAATACCGCGTTTCAAATCCAAATAATGCGTATTGAAAGAACCTCCCCCCAAATTTCAAATCCGAGAAAAATGTTGTTTATTTGCAATAAATTTGATTTTCAATTGACAGGTTCCTGCTTCGAATGGTCTTATACATAAATTGAAAATTATTTTTCATAAATTATATCTTCAAGAAAATATATTCAAATTTCACTCACCTAAATACGGCGAATAAGACATATTTACAGTCGTAGTTTTCATTTTAGGATTTGAGGAAACAAGATTTTTTTCACTGAAACAACATTTCTTCGGAGTCAACTATGTTTAAAAAAACTGCCTTAGCGCAAGCATTGTCTGTTGCGTTTACCGCCGCCGTCGCGAGTTTTGCGCAACCGACATTTGCGCAAGATACCACTGCGACGCAAAGGGTAGAGGTCACCGGATCGAGCATCAAGCGCACGCAAACTGAATCCGCCTCGCCGATCCAAGTCATTGGCCGTGAAGAATTGGCCAAGTCAGGCAAAGCCACCGTCGCTGAATATTTACAGACGTTAACAGCAGATGGCGCAGGCTCTTTGCCAACTGGATTCGGGAACGGTTTTGCAGCGGGCTCAACAGCAATTTCCTTGCGCGGCTTGGGCGCAACTTCCACTTTAGTCTTATTAAATGGTCGTCGCATGGCGCCGTTTGCGCG
Source organism: Affinundibacterium seohonense (assembly GCF_014284305.1). Taxonomy (GTDB): domain Bacteria; phylum Pseudomonadota; class Gammaproteobacteria; order Burkholderiales; family Burkholderiaceae_D; genus Undibacterium; species Undibacterium seohonense. The sequence goes on from NZ_JACOFW010000012.1 coordinate 28,861, forward strand.
TGCTGATGATGGACAAAAAAGTTTCACCGATTTATCCACTGTACCGATGGAAGCGGTTGACCGTATCGAAGTTTTGAAGGACGGTGCATCATCGACTTATGGCGCTGATGCCATTGCTGGCGTGGTCAACATTATTTTGCGCCGAGATTTTGAGGGTGTCATTCTCAAAGGCAATTATGGGATTTCCAAATACTCAGATCAACAACAAGCCAAAGGATCTTTGACAGTTGGATTGGGGAATTTAAACAAAGATGGCTACAACTTCTTATTTAATGCCGAAGCCTATAAGTCGGATGAAATCATGAATAAAGATCGTGCCGATCGTGCATGGATAGGCCATGGCGACATTCGTCCATGGGGTTATCCTATGACGACGCAATTCGCGGCTGGTCATATAACAACAGCTGGCTCCCCAAGTCCAACGGGATCCTTGCTCGATCCTGTCTCCAAGGCCTATGTGAGTTTGCCAGGGTGCTCTGCACTGTCAACGTCAAGTCCGCAAGATCCAAAAGGCGGCTGTTTATGGCATCAAGATCAATTCCGCTCCATGCAGCCACAAATTGACGGCGCTAATTTATACGCACGCGGCACATGGCAGCTGAACAATGATCTGCAAGCCTATGCTGAAATGGGTTATTCCAAACGTGACACGCATTTTGCATTGGTTCCGCCAACGATCACTCCAACCGTCGCGTTTCCGCCAAATGCGGCAACACCAAGTGGCGTAATTAATTTTGGTACTGGTGCAGGTACAGCCATCATGATGGCCGCGAATCACCCACAAAATCCATATGGCGTTCCGGTGCGGGTTCGTTACTCTGCATTCGACATCGGCCCTAGCGTACGAAATGCCAATAACGAATTCAATCGTTTCGTCGTCGGCGTTAAAGGTGTTGCTGCGGGCTGGGACTTTGATACTGCTTACGTACATTCAGAATCGAAATTACAACTCGCTTATACCAATATGCTGAATATGGCTGTCGTAAAAGCAAGCTTAGGTGATTCAACTAGCCCATATTTCCCTTATTATATTGGTGCCCAAGCAAGCAAAAATCCAGCATCGTTGTACTCTGCAATGGTACGTACTGCCACCTCTGACTCGACAACTCAAATCGACATCGTCGATATCAAAGCTTCTCGTGAGTTAATCGAATTGCCAGGAGGTATGTTAGGACTCGCCGTAGGTGCTGAGCATCGCCAAGAAAAACTCAACAATCCATCGTTGAGCGGCACGTCAAACGGCTCCATTAATGCAAGCTATGTTGCGGCTAAAGGTGACACCAAAGTATCCGCGGTATTTGCTGAATTGGCGGCGCCTATCTTAAAAGATCTAGAGTTATCCGCCGCTGTGCGTTACGACAAGTATGATCGTTTCAGCTCAACCACGCCAAAATTCGGTGCAAAATGGACGCCAAGTAAATCATTTGCATTACGTGGCACGTATTCCGAAGGCTTCCGTGCTCCAGGACCGGCGGAATCTGGTGCTGAAAGTCAAAGTACAGGTACCGCAACGGCACGCGATCCAATTCGCTGTCCAAACGGCACGCCTGCACCTGGCGCAACCAGCACAGATTGCGCAGCGTCGGTTGCTGCTGTCAAAGTTGGCGATCCTAATCTGTCACCGGAGAAGTCTAAGGGCTATACGCTGGGCATGATCTGGGAGCCGATCAATAATTTATCTATGTCTTTAGATGCTTGGCAAATCAAACGCAGCAATGAAATTAACCCTTTACCGTACAACGAAGCCGCAGCCTTACCAACTGCTATTCGTGCTGACAATAACTTAGTCATCAATGGTGTTGTGGTTCCTAACTCTGGCACCTTGCTCATTTCCAAAGCACCATATCGCAATTCAAGCTACACAGAGATCAAAGGATTGGATCTGGATGCAAAATACCGCATTAGCATGGGTGATTATGGCCGTACAACATTAGGTTTGACATGGACTCATATCGCATCTTGGTTGCGTGCTGAATCAGTAACAACAAAATATCAATTTGCCGGCACGCATGGTAATTGTGATACATCTAACTGCGCAGGTACGCCGAAAGATAAGATTAACTTCGCAACATCTTGGGATAAAGGCGATTGGAATGTAACAGGCACGTTCAACTACCGCTCGGATTTGAAGAACGTCGCATTTGCAGGCGACTTATGTGCATCAAAATTTGCAGATGGCAAAGACGCTCCTAACGGCTGCACCTTGGCATCTTTCACAACCCTGGACTTGTCTGCACGTTGGAACTACACCAAAAATCTGCAAATTTTTGCGTCTATCACCAACTTGACAGACAAAATTGCACCACTCGATCCTTTGACTTACGGTGGCCTAAGCTATAACCCAATGGATGCTAGCGGTGCGATTGGACGCTATTTTAAAGTTGGTGCGCGTTACCAGTTCTAAGTAAAACAAGTAGTCAAAGTTTTGAAATAATTGGTAGGGTTTTAGATGACTATTGAGAGGTAAGTGTAAAAACTCAACCTCCAATAGCATCAGCACAAAGAAAACCTTGCTGATATTCAATCTTCAGCATCAAGCTAGGGCACCTAATTTTCTGGTGCTCTAGTTTCAAATTCAGCTATTCGGCCAACAGCTCTGCAATAAATTCCAATCCCTCCAGCCTTTCAGCCACCACCTTCAAAATCACGATCATCGGCACTCCGAGCAACATTCCCGACACACCCCACAACCATGCGCCAAACAAGAGACTGACAAATACCGCGACAGAATTCATTTTTGCGATACGTCCCGTCATCCATGTTGTAACCACGGTACCAATCAAGCTGGCGATCCCTATCGTAAGCCCTGCGACCAATAACAACATTTGCAAGGATTCAAATTGCAAGAATGCCGCCAAACCTATCATTGCTGTGGCGATCAAAGATCCGAAATAAGGCATGATATGCAGCAGGCCTGCAGCGACAGCCCAAGCACCAGCGTTCTCCACACCGAGCAGGTGCAACATCAACCACATACACAAGGCCAACATTACGTTCGTTACTAGTAGCATAAACATGTAATTTTGGATCGAGGTATTGATCTCGTCCAAAATATGGACCGTAATTTTCTTTTGATGCAAAGACGGTCCGGTGAGTTTCACCAATTTGCGTTTGAATGCATCCCCTGAGACCAACAGGAAAAACACTAAAAATATCACCATGGTCGCTTGACCAACGAAGCCCAACATACCTAAAGAGCCTGCCCACACCCAGTCGATGACTTTGAAACCAGCGGCCTCAGCCGCGACCACTTTTTTTACCGGTCTGACGGTCATCGAACCAGAGTTTGCCGCGCGCACAATTTCAGTGGCAGCACTTTGCATTTGTTCTAATGCACCCGGCTGGCCATTTGGCGTAGTTTCAATCAAGCGCGATAATTTATGACTTGCTTCTGGCAAGGCCTCAATAATGGACACAAATTGGCCTTGTAATGCGATTGCAATTCCAATTCCACTTGATAACAAAACGATTGTCACCAGCACGGAACTTAGCAAGCGTGGAAACTTTATCGCTTGCAATCCCTTCACCAGAGGATTAATCGTATAAGCAATAAAAATAGCAAGGATCAGAGGAACCAAAAATTTCTGCGCCCACTGGAGTGCAAAAATAAAGGTAATGCTCGCGATTAAACCTAACGCTAAACCGCGGGCATTTACATGAATTGGCAAAGTCACTGGACTGTTGCTAGCACTATTAATTACCTGCTCATTACTGATAGGTAACGGCGATGTACTTATATCTTGCACTTCATTTTCGGTGACTTGTATATCCATGAGAATCGGCACTTTAAGTTCGGTTCAGATTTATTGAAGAGGCGTTTTTTTGACTAAATGCGGCGTAGTCAAAGGATCAAAATCGTGCCAGTCTCCATCCACAATCTTTCCAACACTCGTCTCAATATCGAGAGCGCCAAAAGAATTAAGAATCTGAATGACCTCGACTTCCTCAATCGCATCCATTACGTAAACCGCAACCATCATGCCGGTCTTGCGCTGCCTTGAGGCATTCTCACCGCCAACTTCAGGCTGACCTTTATCCTTCATTTCTGACACGCTACCAATCAAGGACCCAATATGAGCGCCTGCAGCGGTAGCTAGTACCGGCGCAAAAGGGCCGCCGATGGGGATTGCAACAACGCCGAGTGCTGCACCGAGCAAACCACCTCCGCTCGCACCGATCGCAACGCCAGTCAGTACCTCTTTCGTTCCAGGCGAGTCAAACCGATCTCCGCCTTGAGGCAATATGTCATGTTGACCGGGCGGGTTTACATAAAATGCGCTAATGCGTTTTTCATCAAATTTAGCAGCTTGCAATGCCAACATAAGTTTTGCGACTTGGTCCTGTTGCTGCACAAACCCTGCGATGATGTGCGACATAATTAATTGCCTTTCGTAAAACCAAACACTTCATGGAACAGCGAAAACAGATAAACCAAACGAATTTACTTTTCCGAACAATAAGAAAAAAACTAAATCCGCCCCATTAAAAGTAAGACCAACAGAATGACAAAAACCAAGCCAAGTCCACCGCTAGGTCCGTACCCCCAGTTTCGGCTATGAGGCCATCGTGGAAACGCACCTATCAACATAATAATTAAGACAATCAACAAAATAGTAGCGATACTCATATTCGCGTTCCTCAAGAAACTAAAGTAAGCCACATTAGAACTAAGATTCAGCTGATAGTCCGTTCGCCAGCACACACAGAAAACGCACCCGAATACGCAATGCAGTTTGCTTTAAATCGCAGTATTCTGTTCGCATCTCGTGCGCCTTGCACCAACACCCCACATCAAAGGTATTCACATGCAATCAACACGAACCGAGACCGATAGCTTCGGTGATATTGAAGTGCCGAATCATGTTCTTTGGGGAGCGCAAACTGCGCGAAGCTTGCATTTTTTTGCCATCGGTGAGCAACGTATGCCTATCGACATCATCCATGCCTTAGCCGCCATCAAGTGGGCTGCCGCTTGTGTCAATTACGCTGTTGAACGCCTTTCACAGAACCGATCAAAAGCAATCGCAAACGCCTCGTTAAGTGTTGCGGAAGGCCAGTTCGATCAAGAATTCCCCCTCTCGGTTTGGCAAACAGGATCTGGCACGCAAAGCAATATGAATGTCAATGAAGTCATCGCCCACTTAGCCACCAAGGATTTGCAAGGTGAAGTGGAGAACGTTAAAAAAATACATCCAAATGATGAGGTCAATTTAGGCCAATCCTCAAATGATGTTTTTCCTAGCGCCATGCACATTGCAATTGCACGTCAAACTCACCAAACATTGATTCCAGCTTTAGCACATTTGCATAAAACTTTGCAGGACAAGTCGGTGGAATTTAAAGACGTGATCAAAGTCGGGCGCACCCATTTGCAAGATGCAACACCCATCACACTTGGCCAAGAATTTAGCGGCTATGCTGCACAAATCGAATTGTGCAAGAACAGCTTAGATCAGTCGCTACCAGCCATCTACAACCTGGCGATCGGTGGAACTGCGGTAGGCACAGGATTAAACACACATCCTGAATTTGGCACTAGGGTCGCGCATTTATTAGCAGAGAAATTTTCACTGCCCTTCACGCCGGCCAGCAATTTATTCGCTGCCATGGCTGGGCATGAAGCCATTGTTGCTTTTCATGGAGCACTAAAAATGTTAGCAATCGCGCTGACCAAAATTGGAAACGACATCCGCCTAATGGCCAGCGGCCCACGTGCGGGTCTGGGAGAATTGCAATTACCAGCGAATGAACCTGGAAGTTCTATCATGCCAGGCAAAGTTAACCCGACTCAAATTGAAGCCCTTAGTATGGTATGCGCTCAAATACTGGGACATGATGTTGCGATTGGCTTTGCTGCGAGCCAAGGGCATTTTGAGCTGAATGTGTATAAACCTTTGATTGCACTCAATACGCTAGATAGCATACGTCTGCTCAGCGATGCGATGCGCAGTTTTAGCAATCACTGTCTGATTGATATTCAAGTGCGACAACAACGCATCGATGACTTACTCAAGAATTCACTCATGCTAGTAACAGCACTGACTCCCCACATTGGTTACGACAAGTCCGCCCAAATTGCAAAGTATGCACATAATGAGGATTGCTCTTTACGAGAAGCAGCGATAATTTTAGGGTTTGTGACGGAAACCGACTTTGACCTATGGATGAACCCACAATTCATGCTGGCAGCGAAAGCATGAGTGGAATTCGAGAATTTAGAAAAATGAAAGGTGAGCTCTGAAAAAGCAGGCCTGCACTTCATTTGCGTATAAATTGTATTGAATTGCACAACAAAAAAACCAGACCAGAATAAGCATCTGCCGCAAAAACTTTTGACAAGTTTAGGAAAGCTCCCTATAATGTTTGTCTCTGTTCCTTGATAGCTCAGTTGGTAGAGCGACGGACTGTTAATCCGCAGGTCCCTGGTTCGAGTCCAGGTCGAGGAGCCACAGAATTTTGTAGCTCTAGAAATAGAGATGTAGTGCAATAAAAAGTTTAGAAGTTGATCTTCTATTCCTTGATAGCTCAGTTGGTAGAGCGACGGACTGTTAATCCGCAGGTCCCTGGTTCGAGTCCAGGTCGAGGAGCCAAATTAAAAAGCCTTGTAGAGATACAAGGCTTTTTTCATTTCAGCACAATCCCCGTCCCCATTCAAAAACGTTCCAACTGGTTTTATGTTACAGTCTCGCCTTCGCTAGGGGTCCTGTACACATTTTCTGTACGGGTGAGATAGTCCCTTGAACCTGATCTGGATAATGCCAGCGAAGGGAAGCGCAAGATGACTCCGCTCATCCGCCCTCTTTTGCTTGGCACGTTCAGACTTAACCAAGTAAAAGAACGCATCATGTCAAATCCACGTTTTCGCATTAATTTCCGCCTAAGTTTAGTTGCCATCGCAATTGCACAGGCATTCACTACTTCCACGACAGCCTACGCCCAAAGCAAAGAGCAAACATTGCAAGAAGTCGTCATCAGCGGTAGCCGCAGCGGTAAAACTGAAACAAGTAAAGTCGGCGGGTTTATTGAAAATCCTTTGCAAGACACACCACTCTCAATCACCAGTTTCTCTGCAAGCCAATTGCAAGATTTGCGAATCCGCCAAACTACCGATGCGATGAAATTCGACACTAGCGTAAATGAGGCTTATAACGCTATCGGCTACGCAGAACAGTTTTCCATTCGCGGCTTTACGCTCGATAACGCATCGAGTTATCGCAAAGATGGCTTTGCCATTCCAGGTGATGCATCGATTCCCCTAGAAAACAAAGAACGCTTAGAAATTTTGAAAGGCGTCAGCGGCTTACAAGCCGGCTTTACAACACCAGGCGGCATCTTAAATTATGTTACGAAGCGCCCGAGCAATACCGCACTACGCGCCATCACTGTGGAAGCGAGTGAGCGTGGCACTTTGTACGGTGCAGTGGATCTAGGCGGCAAATCTGATGACAAACAATTCGGTTATCGCATCAACGTAGCAGGTGAAAAATTACGCTCTTACGTCAAAGGTGCGGATGGTGAACGCCAATTCATATCCGCCGCGTTTGACTGGCAAATTACGCCACTTGCCCTATTCCAGATCGATCTCGACCATCAACACAAATCACAATTATCAGTACCCGGCTTTCAATTATTTAATGGCACGGATCTGCCGCGCGGTATTTCTGCCGACTTAATGTTGAACGATCAAAAATGGGCAAAGCCAGTTGATACTACTAATCGCAATATTGGCCTTCGCTTTGAATATCAACTAAACAGTAATTGGATCGCCGCCATTTCCAGCAACCATCACGAATTCAAACGCGATGATTACACGGCTTTTCCATATGGTTGCAGTGCGCAAAACCTATTTCCAGGCTACTGCGCAAATGGTGATTACGACGTGTACGACTATCGCAGCCTAAATGAGTCCAAATCACTACGCGGCGCACAAATACTGATGAACGGCAAATTTAATACAGGGGATGTGCAACATAAGTTAGCGATCGGCTTAAGCAACTCCCAACGTCGCGATTATTTTGGCGACTACTTGTATGACTACGCTGGCAGCAGCAACTTATTCCATCCGGTTTCAGTGCCGCTAACAAATGGCAAATCTGGACCAGTTTCTTTACATCGGACCGATAAAGAAACCTCACTCTTCGCACAAGACATCATTAGTTTGAGCAATCAGCTCGATCTACATGTAGGCTTACGTCACCTGAAGGTTGACCGCAAGCAAGCAGGCAGCCCTGACTTTGAACAAAGCTACAATCTACCGAACTTGGCATTGGTATTTAAACTTGACAATGTCATCAGCACCTATGTTAGCGCCAGCGAAGGCTTAGAACATGGCGGCGTTGCACCATTCGGCACTAAAAATGAAAATCTTATGCTCGATGCAGGTAAATCGAAGCAGCTTGAAATTGGCGTCAAGGCAGCAATAAGCCGTGACTTTAACTACTCAGCTGCATTATTCCGCACCACAAAACCTTTCGAGTACACCAATGCTGCTAATTTTTACGTTAGTGCTGGCGAGGCCGAACATCGTGGAATAGAACTATCAGCACAAGGAAACTTAAGCAAAGACTGGACACTCGGCGTCAGCGCTACCGCAATCAATGCGCGTCAAAATAATACTGGCGACCAAGCAATTGAAGGCAAACGTATAACCAACGTGCCAAACTTCAAATCCACGGTCTACACCGATTACGCGCCAAGCATCTTGAATGGCACACACCTGACGGCATCTTGGCAATATTCAGGCGGCAAATCATTTAGCCCAGACAATAAGGTATCTGTACCTGGATACAACGTGGTCAATTTCGGCACCCGCTACACAACGCAACTAAATGGTGTCGTCAGCACCTTCCGTTTCGATGTTAACAATGCTTTCAATAAATTCTATTGGCGTGATGTAACACAAAGTTTGGGAGGCTATTTATTCCCAGGCGCACCGCGTACTTATAAAATATCGGGACAGTTCGACTTTTAAGCGTTATTTTTCATGGAGGCGAACAACTAAGTTCGCCTCTACGCCCCTCACACTTCCCAATTCTGCAAAATCAGGCAGTACCTGACAAGATTACTCAACTTTGCTATACTTGAGTCAAATGCTCGGGATTAAAGTTTATTCATGACTTTCGCCAAGCATCACTAAACAAGTTTGGAGTATTGACTCATGCGTCTAACCACTAAAGGCCGATTTGCTGTGACAGCCATGATCGATCTTGCCTTACGTCAAGACAATGGACCGGTCACGCTGGCAGGCATTAGCCAACGCCAGGATATTTCCTTGTCTTATCTGGAACAATTATTCGGCAAACTGCGTCGCCATGAAATCGTCGAATCCGTGCGTGGCCCAGGCGGTGGTTACAATCTCGCCCGCAAAGCGCAAAATGTGACTGTGGCGGACATTATTATCGCGGTCGACGAACCACTCGATGCGACTCAATGTGGCAGCAAAGGTAATTGCCATGGCGGTGATCATGACAATGGCATCCATTGCATGACACATGATTTATGGGCGACTTTAAACGCCAAAATGGTCGATTATTTAGACTCTGTTTCTCTGCAAGACTTGGTCAACCAACAAAAACAAAAAGCCCAAGATAAACCTATTGTTATCGTTCGCCACGGACACGCCGAACGCACTATTTCCTAAAATTTGGAGTTTTGAATGACTGCCGCAACTACCGCATCTACTCACGTATCCGTACCATTGACAAAAGCTTTGATCGACACGCTGAAAGCACCGCATTTTCCGATTTACATGGATTACTCAGCGACGACCCCAGTTGATCCGCGCGTTGCCGACGTAATGATTCCTTATTTACGCGCGCAATATGGCAATCCAGCGTCACGCAGTCACGCCTATGGCTGGGATGCCGAAGCAGCAGTCGAAGCGGCACGCGGTCACGTTGCCGCTTTGGTGAATGCTGATTCTCGTGAAATCATCTGGACCTCTGGCGCGACAGAAAGTAATAACCTTGCATTAAAAGGTGCCGCACAGTTTTACAAAGGCAAAGGTAAACACATCATTACCGTTAAGACTGAACACAAAGCAGTATTAGACACCGTACGTGAATTAGAGCGTCAAGGCTTTGAAGCGACTTACTTGCAGCCACAAGACAATGGCTTAATCACCATCGAGCAATTAAAAGAAGCCATCCGTCCTGATACGATTTTAGTGTCTGTGATGTGGGTAAATAACGAAATTGGCGTGATTCAACCGATCGCTGAGATCGGTGAACTGTGCCGTGAAAAAGGCATCATTTTCCATTCTGACGCAGCACAAGCAACAGGCAAAGTCGAAATTGATTTGGAAAAAGTAAAAGTCGATTTAGTCTCCTTCTCTGCCCATAAATCCTATGGTCCAAAAGGCGTGGGTGCTTTGTATGTTCGTCGCAAACCACGCGTACGTTTAGAAGCGCAAATGCACGGTGGCGGTCATGAGCGCGGTTTGCGTTCTGGCACATTGGCACCGCATCAAATCGCCGGCATGGGCGAAGCCTTCCGTATTGCGAAAGAAGAAATGGCTAGCGAATTAGCACACGTTCGCGCCATGCGTGATCGTTTGGCAAAAGGCTTGAGCGAAATCGAAGAGACTTACATCAACGGCGACATGGATCACCGCGTTCCACATAATTTGAACGTGAGTTTCAACTATGTTGAAGGCGAATCCTTGATCATGGCGATTAAAGACATCGCGGTATCCTCAGGCTCAGCTTGTACGTCTGCCAGTTTGGAACCATCCTACGTTTTACGTGCTCTGGGTCGCAGCGATGAATTAGCCCATAGCTCGATTCGTTTTACCATCGGTCGCTTTACAACAGAAGAAGACATTGATTTCACCATTGAACTCTTGAAATCCAAAGTCGGCAAATTGCGCGAATTGTCGCCATTATGGGATATGTACAAAGACGGTATCGACATTTCTACAATTCAATGGGCTGCGCATTAATTAACTAATTTAAGAGGGAAACATCATGGCATATTCAGAAAAAGTATTGGATCACTACGAGAATCCACGTAACGTTGGCGCATTTGAAAAAGGTGATGACACTGTCGGTACTGGCATGGTCGGCGCACCAGCATGCGGCGACGTCATGAAATTGCAAATCAAAGTTGGCGCGGATGGCGTAATTCAAGACGCCAAGTTCAAAACTTATGGTTGCGGTTCTGCAATCGCTTCATCCTCTCTGGTAACAGAGTGGGTTAAAGGTAAAACTTTAGACCAAGCGATGAGTATCAAGAACACGGAAATCGCTGAAGAATTGGCGTTGCCACCAGTCAAAATCCACTGTTCTATTTTGGCAGAAGATGCGATCAAAGCAGCAGTACTTGATTACAAAAACAAGCATAGCGCTGAATAATTTTATTCAACTTATTTTTCGCGCAGTTTTAGCGCAATTTGGATAGATCATGGCGATTACTCTGACAGAAAAAGCAGCAAAACACGTCATCCGTTATATGGAGCGTCGCGGCAAAGGCATAGGCTTGCGTTTCGGCGTCCGTACTACGGGTTGCTCGGGTATGGCGTATAAATTGGAATATGTAGACGAAGTCGGTAACGAAGATCAAATCTTCGAAACCCACGGTGTGAAAGTGTTCGTCGATCCGAAGAGCCTGCCTTATATTGATGGCACAGAACTGGACTTCGCACGTGAAGGCTTGAACGAAGGCTTTAAATTCTACAACCCTAACGTCAAAGACGAATGTGGCTGTGGCGAGAGCTTCCGAATTTAATCTAAGGTAGCCTGACGATGACGATGCAGAATCACTTCGCTTTGTTTCATTTGCCTATGCAATTCGAGCTTGATCGTTCGCAACTCGATACCGCATATCGCGAAGTGCAATCGCGCGTGCATCCAGACAAGTTTGTACAAGCTGGCGACGCAGAAAAACGTGTCGCCATGCAGTGGGCGACACAAGCCAACGAAGCCTATCAAACGCTGAAAGATCCATTAAAACGTGCGACTTATTTATGCAATTTGAATGGCGTTGACTTGCAAACTGAATCAAATACCAGCATGCCCGTCAGTTTTTTGATGCAGCAGATGGAATGGCGTGAAGCCTTCGACGATGCGCGACACGGTAAAGACATGAAAGCCATGATGCAGCTTGAAAAAGAGGTTCAGGCTGGCTTGAAAACCCAAACAGCGAATGCAGGTAATGCAATTTCAAAAGCTGATTTTCAAACCGCGGCGCAAGAGATTCGCGCTTGTCTGTTTTTGGAAAAATTTCTAGCTGACATTGCTGTTTTTGACGAATAAAAAATCTAGCAAGCACTCTAAAACGCACTGCTAAATTCGAATGGCGCCAAATTGATGTTTTCATGGTTTCGGCGCAGACAAGCAGAATTTAGATTTACCAAAACCGACGACATTTAGCGTCTTCCTCACGACAAGATTATGGCATTACTGCAAATTTCAGAACCTGGCATGTCCACTGCCCCGCACCAACATCGCTTAGCGGTTGGCATTGATTTGGGAACGACCAATTCCTTAGTTGCCACGGTACGCAATAGTATTCCTGAAATTCTCAACGATGAAGAAGGCCGCTCATTATTACCGTCGGTGGTTAGATATTTACCGAATGGTCATGCACACATCGGTTTCAAAGCCCAAGCCGAACAAACGACTGATCCGAAAAACACCATCGTCTCCGTTAAACGATTTATGGGGCGCGGGCTAAAAGATATCCCGCATGCTGAAAACCTGCCTTACGATTTTCATGATGAGCCAGGCATGGTGCAATTGAAAACCGTCGCTGGCATCAAAAGCCCAGTTGAAGTCTCAGCACAAATTTTAGCGACATTACGCCAACAAGCGGAAGACGCCTTAGGTGACGACTTAGTCGGTGCCGTGATTACCGTCCCAGCTTACTTCGACGACGCACAACGTCAAGCCACCAAAGATGCTGCCAAATTAGCGGGATTAAATGTCTTACGGCTATTGAATGAGCCGACTGCTGCGGCGATTGCCTATGGCCTAGACAATGGATCCGAAGGTGTGTATGCGGTCTATGATTTAGGTGGTGGCACTTTCGACATTTCCATTTTGCGTATGAGTAAAGGTGTGTTCGAAGTGTTATCAACGGGTGGCGATTCTGCTCTTGGTGGTGACGATTTTGATCATCGCTTATTCTGCTGGATTTTGCAGGAGGCTGGTCTGTCTTTATTGAATGACGCCGATACCCGCGTACTCATGGTCAAAGCGCGTGAAGCCAAGGAAATTCTCTCAACGCAACTTTCGACTTACATCGATGCAAAGTTGTCGAGTGGTGATGTCGTTCATCTGCAAATCACCAAGAATATCTTTACCGAAATTACTGAGAATCTCGTCATTAAGACCATCACCCCTTGCCGCAAAGTGCTACGCGATGCCAAGTTATCCGTTGATGATATTGATGGGGTTGTCTTGGTTGGTGGCGCGACCCGCATGCCGCATGTGCGCAAAGCGGTTGGCGAATTCTTTGAAACCACACCTCTGGCTAATATCGATCCTGATAAAGTCGTTGCGCTCGGCGCCGCTATTCAAGCCAACCTGTTAGCAGGCAATCGCGCCGCAGGTGATGATTGGCTGTTGTTAGATGTCATTCCTTTGTCGCTGGGTATAGAAACCATGGGTGGCTTGTCCGAAAAGGTCATTCCCCGAAATTCCACCATTCCCTGCGCTCGCGCGCAGGAATTCACGACCTTCAAAGATGGTCAAACCGCACTCGCAATTCACGTTGTGCAAGGTGAGCGCGAGCTCGTCAGCGATTGCCGCTCCCTAGCAAAATTTGAGTTGCGTGGCATTCCGCCAATGGCCGCTGGTGCGGCACGCATCCGCATTACTTATCAAGTTGATGCAGATGGTTTGCTGTCTGTTTCGGCGCGCGAAATGCGCTCGGGCGTGGAAGCGTCAATCGTGGTTAAGCCGTCTTATGGTTTAGCCGATGACGACATTGCGCGCATGCTGCAAGACTCATTCGGCTCTTCAGAGGCGGATATGCAAGCACGTGCTTTGCGCGAAGAACAAGTCGAAGCTGACCGATTGTTGCTGGCGATTGAATCCGCGTTAGCGAGTGATAGGCAATTGTTAAGCCCTGAAGAATTGCAAAAAATCGAGATATTGACTACGAATTTACGCACCACAAAACAAGGTGATGACCATGACGCGATCAAGGCGTCGATCACAGCACTGGCCGATGGCACTGAAGAATTTGCCGCTCGACGCATGGATCAAAGTGTGCGTAGTGCACTCGCTGGTAAGAATCTGAATGAATTTGAATAGACTAGACTAGCCCCATATTGCAAAGCAAAAATTAAAAAATCTAAAGAAGAAACCATCATGCCAAAAATTACGATATTACCGCACCCTCAACTTTGTCCTTCCGGCAAAACAATCGAAGTCGAAGAAGGAAAGTCTTTGTGCGAGGCCTTGGTCGAAAATGAGGTTGAAATCGAACATGCTTGTGAAATGTCTTGCGCATGCACCACCTGCCATATCGTCGTACGCCAGGGGTTCAATTCACTCAATGAGTCTACCGATGACGAAGAAGACTTACTCGATGCTGCTTGGGGTTTAGAGGCGACTTCACGCTTGTCTTGCCAAGTCAAATTGGGCGAGCAAGACATTACGATCGAAATTCCAAAGTACACAATTAATCACGCACGCGAAAATCACTAATTCACGCATTAATAAATTTTCACTATTCGAAGAATTAGTCTCAAATCTGTATGTTTTTACCCTGCCATTGAATAGAATTTGCACAAGTTTAACAGTCTTACTTGTGCAAATTGTTAAAACCTTCTACCATCAGAAATAATTGCTTTGTATAAACGAAGATCAAGCCCGCCTTCCAATAACTAACACAGGTCTTAGCAGATTGATTGTCTAAGTCATTGTGCACCGAAAGACGACGTATGCGACTGAGCCAATGGAAAAAAAAGAAGGAGCATAAGTAATGAAGCCACCGTCTTTAATTGCTTCCATTTTTAGTCGCATTACCTTACGCCTCGCGGTTGTTCTTGCGGTTTTTTTCGGCCTACTCGTTACCTCTCTCGTATTGATTCCGATCCAGCTTCGAACCATCGAAGCGGATAGCCTAAAAAAACTGGAAGATGACCACCTGCGTTCAGCAGCAATTCTTGCTGTCATCTTGAGCGAACCTGTGTGGCAGATCACGCCTGAAATCGCCAAACTGTCGAGCGAAGTGGTTTTCTCTAACCCGAATGTGTCCGAGATTCACGTCATAACACTGCCCGACAAGAAAACTTTCATCACCAATTCCCGAAAAGATACACAACAGGGGACATTCAGAACCGAATCCCGTCAAATTTCTCACGGCGAACAAGTCATTGGTGAGGTCCAACTGACCTTCACCGAAGAAATTATGCGCAGAGAAATTAAAGATAACTTTTATCGCGCAATTTTTGTGACGGCAACGTCTTTCCTGCTATCAGTTATTTGCATTTACATCGTATTGCAATGGCGTCTTGTTCAACCAATTAAAGATTTGATTGAAAAGTCAGATTTACTTGCTAATGGTGAACTCAACGAGGTCATCTCCTTTGATCGCAAGGATGAAATTGGTCACCTCGCAGTCAGCCTAGAAGCAACACGACAAGCACTGCAGCGATCCTTCAATGAGCTAGAGATTAAGAATCAGCAACTATTGGAATACTCTGGCACGCTGGAATCAAAAGTACGCCAGCGTACGCAAGAATTAGAAAACGCAAATCATCACTTGGAAGCCGCGCTTGCTAGCGTCAACAGTGCTCAAAATGAATTGGCCCGCATTGAACGAATGGCAGCTTTAGGTTCTATGGTTGCTGGTGTCGCGCACGAACTTAACACACCTTTAGGCAATTGCTTGTTAGTTGCCAGCACCTTGAGCGATGAAACTCGTCAGATTAGTAAAGCCATGACTGAAGGGAATATGCGTCGCTCTGAATTATCCCATTATATTGACGCAGCAACGGAATCAAGCAAATTACTGATGCGCGGCTTACAACAAGCAGCACAACTGGTTGGCGACTTTAAACAGGTCGCGGTAGATCAATCCAGCGCGCAGCGCAGGAAATTTACTCTGGTTGTGGTATTCCAAGAATTGGCGGCCTTGCTTCATTCTAGCTTACGCAAAACACCATTCAACTTAGAACTAGATATTCCGGATGATATTGAACTCGACAGTTATCCAGGCCCACTTGGACAGGTTTTTAGCAATCTGGTCAATAATGCGGTGGTGCACGGCTTAGATGGCATGAGTCAGGGCTACATGCGTTGTATGGCACGACGCCAAAATGACCATGTCTTAATCGTTTTTGAAGACTCAGGTAAGGGTATTCCTCCGAATATTATTAAGCGCATCTTCGAGCCGTTTTTCACGACCAAATTTGGTAAAGGTGGCAGCGGCTTGGGACTAAGTATCACTTTCAATATTATTACGAATGTTCTTGGTGGTGAAATTAAAGTCACCAGCGAACCTAATCATGGCGCTCGTTTTGAAATGACAATTCCCTTAGTCGCTCCAGGTAGCACAGAACACTCTGGACAAATTATTGATGTCTGAGCCTGCTATACTATAGCCTGCACCTAATTCAATGCCTTGTCGCTTCAAACGACAAGGCATTGTGCTTCATCACCCCCCTCAGCTAAAGCACCGCATATGCAACAATATCTCGACTTCATGCGTCATGTACAAGATCATGGCATTGTCAAAACCGATCGTACTGGCACTGGTACTCTTTCTGTTTTTGGCTATCAAATGCGGTTCGATCTAAGCCAAGGATTTCCTTTGGTGACAACAAAAAAATTACATCTGCGCTCTATCATTCATGAACTAATCTGGTTTCTGGCGGGCTCGACCAATATTGGCTACCTCAAAGAAAATGGGGTATCCATTTGGGATGATTGGGCAGATGAAAATGGTGACCTAGGTCCGGTATATGGTTCACAATGGCGTAGTTGGCCGTTACCTGACGGTGGTCATATCGATCAAATTAGCCAATTGATCGAGCAAATCAAAACCAATCCAGATTCGCGTCGCTTGATCGTGTCTGCGTGGAATGTGGCAGAAATTCCTCAGATGAAATTGCCGCCTTGCCATGCTTTCTTTCAATTCTATGTGGCCGATGGAAAGCTGTCCTGTCAACTATATCAACGCAGTGCAGATATCTTTTTAGGCGTGCCTTTCAATATTGCCTCGTACGCTTTATTGACCCATATGGTGGCGCAACAAACAGGTCTTGAAGTTGGTGATTTCATTTGGACTGGTGGCGATTGCCACTTGTATAGCAACCATCTAGACCAAGTCAAAGAACAACTTTTGCGCAGCACTTTTCCTTTGCCAACTCTAAAAATTTCGCGCAAGCCCGACTCTATTTTTGACTACAAATTCGAAGACTTTGTCATTGAAAATTATGAGTTCCATCCACATATCAAAGCCCCTGTTGCGGTATAAAAACATACTTACATTAAAATATGTCTGAATCAGCATCACACATCAGCATCATTGTTGCGACCGATAAAAATCATGGCATCGGGATTAATAATCAACTGCCTTGGCATTTGCCCGAAGACTTAGCGCACTTCAAACGCACCACTTCTGGTCATCCAATTGTGATGGGAAGAAAAACCTTTGACTCCATCGGCCGCCCATTACCAAATCGCCAAAATATCGTCATTACCCGAAATGAGGACTGGTCTCATTCAGGCGTTGAAGCAGTCACCTCGATACAAGATGCCTTAGACTTGGTTGCAGACAAAGCCGCTTTTGTGATCGGTGGCGCGGAAATTTATCGGCAAGCTTTAGCGTTTGCACAGGAACTGATTGTGACAGAAATCCAACAGATATATCAGTGTGATGCATTTTTTCCCGAAATAGATCCAACGGTTTGGCAAGAAAAGAGTCGAGAGTATTTCGTAGCAGAATCGAATCAGTTACACTACGCAATTGTTAATTACATAAGAAAATAGGGCGAAAATGTCAGGACACGGATTCCACGTTCACGGACCACATGACCATGAACTTGAGCATGCAGCACACAGCAATGATGATTTTTCCAGCAAAATTGCGGTCATGACTGCGATTATGGCGACCGTTGGTGCCTTGATCGGTTACGAAGGCGGCGCAACACAAAATCAATCTGCCATGTTAAAAAACAGTGCCGCGATCACAAAGACGGATGCTGCCAATAGCTGGAGTCATTATCAATCGAAATCAAATAAGCAGAACTTAGCGGAACTAGCCTTGTCTATTCCAGGTGTCGATGGTGAAAAATACAAGTTAGACATAGAACGTTACAAAAAAGAGAAAGAAGTCATCAAGAAAGAAGCCGAGGCATTTGAGAAACAGGTAGTAGAATTAGAAAAGTTGTCGGAAGCAGCCTTACACCAACATCATCGTTGGGCGCAATCTATGACCGCAGTACAAATTGCCATCTCATTAGCGGCGATTGCCTTATTAACGAAAAAGAAATGGCTAGAATACGCTTCATATGGCGTAGCAACCGCTGGTCTGGGTATCGCTGCTTTAGCTTGGCTGCATATTTAAAGAGGATTTAGCATCATGAATAAAATTGCTTGCATGGTTATTTCTGCTACGTTCGCCGTCGCGAGCCTACCTGTTTTGGCGCAAGATTTTAGTTCTGAGCAATTCACCAGCGCCAACAAATTAAATTATTCATATCAGACTCCCTCATTGAGTCTTAGTCGAACTCAAAGCCTCAATCTAAGCTCGCCATTTGATATGGGATACATTCCTGGAAAACAGGAAAAACGCGGCTTACAAATTCGCCAGTTAAATTCCACCAAGCTTCATTTTTCACCAACAGGTAAGCTAGACTACGGCCTCGATTTCAGCACAGAGCGCACAACTGAGTCATTCAATTCTGATCCCTTGAGTATCTCCACGAATCAACAACTTACATCGAATTTATCGACAGCAGCCTTTCTAAATTATCGCGTTAATCCTGTTTATTCTTTGAATTCGTCGATTCGATATAGCAGTCGCAATGAGCGTGGCACGCAACTCAGTATTGGAGCGAAAGCAAATAAGATTTTCGGAAAACGTCACAATTTGACTGCTGTCTTTAGTGTGAATTGGAACAGTCCTTCCAACAGTACAAAAAATGCGCTCACCGCTTTTGACTGGCAACAGTCACAAAATTATTTATCAGTAAGGGGAAATCAGTTCAATCGAACGGAATTACGAATTGGTACAAACTGGAACTGGAATATTGATACTAATTGGTCTTTATCTACCGGAATTAGCGCACGTCATATGCTCAATTCATCTGCGAAAAATCCGTTCATGACACAACGAACACCGGTCACAATTTTCTCGGTTGCGACCTATCGATTCTAAAAAAAATGGCTCGGTAAATTGAGCCATTTTGTCGTACTTCCCTTATTACACTAGATCAATCGACCTGCAGCAATTGATATGGTACGCCCACAACGTGCAGCGATCGACAAATCGTGCGTTACTAATACCAGACTCGAACCGCGCTCGCGATTAAGTTCAAACATGAGCTGAATCACCGACTCGCCTGTGGCGGCATCTAGGCTGCCTGTCGGTTCATCGGCAAACAATAATGGAGGCTCTGTGACGAACGCACGCGCGAGGGCAACCCGCTGTTGTTCGCCGCCCGACAAGTATTTAGGATAGTGTTTTAAGCGACTAGACAAACCAACTTTGGCTAGCATCTGTTCCGCCTTTTGTTTCGCTTCCTTGTCACCGCGCAATTCAAGCGGAAGCATGACATTTTCGAGTGCGTTCAAATGCATCAACAACTGAAAGGATTGGAACACGAACCCGAGCTGGTTCTTTCGCAGCAATGCCCTACCATCTTCATCTAATGCAAAAATATCGACGCCTCCCAGCTCTACAGTACCTTCTGTCGGGGTATCCAAACCGGCCAAGATACCAAGCAAAGTCGATTTACCGGATCCAGAAGCGCCAACAATTGCCAGAGTCTCCCCCGCTGCCACCGTAAATTCGATATTATGTAGAATAGTGAGCTCGCCAGTGGCATCAGCAACCCGCTTGCTTAGATTTTTCACATGTATTGCTGGAATATTGCTTTGATCAGAAAGGCTCATGTTGAATTTTATGCTTTTAAATTTTAAGAAAACACTGAACATCTTCAGCGCACTGTTTATCGTACTCTATTTTTTGCTAGCCTCAGGCTATGCCCATTCTGCATCAAAAACTATACTCGTGCTTGGCGATAGCCTGTCGGCAGAATATGGCCTCACACGTGGGACAGGTTGGGTCGCTTTGCTGGAAAAAAAGCTGGAAAGCAAAAAAATAGACATGCGTGTCATCAATGCGAGCATCAGTGGGGAAACCAGTAGTGGCGGCAAAGCTCGTTTGGCTGCATTACTAAAAATCCATCAACCCACTATTGTAATCATCGAGTTGGGTGGCAACGATGCTCTACGTGGATTGGATCTGAACGTATCGGAACAAAACTTTCGCGAAATGCTCAACATGACCAAAGACAGCAAAGCGAAGCCCTTGTTAGTCGCGATGCAAATTCCACCTAACTACGGCAAAGCCTACACGGATAAGTTTTTTTCTATGTACGCCAAATTAGCCAAAGAAACGCAATCAGCACTTGTGCCATTTTTCCTAAAAGGTGTGGCTGACAAGCCGGAACTCTTCCAACCCGACCGCATTCATTTAACCGCGGAAGCACATCCTGTCATGCTGGAAAATGTTTGGGGTCCATTACAAAAATTATTAAGAAGATGAGCATATTTTGAGTACTTCGCGTCTAATCAGTTTTGAACTAGCCTATCCGTCCCTTTCCGCTTTCGATTGTGTCATTGATGTTCGCAGCCCTGACGAATTCGCAGAGGACCACATTCCTGGTGCCATCAATTGTCCAGTTCTGGATAATGAGGAAAGAATCACTGTTGGCACGATGTACAAGCAAGTCAGTCCATTTGAAGCGAAGAAACTTGGTGCTGCCTTGGTTGCCAAAAATATCGGCAAACACATTGAGCAACTTTTTCTCGATAAACCAAAAGAATGGAAACCGCTGATTTACTGCTGGCGTGGTGGTAATCGCAGCGGCTCAATGACACACATTTTGGCAAAAATTGGCTGGCATGCGATTCAATTGGATGGTGGCTACAAAGCTTTCCGACGCTTCGTAAATCAACAGCTGCCCGAATTATCAGCGCAAGCCAAATGGGTGGTGTTATGTGGAGAGACTGGCACTGGCAAAAGCCGCTTACTGCAACAATTACGCTCGCAAGGCGCGCAAGTCATCGACTTGGAGGAACTCGCACATCATCGTGGCTCAGTACTTGGGAAGCTACCCAACAATAGACAGCCATCACAAAAATCTTTTGAAACCGCGATTTGGCAACATCTGAGCCACTTTGATTTCAATAGACCGGTTTACGTCGAAGCGGAAAGCAAGAAGGTGGGGAATTTAAGGGTGCCAGACGCGATGATGGAAAAAATGCGGCGATCGTCCTGCATTCAACTACAACTCTCATTGACAAATCGTATTGCCCTACTTAGTGATGACTATCGCCATTTCATTGATGACACCGCTCTCTTGAGCGAACAACTATCGTGCCTGACCGATCTTCATGGAAAAGAACAAATCCATATCTGGTCGGAACTTGCAAAAAACAAACAGGTCAATGAACTGATCGAGCAACTGCTGCAAAAGCATTATGACCCAGCATATCAAAAAGCAATCGCCCGCAATTTCGCTTTAATTGCGCAGGCAAAATCATACACAATTGAAAACATCACAGACAACGCATACGAAGTGCTTGCGAAGCAAATTATTCACGACGAGCTGGCTGAATAAATTAACTAAGCATCTTTGTCATCGATAATACTTTGTCCAACTTCATCTAGTTCCTCAAACTGACGATGATTTAATGCCCACCAAAAAATGACACCAATCGCAAACACTAGAATCACACTGAGAGGAACCAGCAAGTACAGAATATCCATGCATTTAACTTTGCAATGTAAGGTCAAATAGAAACCGAAATTTAGGGAATTGACAAATCGTAGTCGACCGGCTTCAAGTTTAATAGTCGCAGACCATTCACAACCACAAGCAGAGAGCTAACGGACATTCCCAGCGCCGCATGCCAAGGCGCTAAGTAACCTAAAACGGCTGCCGGAATCGCGATCACATTATAAAGCAATGCCCAAGCCAAATTCTGGCGTATCAAACGATAGGCCTTTTTTGCCAACTCCACACTAAAACTGAAATCACTTAAGCGATTCGACATCAATAGGCAATCACTACGCGTCTGAGAGATTGGCGCTCCCTGCCCCATGGCAACCGACACATTTGCCAAAGACAATGCGGGACCATCATTCATACCATCGCCAACCATGGCGACGATTGCCCCTTGCTGCTGCAGTTGAAGAATATATGCATACTTCTGGACGGGCTTTAGCTCCGCTCTAAATTCGGCGATACCACATTGGGTCGCAACTTCCGCTACGACCTCTTGCCTGTCACCGGACAAGAGAATGACGGTTTTACCCAGATCTTGCAATTCCCGCACAGCCCGAATTGATTCTTCGCGCAAGCTATCCTCCATCACAAAGTAAGCCAATATGTTCTGCTGATCACCAAACACTGAGACAGACTTACTGCGATATTCAGTCGGTATTTGCCAATCGCTTTGATTCAAATCTTTCACGTAATCAAGACGACCTAAACGATAAGTTTGAGCTCCAATCGTGGCCTCAACACCGGCACCGGCAAGTTCATGGCTACTCATCAAAACCACTTCGTTACTTGTAAAAATAGGTGCCAATTGCGGATCAATAAAACTCTCTGCGATTGCCCTAGAGGCTGGATGCAAGGACATACCCGCGATGATGGCAATAACTTTCTTTTGTCTATTAATATCGTCGTTTTCTGTTTGATCCAAATTCAAATAGACGGCTTTTAACACTTTCAATTTGCCGTAGGTTAAGGTGCCGGTCTTATCAAAAACCACGTGCGTTAGATTTGCCAGGTTTTCGATCGCAGAACCTTTAGTAAGCAACATACCAAACTTCGCTAATTGACCAATTGCCGCCGACATCACGCCTGGCGTTGCCAAAGAAAGGGCGCAAGGACAAGTGACTACAATGACACTGATCGCAATCCAAAGGGCACGCTCGGCGTCAATAAAAGCCCAAACGATACCCGACAAAATCGCGATCAATAAAATTGCGAATAAAAATCGGCTAGCATGTTTATCGGCGAGCGCAACTAAACGTGGCTTTTCCAAAGTCGCCGATTCCATCATGGCAATCAAAGTCGCTAATTGCGTTTGATTACCAACCTGTGTCGCACGCATCACGACAGCGCTATGCAAATTCACTGCCCCAGCGATCAATTGATCACCCATTTTTTTGTGAACAGGTTTTGCTTCACCAGTCATTAAGGCCTCATCACACTCACTACTGCCTTCTACCACTTCACCATCACAAGGAACTTGTTGACCGGCGGGAACCAATAAATAGTCACCAACCGAAATTTCATCTGCGCGACAGGAAATGAGTTGTTCACGCGATGGATAAGCCACTAATTTCTGGGCAATGGTAGGATGAATCTGAGTTAGCACGGAGAGCGCGGCAGATGTTTTTCGTTTTACGTTGTCCTCAATAAAACGAGCTCCCAACAATAAAAAAACAAACATGATTGCTGAATCAAAATACACCGCGCCACCGAAGAAAGTTGCCCAACAGCTGGCAAAAAAAGTCAGCAATATGCCTAAGGAAACCGGTACATCCATACCAATATAGCGCTGCTTCAAATCACGAATCGCGCCTCGAAAAAACGGCAACGAAGAAAAGCCAATAACAGGAATAGTAATTACCAAGCTGGCGATTTTTAACAGACGATCAAGGTCAGGCGGCAAATCGCCGTCAATCTCCGGCACAGGAACCAAATAAGCCGGAAACGCATACATCATCACCTGCATCATCGCGAAACCAGCGACAAACAAACGCCACAGTGCTGTCTTCTTTTCCTTTGCCTGATACTCACTTAAAGATTGATTCGCCGGAAATGCGGCATAACCAAGTTCAACGATTGATTGAATAATTTTCTTTAAACTCAAACGATCTGGCTGCCAACTAAGTTGGGCTTTTTGTGAGATAGGATTAATTCGAAACGAATTGACGCCAGACAATTGTGAAACCCGAAATTCAATTAATTGAATGCAAGCAGAACAACGGATGCCAGCAACACTTAATGTCTCGGTTTGCAATCGTTCTACGGTGTCAGGCGATTCATTTGCAGACGGCTGCACGTTGGCCGTTGTCATCAAAGTGCACTTCCTTGATCTACGTGTTTCGATTGTAAATATTCATCAACCAAACCATTTTTTTCGATGGCATTTAGTACGGCAAGACAACCGTGGCAACACACAGGCTGCGATTGATGTTGAAACACTGTAGTCAACGCGCCTTCTTTACGCATACGTTCACCACAATGAAAGCACAGACATTTCTCGCGATTAAAAAAACGCGAAATATGGTTGCCATAAAATTGGGAGAGCGCTAATTGCATAGAGTAATGAAAGTGCAAACGATTATTCTACGCATGATAACGGACAACAGACTTTTTTTATTGATTTGACGCAAGCAAATTCATTAAAACCAACAAATCATTTGTTCGCAAAGCACAAATGAAAAACGATGGCAATCAGCCATCGTTTTTATCGCATTGGGGCTTATTAGAAGCCTCTAAACCGAGGAAGATTCACTCGGTGATTTCTTCGCATTCATGATAACTAACGTACAAAATCGACCTTCTACTTCGCACATAACCGGTAAAGAAACTACACCGGAGCTCAAATGCCATTCGTCTGAAATACAAAAATATTTATGTATATTGACCTCCTCGTTTGAACCAGTTACAGCTTCAATATAGACGAGTCACAGCGCAATAGAAAGACAATTTTAACTATCTAAATGATTTGTAAGATTAAAGAAATTAAAGCCTGCCTAATTGGACTACGTTGGCTTTGCAGTTAAGTAATCATCCGGCTGCCAGCATATTTTTCCATCCACCTCGGTAACTTGTATTTTGCGCAAACGTCCACCGCGACAAGGTCCTCCAGTGCAATGTCCGGTTTCTGGAACATAGATCGCACCATGGGTTGCGCACATAATATACAAGCCACTGCTTTCGAAAAATTCCCCAGGCGACCAATCCAATTCAACCGGCACGTGCGAGCATCGATTGAGATAGCCATGGGCGCCACCGTCGTAGCGCACGACAAAGCCAGTCGCTTCATCGCTACCAGCCAACAATGGAAAACGAATTCCTTTTCCACCTTCTGCTAATTCATCCGAATTACAAATAAATATCGCTGTCATAAATCACTCTCTTTTTCTCATTTGCATCAGGCGTTTTCCGATAGCCACTGATGCAAATCCAAGACATTTTTTGCTGAATACAAAGTTGGAACACTCGCTAATAAACCAATGTCGTGTGCACCATACTCGACCGCTACCGCACCTGCACCTGCATTGGCTGCCATTAACAAATCGTGCGTTGTATCGCCAATCATTAAGGTGCGCTGCATATCTTGCCCCAACTCGCGGGTCAACTCTTGCAACATGGCAGGATGTGGTTTTGAAAAAGTTTCATCAGCACAACGCGTAGCATCAAACATCGACAGCACATTAACACTGTTCATCGCCCGATTTAAGCCAACACGGCTCTTGCCAGTGGCGACCGCTAAAAAATATCCCTGCTGCGCCAAGTCACTCAACATTTCTTTCACACCAGGAAATAACGGCAGTTCATGATCACGCACCAAATAGTGATAACGATAACGCTCGACCATTTTTGGATAATACTTGGGGTCGACATCCGGCAAGACTGCTTGCATTGCATCGCCCAGCCCTAATCCAATTACGTGCGCTGCAGCGACGTCATCAGGTACAGGAAGATGCAAATCTCTAGCGGCCGCCTGTATGCATTTGACGATCGTGGCTGTGCTGTCCATTAAGGTGCCATCCCAATCAAATACAATAAAATCAAATAATTTTTTTGCCATATTTCCGTATTTTTCTAAACTGCAAACTTAAAACCCTTAGTCAAAATTTTGATTCAACATCAGCTCAAGCTTTGCAAAAATTTTTCACATTCTTTGGGCAAGGGTGCATTCAAAGTCATTTGTTTACCGCTATCTGGATGGATAAACGTGATTTGATGCGCATGCAGAAACATACGCTTTAATGCGCCACGACTGTCAGTCGCCTTTAACAAGGCGCGATTCAAAGCAAAATCGCCATATTTATCATCGCCTGCAATCGCAAAACCGCTGGAAGACAAATGCACGCGGATCTGATGGGTGCGACCGGTTTTTAGTTCCGCCTCTAACAGTGCGAAATCGGTATATTTTTTCTTCAAGGTAAATACGGTGTGCGATTCCATGCCATCGGCTTGCACGCGCACGCGGCGTTCACCGTCTGCCGTCGTATATTTATGTAAAGGTAATTTAATGTGCTGCCTTTGGTTTTTCCAATCGCCCGCCACCAAAGTGAGATAGCGCTTGTCCGTTTCACCATCGCGCATTTGTTCATGCAGATTAACCAAAGCCGAACGTTTCTTTGCTAACAACAGTATTCCTGAGGTTTCTCTATCTAAACGATGTACCAATTCAAGGAACTTGGCATCAGGGCGTGAGGCACGAAGTTGCTCAATAACACCAAAACTGACGCCAGAACCACCATGCACCGCAACACCGGCTGGTTTATCAATAATTAACAAATGACTATCTTCAAACACAATCGCAAATTCCGCTCCTGGAACATGCGTCGTCTCTTTTTCAGCAATTCGTGTCGGCGGAACGCGTACAACATCACCCTCTTTCAAGCGATACAACTGATCAATACGCCCTTTATTCACACGCACTTCACCAGACCGCAAAATCCGATAAACATGACTTTTTGGTACACCTTTGCAGATACGCAACAAAAAGTTATCAATACGCTGACCAGCATCCTCTTCAGTGATTGTAATGAGTTGCACTTGTGCAAAAGTTTGCGAGGCGGTCTGCCCTTCAGCTATTTTGGATGGTTTTTGAGAGTTTCCACCCATATTTATCGCTAAGTCCTTCATTTTGAATATATAATCCCTGAGGCTAGAGCTCACAAAGCTTCAGCATGTGTAAGAAAGACGACTATTCTACACAGGGGCGTGTCTATCGGCCTCGCCATTTTGCAAATTCGATAGAAAAGATGTGTATGCACATCGTTTTTTGCAGGTCAAGGTTGCAACCAATTGTGGCAATCGGACTCATGCAAAGCGATTTGGATCAGAAAGTTTGAAATATAAGGATAAGTCTGGCAAGAGATGCGAATTGACATAAATTCGCTGGCTTGCCGGTTGATGGTTTTAACAGTACCGGTCGATTTAGTCGTACGCTTTGCCTGACATTGAACAGCAAGCGCTTTGACACTAATAAGTATTAGAAAGTTGCGCATCGCCTGAATGATTATTTGCTTGATGTAACTCTGTTTCGTATCCAAGGATGGCGAAATGCAAGCCAGAACATTCGGAGACATGTGCACTCGCCCCAGGTAAAAAGCCATCCGCGCCAAGCGCACAAAAGAGTTAATGGATTTCCGTGAATGATTCCAGCTTTATGCTGATCGCTCTTAGGATTATTTTTTAAATTTCTTTGTGTCAGTGGCATTTCCCGCCCCCTCAAACTCTCCGCTCTCGCATACATCCAATGTAAGCACGTCACGATTGTTCAGCCTAGCTGGCAGTAGTGAAATATGGCTTAGATGCCATGGAGAAAAATATGAAACGTATGCTGTTTAATGCTACGCAGCAAGAAGAGTTGCGCGTAGCAATCGTCAATGGGCAAAAACTGATTGACATCGATATCGAAACTACTGGACGCGAACTCCGTAAATCGAATATCTACAAAGGTGTTATTACACGCATCGAACCTTCCTTAGAAGCCTGTTTCGTCAATTATGGCGAAGAACGTCACGGCTTTTTACCTTTCAAAGAAGTTGCTCGCAGTTACTTCAAAGAAGGTATCGACGTCCGCAATTCATCGATTAAAGATGCCTTGCGCGAAGGCCAAGAAATCATCGTTCAAGTAGAAAAAGAAGAACGCGGCAATAAAGGCGCGGCTTTGACTTCCTTTATTTCTTTGGCTGGTCGTTATTTGGTCTTGATGCCAAACAACCCGCGTGGTGGTGGTGTTTCCCGCCGCGTTGAGGGCGAAGATCGTCAAGAATTACGCGAAACCATGGACAAGTTGGACTTACCACAAGGCATGTCCGTTATTGCTCGTACCGCTGGTATTGGCCGCAATGTCGATGAATTGCAGTGGGATCTCAACTACCTGATGCAACTGTGGCGCGCGATTGATGGCGCTGGCAAATCTGCACAAGGCGCTTTCCTGATTTATCAAGAATCCTCTTTGGTGATCCGTGCGATCCGCGATTATTTCCAACCGGATATCGGCGAAATCCTGATTGACACCGACGACATCTACGAACAAGCACAGCAGTTTATGAGCCACGTGATGCCCGACATGGTGCACCGTGTAAAGCGCTACAGCGACGACGTGCCATTGTTTTCACGCTTCCAAATTGAGCATCAGATTGAAACAGCGTACTCACGCACTGTGCCTTTGCCATCTGGCGGCGCGATCGTAATTGACCATACAGAAGCGTTAGTTTCAGTGGACGTCAACTCCGCCCGTGCAACACGTGGTGGCGACATCGAAACAACGGCATTCAACACCAATTGTGAAGCGGCTGAAGAAGTTGCGCGTCAATTACGTTTGCGTGACTTGGGTGGTTTGATCGTGATCGATTTTATCGACATGGAAAACGCCAAGAATCAACGCGAAGTGGAAACTCGTTTGAAAGATGCTCTGCGCTATGACCGCGCTCGCGTTCAAATGGGTAAGATTTCCCGTTTCGGCTTAATGGAATTATCCCGTCAACGCCTGCGCCCTTCTCTTTCAGAAGGTAGCCATGTCACTTGCCCTCGTTGTAACGGCACTGGCCATATCCGTGATACCGAATCTTCCGCATTGCAAGTCTTGCGTATTATCCAAGAAGAAGCGATGAAGGAAAACTCGGCAGCGATCCACGTCCAAGTTCCAGTCGATGTCGCAGCCTTCTTATTGAATGAGAAGCGTGGCGAAATCCTGAAAATTGAAAACCGTCATCGTGTGACTGCAATCTTGATTCCAAATAAACACTTGGAAACGCCACATTACAAACTCGATCGTTTGAAACATGACGATCCACGCTTGGAAGAAGCGCACGTCAGCTATGCAATGGCAGAACAAGCAGATACGGACATTGGTTACAGCAAACGTCAGAAAGATGATGTCAAACCACGTCAAGAAGCTGTGGTAAAGAGCATCACACCAGAAACTGCACCGATCGTTGAGCGTAAGCCTGCACCTGTTGCCGTGGAAGTCAAAGAATCAAATGGTGGTGGTTTATTTGCTGGCATTGCGAAATTTTTCAGTTCTCTCTTCGGTAGTACAGAGCAGAAAACACCAGTACCAGAAGAAAAACCAAAACACGGTCGCGACCGAAATGATCGCAATCGACAACGCAATCGTGGGCAGAATGGTCGCAATGGCCGCAATGCGCGTACCGGCGCCGAAGAAGATCGTCCTGCAAGTACTAGTCCAAACGCGAATGGCAATACCAATCGCGCTGCAGAGAAAGACGTAACGAAGCCGGCTGCCGAGACACAAGCACAAACACGTCAAGGCAAACCAGCTCGTCCACCACGTGAAGAAAAAGAAGGCCAAGAAGGTCGTCGTGATCGTCAACAACGCCAACGCGATGCTAAGAAGGAATCCGGCAATTCAGAGAGCAAAACTGAAGAATTGACCAACCCAGCAGCCGTTAGCATTGTCACGGCACCCGCACTTAATAAGCCAAAAAATCAGGAAGTTCGTGAACCTCGCGAAAACCTTGTGGTAGCGCAAGAGCAAGATGGCACTGAGCAACAAGCTGAGGAGGGCCGTCGTCGCCGTCGTGGCGGTCGCAACCGTAATCGTCGCGATCGTAACGGTGCAGACAATTCTGAGTTGACAAGCAATCTGAATGAAACAAGTGCGGAACAAAAGCATGACGATCCTCCGGCATTCATACCCGTTGCAGATTTAATGATTAACGCACCTATTACTGTTGACACGCCGGCGACTACTGAAAACGCTGCTCAAGCAAATATCGCAAGCGTTGAAATAGCAGCGGAACAACCAGTACAAACTAGCCTCGATCTTGCTCCTGCAATCACAAAAGAGTTAGTAATTGAACCGGTCAATACTGTCATTACAACTCAAGCTGATACAGCAGCACCTGCAAACGTAGATGCAGCAATCCAGCCTGAATTGGCAATTGCTTCGATCGCTGAGCATGTAATTGCGCCGACAACCGCTGTTGTTGAGCCTGTTGCTGTTGAGCCTGTTGCTGTTGAGCCTGTTGCCGTGGAGTCTACTGCTGACGTCAGTCCTAACTCAGAGGATACAACGCCAGTTGTTGAGGTAAAAACAATTACTGAAGTTTCTCAACCACAGGTCGATGTGACACCAACGACCACGACAGTGGCGCTCAATGAAACACTGCCAATGTTCGCTGAGACAACTACTTCAGAAGCCCCGACACAATCAGCTGCACAAGAAGCTACAACGGTACCAGCCGTTGATTTAGGCTCCGTCTTAGCACAGGCTGGCTTAGTATTAGCTGCAACTGACCCAGTCAAATTGAAAGCTGCGCAAGAGGCATCTAATCAAGTGCTTGTTGCGCCTCGCCTCGGACGTGAACGCAAACCTGTAGCTGCCGTCGCTGATGAGCCTTTAGTTTTTGTAGAAACAAAAAAATAGTCGACATCCGCTATTAAATACAGCCCAGTCACTTTAAGTGCTGGGCTGTTTTTTTATCAATCAAATCTATTCAATCGACAACAAAAAATAGGCACTCGTGATATTGTGCTTAACATTGTCTTGCCGCCTTTTTTGACCCATGTCTACTAAATTCATTCCAATAACAATGCTTCCTACGGTCGGTAATCCAATGGATTTATCTTGGAATAATTTATCGTCACCAATTCCAATTGGAAAGCTCGAAGACCGCTTACATCGGCCGTTACAAGACTTGAGAATTTCAGTAACCGATCGCTGTAATTTTCGCTGCACATATTGCATGCCGAAAGAAGTGTTCAACAAAGATTATGTCTATTTACCCCAAAGTGATTTGCTCAGCTTTGAAGAGATCACGAGGCTAGCAGAGATTTTTGTCGCTCATGGCGTGACAAAAATTCGCTTAACTGGCGGCGAACCATTGCTAAGAAAAAATTTAGAAGAGCTAATACGCATGCTCAGTGCACTACGCACAATCGATCATCAAAAAATTGACCTTACCTTGACAACGAATGCTGCCCTATTAAAGCAAAAAGCACAGAGTTTAAAAGAAGCAGGACTAAATCGATTGACCGTCTCACTTGATGCACTCGATGACGACATTTTTAGACAAATGAATGACGTCGACTTCCCAGTGACGCAAGTGCTTGAAGGAATACAGGCGGCCGAGTCTGCTGGATTTAAGCAAATTAAAATCAATATGGTTGTTAAAAAAAATGTCAACGCTAACCAAGTCGTTGGGATGGCGCGATATTTCAAAAACACACCGCATATTTTACGTTTCATTGAATACATGGATGTTGGTTCATCGAATGCCTGGTGTCTCGATGAAGTCATGTCCTCGGCGCAGATTATCGACACGTTGGCACAAGCCGGTATGCCCTTGACCCGAC
Organism: Affinundibacterium seohonense; assembly: GCF_014284305.1. Taxonomy (GTDB): domain Bacteria; phylum Pseudomonadota; class Gammaproteobacteria; order Burkholderiales; family Burkholderiaceae_D; genus Undibacterium; species Undibacterium seohonense. The sequence continues at coordinate 60,635 of NZ_JACOFW010000012.1, forward strand.
TCCAGCCAAACAACAAAAGTGAGACCGCTGCACGCTACCAACATCTCGATGGGCAAGGAGAACTTGGTTTCATCTCTAGCGTTAGCCAAGCTTTTTGTCGTGATTGCAGTCGCGCACGACTCTCTACGCAGGGCATGTTATACACCTGCTTGTTTGCCAGCCAAGGTTACGACTTACGTCAATATTTGCGAAACCCTGTGCCAGATCAAGTATTGACGCACAGCGATACGACGATTTCCAACTTAATCGCAGCTATCTGGCAAAATCGTGGTGACCGCTATTCTGAATTACGTCGCATCGCGAGCGATGGATCAAGCACAAAATCACAAAAAATCGAGATGTCTTATATCGGCGGGTGAAGAATTTTGTTATTCAAAAAATTTACCTAGCGAACTCAACTCATTTATAAAAACGATCAAGATGATTCCCATTAAACAAATTACTGGCTTGATATTGGCAGGTGGTCGCGGTATGCGTATGGGGCAAGTCAATAAAGGTCTGCAAGCATTCAAGAACGAAGCCATGGTTGCACATGTGGTGCGCAGGCTAAGTCCGCAAGTTACTCAGCTTATGATCAACGTCAATCAAGATACAGATCAATATGCACAATTTTCCGACTACTTAGTCGGTGACCTCATTCCCGACTACGCAGGTCCGCTCGCTGGCATCCATGCGGGCTTATCGCTTTGCACCACCGATTTTTTAGTGACGGCACCGTGCGACTCCCCTTTTTTACCACTTAATCTGGTCGAAAAACTTGCTGAAGCTTTGACGCAGGAGCAAGCTCAAATTGCCGTCGTCATAACCGCCGAAGCAGAAACAGTTTCACAGGAACTGGGCACGCGATGGCAACAGCAGCCTGTTTTTTGTCTGCTCAGAACTGACTTAAAATCCAATTTGGAAACGTTTCTCAACAATGGCGGCCGCAAAGTCAGTGATTGGTATCAAGATTTAAAGATCGTCGAAGTCGCATTTGACCATAGCGCTGATTTTCGCAATATCAATACAAGAGAAGAACTCATGCAATTCGCGACTGATGCCGACACACACACCACAAAAGCCGCATCGAATTGATAGCAATCCAAGTTAACATTATCTTTAATTCATTAAAGAATCTGTATTTATGAACCAAGTAAACGTTATACAAAACAACATCGTGCAGCAAAAAGAGAGCCAGTTCTTATCGGTTGCTCAAGCACAAAATTGGATACAAGCGCACATTAGACCGATTGCCGAATCTGAAGAAGTTGACTTAAAATCGGCGCTTGGTCGGGTATTAACACACGACGTGTTATCGCCAATTGACGTTCCTGCCCACAATAATTCAGCCATGGATGGTTACGCTTTTCATGGTGCGCAGATGCTCACGGATCAAGCTCTAAGTTTGACCATAGCGGGTGAAGCTTTTGCAGGCCATCCTTACACTAAGCAAGTCCTAGCCGGTACCTGTATCAGAATCATGACTGGTGCGGTCATGCCCGATTCCTGCGACACCGTTGTGCCACAAGAGCTAACGTCGACTTTAACAGATACCAAAATCAATATTCCAGCGAATTTGCTTCGACCAGGCGAGAATTGTCGTCTACGAGGTGAAGACTTACAAATTGGTAAATGTGCAATCGCCAAAGGAAAAACAATTGGAGCGGCGGAGCTTGGCTTACTTGCCTCATTAGGCATCGCTACGGTACACGTTCAAAGGCGACTCAGAGTCGCTTACTTTTCAACCGGCGATGAAGTACGCACACTTGGCCAGCCTCTAGAACCTGGATGCATCTATGACAGCAATCGCTATACTGTTTACGGCATGTTGTCGCGCCTTGGCTGCGACATCATTGACATGGGTGTCATCAAAGATCACCCCGAAGCCTTAGAGCAGGCATTGCGGTCTGCATGTGCGCAAGCAGATGTGATCATCACCTCAGGCGGCGTGTCTGTTGGCGCGGCTGATTACACCAAGCACGTGATGGCAAAATTAGGGCAAGTTGATTTCTGGACTATCGCCATGCGACCAGGACGACCTATGGCATTTGGCGCGATTCAATCAAATGGGAAATCGGCCTACCTATTTGGCTTACCCGGCAATCCAGTCGCGGTTATGGTGACTTTTTATTTTTTTGTTAAACAGGCCTTACAGCAAGCAATCGGCGCGAATCAAATTCCACCGCTACTAGTTCCTGCGATTTCACGAGACGGGATCCGCAAACGCTGTGGACGTACCGAATACCAGCGTGGAATTGCGAAGCGAAATTCACATGGCCAATTAGAAGTGGCCATTACAGGAAACCAGGGATCAGGCGTGCTTCGCTCGATGTCTGAAGCGAATTGCATGATCGTATTACATGATGATCAAGCTAACATTGACGCTGGCAACTTAGTGGATATCTTATTGTTTGAGGGCTTAATGTAGAGTTTTTTGGCATTTCATCCTCAAAACAAACAAAACTGTTCACATGTTTGCCTAATCTTGCAGAGATCGTGTTCCAATACGCCATTCACATTTATAATTGCAACACGGCAATTATCTAGACTTACTGAGCACGATGCGAGAAATAGACCTGCTAATTGACAAACCTAAGCAATTGCGACGAGCGCAGCAATGCCACCTCGTCGATGCTCCTTCACGCTTCATCGGGTGGTTTTCGAGCTTAAGCCTTGCACTTTTCTTGATAGTGACGATAAGCATCGCGCAAGCTGCTTTTGCACAAACCAAAGTTCCTTTACTCTCAGGTGAAAATCGCAATGAAAAAGGAGAGCTAACGCCTATTCCTGAGCGATTCACAAAGATTTTTGCGGCTATCGAAAAAGATTTATCGATTCAGTTCCAACTTCAACTCTATCCTTGGAACCGCGCAGTAAAAATCGCCAGTACCGAAGGTGGTCTGATTTTTGGATTGAGTTTAACCCCCGAGCGCGAAGCGATCTTCGACTTTTCAGAACCTGCGCTTTACCAGTATTTATGGCTAGTGACCCCAGCTGATCGACAATTCGAATTTAATTCAATTCAAGATTTAAAAGGCAAAACAATAGGCGTCGTGCGAGGATCAAAGTATGGTGGTGAATTCGATCAGCAAAGAAACATTCTATTCAAAACTGACGATGATATCGATGCATATGGACCACGATTAAAAAAACTTAGTAATCGACAAGTCGATGCCATTATTTTCTCAAGCGCACTCACCAATCCGCGAGACGTTGAAGAACTTATTCACAAAATTAAAATTCCAAATGAAACCGACGAACAATCGAATCAACGAGCGCGCTTTGTGGTGTTGGCAAACCCCGTTTTGAAAGACGGCATTCGTTTTGCTATTCTGCGCGGACAAAATCCAAAATTAATTCAGCAGATCAATCGCAGTTTGAAAAAAATGGTCGCAATCGATAAAAAAATAAAAAACAATACAAAATAATTAGCGTTAGTACGACTCACAACTTTTACAAAAGCATACAACTGTCTACAAAATTAGGACAGGAAAACAATTTCTGATTCTAAGAGCTCACCCTATACTCCAAGACTTCGTCATCAAGCTCTTGGAGTTCCACTTGAAATCAAAACTTTTATTCATCAGCTGCACCATCGCCTTAACCGCATGCGGTGGCGGCAGCGACAATGCCACATCAACACCGCAGAAAAAAGTCAGCGTATCAGAAGTCACTACCGATCAACTGGTTTACCGCAAAACCAGTGTCATGACGGTCAAAGGACAAAACCTAGATATGGGCATTAATTTATCCCACCCGGGCTGCCTGAAAATTACCGAATTAACGGGAAGTACAGCAACGCAAAAAGTCTTCAGTTGCAAACTCGTTGGGGTCGGCAGCGTTCCCGTCATCATTACTGACGGCAATAAAAATTCGCTCTACACAGGCAATCTAACAATCCCACTTGCCGCACAACCGCAGGTGACCATGAATACCTCTTTAGGCAATATTGTTATCGAGCTCAATCCCGCAAAAGCACCAATCACGGTCGATAACTTTTTGAATTATGTTGAGTCTGGTTTTTATGTGAACAAGATTTTTCATCGTGTCATCAAAAATTTCATGATTCAAGGAGGAGGATTTACCGCCGACTTATCTCAGCCAGCAACACAAGCACCAATCAAGTTAGAAGCTGGAAATGGATTGAGCAACTTACGTGGCACGATTGCAATGGCTCGGACTTCTGTGTTTGATTCAGCGACTTCGCAATTCTTTATCAACGCTGTCGATAATAAATCATTCGACGCAGTTGATGGCTATGCCGCATTTGGAAAAGTACTGTCTGGCCTTGATGTCGTAGATAAAATTCAAGCGGTACCGACCACAACGCGTTCAGGTCTCAATGATGTCCCAGTCAACAATATTCTTATCAATACCATGCTCCAAACCAAATAAATTTGGCGCTGCCTTGCATTGACTTGCAATGACTGGCAATGATTAAGGTTTACTCTCCCTCTTGGGGTCGGCTTGTATAGTCGACCCTTTTTTTATCCTTTAGCGAGTTCCAAAAGCAAGATTCCCGCACAAAATATCTGAGAAATCGATGAGTAAGAAAGTCAACTATTCGCCCCAATATTGATGTATCGTGAAGCTGTCACTCATAACAAACAGGCGTAATATGCGAATACCTACCTTGGTGGTTAGCCTCTTAACCGCAGCAAGTTTACTTACGGCGTGCAATGAGAAATATGCACCGATGGAAACAGTGAAACAGCTCGAGCTCACGCCCTATCTCGGCAAATGGTATCAAGTCAGTTTTATACCCAATAGTTTTCAATCGATGTGTGTTGCAGATACCCAAGCAGAATATCAACTTGAGAATCAAGACATCCGTGTCATCAATCGCTGCCGAACTAAAGACGGTAGCATTGAACAAGCAAATGGCATCGCCAAAGTGGTCGAGGCCAGTAACAACGCCAAACTGCGAGTGAGCTTTTTTCGCCCGTTTTATGGTAATTACTGGGTACTCGACTTAGATCCAAATTATCAGTGGGTCTTAGTGGGAGAACCCAGTCGCAAATATGGCTGGATACTGTCACGCACACCAGAGCTTGATCCCGCGATCCAAAAACGACTTTTAGATAAAGCCGAGACCTTAGGCTATCTCCGCACGCAATTTCAAGTTAGCCCTCAAAGTAATCCTCTCAAATAAGTGCTAAGTAAAGTTGAAACGCCCTGATCTTCAAATGTCGATCAGGGCGTTCTTTATCAAGCCAAACAATGGTCCGGCATGTCTACCAATTGAGCTGACAAGCGATTGCCAACATAATTAAGGCTAAAACAAAATAGATCGCCTGCAAAGGAATCATCCATTTCGCCCAAGTTACCCAAGGTATGCGTGCTAACGCCAAAACCCCCACAGTGATGCCAGAGGTTGGAATCATCGGTGTGGTGAACTCACCAAATTGAAAAGCCAGAACGGCCGTTTGACGCGATACACCGACGAGGTCTGATAGCGGCGCCATGATCGGCATCGTCAAGGCCGCCTGCCCGCTACCTGAATGAATAAAGAAATTAATCACAGACTGAATCACAAACATTTTGTGAGCTGCAAACACAGGATTGGCTGACTGCACTAAAGGCGTCAAATGAAACAACATGGTGTCAATGATATGCGCATCACGCGCCAAAATCATGGTGGCGCGCGCCAGCGCGATCACGAGTGCCGTCGTAATTAAATCTTTGGCTCCTTGAATAAAAGCATCAACAAATTCATCAGAGCTCAAACGCCCTACTATCCCAACTAGGATCGCCATGACTAAAAACAAAGCGGCGATTTCATTAATGAACCATTCATATTTTACGACTCCAAAAACCATCACACTCAAGGTCGCAACAAACATCCAGAGCACCGCTTTATGAATCTTGGTCATTCCCTCAAATGTACTCAGTTCATGATCCTGCTTTTGCGCACGTCGTTCTTGATCAATCGCATACGTTGGTGAGAGCTCTGGATTCTTTTTAATTCTTGCCGCGTACCACATCAAAAACGCAATGGTCAAAGCGGTAGCCAAAAACCAAACGACCAAGCGAAAAGCGATACCTGAAAATACTGGCACACCAGCGATACCTTGCGCAATGCCGACATTAAATGGATTTAAAAAAGCAGCGGCAAATCCAACCTGTGAACCTACAAACGGAATCGATACACCGACAATTGAGTCATACCCCAAGGCCAACGCCAATGGAATAAAAATCATCACGAATGGGATTGCTTCCTCTGCCATCCCAAAACTAGCGCCCCCCAATGAAAATAAGGTGACAAACACCGGAATAATCATGACCCGAACTAAGGATGAACGTGTATGCGCTAAGGCTACCGATTTGATCATCGAATCGATCGCCTGTGTCTTTTGTAAAACGGCAAAAGCCCCGCCAACGATCAAGACAAAGCCGATAATCAAAGCGGCTTCCACAAATCCTTTGATCGGTGACATCATCAAATCGACAAAGCCCTGAGGGTTGCTAGCGACATAATGAAACGAACTTGGATCAATCACGGTTTTACCATTGATCACTTGCGTTTCGTATTTGCCGCCCGGTACAAACCAGGTGGAAATCGCAAGCATCACCAACAGCGAAAACAGCAACACGAAGGTATTGGGCATTCTGATTTTTTTTAACATGCTAAGTCTCCATTTACTCTTTTCAATCGATTTACATCGACAATAAATTACCGTGCCGATAAGCCTTTGTTCCAGCGACTTTCGCGACCCGCATGCCATGTTGCGCATAACGTCTGGCGACTCGGGCATACAGCACACCAGATACGCTAGAAATCATCGGCGTGACGGCACCAGTGATGGGATCAATCACATCCCCAATGGATTCACCAGCAGCAACCATGTCTCCAGTGTTCTTGGTGAACACCAAAGCACCTGCATGTGCCGCAACAATTGGTTCTGACCCTTCCAGCGGGGTTGCTTGACAAAGCGCCTCAGGCATTGGTGCTGCTGTACCACCTATATGTCCAGATTGAATCAAGAATTGCAAAATCGCATTCGCATCTTGCTGCGCAAGCTCATGGGACAAATCACTCTCGCCACGTAACTCAATCGTAATCGCTTGACACCCCAGAGGAATCGGCGTCGCCGAGCCAAAGTGCTGCGCTAATTCCCACCAATGTCGTGAACATGATTCGTCAAATGGATCATCACCAGAGAGCACCGACAACAACACAGCACGCGCACCTAAATACCGTCCCAAAGGCATCGTTGCTTCGGCTAAGGGCGTGCCAGTGTAGAGATGCATCACTGCTTGATTATCGCAATGCAAATCGAGCACGATGTCTGCATCAATCGCTAAAGTTTGTAGAATTTTTTTGAGTGCTGCGGCCTCATTCGCTGGCTGCAACTGCGCTAAAATCGCGAGAGCTTCGCGTCGTATCAACGCGACATTTTCGGTCGCATCTGTACTCAAACAACCAGCTAGTTTCTCGACCAACGCTGGCGTCAAATATTGATAGGCACGGTTAAAATTAATTCCCGTTGCCAAATCAAAGCGACCAAAGGCGCTTCCTTGTATGTCTTGCGCCAGACCGATCGGATTAGCAACCGGAACTAAGACAATCTCACCCACTATGGCATTAGCTTGCTCTAAAGCGAGTAAGCTCTGTCGCAAATAATGACTGACCAACATGCCGGGAATCTCATCCGCATGCAAGGATGACTGGATGTACACTTTCTGTGCACTCTTCGCATGGCCGAAATGCAAGCTGGTTATTTGGCGTGTGGTGCCTGCACTAATCGCTGGCAATGGATGGTTTTCAATTCGCATAGTTCGGTACTCTCTCTCGTCTATTTTTCAATCAATACAAAATACGTTTGGCAGTGCAGGCTGGCATCTCTTTACGTGTGGCTACCGCTTGTTTGTCGCTATATTGCTCGCTATATTGCCCACTACATCAACGACTTAAAATTATTCATCAATCCAGCCTTTACCCAACAAATCAGACCCAAAATAAACGAAACAACAATTTTATGTCTGATTTTTTACACATTCTAACTTTATGAAAAAAATCTGACAATAACTATTGAAATTTATTTTGATTCGTTCTAAAGTTCGTCATCGAGATTGTTCAGAATTTTTCAAAATCCAAAAAATGAAAAAAAACCTTACACCAACCGAATCGCACTCACCCGATCTAGTATTTGCCAAATCGAGTTTAGGTGAGGCCTTGATGGCGCAGCTAAAAGATGGTTCATCTTCTTATAAACGAATTGCTGATTATCTGCTACGTAACCAAGTCAAAGTGACTGCTTTAGGCATTGAAGATATGGCAGAACAGTGTGAAGTATCCACTGCTACCATCAGTCGCTTTGCCCGAGACCTGAATTTTACAAACTACGCTGCACTGAAAAACAAAATCGCGGAAACAGTACAAGAAATCTTTTCGCCAGTCGAAAAACTTCGCAATACCATAGAAGGTCGAAAAAACACGTCATCACCAATGGGTGCTAGTTTGCAATCCGCGTTGGCGAATATCAATGCAGCGAGCCAAGGAATTAACGACGACCAGATTGATCAAATCATCACCCGCTTAGCAAAAGCCGGCACCGTCTACATCATGGGTTTTGGCATTAGTTCGCATCTTGCTGGCATGTTGGCATTACACCTGCAACCCTACTGCAACCATGTAGTCGAAGTCGTCGCCTACGGTGGCACTGAAGTCGCGGCAGGTAACCTTGCAAGTATTTCAGATAAAGATGTGTTGATCGTCATTTCATTTCCGCGCTATGCCCTGGATGTGATTCGCCTGACTGAATTCGCACGCAAACATTCGACATGTATCGTGGCGATCACCGATTCATCCGCGTCACCCATTGCTCAGCTTGGCGATTATTTATTATTAGCGCCAAGTAGCCATGCTGTATTGGCTAGCAGCTCCAGCGCAGCAACCGCCGTCATCGAAGCTTTAGTCAGCAGCATGATGGTGTCCAATAAGAAAAACGTTGAGAAAGCGATCCGCTTAACAGAAGCGCTCTCAGGCTATTTACACAATAACGATAACGCACCAAGAACCATGCAACTGGAAAGTCGCAAGCCGAAAAAGTAGTTCCCCTTCCCTATTTTTATCAATCAACGAGCACTTGAAACAGTGCTCGATAGGGAGCCCTTTTTTGCAAATTTTTTAGTCATACTTTTTTCAAAAACTGAGGAGTACAAAGAAATGAAACATCAACAGCAAAGCTGGAATGCAGTCCCCAAAAAACTTACAGCAGCAACTTGGTCTGCACTAGGCGTCATGGCGATCTTGAGTGTCGCAAACGGCAATGCCATCGCACAAACGCAGACTGAAGAAGTCGCCGTACAAAAAGTTGAAATTACGGGTTCATCGATCAAAAGAATTAATGCAGAGACAGCTTTGCCTGTACAAGTTATTAGTCGTCAAGATATTGCCAAAACTGGTGCAACGACAGCAGAACAATTGCTAAGCACGCTGACGGCTAACACCGGTTACACCCAAGAGTCCGCAAGTATTAGTGACAAACCTGGTTCCAGTGGCTTATCTGGCGCTAACTTACGTGGCCTTGGCGTTTCGTCGACACTAGTCTTGTTGAACGGTCGCCGTATGGCCGCTTTCGCCTTCGGCGGCGAAGGAACCGACTTGAACTCCATTCCTTTATCGGCGATTGATCGCGTTGAAGTATTGAAGGATGGCGCATCTGCTGTGTATGGTGCGGATGCCGTTGGTGGCGTCATCAACTTCATTACGCGCAAAGACTTCAGAGGTTTTGAAGCGAGCGTCAGTGGCATGCGTACAGCGGAAGGTGGCGGTGGTGACACGGCGCTGAGCTTGCTCGCGGGATTCGGAAATATCAATAATGATGGCTACAACTTTTTCGCTAGTTTGCAGCACAAAAAAAATGATCAATTGCGCACATCACAACGCGACTTCGCGGTCAGTGCGTGGCGTCCATTAGAAGCTCGCGGTTATCCTGACAACTTCACTTCAGCAAACACATTCCCAGCTGGCATCTACTCAGTATCCCCAAGCCGTTATTTGGGCAATCCAAGTGCGCCAGATTGCGCAGGACCATCAAGTATCTTGATCGCCGGCGCTTGCCGTTTCGACTACCAAGCGGCAGCTGACGTTTATCCGGAATCACAAAAAACGAATTTAATCACACGTGGTACTTTCGCAATCAATTCTGACCACACCCTGATCGCAGAATTTACCGCCTCCAAAAACGATGCCAAGTATCGCTTGTCACCAACTGGCGTTAATGGCGCTCAAGGAACCCGCAGCAGCGCATGGACTTATCCTGCTGGCGGCCCATTCTATCCAAAAACTTACGTCAACTCTGCTGGACAAACGGTGGCGACTGACGGCAAACCTTTCAATGTCCGCATCCGCTTGACACCAGGTGGTGCACGCACGAATGGCCAAGAATCAGAACAACAGCGTTTGTTGTTGGGCGCGGAAGGTGTCATCGCAGGTTGGGATTACAACACAGCTTACGCCCACTCTGTTTCAGAAAATACGCAAACGCTCACCAACGGTTACTACGATAGAGCACTGCTCTTAGCTGCATTCAAAACGGGCAAAATCAATCCGTTTGGCGCCCAAAGTGCAGAAGGTCAGGCTCTATTGGATTCAGCAGAACGTAACATCGACGGTCGCAAAGGCAAGTCAACTACGGATGTGTTTGACGCACGCTTTACCCGTGAAATCGCGCAACTTGATGCGGGCGCTGTCGGCATGGCGACAGGTATCGAATTCCGTCGTGAAAAATTGGAAGATAACTCTTCTGATGAAATTTTGGCAGGCACAATCTATTCCACATCCAAATCACGTCGTGTTTCTGAATCACGCGACGTGAAAGCTATCTTCGCTGAATTCGATGTCCCGTTGACGAAAGAATTGAATGCGCAGATGGCGATACGTCACGACTCTTACGGCGGCAATATCGGCAGCTCGACGAATCCTAAATTGGCATTGCGCTACCAACCAAGTAAGGATCTCTTGTTCCGTGCTTCTTTCGGTACAGGCTTCCGTGCTCCGACGATGAAAGACTTAGACCCATCTACGGTTGAGACCTCAACTGGTGGCTTGTATTTCGATACGATAGGCTGTACGAAATTCAAGTCACAATGCTATAGCGATCAAATTCCAACAACAGAAGCTGGCAATGCCAATCTAAAACCAGAAAAATCCAAGCAATTCTCGATGGGTGTTGTCTGGGAACCATTAGCTGCATTCTCTGCAGCGATCGATTACTGGAGCGTGCGTAAGACGGATGTGATTAAGTTTGCACCAGAAACCTTGATCGATACCGATCCTGAATTCGTAGAAAAATCGATTACCCGCGACAGCGATGGTTTCATTGAAAACTGGGCATTGACTGCGCAAAACCAAGGTAAAGAAACCAAGAGTGGTATCGATTTAAATTTTGCTTATCGCACCAAGTTCGATGGCATGGGCAAAGTGACGACGCGCTTGTCGGGCACCTTGATGACAAAGAGCGAGCAACAATTCTCTGCCAACTCCAAAGTGTTTGATAATTTGGGCAAATGGGGCTTTGAATATGTGACACCAAAATGGCGCCATCGTTTAAGTGCTGATTGGGACATTGGTAACTGGGGTATGACGATCGCAAACAGTTTCCAATTGCATCATGAAGATCAGCAATTAGATCCAAGTGGGAAGCGTCCAACAGTTGCCTCCTATAGCTTGTGGGATTTGCAAGCTGGTTACTATGGCTTCAAAGGTTTGAAGATTACAGGTGGGGTCTTGAATGTGTTGAATACCAAGCCACCATTCTCGAATCAAACGCTCACCTACTTCGCGGGCTTTGATTCCACCTACGTTGATCCACGTGGTCGCTCATACTATGTACGCTTGAATTATGCATTTTAATGCAGCGTAAGAAATGAGGCAGTAAAACGAGAGAGAAGCCTGCGCTTCTCTCTCGTGACCTATGGTTGATTTCTTGTGCGGTAATTCCCCGCATTTGGGGTAGCATCTCTAGATTGTTACCCCTTTTTTTATTTGTCTTCTCTTCGAACCAAGATGACTTCTACCTCGCCATTTTCAACAAAAATCCTGCTCGCCGGTGCGATCGCTCTCAGCCTCTTTTTAACCAACCTCGCAAGCAATCTATCCGCAGTCGAATTGCCTACAGATCCACGCCATGCAGACGATAAAGTCCAAGGTTCCTTGGTAATCATTGGTGGCGCCCTGCGTAATGACAATGCTGCTGTATGGCAAAGCATCGTCAAAGAAGCAGGCGGACAAGGGAGCAAAATCGCCATTATTCCCTCCGCGTCAGCCAACCCACAGCGGGCTGCAGAATTTGCTGCAGCGGCGCTCAATCAGCACGGTGCTGACGCTTTCATCGTTCCCTTGTCGACGAAATATACTGACGTCGATCCCTCGAAGGCCCCTCATAAAATACGAAAAGACCCACATTGGCTAGAGCAAATACGACAAGCGAAAGCCGTCTATTTTACGGGCGGAGATCAGGCCAAAATCACTGCGGCCTTGCGTGAAGACAATGGTCAGCCTAGCCCGATGCTTGAAGCGATTTGGGCCCTTTATCGTCACGGTGGAGTCATCGCGGGAACCAGTGCTGGTGCAGCCATCATGAGTACGACGATGTTTAACAACGCAAAAGGTGTACTCGACACATTGAAACTGGGTGTCAAAGATGGCGATGAAATCGCAGACGGCCTAGGCTTCGTAGGGCCACAAGTTTTCATCGATCAACATTTGATCATTCGTGGACGATTTGCCCGCATGTTACCCGTCATGCTGAGCAAGTCCTATCAACTGGGGCTGGGTATAGACGAAAATACGGCATTACTGGTGCGCCAGCAAAATGAAGTCGAAATTATCGGTTACAAGGGCGCCATTCTTTTTGATTTGAGTAACACAACAACGAACCCTAACTTTACCGAATTCAATCTACAAAACGCACGCATCTCCTATTTATCACACGGCGATCGATTCAACATTCATACCAAGCAAATCAAACCAGCCGCTGACAAAAGTCGCGTCGACTCTGTGCGATCTGAAGATACCGATCAAGCACCGACATTTCATCCAAATATTCTGGCAAATACTGCGGTCGTCGAGTTGATGTCGCAGCTAATGGAAAGCTCTCACCAGACTGCAAAAGGTTTGGCGTTTAGCGATCATCGAGGATCGAAACCCCAATTGGGCTTTGAATTTACTTTTACAAAAATGCCTGACAGTAGCGCCTACTTTTCCAGCGTAACAGGTTCGGAGGCATTTACCTTGATTCGACTCAGGCTCGATGTAGTCCCAATTACGATGGCCAATCGACTGTATCAAGCGATGCCAAGCCAACGCTAAGAATCTGCAAACATACGAGTCACGTTCAGCAAGGCGTTTCCTTTATATTACTTTTTTGTTGTATTTTTTACTGTTTTGGCGAATGTCGCGAATAAGCATTCCACGATACCCAGTAACTTGATTTAAGCTCCATTCAATCAAATCAAGAAGGTCACTATGGATAATGGGCTAGCAAACCAAACGTTCGATACCAATCGGAAAGTCAATCTCCTACTGAGCCGCTATGGAGAGAGTCATCAACACCCGACGAATGAAAAAATTCACTTCGTCTGTGTGCCAGTCATTATGTGGACAGTCCTTGCCTTAGCTTGGAGTTTGCACCCCGTTTTGGCATTGTCGCTGACAGGCCTCGCCTTAATTTACTATGCGAGTCTGTCGATAGGATTTGCGATTGGTATGAGTATGATGGCTGCCGTCATGATTGGTATTTTACACAGCATGCCACAAGACCTGATTTTGACAGTCGCGGTTGTAGCCTTCGTTATTGCATGGATTTTTCAATTTATTGGACACAAAATCGAAGGGAAGAAGCCATCCTTTTTTGAAGACTTACAATTTCTCTTAATCGGCCCTCTTTTTGTGATCGGCTTTTTATATCGACGTTGGAAATTGCCATACTAGTGTTTCGAAAAAGCATCTATTCAAACAAAAAACGCGCTCTTCCAAGCGCGTTTTTTTGTGCCCTAACAAGTTTAACTAGTCTACTCAGTCACTTGTATAGCATCGATAGGCCAGCACCAAATTATGACAAGCTCCAGACGTGCTCTAATTTTGCCCAAGCTTGTTGCGCCTTACCATCTTTAACAGCTGGCTTAAATTTGCATGAGGAATAAATCTTTACCGCAGCCTTGTCTAGTGTTTTGGAACCACTAGACTGTTCGACCTTGGAGTCAACTACGTTGCCATCGGCACCGACCAAAACTGATAACATCACGGTACCCGTTTCTTCATTCATCAAAGATGATTTTGGATAAACAGCTTTCTCACAAGTTTGCTTCTCTACCAAAGGAACTTCAGCAGCATTCACGGCCAATACGGAACTTAATAAAGCAACTGTTAACAAGATTTTTTTCATAGTCAGATCATGGAAATTAGATTGAATTTTGCCCATGAGGTAATCGATTTAAAGAATTAAATTGCCGCATGGAAAGAAACGACATTCTAAATCGTTTTTTTCCACAAGGCAACTACTTTGCGTAAAATTTAATCAGTATATTTTGCCTTATGTAAATATATTCTCTCGCAACAGACGTAAAAAAGCCGAACATGTTTTGCAACATGTTCGGCAAAAAATCATTACATGCCTGGGAAGCAGTGGATCATTCTGACTCAAAGAATCGCTTCCTTCAATTAAGAGCTAAGGTGCTGCCTTGTGGGAAGCATCTTCAGCACTAACATTAGGAGATCCAAATGAAGACGAAACAATCCCACGTAATGATCACAACAAGACTTTATTCGTAGGTCGCGTTTAGATTGACATCTGTGAAAGCTAGCTTCGCTCTCAACGTAATGTGTTAACACTGTCCTGCGGTCGGTGTCGCTAACAAAACATCCTCACCACAGTCATAATTACAAGCTAGCGTCTGAAATATCCTATCTCGCAAACCCCACACAAACGGTAGTAACTTAAACCTTGTTTCACCTCCCTTGGAAAAAACAAGCCTCAAGCAAAGACAACCTATCTTATAAATATATTTAATAAATATCAATGGTGTATTCGATAAAATGCGTGGATGAAAGACAATTAGATGAAAAAAAAGAGTAAATTTTGGCAAGGTAATGAAATATGAAATTTTGCTCGGAAGTGAAATTCAAAGCCCAAACAAAATTCTAAATTCCGTGGCGAATTGGCGAATTTCCCATATAAATCATAGGCATTGATATCATTTTGTTCGGTTAATCAAGAAAAGAAAATCTTAATTAGCTACTTATTTAGCTGCAATCGAGGAAAAAATACTAACACCAAGCTCTGCATACACTAAATAGAAAATCGGTGAGAAGCCAAGTTCGAAGTTTTAAGTGAAATTAAGCCAATTTTGCAATTGTCATAGAGCGTGGTTCAGTATATTTGACACCTCAATTACTCTTTTGAAATGAATGCGTTTCAACTCTCGACTTCATCGTCAGATTTCCACTTGTCACTTTCATTTTCCTAGCAAATTCATAGCCTCGCTGCTGTAGTACCGCTACTTGCTTATTTTTGCTTGTAGCAAGTTGGCATCTTTTTTGGGCTTCTTGGTGACTGTAGGCGGTCTAAATAATCAAGAGACACTGCAATCTGGCATCCGATGGGGGCGTGCTTTTTATGATCGCTGCCAGCACAGCGTGATTTTTTGCGACTTTCCTTGGTTGCCTAATTTCCGAACTGCGCAAAAAATCTAAACATTGATACTAGACTCTCGATTTATCGAAATAGATACTCTAATTATCAAACCGCAGTCACATCGTTCAAATAAAAAAACGGACATGCGAATTGCATGTCCGTTTTTTTGCAAACTCACATGTCGTTTTGCGACATGTGAAGGCACTCATTTTAAGAACTAAGCTTACTCATAATCACTCATCGGTACACAAGCGCAGAACAAGTTACGATCGCCGTAGACATTGTCAGCACGACCTACCGGTGCCCAGTATTTTTGCTTACGCAATGCTGGTACTGGGAAAGCCGCCACTTCGCGACCGTAGGCGTGATTCCATTCGTTGGCGACCAATACTTCTGCAGTATGTGGTGCGTTTTTGAGTGGATTGTCTTTGGCGTCAAATTCACCGCTGGCCACCTTAGCGATTTCTTCACGGATGACGATCATCGCATCGATGAAACGATCCAACTCAGCTTGTGATTCGCTTTCTGTTGGCTCAATCATCAACGTACCTGGCACTGGGAAGCTCATCGTCGGTGCATGGAAACCGAAGTCGATCAAACGCTTTGCTACGTCTTCATTCGAGATGCCGGTTGCATCTGTCAATGGACGCAAATCCAAAATACATTCATGCGCTACCAAGCCATCATGGCCTGTGTACAGTACTGGGTAATGTGGTGCCAAACGCTTAGCGATGTAGTTCGCTGCCAAGATCGCTGTTTCCGTTGCTGCTTTCAAGCCTTCTGCGCCCATCATGGCGATGTACATCCACGAGATTGGCAAAATCGATGCTGAACCGAACGGTGCTGCGCTAACTGCTGAGATACCATCTTCACCGCGTACATAACCGGTTGATTTTTGATTCGGCAAGAACTTAGCCAAATGTGCGCCAACCGCGACTGGGCCAACACCCGGGCCGCCACCGCCGTGTGGAATACAGAATGTTTTATGTAAGTTCAAATGACTGACGTCGCCACCGAATTTACCTGGTGCAGCAACGCCGACCAAGGCATTCATATTCGCGCCGTCGACATACACTTGACCGCCGTGTGCGTGAACGATCTCGCACAAAGTTTGGATGCCTTCTTCAAATACACCGTGCGTAGATGGATAAGTTACCATCGCTGCCGCCAAATTGGCGCTGTGTTTTTCTGCTTTGGCTTTCAAATCAACCAAATCAACGTTACCGTTGTTATCGCATGCAACCACCACAACTTCCATGCCTACCATCGAAGCAGACGCTGGGTTAGTACCGTGCGCGGAGGATGGGATCAAGCAGATATTGCGATGTGCGTCGCCACGAGATTGATGGTAAGCCTGGATCACCAACAAGCCAGCATATTCACCTTGTGAACCTGCATTTGGTTGCAAAGAGACTGCGTCGTATCCAGTCGCTGCACACAACATCGCTTCTAACTGATCGATCATTTCGCGGTAACCGATCGTTTGATCGTTCGGTGCGAATGGATGGATGTTAGAAAACTCTGGCCATGTCACTGGGATCATTTCTGATGTTGCATTCAACTTCATGGTGCAAGAACCGAGCGGGATCATCGTGCGATCTAACGCCAAATCTTTATCTGCCAAGCTACGCAGGTAACGCAACATTTCGTGTTCAGCGTGATAGCGGCTGAAAGTTGGATGCGTCAAATAGGTCGTCGTACGCGCCAAGGCTGCTGGGAAAGCATCCGCGACGCTTGCTTCAGTCGCGTCAAACGCTGGTGCTGCTTTGCCTTGACCGAGGATAGACCACAAAGCTTCGATATCGGCACGGGTTGCGGTTTCATCGAGAGAAACGCCAACTTGTGTCGCGCTGATTTGACGCAAGTTATAACCCGCTGCTTGCGCTGCTGCGTGCAATGCTGCAGCGTCAGCAACATTGATCGTCAATGTATCGAAGAAACTACTGTTTGCGATAGCTACACCCATTTGTTTCAAACCAGCAGCCAAGGTACCAGTCAAACGATGTGTACGTTGAGCGATTTGTTTCAAGCCAGCTGGACCATGATACACGGCGTACATAGACGCGATCACTGCTAATAAAACCTGCGCTGTACAGATGTTAGAAGTCGCTTTTTCGCGGCGAATATGCTGCTCACGTGTTTGCAATGCTAAACGGTAAGCTTGCTTGCCTTGGGCGTCGATCGTCACACCGACTAAACGGCCTGGCATAGAACGCTTGAAGGCATCTTTCGTACCCATGAAGCCAGCGTGTGGGCCACCGAAGCCGAGTGGCACACCAAAGCGTTGGCTGTTACCGACAACCACGTCTGCGCCCCAAGTACCTGGCGCTTCGATCAGGGTCAACGCCAATAAATCTGCTGCAGCGATCACCATAGCGCCTTTAGCATGGATTGCGGTCGCAAATTCGCGGTAATCACGGATCTCGCCGTCTACACTTGGGTATTGCAATAACACGCCGAAGCAATCGTTTTCTAGAGCTTCATTCGCCGTCAACGTGCGCACTTCGATGCCCAATGGCTTAGCACGGGTTTCGATGATTTCACGTGTTTGCGGCAACACATCATGTGCTACGTAAAACACATTGGAATTCGATTTACCAACGCGTTGAATCAAGGTCATCGCTTCTGCAGCGGCTGTACCTTCATCGAGCATAGACGCATTCGCGATGTCCATGCCTGTCATGTCCATGATGACTTGCTGGAAGTTCAAAATCGCTTCTAAGCGACCTTGAGAAATTTCTGGTTGGTATGGCGTGTAAGCCGTGTACCAAGCTGGGTTTTCAAAAATATTACGCAGAATCACGCCAGGCGTGTGCGTGTTGTAATAGCCTTGGCCGATGAAAGACTTGAGCACTTTATTTTTGCTCGCCAATGCCTTCAATGTTGCCAATGCTTCAGTTTCAGATTTCGCTTCTGTGAATTGCGCCAATGGCAAAACATTTTTACGACGGATATTCGCTGGAACAATCGCATCGATCAACGCTGTACGATCCGCATAGCCCAACACTTTGAGCATAGCAGCTTGTTCTGCTTCAGATGGGCCGATATGACGGGCGATAAAGGCATCATGTGCCTCAAGTTGGGAAAGGCTAGTACGTGTCATGGTAGTCTTAAAAAATTAGAAAAATAAGTTCAACATCTAACCGCAGAGGCGCAGAGTACGCAGAGATCTTGATGAATTTCTCTGTGTACTCTGCGCCTCTGCGGCGTGGCTTTTCTTATATTTTTAGCCGATATTTTTTTGGTATGCTTCTGCTGACATCAACGCATCAACATCCGCTGCATTAGCTGGCTTCAATTTGAACAACCATGCATCAAATGCACCTGAATTGATAGAATCAGGTGCATCAACTACTGCATCGTTCACTGCAACAACTTCACCAGCGACTGGTGCGTACACGTCACCAGCTGCTTTCACAGATTCAATCACGCAGCAATCTTTACCTGCAGCCAGCACCGTACCGACTTTTGGCACTTCAACGAAAACGATATCGCCCAATGCATCTTGTGCGAAATCAGTAATACCAACGGACACTGTACCGTCGGCTTCAACGCGTACCCATTCGTGGGATTCTGTGTATTTACGATCTGCTGGAATTGTCATGTTGTTCTCCAAAAAATTTAAAATGATTATCTTTAAAAACTAAAAACAAAAACCTTTGCCGCAGAGGCGCAGAGATCGCTGAGAAATGCTTCAAAAGCCTCTGCGTACTCCGCGCCTCTGCGGCAAAAAATAATTAAGCTACTAAAACCTTACCATTACGCACAAACGGAAGCTTCACTACTGTCGCTACCAATTGCTTATCGCGAATCTGCACGTGAACCGTGTCACCAATCGCTACACCCATAGGCAAACGTGCCAAGGCGATTGCTTCTTGCATCGTTGGGCTGAAAGTACCGCTAGTGATTTCGCCTTCGCCCTGTGGTGTCACCACTTTTTGATGAGCGCGCAAGATGCCGCCTTTTTCACGCAGGATCAAGCCAAGGAATTGTTGTGTTTGACCTTGTTCATGCAAAGCTTTCTTACCGACGAAATCACGTTCAGCAACCAAGTCGATCGTCCATGCCAAACCAGCGTTCAATGGATTCACTGTTTCGTCCATATCTTGGCCGTACAAGTTCATGCCAGCTTCCAAACGCAATGTGTCGCGTGCACCTAGGCCTGCTGGCTTTACACCTACGGCTACTAAAGCATTCCACAAGTCAGTGATGCGTTCTGCAGAAACAGCGATTTCGAAACCATCTTCACCTGTGTAACCAGTGCGTGCGACCATCACTTCGCCGAAGGAAGTGTTTTCAACGATGACTGCATTAAATGGTTTGATGTCAGCACTAGCAGCTTTAGTCTCTGGCAAAACTTCCCATGCCTTTGCACGAGCATTTGGGCCTTGAACAGCGATCAAGCCATAAGAATTTGCACCGTCACGACGTTGTGTGATGGTGATACCAGCGTTCGTTGCTGAGTTGTGTGCATTCATCCACGCTACGTCTTTTTCCGCTGTACCGGCATTAACCACCAGACGGAACCAAGTTTCGTTCATAAAGTAGATGATCAAGTCGTCGATCACTGTGCCTTCAGGTTTTAACATGGCTGAGTACAGCGCTTTGCCTGGCACTTGCAATTTATCGACATTATTAGCGACCAAACCACGCAAGAAGCTACGTACGTTTTCACCCTTAAGGTCAACTACGCACATATGAGAAACGTCGAACATACCGACGTCAGTACGCACCGCATGATGTTCTTCGATTTGGGAGCCGTAGTTCACGGGCATATCCCAACCACCGAAATCAACCATCTTCGCGCCGGCTGCACGGTGTGCTGCGTTCAAGGGAGTTACTTTAAGAGTTGCTTGCGTCATGTGAGTGCCTCAGTACCAAGTTTGGACAGAAAAAGGGACGAAAAAAAACATACGAATCATTACATTCCGTATGCTACCTGGTCACTTTTGAAAATCAAAAATAACCAAACAATCGTTACCCCTCTGTCCTGGTACCTGAGAGATTCCGAGATTCGTCATTTAACGATTCTCGTCGCACCTTCGGTGGGTAGTTCAGCGCAAGCTTTCTCTGCACTGCTACCGCTCTCCAGAGTAGGGGAGTTTTCACACAACCCCGCTGATCGGTCCTTTTGCCTGAGAGTTTGTTGGGTATTAGCCCCTTCGGCGGCGGTGCACTCTGTGAGTCACGGCTCTCTCCCGATCAAGTGCCGCGATTATAACCCGAAACATCTGGGTGATTTCTTATCGCAGCACTTTTTTTACATTTTATTGCGTACTAAAGTGTCAATTGTCTTATGCAAAGAAGGACGCAAAAGTAACTTATTTAAATTAACTTAAAATAACAAACTACTCCTGTACTCGCTCCGGCTTTCCTGTTGCACTTTCGGCTGTATGATTCGCGGCAGCACTACCAACAGCCAAAATTGGCTGACGCGGCGGTTCACCCCACATACCTTTTCCGCGAGCATAGTAGGCATGCAAATAACCCCAATATACCAATCCATCAGCACTGCGCGGATCGAGCAGATAAAATCCCAAACGACCTAGTGGCTGATTCAACGGGACATAAAGCGCTTTATCTAATGTCTCTTTGGTCCAAGCATAGCCGGCACGTTTTTCTGGAGCTTGTTCTTTCCACTGCCCTTTAATTTGTGCGGTAAAAATCCCTTGGAAAGTATCTTTCGCAATATTCTTCTCAGTTTCATGGAAGTACATCAACGCCTCGTTCTTAGGACGTGCTGACCCCGGCAATACTTTCAAGCCATGCGCTTGTAAAATCGGGCGCAGTTTATCAGCATAAGCTGGGTCAATCAGATAACCCTGCGGTACGCGAATTTCATCGACCGCTTTAAAAGCAACATAAGCAGGCAAATCCATCTTCGTACGTGATTTCTCACCCACAATTTGACCGTTAGCATCTTTAATCGGATCAACCACGTCAAAACTATAGGTTTCCGCCAGAGTCATTTCCGTGCGCAATGGCAAGCGAGCATCATTGTTTTTCCATTGATCTGCCCAACGTGATTTCGCTGCGACTTGCTCCCTCTTCACTTGATCTTTATTCGCCGCCAACCAACGCAATAACTCCACTACATACAAACGATTATCTTCGATTCTTTCCTTAAAGCCTCGATACACATAAGACTCCACCAAAATGCCTAGTGCGTATTGCAAAGTCGGATAGTTACTGACTAGGTTGGGCGAGGAAAATGCTGACTCCCATCCCACAATTTTTTTATCCTTATCAAAGCGAAAATTCCCGTAGTCATAAGTTG
This sequence comes from Affinundibacterium seohonense, assembly GCF_014284305.1. Classification (GTDB taxonomy): domain Bacteria; phylum Pseudomonadota; class Gammaproteobacteria; order Burkholderiales; family Burkholderiaceae_D; genus Undibacterium; species Undibacterium seohonense. The sequence goes on from NZ_JACOFW010000012.1 coordinate 82,532, forward strand.
GCATTCCACGCGTCAACATTGTAGAGCGCACATCTGTCAGCATTTTGCGATTTAAGGCTTGCAATGGTGCATCGCCACCAGTTGCCCATGCAGGTTCATAGGTAATATGAAAGCCATGATAGCTACCATTGGTGGTATGCAAATCAAACACCGCCGCTGGTTGAAAGTCTTGATACATCGCCAGCATCCAACGAGTATTAGCTGCAGCAGCCTTCATCATGTCGCGGTTCAAATCAATTCCAAATGCATTTTCACGTGGCCCAACACCATGGTCTGGATTCGGTTGATGGCGGCGATTGAGAGGATCCTGTGCATCAGCCCCATCCGCATTGTAGGTCGGCAAAGTAACGATTTCGATTGCTTGACGTATCTCTGGATATTTACCTTGCATCAATTCGCGCAAGATAATTTGCATCGCATCTTTACCTTCAACTTCACCAGCATGGATACCAGCATTGATATACACGCGCAATGGATCTTTACCGGTTGCTGCCAAGCGCCAAGCATTTAAAGGCTGTCCAGTCTCGGTGCCGCGCGGTGCATTTTTCGGCTGATACGTCGTCAGGGATTTATCCTTCTTTTGCAATGCCGCCATAAACTGAGCGACATCGGCAACCGTGCTAGTGCTCTGATAATTATTTTGTTCAAAACGCGCCTGTGGCCAGTTATCTGTCTTTGCTTGAGAAGATTTTTGCGCAAAACTAGTCGCAGAAAGACCGCCTAAACAAGCGATTACACTGAGAGTTAAGATGGATTTATTCATGGTTTTGATTTTTTATATTTTGAAAATGAGATAGAACGTCAAATAGCGAAAAAAGTTTCGGTGACCAATAAAAAAACGACCTGAGTAAATCATCACTCAAGTCGTTTTATCAAAAACTAGGAAGGGCTCCGTAAATTATTGAGCGGATTGACGCTGTTTCCAAGCATTCAGATATTTTGATGCCTTAGGGTTTTTCTCATCCCATTTTGGGATTGTTTTGCTATTAGCTATCTGTTCAACCGCAACAGCAACCGCACGATTGACCTTAGCCATATTGTGATAGTCAATCTTGTGGGCTTCGTCACCAGGGGCATGATAGTCGGGGAATCCATACGCAACGCTAATCGTATGCGCCGGAATACCTTGATCTGCGAGTGCTTGATTATCGCTGGCACCAAAGTATTTATCGCTATTGACAGGATGTTTCCACACGTTGATACCGGTCTTATCACCGGCCTGCTTGATAATGGCACCGACATCAGAAAAATCAAATCCTGTTACACCAACAGAAGCAACTTGTGGGCCTTCGGAATCATCCGTACGACCTACTTGTTCAATATTGATGCCAGCAATCGTTTTTTCGATAGGGAAAATAGGATTTTTCCCATAATAGCGAGAACCGACCAAGCCTTTCTCTTCACCAAAGAAAGTCATAAAAACGATACTGCGTTTTGGACGTTCTTTCATGCCAGCAAAAGCTTTGGCTAACTCAATAACAGATACCGTTCCACTTGCATCATCATTCGCACCATTGAAAATCTTATCGCCCGCTAGACTCTCCTTGATGCCGACGTGATCGTAATGCGCTGTCACCAACACATAACTATCACGCAACACAGGATCTGAACCGCGCAGAACACCGATTACATTTCGAACGATAGTCGGAGTTGTTGGCTCTGCCTCAGCAGGAGGAACTGGCGCCCCCGGACGACGACGAATTTCCTTCTTCAAAATATTCCAATCAGCCGTTTGAAAATAGCCATCATTTCCCGCTGGTTCTAAGCCAATTGCACGAAACTGCGCTGCGATGTATTCCGCAGCCAAATCTAGGCCGCGCGAAGGTGTATCACGTCCTTCTAATAAATCTGAGGCCAAAAAAGTCAAATGTCCGCGCATAGACTCTGCAGATATACGGTCGACGGTGGCTTGCATGGTTGCCGGCAACATCGGTACTTGTTTTGCACCAGCCGTACTATTAGTTTGCGCAAAGACGGTACCCGAAAGGATTAAACATTGGGAAACCAAAGCTGCGGAGCAAAGCGCCTTTACATTCATCATCACCTTTTTATTCATTTTTTCCACTCTTTTTGGTAAGTGCGTATTGCCAAACGCTGGCAACACTTCACAATTTAATTTTTATCGGTTTTACAGCATCTCAATCAGAACAACTAACGCTAAATAAGTTCCGTCAAATTTCTCCGAAGTCCAAGATTTTGTTCACGACACCCAAGATCAATCAAATTAGGCGCGACGCACGTCTTGAACACCGCTAACCTCACGGATCACTGTCATCGCTTTCTGCAATTGACTAGTACCATTGATCTCGGCGGTAAAAGACATCTTTGCCTGCCCTTTCGCACTTTGCGTATTTACCCCGATGACATTAATTTTCTCACGTGAAAAAACCTCTGAAATGTCACGTAGCAAACCTTGTCGGTCTTGCGCCAATACAAAAATATCGACCGGATAAACGGTGTCTTTGCCACCATCACCCCAGGTCGTTTGTATCACACGCTCAGGCGCTTTATTGCGCATCTCGCCAAAGTTTTTGCAGGTAAGACGGTGTATAGAGACCCCCTTCCCACGCGTGACAAAACCAACGATGTCATCAGGTGGTGCAGGTTTACAACAGCGTGCTAACTGCGTCATTAATCCTTCTGTGCCGACGACCAACACCCCAGATTTCGCACCGTGCTCGACGCTCGTTGCGCGGATCTTATTCGAGATCACAAACTCCGGGCTCTGTTCCGGTTCTGGATCATCCCGCAAAGCAGTCTCGACTTGACGCAAGCTAAACTCTTCTTTGCCGACCGCTAAAAATAAATCATCGAGGCTGGCGAAACTCAGCTTACGCGCCAACTCTTCTAAATTAACAGAAGTTTTACCCTCGCGCTGCAAAGTTTTTTCTATCATGCCGCGACCTGTGGAAAGCGTAATTTCTTGGTCAATCGCGTTAAACCATGCGCGGATTTTGCTACGGGTGCGAGTGCCAACCGTGTACTCGGGCGTCAACCAATCGCGCGAAGGCCCAGTCTGAATCGAACCAATTTTGAGGGTAATGATTTCAACCGTCTGGCCATTTTTCAACTTCGTATTCAACGGCACCATCACACCATCGACACGCGCGCCACGACAGCGGTGACCAACATCCGTATGCAGCTGATAAGCAAAATCAACTGGTGTTGCACCAGTCGGCAATTCGATCACACGCGCTTGCGGTGTCAGTACGTAAATGCGGTCATCTAAGGTCGCCGCTTTGACTTTTTCTACCCACTCACGCTGCAATTGCTCTTGATCGACCACCACATCCGACACTTCATTTTTCCATGCAAGCAATTGGCGCAACCAAGCAATTTTCTCATCATATTCTTGCGCTGAAAAATTCGAGCCGCCAGTTTCTTTATAGCGCCAATGCGCTGCCACACCGAACTCAGAAAATTGATGCATTTCCTTGGTGCGAATTTGCACTTCTAATGGACGGCCATCATCGACTACCACCACAGTATGTAAGGATTTATAGCCATTCGGTTTAGGGCGAGAAATGTAGTCGTCAAACTCTTTCGGGATAGGCGTCCACAAATTATTCAGAATGCCCAACACCGTATAACAATCTTTGATATCGTCAACAATGACGCGAAAAGCCCGCACGTCATAAAGTTCATCAAAGTCGACCTTCTTGCCCTTCATTTTTTTCCAAATACTGTAGATGTGTTTAGGGCGGCCACTCACTTCAGCCTTCACATCCACAGATTTCAATTCATGCTCTAATCGCGCGATAGCAGAAACCACGAAACTCTCACGTTCGACACGCTTTTCTTCCAGCATTTTGGCGATGCGTTTGTATTGTTCTGGCTCTAAAAAACGGAACGACAAATCTTCTAGTTCCCACTTCAACTGCCACACACCCAAACGATTTGCCAAAGGCGCATACAAGTCCATGGTCTCACTGGCATATTGTTGCACCGCGCCGTCATCGCGCTTGCATTCAGCGAAATACCGTAGAGTCGTGACGCGAGACGCCAAGCGTACCAGCACGACTCGCATGTCGTTCGCCATCGCCAACACCATTTTGCGCAGCACTTCCATTTGTGAAGCGGTGCGTTCGGCTTCATCTTTTCCACGCCCAACGTCATGCTGGGTCAAAGTCGCTTCACGTAGGCGCATTAGACGTCGGACACCAGCGACCAACTCTGCAATTTCTTTACCAAATTTTGCTTCAATTTTTTCTGCAGCCAGCGGATTCATCTCCGACAACTCAAACAATATCCCCGCGATGCGGGTATCGGCATCCGTTCTCAGCATTGCTAAGGTAGATGCAACACCAATCGCAAATTGCAAGGCATTTTGTTCCGTGACGATATTTCTATCTTCAAAAAAAGGCGTGACGAATTCCAGTGCTTGCGCAATGCGCGCAGCATCAGCGGGTGACAAACCCTCGACTAATTGTGCTTCCGAAAGTGTGGCGGAGAGTGAGACCATATTAATTCGATGTTATTTCTGTGCTGCAGTAACGACGATTTCAACTAACCATTCTGGATTGGCCAGTGCTGCTTGAACAGTCGCACGCGGTGGCGTATTACCAGCAGGAACCCAAGCATCCCATGCCTGATTCATACCAGCCATATTGGCCATGTCGGTGATAAAAATCTGACACATTAAGATGCGTGATTTGTCGCTACCGGCTTCTTCTAGCAGACGATCTATTTGCGCCAAGACATTATTGGTTTGTCCGACGATGTCTTGACTCGTATCTTCTGGAACCTGCCCAGCGAGATAAACTGTCTTGTTGAAAATGGCAAACTCGGACAAACGTGGTCCAACATGAAAACGTTGCATAGCAATCTAACTCCAAAAGAAACAACTTAGTAAATCAACTTAATAGATCAACCTAGTACATCAACTCAGTACATCAACTCAGTACATCAACTCAGTACATCAACTCAGTACATCAACTCAGTACATCAACTCAGTACATCAACTCAGTACATCAACTCAGTACATCAACTCAATAAAAAATCTTTTGCAATCGCAATTTGATCTGGCTGCACAAACGTGGGCGCATGTCCAACACCAGCGATTTCAACAAGTTGGGCACGAGGTCCACGACTTTGCATTTGCTGTGCGGTCTCAGGACTGAGCAGATCAGATTCACTGCCACGCACCAACAATGTTTCACAGCGAATCGCATCATAAGCCGCCCACAACATTTTCTCTCCGAAGGCAGCAGTTTCCAAGGTAGTTGCTTGCACTGGAATGGCCAAACTCAAATCATAATGACGCACCCATTTTCCATCCGCATTTTGTTTCAATACATCGCGTGCCAATTTATCCCATTGCGCCTCAGAATGTGGCCCAAAGGAATTCGACACTTCACGAATAAACTGAGCACCTTCTGCGAAGGTATCAAAACGAACATCTTGCCCGATCAACTCACCAATCCGTTTTAATCCGTCAAAATTCAAGCTCGGACCAACGTCATTTAAGATCAATTTGCGGATGGGATTTTTTTCCATCGATGCCAAAATCAAACCGATTAGTCCGCCCATCGATGTACCAAACCAATCTACCGTTTGTGGATTTAGACGGGCCAGCAATGTCACCATATCGCTCACATACTGCGGTATTTGATAAAGCTGGGGATTTGGTAAAGATTCGGATTGACCGCGTCCGACGACATCTGGGCAAATCACGCGATATTCATTCTGCAAAGCAGCCGCTAAAGCATCAAAATCATCCGCCACGCGGGTAATGCCGTGCACGCAAATGAGCACCTTAGGATTTTTCGGATCGCCCCATTCTTTATACGACATTCGATGAAGACCAGCAGGAGAAATGCACTGCACGGATTGACGATTAACAATCATAAAAAATTCTTTGTCGGATTGAGAAAGTAAGCTGCCATTTTACCGAGGGTTTAGCATAAAATCCTTGTGAACTTCTTTTTTTGCTCACTATTTTTGAAATTTCTATAGGAAACAGCATGCAATCTCGATCACTTGTCGGAAAAACTGCCTTAGTCACAGGATCTACTTCTGGAATTGGCTTGGGAATCGCCCGTTCACTCGCTGCCGAAGGTGCGAACGTATGCTTGAATGGATTCGGTGACGCGCAAGAGATTGCGAATTTACGCACAGCCATTGAGCAAGAATTTCAGGTCAAAACCAGCTATTCCGGCGCAGATATGACCCAAGCGAATCAAATCGCCGACATGATGACGCAAGCACAAAGCGATTTTGGCGGGGTTGATATTCTCGTCAATAATGCAGGCATCCAACATGTGGCAGCGATTGAAGATTTTCCAGTTGAAAAATGGGACGCGATCATCGCGATCAATTTAACATCCGCCTTCCACACAACCCGTCTGGCTTTACCGTCGATGCGTGCGAAAAATTGGGGGAGAATTATCAACGTCGCTTCTGTACATGGCTTGGTCGCCTCCGCGCAAAAATCCGCCTATGTCGCCGCTAAACATGGTTTGGTTGGCTTCACTAAAACGACCGCCTTAGAAACCGCTGACAGCGCAATCACTTGCAATGCGATCTGTCCAGGTTTTGTATTAACCCCACTGGTGCAGAAACAAGTCGATGCCCGCGCGGAACGCGATAGCATCAGCAATGATGAAGCAAAAAAATCCCTACTCTCAGAAAAGCAACCATCAGGTGAATTTGTCACGCCTGAACAGTTGGGTGCTTTAGCGGTATTTTTCTGCAGTGATGCAGCCACCCAAATTCGCGGCGTTGCTTGGAACATGGATGGTGGCTGGGTTGCGCAATAACCCAGAACTTATCGAAAGAATTTAAACAAAAAAAATAGCCTGAGACAGAATTGTCTCAGGCTATTTTTTGTACGCGACAAACAGAGAAAACTAAGTTCGTTAATTACACAGCACTCATATCAATTGCAGCTTCGGTCTTCGCCTGAATTTCTTCCTTCGTCACACCAGGTGCCAATTCAACCAGCTTTAAACCTGTCGCAGTAATGTCGATCACGCCTAAATCCGTGATGATGCGATCGACTACACCGACACCGGTCAATGGCAAATTACAGGCTTTCAAAATCTTGTGCGCATCGCCTTTAGCCACATGTTCCATCAAGACCACAACGCGACCAACACCAGCGACCAAATCCATTGCGCCGCCCATGCCTTTGACCATTTTTCCTGGGATCATCCAGTTCGCGAGATCGCCTCTTTCGGATACTTGCATCGCGCCCAAAATCGCCACATTGATTTTACCGCCGCGTATCATCGCGAAGGAATCAGCGGAGCTAAAAATCGAGGAGCCTGCCAATGTTGTGACCGTTTGTTTTCCGGCATTAATCAAATCAGGATCCACTTGATCTTCTGTTGGGAACGGGCCGATACCAAGCAAACCATTTTCGGACTGCAACCACACTTCCATGTGACTAGGTACATGATTTGCCACCAAGGTCGGCAAACCAATTCCCAAGTTCACGTAAAAACCATCTTGTAATTCTTGCGCTGCACGTGCAGCCATTTCGTCACGATTCCATGCCATGATGATGTCCTCTTTCTTATTCTGTGATTAGCTAGGCGTTACAGTGCGTTGTTCAATGCGTTTTTCTGGATTCGCGTTGACAACGATACGATGAACGTAGATGCCAGGTGTGTGAACTTCATCCGGATCGATCTCGCCAATTTCGACTAAATGCTCGACTTCAACAATCGTAATCTTGCCCGCCATGGCAACGTTGGGATTGAAGTTACGCGCCGTTTTGCGGTAAACCAAATTACCTGCCTTGTCAGCTTTATACGCTTTCACCAAGGACACGTCAGCGACCAAAGCACGTTCCATTACATATTGTTCGCCATCGAACTCACGCACTTCTTTACCTTCGGCGACAATAGTACCGACACCCGTCTTCGTGAAAAATGCTGGGATGCCAGCACCGCCCGCACGCAATTTTTCAGCTAAAGTACCTTGTGGCGTAAATTCCAATTGCAATTCACCTGCCAGATATTGACGTTCAAATTCTTTGTTTTCACCAACGTAAGAAGAAATCATTTTGGTGATTTGACGAGTCGTCAACAATTGACCCAAACCAAAACCATCGACACCCGCATTATTGGAGATCGCCGTCAGATTTTTCTTGCCACTGTCGCGCAAAGCACCGATCAGCGCTTCTGGAATTCCACACAAACCAAAACCACCAACCGCAATGGTTTGACCATCTTTGACTATATCAGCCAGTGCCGTTGCAGCATCAGGATAAAGCTTATTCATACGTCTCCCTTTTCTAGGTGTACAAAAAAAATCAAGCATAGAGTGCTATGCGGGACAATGCAATACCGTAGAACTACTATCTGATAATTGCACAATCAATATGCAGCAAGGCATCAACCTGTTTGCTAACTCTCGCCAGAATAGTCGCTTCGTTGTATTCTATGCAGCTCATAAATCGTATCCAGCCATTTCTTTCCAATCCATCTATGTCCACTGCCCCGCCCATCGACTTTGCGAGTATTTTTGAGTTGGCCCCCATCGGCATGTGTGTCTCACAAAATCGTCGCATTACCGCTTGCAATCAAGCTTTGGCGGCGATGTTTGGCTATCTTCAAGATGATCTTATTGGACAGTCATTTTTGATCTTGTATCCTAGCTCGGATGAATTTGAACGGACCGGCGCGCGCATCGTGCCTATCATCAATGCAACCGGCACGTATTCGGATGAGCGCATTATGAAACGCGCCAATCATGAACTATTTTGGTGCCACGTAACCGGACGTTCATTGCATCCCAACGACGCGCATGCGGCGGGCATCTGGACTTTTGACGACTTGAGTGCCAAGCGTAAAGTTTCACAGGAATTATCGACCAGAGAGCGTGAGATTGCGGCGTTACTAGCCGATGGTCAAACCAGCAAACTAATCGCGCGCAATTTGAATTTAAGCCCACGCACAGTGGAAATGCACAGATCTAAATTGATGAAAAAACTTAATGCCACCACATCCAGCGAGCTAATTAACAAACTCTTACGAATTGGCTAATTTCCAAAGACAAAAAAAATACCCAGACCTCGCAGTGTGGGTATTTTTTGTTTCAGATAAGTGGAAGCCTACGACGCACTCAATCCATCATCAGCAGACATGATCGCACCATTAATGAAGCGAGATTCCTCTGCCGCCAGTAGCAACAACAAACCGTCTAGATCCTCTGGAGTACCAACGCGCTTACGCGGCAACATGTCAATTAGCTTTTTGCCTTGTTCAGTTCTGAAATGATCTTCGTTGATCTCTGTTTCGATGTAGCCCGGGCAAATCGCGTTCACATTGATACCGAACTTACCCCATTCAACCGCCATCGCTTTCGTCATCTGCACCACGGCCGCTTTACTCATGCAATAGATACCTAATTGCGGTATCACGCGCAAACCGGCTACCGATGCAATATTGATGATGCGATGTTGTTTCTTGTGGTCGCCTTTGTAGCGAGCAATCATGCGTTTCGCCGTCTCTTGCGCAACAAAAAATGAACCGCGTTGATTGGTATCCATCACAAAAGAATAATCTTCTGGTGTCACATCGACTAATTTCTGTTGTGTTGAAACACCAGAATTATTAATCAAAATATCAATTGGACCAGCCTCAGTTTCTGCATGCGCAATCGCTGATTTAATACTCGCATAATCGGTCACATCCAAAGCCACCACATGCGCAGCACCGCCTTCTGCTTCAATTTCAGCACGCAACTCTTTCAAGCGATCTATCCGTCTTGAGGCCAACACGACCTGTGCGCCCGCCATCGCCAACACTTTTGCAAAACGTGCGCCCAATCCACTTGAGGCGCCAGTTATCAAGGCCACTTTACCTTCGAAATTTACTTCAATTCCCATTGTCATCTCCAACTAAAAATCGGTTCACTCTTTGTTCGCTTCATCCACTTTTCGGGCTAATCTGCTCAACAACTGATGTCACAAGTTGGATCGAATCATACTCGCAATCAACAAGCTGATGGTGATTTGCCACAATCGCGGTCAGATAATAATCAAGCTTTTGTTAGAAAAACCGCCATTTCGGGACACAAATCGCAGTTTCATCAGCGGTGGAATGCAGGCATGATCTAGAAAATCTGGGATAATTCCGCTCTTGATGTCAATTCAAATTACAACAACAAACTAGCATTAGAAATCCACCACTAGTCGATCACCTTGCACATTTGCGTGAGTCCCCATAAGATCGTGCATCAACTTTAGCTAGCGAAGCAATCCATTTAGAAAGCCCTGACAATTATGACTACCTCACAAAAATTATTAGAAGAATACGGTCCTCGCGATGCCATGGAATATGATGTTGTGATCGTCGGCGGCGGCCCCGCTGGCTTATCTGCGGCAATCAAGCTCAAACAATTAGCGGCAGAAAGTGGCAAAGAAGTTTCTGTCGTGGTCTTGGAAAAAGGTGGCGAGCCCGGTGCGCATATTTTGTCTGGCGCGATTATGGATCCAATTGCTTTGACCGAACTTTTCCCAAATTGGAAAGAACTCGGCGCACCACTCAATACGCCAGTCACAGAAGATCGTATCTATGTTTTAACGGAAAATAGCGCATTCAAAACACCGAATTGGTTAGTGCCAAAATGCTTTCATAATGAAGGCAACTATATCGTTTCCTTAGCTAACGTCACACGTTGGCTAGCGCAACAAGCCGAAGCACTGGGCGTAGAAGTCTTCCCGGGCTTCGCCGCTGCGGAAGTTCTGTTCAATGAGGATGGCTCTGTCAAGGGTGTGGCAACTGGCAATATGGGCGTGAACCGTGAGGGTGAAGCCTCTCCATCATTCCAGATCGGCATGGAGTTGCATGCGAAATACACTTTGTTTGCAGAAGGCGCACGTGGTCATCTGGGCAAACAAATGATTGCAAAATACGAGCTGGATAAAGGTAAAGATCCGCAGTCTTACGGTATCGGCATTAAAGAATTATGGGAGATCGATCCATCCAAACATCAGGAAGGCTTAGTCGTGCATACGACAGGCTGGCCGATGATGAGTGAATACGCGGGTTCTTTTCTGTATCACTTGGAGAACAATCAAGTCGCGGTTGGCTATGTGGTCGGTCTCGCTTACGAAAATCCTTACATCTCACCATTTGAAGAATTCCAACGCTTCAAAACGCATCCAACGATTCGTGGTTTCTTCGAAGGTGCCAAGCGCATTTCTTATGGCGCACGTGCAATCACTGCAGGCGGTTTGCAATCGCTGCCTAAACTCACTTTCCCTGGCGGCGCATTAATCGGTTGCGATGCTGGTTTCTTGAACATGAGCCGAATCAAAGGTAGTCATGCTGCGATCAAAACCGGCATGTTAGCAGCAACTGCTGCTTTTGAAGCCTTGGGTGCAGAACGTCAACATGATGAGTTGACAGCCTATACAAGCGCATTTGAAGCATCGTGGTTACATGAAGAATTGCACGTCGCACGTAACGTCAAGAATTTACTGAAAAAAGGCGCTTACGGTTCGCCATTGGTCTGGTTGGATCAAGTGTTATTGCGTGGTAAGGCACCATGGACTTTGCGCCACTCCACGCCAGATCATGCTTGCCTGCGCCCGGCTTCTGAGTTCACACCGATCAACTATCCTAAGCCAGATGGCAAGTTGACGTTTGATCGCTTGTCTTCCGTATTTATCTCCAACACTAATCACGCCGAAGATCAGCCTATTCATCTGACTTTGAAAGATGCCAGCGTGCCGGTCAACATCAACCTAGCGAAATATGCTGGACCAGAAAGCCGTTACTGCCCTGCTGGTGTGTATGAATATGTAAAAACCGATGAAGGTGCAGATCGTCTACAAATTAATTCTCAGAATTGTGTGCACTGTAAAACTTGCGATATTAAGGATCCGACGCAAAATATCGTGTGGGTCACGCCAGAAGGTGGCGGTGGTCCGAATTATCCTAGTATGTGATTTGTTGTTGAGTGACTTTATGTAGATCTCGACTCATTGAAGTAACTTAAAAACCGCTATTTTTTAGCGGTTTTTTTGCTTTTTAATGTGCATATTTCTTCACGTCTTTCCAAAGTTTTAAGAAACAGTCTATAAAGCAAAAACAAACATGCCAACATAGTCAAAAAAATCTAGTTGTAGATAATACAATGTGATATTGTTAAAAATTGCATCACTTTCTTGAAACGATTTTTTATGCCTGTCTTTTACTCCGCCTCCCTACACCACCAGATTTTAGCGTGCTCAATATTGAGCTATGTATGCAGTGCCCATGTGGTACATGCACAAGAAAATCTCGCGAACAAACCACCAGCAAAATCTGAACAAGAACAAAGGGTAGAGATCACGGCCAAGCAGTATGATGCGCGGCGCGAGGACACTGCCACAAAAATCGTGGTGACGGAAGAAGAAATTAAGCAATATGGTGAATCCAATATCGCGGAGATTCTCAAACGGCAATCAGGCATTACCGTCAGCGGTAGTGAGATTCGTATGCGAGGTCTAGCCAATGGATACACGCAGATTCTTATTGATGGCGAGCCGCTGCCAAGAGGCATGAGCATCGATACGATCAATGTTAATCAGATTAAACGCATAGAAATCCTACGTTCTGGCACGGCGGATATGAGCACAAGTGCCATCGCCGGCACCATTAATATCGTGATGAAGAAGATAGAGACGACAAGCCGCGATTTAATGATGAGTCTAAATCGATCTCCGACCGATTCATTAAGGAATATCAATTTTATTCAATCGGATAAGAGCGACCAATTTTCCTACGGCATTAGTGTTCGCATTTTGGGAGGTACTTTCTCGGCGGCCAAAGAAAGAGAGTTGAATGAATGGGATGACTCAAAAACACAAGCTTCAACACAACACGCACGATTGCAAACAAAAACATCATACCCAGGACTCATTATCGATCCGCGTTTTACATGGGTATTAGGCAATGGCGATATCCTGACTTTAAAGAATAACGTGTTTTATCAAAAAGTATCGAGAAGTGATTTCACCGAGTGGGCATTTTGTAATGAAAAGACAAGGACACATGACGATAGAAAAGCACTGGGTTCTCAGCTCAATTGGGAGCGTCGTTTAGCCAATGAATTTGGCAATGAGTCTATACTCAAATTCAATCTTGGTTTTAATCATTTCAGTCTTGGAATAGCAGGTTCAGATCAAACTTTGAATACCAATTCCACATTACCCCTAACACGACAAACACAAATTAATGAAACGCATCAGGATTGGAAATCAACAGGAAGTTACGTGACTTCGCTCGCCAAAACACACATTATTAAAAGTGGATGGGATAGTGCTTTCAGCGCTTCTGACAGTCGTAGAAACCAAAAGAATGATCAAACTGCGATACAAGCTAAGGACTTGAACGATAAGAGCCAAGTGCAAATTCAGCGCGCAGCATTTTATGTACAAGATGAATGGCAAACTACGCCGACTTGGTCAAACTATCTGGGCGTGCGTTGGGAAATGTTTCAGACCAAAGGATCGGGCGATAATTTTAGCCAGTTTAAAAATAACACTAGTGTATTAAGTCCAATATTGCAGAGCTTGTGGAAGCTGCCAGATAGTAAGGGAAATCAAGTCAGGCTGGCAATTGCTCGCAGCTTTAAAAATCCGGATGCGGCAGACTTAATTCCGACGAATTTTACAGGCTTAAACAATCAGTCTGCATTTCCAGAAAGAAGTGGCAATCCATTTTTAAAACCAGAAATAGCCTTAGGTCTTGATGCGGGGTTTGAACATTTTGGTGATAATGGTGTGAAATACAGTGTGACTTCCTATCTTAAAAAGATTGAAAACGTCATCCGCCGGGAGATTAGTGAGATCAATCAACGCTGGGTTGATATGCCCGTCAATGATGGTGATGCACAAGCGCATGGCATCGAACTCGACACCAAATTTCCCTTATCAGTGTTATTCGAAGGTGGCAAAAATATTGAATTCAGAGCGAATGCCGCCCGCAATTGGTCGTCTGTTGATAATGTCCCTGCACCCAATAATCGGTTTGCGCAGCAAGCACGTTTATCTGCCAACACTGGGATAGATTACAAAGCGAATGATAGTTGGTCAGGTGGCGCGTCCTATACCTTCACAAGCGGCGGTCGATTTCAATTATCCCGAAAAAACAGTCGCTACAGTAGTGTGAGTCGCCGTTTGGATGCATTTGTGAAGTGGAAATGGAACAAGGAGACCACAATGCGATTTGTTGTGAGAAATTTGCTAGCGCAAGACAACCTCAGTATCCAACAATATGTCAGCAGTAAGCTCAAAACCACGAATCAGGAATTTTCCCCTTCGTTCAGGCAATTTGGGGTCACGATAGAAATGAAATTGTGATGAGGTAGTTCACACTGACCATTCTTGCTTAAGAATTTTATCTAACCAAAATGCACCGATGACGGTTTTCACATCGGTGATTTTTCCTGATTTGACCCATTCCAAGACTTCGGATACTGGCGCAGTGAAGGTTTCTAGAAACTCTTCTTCATCGAGTTTTGCCTCACCTACAATCAAGCCACGTGCCAGATAAATATCCAAATGTTCATCTGCATAGGCAATCGCATTATGGATAGTGCAGAGGAATTGCCAATCAGTGGCGGTGTAGCCTGTCTCTTCCTTGAGCTCACGTTTTGCGCAAACTAAAGAGTCTTCGTTTGGATCAATCTTTCCGGCGGGGAATTCTAGAAAGACTTGATTGAGTGGATAGCGAAACTGGCGTTCCATCAAGACTGTGCCATCTTCAAATAATGGCAGAATCACGACCGCACCAGGATGTTTGATGTATTCACGCGTGACCAGATTCCCATCTGGCAGTCTGACCGTATCTTTTTCTACGTGCAGGAAACTACCTTGATAGACACGTTGGCTATCAACTTTAATTTCGGCTAATTGGGGATTTTGATCTGGAGCGAGATCAAGGATATTCATGTTTGGTATGAATTTTTAGGTAGCGCGTTTGAGAAGATAGCGATAGACGAAACCAGGAAAAGAAAACACAGTGAATAAGCAAACCGTGATCGCGAAAAATTCCCAGCGTTGTTCAAATCGATTACCAACGTTTGCTTCCAGTAAAAAGCCTAAAGCACCAACGCCAAAATACAAGACGATCAATTCGGCTAAGCGCAACCAGACTGTCTTTTCACGACTTAAACGGATTAAGCCGAAGACGCGCTCTGTGACAAACGGCAGGCTAGCGGCAAGAAGTGCCACAATAATCACAAGCCAACTAGATAGTGATGTATTCAAAGCACTTCTCTTTTATATGAGGATGAAAAATTAAGACGCCAAACTACTCTTGATGGCATCGATACAGCTTTGCAATAATGTCCCTGGCATGATGCCCAGAGCTAAAACTGCTAAACCATTTGCACTGAGAACTATTTTCAGGTCCATGTGAGCAACGATCGGTGATGTGTCAACTGGCTCATCGAAGTACATGACTTTAACAATACGCAAGTAGTAGAACGCACCAATCAATGAGAACAGAACCGCCAATACAGCTAACCAAACCTGACCAGCAGCTACTACCGATGACAATACCGACAACTTCGCATAGAAGCCCATTAATGGAGGGATACCTGCCAACGAGAACATCAACAGCAACATGATAAAGGCGAACCATTTACTACGTTTATTCAGGCCTTTGAGATCCGAAATGTTTTCTGCTTCAAATCCAGCACGCGACAACAACAAAATAATGCCGAAGGTACCCAAAGTTGTCATTACATAGGTGATTGCATAGAACATCGACGCGCTATACGCTTCGCCCGCTAGCGTGATGTTGCCATTTGACACGCCTGAGAGGAAGCCGAGGAGCATGAAGCCCATTTGAGAGATCGTGGAATAAGCCAGCATCCGTTTTAAATTGGTCTGTGCGATCGCGGTAATATTACCAATCGCCATCGACATGACCGCCAAGACCATCAGCATTTGCTGCCAATCGACCACTTGCGGAAACAGCCCCTCTACCAATAAGCGGAAGGTGATAGCAAAAGCCGCCAATTTAGGCGCACCACCCAATAACAAGGTAACGACAGTAGGAGAACCTTGATAGACGTCCGGAACCCACATATGGAATGGAACAACACCCAACTTAAACGCGAGTCCTGCAACTAAGAACACGATACCAAAAACTAGGATCGTTTTATTTGCCGTCGCAGACGCGGCAATCTTGGACATTTCATTTAAATTCAAGGTACCTGTTGCGCCGTACAACATCGAAATACCATACAACAAGAAACCAGAAGCCAAAGCACCAAGCACAAAGTACTTCATCGCTGCTTCAGTCGATGCAGTGTGATCGCGACGCAATGCAACCAACGCATACAAAGCCAAAGACATTAATTCCAAACCAAGATAAATAATCAAAAGATTATTACCAGAGATCATCACCATCTGGCCCAACAAAGCGAACAACGCCAGAACATAAAATTCACCACCTAGCAGACCTTTCGTCATGCCACGGTCAGTTGCATACTGGCGGCCATAGATGAAGGTCACACCAACCGCAATGTAACTAAACATTTTCAATAAATTCGACATTGCGTCTGAAACGAACATATTGTTACTCAGATAAACCGAGCCGCTTGTCGTCCCATTCATAGTCAATACACCACAAACACCGAGCGATAACAGACTCAGTGCATAGGTAATATTTCGCTTGTCATCGGCCAGGAACATATCAATCAGCAAAATTGCGCAGATTGACACTAGCAGAAATACTTCTGGATAAAGTGATGGTGGAATCAGGTTCATATTATTGATTTCTAATTTCTAATGACGACTATGGAGCAATTTTAGATGTTGCGACATGCTTCAACAAATCAGCCACGGAGACTTGCATCGCATCTGTGAACGGCGCTGGATAGACACCCATCGCAATGACAGCAATTGCCAAGATACCCAACATGAAGAATTCACGCGTATTTAAGTCGGTCAATTTGGCGACGTGGTCATGCGTAATCGCACCAAAAACGACACGCTTCACCATCCATAAAGAATAAGCTGCACCGAAGATTAAGGCCGTTGCTGCCAACATACCGATCCAGAAATTAAACTTAACCGCACCGATGATGACCATGAATTCACCAACAAAACCTGAAGTCGCTGGCAAGCCGCAATTTGCCATTGAGAACAACACAAACAGTGCCGCAAACTTAGGCATGGTATTGACTACTCCACCGTAATCAGCGATTTCGCGTGAATGCACGCGGTCATACAAAACGCCAATACACAAGAACATCGCAGCGGAAATAAAGCCGTGAGAAATCATTTGCACGATCGCGCCCTGCACCGCTAATTCATTAAACATGAAGAAGCCAAGTGTCACGAAGCCCATATGCGCAATGGAAGAATAAGCAACCAGTTTTTTCATATCTTTCTGGACCAATGCAACCAAACCAATATAAATCACGGCAATCAAAGACAGCGTAATCATCATGCCAGACAAATAGTGGCTAGCATCTGGCGCGATTGGCAATGAGAAACGCAAGAACCCGTATGCACCAAGTTTCAGCATAATCGCCGCCAACACGACTGAGCCACCAGTTGGTGCTTCAACGTGGGCGTCCGGCAGCCACGTATGCACAGGCCACATCGGCACTTTGACAGCAAACGCCATTAAGAAGGCGACGAACAATAAGATTTGCTCATGCAGGCTCAACGGTAATTGATGCCAAGCCAAGATATCGAAAGATTGATTCGATTTAAAGTAGAGATAAATAATCGCTACTAAGGTCAACAAAGAACCAAGCAAGGTATATAGGAAAAACTTAAACGCTGCATAAACCCGATTTGGTCCACCCCAGACACCAACAATGATGTACATGGGAATCAAAGTCGCTTCGAAGAATACGTAGAACAACAAACCATCAGTGGCACAGAAAACACCAATCATGAGGCCGGACAAAATAAGGAACGCGCCCATGTATTGCGCAACGTTTTTTTCGATGACTTCCCATGCTGCGATCACGACAATCACTGTAATGAAAGCCGTCAACGGCACCAACCACATAGAAATACCATCAACACCTAAAGCATAGAAAGCGTGAAAGCGTTCGATCCAATTCATACGTTCTACGAATTGCATGCCATGCGCGGCATTGTCGAAACCTTGAATTACTGGAATTGTCACAGCAAAGCTAAACAGCGAACCAACCAAAGCAATGAGACGAACCAAGCTAGGATTCTTATCACGACCAAAAGCTAATACGAAAACGCCAAATGCGATTGGTAACCAGATCGACAGGCTTAATAATGGAGAGTTTGACAGCATCATGATTATCTTATTATGGTCACTTATTTAACAAATGGGAGAGGCATGAAATAAATCAAGAAGCCTAAAACACCCAAGATCATTACCAGCGCATAGTGATAGATGAAACCAGTCTGGAATAGGCGAATCAATTTAGAAAATAAGCCGACCAGCTTCGCACTACCATTCACCACTAAACCATCGATCAATCCCTTATCACCGATATTCCACAACCCACCACCCAATAAACGTGCACCACCGGCGAACACGACTTCATTGAATTTATCCATGTAGTATTTGTTGTCGAGTAGTGTAAAGACGGCACTAAACTTTTGCTTGATCATGGTTGGAATCGAAGGTTTCACCATGTAGAAATAGTAGGACAATGCCACGCCGGCAACAGCTAACCAGAATGGTGCTGTTTGCAGAGAATGGATAGCCATCGCTTTCCAATCATGGAACTCTGCCTTCAGCTCATTCATTGCATGATGTGAGTGGTGGTCAATAAAAATCACATCTTTAAAAAAGTCACCGTACAACATAGGTTGTATCGTGTACAAGCCAATGAAGACAGATGGAATCGCCAACAATACGAGAGGCACCCAAACCACCGCTGGAGACTCATGCGGTTTTTGTCCTGGTGCTAAGCCATGATGGTGATCATCGTGTCCGTGCGCATCATGTGCATGTCCAAAGTTTTCTTTACCATGGAAGACCAAGAAATACATACGGAAAGAATAGAACGCGGTCACGAATACACCCGCCAACACCGCAAACTTAGCAAAGCCAGCACCTGGCAAATGCGACAGCATAACAGCTTCGATAATCGAATCTTTTGAATAGAAACCTGAGAAAAATGGCGTACCAATCAATGCTAAAGAACCTAACAATGAAGTAAACCAAGTTACTTTCATGTACTTACGCAGACCACCCATATTACGTATGTCTTGATCATGATGCATACCAATAATCACTGAACCGGCCGCTAAGAACAACAAAGCTTTAAAGAAAGCATGCGTCATCAAATGGAATACGGCCACTGAATAAGCAGATGCGCCTAAAGCCACAGTCATATAACCTAATTGAGACAGGGTTGAGTAAGCAACCACGCGCTTAATATCGTTTTGAATAATGCCAAGGAAACCCATGAACAATGCGGTAATAGAACCAATGATCATGATGAAATTCAACGCTGTATCTGACATTTCAAACAAAGGTGACATACGTGCCACCATGAAAATGCCAGCTGTCACCATCGTTGCAGCGTGAATCAAAGCAGAAATCGGGGTTGGGCCTTCCATAGAATCAGGCAACCAAACGTGCAGTGGGAACTGCGCAGATTTACCCATAGCACCGATAAACAAACAGATACAGGCGACAGTAATCAGCATCCAGTCAGTGCCTGGCAACATCAAAGGAGCTAGCTCTGCTTTTTTCGCAAAGACTTCTGCATAATCCATCGAGCCTGCGTAAGCCACTAATAAACCGATACCTAAAATAAAACCAAAGTCACCAACACGATTCACCAAGAAGGCTTTCATGTTTGCATAAATAGCAGTTGGCTTGGTGTACCAGAAACCGATCAACAGATAAGAGACCAGACCGACTGCTTCCCAGCCGAAGAACAACTGCAAGAAGTTATTGCTCATCACAAGCATTAACATCGAGAAAGTAAACAAGGAAATGTAAGCAAAGAAGCGGTTGTAGCCTTCGTCTTCTGCCATATAACCAACAGTGTAGATATGCACCATCAATGACACGAAGGTCACGACGCACATCATCATTGCGGTCAAGCTATCGACGAGGAAACCAACTTCCAGTTTCAAACTACCAACCGTCATCCAATGATACAAAGTGCCATTGTAGCTTGCTCCAGCCATGACATCGGATAAGGTCATACAGGACAACACAAACGCAACCAATACGCCAAGAATAGTCGCCGTGTGCGACACCTTGCGACCAACCACGTTGCCGAAAAACTTGGTGCCTAACAGACCTGCAATCGCAGCGCCAGCAAGTGGCGCTAACGGTACTGCCAGCAATAAATGTGGGTTAAGTTGCCCCGCCATAATGACCCTTTTTTATCTTAATTCTTTTAAATTCTCGAACTATCTAATCTGTCTTTACATCAGCAAAGCAAAAATAGCTTAGCCTTTGAGTGTACCTAAATCCTCAACATTGATCGTATCCAGATTACGGAACATCACAACCAAAATCGCCAAACCAATTGCGGATTCTGCCGCCGCGACGGTCAAAATAAAGAACACAAAAATCTGGCCTGCCGCATCGCCAAGATAATGGGAGAACGCAACAAAATTCATGTTAACCGCCAATAACATCAATTCAATCGACATCAATAAAACAATGATGTTTTTGCGATTCATGAAAATACCGACAATGGAAATTGCGAATAAAATCGCACCTAAAATCAAAAAATGGGTCAGTGTCAAAGTCATTTATGCACCTGTGTTTTCTGCATTTGTCTGCGCGTCTGATTTTGCGTTCGCCCGTTCAGACTCTGCCTTCATACTAACGATACGGATACGATCAGCACGTTTTACTTTGACTGCCGCCGCTGGATCAAAATATTTACTATCTTTACGACGGCGCAATGTTAATGCCACCGCCGCGACAATCGCCAGCAAGAGAATGGCTGCGGCAACTTCGAACGCAAATACGTAGTTCGTAAAGATTTCAATACCTAAGGCTTTTGTTACACCAATCTCGTTAGCGGCTGCTGGAACGGTGTTATCAGGACGCAAAAATCCTTTCAATAACACTGCGGACATTTCTAATGCGACGATAACGCCAACGATTGCTGCCAAAGGCAATCGCCCCCAGAATCCTTCACGCATCTTATCCATATTAATATCAAGCATCATAACAACGAATAAGAACAAGACCATGACAGCACCGACATAAACCAACACCAGCACGATTGCTAAAAATTCTGCTTTCAACAACAACCAGATACCAGCGGCTGTAAAAAACGATAACACCAAAAACAAGGCTGCATGTACCGGATTACGCGCGGTAATCACTTGCGTCGCAGCGATAATCAAAATCGCTGAGAATGCATAAAATAAGGCAGTAACAAAATCCATAATTCAGCTCTTCCAGTCTTAGCGGTATTTGGCGTCAGCTTGACGTGCTGCCGCGATTTCTGGTTCGTAACGATCACCCACTGCGAGCAACATCTCTTTAGTGAAATACAAATCACCACGCTTCTCACCGTGATACTCAAGAACATGCGTCTCGACAATAGAATCAACAGGGCAAGACTCTTCGCAGAACCCACAGAAAATACATTTAGTCAGATCAATGTCGTAACGGGTAGTACGACGTGAGCCGTCTTCACGCTGATCGGACTCAATCGTGATTGCCATCGCTGGACAAACTGCCTCACACAATTTACAGGCGATACAACGCTCTTCCCCGTTAGGATAGCGACGTAGCGCATGCAAGCCACGAAAACGTGGCGATTGTGGTGTTTTTTCTTCTGGAAATTGCACCGTAATCTTGCGCGCAAACATATAGCGACCTGTCAAGGCTAAGCCTTTGATCAACTCGCGCAGCATTAAGCTGCCAAAGAAATCCTTAATTGCTTCCATTATTTGCTTCCATTATTTGCTGGCATTTTGCTTTAGCCGATTACTTCCAAATATTCCAGGAGGTTTGCATCCATGCAGCGACGATAACCAAGTAGACCAAGGTGAGAGGAATAAACACCTTCCAACCTAAACGCATAATTTGATCGTAACGATAACGTGGGAAAGAAGCACGTGCCCAGATAAACAAAGACACCACGAAGAAAGTCTTCACACCCAACCAAATCCAGCCTGGCAGATATGCCAATAAACCTAATACCGGAACTTCATGGCCAATTGGAGAGTTCCAACCGCCGAGGAACATCAACGATGCCAATGCAGAGATCAAAATCATGTTGGCGTATTCCGCGAGGAAGAACATCGCAAATGACATACCAGAGTATTCAACCATATGACCTGCAACAATTTCAGACTCACCTTCCACAACGTCAAATGGATGACGATTGGTCTCAGCAATACCTGAAATAATGTAGATCACAAACATAGGAAGCAACGGTAACCAGTTCCATGACAGGAAATTCCAGCCATGTTCTGCAAAGTAGCCTTTTGACTGACCATTCACAACATCAATCAAATTCAAGCTACCTGAAACCATCAACACAATAACCAATACAA
Source organism: Affinundibacterium seohonense (assembly GCF_014284305.1). Taxonomy (GTDB): domain Bacteria; phylum Pseudomonadota; class Gammaproteobacteria; order Burkholderiales; family Burkholderiaceae_D; genus Undibacterium; species Undibacterium seohonense. Next base: position 104,970 of record NZ_JACOFW010000012.1, read on the forward strand.
AACCCATCGCGATTTCGTAAGACACCATCTGCGCTGAGGCACGCATCGCACCTAGGAACGCGTACTTAGAATTTGATGCCCAACCAGCGATGATGATGCCGTACACTTCCATTGAAGTGATGGCCATAATCAAAAGTAAACCAGCATTAACGTTAGCTAGCACGACATCTGGACCAAAAGGTATAACAGACCACGCTGCCAAGGCTGGCATGATTGTCATAATCGGTGCAATAACGAATAAAACTTTGTTCGCTTTCGCCGGAATGATGATTTCTTTCAAGAGCAACTTTAAAGCATCAGCAATCGGTTGTAGCAAACCAGCAGGACCGACACGATTTGGCCCAAGACGCACGTGCATCCAACCGATCATTTTGCGTTCCCACAAAGTCAAATAGGCGACGCAACCCATGACTGGCAAGGTGATACAAACGATCTTGACCAAAGTCCAGACTAAAGGCCACAAACCACCAAGGTATTGCACGCCATAGGATTGAACCGTATCTAAGAAATTCATTATGCACGCTCCACATTAATTGGGCCGAACATCGCACCCAGTTGATGCGTTGCCAATACACCGGCAGCCACGCGGACTACTGTCGCAGGCAAAGTTTTATCAAGTTTAGCCGAACCCAATACGGATGCGCCCGCTTGCGTCAATTTCACGAAGTCACCATCGGCAATTCCAAGACGCGCAAACTCTGCAGCACTCAAACTAATGGCAGCTGCTTTTGCATCCGCAGTACGTTGCAGGGATTCAGAACGACGAACAATCGCGTCTGTGCTGTAAATAGGCACATCAGAGACACGCTCCAAACCAGAATGCTGCACAGAAGAAGTAATCGCTATATCTGCAATATTATTTAGCTTAGTCGACAAATCTATTTGACCTTGCCCCAAAACGGCATCGCGAATCGCTTCTGCTGTTTCGAATTCAAAGTTATCCAAACCTAACAAATTACCCAGTACACGCAATACTTTCCATGCTGGACGCGTATCGCCTAATGGCTTCACCACGCCGTGGAAACTTTGTGCGCGACCTTCGCAATTGACGAAGGTACCCGCTGTCTCGGTAAATGGAGAAACTGGCAACAATACATCCGCGTATTCCATGCCGTGTTTGAACGCGGACATGACAACAACCATATCAGCTTGCGCTAATACCGCTTGCGCTTGGTTAGCATTCGCAAAATCAAATGTCGGTTCGGCGTTCAACAACACCACTGCTTTACGTGCATTACTTAAAACATTAGTCGCTGTATCAGCATTTGATGGAACCGCATCAGCAAGATAAGCACCAACGGTATTTGCCGCTTCAGTTAAGTAACCGAAACCAGCACCGGTATTTTGTGCAATCCATTGTGCTAGTGCGTGGATCTTAGAAGCATCCGGATGTTGCGCCGCTGTGTTACCCAAGAATACGCCAGCTGATTGTGCATCAGTACCTGACAACAAACTTGTTGCAATCGCTTGCGCCGCATCTGATACAGCGGCATCGGCTAAACCAGTTGGTTTAGCAATTTGTTTTGTACTGGCAACCGCTGTTGCGACTTCAGCCAAGAAAGACAACCATGCGGATGGCGCAAGAACCGCTTTGTTTGCGACCTTCATCAAAAGCTCATCATCTGTCGCATGCAAGACACTTAATTTCGTGCCAGACTTGACCGCTTGGCGCAGACGAGCCGCTAACAGTGGATGGTCTTTACGCAGGAAAGAACCAATCACAAAGACTTGCTTTAATTGCGCAAATGCGGCAATTGACATGCCCAACCATGGTTTGATTTTGCCAGTTAAAGCAAAGTCTGATTGACGCAAACGTGTTTCGATATTATCTGAACCCAAGCCACGCACGACACGAGACAACAAGCTTAATTCTTCTAGTGTGGAATGTGCAGAAGCCAAGCCAGCAATAGAATTCGCACCATGTTCATATTTCACATTTTTCAAACCATGTGCCACATACTCCAGAGCAGTTTGCCAATCGGTTTCTTGCCATTGACCGCCCTGCTTCAACATCGGCTTAGTCAAACGATCCTCGCTATTCAAACCCTCGTAAGCGAAACGATCTTTATCGGAAATCCAGCATTCGTTCACGGCATCATTCTCCAACGGAACGACGCGCATGACTTTATTATTTTTGACCTGAACAATGAGATTAGCACCCAAGCCATCATGCGCACTGACGGATTTACGACGAGACAATTCCCAAGTACGTGCTGAGTAACGGAAAGGTTTAGAAGTCAATGCACCGACTGGACACAAGTCGATCATATTGCCTGACAATTCAGAATCAACTGTCTTGCCAACGAAAGAAGTAATTTCTGAGTGCTCACCACGACCGAGCATACCCAGTTCCATCACGCCAGCGACTTCTTGACCAAAGCGTACGCAACGTGTGCAGTGTATGCAGCGGCTCATCTCCTCCATCGAGATCAAAGGACCGACATTCTTATGGAAGACAACGCGTTTTTCTTCTTCGTAGCGTGAGCTTGTTTTACCGTAACCAACCGCCAGATCCTGCAATTGACATTCACCACCTTGGTCACAAATTGGGCAATCCAGTGGATGGTTAATCAACAAAAATTCCATCACATCTTTTTGTGCCTTGACCGCCTTATCGCTATTGGAACGAACGATCATCCCTTGCGTCACTGGCGTTGCACAAGCAGGTAAAGGTTTAGGTGCTTTTTCAACCTCAACCAAACACATGCGGCAATTTGCAGCAATCGACAATTTTTTGTGATAGCAGAAATGAGGAATGTAGGTGCCAAGTTTATTGGCAGCGTCCATCACCATACTGCCCGCAGGGACTTCTACTTTCTTGCCGTCTATTTCAATTTCAACCATGGTGTGCTCTGGGTACGCTAAGCGAATAAATATTCAGACTTGAATGAATTCTCAATTCAAGAACAAACTACAGCCTTGTTTATAAATAAGTCGGAACCAAGCAATGTTTATGCTCGATATGGTATTCAAACTCTGCACGGAAATTCTTAATAAATGCGCGAACTGGCATTGCAGCAGCATCACCTAAAGCGCAAATTGTGCGACCTTGGATTCCATCTGCAACTGCATTCAACATGTCCAAATCATCTGGACGACCTTGGCCGTTCTCAATACGGTGAACCATACGATACAGCCAGCCTGTGCCTTCACGACATGGTGTACATTGACCGCAAGACTCTTCGAAGTAGAAATAAGACAAACGCAGCAAAGATTTGACCATGCAGCGCGTTTCGTCCATCACGATGACCGCGCCAGAACCAAGCATAGAACCAGCCTTCGCAATGGAGTCATAATCCATGTCGGTGGCCATCATCACATCACCAGTCAAAACTGGCATGGAGGAACCACCTGGAATAACTGCTTTGATCTTCTTGCCATCGCGCATACCACCAGCCAACTCCAACAAAGTCGCAAATGGTGTCCCCATAGGAACTTCGTAATTACCTGGCTTCGCCACGTCACCTGACATAGAGAAAATCTTGGTGCCGCCATTATTTGGTTTGCCAAGTGCAGCATAAGCTTCACCGCCCATCGCCAACACGAATGGCACAGCAGCAAAGGTTTCAGTGTTATTGATGGTCGTTGGTTTACCGTACAAACCAAAACTTGCTGGGAATGGTGGTTTAAAACGAGGCTGGCCTTTTTTACCTTCTAAGGATTCCAATAACGCTGTTTCCTCACCGCAGATGTATGCACCATAACCGTGGAAAGCATACAATTGGAATGAGAAGTCAGAACCATGAATGCGATCACCCAACATGTTGGCAGCGCGCGCTTCTTCTAAGGCTTCTTCGAAACGATCATAGTCAGCAAAAATTTCGCCGTGAATATAGTTATAACCAACCGTGATACCCATTGCGTACGCACCAATCGCCATACCTTCGATCAAAGCATGTGGATTGTAGCGGATGATGTCGCGATCTTTAAATGTACCTGGCTCGCCTTCATCAGTATTACAGACGAGATATTTTTGACCTGGAAATTGACGTGGCATGAAGCTCCACTTCAAGCCAGTTGGAAAACCCGCACCGCCACGACCGCGCAGCGAGGAAGCCTTCAGCTCCGCAATCACTTGCTCTGGTGGGATTTTTTCATCCAAAATACGCTTTAAAGATTGGTAGCCACCGCGCGCAACATAGTCTTGCAGATGCCAGTTTTTTCCGTCTAAGCCAGCAAGAATCAGTGGCTTGATATGGCGATTATGTAGACTCGTCATTATTTACCCACCTCTGCTGTTTGACTCAATTCACTGACCAAGGCATCAATTTTGTCATTCGACATAAAGCTGCACATACGTTTATTGTTAACCAACAGCACCGGTGCATCGCCGCAAGCTCCCATGCACTCACCTTCCATCAAGGTAAATTTGCCGTCAGCACTTGTTTCTTTGTAGTCGAGACCGAGCTTTTGCTTTAGATGATGAGCAGCACGTTCACCACCAGACAACGCACATGGCAAATTGGTGCAAACGGTAATTTTATGCTTACCGACTGGCTTGGTATTGTACATATTGTAGAAAGTTGCAACTTCTTGCACTGCAACGGCAGGCATACCGATGTAATCGGCAACAAATTGCAACACTTCAGGAGATAACCAACTGGTTTCATCCTGGGCAATCGCCAAGGCCGCCATCACGGCAGACTGTCGTTGATCCGCTGGGAACTTCGCCAATTCGCGATCAATTTTCTTTAATGCTTGCTCTGATAAGACCATCGCTTTTGCCTCAAATATTGACTCTCAAAAAGAGCCAATCATCTATCAATATTTATTTCTACCAACAACCAGTTAACGGTCGATTTCGCCGAATACGATATCTTGCGTACCAATGATTGTGACCGCATCAGCAATCATGTGACCTTTAGCCATTTCATCCAAACCTTGCAAATGAGGGAAGCCAGGTGCACGAATTTTCATACGGTAAGGCTTGTTCGCACCATCAGACATCAGATAAATGCCAAACTCACCTTTTGGATGCTCAACTGCCGCATAAGCTTCACCAGCAGGAACGTGAAAACCTTCAGTAAACAATTTGAAGTGATGGATCAACTCTTCCATATTCGACTTCATATTCACACGGCTTGGCGGTGCGACTTTATGATTAGTCGACATCACAGGACCGGCATTATTACGCAACCATTCCACACACTGTTTGATGATACGATTGGATTGACGCATCTCTTCAACGCGAACCAAATAACGATCATAACTGTCGCCATTCACACCAACTGGAATGTCGAAATCGAGCAAATCATAAACTTCGTATGGCTGCTTCTTACGCAAATCCCATTCGATACCAGAACCACGCAACATTGGACCAGTAAAGCCCATCGCCAAAGCACGTTCAGGAGAAACCACACCGATACCGACCAAACGCTGCTTCCAGATACGATTATCTGTCAGCAAAGTTTCATATTCATCGACGTATTTCGGGAAACGATTGGTAAAGTCTTCGATAAAATCGAGCAAAGATCCCTGACGATTTTCATTTAATAAACGAATGGCTTTTTCATTTTTCAGAATTGATGCTTTATGCTTTGGCATTTCATCCGGCAAATCGCGATAAACACCGCCTGGACGATAATAGGCAGCATGCATACGCGCACCAGAAACAGCCTCGTAGCAATCCATCAAATCTTCACGTTCACGGAAGGCATACAACATTACCGCCATTGCGCCAACGTCAAGACCATGAGCACCTATCCACAGCAAGTGATTCAAAATACGCGTAATTTCATCAAACATCACGCGAATATACTGCGCACGCAAAGGCACTTCCAAACCAAGCATCTTTTCAATCGCCATGACGTAGGCGTGCTCGTTGGACATCATGGACACGTAGTCCAAGCGATCCATATAAGGAACGGATTGCAGGAATGTCTTTTGCTCAGCTAATTTTTCAGTTGCACGATGCAACAAGCCGATATGAGGATCAGCACGCTGAATGACTTCACCATCTAATTCGAGCACCAAACGCAAAACACCATGCGCAGCTGGATGCTGAGGACCAAAGTTTAAGGTGTAATTTTTAATCTCTGCCATATCGCGTCCTTAACCCTTTATCCCGTAATTTTCTTCGCGAATAATGCGCGGCGTATTTTCACGCGGCTCTATCGTCACCGGCTGGTAGATCACACGCTTTTGATCAGCGTCGTAGCGCATCTCAACATAACCAGAAACTGGAAAATCTTTACGGAAAGGGTGACCGATAAACCCGTAATCAGTCAAGATGCGACGCAGATCGTTGTGACCATCAAACAAAATACCAAAGAAGTCAAATGCTTCACGTTCGTACCAGTTTGCCGTACTCCACACATCAACCAACGAAGCCACAATTGGAAACTCGTCATCTTCGGCAAACACACGAACACGCAGGCGCCAATTATGCTTGACCGAAGTCAGATGCGACACAACAGCAAAACGCTTACCATCCCAAACACCATCCCCGTAGGTCGAATAATCAACACCACAAAGATCAATCAATTGTTCGAAGCAAGTTGCAGCACTATCACGCAAATCGAACATGACTTGCAAGTAGTCTTTTGCAGACACAACTATGGTCAACTCACCGAGAGCCACATGCGACTGCACAAGCCGCTCGCCGATGACAGCTTTTACCGCAGACTCGAGATTTTCTAGTTTGGTAGTCATTTTGCTTTAGTTTGTAATTTTCTCTATCGAATCAATCAGCGAGCGATAGTATTGGTACGCTTAATCTTATTCTGCAACTGAATAATGCCGTAAATTAAGGCTTCAGCAGTCGGAGGGCAGCCTGGCACATAAATATCGACAGGAACAATGCGATCACAACCACGAACAACCGAATATGAATAATGATAGTAGCCACCGCCATTGGCACAAGACCCCATCGAAACCACCCAACGAGGCTCTGCCATCTGATCATAAACTTTACGCAGAGCTGGCGCCATTTTATTGCACAGGGTACCAGCCACAATCATCACATCGGACTGGCGCGGTGACGGACGAAACACAACACCAAAGCGATCCAGATCATAACGAGAACAACCCGCATGCATCATCTCAACAGCACAGCAAGCCAAACCAAACGTCATTGGCCACATCGAACCTGTCTGCGTCCAATTAATCAGCTTGTCCAAACTAGTGGTAACAAAGCCTTCGCTTAATACGCCTTCAATTGACATAAGCTTTTCCTATAAGATCACTCCCAATCGAGAGCGCCCTTTTTCCAGATATACCAAAAACCGACCGCAAATTCCAAGATGAAACCAAGCATCACCAAGAAACCAGTCCACCCCAACTCCTTCATGGATACAGCCCACGGAAAGAAGAAAGCAGTTTCAAGGTCGAACAAAATAAATAGAATTGCAATAAGGTAGTAGCGCACATCAAACTTCATGCGCGCATCTTCAAAAGCTTCGAAACCACACTCATAAGCAGAAGTTTTTTGACTATCCGGACGATGCGGCGCAAGAATGCGACCAAGAACTTGCGGCACAATACCAACCGCAATACCGACCAAAATAAAGAGAAGAACTGGGAAATAATTTTCGAGGTTCACGTTAGCTTATCCGTATAAAAACGCAACATTGAGATGTTAATTGCATGATTGAGTGATTGCTCAATTCAAACCAAATTCGCAACCACTTCCTCGATCAAATCAAGCAGAGATACTTGATTTATTCTATGGTGCCGACGACGAGACTCGAACTCGTACAGCTTTCGCCACTACCCCCTCAAGATAGCGTGTCTACCAATTTCACCACGTCGGCATAAGCCCAGCATTCTACTAGATCCAGCTCAATTGTTCAACGCACAATTGCACCAATTCAAGATTTTTTTACTGGACAAACTAATCTACATTAATTTATTTCGGAATTTCTGCAGCCTTGCTCGCAGCTGAGGCTGATGCCGCGCCTGGCACAGCCACTGCAGCCGCAGAAGCACTAGCAGAAACAGTTTTTGCCGCAGGCAAATTATCCATCACACCAACGGATGGCGCCTTGTTTGCACCAAAAGAAGTTAAGATCAATGTCGCAATAAAGAAAACCGCAACAGCTACCGCTGTTGACTTTGACAAAAAGTTTGAGGAACCAGTCGCACCAAACAAACTACCAGACGCACCAGATCCAAATGAGGCACCCATATCAGCCCCCTTACCATGCTGCAACAAAACCAATCCAACAATCACCAAAGCAGAAATCACCTGCACAACCATCACCAACGTAGATAAAGAAGCATTCATTTAAAACATCCATTCAAGTTTAATCTTTTACAACCCATAATAGAGAAACCAACCAAGGCCCTCAAAATCCCCGACGCACTAAGAAGCCGCAATAATTGCCAAAAAGTCCGCAGCTTTCAGCGATGCCCCACCAATCAAACCACCATCAATATCCGGCATCACCAACAATTCCCTTGCATTATCAGGCTTCATACTTCCACCATACAAAATGCGGATTTTTTCAGCTGCAAATTCACTACGTTCAGCCAAAGTTTTACGCAAGACAGCATGCACATCTTGCGCCATTTCAGGAGTTGCCGTCTTACCAGTACCTATAGCCCATACCGGCTCGTAAGCAACAACAATACGCGCCAACGCACCATCGTCAAGCACATCCATCACAGCCCGCAACTGAGCAACCACAACTTCATTTGTTTTACCAGCCTCGCGCTGCTCCAACGTTTCACCAACACAAACAATCGGAAAAATACTTGAACGGAGAGCCTGCAAGGCCTTTTGCGCTACCAACTCATTCGATTCATGATGATAAGCTCTGCGCTCCGAATGCCCCACAATGACATACTTACAGGAAAAATCTGCCAACATCGCAGGAGAAATCTCCCCTGTATAGGCGCCAGACTGATGAGCGGACACATCTTGCGTCCCCAATGCCACGCCTGACTTTGACAACATTGCATCACACTGCGCAATATACACAGCTGGCACGCAAACCAAAACTTCACATGCAGATTCAATCTTTGCCGCCAGCAAATCTCCCAACAAGTTAGAGTTCGCTGTAAGACTGCCGTTCATCTTCCAGTTACCGGCTATTAATGTACGTCGTTGCTGTGCCATAAGATTCAAAATTTAATTAACTGTGTATTGTATCGCGCCAGAGCTCAGAGGGTCAATTTTCCCCATTAGAAGTTTAAATAAATTCCTATTTTTTTGAGCGCATTACCAAGAAATAACACACAAACCAACATCTCATCCACAAATTTACTGGAACAGGTGAACAACAATGCCACTCAAACTACAACTCAAGCACCAACTTACCGATGTGCTGACTAGCCTCCATCAGCTCGTGTGCCTCACTGGCTTGAGACAAAGGAAAAACTTGATGAACTACGGGTTTCACCGCTCCACTTTCCAACAGAGGCCAAACTTTTTCGCGCAACGCACGTGCAATCGTAGCTTTAAACTCAACAGTGCGTGGCCGCAATGTTGACCCAGTCAAATGCAAACGACGCCGCAACAACTGCGATAAATCAATTTCAGCTTTAGCACCACCCAAAAGAGCAATTAATATCAAGCGACCATCATCAGCCAAGCTATCGATATTCTTAGAAAGATATTTTCCAGCAACCATATCAAGGATCACATTGACACCCTTACCAGCAGTTTCCGACCTCACGACCTCCAGAAAATCCTCGGTGCGATAATTGATTGCACGCACAGCACCCAATTTAATTGCAGCACAGCATTTCTCATCAGAACCAACGGTAGTCAAAACCTTAGAACCCAGTGCTGTTGCAATCTGTATCGCGGCCACACCAATTCCCGATGTCCCACCATGCACCAGCAGAGTTTCACCAACTAACAAAGCCCCGCGATCAAACACATTCGACCAGACCGTAAAAAAAGTTTCAGGCAAAGACGCCGCCTCAATCAAGCTCAGGCCTTTAGGGATTGGCAAACATTGCACCACAGGTGCAACACAATACTCAGCATAACCGCCACCTTGCACCAAAGCACACACAAAATCACCGACAGCAAAGTCACTTCCCGAAACATCGCCACTAACAATCTCACCCGCCACCTCCAACCCAGGCAAATCAGAAGCTCCAGCAGGCACTGGGTAATGTCCCATCCTTTGCAAAATATCTGGCCGATTTATACCAGCAGCCCGCACCCTTATTAAAATTTCACCAGCAGTAGGAACAGGAATTGGCCGCTCGCACAAACGCAAAACCTCTGGCTTGCCATACTGCGTAATTTCAATTGCTCGCATCATTTTCTTTCACCAAAATCAAACCTAGCAGACATCAATCACTCACAAAAAAACCGTTCGCAGTTTCCCACGAACGGTTTTTGACTCTATGCTAATTTATCTTCAGCAATCAAAGATCACCAAATAATAAAGGAAAGTTTTTAAGCTTCCGGAGCAGCATCCACTGCAGGTGCAGCAGCTTCCGCAGCAGCCTTCATGGACAATTTAAACCGGCCGCGATCATCTGTCTCCAAGACTTTCACACGCACTTGCTGACCTTCTTTGAGGTAGTCGGCAACTGCATTCACGCGCTCATTAGCGATTTGACTGATGTGCAACAAGCCATCTTTACCTGGCATGATTTGTACAATCGCACCGAAGTCCAACAACTTCAGTACAGTGCCTTCGTAGATCTTGCCAACTTCGACTTCCGCCGTCAATTCTTCGATACGACGCTTAGCTTCTTGACCGGCCGCTGCATCAACAGAAGCGATGGTTACAACACCTTCATCGCTGATATCGATTTGCGTACCAGTTTCTTCAGTCAAAGCACGAATAACCGCTCCGCCTTTACCGATCACATCACGGATTTTTTCTGGGTTGATCTTGATAGTAATCAAGCGTGGTGCAAAATCAGACAATTCCACCTTACCGACTGGAACTGCTTTTTGCATTTCACCCAAGATATGATCACGGCCTTCTTTAGCTTGCGCCAAAGCGACTTGCATGATTTCTTTCGTGATACCTTGAATCTTGATGTCCATCTGTAATGCAGTAATACCTTCCGCAGTACCAGCGACTTTAAAGTCCATATCACCGAGGTGATCTTCATCGCCCAAGATGTCAGTCAACACAGCAAATTTATTGCCGTCTTTGATCAAGCCCATCGCGATACCAGCAACGTGTGCTTTCATCGGCACACCCGCATCCATCAATGCCAAGCAACCACCGCAAACTGATGCCATGGAAGAAGAACCATTGGATTCTGTAATTTCAGAAACCAAACGCACGGAATAGCTGAAATCTTCTGGTGAAGGCAATGCTGCTTGCAATGCGCGTTTCGCCAAACGACCATGGCCAATTTCACGACGTTTAGGCGTACCAACGCGACCAGTTTCACCTGTCGCAAACGGAGGCATGTTGTAATGCAACATGAAGCGGTCAGAGTATTCACCCATCAAAGCATCAATCTTTTGCTCATCACGAGATGTACCCAAAGTCGCGATCACCAATGCCTGTGTTTCACCACGGGTGAACAAGGCTGTACCGTGCGTACGTGGTAAAACGCCTGTACGAATCGTGATTGGGCGCACAGTGCGCGTATCACGACCATCGATACGTGGCTCACCATCCAGGATTTGCGAACGAACGATTTTTGATTCCAAATCAAACATGATGTTACCGACATCGCCAGAATCCGGCGTTGCAGTACCAGCCGCTGCAGCTTGCTCAGCCAAAGCTGCACTCACCGCTGCACTTGCTGCTTTTAACTGGTCTGTACGTGCTTGTTTTTCTTTAGTTTGATACGCAGCGCGCAATAATGGCTCAGCTACTGCTGTCACTGCAGCAATCAAAGGTTCATTCTTAGGCGCTGGTGCCCATTGCACTTCTGGCTGACCACCATCACGCACCAAATCATGAATCGCATCAATGACTGCTTTCATTTGCGTATGTCCATACACAACCGCGCCCAGCATGACTTCTTCAGACAATTGCTGCGCTTCAGATTCCACCATCAACACAGCAGTTTCTGTACCAGCAACAACTAAGTCCATCGCCGATGTTTTCAATTGCGTTGCGGTCGGATTCAAAACGTATTGACCATCGATGTAACCAACGCGTGCCGCACCAACTGGACCGCTAAATGGAATACCGGAAACACAGATCGCCGCAGAAGCACCGATCATCGCTGCGATATCAGGATCGATTTCTGGGTTCACAGACAACACGTGCACAATCACTTGCACTTCATTCAAATAACCTTCTGGGAACAATGGACGAATCGGGCGATCAATCAAACGCGACGTCAATGTTTCTTTTTCTGATGGACGACCTTCACGCTTGAAGAAGCCACCTGGAATACGACCAGCTGCATAGGTCTTTTCCAAGTAATCCACGGTCAATGGGAAGAAGTCCTGACCTGGCTTGGCATCTTTTTTTGCAACTACAGTTGCCAATACAACGGTATCTTCAATAGATACCAATACGGCGCCAGAAGCCTGACGTGCGATTTCACCTGTTTCCAAGGTCACTGTATGTTGACCGTATTGGAATGTTTTCGTAACTTTATTAAACACAATGTGTCCTTTCACTATTTTCCGACAGATTTCCAGGGGCTGTCGTTCACCTCACCACAAGTAATTCAGTTTCGAATCACCCTTACTATTAGGACTTACGCAAAACAGACGCTAGCGTCGTTGCTGTCACCTCGCCGTACAATTGTACTGTCTTCGGCGACGCGCCTAGCTAGCGCAATTTTGCGTAAGTCCTAACTATTTCCAGCATTTTTACTACTATCACTACCAATGCCGCCAAAATTTTAAGCAAATTCTGCAGAAATTTCAGCGCCATAAAGGCAAAAAGCCTGCGTCAGTCAAACTGACGCAGGCTTTTTACTTTAATTCTTTGCTGTGTTTAGCAAAATACTCTGATGAGTAGATTACTTACGCAAGCCGAGTTTTTCGATCAATGAACGATAACGGTTCAAATCTTTACCTTTCAGGTAAGACAACAAACTCTTACGACGGTTAACCATCATGATCAAACCACGACGTGAGTGGTGATCTTTAGAGTGAGATTTGAAGTGACCATTCAAGTCATTGATACGTGCAGTCAACAAAGCAACTTGCACTTCTGGAGAACCTGTGTCGTTTTGACCACGGGCATTATCCGCAACGATAGCGGCTTTTGCACTTTTTTCGATAGACATCTTATTTCCTTTACATGCGATATCAAGAGTTAGGTTTTTGAACCAACACCGTCAATATCGTGAAATTACATTAATAAATCCCATCAGAATTTGATGAGACCGCGACTATAGCATGGAAAATAGCGCGGATTCAAGAAGAAACCTAAAATACCTCCCACAACGCGATGCCTACTGCGAGAGGTATTTCAATAACATAAAGAAAATATCAAATCTGCGGATTTAACTTTTCAACCTTAGAGTGCAATTTATTCAAAGCCGAAATGTAGGCCTTCGCAGATGCCACCACAATATCAGGATCCGCACCCACACCATTAACGATGCGACCCGCTTTGCTTAAACGTATGGTCACCTCACCTTGCGATTGCGTTCCGGCAGTGATCGCGTTAATAGAAAACAACAACAGCTCCGCCTCACTCTTCACTTCGGATTCAATTGCACCAACAATCGCATCCACCGCACCATTACCTTGCGCAATACAAGATTTTTCTTTATCGCCTATCGTCAAAACTACGACGGCAGACGAACGTTCGCCAGTTTCTGAATGCTGACTAATCGATACCAGACGGTAGTGATCAGCGTCGTGCGAATGCTCCTCATCGGCGACGACTGACATGATGTCTTCATCAAATATTTCGGACTTTTTATCAGCGAGCTCCTTGAAACGGGCAAAGGCTGCGTTGATTTCGGTTTCGGATTCCAATGCAATGCCAAGTTCTTGCAAACGCTGTTTGAAAGCATTTCGGCCCGAGAGTTTGCCAAGCACGATTTTGTTTGCGCTCCAGCCCACATCTTCGGCACGCATAATTTCATAGGTATTGCGCGCTTTTAAAATGCCGTCTTGATGAATGCCTGATGCGTGGGCAAAAGCATTTGCACCCACAATCGCTTTATTTGGTTGAACGGCAAAGCCTGTGATTTGTGAAACCATTTTAGAAGTCGCGACGATCTGCGTGGTATCGACACCAATGTCCAAATTAAAATGATCTTTGCGCGTGCGTACCGCCATTACAATTTCCTCTAATGCGGTATTACCTGCACGTTCACCGAGACCGTTAATCGTACATTCAACTTGGCGCGCACCACCGATCATCACACCAGCTAAGGAATTCGCAACGGCCATGCCTAAATCGTTATGACAATGCACAGACCAGATCGCTTTATCCGAATTCGGAATCGTTTCACGCAAACGCTTCAAAGTATGTCCATACAACTCTGGCACACCATATCCAACCGTATCTGCAAAGTTAATCGTCGTGGCACCTTCTTTGATCACGGCTTCAATCACACGGCAGAGAAAATCAAAATCAGATCGACTTGCATCTTCAGGACTAAACTCCACATCGTCAGTGAATTTTCGTGCAAAACGAACCGCCTGTATCGCTTGTTCCAACACTTGATCGGGACTCATGCGCAACTTCATTTCCATGTGCAGGGGTGAAGTCGCGATGAAAGTATGAATACGTTTGCGCTGGGCTTTTTCCAATGCTTCGGCAGCGCGTGAAATATCTCTATCGTTGGCGCGTGACAAAGAACAAATAATCGGTTCACGCACCGCAGCCGCAATGGCTTTAATCGATTCAAAGTCGCCAGGCGAGGCAGCAGCAAAACCCGCTTCGATCACGTCGACTTTTAATCGCTCTAGCTGCCGAGCAATGCGCACTTTTTCATCTTTGGTCATTGATGCACCAGGGGATTGTTCGCCGTCACGCAAAGTTGTGTCGAATATGATGAGTTTGTCTGCCATGTTTGCCTCCGAAAATACCGCAATAAGAAAGTAAAATTAAGTAAGAGTGAGTGAATTTAATTGAAACAGTCGAGTAAAACTCGATGACTTGAATAGATCTTTCCCGCCCCTTGCAAGACACACATGGGTGAGAGACTACTCAAGTTGTGGGGTAATGGGATTTAGCGCGCGAGCGCTAGTAGCGTGTTCGCTAGAGACAAAGCTAGTAGAGATGCCAGGATAACGGCAACTGGTAATGCCAACGACAAAAGCAGACCGGAGCGATCTGCTTTTATGCATGCTTTTTGAGCATGTGATGTCGTGGATGGGAATTTCATGCAAAAGACTATAAGCGGGATTACTTAAAAGCGCAAGAGCCCTTCCTCAATTATTTCTTAACGTCGTCAACTTCGTCGTGATGTGGCTCTGCCGTCAATTGCACTAAACTCACAGGACGACCATTCCGCCAACGCCATAGCAGCAGCACATAGCCGGACAATGCGTAAATCACAAACAATGCAAATAGCACTTTAGGCGGGTCACTTACCACCGCGACATAAGCTAAGACAATTAAAAATGGCGCAATGAAAGGTACGGAGCGTTTCAAGTTCAAATCTTTAAAACTATAGAATGGCACATTTGTCACCATAGTCAAACCTGCGAACAATGCCACGCTCCAAGCAAACCAGCGTACGTCGACACCAGGAATCGCTAGATCATCCATGAGCAAAATGAAGCCCGCTACTAAAGCAGCGGCAGCAGGACTTGGCAAGCCTTGAAAGTAACGTTTATCCACCACAGTGATATTCGCGTTAAATCGCGCCAAACGTAAAGCCGCGCCAGCGCAATAGACAAATGCCGCCAACCAGCCTAATTTACCCATGCCCTTCAAAGCCCATTCATAAGCGATCAAAGCTGGCGCAACACCGAACGACACCATGTCCGACAAACTATCGTATTGCGCGCCAAATTCACTTTGCGTATTCGTCATGCGAGCAACACGACCGTCGAGGCTATCCAACACCATTGCCACAAATATAGCCAAGCCAGAGTGCTCAAATTTTTGATTCATCGCCATGACGATGGCGTAAAAACCGCAAAACAACGCAGCTGTAGTGAAAGCATTTGGCAATAAATAAATGCCACGAGAAGGCTTGCGTGGTGCGCCAAGAAGTTCACCATTATTTTTTCTCGCGCCGCGTGGGAATAACTTAAAACTGCCCTTAGGCTTACGATCTTTAACTGGCGTCATGCTGATTCTTAATGTAAAAATTGAGCAAAAAAAACTGAGCTTCATATTTTCTTAGGAAAACATCACTAAGTGCTCAGTTTGGAATTTACCAAGTATAACCGCGAAACGCCTCTACGAAAATCAATTTGACACCTCAAGATGTTGCGGCGCATACGCACTGACAACACAAGAAATCCTAAATCATTAGCGCCAATCACGCCTGTCAGGTTATCAAGCAAGCGTCCTGACAAGATGTTCACGTTCCCACTGCCGCGTTGTCGCTGCATCCAAGAAGTGCACGAGATTTTCAGGCTGAGTGAGATCAATAATACCAAGGTCTTTCTCGATGCTCGCATGTTGAAGCAATACTTGGCCACCTTGATCAACACCAATCGCCTTTAAATGCGCATAAGCGTCACGTACAAAATCAATTGCGCCACTTTCTTTACGTAATATCATTGCCGCATCGTGCGTCAGTACGACCGCTATGGCATCGAATAGCACGGATGGGGTTCCAGCCAATTGTCCATCCGCCTTCACGAACGAACCTTCGGAGAGACGTATTTGATTGATACTCAGCGCAATCAATTTCAACTTTGCACGGGCAGCTAAAAGCGCTTTCTCGATCGCATCAATGATAGTTTTATCGGAACCATCGGCAATCAATAAACCGACCGAGCGCCCATCCAAACTGTTTGCGGCTTTCCCTATCAACTGCAGCGCTGGTGAAGTAGGAAATTCTTGCACCAATTGCGCAGGACAAACCGCCACTGGCAAATCAAAAATGCCCAAACCAGTCGCTACTTTCAGTGCCAGATCCTCTTCAATATTTCTCAGATGCGCAATCATCGCTTTATGGATATGCGGATGCTCTACTTTGGACAATTCGAATACCAAGGCCGAACGCAGATGCGCTTTTTCGTATTTACTCAAGCTCAAATAAAATTGGCGTGCCTGGCTATAGTGATCAGCGAAACTGGCCGAACGAGCGCGCATTTTGACGCCATTTTCTGGTGCTAGCGTACTAATAAATCCATCCGTCAGATGCTCACTTGGTGAATCACTGGCTAAAGAATTAGGCTCATAAGCGACACGACCAATAGGCATCGCCATCTGCATATGACCATCGCGCTGATGATTGGCATACGGGCATTGCGGCGCATTGATCGGTAATTGATGAAAATTAGGCGACCCTAAGCGCGACAACTGCGTATCAAGATAGGAAAATAGACGCCCTTGCAATAAAGGATCATTGGAAAAATCAATTCCCGGCACCAGATGTGAGGGGCAAAATGCGACCTGTTCGGTTTCGGCAAAAAAATTATCTGGCCAACGATTTAACATCATTCACCCTATCACTTGCAAAGGCACAAGCTCTTCTGGAATCAATTTCGTCGCATCAAGATGATCAAATGGGAATTGAGCAGCCTGCTCTTCCGTAAATAGCTGAACGGCAAATTCCCATTCTGGAAAGTGTCCGGCGCTGATCGCATCAAACAATTCACGTCGATGAAAGTCAGGATCAGCGCCTGCTAGTTTCATCGTTTCATCCCACAACGTCGACTGCAAGCCTAGTTTTGGACGCCAGTGAAATTTGACGAAAGTTGACTCACCCGCACCGTTAATCAAACGGAAGGAGTGAATACCGAAGCCTTCCATCATGCTCAGCGAACGCGGCAATGTACGATCCGACATAATCCACATCACCATGTGCATCGATTCTGGCGTCAAAGAGATGAAATCCCAAAACGTATCATGTGCCGTCGCGGCTTGTGGAAATCCGCGATCGGGCTCCATCTTGATGGCGTGTACCAAATCAGGAAATTTAATCGCATCTTGAATGAAGAAAACAGGAATATTATTGCCGACCAAATCCCAATTGCCTTGTTTTGTATAAAACTTCACTGCAAAGCCACGTGCGTCACGTGGTGTATCTGCCGAACCTGCACCGCCCGCCACCGTAGAGAAGCGAGCAAAAAGCGGGGTCACTTCACCGACCTCAATCAATATTTTGGCGGTGGTATAGGCTTCAAGCGAATGCGTCAATTCAAAATAGCCGTGTGCTCCGGTTCCTCTGGCATGCACGATACGTTCGGGAATACGCTCATGATCAAAGTGGGTAATTTTTTCACGCAGAATAAAATCTTCAAGCAAAGTTGTCCCGGCTATATTCGCCCGTAAAGAATTTTGATTATCCGCAATAACAAGACCCTGATTCGTCGTTAAAGCAAGCTCTCCTTGTGCAGCACAATGATGCCACTCGCCACCTTCACCCACGCTGTACTCTTTAACGTCACTATCGTAAGAACTCGCCCCACCAAGTTGCGTGGGTGATTCCGGTGTTTGATGACTTTGTGACTCGCTTGATTCTTCAATCTTCGGCATGATGATTTCCTACTAGGTGGTTGAGGGCAATTCCCCCACCTATATTGTCGAAGGCCTGTAGCATAGTCTGTGCGATATCACACCTAAATTAGACGAGAGCCTAGCTCTATTCCCCAACTATTCTTCAACTACTTTTTAACAAATTCGAAGTATCAAATCTATTTTGATTTGCGACTTTTCACAGCCGGTTTTTCTTCACATACGGGACTATCTATTGATCCAGAATTCACCAAAGGAATAAATGCTGCAACCGGTGCCAATGCGGCCAAAGCAATTGCGGCACCCGCGCGTAAAGCGACAACACCTTTGTCTATTTTTGTCGTCGGATGTTGGAAACTACCGCGCACATAAATAGGTGCACGCAATGAAATTAACCTGATGCCTTTGCTCTTTTGTGTGATTTTTAAATCGAGCCGCTCTTGTCGCAGATTGATGGTGCCTTGTAAATTGAGTCGAGACTGTTCCGTGTCCACAACAAACTGCTTGCTTTGCATTAGGCCATTTTGCACAGAAAAATGGGCGGCAAGACAATTCAATTTAACCTCTTCATCGCCAAACAAAATAGTCAGCACGATACTGCCGATATTCAAACCTATCTTCTCCAACAATAATTTACTCACCGTGCCCCGATTAATTACGGCACGCAACTCGCCATTCGACGAGCCTAACAAAGTGGCGATGGAATTACCGACAGCCGATAAGGATGCATTACCGTTAATTTCTCCCAAACTGGCGTCAAGATCTTTCACAAACGGCATAATTTGTTTCAACTGAAGGCGACGAGCTTGCACTTGTATCTGAGCCACAATCGCATTTTTTTCGTGATTTTGACTGCCATCGAGCCTAATATCTGAGCGCAGACTACCGCCTGCCATTTCAAAATTCAAAGGCTTCAGGCTCAACACGCCATCATGTAGATTTAAATTTGTCATGAGTTTTGTGATCGAAGACGTTTCACTACGAATGATATGGTCTGCACTAAATTTTACATTCGCATCAATACTCTTCCAACGATCAGTCTTAAAGCTTTCAATCGGCAATATTTTATTGGATGGTTGTACAGTAGCCAGCCCACGAGTTTGTTTGCTCGAGCGAGAATCAATGCCAATGATAGGTGCGAGATCCGAAAACAATAGAGATTTCGACACGATCGCGCCGCTGAGCAACGGTCGCGGCGATTTGAATTCAAATTGCAAATCGCCAGAAATATCGCTGCTTCCAACTTTCCCTCTAAATTCGCTGTAGTTCCACTTTCCACCGCTAGCGTTTATGTCGCCAGTCAACTGTCCTTCAGTTGAAAATGGTGGTGTCTCTGGAAGAAATATCCCTGAGATCGCATACAACTTTGCCATACTGAGCGCCGCGACCGCTAAACGCATTTGGATAGCCATCAAATTCATAGGACGAGTAAGGGTACCAGTCAAGGCAATGATCGTTTGATCTTGGCGCAAATAGCCGCGAATCGGGAATGGTTTGGTCTGATCCGTTAAGGCCAATACCGCACCAACTTGCCCTTCCCCAACAATCGCTTCATCATTTAATTTACCTGACAAATTCCAAGTAAAACTATACTCAGGATCACTACGATCCTCGTTAAACCCAACCTTGATATCCGCGTGCTTGACCGCGTCTTGCAAATAAATCGTGCCGTCGGTCAGTGCAATTTGTTGTAAGTCCAATCGCCATAGCGAGGTGCCAGCCGGCTTTCTAATAGTCCAATTATTTGCGCCATTCGCATGTCGTTGAAGATGTACTAGTGGTGCGGAAAGGCGCAAAGTGGGAATGCTAATTTCTTTATGCAATAGCTTCCAAGGATTTAAAGAAAAGCTGACTTCCTTAATACTCGCCGTTTCATCTTGAATCTGATCCCCAATGGAAACAGGATCTTTTGTCTCGCCTTTTTTGACAGTTGACTCACTTTTTTGTTGCTGAAAATCGGCAGGATTCGCGATATGAATGTCGGTCGCAAAGAACTGTGGCCAAGGTATGAAACGATGCCAGGTTTTGTCGAGATTATTTGATTCGGGCTTGGCATTTGGTTTGAAATTCGGCGTCGGTTTTGTCCATTGCAAACGAAGCTCGCCTCGAATTTGAAATGGTCGTCCCAATGCCTCGCTCATGCTGGAATTAAAGCGCGGCTTCGCGCGGTTCCAGTCAAATGTCAGCAGAACGATCAGCGCAATCGCGGGAACAAGGATCAATAGCGTTATGATGCCAGGCAATACTTTTGTTTTAGTTCGGAGTTTCATATCGCTTAGTGTTTCTCTGGTGTGGGGAAACTCACTTGCTGCGGCGCTTTCAACTGACTTTGCTGCTGCTGTGTCCTGACACAAAAATCAGCAACTTGTTCGACCAGCAAACGAACCACCTGATTGGCCGCAACTACACCGCCATAAGGATCTTCGCTGGGCGCAGCTACCGCAGCATCAAATTCTTGCCACGCAATGACGCGACGACTTGCGGTATCAATCAAGTGCGCACGCAAAGTAAAATGGACTTGGCTCGGTGATTTGAAAAATTCTTGCTGCAATCGAATAATTTCGAGATCTAAGCGTAATTGTCCACTTGCCCGAGATGGCGATTGCAAGACCGCGTTGAAATCACCTGTTCGCTCCAAAGCATGGCTCATCAATGGCAGCAACATGGCACTGGGTGGGGCGATCCATTGGTTCAGACTAAAATACTCCAACTGAAACGCTAGTCGCACATAGGCAATTTGCTTGGTTTCAAAGCCAGCCGCCGCGCGTGGCATACTTAAAATGATGGTTGGCGTCTCTGGATTGCGGAGTGTGTCTATGCTATTTTCCTGACGTTCAGGCTCGGTTGTAGGTTGTGCGTTCCCCAACGAATACACTGAAATATGATCGACCTTATTAGCGGTCAATACGGAACAACTACTCAACAAACAGACTGTACTAAGTCCAAATAAGTAACGCAAATAGGACGTCGCGATTGATTGAAAAATCATAAAATCTTTCATGGTTTTACTTTTTCGCCCGGGCCTAGGGGCGCGGTCTGACGACCTCGTAACAAGCTCGCAGGATTGCGCGCCGTTTGATCACTCAGATGCTTTAGAGAAGCTGACAAGACATTCAATTCCGCTAGCAGGCGCTCTAACTCAGGCAGCGTCTCATCGGTCAATTGTTTAATTCCGCCATCCAATCCCTGCATGGCTTGTTTAGCACCCGTGCTGGCAAGCTTTGCTTCGTCGGCCATTTTTTGCACAGCATCGGAAGCACTGCTGATCCGCGCCAATACCGGCTCGACTTGCGGTGCGATTCGAGCCGCAGTATCCGCGGTCATCGCTGCGGAATGCATAAAGCGTTGCAACTCATGACGCTGCTCCGCGAGCGTCGTCATGAACAATGAACTGTTGGCGAGAATTTTTTTTACTTCCATTCGATTCTCATCACTGAACATGGCGTTCACGTTGGCAGAGGTTCGATCTAAATTTGCCAACACCGTGGTCAAGACATTCTCTAATCGCGTACTGAGTGAGGGCTTTGTGCCGATAATGGGATAAGGATTATCGCCAAGCCCCTGAAGAAAAGCTGAGGCCGCGGTACTGCCACTTAGCTCGACATAAGCGATTCCCGTCAATCCCTGGGTTTTTAAAACTGCGACGGTATCCACTTTGATCGGTGTTGATTTTTCAATGGCAAACAGTAAGACCACCTGCTCTGGCTGTGCCGGATTAAGTTGTATCGATTTGACCTTACCGACCGTCACACCAAGATACTTCACTGGCGCATCCATATTCAGCCCCGCGACCGATTCGTTCACAATCGCCATGTACGTTTGAATTTCTTTCTTATGACCAAAGCCAACTGCTAGCCAAAGTATTCCAGCTATCAATGCAACACATAAGAGTAGGACGAATGTCCCTACTGCTGCGTAATTAACCTTTGTGTCCACTTTATTCCTTCAATGTTTCAGGCTGCAATAGCGTTTTTGACTGCACTTTGCTTGGTTTTACTGCTGTTATTGATGTTTTGGATTGCACCTGCGCTGCCCTTGCACGTGTTCCGTCAAAATAACTACGCACGGCGGGATCCTGCATCGTTGCCAACTCCTTCATAGAACCGACAGCAATCACATGTCCGTCCCCAAGCACCGCGACCCTATCGGTTACCTGCCATAACAAATCGAGATCGTGCGTGATGATCACAATCGTAGTGTTGAACAGATCGTGCAAGGTGTGAATTAAGCGATCAATTCCACTCGCGCTATTGGGGTCAAGGCCTGCTGTTGGTTCATCTAAGAACAAGAGTTCAGGGTCGAGTGCAATCGCACGCGCCATCGAGGCACGCTTGAGCATGCCGCCACTCAATTGCGATGGAAACTGCACGCCAGTCTCGGGCTTCAAGCCAACCATCTGCAACTTCCATGCGGCAAGCTCATCAATGATGGATGGCTCCAAATCCGTGTTTTCCGATAGCGGCAAAGCGATGTTGTCATGGATACTCAAGGTGCCAAATAAGCCACCGTGCTGAAACATCACACCACAACGCTGTCGCAAATCCAGTGCATCCGCGTCTGTAATGTCTTTGAGTTCTTTGTCGAGAATTTTGATGGTGCCGGCGTTTGCCTGATTCAACATAATCATCTCGCGTAACAGACTTGATTTACCCGAACCACTTCCGCCTACAATCGCAAAAATCTCGCCTGCCTTGACGTCCAAATCCAAATTTTCATGCACGACATGATCACCAAAACGAGTACTGATGCCACGCATTTCAATCACATTTTCGCTGGCCGAGCTTGGTGTATTTGCCTGCAACAGCAATGAAGTCGCAGTCATGTCAAAGATCAATCAAGCTAAGCACGACAGAAAACAAGGCATCAAAAATAATGATAATGAAAATCGATTGCACCACACTGCGCGTGGTCTGCTGCCCCACACTATCGGCATTCGCCTTGGTTTGAAAACCTTGAAAGCAGCCTATCGTTGCGATCACCAAAGCAAACACAACAGCCTTGCCCACGCCTATCAAAAAAGAAGCCAGCTGTACTTCGTGACCAAAGCGCATAAGAAACTCAGGAAAATCAACGGCTAACTGCGAGCGTGCCATCACCATGCCGCCCATCACGCCAGTGATATCAGAAAAAACCGTCACCAAAGGCAAAGCCACCAACAGTGCAATTATTTTGGGTAAAACCAAAAGCTCTATCGGTGCAATTCCTATCGTTCGCATCGCATCAATTTCCTCGTTTACCACCATGCTACCGATTTGTGCGGCATAGGCTGATCCAGAACGCCCTGCGACGATAATTGCCGTGATGAGCGGGGAAAACTCACGCAACATAGAATAGCCAAGCAGATCCACGACAAAGATATTGGCGCCATAGTGCTTAAGCTGGTCAGCACCTTGATAGGCAATCACGATACCAAGTAAGAAGGAGGTAACGCCGATAATCGGTAAGGCATTCAAACCGGCAATCTGAATTTGTCGCAGTATCATGCGTGGACGCCAGCGTCTGGGGATCCACATAACTAGCACCAAACTTTGTGCCACTTCACCAATAAAGCTCAAAAGGACTAGAACACTATGCATAGCGAGATAACTTACTTTGCCTAGACGCGCGAGTATTGTGGGCTCCAATTCTTCTGAAACCGGCGCCACCGAATCACTATCCTTTTCAATGGCAACCACATCCACCAACTTCTGATATTGCGCAGGCCAGTTTAAGAACTGTATGGTCTTACCTTGTTGCCGGATTTTGTCTAGTTCATTTTGTAGAATCCAAAATCCTGCACTATCGATTTTTTCAAGTTTGGCGCCATCCAACAGGATTTCACTTTGATCAGGTACAACCAAAGTCTGTAATTGAGCGAGTTGGCTTTTAATCGCTTTGAGGTTGCGTGCTGTCCAAACGCCCGAAATGATCAGGGTGGAATTTGACTTTGGCAGATTTTTCGTGGCGATCGTTTGATGTGGCATCAGTCAAGTAAGAATGGGTTTTCATCCTCGCAATTTGACTGAATTTTTCTTAGAAGTCGGTTCGCAAGCGAACATAGGTAGGCCCCCAAGTAAAAAAACCTCCCAGCCTAATTGGCTGGGAGGTTTCTTCAAATTGTGCTACTTAGTGTACTGAATGGTGAATGCGACTATTGAGCCTGTTTCAATTGCTCCAAGATCGCTGGATTTTCCAGAGTTGAGATATCTTGCGTAATCTCCTCGCCTTTTGCTAATACGCGCAATAAACGACGCATAATTTTTCCGGAGCGCGTTTTCGGTAAATTGTCACCAAAACGAATTTCCTTCGGTTTGGCAATTGGACCGATCTCTTTGGCAACCCAATTACGCAACTCCAAGGCAATTTGTTTTGCTTCTTCACCAGTCGGACGACTGCGCTTCAAGACCACAAACGCACAAATTGCTTCGCCTGTCGTGTCATCAGGTTTACCAACCACTGCTGCTTCCGCAACCATAGGGTTAGCGACCAATGCGGATTCGATTTCCATCGTTCCCATACGATGACCTGAGACGTTCAACACGTCATCGATACGACCGGTAATGGTGAAGTAGCCTGTATCTTTATTACGAATCGCACCATCACCTGCAAGATAGGTTTTACCACCCAACTCCTCGGGGAAGTAACTCTTCTTAAAGCGTTCGGTATCACCCCAAATATTACGGATCATCGAAGGCCATGGACGTTTCACTACCAAAATACCACCCTGCCCGTTTGGCAGATCAGCGCCAGTTTCATCGACAATCGCCGCCATAATGCCTGGCAAAGGCAAAGTACACGAGCCTGGCACAAGAGGCGTTGCGCCTGGCAGTGGTGTGATCATGTGACCGCCAGTTTCGGTTTGCCAGAAAGTATCAACGATAGGACATTTCTCGCCACCGATATTGCGGTAGTACCACATCCATGCTTCAGGATTAATCGGTTCACCAACCGAACCTAGCAAGCGCAAGGATGTCAGATCATATTTATTCGGATGAATCGATGCGTCGCCATCAGCTGCCTTGATCAAGGAACGAATCGCTGTTGGTGCAGTATAGAAAATTGTCGCTTTGTGCTTCTGTATCATGTCCCAGAAACGGCCAGCATTTGGATAAGTCGGAATACCTTCGAAAACGATTTCCGTTGTTCCCATCGCTAATGGGCCATACGTGATGTAAGTATGTCCAGTGACCCAACCAATATCTGCCGTGCACCAGAACACATCATTTGGTTTAATGTCAAAGGTCCACTTCATCGTGAGCATTGCCCACAACAAATAACCACCGGAGGAATGTTGCACACCTTTTGGCTTACCTGTTGAACCCGAGGTATAAAGGATAAACAAAGGATGATCCGCATTGACCCATTCTGGCTCGCACTCAGTCGCTTGATTGGCAACCAATTCATGCATCCATAAATCGCGTGCTGGATTAAACGGTGCATTGCCACCAGTACGCTTATAGACAACGACTTTAGAAACTTTTTCGCAATCACCGAGAGCCAGTGCTTCATCGACAATGGATTTCAAAGGTAAATGTTTACCGCCACGTACTTGTTCATCAGCCGTGATCACCAATGTCGCACCAACGTCAACGATACGTTCCTGCAAAGATTTTGCGGAGAAGCCACCGAACACGACCGAGTGCGTTGCACCGATACGTGCACAAGCTTGCATCGCAACCACACCTTCGACTGACATCGGCATGTAAATGACGACGCGATCGCTTTTCTTAACACCTAATGAGCGCAAACCATTAGCGAATTGGCAGACTTTGGCATGCAGTTCTTTATAAGTAACCTTGGTAACATCGCCACCGTCAGCTTCAAAAATGACCGCGACCTTATCGCCCAGACCTTTTTGTAAATTAACATCCAGGCAGTTGTAAGACACGTTAAGCAAGCCATCATCAAACCATTTGTACAATGGGGCTTCAGATTCGTCTAAAGTTTTAGTGAAAGGTTTATGCCAATGCAGATGTTCGCGGGCGAGCTTTGCCCAAAACCCTTCGTAATCTGCAGCAGCTTCAGCACATAGTGCGTTATACGCGCCCATGCCGGATATAGCGGCGCTTGCAACAAAATCCGCTGGTGGGGGAAATATACGTGATTCAGTCTTAATTTCGAGGTCCGACATGTTGTCTCCGTGCTGTTGTGAATATCAAAAAACCTCGCAGCACATACAGATGCACAGACAATTTCCTCATCGAAACTCTCGACGAATATTTGCCGAACTGACCTTAAGGCTTTTTGATATTCACCACTTACTGTGTTTTAGCGTTGATTCTAAGGCTAGAAGGACAAAAAAGCTATTTTTTAATGAGTGGTATTAGAGCCTTACACGACAGTTTTAATTTGATTTAACGCAAGCAAACTTCAAATAGCGTTACACGCAGACATTACCCGGTCATCGGTGTAAAATGCGGGCAAATTTTGTACATGCATCAAACTTCATCTGCAACAAAATCAGTTCATTCATTTGTTGAAGAGAAGTGAAATCTCTATTCGTTGAAAAGGCTCCCATGGCACATGCGTCATCCCCCGTTGAAACTCGCAAACTCTCACCACTTTCCCAGTTTATTTTCGCCAGTCGATGGTTGCAGCTACCACTATATTTGGGCTTAATATTGGCGCAATGCGTTTATGTTTATCATTTTTGGTATGAGCTAATTGACTTAATTCGCGCTGCGATGGGTGATGGTGTCGCGTTAAAACATTTGCTCGATGCCGTCTCAGTCGCAGGTGCGGATACCGTACGCCCAACCAAACTCAACGAAACGACGATTATGCTCGTGGTTTTGGGTCTGATCGACGTCGTCATGATTTCTAATTTACTCATCATGGTCATCGTGGGTGGTTACGAAACCTTCGTTTCTCGTTTAGGGCTACAAAACCATCCCGACCAACCAGAATGGCTCTCTCATGTCAATGCAACCGTGTTGAAAGTTAAATTAGCCATGGCGATCATTGGGATTTCCTCGATTCATCTGTTAAAAACTTTTATCAATGCAAAAGCCTATGAACCAAAGGAATTGATTGCGCAAACTGTCATTCACATTGTCTTCTTGTTGTCTGCACTGGCAATCGCCTACTGTGATCAGTTGATGTCCAAGACGCAGCAACAAGCCCAAAAACATTAATTTTCTTTTTCATTCCTTAGCCAAGAGCCAACAATGACAACCATTATTAAACAAGACGATCTAATCGAATCCGTTGCAGCCGCTTTGCAATACATCAGCTACTACCACCCTGCCGATTACATCGCGCATTTAGCACGTGCTTATGAGATAGAACAAAGCCCAGCAGCGAAAGATGCGATTGCCCAAATTTTGACCAATTCCCGCATGTGCGCTGAGGGAAAACGTCCGATTTGTCAGGACACTGGTATCGTCAACGTCTTCTTAAAAATTGGTATGGGCGTGCGTTTTGAAGGCTTTTCTGGCTCGATTATTGATGCCGTGAATGAAGGCGTGCGCCGTGGCTATGCCTATTCAGAAAACGTATTGCGTGCATCGATCGTTGCAGACCCTTTATTTGATCGCAAAAACACCAAAGACAATACCCCTGCGGTCGTTCACATGGAATTGGTGCCTGGTGATACTGTTGACGTGCAATTAGCGGCAAAAGGCGGCGGCTCAGAGAACAAATCTAAGTTTGTCATGCTCAACCCATCTGATTCCTTAGTAGACTGGGTCATGAAAACAGTGCCAACCATGGGTGCAGGCTGGTGCCCACCGGGCATGCTCGGCATTGGTATTGGCGGTACCGCAGAAAAAGCGATGTTGATGGCGAAAGAATCCTTGATGGAAGACATCGACATGCATGAACTCAAATTGCGTGGGCCACAAAATAAAACTGAAGAACTGCGTATCGAATTGTGCGACAAGATCAATGCGCTTGGTATCGGTGCGCAAGGTTTGGGTGGTTTAACGACGGTGTTAGACGTTAAGATCAATATGTATCCAACCCACGCTGCGTCTAAGCCTGTTGCGATGATTCCAAATTGCGCAGCGACACGTCATGCACACTTCGTCTTAGACGGTTCTGGCCCAACTTACATGGAGCCGCCATCACTGTCGAACTGGCCAGATGTGCATTGGGTAGCCGACACAGAAAAATCTAAACGAATTGATTTGAATACCTTGACAAAAGAAGAAGTCGCCTCTTGGACGCCAGGTCAAACATTGCTATTAAACGGCAAAATGTTGACGGGTCGTGATGCCGCGCATAAGCGTATTCAAGACATGCTAGCAAAAGGCGAAACATTGCCAGTCGACTTCACCAATCGCGTCATTTACTACGTCGGCCCAGTCGATCCTGTGCGTGACGAAGCGGTAGGCCCAGCGGGTCCGACAACGGCAACGCGCATGGATAAATTTACTGACATGATGTTAGAAAAAACTGGTTTGATTTCGATGATTGGTAAAGCAGAACGTGGTCCTGCGGCGATTGAATCGATTAAGAATCACAAGTCAGCGTATTTAATGGCAGTCGGTGGTGCCGCATACCTGGTTTCCAAAGCAATCAAAACGGCGAAAGTCGTTGGCTTCGCGGATTTGGGTATGGAAGCGATTTACGAGTTTGATGTCGTTGATATGCCTGTGACTGTCGCGGTCGATTCTACCGGGACTTCGGTTCACAACACCGGCCCAAAAGAATGGCAAGCAAAAATCGGGATCATTCCAGTTGCTTAATACCGTAGTGACTCAATCAGACAACAAACACGCCGACAGCAATGCGCCTGTCGGCGTGTTTGACTCTGGCATCGGCGGTTTGTCAGTCGTGCAGCACTTACGTGAGCATTTGCCGAATGAGACATTTCTCTATGTTGCCGATTCTGGCTATGCGCCCTACGGCGAACGCAGCAATCAAGAGCTAATAGACCGTAGTATCAAAATTACGGATTTTTTTTTAAATCAGGGGATTAAAGCCTTAGTAATCGCCTGCAATACCGCCACCGCAGCAGCTGTATCGACATTGCGTCAACGGTATCCAGATCTCATCATTATTGGCATGGAACCGGGTATCAAACCCGCTGCAGCACGTAGCGAGAGCAAAATTGTTGGCATCCTCGCGACTCGCAGCACATTACAGAGCGAAAAGTTTATTCAACTAAGCCAACAACTATCTTCAGCAACACAAACACAGTTTATTCCACAAGCATGCGTAGGACTGGTAAATCAAATCGAACAGGGCAATCTTGATTCCCCTTCTATTCTCGACCTGTTACGCCAATATGTTCCGCCCTTATTGGCGCAAGGGGTTGACACCTTGGTACTTGGATGTACCCACTATCCATTTGTTGTGCCCCAAATTCAAACGGTAATTCACGAATACTTTGCAAACAATCACCTAGGTCAAGCAAGAAAAATACATCTTATCGACACAGGAGAAGCGGTTGCAAGACGTCTACGAAGCCTTTTGCAGGAACACAAGGCGCTCGCTGATAAACCGGCTCCCGGACAATTGACCAGACTGCGGGCTTGGACAACGGGAAATGTTGAAACGCTCAAATTGGCACTAAATTTCAGCAAATTAAATCACCAAGATCAGCTTATTTTGTCTGCCGACATTTAATAAGACAAACTTGGACCTTTGTCCACGTTCAAAATTTAAAACACAAAGCAAGGTCCTAAAACAAAAAAACCGCCATAATCATATGGCGGTTTCAGATCGCTGACAAACCCCGTCTTTTATTAAAAGCGGGGTTTTTTATTGGGTAATGATTGCGTCTCTAGTAGGCACTTTAAAAATAAAAGAACTTCGCCACGTATTTTTCAAACGAAGACTCAA
>NZ_JACOFW010000119.1 GCF_014284305.1 Affinundibacterium seohonense
GTGACTGCCCAACAAGAGCGCAGTGCACAGCAAGTAAAAATCATGTCAAAGTCGTGACCAGACATGTTTGGCAGCATTTTAAAGAACAACTCAACGCGAACCGACTTAGTGTAAGTGGGAAAGAGATCTACAAGCATCGTAAAGAGACGGTCGAACGGAGCTTCGCCGATGCGAAGCAACTACATGGTCATCGTTACGCGCGCTTTCGTGGATTAGCCAAGGTCAAGGCGCAAGCGCTGCTCGCTGCGGCATGCC
>NZ_JACOFW010000120.1 GCF_014284305.1 Affinundibacterium seohonense
TCGTTGAACAAGCGATTGGACATGGACTTATTGGTGGACGTGTCTTTTACAGCGATAGCACCCATCTCAAAGCCTCGGCAAATAAGAATGGCTATGATATTCATCAAGTCGCGCAAAAGCCCGTGCACTATCTAGAAGAACTTAATAGCGCGATTGATGCCGACCGTTTGGCGCATGGTAAAAAACCACTCTCGCATCAAGACGACGATGAAGAGCCGCCAACGAAAGAAATCAAAATCAGTCCGGTCGATCCCG
>NZ_JACOFW010000121.1 GCF_014284305.1 Affinundibacterium seohonense
CGCGTTTGATCCGGTTTTGCTTTTTAAGATGCTTTTTATTGGCTACCTGTTCGGCATCCGATCCGAGCGCCAAATTGTTCGGGAGATTGAAGTCAATGTCGCTTATCGCTGGTTTCTCGGCTTACGAATGACTGATAAAATTCCAGATGCCTCGACGCTATCGCAGAATCGCCGTCGTCGTTTTGCTAGTACCGATATAGAACAAACCATCTTCGACACCATCGTTGAACAAGCGATTGGACATGGACTTATTGG
>NZ_JACOFW010000122.1 GCF_014284305.1 Affinundibacterium seohonense
AAGGCTAAATACTCGATATCGACCGATAGTGAACCAGTACCGTGAGGGAAAGGCGAAAAGAACCCCGGAAGGGGAGTGAAATAGAACCTGAAACCGTGTGCATACAAACAGTAGGAGCGGACTTGTTTCGTGACTGCGTACCTTTTGTATAATGGGTCAGCGACTTACATTCAGTGGCAAGGTTAACCGTATAGGGAAGCCGTAGAGAAATCGAGTCCGAATAGGGCGACAGTCGCTGGGTGTAGACCCGAAACC
>NZ_JACOFW010000123.1 GCF_014284305.1 Affinundibacterium seohonense
TGATAGGCTGGGTGTGGAAGTGCAGTAATGCATTAAGCTAACCAGTACTAATTGCCCGTAAGGCTTGTCCCTATAACTTTGGTCAGTTATAGATCTGATGATAATCAGAAACTACGACAAGTATTACCATAGTGTGTGCTAAACGTAAGTTTGAGCGATCACAACCGATTATTTCTGACGGTAATGCCGTCATACTTCTTCCCAATTGGATTTGTTGTTCTTCACAGCTCAACGTGAAAACAGCGAATCAACAAG
>NZ_JACOFW010000124.1 GCF_014284305.1 Affinundibacterium seohonense
TCGCCACCGCGACGATCGCCACACGTCGACCGCGTTTGTTGGGCGCTTGGCTGTTGGTCTTTTCCGCAAACCAAATTGAAAGCTTACTTTCTGGCTGATAGCGCAACCACATCCACGCCATTTCAATAAGCAAGGAGCGCACTCGTCGGTTGCCTTGCTTGCTGATGCCTTGGTCGATTCGCATCGTGCCACTATCGTACGGTTGCGGCACCAATCCAACACAGGAACCAACTTGTTTTTGATTATCAAACCGTC
>NZ_JACOFW010000125.1 GCF_014284305.1 Affinundibacterium seohonense
ATCTCAAAGCCTCGGCAAATAAGAATGGCTATGATATTCATCAAGTCGCGCAAAAGCCCGTGCAATATCTAGAAGAACTTAATAGCGCGATTGATGCCGACCGTTTGGCGCATGGTAAAAAACCACTTTCACATCAAGACGACGATGAAGAGCCGCCAACGAAAGAAATCAAAATCAGTCCGGTCGATCCCGACGCGGGCTACATGGTTCGTGATGGCAAGCCAACGGGATTCTTCTACCTCGATCATCGCACCG
>NZ_JACOFW010000126.1 GCF_014284305.1 Affinundibacterium seohonense
ACCACAGGCCAGAGATCCAATTCCATGTTTTGAAACGCTAGACAACGTCGATTCATAACACACCTCCAGTGGGTTCGAAGTAAGTCAGATAGGAGAATGGCTCTACATGCAAAGATGGGGCAGCTAAGAGTCCCTGGTGCAGCAAGTGGAATAGTGCAGCACGAATAATCGTTGGATCGCCGGTCACAAACTCACGTTCAATTCGCGACAGTTGCGTTGGTTCCTTGATGAATTTCACGATTGATCGCAAGATTG
>NZ_JACOFW010000127.1 GCF_014284305.1 Affinundibacterium seohonense
TTCTCAATCTATCACTGGACGGCAGCGATACATGGCATTGAAGATGGTGGGCTAGTTGAAAATTTGCCGCTCTACCAATATCAAAACATGTCAGGAATGACAGTGCAGCTATGTCCTACTACAGTACTAATCACGGATAGACGTGCGAACGAACTGACGAATCTCGGCTTCATACCGCTTTGCCACTGTAAAGGGTCAACACACGCTGCTTTTATCAGTGCAAATACCTGCTTCATACCAAAGAAGTACTTCGAC
>NZ_JACOFW010000128.1 GCF_014284305.1 Affinundibacterium seohonense
TCCAATCGCTTGTTCAACGATGGTGTCGAAGATGGTTTGTTCTATATCGGTACTAGCAAAACGACGACGGCGATTCTGCGATAGCGTCGAGGCATCTGGAATTTTATCAGTCAGTCGTAAGCCGAGAGACCAGCGATAAGCGACATTGACTTCAATCTCCCGAACAATTTGGCGCTCGGATCGGATGCCGAACAGGTAGCCAATAAAAAGCATCTTAAAAAGCAAAACCGGATCAAACGCGGGACGACCATTGTC
>NZ_JACOFW010000013.1 GCF_014284305.1 Affinundibacterium seohonense
TGGATGAACGATTACAACGAGCAATGCCCACATGATTCACTCAACGGGATGACCCCTGTTGAATTCCGGTTGTTTCACCAACCTCAAAACTCTAGTAATACCTGGCACTGATTAAGGGAGGTTTACAAACTTATCTTCGTGTTTTGCATAAAAATGTGGTTATGCATTTCATGCATAGTTAGATGCAAACAAAGCATTGGAGCGCTGGCAAGCACTTGCCTTAAGATGCGCTGCCTTTGATCAGATCGAGAAAAAGCGATGTGATCAAGTCAGAACAAATGCTAATTCAAGCTTATTTTGAGCCACATTATTCAATACGAATCGAGACTTACCATGTCGAGTAATCACCAAATCCCGTCCTACCTGACCCCACATGCGACTGGCCCATGGAATGTATACCTGGAGCAAATTGACCGCGTGACGCCTTACCTAGGCAGCTTGTCTCGCTGGGTTGAAACCTTAAAGCGTCCTAAGCGTATTTTGATCGTTGATGTCCCTATCGAGCGTGATGATGGCACCATTGCCCATTTCGAAGGCTATCGCGTTCAACACAATACCTCACGCGGTCCAGGTAAAGGTGGCGTACGTTTCCATCAAGATGTGACCTTGTCCGAAGTGATGGCCTTATCTGCGTGGATGACGATTAAGAACTCCGCAGTCAATGTGCCTTACGGTGGTGCTAAAGGCGGTATTCGTGTTGATCCTAAGACTTTGTCACGTGGCGAATTGATGCGTATGACGCGTCGTTACACCTCCGAAATCGGCATCATCATCGGCCCAGATAAAGACATTCCAGCACCAGACGTCAATACCAATGAACAAACGATGGCGTGGATGATGGACACCTATTCCATGAATGAAGGTCGCACGGCGACAGGCGTGGTCACAGGTAAGCCAATTTCCCTCGGTGGTAGTTTAGGTCGTCGTGAAGCGACAGGTCGTGGTGTGTTCGTCGTTGGTTGCGAAGCTGCTGCAAAAAAAGGCGTGACGATTGCCGGTGCAAAAATTGCGGTGCAAGGTTTTGGTAACGTCGGCGGTATCGCGGCACGTTTGTTCGCTGAGGCCGGTTCTAAAATTGTTGCGGTACAAGATCACGGTGGCACGATTTTCCACTCGAATGGTTTTGATGTGCCAAAGCTGTTAGATCATGTCGCAGCGCATGGCAGCGTGGCTGGTTTTGATGGCATAGAAGCGGTATTGCCTAACAATGAATTCTGGTCAGTCAATTGCGACATCATGATCCCAGCGGCATTGGAACAGCAAATCACCGAAGCCAACGCAAACGAGATCAAGGCTAAGATTATTCTTGAAGGTGCGAACGGCCCAACCACGCCAGAAGCTGATGACATCTTGCGTGATCGTGGTGTTTTGGTTGTGCCAGACGTTATCGCGAATGCCGGTGGCGTGACAGTTTCTTACTTTGAATGGGTACAGGATTTCTCTAGTTATTTCTGGACTGAAGATGAGATCAATAATCGTTTGACACGCATTATGAAAGAAGCTTTCAGCTCTGTTTGGCAAGTCACAGAAGACAAGAAAGTTTCTTTGCGTACGGCTGCATTTATTATTGGTTGCACACGCGTACTACAAGCGCGTGAAGTCAGAGGTCTCTACCCTTAATTGAGCGCGGCGATAAATTCGATTTTCGGGCGCTGTGCGGCGTTGTCTGTCCTCGCAATATTGACATATTGCTGCGGGCGACGCCTTGCTCTGCATCCCGAGAATCAAATTTCTCTTGGCTCAATGCGTTCAGTGAGGATTTACGGTTGACTTGTCAGGCGGCGATTTTTCCGCTTCTGGCGATGCCAATTGTGCAGGGCAGAAAATGGATAAAGAAAGCGTTGTTGTTTGAGGTTTAGCAGGGGTTTTGATGTGCATGCACATCGCCTGAGTTACGGTCTCCGCTTGCAAGCGGAGATGCGCCCTGCAAGGGAAGCGAGTTTCAACGCTTTCCCATTTTTTGCCCTGCATAATTGGGAACCCGAAGGGCAGCGACAGCGCGGTCGCCTTCTTTTGCTTACTTTTCTTGGCGAAGCAAGAAAAGTGAGTGGCCGCCGGGCCACACCCGGCCAGAGGTCGCGAAATAATCATCACAAAGTTGAAACTCGAAGAAAACCAAACCAAATCAAACATACACCCTCCACAACACACAAATCTCTCAAAGTGTAAAATACCACGGCAATCATTCCCCCAAAAAGGAACACCGTGTTCAAGCTGTTAAGTTTTGTCTTAGTTTTGTTAATTGCCACAGAAGCCAACGCCGCCGACACTCTGGCGCGTATCAAAGAACGCAAGACCATCGTCATCGCGCATCGCGAAGCCAGTGTTCCCATCTCCTATTTATCCGAAGACAGCAAGCCCATAGGCTATGCGATGGATATCTGTGCCAATGTGATAGAGCGCATCAAACGCGAACTAAAACTGCCGCAACTAGCTATCAGCTATTTATTGGTTAACCCATCGAATCGACTGTTAGCGATACAAGAAGGCAAGGCGGATATGGAATGTGGCACCACTGCTAATACCGCCGAGCGACGCAAACAAATGGCGTTTTCCATTCCTTACTTTTTTTCGGCAACACGCTTGTTAGTAAATGCCAATGCCAACATAAAAAACTGGATCGACCTATCGCAAAAGCGCGTGGTCGTAGTACGCGGTAGTACCGCATCGAGTTTGCTGAGACAGCAAACTCAATTCACATTTTCAGAATTAAAAATCATAGAAACCAGCACGTCACGCGCCGCCTTTGAATCACTGAAAGCTGGGCAAGCTGATGCTATGGTTGGTGAAGAAGTGGTTCTAGCCGGATTACGCGCAAGTGCAGAAGCAGCATCACAATGGAAAATTATCGGGGACGGCATCGGCATAGAAGCCCAAACGATTATGTTAGCCAAAGATGATCCCGTTTTGAAATCACTGATCGATAAAGAAATCGCCAGAATGATGAATGAAGGTGAACTCAATAAACTCTATGAAAAATGGTTCATGCAGCCGTTGCCGACGAGAGGTGTGAACTATGCTTTGCCTATGAGTTTTTTACTGCGCGATAGTATGCGGTTTCCGTCGGATAAGGTGTTCAATTAAGATCGGTGACACAGCAAAGTAGGTGCGATTAGCATCGCGTAATCGCACGAATGATCAATTTTTGTCAGATGGAAGTGCCATCTTCAAGTCTGTGAAAGAGAATTTTTAAGTAATCTTTATTTAAATCTAAACGAAGATATTCATCTGAATTCCATTCATGTGTTTAAAACTGACGGTGACATACGTGCGATTACGCAATGCTAATCGCACCTACTGCACTAAAACGGTAAAATAGAGGCTAATTTGATGTTTTCAGAACAATCATTGCCTCCTCATCGTTTTAGCGAGCTTTTATGACTACCTCTTCCATCCAACAAATCACCATCACCCGCCCTGACGATTGGCATCTCCACTTACGTGACGGCGATGCCCTAAAAACTGTCTTGCCACACACCGCAGCGCAATTTGCGCGCGCCATTGTGATGCCGAATTTGAAGCCACCGGTGACCACCACCGCATTGGCTGGAGCGTATCGCCAGCGTATTTTGGCGGCCTTGCCAGAAGGCATGTCGTTCGAGCCATTGATGACTTTGTATTTGACCGATAACACGCCGCCAGATGAAATTCGTCGTGCCAAAGATAGTGGTTTTGTGCACGCGGTGAAATTGTATCCAGCGGGTGCAACGACCAATTCCGATGCTGGTGTCACGGATTTGCGCAAATGCTATAAGACTTTGGAAGTCATGCAAGAAGTTGGCATGCCGTTCTTGGTACATGGTGAAGTGACGAGTCCTGAAATTGATTTGTTTGACCGCGAAGCGGTGTTCATTGATACCGTCATGAAGCCCTTGCGTGCCGATATGCCAGAACTCAAAGTCGTGTTTGAACACATCACTACCAGCGAGGCCGCAGCGTATGTAGCCGAAGCGAGTGGCCCGATTGCAGCGACGATTACTGCGCATCATTTGCTGTACAACCGCAATGAAATTTTCAAAGGCGGCATTCGTCCGCACTATTACTGTTTGCCAGTGTTGAAGCGCGAGACCCATCGCCAAGCTTTGGTGAAAGCGGCAACGTCGGGTAATCCCCGTTTCTTCCTCGGCACGGATTCTGCACCTCACGCTAAGGGTGTGAAAGAGCACGCCTGTGGTTGCGCTGGTTGCTACACCGCTTTGCATGCGATGGAATTATATGCGCAGGCCTTCGATCAGGTTGGTGCATTAGATAAGTTGGAAGGCTTTGCCAGTTTCTTTGGCCCTGATTTTTATCAATTGCCACGCAACGCTGGCAGCATGACCTTGAAACGTGAAAGCTGGACATTGCCGAGCGAGTTGAGCTATCTCGATGGCAGCCTGGTGCCTTTGAATGCTGGTGAAATCATCAATTGGAAAGTCTCAGAGTAATCCTAGAATGACTAAGTTTTATTCCGTCATTGATTGGTCGCGTCCTTGGTTGACATCTATCCTTCCTGCCGCTCAACATATTCTTGCGCAGGAAGATTGGCGTGCTGCCTTAAACCATATCGCGCAGACCCTTGATTTGCGTAATCACCGAGATTTGCCTTTGCAATTTATCCCACAAGAGGCATTGCCTGACGGTGTCGCTTACGAAAGTCATATCAGCCAAGCCGGTAAAGTACCGACACGTGAAAATCTGCATGACTTTTTTAATGCCTTAGTATGGTTAAGCTTTCCGCTCATTAAACGTCAGCTCAATGCCTTACAGTCAGCGCAAATTGATAGCCTTGGCATAGGGAAATCACGTGGGCCAGCCCGTGATGCAGCAACGATCTTCGATGAAAATGCAGCGCTTTTGGTGCTAGAAAATTCTGAACGAGGCCATCGGCTTTTGGCTTGTTTACGTGAGCATCAATGGCAACAGGCTTTCCTCGATCATCGCGATGATTTTGGTGCTGTGGCACAGGTCTGGAGCTTTGGACACGCATTGATGGAAAAGCTGGTGCAGCCGTATAAAGGTATCACCGCGCACACTTGGGCGGTGTGGGTTGATCCTCACTTTTTCAAGCAAGATTTTGCCTTGCAGGTGCAACAACTTGATAGGCAGGTGAGCGCACAATTGCAATCCCATGCATTGACGACCGCAGACTACACACCGTTGCCGGTACTTGGCGTACCGGGTTGGTGGCCAGGGCAAGATCACGCATTTTATGCAGATCAATCTGTATTTCGTGCGAAACGCAAAACCAGTTAAGTTCTCTTGTCGACATAAAAAAAGGCGAACCGAAGTTCGCCAAAATTTGCCCTACCAACTCAGTGACTGTTGTACTCAACAGTGTTGTAACTAATTACGCAACGTGGTTCTGCAATAAATGGAACAACTGATCTTTCAAATGCATACGAACTTTTTTCAATGTTTCTAAAGCTGCGTCGGCTAAATGTTCTACGCCGTTTTCTGCGCGGTTAATTGCCTTGTCAGTATCGGTGTATTCATCGAATAATTTGGCAAAATGCGCGTTAGCTAATTTTAAAGTATGAATCGTGTCTTTGAATTCTGGGAATTCGAGAGCTAATGGATGATGTTCAACTTGCATGGGTAAAACTCCTTTAGAAAATAGTTGCTACCGAATCGTATGACATCGATGATAGAGCTATTTCACTAAAGGAGAGCTGATCTAGATCAAGATAGTCTTTACTTTTTACCGTGGTGTAACCACGGGAGCATTAATTCTGTGGTTTCAGCTGCGATATCGACTGAGGACTCAGATTGATTTGCCACCGCTGCACAGATTGCTTCAATCAGGCATAACACGATACCTTCTGAATTAAATTGTGGTTTCGTTTGGGCGTATAAAGTGACATCAGCGATCGAAGCGACTGGTGAGCTGGGCCTGTCGGTCAGCGCCAGAATCGGCACTTGTCGCTTCTTTGTTTGACTCAGTAGGGTGATCACATCGCTGGAATAGCGCGGAAATGAAATGGCAATCACCAGATCCCGTTCCGTGTACTTGTATAGCGTCCGTGAGACTTGGGCTGGTCCGCCAGTGCCGATGTTGGTTTGCACTGAGTTGCAGTAGTTGGTCAGTGCATGGCACATAATGCCGCCTAAGTAAGCGCTAGCGCCATAACCAATAATGTAGATATGTTCCGCTTCCAAAATCATGTTAACTGCACGATCACAAACATCGGGGCGGAATTCGCGGCGGGTAATTTCCAGATTCGCGATGTCGTCGGAGAGTGAACGACTAATGACTTCTGAACTGCTAGAGGCACGGCTGATTTCGGAACGTAATTCTTCAATCGGTGCCAGCATGGTTTCAAAACCAGAAACCAGCTCAGCACGAAACTGTGGATAACCGTCAAAGCCTAAGGCACGGGCAAAACGATTGGCGGTCGCATTCGAGATCCCAACGGCATCAGCTAGTTCATCAATCGACATGGTGGCAGCTCTAAACGCATTGCCAACGACATAATCTGCGGTAATTTTGTGTGACTTCGACAATGAGCCATAAATGTGACCTATGCGCTCATTAATTGACCCCCCCTGGGTCTTGCTCTTTTTTGGACTCATTATAATTTTCTTGGTATTGCCAGTGATTGCTTACCTATGAGCGAACATAGACATGCACAGGATTTAAGATAGTTCTTGATTTGACTATTTAATAACTCCGAAAATACCACAGGACGCTTGCGCTATCAATCATTGCTCTGAATTCTTCATCCTTAATTGCTATTTTTATGATGTTTTTTATGCATTGGCATCGACGGCACTTAAATTCTTGAATGGGTGAGACATTTGCCCAGCCATCGCGAATAGTCGATGTTTGACCGGATAGGTGCAGCCGTGCGAGAGCACTTTCTCCAATCAAAGACTCAAAATCCGGTCGCGCAGAGATCTCTGATTACCTATAAAAAATGGCAGCCGAAGCTGCCATGGTGAAGGGGAGATAGATTATTCTTCGCGTATCCAGATTTGCGTGCGTCCAAACATCGGCATGCCAACGTAGCCACGCACTTCCAGTTTTTTGTTGTTTTCTATCAATTTGAGTTTACTGCTGTAGAGCTTGCCATTGGCAGGATCAAGGATTTTGCCACCACTGTATTCGTCGCCATCTTTTTTGATATTAAAAAGTATGGTCAGGCCGATTAATGGTTGATCTTTATTGCTGCCCTCGCATTTGTCGCATTTCGGGTTTTGATCCTGATCGGCTTCGCGGAATAATTTTTCGATTTTGCCTTGAAATTCGCCTCCAGTTTCATTAATGCGCACCAGCGATTTTACCTTGCCAGTTTTGTCGTCTATGGTTTTCCACAGACCTGTTGGCGAGCTTTGGGCAGCGGCCATTTGCGCTGCAAGTAGGCTCAGTATGGCAAAACTAGATTTGATCATTCCAGATTTATTCATGTTGTCTCCGATTTTTATAAAGAGGGCAAAAACTGCCAAAGAATTGTACGTGCAGTTCTTGAAGCAGCACACGAATTTACTAGAGTTAGAACTTTAAACTACCAAATTACAACAATAATGTGCCGGCATTCTTTATTTGTTGATGGCGTGCAATGCCGATAACGTCGTGCACACAAGTGTGATTCCGCAATTCGGATTTTACCTCCCACAAACAGTAGAAGGTTTAGCGATGAGTTGGTCGTAAAACTAAAGAATTACGTGTACGATTTAATTCTCACTTCGACATACTGCACATGTAATTGCATCAGTATTTCGCCAGGCAGAACTCTCCTCATCTCAAGCAGTTTCTAGCTGGGCTTCCAACTTGTCAAAGGAACCCGTCCATCCCATCGTCATGCCACCGCGTGCTTGCATAAATACTTCTAATTCCTCAGCGGTCACCGCGCCGTGCGGTTCCCATGTCACCGTCACGCGGGTACGATCGTCTGCCTCCTCAGTGAACAGCACGGTGGTCAACATCGTCTCCGGCCAGGTTGGTGCCATCGGATGACGCGAGATGTTTTCATGCGCATCGCAAAATTGTTGCGCGTAGACTAGACGATTCGGTCGATCCATTTCCAGATACGCGGCGCGGCCGTACATGGTCACATTATTCTCGCTACTGCCATTCGTCATCAAATAGAACGAACTACCACCGACGCGAATATCGGCGCGATTAAACGACATCGTAAATCCAGTTGGTGGCAACCATGTTGATATGTGCTCGGCTTGTGTCCACATGTCATACATGACATCGATCGGTGCTGCAAAGCTGCGATTGATAACGAAGCGTTCTTTGTGGTCGATTTGCTCTGCGAGATATTCTGCAAAACGATCCCAAGTGGAGTCACCACCAGCTTGCTTGATGAACTTGCGTGTTTCTGCTGCAGCTTCTGCGGTCGCCAAGGCCATCGTCATTTCCATCTGCGTTTTCTTGCCAACGGTGGAAAACAAAACAGTCACGCGAAACAGTGGTGGCGTGAGTTCCGTCGCGCCGTGGTCATACACGAGTTTTTTGTATTGTTCGATTTCGTGGTAAGTCGCGATATTTGGATAATCAGTGCCATCAGGCCCATGCATGGTGTAACGCCAGGTGCCACCGACACTCAAATCTTTGCTGTGCGTAGTCAGTGTAAATCCGCGCGGCCCCCACCACTGCGCCGCTTGTGCAGGATCGGTCCAAGCGTCCCACACCATCTCCACGGGGGCGTCATATAGACGCACGAGGTGGATTTCATTCGCTTTTGGCTGTACTTGTGCTTTTGGATTTGCGGACATTCTTTTTACCTTTCTTTTCAGCAGTGATAGTTTGTAGATAGAGATCAAGGCGATCAAAACTTTGTTCCCAAAACACGCGATATTGATCCACCCAGTCCGCCGCCAGTTTCAGGTTTTCACCATTGAGCTTACAAGGACGACACTGCGCATCGCGCGTTTTGGTAATTAGACCAGCAGTCTCGAGAACCTTGAGATGTTTGGTAACAGCAGGTAGGCTCATATCATTTAGAAATGGCCGCGCCAAATCAGACACATTCGCCTCGCCGTGCGAAAGCTGCGCCAAGATAGCCCGGCGTGTTGGATCGGCAAGTGCCGAAAACGTTAAACTCAGTTGATCTTGCATAATGTACCGATTGGTTAATTAACCGAATGGTTTAATAGTAGTTTGAGTTTTGGGAGGCGTCAAGAAATTTTGGTGGCTCGGTTATCGATGTGGAGCGGACGGATCAATGAATACGCCGTTCTGCTTCGTCGAAACGCGGCCTGCCTTGGTTTGTATTGGTTTGACGGCTTATCTAGCAAAGCGATATTGAAAACAACTTCCTCGTTTTCGTTTTGGTTATCGTGAATATTTCTCAACGTCTGGTTTTATGTATTTGATTTACTTAGACTTTCCTTTATGATCCTTGTTGTTGATAAATCAAGTCGGTCAGGTTAATTTTCAATCTTGTCCTTTTGAATTAAAGTTAGGCGAAATGCCCACCATCCGAAGCAACATGGACAAAATTTAGAGGCTGCTGTGAATACCATTCTGTTGATTGCAATTATAATTTTAGTGGCCGCGTTTATTTCATTTATTCTACTTCTTCAAAGAAGGACGAATAGTTCCGCCAGCATGATCGCGCCGGAACGGATTGACCTTAAACCAGATGATGCCTTAGAAATAATAAGTGACTCTGGATACAATCTCGCAATATTCGATGACAACGGACTCAAAGTGCTTGAGTCAAGAGAAATAGAAAAAATACCTGTCGGGGCTCATATGGTTGAGTCATCCAGCAGTGCAATTAGTCGTGTCAAACACCTTGCAGCCGACCTATTTAAAGGCGCCGCAGGCATTCCGAACAACACTGTAGAGGTGCTTTTCAAGCCCGAAATCCATCAAGGCTTAATTGATGGAACGTACACCTTGATGAAAACAAAATCAGGAGAAATCCTGGCAGATGCGGTTGATGCCTCAAATAAAGTGGTCGGGAAGGCTCGATTAATTCAAGGAGGAAAAGCGAAACAACTTGCCGGAGGTGCCTTTCAGCTTGTAAGTATTGCGGTTGCTCAATCACATTTGGCAGATATTGAAAGAAGTCTAAGCGCAATCAAAGACTCAATCTCCGAGGTGCTTGAAAGGCAAGAGAACGAAGACAAGGCAAGAATTACTGGAGCCTTTGACTATTTACGCGAAATCTCCACACACATGAAGGAGCTTCGTTGTCCTGATGAGCTCCCCCAACAAAAGAGGAACGCGATTGAAGGGATCATCAAGGACTCCTACTCTTGGCGCAACAAGTTAGAAGAAGACATGACCTCATTAATCAATACAATATCAAAGCTCACCGATCGAGACACTTTCGGGACAGGCGATACATTTGAAGAATTAAAAAATCTCATAGACAAAGTAAGGCCACTCTTAAAGCGGCGCGAGCTTTTCCTCAACCTTGCCTCAGCTATAAATTTTGTTACAGCTTATCTTGATCCTGCAAAACGCGAATATTCAAAGATTGATGTAAACGAAGATCGTTGGGCAGACCTTATCAACCAGTTCAAAAAATCCGCTTTAGAGCGAGAATCTACGCTCTTGGAAAAATCTTTTTGGAATTCGAATGAAACTTTGCACTTACGCAAAGATAAGCTTAGGTCATTGTCTTCTGACTATCACCGATCTGGGAATGATCAGCAAGCCGAGTACTTCGCGTTACGGAGTTCACTTGCAGAGAGCATGTCTCGCCTTATTGATCCAAGCGGCAATGTGCGCATTGCAATCTCATATGACGATCAGGGTAACGTTTGTGGTGCAGCAATACTTTAGCCATGCAGGGCGGGTGCAACCCGCGCGGTATATCTGTCGATCAAGTTTGCACATAGTTCAGGCGGCGCGGATTCCACCCGCCCTACATGGCGTTGAAGATTGGATGAAGTTGAGCAAACATACAGTCAATTTTAACGATGTTCGCCCATTTAATTGTTTTTGATTTGCAGTTGGCGTCAAACTTCTACCAAGTAAAGTCATCCGGAATCTGGTAGGCGGCATACGGATCATCTTCGTCAACTTCGGTTGATGTTTTCTTTACTCGCACCACCAGCGACGCATCGCGTTCTTCTATTTTTTCCGCGATAACTCGGGGAAGCAATTCGGTTTTTCCATCCACGCACACGATCATGAGCCGGCCAGCAATCAGATGTTTTTGTACTTCGGCCGATACGTAGATCTTATCGATCTTGGTGCCATGGGTGTAGTAATAAGCGATGTCGCCATTACCTTTACTTTGTCGATTGTTTTGCACCATCTGTACGATTTGCGCAAACACGGCCTTTTGAGCTGCCGCTGCATCGCGTTGTGCATTGAGTTCACGTGCGCGTTCGGCATTTTTTCGTTGCACTTCAAGCGCAGCCAAACGTGCCTCATCGACACTCTCGCTGCCAGTACGGCGCTCGACCTTTTTTTGTTTGACCTTGTCCTGGTGAACCAGTTTGGCCTTGTTTTTATCGACTAAACCCGCTTTTAAAAATTGATCTTGCAATGATGCCATAGTGCATTCCCATAAAATAAGTGCCACTGATTCAAGTCAACGCTGTTGACTGATCGCAGGCCGCCAGCATATCAAAATTTCCGATTCTGCGCCCCTGCAAAGTGTCAGCCGAGCTCTCATTACTAAAATTTATTGGCGTGGCGAACCCACTTTCGGTGCGCTTTTTGAGTTCACTCGGATTTGTACATGACCACAACCACCTTTTCCGCTGATTGAATGTTTTCGTTTTGTCTTACTCAAGCTTGTCGCGCCACCATGTCATATCCTCGTCATCAAAGCTTGCCAGAATTCGCCGTTTGATTGCGACGCCCTAAATGCGTGGCCATTTTCTGCGCTCACTTTTCACGCTTTTCACTTTTTAGACGAGAGACATCCATGTTGACATCCAGCCGACGCCATCTATTGGCCTCATTTATTCTTCCCATCACACTCCTGAGTGGCTGCGGTGGAAGTAGCAACGACACCAAGGAAACGCCTATTCCAGTCGCTCCGACGCCAGTTAGTATGACTTTAGAAAAAATCGGCAGCTACGACGGCCTTGTGCTTGGTGCTGCTGAGATTACTGCGTTTGACCCAGCGAGCAAACGTTTGTTTGTTGTCAATGGTGCCAATGGTTCTGTTGATGTACTCGATTTAACTACACCAGCAACACCGAAATTAATTAGTGCCATCAATGTCAGTAGCCTCGGTGGTGGTGTGAATAGCGTGGCGGTCTATGATGGCTTGGTCGCCT
Organism: Affinundibacterium seohonense; assembly: GCF_014284305.1. GTDB lineage: Bacteria > Pseudomonadota > Gammaproteobacteria > Burkholderiales > Burkholderiaceae_D > Undibacterium > Undibacterium seohonense. The sequence goes on from NZ_JACOFW010000013.1 coordinate 12,181, forward strand.
TGGCAATCGAAGGCAAAGCAAAAACTTCTCCTGGTGTAGTGGCGTTTTATAATGCAGCTGACCTCAAATTGTTGCACTCAGTTGCCGTGGGCGCATTGCCGGATATGGTGACTTTTACGTCTGACGGTAAGCAATTGTTAGTTGCCAATGAAGGTGAGCCAAATAGCTATGGCTTAGCCGACTCTGTTGATCCTGAAGGTTCTATTAGTGTGATTACAGTGAACCGTACTGGAACATCGACGGTCGCTACAGCCGACTTTAAAGCGTACATCGGCAAAGAGGCAGAACTCCGTGCTAGCGGTGTGCGTATTTATGGTCCAGGTGCCAATGCAGCACAAGATCTCGAACCAGAATACATTGCGATTAGCGCCGACAATAAAACAGCCTATGTCACGCTACAAGAGAATAATGCCATCGCGATAGTCGACATCGCGACAGCAAAAGTGACAGCCATCAAACCATTGGGCTTTAAAAATCACAATGTCGCAGGTGCGGGTTTAGACGCGAGTGACGAAGATGGCGGCACGAACACCAATAGCGGAACACCTGCGATCAAGATTGCTCCACAGCCGGTCAAAGGCATGTATCTGCCTGACGCTATTGCACGTTACACAGTCAACGGTAGCACTTATCTGATCACGGCAAATGAAGGTGACGCACGTGCAGATTGGCCAGGATTTAATGAAGAGACGCGGGTGGCTACGCATTGCAAATTGGGTTTAGATCCAGCAGTGTTTGGCAGTGAAGCGACAAACCTATTGTTTGATTCCAACCTCGGACGCTTACGCATCACGACCACACCAAATGGTGGTAGTGCTGGTAAGAATGCGGCAGGATTGTGTACTGAATTATTCTCATTTGGCGCACGTTCCTTCTCGATCTGGTCGACTGATATCGTTCGAGTGTTTGACTCTGGTGACGATTTAGAACAACGTACTAAAGCGCTCAGCAATGTCGCTTTCAACGCCAGTCACGACAACAACACGCTCGATGGACGTAGCGCCAGCAAAGGCCCTGAACCAGAAGGCGTCGTCGTCGGCACATTCGGCAACAAGACTTTCGCCTTCATTGGTATGGAACGCGTTGGTGGCGTGATTGTGTATGACGTCACCAATCCAACTGCGCCGATCTATGTCACTTATCTCAATACGCGTAATGCCTTAACAGGTGATCGCGGGCCAGAAGGCTTAGCATTGATCACCGCAGACAAGTCACCAAATGGCAAACCATTATTGATCGTTGGTAATGAAGTCAGTGGTACGACGGCAGTCTTTCAATTGAATTTGACCTACTAAAATGTCGATGACATCCGTCTGAATTGAGCAAGTATTCAGACGCGGATTTGCAAGTCAAAAAGCCTCCTTCGCGGGAGGCTTTTGTATTTTGGCGAACCCATTCTGAGCGATGAATTCTAATTTGAAGATCTACTAGTTGATGGTGATGGATGTTAATAAGTTGCCTTTTACTGAACTCTAGTTCAAGCTTGTTACCCGAAATCTTCCAACCCATTCCTTAAAGGAGTATCGCCATGAGCAATGCCATTCGCACCTGTCTTTGGTTTCGTGACGGACGAGGCCAAGAGGCTGCTGAGTATTACTGTTCTTTGATTCTCAATAGCAAAGTTGAAAGTGCCTATGTAGGTGACAACGGCTATGGCGTATTCTCCGTGATCGACTTCACGTTAGGCGGTGTCCCTTACCAAATTCTCGATGCGGGGCCGATGTTCACATTGAGCGAAGCTGTGTCGATTGCGGTCGCGACCGACGATCAAGCTGAGACCGATCGACTATGGGCAGCCTTCACCAGCAACGGCGGGGAAGAAAGTGTCTGCGGTTGGCTGAAAGATCGTTTCGGTGTGTCTTGGCAAATTTATCCAAAGCGTTTGCTTGAATTGACCATGAATGTCGACAAAGCAGTATCGAGCAAAGCAATGGCCGCGATGATGAAGCAAAAGAAGATTGATATTGCTGAGATCGAGGCGGCGGTTCGCGGGTAGGAACTAGCGGTGTGAAACTTCGTTGAACATGGTTGCTTCGCTAAAATTGGTAGGGCTGGTGCAAACCGTGCGGTTTATAAACCGATCAACTATGCACATTGGCGAGGACGTGCGGGTCGTACCCATCCTAGAAGGCTGCGAAAAACGGATGGCTGAACAAGTTTAGTTTATGATGAAAGTCAGAATTGAACGATTTTTCGAACGAAACAATATTGAGTCAAAGAGCAAGGGTCGAATATGAAATTATTTTTGGAGACATCGCTGATTGTGGTTTTTAGCACCTTGAGTTTACTTGCTCAAGCCGATGATTTTTCGGATGGCGTTGCTTTGTATGGTCAGCGTGATTTTCCGGCCGCTGCTGCTGCATTCAAAAAAGCTGCTGAACTAGGAAAGTCTGATGCCCAGTTTAATCTTGGCCTAATGTACTTAAAGGGTGAAGGCGTCGCGCAGAATTACGTAGAAGCGAAAGCCCTGTTTGAAAAGGCAGCGGAGCAGAATAATATCCGCGCGCAAGTCAATCTCGCCCGAATGTACGCAAAAGCCAAGGGCGTCGCGCCTAATTACGGAATGGCGGTCTATTGGTTCAAGAAGGCAGTGGAGCTCGGATATGCCGACGCGCAATATAGTTTGGGAGTTTTATATGTGAATGGGATTGGCGTTTCACGCAACTATGATAAAGCGCACGATCTTTTTGTAAAGGCGGCGCAACAAAAGGACGCTAGTGCGCAATATCAACTAGGGCTAATGTACTTCAAAGGAAAAGGTGTTGCGATCGATAAAGTCGAGGCTATGAAATGGCTTATTCTTGCTGGCGATTATGATGATGCTGTGACGTATCGTAAGTATGCAGAGTCGCAAATGAGTCCGAAAGAAATCGAGGAAGCCAAGGTAGAGGCGGCAAAATCGCAGTGAGTATCCATCATTTGTCGCCACTATATGGGTTACTTGAAGTGGGATAACAATGTAGGTCGGGTGCAACCCGCGCGGTAGATCGGTCGATCAACTTTGTACATAGCCTGAGCGGCGCGGGTTTTATCCGCCCTACAAGGCTGGATTCAGAATTTCAAAAATAGAAGGAGATCAAATGATAAATCAAGGAAGTAGTGATTTGAAAAACACGGCATGGATCGATTCAAAGCAATCTGCAAAGTGTCGAAGTCGATTTGGATTTTTAATCATGAGCATGACTTTACTTTTTACAAATATCTTGATGCTTGAATCAGTCGCAAATGAAATTCTTGCGCAGAAGAGCATGAAAAATAGATCTGATCAGGTAAAAGACGCAAAAACAGAACTTGAACAAACAAGGGAATTCTTGCCGCCTTTCTCTTTTACGAAAGACGATTTTCTCCAAAATGTTGGAAAAGTTTTGTTGAGTGAAGATGGTCGAACCAAAAGGGAAACGGTGGAACGTGCATTTAACGTGAAATTTCCCGAGACACCGTCGATAGATTTTCAGACATCATATCCAAATATGAGAGTGGATTATTTGAGACCAAGATTAGATTGGTACTTTGCAATGTCAGTTAAGAATGGAAACAATTATTCAAGTTTTGATTTAGGATTAGACTCCACAATGTGTATTCATTACCAAGAATTTCGAGAAGTCGCGAAGATCGCAGGATGGACGCTCGTAGGTGAAGCACAATTTCTTAATCATCGACCAATTTTTCGTGAAACTTACAATAAAGATGTGAAAGGTGCGACTCTATTTGTGAGTTTGTCTAGAGGCGATGTGAACTGCGTCACTAGTATTCACATGTTTAATCGTTCTTAATTTTTCATCTTTTATTTTTTCCCTTCGAGGCATATGTGGCCACGTTTTTTGTGTCCACGCAGATTTTGAAAACCTAGTGAGTGATTTCCTTGTCAAAACAAAAAAGCGCTTCAAAACATAGAAGCGCTTTTCGCATTTACAACTCAATCAAAAACCAAATCACCCCAACTTAGCAAACGACTCCTGCATCTTACTCAGAGTCGCAGAGAAGCCCGCGACGCGTTCTTTCTCTTGTTCGACAACAACTACCGGAGCACGTGCAACAAAACTCTCATTGCTGAGTTTGGCTTGAACCGTATTGATTTCGGCTTCCAGTTTCGCCATCTCTTTTGAGAGGCGTTCGCGTTCTGCGGCGACGTCGATTTCTACTTTTAATATCAGCTTGGTTTCGTCGACAATGGATCGCGTGGACGTAGCACAGCTAATACTCCCATAATGCGTATTCTTTATCTCTTAGGTATCCACTTGGCTTGACACTTGTGATCGAAATGAGAAACATAGATACTCTGACTGTGTTCGTGCAATTCAAATGTCTATGTCAAATTTAAATATCCCAAATGCAGTACTTGAAACATGGTCTGCTCAAGTGACGACAGCAGAACTTACTTGGGTTCTTCCCGATGGTTGTCAAGACTTGATATGGTGTGGCTCCGCCCAAGGTGTGGGCGAGTGGTTCGTAACTGATTTAGCGGATAGTGCTTACGCAGTGCAATGCAATCCGAGTGATTACTTTATCGGTTTTCGATGCAAACCTGGAGTCCGGTTTGCTACCGAAACTTTATTGCAAGCGATGCAGCATTGCCATCTCGACGACACCAGTAAAATATTGAGCTATTTGGAGGAGTGTACTTCCATAAATCAAGATGTGATTGACGCTTTAATTGTGCTTGCAAAAACGAGCAGCGTCGCTGACTCTGCCCGTTTATTGGGAATATCTGAACGAAGTTTAGAGCGTCACTTGCAACGTCATACGGATCGATCCCCTTGCTATTGGCGTAATCTGGCAAGAGTAAGGCGCGCAGGTGCAGAACTTGCACATACGACTTCTTTAAGTACCCTAGCGGCGAATCATGGCTATGCCGACCAATCGCACATGAATCGTGCATTTAAACAATGGTTCGGTCATAGTCCAAATGTACTCAGAAACGACCCTAAGTTGCTCGCTGCATTATCAATCTCAGGCTATTGACGGCTATGACGGAGTCATCGGCGTACATAGTTCCACCAAAAATCCATTGATATCAGCTACATACGCCACCGTTTGCCCCCAAGGCATTTGTTCTGGTTCTTGAATCATGACAGCACCTGCATCCAAAGCGTGTTGCATGGCGGTTGCGACATTTTCAGTTACTAATGCGATTTCAAAACACGGCGTTTTGGGATCAGGTGTTTGCGTTGTTTTGCCGATTTGCTTTAGCAGTGAATAAGAGCAAAATGAAAGGCAAGTCTCACCCGTTTCCAGTTCCCCCCAATCTCCACCTTCGTGCAGAAATCGAGCTTGAAAACCAAATGCCGCTTGATAAAATGCCAGCGTCTTCGGCACATCGTGTACATATAAAATGGTGTAGCCTAATTTCATCGCGATTCTCCGTATCGTTAATTGAACAAGGAAGATACGATATTGATCTCTAGCCGTCTTGAAGAAATCCGACAAATTGTAAATGCGCGTAAGACACTAATTTTGCCATCGCGGAATTGCTTATCGTCGCAAATGATATTTTTACTTTTTTTTCATCTTAATCGACCGTTATGCGTGGGTACGAAGAGGCTGGGTCCACCCCACATTCAATCTCCAAAAACAAAAAAGCGCTTCGAAACCTCGAAGCGCTTTTTGCATTTACAGCCCAATCAAAAAACCAAATCACCCCAACTTAGCAAAAGACTCCTGCATCTTGCTCAAAGTCGCAGAGAAGCCCGCTACGCGTTCTTTCTCTTGTTCGACAACCGCTGCAGGCGCACGTGCCACAAAACTTTCGTTGCTGAGTTTGGCTTGTGCTTTATTGATTTCGGCTTCGAGTTTTGCCATTTCTTTCGAGAGGCGTTCGCGTTCTGCGGCGACGTCGATTTCTACTTTTAACATCAGCTTGGTTTCACCGACGATGGAGACGGGTGCTGGTGAGTCGGGTAAAACATCGACAATCTGCACTTCAGACAATTTCGCCAAGGCTGCCATGTAAGGTGCGTAGCTTTCCATGCGGGCTTTGTCGGCAGCGTTCGCTGGTTGCAATAACAGTGGTACGCGGACTGCTGGTGATAATTGCATTTCACCGCGCAAGTTACGGCATGCATCGATGGCGGCTTTGAGGCCTGTCATCCAGTGTTCTGCTGCTTCGTCTATCGCTTCTGCATTTACCAATGGGTAGGCTTGCATCATGATGGAATCGCCCGCTGGGTTCAGCGTTTTGCCTGCCAATGGTGCTACTGTTTGCCACAAGGCTTCTGTGACGAAAGGAATGACTGGGTGTGCCATGCGCAGCGTGACTTCTAACACGCGTAACAAAGTACGACGCGTTGCACGTTGCTGCGCTGGCGTACCTTGTTGTACTTGCACCTTTGCTACTTCCAAATACCAATCGCAGTATTCATCCCAAACGAATTTGTAGATGGCGGAGGCGATATTGTCGAAGCGGTAGTCGGCAAAGCCTTTTTCTAGCTCTGCTTCTGTACGTTGCAAAGTGGAGATGATCCATTTGTCAGCTTGTGAATAATCGAGATCATTGTCTGTTGCTGTACCTGTGAAACCGCAATCCTGACCTTCGGTGTTCATCAATACAAAGCGCGTCGCATTCCACAATTTGTTGCAGAAATTACGATAGCCATCGCAGCGACCTAAGTCGAAATTGATGTTGCGACCTAAGGATGCATAGCTCGCCATTGTGAAGCGCAAAGCATCTGTACCGTAAGCAGGAATGCCATCAGCGAATTCTTTGCGCGTGGCTTTGTCGATGCTCGCCGCTTGTTTTGGGTTCATCAAGCCGACAGTGCGTTTTGCCGCGAGTTCGTCAACCGTGATACCGTCGATCAAGTCGATAGGATCAAGTGTATTGCCTTTGGATTTGGACATTTTTTGGCCGCTAGAATCGCGCACCAAGCCGTGTACATAGACGGTATGGAATGGCACTTTGCCAGTGAAGTGCGCGGTCATCATGACCATACGCGCTACCCAGAAGAAGATGATATCAAAGCCAGTGACCAATACAGAGGATGGCAAGAACAGTTTGCTATCAACCGTCAACTCCGGCCAGCCCATGGTGGAGAATGGAACCAAGGCAGAAGAGAACCAAGTATCGAGCACGTCATTGTCGCGGTTCAATGCGCCTGTGTAACCAGCCGCTGCTGCTTTTGCTTTGGCTTCGGCTTCATCGCGTGCAACGAAGATTTCACCATTGTCGCCATACCATGCTGGGATTTGATGACCCCACCACAATTGGCGTGAGATACACCAATCTTGAATATTGTTCAGCCATTGGTTGTATGTCGTGCTCCAGTTTTCTGGTACGAATTTCACTTCACCATTCGCCACTTTTTCTAGTGCGACTTCGGCAATCGATTTGCCTGGGAAGTGGGTGCCCTCTGGCGCAGCTTTGCTCATCGCCATGAACCATTGATCGGTCAACATCGGTTCGATGACGACGTTAGTACGGTCGCCACGTGGCACCATCAATTTGTGTGGCTTTACAGACTCGAGCAAACCTTGTGCATCGAGGTCAGCGACCATTTGTTTACGTGCTACGAATCTATCCATGCCTTGGTAAACAGCTGGGCCGTTTTCATTGATCTTGGCATCTAAAGTTAAGATGCTGATCAATGCCAAATTGTGACGTTGGCCAACTGCGTAATCGTTGAAATCATGTGCTGGTGTAATCTTCACGCAGCCTGTACCGAACTCTTTGTCGACATAGCTATCGGCGATGACGGGAATTTCACGATCCGTCAAAGGCAATTTGAGCATCTTGCCAACGAAAGCGGTGTAGCGTTCGTCAGTTGGATCTACCGCAACGGCGACGTCACCGAGCAATGTTTCTGGGCGTGTGGTTGCTACTGTGAGGTGGCCGCTTCCATCCGCGAATGGATAGCGGATATGCCACATTGAGCCGTCTTCTTCTTCCGATACGACTTCCAAATCAGATACGGCGGTGCCCAATACTGGGTCCCAGTTCACCAAACGTTTGCCGCGATAGATCAAACCTTGTTCTACTAAACGGACGAAGACTTCGGTAACCACTTTGGAGCGTTCTGCATCCATTGTGAAGTATTCACGATTCCAATCAGCAGAAGCACCCATACGGCGCATTTGGCCAGTGATGGTGGAGCCGGATTTTTCTTTCCACTCCCAGACTTTTTCTAAGAACTTTTCACGGCCTAAATCGTGGCGAGAAATCTTTTGTGCATCGAGCTGGCGTTCCACCACGATTTGCGTTGCGATACCAGCGTGATCCGTGCCTGGTACCCATGCCGTGTTATGGCCACGCATACGGTAGTAACGTGTCAAACCATCCATAATCGTTTGGTTGAAGGCATGACCCATGTGCAAAGTGCCAGTGACGTTGGGTGGTGGCAGTTGAATACTGAACGATGGTTTGGACTCATCGGTCGTGGCGGTGAAGTATCCGCGCTTTTCCCATTCGGTGCGCCAAAACGATTCAATATTGGCGGGTTCAAAAGATTTGGCTAATTCCATGATGTGTATACAAACTTTAAGTTAGTGAGAACCCATGCAGAATTGATCTTGCGTAAGTTCGATAAGTTGATTGGCGAAACCTTTGATTATAAATGAGTGCGATGTATTACTTAAAATATTCAAGGTGTTTTTTCTCATTTGGTGCTATGTGGATCGTTAAATGATGCGTTTGTGCTTGATGTTCGTTCAGAATGATGACACACGTGGTGCTGTGTATGGCACTGAAGTTCGCTTCGTCGATGGCTTCAAAATTAAGTAATGTTTTTATAAAAAAAGAGCTTTAATTGTTTGTGACGAGTGAGAATCTGTTGATTCTGTAGCTTATTTGGACGTGATGCAAAAAAAAGCAAAGATGCTTTTAGGAAAGTGCTAGCATATCTAAGTCTGCACAAAACAAAGAAAAAAGAAGCGCAAGGCACCGGATCTTGGTAACAAGCAGTCAGGCGAGGCAATGTGAACTAGGTGATGAATACATGAGACACTTTTTATATCGATCTGCTCTACCAAGCGTTGAGAAATTGAGTGTTTATGATGATGGAAAATTCTACTTTTTGTTGCAAAAAATTGTATTGCTAGTACTTTTAAGTCTCTCTTTCCCCAGCCTGGCAGATGACAAGTTGATCATGTCCCAGCTAGATGCGATTCAATCTCTTTCCGATAGAAATAACGAAGAAGGCTTACAACAACTTCTTGAGTTCAAAAAGAATTTACCCGCGGATACGTCACCAGCAATCCGATTAGAAGTGTTGTCGGTGTTAGGTGGCTTGTATTTTGATGCAGGTAACCGAAAACTTAGCACGCAAACGCTGGAAGAATTTGATCAGCTCGCTAAGCAAATGCAAGATCAGGATGCCTTGCTGTATCTGGAAATATTTGAAACCTATAGTATTTTCGAAAAATCAGGTTATGCCGTCGCGGTGGCTCACCTCGAAAAATTAGGTAATGCCGTTGCGACATCGAAAAATACGAATGTGCAATTTCGATATCTTGCGACTTTGGGCGCGTTCTATAGCAGTAATCTCAAATTTGACCTTGCATTGAAGCAGTACTTGGATATGCTCAAATTATCCGAGCAATTGCCTCGTCGGCAATTGCAAGCAAAGATGGCGACATGGAGTCAAATATCTGGTCTTTATTTGCAAATGAAAGATCCGCAAAAAGCACTGTCAGCGACCACTGAGGCTTTGGCAATTTCTTCTGCGAGCTTGGCACCAAAATCCTTCATCGATATCTCTGTATCACGAGGTGTTGCACTCAGCACCTTAAAGCGGAATGACGAGGCATTGAAGGAGTATGAAAACGCATTAAAAACTGCCAAAGTGGAGAAATTACCTTATTGGGCAGCATTGGCGCTGTTTAATATAGCAGATCAATATTTGATAAAAAAGGACTATAAGCGTGCCGAGTCCTATGCTCGTGAAGCGATGGCAAGATCCGAAGGATTGGAAGACCAGTGGGGCATCGCCAGTGCGCGTGTCAACTTGGGTTTAGCCTTGGGTTATCAGGGTAAACTCAAACAAGGCGGTGATCTGGTCAAAGAAAGTATCGCCTTCTTTGAAAAGGCAAACGCCAAATCGGATGTGGAAACCATCATAGGCGAACTATCGCAGATGTATGAAGCGGCTGGTTTGTACAAAGAAGCACTAGAGCAGGTGCGGGCACAACAAAAATTGAGCGATGAAATTTTTCAGTCAGATCGCGCTAAGTCAGTTGCTGCTTTGCAGGAAGGATTTGATGCGGAGCAGAGAAAACGTCAGATTGAAATTTTAGCCAAAGACAATGCACTCAAAGATGCCGATATCAAAAATCACCGCTTGCAGCAAATGGTGGCTTTATTGGCGTCGCTTGTCGGGGTATTAGCTGGATGTTTTATCTATACCCAGTACCGCCGCAGCAAAAAACTCAACGAGCAATTGAAGGAAGTGAATCTACAATTAGAGTTTCATGCTATTCGCGATGCGTTGACAGGGCTGCACAATCGACGTTCATTCATCAGTCTGATGGCCAATCGAAATCAACGGGTAGAAACCGAGCGGCGTGAGGGTAGTTATCGTAATCCTGATTGTATGATTTTGATGGATATCGATCACTTCAAAAATATCAATGACACCTGGGGGCACGCCGTCGGTGACGTTGTCTTAAAAGAAGTTGCTGCCCGTCTAAAGGCCGTGGTGCGTGATGACGACATGGTGATGCGCTGGGGTGGTGAAGAATTCTTGATTTACTCGCCAAAATCCAACCCCGAACAAATTACTAGTCTGGTTGATCGGGTGTTGCGTACCATTGGTGACACTGCGTTTGCTCATGGTAACTTGGCAATTCCAGTGACAGTCACTGCAGGGTTTATTGCGGTGCCTTTTTCTGATGTTCCTGAAGAGTTCTGTGATTGGGAGCGTGCCTTGCAAATCGCGGATATGGCGCTTTATCTGGGAAAAACACATGGCAGAAATCGTGCCTATGGCCTATCTCGTTTATTAGTTCCGCATGAGTTGGCGCTTCCTATTTTGACGCATGATCTGGCTGAGGCCATCACGCAAAATATGGTGGAAATGATCGAGGTACTGGGACCGGAACAAGCACATCCTCATCAATCAACGCCACTGAGTGAATTGAAATAAAAGCTTATTTGTCGTTTTATTTAAAACACGGCTATAATGCGCCGACAATTTTTGTTATTGTAATTTTGTAGTTAATTTTAAAAACGCTAGGGGTCCTGACAAGCTTGTATCTGTCGGGTGAGAAATACCCTTGAACCTGATCTGGATAATGCCAGCGAAGGGAAGCAGCCAAAGCCGTGATGCCACCTCAGTTAGGGTGTGCTGTCGCCTAATTTGGAAACTCCTTTGCTGGCTCCGTGCCATCAATAAAGCAAAGGAGCCAAATGAACGCCAACCCACAGTTTTTGTCCGCCACCGCTAAGGTCGACGAAGCCGCAATTCAAGCCTTACCCAATTCTCGCAAAATTTACGTTACCGGTAGTCGTCCTGATATCAGGGTACCTATGCGCGAGATCTCGCAAGCGGACACACCGGCGATGTTCGGTGCAGAAAAAAATCCGCCGATTTATGTTTATGATACTTCGGGACCTTATACCGATCCTGACGTCAAAATCGATATTCGCTCAGGCTTAGCTTCCGTGCGTGGTGCTTGGATTTCAGAACGCGAGGATACAGAGGAGTTAGCTGGTCCTAGCTCTGAATACGGCATAGAACGTTTGCATGATTCTAAGCTGCATGAGTTGCGCTTTAATCTGCAACGCAAACCTCGTCGCGCATTGCAAGGTAAAAACGTCACGCAAATGCATTACGCACGACAAGGTATCGTCACACCAGAAATGGAATACGTGGCAATACGTGAAAATATGCGCCGCCAAGAGTATTTGGATAATCTGAAAAACTCCGGTCCTATGGGGGAAAAGCTGGCGGCGATGATGGGACGTCAGCATCCGGGTCAATCGTTTGGTGCCTCGATTCCAGCACAGATCACGGCAGAATTTGTGCGCGATGAAATCGCCCGTGGACGTGCGATTATTCCAGCCAATATCAATCACCCAGAAGTCGAGCCGATGATCATCGGTCGCAATTTCTTGGTGAAGATTAATGCGAATATTGGCAACTCTGCAGTGACTTCATCGATCGGTGAAGAAGTCGAAAAAATGACCTGGGCAATACGCTGGGGTGGCGATAATGTGATGGATCTGTCGACAGGAAAACACATCCATGAGACGCGTGAATGGATCATCCGTAACTCGCCCGTACCGATTGGTACGGTACCGATTTATCAGGCCTTGGAAAAAGTGAATGGCAAAGCCGAAGATCTCACTTGGGAAATTTTCCGAGATACCTTGATCGAGCAAGCAGAACAGGGTGTTGACTACTTTACGATTCATGCGGGCGTACGTTTGCAATACGTACCGATGACCGCAAAACGCATGACGGGCATCGTGTCGCGCGGTGGTTCGATCATGGCGAAATGGTGCCTTGCTCATCATAAAGAGAGTTTTTTGTATGAGCATTTCGAAGACATCTGCGAAATTATGAAGGCTTACGACGTGTCATTTTCTTTAGGTGATGGTTTGCGTCCAGGCTCGATTTACGATGCCAATGATGAAGCGCAACTCGGCGAATTAAAGACGCTAGGGGAACTCACACAAATCGCTTGGAAGCATGATGTGCAAGTGATGATAGAAGGGCCGGGTCATGTGCCCATGCATTTGATTAAAGAGAATATGGATCTGCAATTAGAGCAATGTCACGAAGCGCCGTTCTATACATTGGGACCACTGACAACGGATATTGCACCGGGTTACGATCACATCACGTCTGGTATCGGTGCTGCGCAGATCGGTTGGTATGGCACGGCGATGTTGTGTTACGTCACGCCGAAAGAACACTTGGGTTTGCCGAATAAAGTCGACGTAAAAGACGGCATCATTACCTACAAAATCGCAGCCCATGCGGCCGATCTGGCTAAGGGACATCCAGGTGCACAAATTCGTGATAACGCTCTGTCGAAAGCACGTTTTGAATTCCGTTGGGAAGATCAATTCAATATCGGCTTAGACCCAGATAAAGCCCGCGAATTTCACGATGAAACGCTGCCCAAAGATTCCGCCAAAGTCGCGCACTTTTGTTCCATGTGTGGTCCACATTTTTGCTCGATGAAGATCACGCAGGAAGTACGTGACTACGCTGCGACTCAGGGCATTAGCGAAATTGAAGCGCTGAAAAAAGGAATGGAAGTTAAGGCGATCGAATTCGTCAAATCCGGCGCAGAAATCTATAAAAAATCCTAGGTGCAGCGATGGAAATTCAACTCAATGGTGAGCTACGTTCTTTGCCGCCTGAAACCGATTTGCATAGTTTGATTGCGGAACTGCAGTTAGGCAATCAAGCAATTGCGGTCGCTGTCAATCGTCAAGTGATACGCCGTACGCAGTGGCAGCAACACATGCTTCAGGCGGGCGATCAGGTTGATGTGGTGCGGGCGATCGGTGGTGGATGAATTTTAAATATTTCGCCGCAGAGGCGCAGAGTACGCAGAGTTTTTCAATGATTTGCTCTGCGATCTCTGCGCCTCTGCGGCTCAAGACTTTGACTGCGATTCTTTTGAAAAACACGGAAGAAAAAAATGACAACACAAACAAAACCAAACAGCCTGACCATAGCAGGCAAGACCTATAACTCGCGTCTCTTAGTCGGTAGTGGCAAATATAAAGACCTAGACCAAACCAAACTGGCTACCGAAGCCAGCGGTGCAGAAATTATCACCGTCGCCATCCGGCGTGTGAACATAGGTCAAGATCCCAACGCACCGAGTTTGCTTGACGTGGTACCGATGTCCAAATATACAATCTTGCCCAACACAGCGGGTTGCTACAACGCCAAAGACGCGATTTACACCTTGCAATTAGGCCGCGAATTACTTGGGGGGCACAAATTGTGCAAGCTTGAAGTTTTGGGTGACGAAAAAACATTGTTCCCCAATATGCCCGAGACTTTGGAGGCCGCCAAAGTCTTGGTCAAAGATGGCTTTGATGTGATGGTGTATTGCAGCGATGATCCGATTCAGGCTCGTATGTTGGAAGACATAGGCTGTGTCGCCGTAATGCCGCTCGCATCTTTGATTGGTTCTGGCATGGGAATTTTGAATCCGTGGAATCTTTCGCTCATTATTGAGCAAGCGAATGTGCCTATCATTGTTGATGCAGGCGTTGGCACCGCTTCGGATGCAGCGATCGCGATGGAACTTGGTTGCGATGGTGTTTTGATGAATACTGCAATCGCTGATGCACGCGACCCAATCCGTATGGCACGAGCAATGAGCTTAGCCGTTGAGGCAGGACGTGAAGCATTTTTGGCAGGGCGGATTCCTAAAAAATTTGCAGCGTCGCCTTCATCACCGATTGCAGGACGTGTGACCGAATGAACGAACGTCATCAACGCCCCTGTGTACTAGTCTTCGCGGGACATGATCCCAGTGGCGGTGCTGGCATACAAGCCGACATTGAAGCGATTGCAGCGCAGGGCGCGCATGCAGTGCCTATCATCACGGCGCTGACGGTGCAAGACAATAATCGGGTGCATGCGGTTTATCCGGTGTCGACAACAATTTTGCGTGAGCAATTTGATGCTGTGTTCGCGCAGTTACCGATTGCGGCGATAAAATTGGGCATCGTTGGCTCCTACGACAATGCCATCTTGATTGCCGACTGTATTTCCAAAATACGGCAAAGGCAACCTGATCTTTGTGTGGTGCTAGATCCTGTTCTCGCCAGTGGGCATGGTGATGCTTTGTCGGTTCAAGATCCTTTGTACGCGTTGCGGCCGGTGTTGGCTTGTGCGACTTTGCTTACACCTAATTTGCCAGAATTAGCGCGCTTAGTCCCTAATGAGGCTAGTGATAGCAATGAGTATCAGAGAGCCGAAACCCTGTGCCATCAATTTTCGTGCGATGTGCTACTAAAAGGTGGTCACGCCCATGGCGATGTGGTCAGCAATCATTGGTTCCAGAGGCAGTTTGCACCAACATTATCTATTCAGAAAACGAGTTGGCATTGGCCACGCTTAGATGGTGAATTTCACGGAAGTGGTTGTACCTTAGCAGCGGCGATTGCAGGACGATTCGCTCTCGGTCATAATGCGCCGCACGCTTTATCACTCGCGCAAGATTATGTACAACAGTGCTTGCGGAAAGCGTATGCGATTGCACCCGGGCAAGCGATTCCCTCTCGATCATTATTTCAAGGAGCAGTATGAGGTCTGGTAAAAATTGGCAGCAAACTTTATGCGGCTTGTATTTGGTCACGCCAGATTGGAATGATACTGGGCGGTTATTGGAGGTGACAGAGGAGGCATTAGCCGCTGGAGTAAGCCTGCTGCAATACCGACACAAAACCGCGCAAATAGAATTGCGCTATGCACAAGCCAGCGCCTTGCAAAGTCTATGTCAGAAGTATGCAGTGCCTTTTATTGTGAATGATTTTGTGACTTTGGCATTAGAGCTTAATGCCGATGGCGTGCACGTCGGTGGGCGGGATGTCTCCGTCGCGCAAGCCCGTTCATCGGTAGGGCCTGACAAAATTGTCGGTGCTTCTTGTTATGGCGATTTGAGTCTGGCGCATTTGGCTCAACTGCAAGGCGCCAGTTATATGGCATTTGGCGGATTTTATCCTTCTGCAGTGAAGCAGTACTCTTTCACGACCTGTCCAAGTATTGTGGAAACCGCTAAAGTTGAATTAAGCCTGCCGCAAGTGGTGATTGGCGGCATGACGGTCGATTTGGCACGACCCTTAGTCGCTCGTGGAGCGGATATGGTGGCGGCAATCAGTAGTGTGTACAACGCAGCTAAGCCAGCACAAGTGGTGAAAGATTTCATTGCGCTGTTTCGATAGTTGACTATATCCAAGGCGATAGTTTGTCGTGTAAATTTCTAAAATATGTACATCAGCAATTGAATGAACTACGCGCCTTAAAATTAAAACAAATCCACCACATTCCATTCAAATCAGACCTCATGCGAGTAAATGCACCAGTTAAAATCGAGACCGTAGCATCGTCCTCAGCTATGGCTGACAAAGACGTTACTGGTATTTGCGCGACCAAACCTGCTCGCTTTGAAAAAACTACCGCGCATGAACCCGCATGGTGGCGTGTGTTTAGCACCGCCTTTGACGATCTCTGGAATATCGGCGCTCCTCGTCGCCTGCCTTGGTATGCCCACTGGCCCCTAATTTTCCTTATCGGGGCCAGCGTGGGTGCGTCGATTGTCCTCCTGTCAGCCCTGTTCAGCGGCAATCTGCTGCGCATGGAGTGGTGGTCGCACAATATAGCTTGGTCGATGCTAACGGGCGTGATTATCATGCTGTTCTTGGAGGGGGCCTTTAGGGCTTTGAGCCGGATCATCTCGGCTGAGCGACTTTTGCAATGGCGTGAAGGTGTAGGGCGGTCGCGCTGGTTGGCCTATATCGGCGTGCCAGCACTGTGTAGCGTATTGGGGCTAATTACGCTGGATATTCTGATGCGTTCAGTGGACGCAGGCAGTTTGGCTAGCCCGCGACTGCCCAGCTACGGGCTGCTGACTACCTTCCTAGTCAGCGGCATCCTGTTGGCCGGCCTGAGTTGGTGGCGGCTGCGCCTTCAGTTGCAAGCCCACAAGGTTCGTCAGCAGATGGCCGAGGCGCAGCTGCGTCTTCTGCAAGCCCAAATCGAGCCGCACTTTTTGTTCAACACCTTAGCCAATGTGCAGGGGCTGATTGACTATGAGCCGGACTTAGCCAAGCGCATGCTTGATGCCTTTACCGACTACCTACGCGCCAGCCTAGTGCAGATGCGCGCCCAGGACGTGAGCTTGGCCGAAGAGCTGGATCTAGTGCAAAGTTACTTGATCGTGATGCAATGCCGTATGGGGGAGCGCTTGCGTTGGCAGCTGGACATGCCGGCTGAGTTGCGCACCGCCCGCATTCCACCTTTGCTGTTACAGCCCTTGATCGAAAATGCCATCCACCACGGTTTGGAACCGCAGATTGAAGGTGGCTTGCTTGTCCTGCGTGCCCGCATTGTCGATCAAGGCCTGTGCATTGAGATTGATGACGACGGTATTGGCTTGACCGCCGCGCAGCTGCGCCCCCGTCGAGGCAACGGTGTGGCGCTGAAGAATATTCGGGAGCGCCTGCGGGCAGCCTATGGCCCCGAAGCTCGCTTGGAATTGCACGCGCGAGCGAACGAACAGGGCACCCGCGTGCGCCTAATCTTGCCGCGACTGTACCCACAAGCGACAGCCTCCATTTGATGAATCCCGAGATTGAGTTAAACCGAATGAGTACCCACTCCATACCCCGTCCCCGCGCTTTGTTGGCTGATGATGAACCCCATCTATTGCGCGTGCTGCAAGACCGATTACACGAACTTTGGCCGGAGCTAGAAATCGTAGCCACAGCACCGCATGGCATCGCGGCGGCTGAGCAGATTGAACGCTTGCAGCCAGATATCGCTTTTTTGGATATACAAATGCCCGGCTTGACCGGTCTTGAGGTGGCTCAAGGCATCGAAGGTGCGACCCGCGTTGTGTTTGTAACGGCCTATGATGAACATGCCTTAAGTGCTTTTGAGCACGAGGCCGTTGACTATGTGCTCAAACCGATTCGCGCGGAACGGCTGCAACTCACAGTGGATCGTTTGCGCCGTGTCTTCGCCGACTGTTTCGAAGCCTCTTCGCAAATAGAAGATGAGCCTAGCGCAGTGGTTCCGTCTTTGCCAGATGCTGCACAGCTGGCCAAGGTGCTGGCGCAACTGATGCCGCACGCCGCAAGCGCTCAACCCATGTTGCGCCACCTGCGCGCTAGTCGTGGCAACACCACCCACATCATTCCAATCGAGGACATTCTTTACCTGCAGTCCGACGAAAAATACACTATGGTCCGCACTGCAGAACATGAGTACCTGATTCGCAGTGGCATCATGGAGTTGGCCAGTCAACTGGACCCGCAACGCTTTTGGCAGGTGCATCGCGGCACCATGATTAATGTGGATCAGCTGCTATCTACCCGCCGCGATGATAATGCGCGACTTTTCTTACAAATGCGGGGGCATGAGCGCGAACTGCCCGTGAGTCGCGCCTATGTCCATCTGTTTAAGGCGATGTAACTGCAATCAAAATCTCACTGGAGACCGATATAAAATTCGGCGCAGCTACGCCCCCTCGATTGGTGAAGGACTTCATTGCTCTATTTCAATAATTAAATATATCCAAAGCGATTGAATGTTGTGTAAATTTCTTAAATGTGTCCTGCTTGCTGCATTCGTGCTGTAAACAACGTGATTGACTTGGCTTTTGAGCTAATTTTAGGAGCTTTATTGTATGATCCATACAATGCTAGTCAAAAATTACATTTAGGTTAAGCAATGACATTATCCCCATCCATGGTGGCGGCTCCAAATGCCAGCCGCCGTTTTGTTTTAGAAATGCGTGGATTTTCAGATGCGGAAAAAAGCATGCTGACTTCTACGTTTCGCCTGACCAGCCGTCGTGAGATGAGTTACGTTGAGGCCGGCGAGGGCGACACGCGTGCTGATATTTATTTAATTAACGCGGATAATCCAGATGCCATAGACGAATTACGTAAACGTGATATCGGGGCGCCAAACGCGCATTCGCCAGCAGTCGTGATAGGCAGAACGCCAGTAGAAACGCCATGGCCTTTCGTCGCCAAGCCGATTCATTGGATGCGCCTTTTCGAAAATCTAGATCAAGAAATGTTACGCGCTCTGCGTGAGCGTAGCACCCGTGTTGCGGTGAATGATAATTGGGATGGCGCGACTATGCGTCGTTCTAGCGATCAAAAAATAGGCGCTGCACCATTCGCCATAGAGCAACCGGCGCGTGAAACGGTCTTAGTTGTGGATGACAGCGCCACCGTAAGAGCCTTTATGCGGATTAAATTGTCCCCATTTCAGTTCGACGTTGATTTTGCGGAAACCGGCGAACAAGCCATAGAAAAAGTTATTGCGAAGGCCGATAGCAAAGCTTATAACTGCATTTTCCTCGACATCATGATGCCTGGCATCGATGGCTATGAAGTGTGTAAAAAGATTAAATCCAATAGCAAGACAAAGTCGTCGGCAGTGGTAATGTTGACGAGTAAGTCCTCGATTATCGATAAGCTACGGGCGAATTGGTCGGGCTGCGATGCGTTTTTGAGTAAGCCAGTGTCAGAAGATGATTTGCTCGCGACTATTGCAAAATTTTTACCGAGTGCTCGCGAATCCGTGAAGATTTAAGAAGCCTAAATGGTCGCTATTCCTTTGCGCTAAAGTTGCGTGCCGATATTTTGAGCTTGTTTCGGCATGCTTTTTTAATCTCTCATTCCATTTATTGGTCAGGTAATTGCGCATTTGTTTTTCTTGATACCAGAAACTCAAAGCCTTTATTGAAGTAAATCTTAAGCAAAACAAGACCTTAGAAAGGCTTTCGGGTATAATCTCGCGTTCTGTCCAAAATTTCCTCATCAAGTGCCTATTGTTGTCTCTTGTTTGAATTTTCGACGCTGCATGATCGCTCGAAAAAAGGTATTTGTGGATTCTTTCTCTCTTAGGTTGGTGCAAATTAATTTGGGGGGTGGGGATGTCCGATCTGGCTTCTTTGTCTACATTAGCGCGTTCTGACGCGCAACTTCCGGTTCATGTGTATTTTGATCAAGCCTTGTTAGCACGCGAGATCAAACAGTTATTTCAATCTGGCCCACGCTATGTTGGTCACGAATTGATGGTTCCTAACGTCGGCGATTATGCGACGCTCGCTTCTGAGAACGAAGGGCGTATGCTGGTGCGCGGCAAAGATGGAATCGAATTACTCTCGAATGTCTGTCGTCATCGCCAAGCCTTAATGTTCGGCGGCCCTGGCACGACGGGTCGCGGCAATGCAAATCATATTGTTTGTCCTTTACATCGCTGGACTTATGATTTGAAAGGCGAGTTGATTGGCGCGCCGCATTTCAAAGATACGCCTTGTCTAAATCTGTCACGTACACCTATTCAAAATTGGAACGGTTTGCTGTTTGAACAAAACGGTTACAACGTGATGGAAAAAATGTCGACCTTGTCCGTGACCAAGGATTTAGATTTCACTGGCTATATGCTCGATCATGTGGAAGTCCATGAATGCGATTACAACTGGAAAACTTTTATCGAAGTCTATCTGGAAGATTATCACGTCGAGCCTTTCCATCCTGGCCTTGGTAGCTTCGTCACTTGTGATGATTTGCGCTGGGAATTCGGTGACGACTACAGCGTGCAAACCGTTGGTGTGCATAAAGGTTTGTTGAAATCCGGTTCAGCAAAATATCAGGCATGGCAAGAGCAGGTCTTGAAATTCCGTGGTGGTGAGCCGCCGAAATATGGCGCAATCTGGCTGACTTTGTATCCAAACATTATGGTGGAATGGTATCCACATGTGTTGGTGGTATCGACGCTATGGCCAACCGCCACCGGTAAGACTAAAAACGTCGTTGAATTTTACTATCCCGAAGAAATCGTGTTATTTGAACGCGAATTTATTGAAGCCGAACGTGCTGCGTACATGGAAACCTGTATCGAGGATGACGAGATCGGTGCGCGCATGGATGCCGGTCGTAAGATTTTGCTCGATCGTGGCGAGAATGAAGTCGGTCCTTACCAGTCACCGATGGAAGACGGCATGCAGCACTTTCATGAATGGTATCGACGTAAGATGACGTTCTAAGTAATGTAAATATGGGGAAGCAATGCTTCCCCATACTTTTTTCTGTTTCGTATTTTGTTGTGAAATCTTAAGAATATTATGCAAGCACTCTGGATGTTGGTCGCCACCTTTTTGTTTTCTCTCATGGGTGTCTGCGTTAAGCTCGCCTCAGAAACTTACAACACGGCAGAGATCGTCACTTATCGCGGTGCGATTGGTGTGATAGGGATCTATTTACTGATGCGCTGGCAAAACGGCACATTGCGCAGCTCCATGATTAAAGGTCATGTTTGGCGCGGAATCTTCGGCGTGACGTCTTTATGGTTGTGGTTCTACTCGATTTCAAAACTCCCCCTGTCCTTGTCAGTCACGCTGAGCTACATGTCTTCGATCTGGGTCGCTGTTATTTTATTCGCGACTTCTTGGTGGAATAATCGAGGCAAAGATGTCGTGCATCTCCCTCCGCATTTGGTGTGGTCTATCTTATTAGGATTTATCGGCGTCGTGATGTTGCTGCGCCCGACCATCCAGCTTGAACAATTACCGGACAGTTTGATCGCTCTGTGCTCCGGGTTCATTGCTGCTTTGGCTTACATTCAGGTGCGTCAAATGGGCGTGGCTGGTGAGCCCGAATATCGGGTGGTCTTTTATTTCTCGCTGGTCTGCACAGTGATGGGTGTCTTGGGTCAACTTTGGCATGTGAATACCTTCTCAGAATCGCAATTAGCTGCGCATGTGAATCATCAATTACTAGACTTTAAAGGGATCGCACTTTTGCTCGGCGTTGGTATCTTTGCCATGATTGCGCAATTAGCGATGACACGTTCGTATCGACTCGGGAATCCCTTAGTGGCAGCGAATTTACAATACGTGGGCATTGTGTTCACGAGTGCGCTTGATGTCATGATTTGGAAGCTTAATTTGAGCTGGATTAGCTGGCTAGGAATTGCAGTAATTTTGGCTAGCGGTATGATAGCGTCTTCATTCAATAGTAATACTGGCACCAAGTCAGTGGACACTGATCACGCCAGCTAAGCCCTCTAAGGAAAATTCATGTATGCGACTTTGATTAGTGCACAACAACTCGCAGCGTTAAGCGATAAAACGACGGTCGTGGTTGATTGTCGCCATGACTTGATGGATGGCCAAGCAGGCAAAAATGCTTATGATGCAGGGCACATTCCGGGTGCCGTGTTTGCCAATTTGGATACCGATTTGTCTGGTAGCAAGCATAATGCTGACGGAGTTTTTGCTGGCCGTCACCCGCTGCCAAACACTGATGATTTGCTCGCGGTGTTACGCCGCCTTGGAATCAATCAGGATACGCAGGTGATCGCTTACGATGCCCATGGTGGGATGTTTGCGGCACGCTTATGGTGGCTGTTGCGCTCGATTGGTCATGCATCTGTAGCGGTGTTAGATGGCGGTATTGCGGCTTGGATTAGTGCGGGGCAAACGCTGCAAACCGAGGTGGCTAGCCATGTGGTGGGCAATATTCAAGTCAAAGACAGCTTAACGACACAAGTCAATGTGCAAACCGTGTTGCAAAATCTGCAGGCGACAGCGGATGTGCAATTACAAGTAATCGATGCGCGTGCGGCTGATCGTTTTCGTGGTGAAAATGAAACCATCGATCCGGTCGGAGGCCATATCCCAGGTGCAAAAAATCGCTTCTTTAAAGATAATTTGCAAGCCGATGGACGTTTTAAATCTGCACAAGAATTGCGTCAAGAATGGCAAGCGTTGTTTACTGACCCAACTAAAGCCATCATGCAATGCGGCTCAGGCGTAACTGCTTGCCATAATTTGCTGGCATTGGAAGTTGCTGGTTTAGGTGGTGCCGCTTTATATCCAGGATCGTGGAGTGAGTGGTGTTCAGATGCTTCGCGCCCTGTGGCAACTGGCACCGTTTAGTTTTGGGTTTAGTGCTGATGCTTGATCATCAACAAGACCAGTATCACGCCGCAGCCAACCAAAATAACCTGCGGTATGGTTTCTCTCAAGGTCGCGCGGCGCTGCATTTGTGGCATCAAATCGCTGACGGCGATGTAGATGAACCCGGACGACGCTAGTACCAAAACATAAGGAATTAAGGAGCTCGCTTTGTCTAGGGTGTAGTAGCCCAATACACCACCTAATACTGACATCAAGCTACATATTAGGTTGTAAAAATAGGCACGGGTTCGGCTAAATCCTGCATTTAATAAAACGATGAAATCGCCGATTTCTTGTGGAATTTCATGAGCAATAATTGCCAGTGCAGTGACTACACCTAGGCCCGGATCTGCTAGAAACGCCGCGGCGATCAGAATCCCGTCGGTGAAGTTATGCATGCCGTCGCCTATCAAAATCATCCATCCAGCTTTGCCTGCCTCATGCGCATCATGGCCATGCTCATGGTGGTGACCATCACCCTCGTGGTGATGAGAGTGGCGCAAGATCGCAAATTTTTCTAACAGGAAAAAAGCCAGTAATCCGCCCAACAAACAGGCAAATAAAGAACGAGGATCCGTACCAGATTCAAATGCACGTGGGAGGGCATGTAGCAAAGACGTTGACAACATCACACCCACCGAGAAGCTGACCATACGTTCCACTAGCTTCGATAGCAAAGAGAACGAAAAGATGGCAGCAAAACTGATGCTCAACACACCAGCAATTGTGGTCGTGAAAATAATGGAAGTCAGGGTGGAATGAATTTTAGGCCTCGGCGCGGGGGGATCTGCAACTATGTTGCAATTAGACCACAAATCCCTTGTTTCTGCAATTCAAATTCGGGCGCGGCGCTTGTTGTGACAAACCATGCCGGGTAGATCAGCCTTGTTCTTCTTTGCAATTTTTCATTTTGTCGGTGACTTTTTTGATCTCTTCTAGACGGTCAGCATCTTCCATGTAGGTCGGCTCACCTTTGGCGTTTTCACCGGTAATGAGCGGCAATCCATTGTTCAATGTCGCCAGTCGTTTTTTATTTTGGTAGCATTTTTCTTCATCCTGACGCACTTTGTCACGCGCCAAGTCTTCCTGTTCCTTGCGTAGCTTTTGTCTTTCCTTGAATTCGATTTCTTTTGCCCATAAAGCTTTTTCAGGAGGTTTATTGGTAGCGGCTTGTCCATGACCACTCGCAACCGGCGTGATCTCGACTTCTTTGACTATGGTGCTGCCGAGAGGACAGCGACTTGCCATAATTTTACGACCTTGCGCATCTTTACATTCAAAGATTTGAGCTGGCGTGAGTTGTGTCATCCCTAATAAAATGGCAGCTATAGTAAGATTTTTTTTATACATGAGGTACATAGGGTATTCTTTCGACGAGTGCGAGGTGCAGAGTGAAAACCTCAGTTTGCATAGGAATGCCTTTACGCTAAGTTGTAGTATGTGCATTCGCTTTATAAAGGATAGATTCTCATGTTTTATGCGGATACGTCCAGTTTTTTTGCCATGGAAAATGAATATGCGTGATAGTGCAGCATTGAAACAAACGATGTGTGATTTTATCGAGAGTCTGGGAATCTCTATCATTCCTCGCAAATTGGAACATGTTACGTTTTTGCCTGGTTTAGATCTTGGCCCAAATTGTATTTATGTCGATGCCGAAAAACTCTTGTATCCCGGAGATCTATTGCACGAAGCGGGGCATTTGGCGGTGACGACTGCTGCGCAAAGATCCGCGGTAGGTAGTGAGGCTTTAGAGTTACCGTGGCCAACTGATGGTGAAGAAATCGCTGCAGTCCTTTGGTCTTTTGCTGCCGCCCAGCATCTTCAGATTCCATTGGAAGTGGTGTTTCACAGCGATGGTTACAAAAATGAATCCCAGTGGTTGATCGAAAACTTTCAACAAGGCCAGTACATAGGCTTGCCATTTTTGCAGTGGGCTGGATTATGTTTTGATGAAAATCAGGCCGCTTTGCACCAAGCGCAGCCATTTCCAGTGATGCAGAAATGGATGCGTGATTAGGGCGACAATGAAGATACAGCGACGATTACTTTGGTTGTGCCAACAAAGTGATCACATCTTCGCGAATGTCAGCTGGGGTGGTCTGTGGTGCATAGCGTTTATAGACGCTGCCGTCACGATGCAAAAGAAATTTGGTGAAATTCCACTTGATCATTTCCGTTCCTAGAACTCCCGGTGCATGCGCCTTAAGATATTGAAAGAGTGGATGGGCATCTTCGCCATTGACATCGACTTTTTCGAACATCGGGAAGCTCACCCCATAGTTTTTTTCGCAAAAGCTGCCGATTTCATTGGCATCACCAGGCTCTTGATGGCCAAACTGATTACATGGAAAACCCAATACGGTGAAACCCTGTCCCTGAAATTCTTGGAACAGTGCTTCCAACCCTTTGTACTGCGGTGTATAGCCACAGTTGCTCGCCGTATTCACAATTAACACAACTTGTCCTGCATAGTCGTTCAATTCGGTGTCGTCGCCATTGAGGCGTTTGGCTTGGAAATTTAATGCGCTCATACGATGCCCAAATGTTGTGTGCCAGCAGAAAGATCACGATTGCTGGCATCTTTGCCACGCAGCTTAATTGCCAAACGTAATTCGTTAACTGAGTCCGCATTACGCAGAGCATCTTCGTAAGTGATTAAATCAGCTTCGTGTAGATCAAACAGGGATTTATCAAAAGTAATCATGCCTAGCTCTTCGGATTTCTTCATGATCTCTTTAATCTCATGCACATCGCCTTTGAAAATCAAATCGGAGATCAATGGGGTGTTGAGCATGATTTCGATTGCCGCAATTCGGCCTTTTTTACCGCGCAAAGGTACCAAGCGTTGCGAGATAACAGCCTTTAAATTCAAGGACAGATCCATCAGTAATTGCGCACGACGTTCTTCTGGGAAGAAGTTAATCATGCGATCTAATGCCTGATTCGCACTATTTGCATGTAGAGTCGCTAAGCACAAGTGACCAGTTTCAGCAAAGGCAATCGCCAGATCCATGGTTTCGCGAGAGCGAATCTCGCCGATCTGGATCACATCAGGCGCCTGACGCAAGGTATTTTTTAAAGCGATTTCCCAGTCATCGGTATCGATACCAATTTCACGTTGCGTGATAATGCAATTGCCATGCGGGTGGACATATTCAATTGGGTCTTCAATCGTAATGATGTGACCATAACTATTCGCGTTGCGGTGCCCAACCATCGCCGCTAACGTGGTGGATTTACCTGAACCGGTCGCGCCGACCATGATGACAAGACCACGTTTTGTCATGCCAATTTCTTTGAGCTGATTTGGTAGGCCTAACTCTTCAAAAGTCGGAATTGCCGAGGTAATGGTACGCAACACCATGCCAACTCGACCTTGCTGCAAAAATGCAGAAACGCGGAAACGGCCTAAGCCCGGTGGATTGATCGCAAAATTACATTCTTTGGTCGATTCAAATTCGGATGCTTGTCTATCATTCATGATAGCGCGCGCTAAATCGACAGTGTGCGCTGGGGTTAATACTTGATTGGATACCGGTGTGACCTTGCCGTCGATTTTGAAGGCAGGTGGGAATTCAGCGGTGATAAATAGATCGGAACCATTTTTGCTTAACATCAGTTTGAGCAAATCATTCATAAATTTGGTGGCCTGATCGCGTTCCATGAAATTCTCTCTTTTCTTTGTTCTGTGTAATTTTGATCGATAAAGTTTCTAGGATTAGCCTGGGAAATTTTCTGGAATCTTTGCGGCGGCTCTCGCAGTTGCTGATGAGATCACATTCCGACGAACCAAATCGGCTAAATTTTGATCTAGCGTCTGCATACCGACATTGCTACCAGTTTGAATCGCAGAATACATCTGCGCAATTTTTGCTTCACGAATCAAGTTTCGAATCGCTGGTGTGCCGACCATAATTTCATGCGCTGCGACGCGGCCAGTGCCATCCTTAGTTTTCAATAAAGTCTGTGAAATAACGGCCTGTAAAGATTCGGATAACATCGAACGCACCATTTCTTTTTCTTCGGCCGGGAACACGTCAACAATACGGTCAATGGTTTTTGCCGCGGAAGACGTATGCAGTGTACCGAACACTAAGTGGCCAGTTTCTGCAGCGGTCAGCGCCAAGCGGATGGTTTCCAAATCACGCAACTCACCGACCAGAATGACATCAGGATCTTCACGCAATGCGGAGCGTAGCGCATTGGAGAACGAGTGGGTATGCGGGCCGACTTCACGTTGATTGATTAAGCATTTTTTTGAGTCATGCACAAATTCGATCGGGTCTTCAACAGTAAGGATATGACCGTATTCACTTTCGTTGACGTGATTCACCATGCCAGCCAGTGTGGTCGATTTACCGGAACCAGTTGGGCCAGTAACTAATACCAAACCGCGCGCTTTGAGAGAAAATTCGGCAAAACACTTTGGAGCATTGAGCTGTTCTAGCGATAGAATCTTAGACGGAATGGTACGCATAACGGCGGCGGCACCACGTTCCTGATTAAACGCATTGACACGGAAACGCGCCAATCCAGGAATCGCAAAGGAAAAGTCACATTCCAAATTTTCTTCAAAGTGTTTACGCTGACCATCGTTCATAATGTCGTAAATCAGTGCATGCACGTCTTTGTGTTCTAATGGCGGTAGATTAATACGTCGCACATCACCATGCACGCGTATCATCGGTGGCAAACCGGACGATAGGTGCAAATCGGAGGCGTTGTTCTTGACCGAGAATGCGAGAAGTTCTGAGATATCCATTTATAATCCGATACGAAATAATTGATGGTCGTTAGCGTTGTTGAACTGCTACGTCCGTGAGTGATAAATTTGAATGCGCTTGAATTTTTCTTTAGCTGGTTAATCCTGTTCCATGGCCTTGATTATGTCCTTAATTTCTCAAAACTTGCAAGCCGTGCATGAGGCAATCGCACTAAGTGCCATGCGCTATGACAGGAATCCAACTGAAATTGCCTTATTAGCAGTATCTAAAACCTTTGGCCCCGAGCAAGTTGTCGACGCATGGCATGCTGGTCAACGTGCCTTCGGTGAAAATTATTTGCAGGAAGGCGTCGATAAAATTGCTGCGGTTAAGTGTCTACTTGCTGACCAGGCGGCAAGTGAACAGCCAGTCTGGCATTTTATTGGTCCAATACAGAGCAATAAGACCCGTCCTATTGCCGAACATTTTTCTTGGGTGCATTCCGTCGATAGAGAGAAAATCGCCAGTCGTTTGTCTGAACAACGACCGCATGAATTAGGACCGTTGAATATTTGTTTGCAAGTGAATATCAGCGGAGAAAATAGTAAAAGTGGCGTGCATCCGGATGAGGTCTTGGCCTTGGCGAAACAGGTGGTGCAATTACCAAACCTACGCTTGCGCGGCTTGATGAGTGTGCCGGAAGCGAGTGATGACGAAGTCGTGCAAAGACAGGCTTTTCGTCGTTTAGCAGAGTTACAGCAACAACTACAATTACAGGGTTTCGTGCTCGATACGCTGTCTATGGGCATGAGTGCTGATATGCCAGCGGCCATTGCAGAAGGTAGCACCCTAGTGAGAATTGGTAGTGCCATTTTTGGAAAGAGACATTATGCAGTCTAGCGCAGTGAATTTACGAAGCATCAAGATTGGCTTTATCGGCGGCGGCAACATGGCAGGCGCCTTAATTAGTGGCCTAGTCAAACAGCTAGATAGTGCAAAGCAATTGCATGTGGTGGACCTGAATCAAGATAATTTGCAAAACTTGGAAAGTCGTTTTGGCGTGAGCACGGCGACCGAGATGGATGCTAAGTTGAGAGAACTGGACATCATTGTGTTGGCTGTAAAGCCGCAACAAATGCAGGCAGTGGCAGCGAGTCTTGTACCGCATATTTCTACGCAATTACTGTTGTCAGTGGCGGCTGGTATCCGTGCTGCAGACTTATCACGTTGGTTAGACGGACATCAGAAAATTGTACGCGCCATGCCGAATACACCAGCCATGATTTCTTTGGGGATGAGTGGTTTGTATGCAATGGATGCCGTAACAGCATCGGAGCGTGAGTTAGCCCAAGCCATTATGCACGCGGTTGGCGATACCATGTGGGTGCAAGACGAAGCGATGATTGATGCAGTCACTGCGATCTCTGGTAGTGGGCCGGCTTATGTGTTTTACTTTATCGAAGCGATGCAAGAAGCAGCGATGCAATTAGGTTTTGATGCAGCGCAAGCACGTCAATTATCCTTGGCGACTTTTAACGGTGCAGCGCAATTGGCGAACCAATCGGATGAAAGCGTAGACATCTTGCGTCAACGTGTCACTTCAAAAGGTGGTACGACCTACGCGGCTTTATGCAGTATGGACGACAGTGCAGTTAAACCAGCGATCCATCGTGCCATACAGGCAGCAGCTCAACGTGGCAAAGAATTAGGTGATGAATTTGGACAAGATTAATTGGCGCATGTCGTTGCTTCCTTCAATATGGATATCAAGGAGCGCTAGCATATGAAAACACCAAAGCGCTTACAACCCCTAGTCGATGAAGGCATGATTGATGAGGTCTTACGTCAATTGATGAGTGGTAAAGAAGCGACCGTATTCGTAGTGCGTTGTGGCGATCAAATCCGCTGCGCCAAGATGTACAAAGAAGCAGGGCAGCGTAGCTTCAAACAAGCCGCCGCTTATCAAGAAGGCCGCACCGTTAAGAATAGTCGGCAGGCGCGTGCCATGCAAAAAGGCTCGAAGTATGGCCGCAAGATGCAGGAAGAAGTTTGGCAGAATGCTGAAGTCGATGCGCTATATAAATTAGCCGATGCCGGTGTGCGAGTGCCGACGCCGTATATCTGTTTTGAAGGTGTGTTGCTGATGGATTTGGTCAGCACTGCCGATGGTCAGGTTGCACCGCGTTTGAATGACGTTAGCCTCAGTTACGCACAAGCTTTGGTGTATCACGAAGAGCTAATCCAGCAAGTGGTGTTAATGCTGTGTGCTGGCATTATTCATGGGGACTTATCTGAATTTAATATCCTCTTAAATGAACAAGGCCCCGTGATTATCGACTTGCCACAAGCGATTAATGCTGCTGGCAATATGGGCGCGGCAGCTATGCTTTACCGTGACGTCGATAACCTCAAAACCTATTTCAGTCAGTTCGCTCCAGAGCTAGCAAAGACGCAGTATGGCAAAGAAATTTGGCAATTATATGTCGCTGGTTTGTTGCGTCCAGATACGGTATTGACTGGCGTTGTGGCAGAAGACAAACGCCCGGTAGATGTTGGTGCTGTGATAGAAGAAATCGAATTGGCGCGTATGGAAGCCGAAGAAGAAGCGCAGCGGCGTTTGATGAATTCTGCGATGTAGATTTCTTTATTGCGACTCTCGAGAGCCTAACCTCCACCGTCGTAACAGTGGAATCAAAGGCATCAACATTGGTGCAAATTTTAACCACAAACGCCAGCTAGACAATCCCGTTTTCAACATCCACATCACCCGGCGTGGTTTGATAATCATGAGTGCTCCAGCGATGGCTGCGACGATGACGGGCGATGCACGTAGCACTTGCGCTGTACGCAAGCCGAGTTCCACAAAGCGCAATTCATGCTGTAGCTGGGAGCTTTGCCAGATCAGGTCTTGCCGTTGTTGTTGACAGCGTGCCATCAAGATTAGGCGTCGGGCTTGTCGTTGTTGTTGGCGCTCGCTTAGCATGACTTAAAAGCCTTCGCTATCTTGATCAGCTTCACTGTTTTTACCAGATTTTGCTGTGGTACTTTGTGCCGGGTTTGCATTCGTTGGACGCAATGCCTGCAAATCACTTTGCAACTCACCCAGAGTAGCGGCCAGCAAGCGAGGTTTGTTTTTGATCATTGTTTTGAGATACAACAGGATGCCTACGGTAGCCAGGCCAAATGTTGAAATCAATCCAAATAGAGCCAATTCGCGGTGGCTATCCCAAAACAAAATTAACACCAGCAAAATCAGGAGCAAAATCGTCACCACGCCACAAAATAGTCCAAGTAGGGACCAGATGAAATAGCTGCCATAGCGACCAAACTCCTCTTCGATTTCAAGCGAAGCGAGCTCTAGCCGCGTATGGATAGTTTCGATCAGGCTGGCACCTAGCCTGACAATGGAATCAGTGATTGCCATTGGAACTTATTTGTTTCTGGCAATGAGTAAGCCCACCAATAAACCAACGCCCGCGGCGATACCGGCCGTTTTCCATGGGTTATCGTGGACATAGGTGTCAGTGGCATGCGCTGCGTCTTTAGTTTTTTGTACCACGACTTCTTCGATGCGGTGGATTTCTTGCTTGGCGTTTTTCAGCGTTGCTTCCAATTTATCTTTGGCACTCTGAAAGCCATCACCCGCTTGTTGTTCTGAATTTTTAATTAGTTCTTCGGCATCTTTCAAAACTTGATTGAGTTCGCGCATCAGATTGGCTTTATGTTGATCTACAGAATTCATGATATTTCCCTTTGTGAAAATCGCTAACAACGAACATAGAACTTCTACAAATAGTCTAAGACGAAAAGTGGATTTTGTTTTGCGTTAGCGCAAAATATTGCCATCTAGCCGAATAAGAATCAAGCAGGCAAATCAGCGCATCAAGTAATCAATCGCAATCCCAAAAAACACTGCAGCGCCTAGCCAGTTATTGTGGCGAAAAGCAGCGAAACACCGCATCCGGTCTCTATCTTTAATGAGGGTGTAATGATATGCCGCGATGAAGCCTGCGGCGATGATGCCAATGACAAAAGGCCAGCCTAAGCCTAATTGTAAACCGCATGCCAGAATTAGTAACAATGAGATCAGGTAGCTCAGCATGATGGCGCTAACATCCCATCTGCCAAAGGTGATCGCCGAAGTCTTGATTCCTATTTTTAAATCATCTTCTCTATCGACCATCGCATATTCCGTGTCGTAGGCAATCGCCCAAAACACATTTGCGAGTAGTAGCCACCAAGCTTGCGCGGGAATGGCATCGTTCACCGCCGCAAATGCCATGGGGATGCCAAAGCCAAAGGCGATTCCCAGATATGCTTGTGGTATCGCGAAAAAGCGTTTGAAATAGGGATAAGAGCCTGCCACGATGACGGCAACCACCGACAATTGCTTCGTCAGTGTATTGAGTGGCAAAATCAGGATGAAAGACACTAAAGCCAGGACCACGGCTACCATGATCGCTTCCCATGATTTGATCTTGCCGCTGGTCAGTGGACGTTCGGCTGTACGTTGTACATGCTTATCAAAATCGCGGTCAGCATAATCATTAATCGCACAACCAGCCGAGCGCATCAAGGCAGTTCCTAAGCAAAAAATCAGTAGATGTTGCCACGATGGTTTGCCTTCTGAGGCTATCCACAACGCACTTAGGGTAGGCCACAGTAACAGCAAAATACCGATAGGTTTATCAAGGCGGATTAGTTTGAAATACAGAGCCAGTCGAGTCAGGAGAAAATTCATGAGATGCGTTAAGTCATAGGCTTGTGAAGAACACGCATTATAAAGGGCACCCATAAAAATCCAAACTTCGTCATGATGTATCGTCGTGAGAAGAATTTTGAATTGTTAGAGGCACCCTAAAGATAATCTAAGCGGACTGGTGCGTCTCGGCAATGGCATTATTGCGCGACAGCGATCTCGTCAAGCATGGTGACGCCAGATAAATCGCAGCTCAATACTGCCTGACGTATTGCTTCAATAGCAGCATGGCGGGTAAAGCTTTTGCGCCAAGCAAGCACTACACGTCGATCTGGTGCACGATTACTAAACGGGACATAGCGCAGCATACTGTCTTTGGTATGTAAGTCTGGCACCGATGCCATCGGTAATACGGTAATGCCAATGCCGGAGGCTACCATGTGGCGTATGGTCTCTAAAGAAGAGCCTTCAAAGGTACGGGCAATGCCATCACTAGCAGTGGAAAAGCGCGCCATTTCGGGACAGACTTCTAAAACTTGATCGCGGAAACAATGACCGCTGCCGAGCAAGAGCATGGTTTCGGATTTCAATTCTTCTGCAGAGACGGATGCACGGTTTGCCCAAGGATGGTCTTTTGGCATAGCAACCACAAAAGGCTCGTCATATAAGGGTTGCACCATCATGCCGTGATCTGGTAGCGGCAACGCCATGATCGCTGCATCGAGTTCACCTTGACGCAGCAATTCCATCAGTTTCACAGTGAAATTTTCTTGCAAGATGAGTGGCATCTGCGGCACGGTATTGATCATAGTCTTGACCAGGCCAGGCAATAAATAGGGGCCTATGGTGTAGATAATGCCGAGACGGAAAGGGCCGTTTAGTGGGTCTTTGTTTTGTTTGGCAATCTCTTTAATGACTGCAGTTTGTTCTAAGACACGTTCGGCTTGCGCTACGATCTGTGCACCAAGTGGTGTGGTAGAGACTTCTGTACCACCGCGTTCAAATATAGTCACGCCTAATTCGTCTTCTAGTTTTTTGATGGCGACTGAGAGCGTCGGTTGTGCGACAAAACAAGCCTCTGCCGCGTGACCAAAATGCTTTTGGCGGGCAACTGCAACGATGTATTTTAATTCTGTGAGAGTCATGCGTTTAGTGTGGCACAGACTGCGCTACAAGTCAGCAGGCATTTTGGAATTTTCTCAATTCTATGGGTAAATTTTGGCGATGTTTAGGTTGGAAGAATGTCGACATTCGGTTTATTGGGAATAGCTCCACGGCGTGAGAGCGACTCACTACTATTATGTTATTAATTTTTAATAAGTGTAGTGATGACGTTTGCACAGTCGTATTTTATTTGCCTAGCTTCTTTATCTCTTAAACAAAAAGAATCATTGCTTAAAATTTGATGCCATAATGATTAAGTATTTTTACGACATCATTTTTAGTTTTGCTGAGCTAATGACATGCTACATCTGAACACGACTCCCACTGACCTCCAAGTGCATGCCGTCTACGCCGAATTGCAGAAACTTGCTTCATCGCAGATGCGCAAGGAGAGAAGCGATCACACCTTATCTGCAACGGCATTGGTGCACGAAGCCTATATTCGATTAGCCAAATCGAATCCACAATGGGAAACACGAGGACATTTTTTTGGCATCGCGGCAAATGTGATGCGCCAAGTATTGATCGATCACGCGCGTGCTCGTCAGGCGGAAAAGCGGGATGGTGATTGGATCAAACTAACACTCACTTCCGCGATTCCAGAAATCGAAAGCCAGGTTGAGGAAGGTCTGGATGTCCTACAGTTGAATACCGCTTTGCAAGCGCTGGAAGCCATCGATGCGCGACAAGCAAAAATCGTCGAGTTACGTTATTTCGGCGGCCTATCGATTGAAGAAACTGCCGATATCATGAATCTTTCTATCGCGACCATCAAACGCGAATGGTCCACCGCTAAACTATTTTTGAAACGGTTACTACATGATGAATAATGCGAATTTATGGACGCGCGCTAAAGACATCCTTGCGGATGCTTTAAGCTTACCCGAACAAAGTCGTAACGCCTTTGTGATAGAAAAATGTGGCGATGATCATTTTCTCCGCGATGAAATTTTCGCCTTATTAAAACACGCTGAAAATCTAACCAATTTTATCGAAACGCCAGCGGCCCTTCTGACGGGGGATGCCTCTATTACTGCCGCATCCGATCTTGATCATGGCATTTCTTCGCTCAAAGGAACGCGTGTCGCTGCCTATGCGCTTACTGAGGAAATCGGGCGTGGCGGCATGGGTGTTGTGTATGCGGCCGATCGGGTTGATGGCGCTTATCAGCAAAAAGTGGCCATTAAGTTGATTCGCGGTGCCACCCAAAGCGTGGCCGATGTCAGACGAATGCAAATTGAACGGCAATCCTTAGCAGAATTAAGTCATCCAAACATTGCCCGCTTACTCGATGGCGGCACCACCGCGGATGGGATGTCCTATTTAGTGATGGAATTCATTGATGGGGTTAGCATCGATCGATATTGCACGCAACATCATTTGGATTTGCGAGCGAGAGTGAGTTTGATTCGCCAGCTTTGCGATGCTGTGCAAAGTGCACATCAGCATTTGATTATTCATCGCGATATTAAACCATCGAATATTTTGGTGAACATGCAAGGCGAACCAAAATTGCTCGACTTTGGCATTGCCCGTATGCTCACTGCGAGTAACGATGATGCTAGCCAGACACAAGATGTGAGCCATTTGTTCAGTCCTCGTTATGCCAGTCCAGAGCAAGTGCGCGGTTTGCCAGTGAGCGTGACGACCGACGTGTATAGCCTTGGCTTGTTGATGTACGAATTGTTGGCGGGTGATAGTCCTTATCAGCGTATTGCCTCGAACGAAGCGAGTAATGCAGCCGCCGCAATGCAGGTGATATTGGAAGATGCGCCGAGAGCCGCAAGCGTTGTGGCGCGTGAGAAACAGAGTCAATTTGCAGACAGTTTGCGCGGCGACCTCGATTGCATTTTACTGAAAGCCTGTGCCAAAAAAAGTAGCGAACGCTATGCAACCGTAGCGCAACTCGATGATGATTTGCAGAGCTGGCTAGAGAAGCGACCCATCTTGGCAAGACGCCCCTCCTGGCATTATGTAGTCGGTAAATTTATTCTCCGCAATCGTGCTGTCACGGCGATGGGCGTCGTCGCTTTGTCTGCGGCCATGATCGGTGGATTGAGTACCCTACAACAGCAACAAAAAACGCAGGCTCGCTATACCGAAGTACGTCAACTGGCAAATAGTCTGATCTTCAAATATTACGAAAGAATTGAATCAATGGGAGGGTCGACTCCCGTTCTCAAAGAACTCGCTGCTGATGGTATTCGTTTTTTAGACAGTTTGGCAAAAGACGCTGACGCCGACCTGACTTTGTCAGTGGAGATTGCACGTGGTTATCGACAATTAATGAATGTCATGTTCAATGGTCGTAATCTCCCTAATCTGGGAGATAAAGTGGGTGCCGATCTGACCGGGAAAAAGGCTTACGCCATATTAGAAAACGTGTTGAAGAAAGACCCCAATCATCTAGCCGCCAATCAAGAAATGGCGGAGTTAGAAACCGCAATCGGCTCTATCTTGTCGCAAGAAGGTAATAGTCAGGCGGCAATTCAATCGATGGAAAACGCCGCTAAGCGCTACGAAACAATCTTACAAGTTACGCCTGATAATAAAGAAGTCGCATTTTCCGTGACACGCACGTATATCGCGACAGCGCAGGCAGCGATCAATGCCAATTTGCCTGCGGAACAATACTTGGATCGTGGTGAAAAGGCACTGAAACGCTGGTCCATCGGATTGGAAAATGATAAGAACTTGCCCAACATGGAAATGTTCTTAGTCCGTACCCGATATCGGGTTGCCTATGCGGCAAAAGACTATCCAAATGCGCTGCGTTTAGCCGAGGAAGAAATCGTCGGCGTGAAAAAAATGCTGCTACGTGATATCGATCAGGAAAACATGGTCTTGCTCGGACATTTACAATCTGCGATGGCGGCCAAAGGTACAATTTATATTGACTTGAATCGGCTTGATGAGGCCGTGGTGGCGCTACATGAGAGTCGTGACATCGCCCAAAAGATCATGAGTAAAGATCTAAACAATATTTCGGCACGCGTCCGACTCGCGCGTATTTATACCCATATTGGTAGAGCTGAATATTTGCGTAAGGCATTGCAGCCCGCAGCGATCGCCTTTACCACGGCGATTGAAGAATATGCAAAGGGCAATCAACAAACCATGCCAGCGTTCGCTTATCAACAAAACGCTGAGGCTTTATGGCGTGCCGCGACCACCTATCAACAATTAGGCGAGACCAAAACCGCACGACGATTTGCCAATGAATTGCTGGCCTTTGCGAAAGTCAACACAGCACTATTTCAAAAAGCACCGGCACAAGGATGGTTGGCGGAAGCAAATGCGATTGTGACGACGAAGTAGTCGAGGATGATGCTAACGAACGAAGCCCAAGGGCTTCAAACTTACATTTTGTACCCGCCGGATGAAACGAGCCAAGGACATTGACGTTGTTGGCTCGTTTAATCGACTTATCGGCAATGCTGGCTCGCTTGCGCTATTGTTTCATCGCAGCTTCATACTCCGCGCGTCCTTGCGCCAGGGCCTCAGTGGTGGCATTGAAAATTTGCATGACATTCTCGCGCTCTGATTCCGGTAGGGTGATCCATTTACCACCGCTTGTCAGCGCGCCCAAAGACATTTTGTTGTTCGAACTTTTTACTAAACCATAGAGTTGATACGGCGCCTGTGCTGTAGTGCCGATCAATAAATCACCGTTGCTATTAGTGAATTTAATCGGCCCGGTATTTTTATCATCGAGATAGAGGGCTTCATTAATGCCTTGTTTTGCGGTGTAATCAATTCGGTACCCATGTTTTTGACCTGCGGCATTAAGAAAACTTTCGGACATGGTTTTGTTGATTTTGTCGACGGTTTGTCCGACCAACAGGGTTTTTCCATCGGCATGAAAGGTTCCTTCAAAAGAGACTTTTTCATCGCTGTAAATGCCACGGTATTCGATACCATTTTTAAATTCGCCTGTGAAACGACCTCCTTTAGCATAAATCAGCGTGCCTTTCTTCATTACACCTTGCTCATCAAATGTGCCAGTGAACTTCGTGCCTTCTGCCCACATTAGCTTTGACTGTGTTGGATCACTATAGTTGATGATTTTTTTGAACCCGCTTGGAAATTCAATCAGCCGTTCTCCTCTGGTCTCGGCCACACCATCTTTATAAAAACCAGTGATGTTGTATTTTTTTCTGAATAGTTTTGCTAAGCCATTCAATTTATTGTTTTTAAAAGTTCCCTCATCAACATCTCCATTCGTCCACTTAAACTTTCCTTGTCCGAAAAATTCAGTGCGGTAGAAGCCACCCTCATATACATTTCCATCCGCAAAGCGCAAGACGATATCGCCTTGTAAAGTGCCTTCGACAAAAGTACCGATAAATTGATCGCCATTCGATAGCGTTAACACGCCTTTACCGTGCGGCCTGCCGCCTTCCGTATTGCCGAGGTAGCGCCCAGATTTATCTTTGTAGTAGAGGGTTTCTTTGCATTCGCCATCACATTTACTTTTGCTGCTACCTTCAAACAGACTGGAGGCTTTAGGATTTTTGCTGGCTTGGCGATCCAGCATCGCTTGGTATTCATCGGCGTCGAAACCCAGCATTCTGCCTGCCGTATATTGATCCAAACCTGCATCTATCGCACAAGTAAACAGCGCTTGATAATTTTCTTTACTCTTAGTTAGATTCCTTTGTTTGATGAGCTTTTCCATTCTCTCTAGCTTGGCTTCAAAGGCCGAAACCAGAGCATCATTTCTGGCACCTGCTTCCCTTTGTCGATTGATGTGGCTAGTGTCTGCCCAGCTAAAATTCTCTGAGCCAGTATCAAAACTTGACGCACTATTATTGCCGCTGCTATTACTTTGCTTGCTGCTCGAGTTTGCGTTACCCGTCGCCTTATTGGTGTAGTTAATTACTGGCGCAGGACGATTTGGAATCGCAAAAGCTCTTTGGGTTGCTTCGCTCAGTCGCTTGTATTCCGCAGTTTGCCTTTTTTGTTGTTCGGTTTGTGCGTTTGAATAAGGTGTGTAAATCAAGCTTGATGCTAATAACAAGCAACTGACTAAGGGTAGCGTTTGCCTAGCTTTGTAGCTGCTTGGTTCGGGTATCGTAGCGCATATCAACGTGGCGTTTTGTGGCATGATCGTTCCTAATTGGATAAGTCAAACAGTTGAGAAAAGTGAAGGATGTGAGAAATAGTGCGCATCATTTTCCAACGCGCAGACGCTCCATAAACATTTCTCTTACTGCACCGACACCCGCACTGACGAGCGTCCGATATTTTTCAGGATCCGCAATGGCGTCTTTAGAAACCGCCGTCGCGCTGTTGCCACCGCCGATGGCGAGTGAGAGTAAAGCGAGTCCCACATTGCCAGCCACCGATGTTGTATCTTTAATTTCTTTAAAAGCGCTACCATCGATGAGAAGCGGCGCTTGTAAAGTCATCGTCATATTCTGCGTTGGGCTACTAATACTCATCGTAGATTCACCCGCTGCGACCGAAGGACCGAATTCCCAGGAAACTTTTGCCTCACCTGAACTGCGACTAAACCAGCTGCTATCGCTGCTTTTGGTATCGACGAAGTTCACGACCAAACGTACCGTGACGAGATTGGCGTCTAGTTCCTTTGCCAGTTCCAAATTGCCGGACATGGTATTCATCACGTCACTCATTGCAGTAAAACCTGCTAGTAGGGAAATCGCCGTGCTGCTTGAGCCTACGCCATACACGGCCAAGCCAGCTGGGGCATACACGCTAGACCAGGTATCTTTGGTTCTGGTTTCTGTGGGTGAAGGTTTGCCACTGGCGGCCATTTTTTGATAGGCTTGCGCCGCCAGAACTTGTTCATGAGGAACGACGTCGATCTTCATCGCACTCAGATCTCGCATAAATTGTGCATGCAGTTGGTCAGTGATTGCTTGAAAGTCGGTGGGTTCCAACCCCACTAACTTGATCATCGAACTCACACTAGCGCGCCCGGGTTTGCCAATTTCATAAGAGCTGGCACTGGCTGCACCAGAGGTCACGAACTGCACTTGAAATGAGCTAATGGCCGCACGTTTAATATCGCCCAAGCCAGTGCCATGTGAATTGACAAGCTTCAACATGGAACTGGCGCGTTCAGCTGGTTTGAAATTGGCATCGAAGGCCACGCCTGGAATCTTCTCGGCAAAAGCGGATGTGTTCATGCTTAAGACGCATATAGCGATAAACATACCGCGCAAAAGAGAATGATGTAATGATGAGTTGATCAGTTTCATTGGTTTCATATAAAGCCCTCTAAATGGATGCTGTTGTCGATACATTTTGATGGGGGGATAGACCGCCATGCCCCGTGCAAAATGTGCTGGAGATAAAAACAAACTAGTTTTGATCTTCCCTACTGACTAATGCGGAATAACAACGCAAACTGGCTCATACAAAATTCGAATCGACGCAATATTGTGATTTTTTCGGGGCAATGGTGCTAATGATGTCTGCGCGATATGGTTTACTTTGAAAGACACGAGAGCTCAGGTCTTTAAAGTGAATTGAAACACTTGCGAACTCAGTTATCGCTTCTAGGGTACTAGGGTAGGAAGGGCATGTTGATAATGAAAATGATTATTTTGCCCGATCGTAGTGGGATCAGATCCCACGTGCGGGGCAATGAGCCTTGGCAGAATTGAAACAGCAGTGAAGCAAACCACCGCTTTGAAGAGATTTACATCCCTTTAAAACGCCAAACGTAAGATGGGCTCACCTTAAATATTTCGCTTCGCTTGCGTAGACTGATGATAATATTTCCAAGCTCATCTCGTGTCGCCTTGTCGAGTGCGTTGACATTAACGATCACACTGCGGGAAATTTGCCAGAACTGCTCACTGTCGAGGCTCAGTTGTAACTCCTTGAGTGGCGTTCGAATAATGGCGTCGTCTTTTTCTGTCACGACGCGGATGTACCGCGCATCAGCTTCGAAAAATAGAACTTCTTCAACACGAATTATTTTGATCGTTTTCCCTATACTGGCGCTGATCCAGCGAATCTGCTCTTTTGCCTTTGATTCTTTCAGGCGCTCTTCCAGTTCGATCATCATGCGTAAGATATCGCTTTGTGGCAGCGCGCTATTGTTCTCGAATTGTTCGCGTAGTCTGACTATCGTTTGCTCCAAGCGACTTGCTTTGATCGGCTTGAGTAGATAGTCAATCGCCCCAAGATTAAATGCCTCAATCGCAAAAGAGTCGAAAGCTGTCGTAAAAATGATGCGGCATTTTCCTGCGGTGATGCGTGCGACATCGAGGCCGCTCAATGCGGGCATGCGGATATCGAGGAATGCGATATCGGGCTCATGTTTGACTATGGTTTCAATGGCCTCGCCGCCATCGGTGCATTCTGCAACCACCTCTAAACTAGGCCAAGCGACCGCTAGTAATTGTTTGAGCTCAAGCAAGGCAAGATCTTCGTCATCAGCAATAATAGCGCGTGGCATTTACAGTCCTTCCTTCAGATTCACATGTTCTTGGGGAGTCATCGGAAAACAAATCGTTGCAACCAAGCCATTAATATCACCTGCGCTGATTTGGAGTTCCGCTTGTTCGCCATACATTTGTTCAAGACGTTCACGTATGTTACTTAGTCCGATGCCACTTCCTGTGCTCTTCATCCCAAAACCCACGCCATCGTCAGTTACGCTAACCGACATACGATGCTGGTCTTCGTGATGATGTTCTCTCACCTCTATGCGTACATTGACATTACCTTTTTTCGGCTCAATGCCATGTTTAATCGCATTTTCTACCAAGGAGATCAACATCAATGGCGGCATCTTTGCGTTTCGTAGATGCTCAGGACAGTCAATCGAATAGCTCAGACGTTGTAGCCGTAAGCTCATGACTTCTAAGTACGCTCTGGCGATCTCTAATTGACTTTCTACGCTAGTGACGCTGCTGGTTCCGTCGGAACGCAAGCGGGGAATGGTTGCGCGTAGATAGTCGACTAGATGATCAATCATTTGAAAGCCTCGTTCTGGGTCATTGACCATGGCAGAACGTACACCCGTTAAGGTATTAAACAAAAAATGGGGTTCAACCTGGCTAGCTAAAACGGATAGTTTTAGTTCTGCTAGATTGCGTTCACTTTTGTAACGCGCTATTTCTTCTTCTCTGAAAGCGAGTTCGATAATCGGCTTTTGTTTGAAGTAACGCCAAACATCTAAGACACCCCCCCAATAACACATCAAGAGAAAATAGATGATTGCGCCGAGCGAAGTTGGGTAGAACGGAATTTCCTCAGAGGTATCTTGTGATTCGATTTTTTCGACTTGCTTTAGTTGAGGTACCTTCGCACGCATCTTTCCATCTCGAAATTCAAGATAGGCTTCTGGCAGGAAGGTCGTTGCTGGTAGGTAGTAACCCAGGGGATTTGGATGAGGTAGATTGTGTACGATTAAACCACCAAAAATGCCAGCGCAGGTCGTGATAATGATTAATAGGAGTTTAGTTTTGTCACTAATGGCCGAAAGACAAATCCGAACTGCTATCCAACGAGCAGCAAGTAATTGGATTGCCACTCCCAGAAAAACGAAGTAAGGACGCATATAAACTGCTTCAGACTGGGAAAGGAAAACGAGCAGCATAAAGAATCCCAGCACAGCCAGCATGACGGCGTAGCGATAACAACGATAGCGAAACCACGTAGGTGAATAAATAGGGTAACGATCCGCTTTCGTTATCCAGTTTCCAATTTTGTTAAGTGCTTGGGGTGGAATAGGTTGGTCGAGTTTTTTCATCGTCATCGGTTTGTGGGTCATAAAACAGTAAGCGAACTTGTTTGCTTTGCTTGCTTAAGACAATCGCTCAGATTTATTTTTGGGGGGCTGGTTGATGAAATTATGTTGATAAAAGCAAATAAAACAGTAAATGTTCGTACCGCGGCAAAGTATACCCTCGCGGCCAGAACGTCATTGGATTATTCACCTTATCTTCAGTGCTAGCCCGCATATTTTTCCAGCATTCACGAGTGACTAAAGAAATATGCGGGCTAGCATAGTTTATTCTATGCGCTTGGCGACTTGATTAGCGCCACCTTGATGCAAAGTCAAACTAATTGCTTTATCCGATGAATCAAGATTGATGGTGATTTTCGCATTCACAGCGGGAAGATCAAAATGTGTTTTATCTTGCGCTGCCATTTCGAATGGAGGCTGATTCGTCGCTTGTGCAAAGTAACGATCGTCTTGACGATACAAGCTAATAATGAAGCTGGGAGCTAGTTGATATTTTCCGACATATTGATCAAAAGCCTTACTCGTGATGGGCGCCGAGCTTTCCTTTTTTATGCTTGCTTTTTCAGCACTTGCTAGGAGCTCTTCTACTCGCTTCCCCGGAAAAGTGCCTTGTACTACGTGGACTAATAAACTCGGCGATTTTCCGTTGATATCGGCATCAAAACTAATTTGTGCATCCTGAAGTTTGGAGAAAAATTTTCTCGCATCTTCTGCAAAAATCTGTTCTTTTGGCATATTATCCTGTTGCGCAAACAACGCATCACCTTCTTGGGTGATTTTAATGATAGGACCTACGTCAAGTTGATAATTTCCGACAAAGCTTGTGTAGGTTTTGGGATCAATTTTTATTTCTGTGGGTTGACGTGCAGCCTGCGGTTTCTCCATTAATTCGTAGCGCGTGTCGAGGATATGACGTCCTAAGTCATCCACTCCTTTTTCATCGCCCACATTGGAAAGCACGACGACTGCTGTTTTTGTTTTTGGATTGAATCCCGCGAAACTACGATAGCCACCGGTGCCTCCATTGTGCCAGACCAGTTTGCTGCCATCTTTGTGTTTAAGAATATGCCAACCCAACGCTATATCCAAATTGGGATTGCCCGTTGTAACAGGCTTTGCCAGCATCTGCTTCATTGCTGCCTTTAACGGAGATGAAGAGAGTCCAGCATGCGCCGCCATGAAATTAAGCAGGTCATCCATATCGGATCTTAAGCCACCTGCACCTGCTAAAGCTTGGGACTTCCAAGTCCAACTTGGTACCGCTTGCAATTTGGCATTGTGACCAACTGCGAGACGTCGCTGCATATCTGTTGTTGTATTGATGTTGGAACTCGACATTTTCAACACATTGAATATTCGCTCATTTACCAAGCTGGCGTAGTCCTTCCCAGCACGTCGCGCCAAGGCTTCGCCCAATAATCCGACACCGAGATTTGAGTACTCATATTGTGAGCCAATTGCTCGCGTTAGTTGGTAGTTAGAGAGAAACTGAAATAGTTGTTCGGTACTGTAGTCGTTATAGGGATTATTTCCATCTTTGGGTGCTAAATTGGAAGGTAGACGAGGAAGCCCTGAGACCTGTTGGGCAAGATCTCTTAAGGTAATTTTCTTGCCGTCGCGTTCTGGAACTTTGACATCACTCGGTAAATATTTTGCCACAGGATCGTCCAGCTTTACCTCGCCACGCGCAATCATGTCCGTG
Source organism: Affinundibacterium seohonense (assembly GCF_014284305.1). Lineage (GTDB taxonomy): Bacteria > Pseudomonadota > Gammaproteobacteria > Burkholderiales > Burkholderiaceae_D > Undibacterium > Undibacterium seohonense. The sequence goes on from NZ_JACOFW010000013.1 coordinate 55,788, forward strand.
AGTAGTAGTGAAGTAAAGACTTTCGTAATTGAGCCGATTTCAAAGACAGTTTTTTGATCGACAGTGCTTCCATTTTCTTGCCCAGTTTTACCATAGGAAATGATACGCCGACCTTCCGGACTGACGATGCCGACAACGATACCAACACCGATGTGCCAATCATCAATTCGCTGTACCAGAACTTGTCGAATCTGTTCGTCACTTAAGCGTGGGGTAGTTGTTGATGATGTCTTACTTGATGCCTTATCTAATGCATGAGTGATTTCCATGGAATGCTCGACGGCAAAACTGCCATTGATACTGACGGATAAGAGGACAACAATGATAATAATTCCAAATAGAACTTTCTTCGCGAACATAAATATCTCCTAAAATCAACGATGGGGTTGAGATCTGATCTTAGTAGCCAATCCATGCTGACACTCCACTATCGGTTGAATGTCAGGAATGAAGGATTGAATCCCCGATTTGGTGATGTGAAATTGGAGGGAATCTTGTTGGCGTTTCTAGAAAAAATTGTATTGTGATTGCTTGGCACAAGAGATCACATGCTCTCATCACATACCTTTAAAGCGCCAAGCATAGGTCTGACTGACTTTGAGTTGTTCAGGATGGTTTTTGAGTTCGACCAGAATATTGCCCATTTCATCCCGGCGTGCGCGGGCAATCGCCCGAGGATTGACCATAGTGCTACGATGGATTTGCCAGAATTGATCAGGCGCTAAGCCTTTCTGCAATTCTTTGATCGAGGTGCGTATGTGACCTTCATCTTCAGCGCTGACCACGCGCGTGTAGCGCAAATCAGATTCGAAGAACAAGATGTCTTCGATAGAAAAAAGCTTAATCGTATTGCCCGAGTTGGCACTGATCCAACGTATTCTTTCCGTTTCTTGTGGCTCACGTAGACGTTGGTCAAGTGCTGCCATCACTTGCATTAAATCGTTCGGCGTGGTGCCGGCGCTGAGCTGTTCCTTGATACGCGAAACCGTGTGTTGTAAGCGTTCCTCAGTAATCGGTTTCAGTAAATAATCAATCGCCCCCAGTTTAAATGCCTCGATCGCATGATTATCGTAAGCGGTGGTAAACACGACTCGGCATTTACCATCACTGGCACGTGCAACATCAAGCCCACTTAATTCTGGCATACGGATGTCTAAGAAAGCGATATCGGCTTGGTGTTTAGCGATGGCATCTAAGGCATCGCCACCGTCCTCACAGGTAGCGACGATCTCTAGTTCTGGCCAAACTAGATGCAACATGCGCTGCAGATCGGAGCGCTGTAAATCTTCGTCGTCGGCGATGATGGCGGTTGGCATAGTTATTCCTTTAAAATCAATGGCTAAGTTAAGACGAATGTTTGTCGCAGCGTGTCAGTGGTAAAAGTATGCGGGCAACAATACCGCCTTCTTCACGCATACTTAGTTCAAGACTAGCATCACCGGCATACAAGTGTTTTAGACGTTCGCGGATATTGTTTAGCCCTATGCCAGAGCCAGAAGTACTGTGACCAAAGCCGACCCCATTGTCTTCCACACTTAAACATAATTGCTCACCATCGGTGTGATCATTCATAGGGATCTTGCTAGCTTTGACGGCAATATGTACTGGCCCTTTTTTTGGCTCTATCCCGTGTTTCACCGCATTCTCGACGAGGCTGATCAACATCAAAGGTGGTACCGCACAATCCATTAGGTCGGGTGGACATTCGACGCTAAAGCTTAGACGTGGAATCCGCATATGAATCACGCCCAAATATGCACGTACTGAATTGAATTGATTATCGACACTGCTGAGCATCAAGTTGCCATCACTGCGCATTTGTGGAATAGTCGAACGTAAATAATCGACCAGATGGTCAATGATCGCCACACCACGGGCTGGATCGCTGAGCATGGCGGCGCGTACACCGGACAAAGTATTGAATAAAAAATGCGGTTCGACTTGGCTGGCGAGAACCGACAGGCGCATCTGCGCTTGATTGCGTTCGTTTTTGTATTGATCCAGTTTTTCTTGGATACTGGCCTCTTCGAGCTCTCGTCTTTGCTTAAGATAAGTGCGAAAGTCGAGTACGCCACCCCACCAACTTAATAATACAATCCACAGCATGATATTGGCGATATTGACATCGCGTTCCTGTTCAGCCGTGATAACTATTCCCATTTTTACCTCATTACTTTTGCTGAGCTCATGAAGTTTTTCCTTGGTTTCAGGACTGGTTTTTTTCATTTTTTTGTCGACTAAGCGATCTGCCGACTCGACAATCACGAGTGAAAGGGCGATGCCTAAGATAAGGCCACTGGCAATGCCTAACATTTCATTTTTCTTTTGCCATTGTCTCTTTTTGACTTGTGTCGCGAGCCAGCGTCCTCCTAATAAATTCAAGGCGATTCCCAAATAGAGAACAAGAAACATTAGGAAAGGTCTTTCTGCTTCGGGAGACTGTATTTTCTCGTTCGCAACGATGACCGAAATGATTAGCATGATCAATGCCAATACTCCCAAGGGCGCCGTAAAACCCAGCGCACGATAGCGGAACCAGGTTTGACTAAAGACTGGGTAATGCTGCGCTTTCACCGACCAACTACCTAGCTTATCGATCAGTTTTCCAGGTAAAGGCTGGTCTGGCGTGATGGGATTTTTTTCTAAAGTCGACATAAGAGTGGGCGCAGTATCTTTCCAAGTTTGGCAAGGTAATTGAATGGCTAGCAGTATTCCATCATTTTGAAAGGTGCGAAGTTTTTGCGATAGAGCTGACAAAACAAGACATCAGTTTACAGTTTCCCGTCATGAGTGCGGGACGATGCTCTTAATGGTGATTTCAATTCATGCACGATTTTGGGCTTTGGTGACAGGAATTTGCGGCTTGATCGCATTTAAACTAATTGATTGCATTGTCATGTATATTTTGCATGGTATGTCATAGCAAAATTTTCATCGCTAAATTGTTAATTGTTGGAGTTTTACACTTAGGAGCTTACCTCATGCTGTCGATTAAAAATTTAAATAAAACTTACGCCAATGGCGTGCATGCAACGAATAATGTGAATTTGGAAATTCCGAATGGACTATTTGGTTTGTTAGGACCTAATGGTGCAGGTAAATCTTCCTTGATGCGCACGATTGCGACTCTGCAGGAGCCAGATAGTGGCTCGATTCACTTTAATGGCTTGGATGTATTGAACAATAAAGAGGAACTGCGCCGTCAATTAGGCTATTTGCCGCAAGACTTTGGCGTTTATCCAAAAGTGTCGGCCGAAGATTTACTCAATCACTTTGCGGTCTTGAAAGGCATCACCAATAAAGCTGATCGTAAACAATCGGTAGAGGGCTTACTACGTCAAACGAATTTGTGGGAAGCACGTAAACGTGGATTGGGAACCTACTCGGGCGGTATGCGCCAGCGTTTCGGTATTGCCCAAGCCTTATTGGGTTCGCCCAAATTAGTGATCGTGGATGAACCAACAGCGGGTCTCGATCCCGATGAACGTAATCGTTTTTTGAATTTGCTATCTGAAATTGGTGAACAAGTTGTCGTCATTCTATCGACGCATATCGTAGAAGACGTGACCGATTTGTGCCCACGCATGGCGATGATCGCCAAAGGACAGGTTTTGGTTCACGGCGAACCTCAGGCTGCCATTGAGACTTTACAAAACAAAGTCTGGCGTTGCAGTGTCAGCAAAGAAGCACTGCCAGGTTATTTGGAAAAATTCACCGTGTTGACGACCCGTCTGGTTGCTGGCAAACCACAAATTAATGTGTATTCAGAAACCCAGCCTGACGATGGTTTCCGTCAAGTGGAAGCGAATTTAGAGGATGTGTATTTCCTGCAATTGCGCAAATCACAAAATAGCGCCCCAGCGCTCTCAGTTTAAGGAGCTCGCTATGTGGTTTGAATTCTTTAAATTTGATTTGCGATTTCAACTCAAACAGCCTTTGCTGTGGGTGATCGCCTTGATTTTTGGTGCGCTCGCTTTTGGTGCAGCGAGTAGCGATGCGATCACCGTCGGTGGTGCGGTCGGGAACGTCAATCGCAATGCCCCAACCGTGATTGCCCAATTTTTGGGTGTCTTCAGTGTGTTGTCGATGTTCGTCGTCACTATCTTTATCGCGGGTGCGGTCTTGCGTGATGCAGAGATTGGTATCTCCGACATGCTATTCGCGACGCCTATGCGTAAGCGCGACTATTTGATTGGTCGTTTCGTCGCTGGTTTGGTGGCTTGTTTGGTGATTTTTTTATTCGTGATTTTGGGACTGCTGATTGGTCCCTATATGCCGTGGGTAGATAGCGCTAGAGTCGGGGCATTCACGCTTCAGCCTTTCGTTTGGGGATTGTTGGTTTTTGTGCTTCCTAATCTCTTGTTTATCGGTGCTTTGCTGATGTTATTGGCAGCAACCACCCGCTCCATGATGATGGTGTATGTGGGCGTGATCGGTTTTTTTGTGTTGTGGTTAGTGGCCGGTTCTTTCACGCGCGACATCAGCAATGAGTGGAGTGCAGTTTTGCTAGATCCATTTGGTCTGCGTGCATATGGCCGTATGGTGCGTTACTTCTCGACCGCGGAATCGAATTCGATTTTGCCTGCACTCGATAGTTATCTGCTAGTGAATCGATTGTTGTGGGCGGGTATTGGCTTGGCATTGTTAGCGCTGACATTAGTTCTGTTTAAACCGCAGCGTGCTGGTACTGGTCGCCGTTGGTTTGGTAAGGCGAAAGCTGAAGCAGCGAGCAGTTTGGCGACACCTCAGTTAGCCAAAGTTAGCTTGCCAAAAGTCCAGCAAGACAGCGGTACTGCAACAGCATGGACGCAATTTTGGAATATTCTCAAATTCGATGCGAAAGCCGTGTTTAAGAGTGTGCCTTTTCTGGTCATGCTGCTGTTTGGTATCGTCAATTTTCTTGGTAGCGCCAGTCAGTCTGGTGCGATGTTCGGCACCACGGTGTATCCCGTGACCACGAATATGCTGTCGGTACTGGCGGGTAGTTTCAATTTTATGTTGATCATCATCATTACCTTTTATGCGGGTGAGCTGATATTCAAAGAGCGTCAAGTGAAAATTGCCGATGTGGTAGATGCTATGCCTGTGCCGAACTGGGTGCCTTTGTTAGCCAAATCGGCTGCTTTGATTGCCGTGATTTTAAGTTTTCTTGGTGCTGGCGCAATCGCTGGCATCTTGATGCAATTAGTTAAAGGTGGCGCACCGATTGAATTGGCTTTGTATGTGAAAGGTATTTTGCTTGGGGCGAGCGGCTTTATCTTGCTTGGTTTACTTGCCTTGGTTTTGCAGGTGCTGACGAACAATAAATTCATTGGTTACTTGGTGATGATTCTGGTGTTGATTTCACAAATTGTATTTGGCAGTTTGGATTTGGATCACAATCTTTACAATTTTGCAGGCATGCCAGCGACGCCTTATTCTGATATGAATGGTTATGGGCATTTCCTCTATGGGTGGTCGTGGTTCACGCTGTATTGGAGTTTGTTTACGGTTGCGTTGCTGATTTTGGCGCAAGCATTCTGGGTACGCGGCTTGTCGCAGGAATGGAAGGTTCGCGTGCGTTTGGCGTTTGTGAAACTCAATAGCAAAGCTGGTCTTGCATTGGCTCTGACTTTGACCGCCTTTGTCTTTACTGGTGGCTGGATTTTCTATAACACCAATGTGTTGAATCAGTACCAAACCAAGTCTGCCGGTTTGGATGAAAACGCCGAGTACGAGAAAAAGTACAAGCAATATAAGAACTTGCCACATCCACGTTTGACCGATGTGAAAGCGAATGTTGATATTTATCCTGAGCAGCGCAGAGTGGTGATCAATGGGCATTATGTATTGCAGAATAAATCTGCTCTACCTCAAGATACTTTGCGTATTCAACTCAATACACGCGTAAAAACCGAATGGGAAAATTTACCTGCACATGAGTTGGTGTTGGATGACAAAAAACTGGGTTTTAGTATTGTCAAACTCAAACAAGCGCTTGCTGCCGGTGATAGCCTAGCTTTGGATTTCGTCACGACAGTTGAAAACCCCGGCTTTACCAATAGTGGTGCGGCGAATACGGTGAATTTGAATGGTAGTTTCTTCAATAATCGTGAGTTCTTCCCACAGTTTGGGTATGCCTCCGACCTTGAAATGCGTGACCGCAATGAGCGTAGAAAACGTGGTTTGGGCGAGCCTGAACGTATGCCTAAATTGGAAGATGAAGCAGCGCGTGCGTACCACGCTTTGGGTAGTGAAGCTGATTGGATCAATTTTGAAACCACCATTTCAACTTCCTCAGATCAAATCGCCATGGCGCCAGGGTATCTGCAAAAAACTTGGGAAGATCAAGGTCGTCGCTATTTCCAATACAAAATGGATAGACCGATGATGCCATTTTTCGCATTTTTGTCGGCGCGTTGGGAAGTTAAAAAAGGTGATTGGAAAGGCCTGCCGATTGAGATCTATTACGACAAAAAGCATGCTTACAATGTTGATCGCATGATAGAAAGCACGAAAAAATCCTTGGATTACTACACGGCCAATTTCACACCTTATCAGCATCAACAAGTGCGGATTTTGGAGTTTCCTCGCTATGCTGGTTTTGCGCAATCCTTTGCGAATACGATTCCTTACTCCGAATCCTTGGGCTTCATCGCGGACTTGCGAGATAAAGAGGATATTGACCATGTGTTTTACGTGACGGCGCATGAAATGGCGCATCAGTGGTGGGGACATCAGGTCATCGGTGCGAATATGCAAGGGTCGACTGTCTTGATGGAATCACTATCGCAATACTTCGCCTTAATGGTTATGGAAAAAGAATACGGCAAAGATAAAATGCGCCGTTTCTTGAAGTATGAGCTCGATGGCTACTTACGCGGTCGTGGTGGTGAATTGATTGAAGAGCAGCCACTAGCACGGGTTGAAGGTCAGCAGTATATTCATTATCAAAAGGGCAGTCTGATTTTCTATCGTTTGCGCGATGAGATCGGTGAAGATGCTTTGAATCGCGCTTTGAAACGCTTTTTGCAAGACAAAGCCTATCAACAAGCACCGTACACCACGACCAAAGAATTATTGGCCTACATCAGCGAAGAAGCACCGCAAGAAAAGCACGCTTTGATTGCAGATATGTTTGAAAAAATCGTGTTTTACGATAATCGCGTGACAGAAGCGAAAGCAGTGAAGCGTGCTGATGGACAGTGGGATGTGACGATGAAATTACATCTGGCAAAAATCGAAGTCGATGGCAAAGGTAAAGAAACGCTGCGTACTTATGACGAAGCCGTCGAGATTGCTATCTTCTCCCGCGCTCCGGGTGCTAAGGAAAAAGATGAGAAAGTTCTCTTCATCGAAAAACGTGTGTTGCAAGGTAACGCACCGAGCGTCACGATCACGGTGAAAGACAAACCGTTTGAAGTCGGTGTCGATCCATACAATAAGATGATTGATCGCGTGTCGAAAGATAATCGTAAGGAAGTGAGTATGGATTAAGTCGAAAGAGCTTGAAATCAAAACCGCTAATCAGAAATGTTTGGCGGTTTTTTTATTGTGCGACGATTTATAATGCCGCCATCAAGATCATCTCAGGAAATAATAAATGACAATATTACCCATCATCATCGCAGGCGGCGGTGTTTCCGGTCTCTACTGCGCAATGCAATTGGCCGATGCTGGGCATCCAGTTTTGATTTTGGAGGGTTCGGCAGACCGTTGGGGCGGGCGCATCGAAACGGAGGAGATGGACGGCTTCATCGCTGAATACGGCCCCATGCGTTTTGAGCCGACCTTGCAACCACGCTTCGCCCAATTGTGCGCCAGTCTTGGTGTTGATTTGGTGGATTTTTCCGGACCCAGCGCGGAAGAAATGGTGATGCCTGATCAAGATTTGTCACCAGAAGAACAAGGACTAAATTCGCTGCAACTTTTGAAACGCGGCATTATGCTAGTGATGGGACGTGACCCCAATGATCAGGCTTGGATAGATAGTTTGACGGAACAAGATTTCAATCAAATGCGTAAGCACGCGCAATTGCGTGGTCAGCCTTTATGGAATATGGGTTTTTGGAATGCCTTGTCGAGTCAGGGTGTATTGAGCCATAGAGCCTTAGTGAAGCTGCGCGATACAGGTACTTTTTATCACATGATTCCAGAAAATCTGAATGCGATTGAATGGATTATTTGGTGGCTGCGCGCTTTAAAAACAGTCGGTCAACAACTGGCTAGTATCGCCGGTGGTTCTGCCCGACTCACTGAGCGATTATTGGGGCGCTTGCGTAGTCATCCGAATGTCACTTCGGCGGGCGCGCACAGTTTGTTATCCTTCCGCCCAGTAGGTTTAGGTCAGAAACGCATCGAGGTTGATGTCGCTACCGAAAACGGCACCATACAATTGCAAACGGATCGATTAATTTTGGCCCTGCCCCGATTACCTTTATTGAAGCTAGCGAATTCTTTACCAATGCATATCAGCGAACAACTCGATAGCGTGAATGGTTTTCCGATGTTGAAAGTCTTTTTCGTTACCGATAAACCTTGGTGGGATTACGATCAGCGTCCGCAACAATACGCAAATTGTATGCCGACCCGCGAGATTCATTATTTCCGCCGCGCCCCCGATGCGGATCACGATGGTCACGGCATGATCTTGTTGTATATGGATAGACCGACGACCGAATTTTGGAAGCATTATCTGACCGAGCCGTACAAACACGATCGTGCAGAGATTGATCAAAATGTGAATATCGTCGATGCCTTTTCTCTGTTCATCGCTCGCGATGTACATCGTGTCGTAAACACCCCCGATAACCCAGCCGCAGGCTTACATTTGACGGCACAATCAAAAGATTTGTTCAGCCATCAATCCGTGGATGAATCAACCGCTTATATCAAAAATTCGATTTTGACCTACGGCATCCGTGACTGGGCACGCGCACCGTATGGCGCTGCTAATCATGGCTGGCAACCAGGCGTGCGATCGTGGCGTGTAATGGAGGCGTTTAAGGCTTTTGATTTTGGCTCGGGTGCCAAGAACGTGCACATTGTCGGCGAAGCGTATTCGGATTATCAGGGCTTTATTGAAGGGGCTTTGAATAGCTGTGAATTGGCATTGGCGGGGATTGCGCCAGTTGTTGTGCCAGGTCTGGATACTGATGAACAAAGTTGATTTATTTGGCCTTAGTATTCGCTTTTGGAACGGATTTCCCAATCGCAGTTAGGGTATGCTTTTGTAAGTCAAAGTCAAAGTCTGAGCAAGACTTGTCATTCCTGCGTAGGCAGGAATCTAGCGTCTTTCGTTGTTCAACAAAACGACGCTGGACTCCTGCCTACGTAGGAGTGACAGTGAATGGACTTTGCTGTTTATTTAACTTACGTAGATATCGATGCCTTTAAAGGCTAGGGGCTAAAACCAGTTCACGGCACTTTCAAGAATGTAACGTTGAACAGCAGGCTACTCAGCTTGATTCATCGCCGCCATAATCTCATGATGCCCCTGCGCCATGCCATTTTCAGGAACGATTTGGCCTTCACTGTTTTTGACATCTTGCAGATGCGCCATCAGCTGTTCATCAATGTCATCGCCGCGTCCTAAATAAACGCCCTTGGTTAAGCTGATATGCGCCGCCTCAAAACTACCACCACCCGCGCATAAAATTGTGCGATTTGGTGCATCTTGCGCGGCCAATACCAACATGGCTGGTACCACATCGCTTGCTTGTATCGCATTGAGCATGGCTTCTGGATATAGACCATTGGTCATGCGGGTTGCCGCGGTTGGTGCTAGTGCGTTGACGCGGATATCGTGTTTCGCGCCTTCGATTGATAGGGTTTGCATTAGGCCGACTAAGGCCATTTTAGCTGCGCCATAATTAGATTGGCCGAAATTGCCGTACAGACCAGATGACGAGGTTGTCATCATGATGCGACCATAATTTTGTGCTGTCATGATAGGCCATACCGCCTTACAACAATTTACGCTGCCCATCAGGTGCACGTCGATAACTAATTTAAAATCATCGAGCTCCATTTTACCGAAAGATTTGTCACGCAAAATACCGGCGTTGTTGATCAGTATATCGATGCGCCCCCATTTTTCCAGCGTCTCCTGCACCATCGCCTGAACTGCCGCAAAGTCGGTTACGGAGGCACTGTTCGTGATGGCTTCACCGCCAGCCGCAATGATTTCATCGACCACCACTTGTGCGGCCGTTGCCGAGCCGCCTGATCCATCTCGTGCACCACCAAGATCATTGACAACGACTTTGGCGCCACGTTTGGCAAGTGCCAAAGCGTGTTCACGACCAAGACCACCACCAGCACCAGTAACGATAGCAACGCGACCTGAAAAATCTAAACTCATGTGGACTCCTGTTTGACTACATTGAAAATAAGGTGGAAATCAAAGTTAACGTTGAAACTTTTTTTGGCACTCCTGTATTCTACAAGCGACCAATCGACGATGTTGCTTTGTGGATGCGAAGCCTTGAGCAATCAAGAAATGCCTCCACCATCATCTCGCTACCAAAATGCATAAGCGATAAGATAACTGAAAAGATACCCAGAGAGTTTGGAAATTTTTCGAGAAACTCATCTAGCTGATATGGATCAATCACTAAACTCTTAAAAATTCTTCTCTATGGCCCATCCATCGCTGCAAATGCGCTTCGACAGTCGGCATATCATGTGCCAATAACTGCACCGCCAGATTGCGGGCTTTCTCAACTAAATATTGGTCTTTCTCCAGATTGGCAAAACGTAGCAGTGCTTCGCCTGATTGCCGTGCCCCTAAAAATTCACCCGGGCCGCGTAGTTCTAAATCTTTTCGGGCAATTTCAAAACCATCCGTACTTTCACGCATAGTCAGTAAGCGTTGTTTGGCGGTGTGACCGAGCGGGCCCTGATACAGCAATAAGCAAACGCTGGCAGCCGCACCGCGACCAACACGACCACGCAATTGGTGTAACTGGGACAGACCAAAGCGTTCAGCATGTTCGATCACCATCAGGCTCGCATTCGGCACATCGACGCCGACCTCAATCACGGTCGTTGCTACCAAGACTTGTACTTCATTGCGAGTGAAGGCATCCATCACGATCTGCTTCTCAGTGGGCTTGAGTTTGCCGTGTACTAGACCAACTCGACAGTCAGGCAAAGCGGCACTGAGCATCGCGTGTGTGTCTGTTGCAGTTTGTAATTGCAGGGCTTCGGATTCTTCGATCAGCGGGCAGACCCAATATACTTGTTTGCCTTCTTGCGCTGCGGCGTGTACGCGTTCTATCACTTCATCACGGCGATTCTGATCGACCACGCGCGTAACGATGGGTGTGCGTCCTGGCGGCAGTTCATCGATCACTGACACTTCAAGATCCGCGTAGTAGGTCATCGCCAGAGTACGTGGAATCGGTGTTGCTGACATCATTAGTTGATGTGGAGTTTTGCCGGCTTCAGCTTTGTTACGTAGCGTGAGTCTTTGCGCCACACCGAAGCGATGTTGTTCATCGACGATGACTAAACCCAATTTAGCAAATTGCACACTGTCTTGAATCAGCGCGTGGGTGCCAATCACCAGTTGTGCTTCACCGGAAGCGATGAGGGCGTTTGCTTGTTCTTTCTCTTTCTTCTTTAAACTACCGGTCAGCCACGCTGTTTTTACGCCTAGAGGTTCTAGCCAGCCCGCGACTTTACGAAAATGTTGTTCCGCCAAAATCTCGGTCGGTGCCATCAAAGCTGCTTGATAGCCGCTGTCAATTGCTTGCGTGGCGGCGAGCGCGGCGACTATGGTTTTGCCGCTACCGACGTCGCCCTGCAATAATCTTTGCATGGGAAACTCTTGTTTAAGATCGGCGCGAATTTCTTCCAAGACGCGTTCTTGGGCTCCCGTTAGTTTGAAAGGCAAAGTCGCTAAGAAAGCGTGCGTCAATGTCCCAACGATAGGCAGCGCGGTCGCACCTTGAGAACGTCGTGAGGCTTGTGCCCGTTTGAGTGATAACTGTTGCGCTAGTAGCTCATCGAACTTCATACGTTCCCAAGCTGGATGCTCGTGTTCCAGCAAGGCATACTGATCAACATCCGGCGGCGGATTGTGTAGTAACTTCACTGCCGATTCAAAATCTTGCAAGCCCATTTCCTGCAGTAGAGCAGGGGAGAGCGTGTCGTACCATCGCACTTTATTGAGCGCACTAGTAATGGCTTTGCGCAGCATGGTTTGCGAGACACCGTCGCCAGCGTGATACACCGGTGTCAATGAGGTGGGTAATGCCGCACCTTCATTCACCATTTTATAGGTTGGATGTACCATCTCCGCACCGAAAAAACCGTGGCGAAGCTCACCGCGAGCTCTGACTCGCATGCCGACTGCCATCTGTTTGATTTGGCTGCCGTAAAAATTTAAAAAGCGTAGGACAACTTGTCCGGTATTGTCGCTAATCGTGACCACGAGTTGACGACGTGGTCGATATTGAATATCACATTCGGTGACTTCACCTTCGACTTGCACCGAGCTACCACCACGAAAACCGGCATCGCGCATGGACACGACTTCCGTCTCATCTTCGTAGCGCATCGGTAAATGCAGAACGAAATCCATGTCAGAACGCAGACCTAGTTTGGCAAATTTGTCTTCCAAGCGCACAGGCTTGGCGGGAGCAGCTTTCTTCTTGCTGGCAGGCTGAGTAGGTGCGCTTGCTGACATAGGGTAAAATGGCGGGTTGGTCTTAAAAGTGATGCGCGGAAAGTAATTCGCGTGATTCTACTGGTTTTTTATACAGTGATGTGAATTTTAAGTAGGGCGGGTTGTAACCCGCCAAAATAGGTTCGGGTAAAACTTGGTTCCGGCCAAACTCGGTACCGGTTGATCATGGCGGGTTGCAACCCGCCCTACGGTTTCCTTCGGTAGTTTGTTTATTTGGTGTAAATATGTACTCACTCAGTGATTTTGATTTTGAACTCCCACCCGAGCTGATCGCGCAGACCGCTTTGCCGGATCGCACGGCGTCGCGCCTCTTGCACGTCAGTGATACTGGCATCGTTGACCGTCAATTTTTTGACATCGTCGATCAACTTGACGCAGGTGATTTGCTGGTATTTAACGATACCCGCGTATTGAAAGCACGTTTTTTCGGTGCCAAAGAAACCGGCGGCAAAGTTGAAATGCTGGTCGAGCGTGTGATCAAAAATACGAATGACGAACACATTGTGCATGTGCAATTGCGCGCTTCCAAATCGCCTTTGGCAGGTAGCAAAATCCGCTTGGCTGATGCCTTCGATGTCACAGTTGGCGAACGTGCTGGTGAGTTTTTCACCTTGCATTTCCCTGATGATGTGTTCGAACTCATCGAGAAATACGGCCGCCTGCCATTGCCTCCATATATCAATCATGAAGCCGATGATTTCGATGAACACCGCTACCAAACCGTGTACTCACGCGTTCCGGGTGCAGTCGCTGCACCTACCGCAGGTTTGCATTTTGACGAAGTGCTTTTGGAAAAATGTAAAGCCAAAGGCATACAACTCGCGTTCGTCACTTTGCACGTTGGCGCTGGGACTTTCCAACCTGTGCGTACCGAAGACTTAAGCAAGCACGATATGCATAGCGAGTGGTACACCGTACCAGAAGAAACTGTAGCGGCAGTGCGCGCGACCAAAGCTGCTGGTAAAAATGTGGTCTGTGTTGGCACTACCAGTATGCGTGCAATTGAATCGGCGTCACAAACTGGTGAGCTGTTAGCAGGCAGTGACGATACCTGTTTGTTCATCACGCCAGGCTATCGTTTCATTACTGTGGACCGTTTAATTACGAATTTCCATTTGCCAAAGTCTACATTAATGATGCTGGTATCAGCATTTGCGGGTTACGATGCGATACGTGAAGCGTATGCCCATGCGATTGCACAGAAATATCGTTTCTTTAGTTATGGTGATGCGATGTTGTTGACGAATCGCTCATAAAGAAAGCATTGAACCGCAGAGGCGCGGAGTACGCAGAGACATTAAGTACGAACTTCTGTGATGTCTGCAATGCCGTTCAGCTAAGCTCTTGATTGATTTGTCGTCATTCCCGCGAAGGCGGGAATCCAACGGCGTAAAAGCCGAAAGACACTGGATCCCTGCCTTCGCAGGGATGACACCAAGTCGTGTTGAGCTTATTTGATTGGTGACTGTCAATTCTGTGCATTCACAGTTAAACGTTTAAATTTTCTAGTTACAATTTTTATTTAGGTCGGTAAATCCTATGCTGCAATTTCAATTACTCAAAAAAGACAAAACCACAGCCGCGCGACGTGGTCGTATCACGGTTGATCATGGCGTGATCGAAACGCCGATCTTTATGCCTGTCGGCACTTACGGTTCGGTGAAGGCGATGTCGCCGCTCGAACTGAAAGAAATCGACGCCCACATTATTTTGGGTAATACCTTTCACCTGTGGCTGCGCCCAGGTTTGGACGTCATCAATAAGTTTGGCGGTCTGCATGATTTCATGGGTTGGGACAAACCTATCCTGACGGACTCTGGTGGATTTCAAGTATTCTCACTTGGCGCAATGCGCAAGATCACCGAAGAAGGCGTGAAGTTTGCCTCACCGATTAGTGGCGAGCGCTTGTTCTTGTCGCCTGAAATCTCGATGCAAATCCAACGTGCTTTGAATTCCGACATCGTCATGCAATTCGACGAATGCACCCCGTACGAAATCGACGGTCGTCCAGCTACGAGCGAAGAAGCCGGCAAATCCATGCGCATGTCTTTGCGCTGGGCACAACGTTCGATGAATGAATTCAAAGGTGGCGAAAATCCAAATGCCTTATTCGGCATCGTACAAGGCGGCATGTTTGAAAATCTGCGCGACGAATCTTTAGCTGCGTTAAACGAAATGGGCTTCGATGGCATGGCAATCGGCGGCTTGTCGGTTGGTGAACCAAAAGAAGACATGCTACGCATCCTCTCGCATGTCGGCCCAAAACTGCCAGAAAACAAACCGCACTATCTAATGGGCGTAGGCACACCTGAAGACTTAGTCGCTGGTGTGGCCAACGGCATCGATATGTTCGACTGCGTGATGCCAACTCGCAATGCACGTAACGGCTGGATTTTCACCCGCTTTGGCGATGTCAAAATCAAAAACGCCCGCTACAAAGAAGATAAAGCGCCATTGGACGAAACGTGCACCTGCTACGCCTGCAAAAATTTCTCCCGCGCTTACTTGCATCATTTACACCGCACTGGCGAAATCTTGGGCGCTCGTTTAAATACGATACACAATTTGCATTACTACCTCGATTTGTTCCGCCAGATTCGTTTGTCTTTGGATGAAGACCGTTTCCCTGAGTTCGTTGCGCAATTTAAGGCGGATCGGGCGCGTGGGGTGTAAGGGCGCGATTTAGGTAGGTTTTGCCGAATTTGCCTCAAAGAATCGTTTGCACAACAAGTTTTCGACTGTCTCGGCCGAATTGGCAGAATCCGGCGATCAAGATGCTAGAATGTTGCGCTTTGTTGCTAGGCATGAAAATGCTGATGGTTTTGGCAAGAGTGTTGTAGGGCTTTAAATCTTCAAGATTGCCCCAAGATGCGTGCAAGTGTCTGATTTGTTTTGAAAAAATTATTAAATGGAGTTTTATCGTGTTTATTTCTAATGCTTATGCACAAGCTGCTGGTGCAGCAAGTCCTGAATCTTCTTTGATGAGCTTTTTGCCTATCATTTTGATGTTTGTGGTTTTGTACTTCGTGATGATTCGTCCGCAGATGAAACGTCAAAAAGAACAAAAATCGATGTTGGATGCGTTGGCTAAAGGCGATGAAGTCATCACTGCTGGCGGGATCGCGGGTAAAGTTACGAAAGTATCCGACGCATTCGTGTCTGTCGAGGTTAGCAATGGCGTCGATATCCAGATCCAAAAAAGTGCAGTCACCACACTGCTACCAAAAGGTACACTGAAATAACATTCGCTGGCGCAGCATAAGGGGCAAATTTGAAAGTTTGCCCCTTCGTTATTTTCGTTGTTTAGTTTTCTATTGTTCTTATTGTGCTGTATTTATTTAGACTCTCGCTATGAATCGTTATCCTCTCTGGAAGTACATCATCATATTGATTTCGCTGATCTTTGGTGTTTTGTATGCTTCACCAAATTTTTTCGGTGATTCATACGCTGTGCAAGTCAATAGCATGAAGGCCACTGTCAAGGTGGACCAAAGCATGATCGCGCAGGTAGAAAAAGTGTTGAAGGAAGCTGGCATCAGCTCAACCGGTTTTTCTTATGACTTTAATGGTATTCAAGGCTCTGTGCGTGCGCGTTTTGCCAATACGGATTTGCAGTTTAAAGCGAAGGCAGCACTGGAAAAAGGTCTGAATCTTGATCCTAGTGATCCCTTATATACCGTGGCCCTGAATCTGTTACCGAACACGCCAGAATGGATGCAAAAACTGCACGCCTTTCCTATGTACTTAGGTTTGGATTTGCGCGGTGGTGTGCATTTCTTGATGAAGGTCGATACTTCTGCGGTTCTCAATAATCGCTTGAATGCCTTGCAATCAAGCATCCGTAGCACATTGAAAGATAAAGAAGTACGCCACGCTGGTATTTCGCGCGATGCTTCTTCTGTCACCATCAAATTCCGTGACGCTGATACACGCAAAAAGGCACGTGACGTCATCGCACGTCAAATGAATGACGTGAATTTACTCGACAATGTGGTGACACCGGATAACACGGACTTGTCTATCAAAGTCTCGATGAAACCAGATGCTTTGACGAATCTGATGAACGAAGGCGTGAAGCAAAATATTGCCGCTTTGTCCAAGCGTGTGAATGAAATTGGTGTTGCAGAACCGATTATTCAGCAACAAGGCGCAGATCGTATCGTCGTGCAATTACCTGGCGTGCAAGATGTAGCGCGCGCAAAATCGATTATCGGTCGTACCGCGACATTGGAAGTGCGTTTGGTTGATGAAAGTGTGATCGGCCCAGTCGATGAAAATACGGCTGTACCATTCGGTTCCGAAATGTTTAAAGTTGGTCGCGGCGGTCCTGCAATTTTGTATAAAGATCCTATCGTCACAGGTGACGCCATCACTGGCGCGCAAGCAAGTTTCGATCAAAATCAACAGCCTGCAGTGAGCATCGATTTGAATAGCGAAGGCGGTCGTCGCATGGGTGAAGCGACTCGTCAAAACGTTGGTAAACGTATGGCCTTTGTCTTGTTTGAAAAAGGTAAGGGCGAATTGTTGCAGGTGGCGACGATTCAAGGTCTGTTCAGCAATAAGTTTCAAACCACAGGTATGCGTTCCACCAATGATGCAAATGAACTCGCATTACTGTTACGCGCTGGTGCTTTAGCAGCGCCGATGGAAGTTATCGAAGAACGCACGATCGGTGCGCAATTGGGTGCGGAAAATATCACTAAAGGTATTCACTCCACAATGTACGGCTTTGCCGCCATCGCTGTGTTCATGATCGTGTATTACATGATTTTTGGATTCTTCAGCGTGTTTGCCTTAGCGGTTAACTTGTTATTGTTAGTTGGTATTTTGTCGGTGATGCAAGCGACCTTGACCTTGCCAGGTATGGCGGCGATTGCACTGGCACTGGGTATGGCGATTGACGCTAACGTTTTGATTAATGAACGTATCCGTGAAGAGCTGCGTGGTGGTAATTCACCGCAAAACGCGATCACGCAAGGTTTTGATCGTGCTTGGGCGACGATTCTCGATTCCAACGTGACGACCTTGATCGTTGGTTTGGCTTTGTTGGTGTTTGGCTCTGGTCCAATTAAAGCGTTTGCGATCGTTCACTGTTTGGGTATTTTGACTTCGATTTTCTCCGCGGTGTTTGTCTCGCGTGGTGTGGTCAATCTTTGGTATGGACGCAAAAAGAAATTGGCTTCTATTTCGATTGGTCAGATTTGGAAACCTGCTGATTAAGCATAGTCCACTCAGCACTTAGTCAATTACAGAAAAGATTTAGGGATTTATCATGGAATTATTCCGAATTAAACGCGACATACCTTTCATGCGCAATGCGCTGATTTTTAATGTCATCTCTGCTTTAACTTTCGTTGCAGCTGTGTATTTTCTTGTGACAAAGAGTTTGCATTTGTCTGTGGAATTTACTGGCGGTACTTCGATGGAGGTTAGCTATAGTCAAGCGGCAAATACTGACAAGATTCGCGACAGCATTAAGGCCTTGGGTTTGAATGAAGTCGTGGTACAGACTTTTGGTAAGGCTCAAGACGTGGTGATTCGTTTGCCTTTGCCTAAAGTTTCGGACGGTGCTGCTAAGCCAAGTGAAAAAGAACTCAATGCGATGATTACTACGCAAAATGAGCGTGTGATGAGTGCTTTGAGAACTGATCATCCCGATGTGAAGCTTCAGCGTACAGCCTTAGTTGGCGCGCAGGTTGGTGATGAATTGGCGCATGATGGCTTGATGGCCTTGTTATTCGTGATCGTCGGCGTGATGGCGTATCTAGCCATACGCTTTGAATGGAAATACGCAGTTTCTGCGATTATCGCGAACTTGCATGACGTGGTGATTATTCTGGGTTTCTTCGCCTACTTTGAATGGGAATTTGATCTCGCGGTGTTGGCAGCGATATTGGCGGTCTTGGGATATTCAGTCAACGAATCTGTGGTTATTTTTGATCGTATCCGTGAAAATTTCATGAAAATGCGTAAGGCAACCGTGACCGAAGTTATCGATAATGCGATTACTAGCACGATCTCACGTACAGTCATCACCCATGGTTCAACGCAGATGATGGTGTTGTCGATGTTGTTCTTTGGTGGGCCAACTTTGCATGGTTTTGCGATTGCTCTGACGATTGGTATTTTGTTTGGTATTTACTCTTCTGTTTTCGTGGCTGCTGCAATCGCGATGTGGTTGGGTGTCAAGCGTGAAGATCTGATCAAACCAGTGAAAGAAAAAGACGAAACTGACGGCGCAGTCGTTTAACTTAGGGAAAAAACTTTCCTATGTCGTAATTTTCGTAACAAAGCGTATAAAAGAACCAAGCCAGCCTGAGTGCTGGCTTTTTCTTTGTTAAGATGCCGTACGTCAACAAAACATATGTTTTTTGATTTTTATCACTTAGCTATTTTATTATTCATTGGCTAAGCTGATTTGAACCAGAAAACAGGCACAGATTTACAGTGTGTTACAGAACTTTCCCAGCGCAAACTGTCTAAAGTGCTTCGACCAGAAAACCAAACCAACATGAAAAACACAAAAATCACGGTACTTGCTTTATCCATCGCTCTTGCCGGGGGCGGCTATTGGATGTGGAAAAAAGGCGGTTCTGAAAGTACAGAATTAGTCACAGGTCAAACCATAGGTGGCAAAGGTGATAAGAATCGCCCAGTCACGGTCAATACGGTGCTCGCAAAAAAACAAGACTACGAAGTCAAATTACAGGCGAATGGTGTGGTGTCATCCTTGAATATCGTTGACGTGCGTCCGCAGGTCAGCAGTGTGATTGAACGTGTCCACATTAAAGAAGGTCAGTTCGTCCGCGCCGGCGATTTATTATTTACCTTGGATAACCGCACAGACACGGTCAATGTGAATAAAGCCCAAGCACAGTTAGACAAAGAACTTGCAAGCTTGGCAGAGAATCAACGCCAACTCGCACGTAGCAAAGAGTTATTTGAGAAGAAATTTCAATCCCAAAGTGTCGTCGATGCCGCGCAAACGACTGTCAAAGCCCAGCAAGCCGTGGTGGATGGCGCCAAAGCTGCTTTGGCTGCCGCAAAAGTTAGCTTGGGTTACAGTCGTATTGTCGCGCCGGTCAGTGGACGTACAGGTTTGATCAATGTATTTCCAGGTTCACTAGTGCAGCCGAGTACGGCAGGGGCCGCTTTGGTAACGATAACGCAAATGGACCCGATAGCGATTACATTCCCACTCCCGCAACGGAATTTATTCGATGCCCTAGACAGTATGAAGCGTGGCGATAGTGTCGCCAATGCCAGCTTGCCGGATAATAAAGCGCGCTTCAAAGGTAAATTGCAGTTTATCGATAACGCAGTCGATGCCATTTCTGGCACGGTGAAAGTCAAAGCGGTGTTCGATAATAAGGAAATGAAATTGTGGCCTGGCGCTTATGCTAATGTGGACTTAAGTGTACTGACCTTGAAAGACGTGATCGTGGTACCACGCGATGCGCTGGTGATGGGCGTCAATGCGGTGAGCGTTTTTGTAGTCGATGCTGAGGGCAAGGCGGAGCAAAAGAAAGTCCAGCTCCAATATAGTTTTGAAAATGATGCCATCGTTTCCGGCTTAGAATCAGGTATGAAAGTCGTGTTGGAAGGTAAGCAAAATCTCCGCCCTGGTGTGCCCGTCAAAGAGCGTGTCGAGGGCGATGGCAAGACTAAGAGCGAAGGCGAAACAAAGAAAACGGGTAATAGTGCTGCAGTTGGCACGGCAGCATCGGGAAGCGCAAGCGCAAGTGCAACCGTATCTTCTGCGAGTGCATCATGAATTTATCGGAGTTATTTATCCGTCGTCCCGTGATGACGATATTGCTGAATATTTCTATCGTTGTCGCCGGCATCTTGGCCTACCGCATGATCCCAATTGCGGCCTTGCCAAGTTATAACACCCCGGTGATCAGTGTCGGTGCAGGTTTGCCCGGTGCGAGTCCTGAAACCATGGCAACTTCTGTGGCACTACCTTTAGAAAAACAATTTTCTACCATCCCCGGTTTAGCTACGATCAGTTCTAGTAGCACCTTGGGTTCGACTTCGCTGACTTTAGAATTTGATGCTAGTCGTAATGTCGATGATGCTGCTGTTGATGTGCAAGCCGCCTTACTGCGTGCACAACGCGCCTTACCGATAGAGATGACCTCGCTGCCATCGTATCGTAAAGTGAATCCGGCCGATTCTGCCGTATTGGTTTTGGCATTGACTTCGCCGTCTTTAAGCTTGGCTGAACTGACTAATTACGCGGAACATTTAATTTCGCCAAATCTTTCGACCTTAGCCGGTGTGGCGCAGGTGAATATTTTTGGTATCCGTCGTTATGCGGTGCGTATCCGTGTTGATCCGGGTGCCTTGGCGAGTCGCAATATTGGCTTTGATGAAATCACTACCAGTATCCGCGCAGCGAATTCGATTGCGCCTGTCGGTACACTCGATGGCGATAAACAAACTTTAACCATCGTCGCGAATAAGCAATTACAAAATGCGGCTGAGTTCGCCAGCATTATTATTAGCAACAAGGGTGGCCAAGTTGTGCGTTTGCGTGACGTCGCCAGTGTGGAAGACAGTTACGAGAGCGTCAAATCAGTTGGCAATTTTAACGGTGAGCCAGCAATTATGTTGGCGATCCAGCGACAAACTGATGCCAATACGGTCAAGGTGGTCGATGCCATCAAAGCGGCGATTCCAGGCTTTAAAGCGCAATTGCCAGCTTCTGTAAATATTACTTTAGCCAATGATAGATCAGTCTCCGTACGTGACTCTTTGCACGATGTGAATCTGACTTTGCTGCTCACGATTTTCTTAGTGATCGTGGTGATCTTTTTATTTTTGCGTCACATGGTGGCGACAATTATCCCGGCCTTGTCTTTGCCAGTGTCTCTGATCGGTGCCGTATGTTTGCTATGGGCGTTTGATTACACCTTGGATAATATTTCCTTGCTTGGGATTACCTTGGCAGTAGGTCTGGTGGTCGATGATGCGATTGTGATGCTAGAAAATATTATTCGTCACGTGGAAATGGGCGAAACTCCGTTTGAGGCGGCGCTCAAAGGATCACGCGAAGTTGGGTTTACGATTATTTCGATCTCGACTTCCTTGATCGCCGTGTTTATTCCTATCTTTTTTATGCCCGGCGTGATCGGTCAACTCTTTCATGAGTTTGCCGTCGTGGTGAGTCTGGCGATCATCGTGTCGGCCTTTGTGTCTTTAACTTTGGTACCGATGTTGGCGAGTCGTTTCTTAAAAGCGGAGAGCGATCATTTGCCACCGTCAAAATGGATGGGCGCCTTGACCCATAGTTTTGAGCGTGGCTTCAATGCCTCCTTGAACGCCTACACACGTGGATTGGACTTGGCTTTAGCCCATAGGAAATTTGTGTTATTCGTGGCGTTCCTGACTTTCGCTGCTACCGCGTATTTGTTTAATGCGATTCCGAAAGGTTTCTTCCCAGAAGAAGACATTGGTCAACTTAATGTCTCAACTGAAGCGGCTGAAGATACCTCGTTTCCCGCGATGGTGATCTTGCAGGAAAAAGTCGCGAAAATTTTGCGTGATGATCCTAACGTATTGACGGTATCTTCATTTCACGGTGGTGGCGGCTCACAAAATACCGGACGTGGTTTTATTAATCTTAAACCACGCGATCAACGTAAGCCTATGAAGGAAGTCGTTGAAGGCTTGCGGAATAAATTAAAGGCCGTCCCAGGTATCACCGTGTTTTTGCGCCCAACGCAGAACTTACAACTGGGTGGTCGTCCAAGCAAGAGCCAGTACCAATTCATTATGCAAAGCGTGAATGCTAGCGAGCTCAGTAGCTGGGCATTCAAAATGCAAGACAAAATGCGTGCTGATCCCGGTTTCAAAGATGTGACGACTGACTCACAACTAAAGGGCTTGCAAGCCTCGATAGAAATCGACCGAGATCGCGCTAACTCTTTAGGTGTGGGCATTGATGCGATTCGCGCGGCTTTATATAGCGCGTTTGGTGAACGTCAAATCGCAACTCTATTTACCAGTGTCGATAGCTACGCGGTGGTATTGGAGGTCGGGCCTGAAGATAAAAAAGACGAGGCCGCCATCGGTGCCATTTATGTACGCAGTAACACCGGGAATTTAGTACCGATGTCGAGTTTTGCTACCGTCAAACGTACCGTGGGACCGACCGCCATCAATCACGTTGGGCAGTTACAAGCCGTAACTGTGTCGTTCAATCTGGCACCTGATATGCCCTTAGGTGATGCGACGAATAAGATCGATAAATTTAAAGATGAGATCAAATTGCCATCCTCAGTGATCACTTCCTACGGTGGTGATGCTGCCGTGTTTAAAGATTCGCAAGCTGGACAAATGATCTTGATCATCTCCGCGCTGCTGGTGATCTATGTCTTGTTGGGTGTCTTGTATGAAAGCTTTATTCACCCGATCACGATTTTGGCAGGCTTGCCATCTGCTGCGGTTGGCGCTCTCTTGATGCTGCAATTGTTTGGTAAGGACTTAACCTTGATTGCGACCATCGGTATTTTGCTCTTGATTGGTATCGTCAAGAAAAACGCCATTATGATGATCGATTTCGCTCTCGATGCACAAAGGCATCGCGGCATGAACCCACCAGAAGCCATACGCGAAGCCTGTATTGAGCGTTTCCGTCCGATCATGATGACCACGCTGGCAGCTTTGGTCGGTGCGCTACCAATTGCTTTGGGACTAGGTGCTGGCGCGGAGTTACGTCAACCACTGGGTTTGGCTGTAGTCGGTGGTTTGATCTTCTCGCAAGCGATTACTTTGTTTATCACGCCGGTGATTTATTTGGCTCTGGATAAATATAGTGGAAAAGGGCCGATACTTGGGAATGCGATATAACAGCGCTCTAAACTGTCCGCTATAAAGAAGAACGCCCGACATTTTCTAAAGATTCATTCAGAAAATGTCGGGCGTTTTTGTTTTAAGGATGAGGCTAGCGAGTAGATTGGGCTGCAAAGTCCAATAGCCGATGTTCTTGTAGCTGAAGCTAGCAATTCATTGGTTCAGCATCAATGGATTTCTGTGGCTTTTATCCAATTCCTGTCGATTTGAAACAAGTAAAGCCTTTGACGAAAAATGTTCAATGCGCCTTAACGGCTTGCTCAGTACCTACTGCAAAGCGTTCCAATACATGACTGGTCATGCCCTTCGCCAATTCTTCTTCACCCAAAAACACCAGATCTGAAGTTTCTTGTTTGAGTAATTGCATCTCGTCTGCGCTATCAGCCCGCAGGATGATTTCAATCTCGGGATTGAGTGTGCGAGCGGTTTTGATCATTTGGCGCGCATGTAAGGTATCGGGGATGGCGATCACTAACATCGCTGCAGTGTGAATGTGTGCTTGTACTAAAACCGCAGCTTCTGCCGCATTGCCGGATACGGCGACGACGCCTTCACTGCGGATTTTTTCCACCAGTTCGCGATTTTGTTCCGCCACGACAAAGGGAATATGTTGCTCTTTGAGAGTCGCGCCGATTCTGCTGCCTATACGGCCGTAGCCGACTAACACGATTTGCCCTTGCAGATATTTACCGTCCGTGCTTTGTGGTAATTCTGCGTAAGGATCTTGTCTTTGTTCCAGATTGCGTGCTGCTTGTGAGTTTGCCAGCGTCCAGCGACGGATAGGTTCGACCAACGCAAACAATACGGGATTGAGCGCGATCGTAATCAAAGCACTCGCGAGAATTAAACTCATGCCCTCGATGGGTAGCAAGCCTAAGCTGACACCAAGGCCGGCCAGAATAAATGAGAACTCACCGATTTGTGCCAGACTCGCCGCGACTGTCAACGCGGTGTTGAGTGGGTAGCGGAATGCGATCACAAGAGCGACCGCTGCGAGCGCTTTACCAAGAATAATAATCGCCACCACCGCCAACACATGCAAAGGTTGTTCGAGCACGATTACCGGATCAAATAACATGCCGACTGAGACGAAAAATAACACTGAGAAGGCATCGCGTAAAGGGAGCGATTCCTCCGCAGCACGATGACTAAATTCTGATTCGCGCATCACCGTGCCTGCAAAAAAAGCACCGAGCGCGAAAGACACGCTAAACAGCGCAGAGGCACCATAAGCAATTCCGATCGCACATGCGATTACTGCTAAGGTAAATAATTCACGCGAACCCGTACGCGATACCTGCCATAACAACCAAGGCAGCGCGCGCCGACCGACGACGAGCATCAAGACGATGAAGGCAGCAACTTGCAATAAAGTTTTTCCAAGTGCCATCCAAAGCGGTGTTTCAGGTGAGCTCGTGGGGATGGTGCCACCCAAGACGCCAGCGAGCGCTGGTAACAACACCAGGAAGAGGACAGTTGCTAGGTCTTCCACCACCAGCCAGCCAACTGCGATGCGTCCATTCATCGAATCCAAAATGCCACGCGCTTCCAAAGCCTTTAAAAGCACGACGGTGCTGGCACAAGAGAGCGACAAGCCGAACACCAGACCACTTCCTAGACTCCAACCTAGACACCATGCCATGAACATGCCCAGCCCAGTTGCAAAGGCCATTTGTAGAATGGCACCTGGTAGGGCAATGCGCTTAACTTCCAATAGATCTTTTAAGGAAAAATGCAGACCGACTCCAAACATCAATAACATCACCCCGATCTCAGATAATTGTGCAGCGATATTCGCATCGGCAACAAAGCCGGGCGTGGCGGGGCCAATTAAGATTCCCGCGACCAAATAGCCAACTAAGGCAGGCAGTTTGATCTTTTCTGCGATAAAACCAAAGATCAGTGCAAAGCCAAAGCCTGCTGCTAAGGTGGTGATTAAGGAAATGTTATGGTGCAAAATGAGTTCTCCTGAAATTGATGCTTTGCGTGGCGAAGTTATTCTAACACCATGGACCAATTGACCCTGATAGACGTAGAAGCTATAAAAGGTGTTTTTTTGTGACTCTAAGGAAACTACAACTCTAAAATATCCTACAATAACGGCTTACTTTTCATCACCATTCTAGGACTGACACCATGGCCGTTAATTCCCCCATTCCACTCGCCGCCGATTTGAAACCAGTGAAAGGTATCGAACTGGGCTACGCTCAAGCGGGCATACGCAAAGCAAATCGTAAAGATTTGTTGGTGATGAAGTTGGCGCCAAGTGCGACGGTGGCAGGTGTTTTTACGACCAATCGTTTTTGTGCAGCGCCAGTGCAGGTGTGTAAAGCGCATTTGGAAAGTCCCCACATGGCAGTCGGACCGATACGCGCGTTGGTTGTGAATACAGGTAATGCCAATGCCGGTACTGGCGATGCGGGCTTGGCAGCTGCCAACGCGACTTGCGCCGCGCTTGCTGAATACCTAGGATGCGAGCCTTCACAAGTGTTGCCATTTTCGACAGGCGTGATTCTTGAACAATTGCCGGTGGATCGTTTGATCGCTGGTTTGCCCGCTGCCATTGCGAGTTTGAGTGAAGACAATTGGTTCCACGCAGCCGAAGCGATTATGACCACCGACACACAGCCAAAAGCTGCGTCAAGTTCAGTGGTGATTAATGGCATCCCGGTGACGATGACGGGCATCAGTAAAGGCGCGGGTATGATCAAACCCAATATGGCGACCATGCTTGGCTATCTGGCTTTGGATGCCAAAGTGTCACAAACTGTACTTGACCATTTGGTGAAGAAGGCCGCCGATCAATCATTTAATTGCATCACGATTGATGGCGATACGTCTACCAATGATTCTTTTATGTTGATCGCCACTGGCACATCGGCATTAGAAATCAATGAACTTGATACACCAGAGTATCAAGCGCTAGCTGACGCGGTCATCGCTTTATCGCAAAAATTAGCACACATGATTATTCGCGATGGCGAAGGTGCGACCAAGTTCATGAGCATCGTGGTGGAAGAAGGCCGTGATGTCGAAGAATGTCGCAAAATTGCGTATTCCATTGCCCATTCACCTTTAGTGAAGACCGCTTTCTTCGCTTCTGATCCGAATCTAGGTCGTATTTTGGCGGCGATTGGCTACGCTGGTGTGAACGACTTAGAAGTTGGTAAGTTAAATCTGTACCTTGATGATGTCTGGGTTGCCAAAAATGGTGGACGTAATCCTGATTATCGCGAAGAAGATGGCCAGCGCGTAATGAAACAAAGTGAAATCACGATACGCGTAAAGCTCGCGCGCGGCATGGCAAGTACGACAGTTTGGACCTGTGATTTGTCGCATGACTATGTTTCGATTAATGCTGATTATCGTTCTTGATTCGGCAATTACCTCATGTCCCAACTTGATCAATTCTTAAGCCGTGCCGAGCACTTGTTAAATCGCTTGGAAGCCTATTTGCCGCCACCTGAGCCAATGCCAGACTGGCGCTTGGCAACGGCATTTCGTTGGCGTAAACGCAGCGGCCAGGGGTTTTTGCAGATCGTTAAACATACTGCCAAATTGACATTCGATGACCTGCAACATATCACGCCACAAAAAGAATTGATCGCGCAAAACACGCGCCAATTTGTTGAGGGAAAGCCGGCCAATAATGTTTTGTTGACTGGCGCTCGCGGCACTGGGAAATCGTCTTTAATTAAAGCCTGTTTACAAGAATTTGCCGAGCAGGGTTTGCGATTGATTGAAGTTGATAAAGCCGATATGTGTGACTTGCCAGATATCATCGACTTAATAGCAGAGCGCCCAGAAAAATTTATTTTGTTTTGTGATGATCTGTCGTTTGAAGATGGCGAAGCGGGTTATAAGGCATTGAAGGTCGCTTTAGATGGCAGTATCTCGGCTCAGGCTGACAATGTGCTGATCTATGCGACATCGAATCGGCGTCATCTGATGCCAGAGAGAATGTCGGATAACGCCAGCTACACCCATGACGAGGATGGCGATTTGCACCCGGGCGAAACAGTTGAGGAGAAAATCTCCTTGTCTGAACGCTTTGGTTTGTGGGTCTCGTTTTATCCGTTCAAACAAGACGATTATTTAGATATTGTCGCGCATTGGTTGCACAGTTTTTCATGCACGCCCGAACAAATTGCGGCCGCGCGTGGCGATGCTTTGCGTTGGGCTTTGCAACGAGGCTCACGTTCTGGTCGCGTCGCATGGCAATTTGCCCGCGATTTTGCTGGCCGTCACAATTAGGTTTCCTTACTCCCATTTTTTGAAGTTGATACTATGAACGCAAGCCCGGTCAATGTCGCAGTCGGCATTTTGATGCAAGCCAACGGCGATGTCCTATTGGGACAGCGGCCGGAGGGGAAGCCTTATGCTGGTTACTGGGAATTCCCTGGCGGTAAAGTCGAAGAGGGTGAAGATATTCTGGCGGCACTCGAACGCGAATTTATGGAAGAGCTAGGAATACAAATTCTGACTGCGGAACCATGGTGTGGCGTCGAATACATTTACCCACACGCCCATGTGCGCCTGCACTTTTACATCTCACGTGAATGGATAGGGGAGCCGCAAAGCCTGGAAGGGCAAGCGTTTGCATGGCAAGGCGCGGTGGCAGTGGAACCGCTTCTTCCTGCCACCATACCCTTGATTACATGTTTGGACGGCTTACGTTTTTCTAGCAACCTAAGTTGATTTTTTGATTTTGAATAATCAACTTACTGCCCGAACAAACCTTTCAATTTGTCCTTCAATTGCTCATTTACTTTTTCTTTCAATTCTTTTTTCTTCTCTTCTAAGACCGGCGCGGCTTTCGCTTTAAAGGCGGATTTCAAAGCTTCGCTTGAGATCTGGGCGAACTGCAACTGATAGCCTAATTTATCGAATGGCCCGCTGATGCGAACTGGAATGGTCAAGTCTTTCAGTTGCGCCAAGTCTGCGCCGTCTTGACCAGTTGAGGTATTGACGATGGTGGCGCGTGCTGTGTAATCGAGACTGCTATTGCGCAGATTGACTAGTCCTTTGCCACCCACGCGTAAGAAGGGCGATTTCATATCGAGATCGTCACTGTTACCTATGCCATCGACGAAATTGATCGATGCCGACATCGCCGAAAAGTCCGTTTTTTCAAGTTGATTGGCGGCTTGCTGTTGATCGGTTTTGTTGAGAATCTTTGCCTTAAAGTCGCGCAAGGATTTCGCTAGGTTAATGCCTTTAACCGCGCCATCCGAAAGTTGTGTGCGTATGCTGCCGTTTAAATTGTCTTTGAATTGTGAGACGCGTTTGCCATGGGTCTTGATGTTCAAATTCAAGTTGCCACGTCCTTCTACAATATCTTTTTGCATGAAATCGACTAGGATAGGATTGATCTGCACATTGCTTAAATTTTGCTGCATCTGGAAGTGATTGCCATCGACATCAAATCCCATACTGCCAGCGACACTGCCTTGATACAGTTGTGCCGCAATACCATTCATGGTGATTTTCCCCTGATTGGCTTTGAGCGGTAATGCCACTTGATTGATCTTGAGGTTTTTAACCTGTAAAGCACCGATGCGGATCAATCCATCGAGATTCAGTGATTTTAATGCGGTCAGATTGAGATCGTCTTCTTTGCTAGTATCGGTTTTCGCAGATTCAGTCGTACTCTTGAGGTAGCGATCCAGATTCAGTTTGTCGATATCGACGTTAAAGCTAATTGCCGGATTGGAAAAGTTTTGCACTTGTACCGTTGTGTGGAGCGATGTCTCATCAAACTTCGCATCGAGCTTGGTGTTGAGTGACTTATCTTTGAGGTTGGCGCTGAGTTGACCAGTTACAGGCACCACAATGTCGGCTTGTGCCAATTTGGGATCGTTCAATTTGATTTGCATCGTCAATTGCGGCAGTTGCAGGATTTGGGTATCGAGTACCATCTTCAGACTAGATTTCAAATCGACCTGTTTGGAGGCACCAGCTTGTTTGCTTTGTGCCTGTAAGCTGATCTCGGCAATGCTGAGGTCTTTGTCATGCATCAAGAACTTATTCAGTATGACTTGCGCGTTCAATTCTTGCGCGCCACTGAGTTTTGCCGTTAGCTTAATTTGTTCGCTAGTGCTGTCTGTCTGACTTAGATGCAAAGCCGATGTATCGATTTGAACATCGAAAGGATTTGCGCCTAGTTTTCCTGCGATCTGTGTTTTTAGGTCTTGTACATCGAGAATTTTTTGTTCGATATCAAAGCGTAATTGGGTATTGATGTTTATTGTCGCTTCGGCTTTTGGTTTGTCGAATTGAAATTGTGCACTGAACTTAATAGGGGTTTTATTTTTATCACTGATTTTTCCAGTACTCAAATTCAAGTCATGAATACGACCTTTCAACTCGCCTTTCTGATCATCAATCTCGAAGCTCGATTGCGCGATGTCGATCCCTTCGATATCAAATCGCATTTGTTTTTCTGACGGATTTGCAGATTCAGCTTCTTTGACTTCGGGATCTTGCTTGATTAAGTCATCGATATTCGATTTGCCCTCGGCATCACGTTGATAACGCAGTCGCATGCCGTGTAAAGACACTTTGTCGATGACGATTTGTTTTTGTAGTAGTGGTAGCAAGGCGAGAGAGACTTGGGCACGATCAAGTGCCGCGAATTGTGTCGTCGATTCGAATTCTGATAGCTTAATTTTTTCTAAACTGACACCAAGTTTTGGAAAAAAATTGAGTTGAATATTGCCATCGATACGCAAACTACGATGCTTTTTATTTTTCACCAAGTCGATCAGTTGCGATTTGAATTGATTCGGATCGAAAACGAAACTGAGATAAGCGATACCAAGGCCGAGTATGAGTGCCAAGGAGGCAAGCAGAATGGCGATTATCTTGAGTGGCTTGTTCATGACGTTTTCCTGAAAAATTTGTAGATCACAGTGTCGTGATCATAACATCGTCGGAAAAGTGATTTTGTTAAATGTGTTGGCTTTGGCGAATGTTATTGTGATTTGTTACCAGCGTCTGTTGCCAGACACTGGTGTGCGTAGTGAAATTCTTATTTATTCACATTCACAAGTGGCGTCGCATTTCCCAAGAGTACCGTGTTGCCGGCCTTTGATGCCACTGCAATTGCCGCATCGCGATGGATCTCTGCCAGACGTAATTCTTTTAACGCTGGGGTGAGCGATTCGCTAATGATTTTATTCGCTTTGGCTTCACCTTCTGCCTGCACGATCAGACGTTCGGCTTCGGCGCGGGCGAGATCAACTTCTTTCAGTTTCTTTTGGATCGCTTGATCGGTCTCTGCACGTTGGCGAATGGCAGCTTCGATGGCGGGATCCGTCAGCAGATTACGTACGTTGACGGCGGTAATCAAAAAAGCGCCCTTGTCATTGGCGTCTAACTCCGCTTGTAAGCTAGCTCTAACCATCTCGGCTAATTCGGTGCGTTTGGTATGCATGGTGGTGGCGTCAAGTTGGGCGATCGACTTATAGACCGATTCACGTGCCTCACGTGAGACTCGGCTATAGGCCATCACTAAGTCACTGGTGCCATCTCTGACGACTTGCTTATGCTGTACGACATCGCCTTGGTATTTAGTGTAGAGAGCAGGAATGGCCGCTGGCATGGTTTTGAAATAGATGTCGATATCGACGTCTTTCATGGTTAAGTTATCGCGGCTTTTTGGCGTCATATCTTGTAGTTGAAAATTCACTTCTTTTGCCGTGAATTCATCAACCGTTTTAAATACCGTGAAATAGACGCCAGGTGGTAGGGCATCTTTGCCAACTTTGCCTAAAGTACGTTCGACACCGACATTGCCGGTGTCGATTTGGGTACATCCAGTCATGAACGCTGCTAAGCTGATAAGTCCAATTGGGGCGATTTTTGTGAGGCGTGATTTCATGATTTTTCCTGAATTAGAGTAAATGTAGCGCCGGTGTGTAATAGGCGATGATCAATAAAACGATAAGAAATAGGCCGAAGGCTATCAAGCGAAAGGCGTGACGAGCTAAAGTTTTGCTGGCGTTTTTTCGAGTTAGTGGGCTGGTTAGGTTCCAGCAGCCATACAGCACCAATGCGCCGATTAGTATCATCACAAAATGTTTCATCACCGTTCCTTTCTGTTGATCGCTGAATTACTTAAATTTTGCCTGGCGAGTCGCCCTTCATAAAGCTGACTCATTTGCCAGAAATCTTCATCGCTCGTAAATCATTTGAGTTTTGAAAAACAGAGTGTAGTTTTTTTATGGCGTCAGCACTAGAAAAATCATCAGGTAATTGGTGTCATAAAACACCGATGCTTTCTTTGCGTAGCGTGAAATTACGGTGCTCCTGAGAATTTGTTACACTGTGACCATTCGTCTCTCCTCATTTTCCTCAGGTTGCGCGTGTCATCCACAGCATTTTTCTTAGTTGTTCTCGCTGGTCTTATTCATGCACTTTGGAATATCGCTGCCAAAAAAGCTGGAGGCGATATTCGTTTTGCAGGCTTTAGCTCACTGATCATGACCGTTGTATGGGCGCCAGTCGGTTTGTATGTCGGATGGGATGTCGTGCCGCAGTGGGGTTGGTTGGAGTGGGCGTTTATCAGTGCCAGTGGGGTGTTGCATGTGCTCTACTTCATTACTTTATTGCGAGGCTACCGCAATGCAGATTTGACCGTGGTGTATCCGTTGGCACGTGGTTCTGGACCGCTGCTTTCCTCCGCGGTGGCAATTTTGTTTTTGGGCGAGCATCTCAGTTTGCTTGGCGGTTTCGGCATTGTGGCCGTGGTCGGCGGGGTGTTCTTGATTGCAGGTGGACGCCAATTACTGGCTTCACTATGTCAGCGTGAAGAAAAAACGCAACAGCAATTGCGGGTACGTAAAGGTATTTTTTATGGCCTATTTACTGGCTTATTTATTGCTGCGTATACCGTGCTTGATGCTTATGCGGTGAAAGTTTTGTTGTTGTCACCAATTTTGATCGATTATTTTGGCAATTTCCCCCGGCTGTTGGTGTTGCTACCGGCACTCTTGCGCGACCGTGAAGCGACTCGCACTGCTTGGCGTAAAGAGTGGAAATATGCAATGATCGTTGCCTGCGTCAGTCCCATTTCCTATGTTTTGGTGCTGTATGCGATACAGACAGCACCATTGAGTCATGTTGCGCCGGCTCGCGAGGTCTCTATGTTATTCGCGGCGCTAATTGGCGGCCATTTACTGGACGAAGGCGATCGCATGCAAAGAGTGCTTGGCGCCTTGTTGATCGCAGCAGGCGTGATTGCTCTTGGAACGTCGTAAGCCACGCCAAACAATATCTCAGGGCTTAATTTGCTGGTAATTTTTATCTAACTTCGGCTGAAATAATTGTGCATCCACAGTGGGGGCGACGGTGTTTGGTATCGGTGTGTTCAGCGTAGTTTTTTTACCAGTTTGCACGGTTGCAGGTTTGGGCTTAGCTGCATTTTGTGCCTCTTGTTGTTGCCACCACCAATAGCCAGTCAGCGCGATTCCGGCAGTGATGACAATGGCAATGGCACCAGTACTCAAGCCCGATTTGGAACGATTCACACTTTCCAAATACAGCTCAAATTCATCTTTGCGATCTATCGACATCAGGTTGGTGCCTGGTGTCAGGTTGTCGTCGGCTGGTACACGTATAGCAACCAGTTCCTCGGGAGCCGCTTCTAGTTGATCAATTGCTAAACGCAGTTGAGGATCTTGTAGTTGTTGCCGTTCTTGTTCACGAGTATCTGCTTGCTCGGCGAGTTGTTGTCGCTTTTCGGCCAGCGCTTGTGCTTGATCCTCGGCGATCTGGCGCGCTCGTTCGGCCGCCATAGCTTGCTCTTCGCGTTCTAGTCTTTCCTGTTCAGCGGCAATAGCGAGTGACTCTTGTTCAGCACGATCCTGCGCGAGGCGTTCTGCTTCCTGTGCCCGCATGTGACGTTGCTGAGCAACGACCGTAGCAACCTTTTCGGCATTGAGTCTGGCTTTGGCTTTGGCGTATAAGTCTTTTTCCTGTGCAATTTTTTGATGTGCCTGAGCGAGCAGAAGACGTTCTTGCCCGGCGAGTTCATTGAGGGTGTCGATGTCCGTATTTAAGCTGATCAACTCAGCATCTAGTGCTGCACGTTCGACTTGTAAAGTCTGAGCCTGCTGTTCTTGCTCTTGACGATCATGTGTCAGTGCTGCTAATTGCTGTTCTGCTTGTGCTTTGCGCTCTTTGACGGCGGTGTGTCGCTCAAGTAATTGATGCAGTTCCTCACTCTGCAATGCCACGTGTGTTTCTTGTTCCAAACGTGCCTGCAGTAATTGTTCGGTTTCTGTTTCTAGGGCGAGTTGCGCTCGGGTGCTCTGGATTAATTCTGCTTCTGTTAATTGTCTTTGTTCTTGCAAACGTTGGGCATTGAGTTCTGCCTGCTGTCTTGCCTGTAGCTGTTGCTGTACTTGGATCGAGGCTGCGACTCTTTCTCGCGCGAGCTTCTCGGCTTCGGCTTCGGTGATCGCTAGTTGCTGCGCCGCTTCAAGTAGTGCGGTTTCGTGGGCTAAACGCAGCTGTTCCGACTCGAGTGTCAGGCTATCATTGAGTTGGCTTTGCTTCACCGTGGTTATTGCATCATGCTCGGCTTGCAAGCGCTTTTGCGCAAGTCGTTCCGCCTCTTGGGCTGCGGCTAAATGTAGTGCTGAAACCTGTTCTGCACTTTGTTCAGCGCGCAGGCGGGCTTCGACCTGCACGAGTAAATCTGTTTCCGCAGCGAGCTTGCGTTGACTGTGCTTTAGTGCCTCATGTTCGGCGATCGCTCGTTCTTCCGCTTTGAGTGTCGCCAATGATTCCAGCTCTAATTTTTCTTTGGTTGCCCGCTCCGCCTCGTCATCCGCAATGGAGATTGCTAAAGCAGATTCCATTAAGGCCGTTTCTGCTTGTACTTTTTCTTGTATCAGTGCACGAAGTTCTGCCTCGCTGGCAATGCGCTCTTGGACTTTTTGTTCGGCGACACGGCTGATTAACAAACGTTCCGTGCTCTTTAACTTGGCTTCGCGTTCTAGTGCGACTTTGATTTTTGTCGCTCGCAATAATTCACTTTCCGCTTCCACTTTGGCGTTGTTGACGCGAATTTGTTCAGCTTCTAAGGCTTCCTGTCGAATGAATTCTTGTCCTGCAGCTTGCTCGGCTTGTTGTTTTTCACGGGCGATGCGTTCGCATTCTAAATCCGCTTGAATTCTCTTTTGAATTTTGTCTTGCAGCGCTAGCTCTGTTGTGGATTTTTGCAGGCTAGTTTGCGCAAGTTCTTGTTCTGCGGCCAGGCGTAATTGTGCTTGTTCTAAGGCAGCTTGCTCCGCGAGCTCGCTATTTTTCAGTGCTTGCAATAGGGCAGTCTCTGCCTGCAATTTTTCTTGCGCTGCTTGCTGCGCTTCAGTATCGATCCTCAAGCGTTCTTTCGCAGCCAATTCGATCTTCTGATTGGTTTCTAGTTGAGTTTGCGCGGCAACTTTTGCTGCTGTTTCATTCGCCAATAGTTGTTGGGCGCTTTGTAATAATTGCTCTTCTAATGCCAATTTTGCCAATGCGGCTTGTTCTGCTTGTTGCTCCGCCGTCAGTCTTTGCGTGCTTGTTTCCAATGCCTGCTGTTCACTATCGAGTCTTTGCTGTGCTAGTTTTTCTGCTTGTTTTTCCGCTAGCAGACGATTTCTCACCTTGAGTAATAAATCCTGTTCAAAATTTGTGCGGCTGTTGGCGTCGATCAACATATCGCGCTCGACTTTTGATCTGGCGTAAGCTGCCTGTTGTAAATTCCATTCTTTGTCTATCTGATCCAAAATGCTCTCATGTTGCTTTTCATCGCCTACATTATTCTCTGGCGAACTAGCTTGCGCTAAAACAGAGTTCTTAGCGAGCTCACTTTTTTCATCGTCAATACTGAAATCCATTGAACGACCTAACAGTGATTGCTTAAGGTGTTTAAACATGAAAGAAGCCTAGACCTAAAAAAATTGCACAGGAAAACAATTTGATGAAAATTGGAATAATTTTTATTATCATCAAATCAAGGGATTGCTTAACATTTTACCGAAAATTAAGCTGAAGTCTTTCGTCGTTGACCTGCGATATCTTCTTGCAACGTGTAAAACCACACTTTTGCGTGTTTCTTCGTCAGAGTTTGGAACTTTTTGCGGGGTGCACGCTCAAACTGGCGGGGCTTAAATTCAAGAAATGTTCTAAAAGAATAAAAGTCTACTCTCTCTTTTCCCACCTCATGGAGTCAACATAATGCGTTTGCCTGTTTCATTAGTGCTCTTATGTTTGAGCATGCCCGCCTTTGCCGGTGCTCAATCCGACGATAAATTTCGTCAAATAGAAGATTTGTTACCGACGCCAACGTCGATTCGTGCTGCCTCTGGCGCACCTGGTCACGCTTACTGGCAACAACGCGCCGATTATGTGATTCGCGCGAGTCTTGATGAGTCCAAGCGTGCTATCACTGGCGCAGAGACCATTACTTATCATAATAATTCTCCAGATACTTTGAATTACTTGTGGGTGCAACTGGATCAAAACATTTTCCGTTCCGATTCTGATGCCAACACAACACGGACCTTACCTTCTCGTGATGCGTGGAAAAACCCGAATGCTGTGAGTTTTCAAGCCATGGCAGCGATGAATGAGCGCGATAAGTTCGAAGGCGGCTTCAAAATTACCAGTGTCAAAGGCGCGGATGGTCAGGCCTTGAAGCACGTGATTAATCGCACCATGATGCGAATTGACTTGCCGCAAAGCTTGAAGCCGGGCGCTAAGTATGTATTTAGCATCGATTGGAACTACAACATTGGTAACGGTAAAGTGCTCGGTGGTCGTGACGGTTATGAGCATTTTAAAGAAGATAAAAACGATATCTTTGAAATCGCACAATGGTTCCCACGCATGGCAGCTTACTACGATGTTTACGGCTGGCAGCATAAACAGTTCTTGGGTTCAGGTGAATTTACCTTGGAATTTGGCGACTATGATGTGCAATTGACGGTGCCTAGCGATCACGTGGTTGCTGCGACTGGTGAATTGACGAACGGCGACAAGATCTTGACAGCGACGCAACGCGATCGTTTGAAGCAAGCGCGCACAGCAAAAACGCCGGTGGCGATTGTGACGCAAAAAGAAGCCGAAGAAGCAGAGAAAACACGTACGACTTCAAGCAAGACTTGG
The DNA here is from genome assembly GCF_014284305.1 of Affinundibacterium seohonense. GTDB lineage: Bacteria > Pseudomonadota > Gammaproteobacteria > Burkholderiales > Burkholderiaceae_D > Undibacterium > Undibacterium seohonense. The sequence continues at coordinate 92,479 of NZ_JACOFW010000013.1, forward strand.
CATTTCAAAGCGAAGAATGTGCGTGACTTTGCTTGGGCAACTTCGCGTAAATACATCTGGGATGCACAGGGCTACAAGACTGGCTCCAGCACTGGTTTAGCGATGTCTTTCTATCCGAAAGAAGGCAATCCTTTATGGGGACAATACTCCACGCAGGCGATCATTCATACGATTGAACAATACAATAAATTCTCGCTCGATTATCCATATCCGACCGCGCAATCAGTCAATGGCCCACAAGGCGGTATGGAATATCCTATGTTGTCCTTTAATGGTGGTCGTCCGACTAAGGATAAAAAAACCGGCGAATTGACGTATTCTAAGCGTACTAAATATGGTTTGATCAGCGTGATCATTCATGAAGTTGGTCATAACTATTTCCCGATGATCGTTAACTCTGATGAGCGTCAATGGACATGGATGGACGAGGGCTTGAACTCCTTCGTACAAAGTTTGGCAGAACAAGCTTGGGAAGAAAATTATCCTGGCACACGCGGTGAACCACGCGGCATCGTTGACTACATGAAGAGCCAAAATCAAGTGCCTATCATGACCAACTCAGAATCCATTTTGCAATTTGGTCCAAATGCTTACGCGAAACCAGCGGCTGGCTTGCACATTTTGCGTGAGACGATTTTAGGTCGTGAATTGTTTGATTTCGCATTTAAAGAGTATTCACAACGTTGGAAATTCAAACGTCCAACGCCAGCAGATTTCTTCCGCACCATGGAAGATGCGTCTGGTACGGATCTAGATTGGTTCTGGCGCGGTTGGTTCTACACAACCGATCCAGTTGATATCAGTATCGACGGCATCGTTGAATACACAATGTCCACGAAAGATCCAGAAGTTGAAAAAGCATGGCGTCGTGCCCAATTTGCTTCACAGCCAATGTCGACAGCCAATCAGGCAGACAAGGGTAAGTTGGAGCGCCGTTTAGATTCCCATCCAGAGCTCAAAGACTTCTACAATCAATATGATGACTTCACCGTCACCAATAAAGATCGCAATACTTACAATGAGATGATGAAGGGTCTGGAAGAAGACGAAAAAGCGATGCTGAAATCTGGCAAGCATTTCTATCTGGTTGACTTCTCCAACGTCGGGGGTTTGGTGATGCCTTTGATTTTGGAAGTCGAATTGAAGAGCGGTAAGAAATTGATTCAACGTATCCCGGCAGAAATCTGGCGTTATAACTCCAAAAAGTTCACTAAGTTGATCGTTACTGATGAACCGATGGTTGGCTTGACGCAAGATCCTTATTTGGAAACAGCCGACATCGATACGAATAACAATTCTTGGCCACGCAAGATCACACAATCACGCTTGGAGTTATTTAAAATGCCTCCACCGCCAAGCGACATGATGATGGATTTCAAAACACCTTTGAAGACAGATAAGCCTGAATCCAAAGATGCCACGAAACCAGCTGAGAAAAAGTAAGCCTTGGTAAGTTTGCTGGGTTGGTCTGATGTCTGACTGTAGTGCATTAGATCAACCAGCAAATTGGTTTTTTAGACAGAGAAATTGAGACAAGCATGTTGCGTAGTTTTAGGTTTTTTAAATTCGACTTTCGTGGTGCCTTATTGAGCACATTCGTTTGCACATTAATCTGTGCATCTATTGGCCTCAGCGCATTCGCACATGCACATCGCTTTCATGCTGGCATCACCGATATCAGCATGAATCCCAATACGGGTAATACCGAATTTGTGCATACCTTTATGGCGCATGATGTCGAGGCTTTGCTAGAGAATTTATATCAACGCCAGTTTGATTTAAGTGATCCAGAAGATGTCTTAGTGTTCAAGAAATATTTTGAAAAGCAATTTGTCCTGAACGATACTGGTGGTGTTCTTCCTTTGAAATGGGTGGGTTTGAAAGTTGATCCAAATAGTGTGATCGTTTTTCAGGAATTGGAACAACGTGCTTTGCCTGAGCAAGTCAGTATTCGTCAGGCTGTGTTAACAGATTTTTTGATTGATCAGGTGAATACATTGAACATCACCAAGAATGGTGTGACCCAGACACACACGTTCACACGTAACCAACGTGAGCAGCGATTGCCTTAAATGTCATTGCGTTGACAGTGTAAAATTAGAGCGCCAGTTGGCGCTTTTTTTCAGATAGTAATTTAATCTTTAGAATTTTATTTCATATATGAAGCAAGGTTTATTGGTTGGCTTGATCGCTACCATTTTTCATCAAAATGCATTTGCCGACGATTCGGTTTTACATCGCGTGGCAATTGATGGCTCTAAAATGAGCCAATTGGGTCTGCTCGACGCTGCTAATGCCGGTGTGATTGGGAAAAAAGAACTGGCGTCGATGACGACTTACCGTCCGGGCGAATTGCTCGAAGCAATCCCAGGCTTGATTGTGAGCCAGCACAGCGGCGAAGGCAAAGCCAATCAATTCTACCTGCGCGGCTTTAATCTTGATCACGGCACGGATCTGCGCACGACGCTCGATGAAATGCCTGTCAATCAGCGTAGTCACGCGCACGGACAAGGTTGGACAGATTTGAACTTCTTAATCCCAGAATTAACGGCGCGTATGGAGTTCAAAAAAGGGCCTTATTCATCGACGACCGGTGACTTTTCGGCGGCTGGCAGTGCTGCCATGTTGTATGCAAATCGATTGAGCCAAAGCATCGCCAGTGTCACAATCGGGCAAAATGCCTATCGCCGCGCCTTGCTCGCAGCTTCGCCAGATTTTGCCGATGGTAGTTTGTTATATGCACTTGAATTCACAGGTAATGACGGCCCATTTGTGAACCCAGATAAGTTCAAAAAAGTGAATGCGGTATTGCGCTACAGTGAAGGCTTTGCGAACAATGGATTTAGTCTCAGTGCGATGCTATATCGCGGCAAATGGAACGCCACTGATCAGATTCCGTTGCGAGCAGTGGAGCAGGGCGACATTAGCCGCTTTGACACCATTGATAAGACCGATGGGGGCGAAGCGCACCGCTATAGTTTATCTGGTAGTTGGCGTCGTACGGCAACGGACGATGCTTCAAAGATTAGTGCGTATTTGATCAATACTGGTTTGGATTTATATTCCAACTTTACCTATTTTATGGACGATCCGATTAATGGTGATCAGTTCAGTCAGCCAGATCGTCGAGTGACGAGCGGGCTGAACGCAAGTCATACTTGGCATTCGCATTTGAATGGTAAGAACACCGACTTCACAATTGGCACACAGCTGCAAAACGATAATGTCTTTAATGGCTTGCATAAGACTAAGGCACGTCAGCAATTATCCACGGTACGTCAAGATCACATCGTCGAAACCAGTTTGGGCTTGTATGTCGATATGAGTACCCGTTGGACGGAAAGTTTTCGTACGAATTTTGGCTTACGTCATGATCAATATCGATTTCAAGTGGATGGAGATCGACGTGAAAATTCAGGAAAAGCCAATGATCACATCACTAGCCCTAGTGCCAGTTTGATTTTTGGTCCGTGGAGTAAGACCGAGTTTTATGTGAACGTGGGCACGGGCTTTCATAGCAATGATGCGCGGGCGACTTTGACGACGATTGATCCACAAAGCTTAGAGCCAACAGGCAGATCACTAGGACTGGTACGCGCACGTGGCAGCGAATTAGGCATGCGTACAGAAATTCTACCGGGTCTGCAGACTTCGGTATCTTTGTACCGTCTTGATTTCGATTCTGAGTTGAGTTTCGTCGGCGACGCTGGTACGACCGAAGCAGGGCGCCCAAGCCGTCGTCATGGTATCGAAATTTCTAATTCTTATCAGGCCAACGATTGGTTGGCGATTGATTTTGATGCCGCGTATGCAAAGGCACGTTCATGTGATTTTGATCCTGTTGGTAATCGTATCGTGGGTGCCGTCGAAGGTGTTGCGCAATTATCGGCAGTAGTCGATAAGCTAGGCGCTTGGTCGGGTGCATTGCGTTTACGTTATTTTGGCCCACGTGCCTTACTGGAAGATAATTCCGTGCGCTCAAAAGCAAGTAGCACGCTCAACGGGCGTTTTGGGTATAAGTTTAGCCCGACGCTGAAACTAGAGTTAGAAGGATTTAATCTGACCAATCGCCGTGCTTCTGCGATTGACTATTACTACGAATCGCAGCTGAAAGGTGAAGCAAGTCCGAAAGAAGATATCCATTTTCATCCTTTGGAATCGCGCTCATTCCGCTTGATGTTGATCAAGACTTTCTAGATTTGTTAGAGCATCCTGCAAAAAAAAGCCAGCGAGACATTCATCTCACTGGCTTTTTTTGTGATGACTGGTGCGAACTTATTGGATCGTCGCCACCAAACTTGCACCACTCATCGCTGCGTAAGCTTTAATGAGTATGTGATAAGTGCCTGCCTGTGGTGAGGTGAACGTGATGGTTTCTGCGTTGGTTGCGCCATCCGATTTTTTGTCGAAGACAGTCGTGGTTGGCGCAGTGTTAAATTTGGCATAAATATCACCATCACCTGTGCCGCCCGATAATTTGAATGTCAACGAGGTTTTGCCAGCTGGTACCGAGATTGTGTAAGTCTTGGTGGCGTTCTTTGCCATACCAATGCTGACCGCTACACCACTAGTCAAGATGTTCCCCTGAGTGGTGCCTGTTTGATAGCTCGCAACCAATGATGCTCCACTCACTGCTGTAGATGCATTGGCTAGTAAGTAGTAGGTGCCGGCAGTCGGTGTCGCGATCGTGATTGTTTCCGTATTTGTCGCACCATCGGCTTTTTGTAAATAGGAGGTCGTGGTTGGTAAGCTACCTAGCTGCGTATAAATATCTAAATCGCCAGTGCCACCGGTGGTTTTGAAAGTTAAGTTGCTGACGCCGGTAGGGACCACAAAGCTGTAATTAGTTTGTGTGCCAGCAGCGCCCGCAACCGCCACTGAAACATCTTTCGTTAAGACCGTGGTTGCTGGTGGTAATCCCGGGCCATCACTGCCCAATTCCACCGCAAAAGAAGCAGCTAAGCGACCAAATTTTAAAGCATGATTCGCTTGGCTACCCATATTGGCGTAGGTGTCGCCTGTGCCGTGAATTTTTGGATTGCTTTCATTCATCGTCGTTTCAAAGGGCATCGACGTTGGATACCCTTGTGCATGCCAAGAGGCGTGGTCTGAACAGCCGTAGCCACAGCTATCATTGCCCACGGTTAACGTCGGTTGATAAGTGCTGATGAGGTTGGCGACAAAAGTATTTTGTGCCGCGTTGGTGTAGTCGGTGTAAAGGTAAATATCTTTAGCGGAGCCTTTGTAATTGGTCATGTCTAGCTGCATGACACCAACCACTTTCACGCCATCCGTTTTATATTTTTTAGCGATTTCTGCTGAGCCTTTTAGTCCCACTTCTTCTGCTGCATAGGCGATAAATTTGATGGTACGTCGAGGTTGATAATTGCTCGCCAACATGACGCGAATTGCTTCGGTCAGACTCGCGATACCTGAGGCGTCATCATCCGCGCCAGGTGCTCTCGTGGTCTCGGTTGTGCCGGCAGTGTTGATCGAGTCTTGATGCCCACCAAGAACCACGACCTCAGAAGCATTGTCGCTACCTTGTATGGTCAAAATCACGGATTTTTGTGGAAAGGCAGCATGGGTAAATTGTTCGACTGTCACATTACTGCGACCACTTGCTAAGCTTGTCCATTTGTTCTTGATCCAGTTGGAACCTGTGGTGCCACCGGTTGTTGTGTAGTAGCGATTGGTGATCGCAGAGAGGTCAACGATGGTTTGTCCAATGTTTGTCGCCTGCATTTGGGTCAACAATGGATTGACTGTGGTTTGATTATCGATGGTATAGGACGGCGCCAAACTGGCAAATGCTGGCGCAATGCCTTGTGCCGTGCTTCTTAATGCATTTCGGCCAGACAATTCACTATCATGCGAAATGAAGCCCCCGCAACGCTTTAGCTTGGTATGAATGGCGCCAGATAACGCATGCATAGTTGCTTCATCAACTTGTACCAGATGAACATCCTCTGATCTTGCAAAACCAACTGAGCCAGCATTGACTGTGTGACTTTCTCGTGAAACTAAGTTCGGTGAAATTTGCTTGAGTTCATTAAAAGCGGCATCACCAATGGTGATCCAAATCTTCTTTTCAGCGGCATTGCTTGTGACATTGCCTGATGCGCTCAGGACTAAGCCGAGCATTAAACTCGATAGAATTTTCTTTTGCATCTGTCTCTCCCAGACTATATGGTTAGGATGTTTATTTTGATTTTAAGGAATTGATTGCACCCGACTTACCGTGAGATATCCCATTCCGCCGATGTATTGCAATCAAAAGTGAGTAGAACAGAGAAAGAGGTTGACGGAAAGTTATCAGTTGTTTTTTGGATGTTGGTGAAATACGGTATTTTTTGTAAACCAAAGAAAATTCTGTCATTAGCTGTTTTTCTTTGGTTTTCTGCGTCTATTAGTCTTCAACGTCGATAAATACGAAATTAATCTATTTAAAGTAAATAATCTTTATACTTTTAGTCGCCTAATTTGATCTGCGGGAGCGGCGCTGGTATTGGTGACCTTATCGATAGGATTTTTTTAGTAAATTGTTTTATAAGAATTTTGTCGTGCGATTTGTTTAAGTGGTATCAAATTACGAGCATTGTTCACGAACCATTTCCTGAGAACGCAGTGGACTCTCAAACTTCGGTATCATGTCAGGCTCAATCAACCGCGAGAATTCACATGAACAGCCAACGCCATCTTGCCGTCGTTACCAGCGCGGACTTACCAGATTTATTCGGTGGAGAAAAATTACTCCCGCCCGCTTTGCTTGAAATGGGGGCAAAAGTCTCGGTTTGCATCTGGGATGATCCGACCGTGCAGTGGCAGTCATTTGATGCGGTGATTATTCGCTGCCCTTGGGATTATCATGAAAAGCTCGCAGATTTTTTGCAATGGCTGGAACGATTAAGTGTGATGAAACTGCTTGTCATTAATGATCTGGCGACGCTGAATTGGAATTTGAATAAGAAATATTTGTTCGAGCTCAGTTCCAAACAACTACCGATTATCCCCAGCCTTTGTGTCACACCAGAGGATTTAAGCACGTTGGCAGAGTTGATGAAAGAGCTTGATAGTGAGCAAATCGTGATAAAGCCTGTGCAGTCGGCCGGTGCCTGGCGGACTTTGCGTGTGAATCCTGACAATATTGTCGAAGTCGACCGTGATTTTGCAGTGTGGCGACGCGAGCAAGATTTCTTAGTCCAGCCCTTTATGCCCGAAATTATGCAGGACGGCGAATGGTCTTTGATTTTCTTTGATGGCGAATTTAGCCATGCTGTGCTGAAGAGCGCGAAGGCGGGTGATTTCCGTGTTCAGTCAGATCACGGCGGTACCGTGCGATCGGTCGCAGTCTCGGTGAATATGCAGGCTCAAGCCCAAGCTATTTTGAACGCCTTAGAACGTATGCCATGTTATGCACGTGTGGATGGGGTAATACGCGATGGGCAATTTATGTTGATGGAATTGGAGCTGTTAGAGCCAGAATTATTCTTGGAATTCGATGCTGATGCACCTCAGCGTTTTGCACAAGTGATCATGCGTAGATTGCCTCGGTCGTAAGCCGTGTCACAATTTATAAAGCTAATCCAAGCTGACACAACTTGCTCACGGTATTGATGTTGCGTGCAGTTCCATTTTTCGCCGCAGGGATCAGCAGTTTAGAATCCGCCATCCCTGCACCGTAATAGACGTAGATCGCACCTTCACCGCAGACGAGCACTTCATCACGCTTGTTTTTCACCGCATCGATCAATGCCGATGTCACTGGCTCATCAAGAAATAGGCAAATGCTGCGATTACCTTCTTTATCGGCAAATGGATTTTGCGCGAGCAGATTTTGTATCTGTTCGGGGGTCCGAATGAAGACCCCAACAGTTTTGCCTGCATAATCGGCTAAGGCTTTTTCCAGCAAGTCCTGACATGCTTTTGCACTAAGCATGCTGCTAAAAATCACATTGCCACTTGCAATATAAGTTTTGACTTGTTGAAATCCAATTGCCTCACACATTGTTACCAAGTCTTTCATTGGCAGTTTGCCAGTGCCGCCGACATTCACGGCTCTTAGAAAAGCGATATAAGCGGTCATCTGGTTTACTCTTTGGTTGTAATTGACTAAGCACTTAAGACGGTGACTACCACCGCATAAATGCTAAAGGAAATTGAAGCGATTAAGAGCAGGGCCACGGTGCGCCATAAACTAGATGGTACGCTTAAACTATACGCATGGCGTAGTTGAGAAAACATATGTATCGGTGGCACAAAAGCGAATAAAAGAGCGGCGCTTCCTTTGAAATCGAATTTCGATAAAATGGCGACTACCATCATCAAAATACTCATAAACGATAAAGAGTATAAAGAAAATACGACGTGATCAAATATGACATATTTTCTGCTAAAAGCAAATAATAGCCATACAAAAGGCAGAGAGATTGGAATTAATAAAATCGCTGCACTCGCCGCATTCTTCTTCATTTTGTAGAGGGTAAGTTCGCGATTCTTATTGATATCGGCAAGTGCTTTACCTATGTACGGAATTTTCGATAAGTCATCAAGCTCATTCGTCGCTTCTTCTGTTTCTGACATTGCTGTTGATGCACTTGCATCACTACTTGCACTAGTTTCTTCCGCTGTCGGAGTCGTCTTTGGTGACGCCTCTTTCTTTGCAGTTTGTTCTTGCTTTGATTTGTTGTGCTTGGCGATTGCTTTCGCTACGCGTTTCCTATGGTATTTCACTAGGTTTTCCATTGAACGAATCTCTTGGGCGATTTCCCAAGGTTTGAGTGATGCAATGTCTAAGGTGGATGCATCGCTACTCGTTTCTTTGCCCTCGTCAGCCTGCTTACTCGCAGACGTGTCGACTGGATTAGCCGTTGAGCTTATTGATGAACTCGTCGTTGAACCATTCTTCACGTCCTTACTTGAACTGATGTCTTTGGTTGACATGTCAGTTGATTTTTCTGACTTAAATTTGTGCTGAAGCGTTTTCAGATCCGCCAAAGTTCGCTCAGCTTGTTCCAATGCTTGCTTCGCTTCCAACACGGAAACAGTATTGCCATCTATTGCATCTAAGGTGTCTTGCAGCTGAAGCACTTGGGCTTCATATGCTCGGATTTCTATTTTTAATCCCAAATGCTCTGGGCTATGTTCACCTAATTGGCTTTTTTCAAGGCGCTTCTGCTGTAGTGTTTCCTTGGCTTGTGTTAATTCCAGTGTGACATCTTCTCTTGAGTCGTCAGTTTTGATCAGATCTTCACCCTTCCATGAGGTTGTGTAGGAGAACACAAAGAACATTAAAAAAATCAAAAAAAGGAAGAGCGCCAGTGGTGAAACATAAGAAGTACGTTTACCTTCGATGTAATCTTTGGTTAACTGACCAGGGCGTAAAATCAAGGCCGGAATCGTGCGCCAGGCTTTGGTGTCGAAGTGGAAAATGCCATGTAGTACTTCCTCGAACATGTGCAACAGGGATCGATGTATATGCGAGTATTGACCACAAGTATGACAGTAAGCGCCATTAAGGGTTATGCCGCAGTTTGCACATTGTTTAGAGTGGTTTGGATCGCTCGTGTCGCCATCATGTTTCGGCGTATTTGGTTTCCCTAATTCCTCGCTAACGACAATCGCTGTCAAAGTTTCAGCGGCATTACCCATTTCAATTCCCATGACCTACCTCAATTTATTGTTGCATGGATTGTGCCCTATTCAAGCAATACTCTCAAGCAAAGTCACTAACTAAAATTGCTCTGATTGGCGGTTGGAATTCTTATCGAAAAAAGGGTTTTCAATGCAGTTTTTGGAAGTGACAAACCTGTGATGGACGTGTGATACCTTTGCCGCACTATATTTCATGTTCGTGCTTTTTCTTATTGTCGATAGAGAGTCACACTGTTACAGTTCTGCGTTTTGCGATAAAAGCAAAGACTATATTATTGGTACACCTTATGAAAATCTCATCTCAAGTTGATCGGGCAGAACCCAAAACGCATTCACGCTTACCATTTTTGGATGGTTTACGTGCATTGGCGGCACTTTGGGTGGTGTTAGGCCATTGTCATTTATTTGCTTATGGTTGGAATTCACATCAATCGATCTGGACAAAAGCCATTAATGCTTTGTTATACCTGCACTTAGGGGTTGTGGTATTTCTGGTGTTGTCAGGATTCTGTCTAGCATTGCCGGTGCTTCGTAACCAAAACCGATTGTCGGCTGGTGTGCTGGGTTTCTTTAAGGCGAGGGCAACGCGTATTTTGCCACCTTACTTTGCCATTCTTTGCCTCATTTTATTGATCAATTTTTTTATCCCTCTTGGGGCTTGGGGCAGGCATCCGATTGGATTGACGCCGACAATTTCTTGGGAAATTTTGGCAGTTAATTTTTCATTGATGCAAGACTTCTATCCGCAATTTAATGCCATCAATGGCCCTTTTTGGAGTATCGCGACTGAGTGGCATCTGTATTTCTTTTTCCCACTCTTAGTATTTTTTCTGCGTAAGTTTGGGGCATTGATCGCCTTTGCTTTGTCTTGTATTTTGGCCAGTGCTATCGTCTGGATCGCGAGTCATCCACCTCAGTTTGTGTCGAATCTGCAGATGACGATCATGACACCGTCTTACTTTCTCTACCTGTTTGTATTTGGGATGTTTGCAGCGTGGTTGGCTTTCGGTGAGGGTTATTTGCAAAGACGTCGACAACAATGGTTGATCTTGTTGCCTCTGTTTGCTGCTACCCTGGTTTGGTTTGTATCCTTGATGAATACCTATGCGATTAAAGACGCCGCCAGCGCGACTCGGTTTGCCGAGCAAGCGCAAACGATAGATATCGTGTTCGCAGTTTTGGTAAGTATTGGTTTGGTGTGGCTGGCTGGGCGTGCGCCGCATTCGATGGCTCGCCGATTATTGGAAAGCAAAGCTTTGACTAAGATAGGTCATTTTTCTTACTCACTCTATTTGGTTCATATTCCAGTCTTAGCCATAACGAATCATTTGATAGAGGAAATGCATTTACCTACCAATTTGATGCATTTACATTTTGCAATTTTGGTAGTTGTCGGTACTGGGTTTTCAATTGTCTTTGCAAATATTTTTTGCAAGATATTCGAGACCGGATTGTGGTGGAGATGGATCTCGGGAGTCAAAAAATGAGGTCTAGTTGGGCATGGACGCCAACGCGGCATTGAGCAAGAGCCCTATGGCTTAAGGCTTGATCATAAATGGAGCTTGCGACGAACAAGCTCCAATACTTTCTCGGTAGAGCAATTTCTGAAACCTATGTTCGCGCATCTTTTTGTTTTTCAACTCGGCGTTGTAACACAAAAATCGGCTGTGCCCATTCCGTATCTTTTTTCTTCTTGCTGGTAATCAGCGTCAATTCTGAAGGATCGTAGACGTCAGTATTATGCGTCAATGGCGTCGTCATCAGATACTGCGCATCGGTATTTTTCAAGAATTCACCGACCAATTGAATGTTGCGGATATCCAAATGCGCGAAGGGTTCATCGATGAATACGAAACCACCGGAGCCGTCTTCAGATTTCAATAAGCCGATTAACAGGATCAATGATTTCATGACTTGTTGACCGCCTGATGCTTCGCCGTCGTTCATGCCGATCGGGCCTTTGCCGTCGAATTTAAAGCGCACATGCAAGCCAGCTTGTGACAACATGATGTCATCATTTTCTAGCTTGACTGGATCGGTGTGGACTTCAATGCCCGCCAGCTCGCCCAATTGTTTGATGTTTTTGCTGTAGGTCTTGATCGTGTAACGTAATCTATCCATGTAAGCAGCACGTGCATTCACAGTCGCTTCCATTGCACGATTGTTTTGATAGCGACGTTCGTCCGTTTCAGCCTGACGGTTTTGTAGCAAATTATTTAAACGCGTGTATTGATCGACGACGGTGGAATCCGTTTCCCAATCATCACGCGCTAAGTTGTTGCCGAGGCTGCGCAAACGCAATTCGATTTGATGTACGTTCTCGTGTTCCGCCACTAGCTCTTTACGATGCGAGCTGCGCTTCCAATTGAGTGGTAGCGTATGCCATGTATTGCGCATGTTACGCAGGGTTTCGAATTGCGCTTTGCGCTCTTCGGCATGGCGTTTTTCTGAAACACGTTGTTGTGATTCTGCGTCGGCAATCGCGGCTTTGGCTTGTTCCCATTTCAGATGCGCGACTGTACGTTGTTCAGTCGCAGCTTTGAGTAGAGGGGCGATCTCACCGAGGCGTGTACCGACTTCGATACGCTGTTGTTTTAGTGGCTGGGTATTGCGAGACGCTTCTTCAAACTCTGCGTGGCGAGCACTCAATTCTTTGGCTGCATCGACACCGGCTAAGCGGGCTTTGTAGGATGAGATTTCACCAGCGAGTTTGCTGATTTTGATCGTGAGTTGATCTTCTTGCGATTGCAAACGCGGCAGGGCTTTTTGTAATGCTTCTAAACGCTGCGTACGACCTGCATTACCAAAACGGTAGCGTGATACTTCAACAAATAAAGAGCGACCACCGCGACGTTCGAAGTGATACGCGTCCGGCGTAATCCATTCTTGCGACTTGTGCAGCTTCATGCCGATATCGATACTATCGACGGTTTCTATGCGTTCTAATTGTTCGATCAGCCATGCCGGTGCTTTGGCATTGAAACTGACAACGGACAATAAACTATCGTCTTTCACCACCGGGGCATTGACACGATCCGGCACGATGAAGTGACTATAACGTTGCTTCTCACCGATGCGATACGCTGCACTAGCGTCGCTGGCATTGTCGAGCAAAATCACCGAGGTATAACCGCGCAAAACACCTTCGACTGCACCTTGCCATTTGGCGTCAGTGACTTCAACGATCTCAGGCAACATGCTGTGCGGGATATTCGCTTCATTCAAAGCACGGCGCATCTGACGCACGTTTTCTGGATCGGGCAAACTGGCTTTGCCTTGCAGTGCCGAGATAGTTTCCATGTCGGCTGCAATGCGCTGACTTAAGGCATCGCGCTCTTGTTTTTGCTGCGCGAGTTCTTCTTCTTTTTTCTCTAATTCATCGGCGATATTCGCGATGTCGGCATCGGCTTCAGCGGCGAGTTTTTGTAAACGTGCTTTTTGTTCGAGTAAGCTTTCTTGTGGTTTTAGCTTGGCATTCACTTGCGCGAGTTTTTCGCGCAGGTTGGATTCTTCGGCTTCTAATGCCGCTTCAGTTTGCTGTGCCTCGCTGTGATTTTGTGCCTGTTGTGCTAAGGCTTGACGACGTTCGGACAAGGCTTCGTCTTGTGTCTTCAAATAACGTTTGCTGGCGCGTAATGCCTGGCTGGTTGCCGATGCACGTTCTAGATCTTCGTGATATTGCAGAGTCGGTAAAATCTCTTCCTGCAAATCACGTTTTTCTTTATTCAGACTTTCCCACTGATGGAAGTTGGCGACTTTTAAGCGCAAGCCTTCCAGATTGGTCTTAGCCCCTTCGAGTTCGGTTTCAAAGCGTTGCAGTTCAGATTCCGTATCGCGCTGATGACGCTTCGCATCGTCGTAAGCATCCAAGACTTCTTTGTCGCCAAACACTTGAAACACCAAGTCGAGCAATTGGCGCGGTGCGTATTCGCACAGCTTATCGGTTTCACCTTGTTCCAGTGCCAGCACTTTACCCATCGCGGTGGATAGACCTGCGTGGGATAAACGTTTGCGATAGGTTTCTACGCCCAACCAATCGTTGGCTTCTTGTATTTCTTCAATTTCGATTTTGCCACTGCGCATCAAGTATTGACGTTTCCAGTCACCACCGTTTTTCTCGATTTTGCAGAACAGCGTGACTTCATCTTCATACAAGCCCGACATACGGAAAGGGCGATTCGAAATCTGTGGTCCAACTGCGCTATTGTCCACCACCGCGCGTATCCACGCAGTTTGTTGGCCGGAGTGGCGTGCATAATGTTTGTAGGAACGCCCCATAGAACACTCAAGACCAAACAGCGTGCGTAAAGCATCGAGCAGTGTCGTTTTGCCTGAACCATTTTGTCCAGCAATCGTGATGATCTTGGCGTCGAGTGGGATGTTTTTAATCCGTTGCCAGTAATCCCAGTGAACCAGTTCTAGTGATTTGATGTGAAACATAATTGTTTTTCTTTAGAAAATTTTTAGTGCTATGGGTACTGCTTCTATGAGATCACTTTGAATAAAAATCAAAGGCGAGCCGCAGAGGCGCAGAGTACGCAGAGTTTTTTGAGAACTTTCTCAGCGTTCTCTGCGCCTCTGCGGTTCAAGCTTTTATTCTTTATTTTGTTCGGACGGCTTTACTTCTTCTGTCAATGCATGTTCGGCTTCTTCAGCGGCCAAACGCTCCGCTTCTATCACCGCTGGTGTACGTGGCATAGGGATATGGAAAATATCCGACAGCGCGCCGTTGATAATGCGATCTTTTAAGGCATCGGTATCCATCAGCAAATCGAGCAATGGACCTTCCATAATCAGATCCATTTTGCGTTCGATAAATCCTAGACGTGAGAGTTGGCCGAGATTCATGTCCATGCGCGTTTTTTTGCCTAGCTTCTCGCCAAAATCAGCGAGCAAGGTGCGGTAAGAAATACCGATCGAAGTATCTTCTGCGCGTGGCAAAGGTTTTTCTTTGCCGAACATATCGTTCTGATCTTCTTGCGCCATTTGATGCGCTTCTTGACGTTCGCGTTTCGGCAAAATAATTAGTGACCACAATACGACCAACAAGGCTACGCCATCACGTGCCAGACCAAAATTATTGTTCTGCCAGGTGTCTTTGGTGCCGAATACTTTGGATTCGCTATCACGTGTCAATGCCAGCGTCACATGGTCGGCATATACGTTATCAACAAATTTCATGCCGCAAGCTTTCAAGCGCGCATCAACATCGCTGCGAAAATTTTCGTCGGACAAAGCACGTTTTACTAATTTGTCTTCACGACGTAAAGTCTGATGCGCCAACAAACGGGCGATAAGGATTTGTGCGTCTTCAGTCATATCACGTTCTCGGTATTCGTAGGGTGCGCCGTGCGCACCAGTTTTCTTGCGTTGGGGACATTGATGGTGCGCGCGGCGCACCCTACGTTTGTTTTATTCATGTTTAGTTTCTTGCTGTGACTGCTGCTGAGATTGTTCCTGCGAGTCTATGGGGATGAGACTCGCCACAGAAATCGCCGCCACATGCGGATCAGAGACTTTCTGCATTTTGTCTTTGGAGCTGAAGTTCAGTGGCAAGCGTGCCAGAGTCGCTGTTGCACCTTGCAGGGAGGCTTCATTTGCGTCACCAATCAAAGGAAGTAGCGAAGCGCGGTACGAAGCAATTGCAAAGCTAGCGGGCAATAAATAATCTTGTAGTGGTTTGTGTTTTTTGGTTTCTGGGTCATACGACTTACCGTCAATTTTGCCGAGCAAATCTAACCAATGATCGAGTTCCAGTAAAGCTTCGCTATTGTCATTCGCAATTGACGGTGCATTTTCACCGGTCGGTAATACACCTAAGACAGCTGAATTACGGTGGCTCAGTAATTCGCTTTCCGCTACGTCGATCATTTCAGACGGCGTAATAAAATGCGGCGTCACCGGGTGTGATAGAGCGCCATCGGCGAGCGAAGCTAAATCGTCACGCTGTAGCAACCACATCTTAATATCAGTCGTTGATAAACCCGATTGACCCAGATGCACGCGTTGACGTTCGATTTGGTTCAAAGCACGTGAGAACATACCTTGCATATTCAATAATGCACTTTGCGCTCGACCAATTGCCTGTGCTGCTCGATGCGTCGCGGAATCAGCGCGGCTATCATTGGTGATTGCATGAATAATCTGCGAACCTTTTTCTACCCAATCACAGGCCGTGTGCCATTTTTGCTGTGCAGTGCGAAGTTGGAACTCTGAACCTGAGGCAATCGCATCGGAAAATTCTTCAGTCAGCTCAATCAAGCGACCGAGTAAATGATGTAACTGTTCAACCGAAACACCACCGACAGCCTGTGCGCCCGCAACTTGCGTCAACATATAGCTGACTTCAGATGGATCGTCTTGCTGCTCAACTTGAATCAGGGATTCAATCGCCGCTAAGACATTGCGCGCCATCGGTGCGATGCGATATACCGATTGGCTCGCATCCCACACCAAGAGTCCCGTGCTGCGCAAACGAGTCAACACGGTTTCGAGCGCTTCTGGCTCTAGATAACCGAGCTTGGCATTAATATCGGCGCGACTTAGGGATGGCGAGTCGACATCCGCGGTCAATTCGCGCAAGACCAGCAGGCGCATTAAGACACTATTGATGCCGCCGTGGAATAATGCGGTGAACGCTTGCAGCATAGGCTGCGCGCGCCGCAAAGGGGCGAGGGCAACAACATCGTCGGGAGTTAAACTGGATTTGAAGTAAGACTTGAGACTTAAATCGGTCTGATCGGATAAATCGTCTTCTATTCTTACTATGGATTCGTCGTCAAAATTTTGCATCTCCGCATTTTACCCGCTTGAACCGAGGTTTAGTATTGTTAGAAAACTACTTTGGCGGGTAGATTGTGCCGTTTTCTCGATAATGACAGCCAAGGAATTGAGTGAAATATTTCTTCTAAGGCAAATAGTGTAAGAATATGGTCTGAAAATTGACTAAAAGTAGGCAAGTTCCCGATTCTGAATAGTTTGGAGATAAATAATGACAACGCAAATTGAGCAAGTTGCCACCTTGGGTGGTGGATGTTTTTGGTGTACCGAGGCAGTTTTCCAACAGATTCGCGGGATCAGCAGCGTCGAGTCAGGCTATTGTGGCGGTCGGATTCACAATCCGACCTATGAGCAAATTTGTACTGGTACGACCGGGCACGCGGAGGTAGTGCGCCTGCGCTTTGATCCTGGACAGATTAGTTACGCCGAAATTCTAGAGATATTTTTCACCATTCATGATCCAACTACCTTGAATCGTCAAGGTGCGGATAAGGGGACGCAATATCGTTCGGTCATTTATTTTCACGACGAACTTCAAGAACAAGTTGCGCGTGAAGTGATGGCAAAAATGGCGAGTGTTTGGGATGATCCCATCGTCACAGAATTAAGCATGGCGCCACAGTTCTATTTGGCTGAGGCATACCACCAAAATTATTTCCGCCAACATCCTGAGCAAGGCTATTGCTCTTTTGTGGTGGCACCAAAAGTCGCAAAAGCACGCAAGGTGTTTGTTGATAAATTGATTTGATTTAAAGAACGTGGCTGTAACTTTAATTGTCAAGCCACTTAAACATGACTAAGGCATCCACAAGACCATGTACAGGATGGTGAAATGCCTTAGGTAATCGGCCAACAGTGTCGAAACCCAATTGCGTCCACAAATGTACCGCGCCTTCATTCGTCGATACCACAAAATTAAACTGCATCGCCAGATAGCCCAACTCTTTGGCGATGTTTTGTGAATGCGCGCACATCAAACTTGCCAAGCCACGTCCCCTTGCTTTTGATGACACCATATACCCGCAATTACAGACATGATCACCGCCGCCGCTTTGGTTGGTCTTGATAAAGTAAGTGCCCAGAATTTCACCGTCTTCTTCAGCGACAAAAGTCTGTTTGGGTAATGACATCCATAAGTGGAATCCTTCCTCCTTGCTGGTGTCGCGTGGATAAGTGTAAGTCTCACCGGCGCTGACGATCTCGTGAAAGATGGGCCATATTTTTTCGAAGTCGGTAGGTGTTGCTGAGCGTATTGTGAGCATTTTTGTGCTGTCTGTAGTTGGGATTTGATCTATTTAGATGTCGGCAAATTCCGTGCTATTTTACGTTCGATTGCAATCCAGTTTCACAAGACACTTCCGAGTGCAGAGTTTCATCGATTCAGAACAATAGTTCAGGCAATTAGATGGAGGATCTGTTCTATGTTGTGCCGAATGACAGCAATGGCTGTACGAATTGCGATAGTGATCGAGTCAAGGATCTCTAAATGAAAAAATATCCGGTGCAAGGGCCTTTCTGCTACCCGACAACCAATTGCTCATGCCTAGCTATTGCGTTTGATTGATATTCGCTTAGAAAGAGAATATCAATCAAAAAATACAAGATATGACCGCCGACTAATGAAAATTCACAACTCAAGCCCCAAGCCAAGGCAAATCAGCAGAACACCATCCCCCAACAGTTTTGCGATGACCGTGATGGTCCTTGTCGCCTTCGAATCCCTGCAAAATATCAAAGCAAGCTTGGTAACCGTTTTCTGTGGCGAGTTTGGCTGCATGGCGTGAGCGTACGCCAGAGCGACACAGGAATACGATCGTGGTTTGCTTATCTGGTACGGCCGTTTCTAATTGCGACATAAAGTCTGGATTTGGCGTGCCGCCTGGATAAAGACTCCATTGCACGGCTTTATGTTGCTCTTCAGGGATGGTGACACGGCCAACCCAGTCGCGTTCGGCGTTGGTACGCACGTCGACCAAAATGACCTTGGGATTTTCAGTTAATAAGCGAAAAGTTTCTTCCGGTGTGAGTGCTCCAGCATACGGAAGTTGTTGCTCTTGCGCGTGGGTCTGCGCTTTAGTGATCAGCTCATTCATAGTGTTTCCTTAGCGTGATAAATGGATTGAGGTTTTGCTTAGCGAGCGCCTGACCACCACCGAAACTGGTTTGTATTGGTGCTACGCCACCAGCGCGCAGTTTGACCGCGCAATATTTAAATTCTGGTATTTTACCAAAGGGATCGAGCGCGGCATTGGTGAGTCGGTTGATCGCCGCTTCGTAAAAGCAAAATGCCACAAAAACAGCGCCACGTGGAGAAGCTCTGTCGGCACGAGCATACAAACATACTTCGCCGCGACGTGATTGTATGGTGATCAGATCCCCGGCTTGCACCCCGGGAGTTTGTAAATCGTCGGGATGAATCATGGCGACAGGATCTGGCTCCATAGCGTCTAAGACACTAGCTCCGCGGGTCACGCTGCCGGCGTGCCAGAGTTCGAGTTGGCGACCCGTAATCAAGACCATCGGATACTCGTCGTCAGGTTTTTCCGCTGCAGGGATTAAGTCTGCAGGAACAAATTTGGCTATGTCGTCGCTGGTTGGAAAGTGCTCGGTGAAGACGATGACTTCGTCCATATCTTCTTCATGCGGGCACGGGTAAGTAAGCGCACCTTCATGCTCTAATCGTTGCAAGCTGATGCCTTCAATGTTAGGCATCACGTGACGCATTTCTTCAAAAACTTCGGAAACGTGCTGGTAATTTCAGCCCAGATCAAATCCTTGTTCCATTCGCTGAATGATCCAGAAATCTTGTTTAGCCTCGCCGGGTGCTTGGATTGCTTGGCGACGTCCATGACGGGATTAGACACAGCGCCAGAACCTATTCCTTCTAACAAAACAGCAACGAAAGAGGCATGGTAGCGACGGGCGCAGTGATCGACGTTATTCGAGCCAAATCCTGCTAGTGATTTTTACCATGAGTAGCACACGCGCAGCCGCAAATCTGTGCGTGCTGTATCGGATTCAAAGGCGATATTAAAGTGGTGATAGAAACTCGCGACTTCAAACACATCCGTTTGCGCTAAACGCCTTTCATGGGTGAGTGCGACCAGATGGGCAACTGGTAAATATCCAAAATGGTCATTAATCTTGTGCAGATGTTCAATCAGCAGATCTTTCTGGCGGGACGCATCGCCGAGTAATTTGCGCACAGCTTCCAAAGCGGATGGATCAACTTGTCGTCCTTTAGTTTGTTGGCGTTTGCGCTGGCGATTCTCGGAGATGGGGATAATTGGAATCATGAGAGATTGATGTTTTGGATAAAAGGCGATTGATTGTCAGTTTGACCGCAAAGGCTAAATCCCGGTAGTGTTCTTTTGGTGTTTGGCTTGCGAATGAGATGGTGAGAATTGTAAGACTTGCTTAGGATGAATGACATGATCATTTGCTATTAATTTACTATTAATGACGACTTTGTTTTCAGAAATCAGTTTTTTTGATGACACAGATAAATAGACCGTAAAAAAATGTCATGATAAACAGCGACATTTCGGTGCAATTTTCACTTTTTGTAAAAGCTCACTCGCACTGATTTAACGCATGTTATTTGCACTAAAATGGCGCATTCTAGAAATTTCGCATTATTTTAGTGCGTTATTCGATTGCTAATTTTTGGATTGAAAAGTTGCGGTTTTGGATTTTCCCATAAAAAACAAAGACTTAATTCTCCGCAAATGTGTATCGATTTAAACTTGAACATGGCACGCTTTCTGCTAATATCCTCGTCGTGTTCTTCAATCCTTTATGCATTGTGATGGTGCGTTTTTTGAAATGCCTGGGTCACAAAGCGGGGAGAAAATGGAGATTGAATGCAGCAATTGGTATCGATGCAGTAGTTCCTACACTTATTTTGAACGATTATTTTGAACGATTAAGGAGTTTCAAATGGCAATGACCCCAGCAGAAGTGTTGAAGATGGCGAAAGACAACGAAGTTAAATTCGTTGATTTCCGTTTTGCCGATACACGAGGTAAAGAGCAGCACGTAACAGTGCCTATTTCTCACTTCGATATCGATAAGTTCGAATCTGGTCATGCATTTGACGGTTCTTCTATCGCTGGCTGGAAAGGTATTGAAGCATCCGACATGTTGTTGATGCCAGATCCAAACACAGCAAATATCGACCCATTTATGGAAGAAACCACATTGTTCATGCAATGTGACGTGATCGAGCCAGCGGATGGTAAAGGTTATGATCGTGATCCACGTTCTATCGCAAAACGCGCTGAAGCGTATTTGAAATCCTCTGGTATCGGTGACACAGCTTACTTCGGTCCAGAACCAGAATTTTTCATTTTTGATAGCGTACGCTGGAAAATTGATATGTCTGGTTGCTTCGTGAAGATCGATTCTGATGAGGCTTCATGGACAACAGGCGAAAAACTCGAAGGCGGTAACACAGGTCACCGTCCAACAGTCAAAGGTGGTTATTTCCCAGTGCCTCCAGTCGACAGCTTCCAAGATATGCGTTCTGAAATGTGTTTGATCTTGGAATCTTTAGGTATTCCAGTTGAAGTGCATCACCACGAAGTGGCTGGCGCTGGTCAAAATGAAATCGGTACTAAATTCTCAACTTTGGTAGAGCGTGCTGACTGGACGCAAAATTTGAAATACGTTGTATGGAACGTTGCGCATACTTATGGCAAGACAGCGACTTTCATGCCTAAGCCTATCGTTGGTGACAACGGTTCTGGTATGCACGTACATCAATCTATCTGGAAAGATGGCAAAAATCTGTTCGCAGGCGACGGCTATGCTGGCTTGTCTGAATTTGCCTTGTTCTACATCGGCGGTATCATCAAGCATGCGAAAGCACTGAATGCGATCACGAATCCAGGGACTAACTCTTACAAGCGTTTGGTTCCAGGCTACGAGGCACCAGTGAAATTGGCTTACTCTGCAAAGAATCGTTCTGCTTCTATCCGTATTCCATACGTTGCGAATCCAAAAGGTCGCCGTGTTGAAGCACGTTTCCCAGATCCATTGGCGAATCCGTATTTGTGCTTCTCTGCATTGATGATGGCTGGTTTGGACGGCGTTCAAAACAAGATTCATCCAGGCGAAGCGGCATCCAAAGATTTGTACCATTTGCCACCAGAAGAAGATGCATTGATCCCAACAGTTTGCCATTCTTTGGAACAAGCTTTGGAAGCTTTGGACAAAGATCGCGAATTCTTGACACGCGGCGGTGTGTTCAGCGACAGCATGATCGATGCTTACATCGAGTTGAAAATGCAAGAAGTTCAGCGTATGCGTATGACTACGCATCCAGTTGAGTTCGACATGTACTACTCTCTGTAAGTAGCAATAAAAAAGCGGGGTTAGCCCCGCTTTTTTATTCGACATAAGATGGGTAATTGTGCAAAATCATTGCTTGGCATACACTAAGCTCTTATTGACTACTCTACATTACTCACTATGAAGCAATATCTGATTGGTTTTGGTGCATTATTAGGTCTGGCGTGTGTGATCAGTGTGCCTGTGCTTGCACAGTCCGATGTGTATTTGTGTGTTGATGCGAATGGCAAGAAAGAGTACAAAAATACAGGTATTACCAAAGGATGTAAGTTGGTCGATCTGCCGCACGTAAATACAATACCCGCGCCGGCTTCTGCTAAAAAAGCGGCAAGTCCTTCGACTAATAAACCGACTGCTAGTCCAAGCAATTTCCCCAAAGTCGATGGAAGTACGCAAAAAGCACGCGATTCAGATCGCAAGCAAATTTTGCTCGATGAACTTAAAGTTGAAGAGCAAAAATTAGAAGCGATTAAAAAAGAATATAACGGTGGTGAAGTTGAGCGTCGTGCGGACGAGCGTCAGCCAACTAAATATGTAGAGCGGGTGAATAATTTAAAAAACGATTTGGCGCGCACTGAGAAAAATATCGAAGCGTTGAAACGTGAAATTAGCAACCTGAAATAATGCTCGCAAGTTGAGGGCAGTATTAAAAAAGGTCGCTGATGCGGCCTTTTTTAATGTTTGTACTTGGTTTTTATTGTTCTACTTTTCGTGCGATTGTGATGAATAAATTCTCGGGACTAGAGTTACTGGCATCGGCTGTATTGGTCATGGACCGGCAGGGAGGCATTGTGTACGCGAATCCAGCGGCAGAAAATTTGCTTGAGCGGCCATTTAAATCGCTGTTCAAATTACAGTTAAAAGACTTGTTTTTAAATGGCGATGAACTGTTGATGGGATTTCAGCAGGCAGTGGAGCATCAATTTGCCGATCGTCGCCAAGATCTTATTCTGGAGAGAAATGGACATGAGCCTTTGCATGTGCATAGTATTGTGACTGCGCTAGATCATGTAGATACTCCAGTGTTAATTGAGCTGCGTGCTAACGTTCAGCAACTCAAGCTTGATCGCGAAGAACGCATGCAAGATCAGAATAAAGAGAATAAAGAGCTGATCCGCAATTTGGCCCATGAAATTAAGAATCCCTTAGGTGGCATTCGTGGCGCAGCGCAGTTATTGGAGCTGGAATTGCCGGAGCGCGATGCGAAAGAATTGCGTGAATACACGCAAGTGATTATTAAGGAAGCAGACCGCTTGCAAGTATTGGTCGATCGCTTGCTCGCACCTAACCGTTTGCCACAGCTGATCGCGGATGTGAATATTCATGAAGTTTGTGAGCGGGTGCGTAGTCTGATTGTGGCCGAATTCCCCAAAGGCTTAACGATCAAGCGCGATTACGATTTGTCGATTCCTGAGTTTCGTGGTGACCAGCAACAGCTCATTCAAGTGGTTCTTAATATTGCCCATAACGCGGCACAAGCACTCAAATTACGTATGGCCGACGGTGATGCGGAAATTATTTTCAAGACGCGCGTGGTGCGTCAAGTGACGCTCGCTAAAATTCGCTACAGGCTGGCATTAGATTTGCATATCATTGATAACGGTCCCGGTATTTCACCGACTATTCGTGATCGGATTTTTTACCCGCTGGTATCTGGGCGTGATGGTGGAAGTGGTTTGGGATTGACGCTGGCACAGGCATTTATTACACAGCATGCCGGTATCATTGATTGCGAAAGTCGCCCTGGCTGTACTGACTTTCGAATTTTGATTCCATTACCTTGAGCCAAAATCGCTCACCGATTGCACAATGGCATGCGCTGAATTAGTGCGTGACTCTGCAAAATTTATTGAATGAGATGTGAAATCAATGATGAAGACCATTTGGATTGTAGATGACGACGACTCAATACGCTGGGTTTTAGAAAAAGCCTTAGCTCGTGAAGGATTCGTGACACGTAGTTTTACGAATCCAGACGATGTTTTGTCGGCCTTAGATCAAGAGCACCCCCAGGTACTTGTGTCCGATATTCGTATGAATGGCGCATCAGGATTGGATTTGTTGCAAACAATTAAGCAGCAACTCCCCAGCCTCCCAGTGATTATCATGACGGCCTTTTCTGATTTGGATTCTGCTGTTGCGGCATTTAAGGGGGGAGCATTCGAATATCTTGCCAAACCTTTTGATTTATCAAAGGCAGTGGAGTTGATCCGACGAGCTTTAGAAGAAAATGCGCGTGAAGCGACAGTGGAGCAGGTCGTTGATGTCGAAACGGAGATTCTCGGTCATGCTGCTGCCATGCAGGAAGTGTTTCGAGCGATCGGACGTTTGTCGCAGTCGAGTGTGACGGTATTAATTACTGGCGAGTCTGGTAGTGGTAAGGAATTGGTCGCACGCGCATTGCACAAACATAGCCCTCGCTTTAATCAGCCCTTTATCGCGCTCAATACTGCCGCTATTCCTAAAGATTTGTTGGAGTCGGAATTGTTCGGTCATGAGCGTGGCGCTTTTACAGGTGCACAAGCTGCCCGTCGAGGTCGATTCGAACAGGCCGAGGGAGGAACATTATTTCTCGATGAAATTGGCGACATGCCATTCGATTTGCAGACAAGGTTATTGCGAGTGTTATCGGATGGCCACTTTTATCGCGTTGGCGGGCATCATCCACTTAAAGCGAATGTGCGTTTAATCGCCGCGACTCACCAACATCTGGAGGAGCGCGTCAAGGAAGGGGTGTTTCGTGAGGACTTGTTTCATCGTCTGAATGTGATTCGCTTACGTGTCCCTAGTTTGCGTGAGAGGCGTGAAGATGTGCCGCTATTAGCAAAGCATTTCTTAGTGCAAAGTGCTAAACAATTGGGGGTTGATGCAAAACGTTTGTCTGAGGCGGCTTTGTATTACATCTCTGGCTTAGATTTTCCGGGTAACGTGCGTCAATTAGAAAATCTATGTAACTGGATAACTGTAATGGCCCCTGGTCAGGTCGTTGAAATTGCAGATCTCCCAAGTGAACTCGTACCGCAAGCGCTTAAGCCAATAGCGCTAGATATTGCCAGCGTTGAGATTGCGCCAGAATTCGCCGGACAGATGCCAAACCAACTATGGTTCGCGGCGCTTGAAAAAGAAGCTGAACGCTTATTGCGTCAGGGCGAGCAAGAAATCATGCCTAGATTAAGTCGTGATTTTGAAAGCGTGGTTATTAAAGCGGCACTAAAGCATACCCATGGGCGCAAGAATGAAGCCGCTATTCGTTTGGGGATAGGTAGAAATACCATTAGTCGAAAAATTCAAGAGCTAAACATCGATGGTGTCAAGGAAGAATAGCTTGTCGTTTTTTTGCCAGCGAATGTCTACAGAAATTATTCTCTTATGTCACTTATCGGAGTATTATTTCTTTACGTAAATTGATGCATAATCGCAAAGTCGTTTTATGTGCTATTTACGTGATCTATGAAATTCTATTTACGTAAAATAGCTGATCAGGGTGTGATTGCACTGAATGGCGCAGGCTTCAAGTTGATTTTGATGCTGCAATAATTAGGAGATGTTTATGAATTTCGACGCACTATTCCAGCAGCAAAATGCTTTACCAACGATCCCCAAGGTCGTTCAGGAAGTTATTGATAGTTTTAACGATGACAATGTGTCGATTGATGAGATTGCGCGTAAATTGGCAGCTGATCAGGTGTTAAGCGCGAAACTATTGCGCCTCGCAAATTCATCGTATTACCACTCATCACGAAGTATAGGAACGGTCGACGATGCCGTCTTGATGTTGGGCTTTATGACAGTCCGAACACTGGTGATTAGTAGTGGACTGACCGGTGGCTTTAAAGCGATGCCGGGTGTCGACTTGAAGCAATTCTGGCGATACAGCATGCATACGGCGGTTATTGCAAAATGCTTGGCAAAAAAAATTGGTGGCAATTCTGATTTTGCATTCACAGTGGGCTTGATGCACGCAATTGGGCAACTTGTAATGCACGCAGCGATGCCTGAACAAACGCTGCAGATAGATAAGATAGCTGGATTGCTCGATGCGCGACGTCTGGATGTTGAGAGAACATCGTTTGGATATGACTTCTCGGACGTGGGTGCAGAATTGGCAAGGCGCTGGCGCTTTCCTGACAATTTTTCCAGTGTCATAAAAGGTTTTCCTCAGCCGCTAGCTGTTGAAAAATTTGAACCTCTGGCTGGTGTCATCCACATCGCTGTTTGGATGGCAAGGGCAGAAGAAAATAAATATACGAAGGAAGAAATGGAAGCGACTATTCCTACAGACGTATTGGTGAAGTTAGGTATATCTACTGACTATGTGCTAAGCGAAATGCCGCCAATATCAGAGTTAGCTGCTGGACTAGAAGAGTTGGTTCGCTGAGTTGGCGCTGTGCCTCGAAGATGACAATAAAAAAGCCGATTTGAAAAATTTCAAATCGGCTTTTTTTTATTAGGATATTTTCTTAGTATTTTTTGTTGATGCTTATAGCAACCGCTTCTGCTACCTTAATGCCGTCGATTGCTGCGGATAAAATTCCTCCTGCATATCCAGCCCCCTCGCCAGCTGGGTATAGTCCCTCAGTATTTAGACTTTGCAAGTCATCATCTCGTCGTTTGATACGAATCGGTGATGATGTTCTCGTTTCAACCCCGGTCAAAATGGCATCTTGCAGAGAAAAGCCTTTGATCTGTTTTTCGAATTCAGGTATTGCTTCACGAATCGCCTCAATGGCGAATGCTGGCA
The DNA here is from genome assembly GCF_014284305.1 of Affinundibacterium seohonense. Lineage (GTDB taxonomy): Bacteria > Pseudomonadota > Gammaproteobacteria > Burkholderiales > Burkholderiaceae_D > Undibacterium > Undibacterium seohonense. Next base: position 119,006 of record NZ_JACOFW010000013.1, read on the forward strand.
ATACTTCCGCCAAATTACACAGAGTGATTCCTGGCTTATATGAAGGGACAACGCTGCCAAGTTCGGTGGAGGCGCGGTTTGAAAGGAAGTCGCCTATCAACTGACCTGGTGCATTGTATGTGCCTCCGCCAACTTCAAAGGCCTTACTTTCTAGCGCTCGCTGAAAATCAATACCAGCCAGCGGATGTCCGGGATAATCCACTTCAGGTGATATACCAACGACGATGGCACTGTTGGCATTACGTTCGTTTCGCGAATACTGGCTCATGCCATTGGTGACGACACGACCGGGTTCCGACGTTGCTGCAACAACTGTACCGCCAGGGCACATGCAGAAACTATAGACCGAACGATCGTTCTTCGCATGATGAACTAATTTGTAGTCAGCCGCACCTAGTATCTTATTTCCCGCATTCGGCCCAAATCGGGCCTTGTCGATGATGGATTGTGGATGTTCTATACGAAAACCAACTGAAAATGGTTTTGCCTCGACATAAATGCCGCGATCGTAGGCGAGTTGAAATGTGTCCCGTGCACTATGCCCGACCGCAAGAACGACATGATCCGTTTCGATCTTCTCGTGATCATTGATCGTCACACCACAGATCTGTCCATCCTTGATATCGAAATCAGTGACTTTTTGTTGGAATCGAATTTCCCCGCCTAATTCGATGATGTTATTGCGCATTTCCTCGATCATCTTTACCAGGCGGAATGTACCAATATGCGGCTTACTTACGTACATGATCTCTTCTGGCGCGCCGGATTTTACAAACTCCGTTAAGACTTTGCGGCCATAGTGTTTAGGATCTTTGATCTGACTGTAGAGCTTGCCGTCCGAGAATGTGCCCGCACCACCTTCGCCAAATTGTACATTTGATTCTGGTTGTAATTCGCGCTTACGCCATAAGCCCCAAGTATCTTTGGTGCGTTCACGTACAGCCTTGCCACGCTCAAGTACGATTGGCTTGTAACCCATTTGCGCAAGTATAAGTGCAGCGAATAGACCGCAAGGGCCAAAACCTATGACGACAGGGCGAGGAAAACTCGTTTGTTTAGCATGAGCGACAAACTTGTAAGTGGTGTCAGGCGTTTTGCCGACTTTCGCCTGGCCTTGGATACTCTTTGTTTTGTGTAAAAGAGCATCTTCATCTTTTACTGATACATCGACAGTGTAGATAAGGATAATTGCAGACTTCTTTCGCGCATCGTAACTGCGCTTAAAAACCAAGAAGTCTAACAACTCGTCTGCTTGTATCTGTAAACGCTTTAATATCGCGTCTGTTAAATCCTCTTCCTTGTGATCCAAGGGAAGCTGTATATCTGTAAGGCGTAACATAATATGAATGCTCAATAGTGCAAAGACGTATTTTAACTGTTACTGTTTGATTGCCCTAAAAAATATAGTCTTGCGGAATGGCTTTTGTTTTGCTATAGTTCGCCTCCCGCAGAAATGCGGGGATGAAATAAGAGAAATGCAAGTAGCTGGTCGTGAAGTTCCTGATGTTTAAGTCGAATAAGTAAAGCGATTTAAATGAAATAAAAAAACAGGGGGTTGACGGAAATAAAGAAGTGCTGCATAATCTCGTTTCTCTGCTGCTGACGAACACAACGCTTCGTAGCAAAAACAAAAACCTTTGGGTGAGTTTAAGTAGAAAAGAATAAGATCTTTAACAATTAACAGTCAATAAATGTGGGCACTTGATAATGAAGCGACTAGCTACTTCGGTAGTTGGGAAACTTAAAAAATATCAAATGTTCACAAGAAGTAAAGATAAGACGCGATAGTGAGCAATCATTATCGCAACTGTCAGTATTTTGAGTGAGCGACTCGTTCGAAAGAACGAATTCCAGAAATGGAAACAAGTAACAGAGATTAAACTGAAGAGTTTGATCCTGGCTCAGATTGAACGCTGGCGGCATGCCTTACACATGCAAGTCGAACGGCAGCACGGACTTTGGTCTGGTGGCGAGTGGCGAACGGGTGAGTAATATATCGGAACATACCCTAGAGTGGGGGATAACGTAGCGAAAGTTACGCTAATACCGCATACGAACTAAGGTTGAAAGTGGGGGATCTTCGGACC
>NZ_JACOFW010000129.1 GCF_014284305.1 Affinundibacterium seohonense
CAATCTTGCGATCAATCGTGAAATTCATCAAGGAACCAACGCAACTGTCGCGAATTGAACGTGAGTTTGTGACCGGCGATCCAACGATTATTCGTGCTGCACTATTCCACTTGCTGCACCAGGGACTGTTAGCTGCCCCATCTTTGCATGTAGAGCCATTCTCCTATCTGACTTACTTCGAACCCACTGGAGGTGTGTTATGAATCGACGTTGTCTAGCGTTTCAAAACATGGAATTGGATCTCTGGCCTGTGGT
>NZ_JACOFW010000130.1 GCF_014284305.1 Affinundibacterium seohonense
TCGTTGAACAAGCGATTGGACATGGACTTATTGGTGGACGTGTCTTTTACAGCGATAGCACCCATCTCAAAGCCTCGGCAAATAAGAATGGCTATGATATTCATCAAGTCGCGCAAAAGCCCGTCCATTATCTAGAAGAACTTAATAGCGCGATTGATGCCGACCGTTTGGCGCATGGTAAAAAACCACTCTCGCATCAAGACGACGATGAAGAGCCGCCAACGAAAGAAATCAAAATCAGTCCGGTCGATCCCG
>NZ_JACOFW010000131.1 GCF_014284305.1 Affinundibacterium seohonense
GACTTAGTGTAAGTGGGAAAGAGATTTACAAGCATCGTAAAGAGACGGTCGAACGGAGCTTCGCCGATGCGAAGCAACTACATGGTCATCGTTACGCGCGCTTTCGTGGATTAGCCAAGGTCAAGGCACAAGCGTTGCTCGCTGCGGCATGTCAAAATATGAAGAAAATGGCGAGTTTATTAGAAAAGGCCCTGCGCCTTTCTTTATCGTCTTATTTGACTCAAGCAAAGCACCTATGGCGACCATGGAAGGCAT
>NZ_JACOFW010000132.1 GCF_014284305.1 Affinundibacterium seohonense
TCGCCGCGCCAGTGCCGAGCCTGCAGGCCCAGCACCAACGACAATAACGTCCCAATTCTCCAGTGGCTGATCAAGTTGCATATCACTAGACAGGTTTGGGTGTCCCGAGTATCGCTACTTTTCGCATTCGACTGTCGGTTTCGTAACGCTCCGTCTCAGTCATATCTTGACCGCCGCGATCTTCGACTTGCATCACTGGAGGAAAATCAGGATCGTTGGCAATCCCTGGACGTTCTTCGACGATACCTTGTTTGT
>NZ_JACOFW010000133.1 GCF_014284305.1 Affinundibacterium seohonense
TTCTCAATCTATCACTGGACGGCAGCGATACATGGCATTGAAGATGGTGGGCTAGTTGAAAATTTGCCGCTCTACCAATATCAAAACATGTCAGGAATGACAGTGCAGCTATGTCCTACTACAGTACCAATCACGGATAGACGTGCGAACGAACTGACGAATCTCGGCTTCATACCGCTTTGCCACTGTAAAGGGTCAACACACGCTGCTTTTATCAGTGCAAATACCTGCTTCATACCAAAGAAGTACTTCGAC
>NZ_JACOFW010000134.1 GCF_014284305.1 Affinundibacterium seohonense
CGCCACCAGACCAAAGTCCGTGCTGCCGTTCGACTTGCATGTGTAAGGCATGCCGCCAGCGTTCAATCTGAGCCAGGATCAAACTCTTCAGTTTAATCTCTGTTACTTGTTTCCATTTCTGGAATTCATTCTTTCGAACGAGTCGCTCACTCAAAATACTGACAGTTGCGATAATGATTGCTCACTATCGCGTCTTATCTTTACTTCTTGTGAACATTTGATATTTTTTAAGTTTCCTAACTACCGAAGTAGCTA
>NZ_JACOFW010000135.1 GCF_014284305.1 Affinundibacterium seohonense
AGAGATATCCCTTGAACTACTACCGATTTCAAATCCCCCCAACAGCAAGCCATAAGGACAACCGCCATACGTGTCATATTCGGATCCATAAATTAATTTGAACAATGTACTTTGATCAAATTGAACCACTTTTTCCATATCGCTCCATAACTCATCTTTAGTCGCATTGAAGACTTTGATCTTGAGCATCGCGTTGGTGTCGACCGCGGCAACAAGGCCATGCATACTCCGCCAGGTCGCTTCCAGTGCCTGAAA
>NZ_JACOFW010000136.1 GCF_014284305.1 Affinundibacterium seohonense
TTTCAGGCACTGGAAGCGACCTGGCGGAGTATGCATGGCCTTGTTGCCGCGGTCGACACCAACGCGATGCTCAAGATCAAAGTCTTCAATGCGACTAAAGATGAGTTATGGAGCGATATGGAAAAAGCGGTTCAATTTGATCAAAGTACATTGTTCAAATTAATTTATGGATCCGAATATGACACGTATGGCGGTTGTCCTTATGGCTTGCTGTTGGGGGGATTTGAAATCGGTAGTAGTTCAAGGGATATCTCT
>NZ_JACOFW010000137.1 GCF_014284305.1 Affinundibacterium seohonense
TAGGTCACCCAAATGCTCAATATCTCCCCAACTGACAAGTGAGAGCTGACCATCTTGATAGACAAAACGATTGATACTGGCGTTGTAAATGGTGATGGTGCGTTCTGCATTGAGTGGTAAATTCATTTCTTCACGATACGCACATTCGAGTACACCGCCGTGAGCGACTAAGGCGATTTTCTTGCCTTCGAATTGTTGGGCGTGGTGCACAATACTATCGATCGTGCGTTGATGAAATTCGCGTATGCTTTCGCC
>NZ_JACOFW010000138.1 GCF_014284305.1 Affinundibacterium seohonense
TCTCGCATCAAGACGACGATGAAGAGCCGCCAACGAAAGAAATCAAAATCAGTCCGGTCGATCCCGATGCGGGCTACATGGTTCGTGATGGCAAGCCAACGGGATTCTTCTACCTCGATCATCGCACCGTCGATGGCGTCCATTCCCTCATCACCGATACCCACGTTACACCAGCCAATGTCCATGATAGTGGTCCCTATCTGGATCGTCTTGATCGGATGCGTACCCGCTTCGGTTTCGAAATTGGCGCAGT
>NZ_JACOFW010000014.1 GCF_014284305.1 Affinundibacterium seohonense
TGAGTCTTCGTTTGAAAAATACGTGGCGAAGTTCTTTTATTTTTAAAGTGCCTACTAGAGACGCAATCATTACCCAATAAAAAACCCCGCTTTTAATAAAAGACGGGGTTTGTCAGCGATCTGAAGCCGGAAATATTTCCGGCTCTTTTAGATATCATTGAATCGACATCGAAACTGCATTCAGACTAAAAAATCTTATTGTAGCTTACGGCAGATAGTCCAAGTTGTCACTGCTGCTTCATTGTATGCAGCTCCAGCCGGTACCGCAGCAGCAGGCGGGTTGTTGACTGCAGCATTCGCTGCGCCGCGCAATTCACCAACGTTGTTGCCGATATTTGTAGCTGGCAAGGGGCCGTCAACCAATACATCAATACCAGAAGCCTGTTTGTGATTCAAATTAGAAACACACACTGCTGGGCCACCACCTGGTAAAGCGAATGGTGCTGTTGCGCCGCCCATCAAACCACCAGTACCAGCACGTGGTAAAGCTGCTTGACCGACTGTCAAAGGATTGCCTGACAAGAAGCCAGCGCCGCGCAAGTGCTGCCACATTGCAGCGTGTTCTACACCAGCGTTCAGGAAAGTATCAGCCACTGCCAATGTTACGACGCCGTCACCATTACCACCACCCAGTGCACCCCAGCCACGAGCCAACACGGTTGCTGCAGTTTCATCACCTGGCAAAGCACGATAGCGATCATAGTAACCAGTAAAAGCTGTAGATACACCGCGCATATCGGCCACGACGGATTTAATACGAGAATTTTCCACCATCTCTTGGCCTTTCAATACACCACCAAGCAGCAAGCCGATGATGACCAATACGATAGCAATTTCAATCAATGTGAAGCCTGATTGTTGGCGTTTGATTTGATTCATACACACTCCAGAGTAAATACAATAAACATAGATGACACAAACAACTGAGTACAAAAAACAATACTGACACCCTAAGTTACCACATCAAGGAAATGCCGCAAGTGTCTAAAAAATTTACATGTGGCAATATTTTAATTTGGTGAATTTTTGACTAAATTAAATCATATTGATTTGTGGTGCTGCCGGCAATTGAATGTGAAATGCTAAGCGGCCGTTCTCGGTTTCTTGTGCATTCAGTGTGCCGCCGCAGCTTTCCAGTAGATGCTTAGCTTGATATAAACCGATACCAAGACCATTCGGATTCATGCTCCAAAATGGTTCGAATAGCCGTTCGATATGTGGCATGGCTGGGGTATCTTCGGAAAAGATGCTGATGGCTATGCTTTCATTTTCGCGATCGGCCTCAGTCGTGATCTGGATGCTGACTAAAGGTTTGTTGCCACCCAAACGTAAATGCAGATCGCTGTAGTTCTTTAAAATATTTTCCAAGGCGGTTTCCAAGCGGGTCTCCGCGATGACGATATACGCGTTGCCTGTGATTTTTGCGCGTAATTGGTAGAGCTCAATTAGGCTGTTACATAGTTTATCCAGTGTGATCTTTTTTGGCACTTCGTTTTGCATTTGACCGAGTGTCAACGTTTGTACAATCCGGTCTGCCCGTTGTCGCATTAATGGTGCGGCAGTGCGTAAATAATTAAGGACTTGCAATTCCTTACCAGGAGGTACGGCAGCGAGTTGGTCTGCCATCAGCTGAATAAACTGCGCCACGTTTTTCATATCGTGTTGCAGGAATAAGGTCAACTTGGACATTTGTGCCAGAGTCGCATCGACAGCACCGGCCTTGATCCACATATCGCTGCGCAAGAGCAAAATGAAGGTTTCGATTAGAGCGGTATCAAAGTATTGTCTTTCACCGCGACGATGCTGAAAAAAATCGATGCTCAGATGCATTTCCCCAACATGAATTTCCTGATGGAGAGCTTTGCTTTGATGTATACCGTCAGCGCCTTCGATGACGATCCCAAACCAATTGCAGCGCCAACGCATACCGAGTAATCCCGCAGCCTCTAAGATGGGCCAGGCTTGCTGTAAAAAGGCGGGGGCATCGAATTGATTGGCTTCATTTAGTCGTATCAGAGCGAGTTTGTGATTGCTAGCGGTGCGGGCTCGCCACCACAGATAGCCCAAAACAACAGCGATTGTGGTGCCAATGATGATGAGAAATGGATAGAGCAGATTAAGCATCGCGCTCGATTCCAAACTTTTTGAGGAAGTAATAAATATTCTCGCGTTTGACTCCGAGACGCTTGGCACTTTGGTTCACATTGAAGCCCGTTTCTTTCAGAATTTGTCGAACTAATCGCTCTTCCGCATCGACCCGTACACCTTTGAGGCCATCGCTAATTTGCGCATTGATGGCAATGCGCGTAATGCCGAGCTCCCCGAGCTCGCGCTCTTTTTGTAAAAACAATTCAGCGCGACGCACCGCACGTAAAATAGCATCGGCACTGGCAGGCTTAGCCAAAAAATCGAAAGCCCCTTCACGAATCGCAGCGAGCGCGGCAGCCTCTTGATCTTGCCCTGTCAGTACAATGACTTTGACTGGCAAAATAGCAGCTTGGATCGCTTGTAAAGTTGCGATGCCTTCGACGATTTCATGCGCATAGGGAGGTAAGCCAAGATCGAGAATCACGACGCTGATGTCCGTTTGTTGCGTTAACATCGCGAGCGCGGAATCACGGGACTCCGCTTCACTTACCTGAAAATCGTTGAGCTCTAGAACGCCTCTGAGCATCATGCGTAGGGCAGGATCGTCGTCAACAACGAGCAGGTGGCTGGTGCTTTGGGTGGTCATGGTTTTTTCATTTTGCCTTAGTGACTATTCAGTCTTCTATGAAACGACTATTTTTTTGTCAGCTTTGGTTTGTAACTCCCTTCTCCCGCAAGCGGGAGAAGGGTCGGGGATGAGGGACGTTCAGATTCGGACAAAGCTATTGAGGGCATAAATTATGCAATTTCTTCTCGGACTTATGCTTTTTGAAAACTTTGTGGTTTCTGAACCACCCTCACCCTAACCCTCTCCCGCTTGCGGGAGAGGGAACATTCAGATCCACAGTCCATCGTTGATTTTCAAGTCTATTGAGGCAATATTAGCTTGTAGATCAAGTCACGCACGACGTTAACCCGCGCTAGCCACGTGCCTATGTCGCGCGAAATCATCACTTGTCCTTCATCGAATTTTCTAGCTCAATCAAGCGCTGCTCTAAAAATTTAAACTCATGTGGATCGCTAATTTGTCCACTCTGCAACAAACCACCCAACAGAATTCGCGCCTGTTCCAATTCATTCATATCTTCCAAAAGAAAAATTTCCATCTGCTTGGCCCAACTAGGAACTTCGCTAGAAGTGGCGTGTAGACGTATCGCTTGTGAATATTTTTTTGCCAGTGCCATATCTTTGAGTCGATGACGTGCCAAGTTTGCTGCATGCGCCATGGCTTTCCAACGGTGATTGGGGTCGAGTAAAAACTGTTGATAAATGAAATCCAATATGTGCCTTTGCTTGGCTTCATTGCTCACTTCTGCATATAACTGGCTGGCAGTAAACAGAGGATATTGAGAACGCGGATCCAGTGCTATGGAACGGCTTAACCATGCCTCAACCTGAGCATAGTCTAATTGCTGGAACGATACGCGGATGCCGGCTTGATGATCAAATGCCTGCAAGTACAGCATCGATAATTTCGCCAGCGCGATGGGTTCACCAAAGCTTGCCAGTCGCATGCTGGCAATGCCCGGCGGTGCGTTGAGATTGCTAGCTTGTGCTTTGCTTGGTGTTTGCAGATAATTCCACAGCACCTGCGATAGCAGTGCCAATACTAAGAGTAGTAAGGCGGGTTTAGGAACGGTAGAGAGTGAGCGTTCGCGCATGGTATGTCAGCTCAAATATTCTTACGATACAAATCGAATAAAGCGGCACCTAACAATAGGCTGATACAAATCAAGCTCTGTAGCAAAATATTCTGCAGATCGCTGAAATGCCCAGTTTGATACACCAGCCATTCGGTTTTCGTAAAAGTATCTAAGTGCGGAATGACCGCCGAGATTCCTTTCATCACCATGGCCATGAATTGCTGTGAAGTGCTACTGTCGAGCTGTGCTTCAGTGGCGATGAATTGCAAAGCGTTGATAGATCTCGCTAACAAGTAAAAGCCCATGGTCGCGCTCAGGGCTGCCATGATTTGATTAAAGCTCAACACACATAGCATGGAAAAGGCTGCCACTATCCACAATTCACAAATCAAAGAAATCGTCCACAGCGCACTCTGCTCTGTACTGCTAAAGAACAAGGTCAATAAGCCAAATAAGATCGCAGGCAATACCGCTAAACAGGCGAAACCAGCCAACTTACCCAGCAAATAGGCCGCACGCGGAAGTGACAGCGAGAGCAATAGTTCCAAACCCTTATCATTGAATTCACGCACCATGCTAGTTACCACAAAAGTGGCAAGTAAAAATGCAGCGGCGAAGCGGTAAAATGCCGCCAATAAAGCAACTTGGGTTTGCTGGCTTTCTGTCAAAGCCAGTTCATTTAAGAACCCGCTCAAACCGATGCCGAGCAAGGCGACCACGAGCACTAGCCAGCTTAGGCGATTGCGCAGGGCTTCTAACAAGGTATATAGCGCGATACTAACAATTTGTTTCAGCATAAAAGACAGGATCCATCGGTAAATAGTCAGCAGCGCACACGGCTGGTATGTGTGACAAAATTCAAACTACGGGAGAAATTGCGATTATAGTGTTGTTTGTGCTGGATAGACTGGTGCGAAATACAAAAGTTGGCAAGGACGAGTCTACAATAAATTCATCGACGCATGCGAATTGCGTACGCACCGAGATTTCTGAATTTGTTTGAAAGTGCTTAGGAAGAGAAGATGCAAAACAAAATAAAAAAAGCGCGTGGCTTTAGCTTGGTCGAAGTTGCGATGGCGCTGCTGATCGGTGGTATTGCGGTCGGCATGATCATCACCGTTACATTAAGTCTGCGTGATGGGACACAGCGTTCCACCATACGTACGCAATTAGACACGATTGATACGGCCTTGGCGAATTTTGTTGCGCAAAATAAGCGCCTGCCTTGTCCTGCGAGTGGAGTCATTCCCACTGGAAATCCGAATGCTGGACAAGAAACTTTGTGGTTAGGGCCAGCTCTGCCGTCATTGATCGGTAGCTGTAATCCAAGCACGCAATCAGATGGGATCGTGCCTTGGGTAGCTTTGGGATTGAGCGAAGCTGACGTGACTGATCCTTGGGGCGGCAGAATCACTTATCGGGTCGATCCAGCACTCGCGACGGGCAGCACATTTCCTCGGTTTATGGATATGAGTAATTGTGATCCTTCAAGCACGGGATTAGTTAGCGCGATCGGTGGATGCAAGGCCCCAGTTTCTCCTTGTACCGCCAACCTGAACTGTACGTCACCTGCAGAATTCCTTAGGAACAAAGGTTTAGATGTTTGGGATGGTATCAACGGCGCCGTAGGTTGGGCCTTGCGACAGAATAATCGAGGGGCAGGGACAGGGGCTGCTTATGTGTTGATATCGCATGGCCCCAGTGGTACTGGTGCATATAATAAAAACGGAGTCACTCCTCAGCCAGGAAGTGTCCTTGCTGGTACCAATGATGAAGCATTTAATTTGAATGGCAATCCTCTAAAGCCATTGCCTCCAGCACCTGTTGCCGCTCCTGGCCCGCTGTCTCCGCTTCCGGCATCGTCTATCGCCAATACGTATCGTGACGCGCCCTTAATCGAAGCTGCAGGTGCTGCCCATTTCGATGACTACCTAAGCCATCCCACCATCATGAGCGTTTTAAATCGAGTCAATCTTGGACCACGCGCACATCCATAAATCTAAGCGTCAAGCCGGACTAGCCTTGCTCGCCATCGTCGCCATACTAGGCGTGGTGGCGATGGCGATTTTTGCCAAATGGGCGATGTCGGATGCCCAACGTCGTCTGCGCAAGACCACCGATATCGCCAAAATCTTGGATCGCGTCGATCGCGCCATGGTTGATTACGTGACACAACATCGTCGCCTGCCTTGTCCCGCCGACGGACGTGTTGTCAGCGGCAGCCCCAACGTGGGTTTGGAGTTAGCTGCTTGCGCTTCACAGGCGCATGGCGTTTTACCTTGGGTGACTCTGGGTTTAAGTGAAGATGAGGCACGCGACCCGTGGAATGGACGCCTGACGTATCGCGTCGATCCCGCATTGACCACGCTAGTACCTCGATTAATGGACATGAGCAACTGCGATATTGCTGGCACAGGCTCAGTCGGCGTTGGCGGAGTTTGCCGCACCCCGACGCCGACCTGCGTTGCTAATCCCGCCACCTGTACCTCGCCCGCAACTTTTCTGACTGGAAAAGGCCTCGATGTCTGGAATGGCGTAGGCGGCGCAGCGGGCTGGGCGACTCGCATCAATAACCGCCCGTTAGGCACGGGTGCTGCCTATGTTGTTATTTCTCACGGAGAATCGGGTGCTGGCGCCTACAACGCCGGTGGTGTTTTTCAGCCAGGTAATATCGGCGCGATTTCTCTACTCCCTTTGCCCGGCACGCAATTCGCAGGCGATGATGAAATGCCGAATTTGGCAAATGTCGCCCTCACACTACCAGCGGCACAGGGTACAACCTACCGCGATGCGGCTTTCAATCCAGCAAATAGCCGCGCGCATTTCGATGACTATCTCAGACATCCGAGCATTGCTGAGGTATTGAAAAATGCGCGTTTGAAAGAGCGTGTGCATTAAGCTCTAGCTCGCGTAGTGGTTTGCTGTGCCGATAAAGTCAATTCCCCTCCATGTACTCGTCGCTAACTGTGTTCTTTTTTGAAATTGATTTCCATTAGGTGGATTGCAGTGCACTATTCTCCTGCTGGTTGTTGATGTGTAAAGCATATTCCTAGTGGTTTTCGGTGTGTTGTTAGCGTTTTGGAATGGGTGTCATCGCTTTGTTTCAAAACAATAACTTCAGACATTTTACTGAAATGTCACCAATTTCAAGATTTACCATGACTTCTTGCTTTGATATCTCTATCGTTTTCGGGCTATAAAGTCTTCCAAAATGACATAAATCTTCATCACTAAAATCATAGATAGGGAAATTCTGAAAACCACGCTTTTCCAATTCATAAACTAGCTGTTGAAAATTGCTCTCAGCTCTTTTATCGTCAGGTCCAAGCGCTATAGTGATTGGTGTCGTTGCGACAAAATTTATTTTTGGCAAGCGCGTATTTTTAAATATTTGCTCATTGTTTTGCGATTCACTAAGTAGACCATACTCAAGTTTAACGCGTCCAACCATCTTAATTCCTCCGTACGGCTGTTCACGAACACCGTCAATCGATTTACTTTTAAAATCCGCAGTGAAAATCACATCTTGACTTTTGTCTCCACAATAACCATAACCACAGAGCGCAATCGAGGGAGACGTGATTCTTACCTCTCCCAAAATTTCGACATTAAGAAGAAGGGGAAATTTCTCCTGAATAAATTGAGTCCAATTTGGATTCTTCATAACTCTCGCTGGCTCTCCACGAGCTAGAGAAAAAAATAAAGCGAGAACTAAAGCGAGAACTAAAGCAAGTACTAAAGCAAAATTCAAAAAGACAACCCGCATTCTCATAACAAGTTTTCATTACATAGAAAAGTAGTAAGGTTCGCAAAATTCACTAAAGCGCTTGGAGCTAGGTCTCCACTTTTCTCTAGCCAGATTTTAGCGATATTGCGTTCTTCAACGACACCATTCCTAGTGTCACCCATGACGTTATTTCTCGAATCGCTTAGTTCATCGAAACAAAAAGGGCAGCATCGCAGTTTTCTCAACCTAAAACGAGTAAAAATAAGTAGATCCATATTTGAACTGCAATTTCAAACAGATGTGTTCATTCAGGGCTTCACCACAGCAGCCTTATCCGACGCAGTCGATGATGTCGGCACCTCATAAACCTCACGCACCTTACCTGTACCGATATCAAAACTCTGACCTACTTTGAGCTCTTGTCGTTTGCCCGATGGCAGAGTCACTGTGACTACGGGGACTTTACTCAGTTGTTGTTTGACGCGTATGTTTGCCGACGCCTTTTGTTTGTCACTGGGGACTTGATTGATCCAGGTGGTTTCTGTGCCATTGCTGCGTTTGACGAAACCATTGTGGGTCAGCAATTGAGTCTGTGGTGCAGTGACGGGTACATTGGTTTCGGTTGGCGCAGCGACTTGTTCGGTTGGGGCATTCTCGCCTAATTTATTTTGCAGGCGTAATTTATCTAAACTGCTGCGCTCACTAGGGTTTGAGAATAGGCGGCCGAGTTTGACTTCTTGCGCGTGCGCCGAGCTGACTAATGCGAGCACAACGCAGGTCAAGCAGCTTAGGGCGATCTGCTTGGTGGAGATGGATCTCGAATGCAATGGCGGATGCATTGTTTGATTTGTCTTGGCGGGCAGCATGTGTTTTTCCTTGTCCTATTGAACTGGTGCTGCGGGCGCGAGTTCTGGGTTAGGGCGGCGTCCCATGGTCATCCATTGCAGACTACATTTGGCTTCTAACTGACGTGGTAAGTTTATCGCACTTAAAGTCGTGCCAGTTTTGATGTCGCAAGATTGATGGATGAATTGTCCTTTTTGGTTCAACTCATTAAACAGATTAAACATATCCATCTCGTGCAATAAATTCATTTGTAAGACTATTTTGCTGGCACGTAATTCGAGCTCCCCATTATTCATTGATGGGTCGAGTGCAACCACTTGTTGTGGCGAGATTTCGTAACTCATGGGTAGCAAGCGGTACTTGGCTTGGATGGATTGCATGAGTTCGACGATGTCTAGGCGTTTTTCATCGCCGACAAAGCCGCGTTCTAGTAATTGTAAATAGCGTGGTTGGTAGTCGCGAATATCGTCTTTTTCATTGGTCGCATTGGCGTATTTGCCTTGAGCTTGAACTAGCTCGGACTGTGCTTGTTCTTGTTTTTCTTTTTGCTTTAGGTAGAAGTAGTGAGTGCTGCCTATTAAGAGCGCGGCAAATCCTAGACTCAGTCCTAAAGTGATACAGGCTTGGCGAATGATGGCAAAATCATCTTGCCATTGGGTGCGTATTTTTGCGCCTTCTTTGCTTGCCCCGATGTTGAGTTTAACCGGTGGCACAGGATTTTTTGCCATCTCAAGGTTTCCAAATAATTTTGACAGTAAAGCGCGGCTTGGCGAGCGCATCATCATTGCCCGCCTGACTTTCTAATTTCATGCTGGGGCGCGTATCCAATGGGGGCTTGATAACGCTCACGTTCAGGTGCGGATCTTTTTGTAGTGTGCGGACGAAGAGCTGCACGTTGTCGACAGCGCTGCGATAGTTATTTTGGAAGGGCAGCACTTCCGCTTCCAAGTTTAGAATTTCAAATGGCCGTTTGGGAATGCCCAAGAGTCCAGGCATCAAGGGCATATTGCCATCGGGTAGCGGCACAGGCGCAACCACTACGGCGTTTGGATCGACTGTACTGCCGTCGGTCTCACTAGTCTCCCAAGTAAGTCCTTGAATTTTGATTTGAGGCACTTGATCGAGTGCCTGACTCAGACTTGTCAGTAGCTCAGCGGGTTTCGGTGCGTTGTTACGCAGGGTTTGCTCCAAATCGACCGCCGCTCGCATTTCTTTTGGATTGGCGATGGTGCTGGGCATGCTGTTGGCGGTTGATTGATATTTAGCGAGGGCGCTAAGCGTTTCAATCTGCGCTTGCTCAGTTAACTGTTGCGCCTGATAGGCGTCGAAACCATTTTTTGCCGACCAAAATAAGGCCATGGCGATAGCGGCGACACTGGCGACATTGAGGGCGTGTTTGAGCTGCGAAAAATAATGCGTGCGTGCTTGCTCGGCCGTGGCGTAATGGCTGCTGATGTTGCGCCTGCCCAGCATTGACAAAAATAAGGAGTCGCAATGATTGAGCTCTGTCAGCGCCTGCATTTTGAAAAGTTGGCGCGCCTCATTGAGGTCAATCAAGCGGTAGTAAGACCCGGCTTCGACGACTTGTTGGGCTTGCAAATGATTGAGTATTTCCTGTTCTGCGATAACCACAATTTGCAACTCCGCACCGCGGGCAACTTGTCGTGTGCTGGCGAGAAATTGGCGCGTTTTGCCGATTTCGAGCGCGGTAGTGTCAGCGATGGCGGCGGCACTCCAAGCCGTCTCTGGCGCCAGACGACTAAAACGCAAATACCCATCTTGAAAAAAACTTTGACGCAGACCGCTAGACTGATGGGTGACGATTAAGGAGGCTTCCTTGCCTAATCCCAGCGGTTTAGATAAATAGGGATTTAACAGAGCGACCGAATAGATACCGGCGATATCAATTTTGTGGGCTTGTAAGGCGTCGATCCAAGGTTTGAGCAGTTGTGGATTGGTCAGCGCACTAAACAACATTTGGTCGTCTTTGCGGCCTTCTTTCTCACGACCTTGGCGACTTGCTTCCCGGTAAGGGGTGTCGCGATAAAGCGCATTGAGGCGACGTTCCACCAGATTTTTATGGGCGGAGCCATACACGTGCGGAATGCTTTCGCGATGAAAATCTTCTTCAATTAAGTCGGTCAAAAAGTAAGCGGGTAAATCTGTCGTGTGCTTGAGGTAGTCAGCAAATTTCGACCAGCCGGTCGCGAAGTTATCAAAAACCTGCGGGCTAGATAATTCGCCTTTATCCCAGATAGCGGCGCTTAATTGCGTATTCGTCAGATAGAGCAGATGCTTGGCCAAAATCGTCCTCGGAGCGTGTTTCTATTTTAAATTAGACAGATTGTCGTAAATCGGGCCCATCACTGCCAGCATGATCCATCCCAAAGTCAGCCCGAGGATGACGGTCATGGCCGGTCCTATCATGGCCTGAACTTTGTCGATCATTTCTTTAATGTCGCGATTATAAAAATAGCTGACATTACGTAACGCGGTGTCGAGTGCCCCTGTCGATTCGCCGATTTTTAACATGCGTATCACCATCGGTGGAAAGATGTCGGTACTTTGAAATGCCGCGGTCACACTTTGGCCTTCAGAAATTAAAGTGCCAGCGCGACGCAAACCTGCAGCGATCGCTTCATTGTCGACAATATCTTCGGATAATTGTATGCAATCTAAAATCGTGATGCCTGATTCGTACATCAGTGCAAAAAAAGTGACGAAGCGCGACAGAATGATTTTATGTAAAACGGGGCCGATCATCCAGATTTTGAGTTTGTAGGCATCAGCTTTAAAACGCGCACTAGGACTGTTCTTCAATAAAATTAAGAGACTTAGCCATGATAGAAAAGGGACCGCCAGTACCAGATACCAATAGTGAATAAAAATATCTGAGACGAAAATCAAAGCGCGGGTATGAAAGGGCAATTCTTGCCCCATGCTTTTAATGAAATCGATCAGTTTTGGAACAAGATAAATCATCAGAAAGAAAATCACCGCGAGCACAACAACGCCGACAAACAGAGGATACATAATAATTTTCATCGTCTGCGCAGATAATTCATCTTGCCATTTAATGCTATCGCCAAGGCTTTTGAATACTTCAGAAATCCGGCCGGTTTTTTCACCTGCGGTAATCAAGCTGGTAAACGTGCGATCAAAAATTGCTGGGTAACGCTGCATTGCTTCGGAGAGTTGCGAACCTCCTTCGATGTTTTCAATCAGATCTGCAACCACTCCACGAAATCGCAAATTTTCTGCGCCGTCCCGCAGGTCGCCTAAGCCTTCTAAAATTGGCACGCCAGCGGAGGTCATTTGCTCCATGTGAAAGCAAAAGTTGATTAGATCTTTACGCGTGACTTTAACGCGACCCAAGGAAATCGATTTGGCAGCCTGTTCCTTGCAATCGATCAGATCGTAGTCCATGCGCTTTAAGCGTAGTTCTAACTCCGCGATATTTGCGGCATCCATACTGCCTTTGGCATTTTTACCTTGGCTATCAATTGCGCGATAGGTGTACATCGTCATGGTTTAAGCCTGTCGGTCAAGTCTACGACGCGCGAGATTTCATCGAGCGTGGTAATGCCTTCTAGGACGCGCCGTACCGCATCTTCGACCAAGGGTCTAAAACCATTGGCGATCGCAGCTTTGCGCAACTCTCTTTGGGTCGCGCGGCGGGCGATTAGGTCATCTAATTCGCCGTCGATCTTCAAAATTTCCAAGATCGACATGCGACCTTTGTAGCCTTGATGCGAGCAATGCGGGCAGCCCACGGCACGATAAATGGTAACTGGCGGCTCGTCTTTTTTGATACCGAGTAATTGTCTTTCCATGTCATCGGCAGCGACACTCTGCTTGCAATGCACACATAATTTACGAATCAAACGCTGGGCAACGATGCCAATGATATTGCCCGCCATGATGTCAGGCAGAATGCCGATATCCAATAAACGCGGAATTGCCCCTATCGCGGAATTGGTATGCAAAGTCGAGTAGACTTGATGACCAGTCATGGCTGCACTGAAGGCCATTTCAGCGGTCTCGGTATCGCGAATCTCACCTACCAAAATAATGTCGGGATCTTGTCGCATCATCGAGCGAATACCGTTCGCAAAGCCCATTTTCGCGGATTCATTGACCGAGGTTTGGCGTATCATGGTCATTGGATATTCAACTGGATCTTCGAGGGTCATGATGTTGACCGAGTCGGTATTGACGTGATTCAAAATCGAATACAAGGTCGTCGTTTTACCGCTGCCGGTTGGTCCCGTGACTAAAATGATGCCTTCAGGTCGGGCGATCATTAATTTGAGCATCATCAGGTCGTATTCTTCCAGACCCAGATTGTCTAGCGGGACCAAACCTTTTTGCCTATCCAAAATCCGCAAGACAACGTTCTCACCATGTGTAGTTGGTTGCGCGGCCGAACGAAAATCAATTTGACGACCAGAAAAATTAATTGAGATACGACCATCTTGAGGCGAACGGGTCTCAGCAATATTCATATTGCTCATGACCTTCAAACGCACCACCATCGCTGGCCAATAGGTTTTGTGTAAGCTGCGGATTTGCCGCAAGATACCGTCGATGCGATAGCGTATGCGTAGGAAAAATTCTTCAGGCTCGAAATGAATGTCAGACGCATTTTGTTGTACGGCATCAGCCAAAATCGCATCCATTAAACGCACTAGCGGTTGGCTGTATTCATCCGAGACGGACTGCAAACTCTTGTAATTAATTTCGCCGGTTTCTATCTCTTGCAAAATGCCGTCGATCGATAATTCAAAACCGTAGTATTGATCGATGGCTTTGACGATGTCGGACTCACTGGCCAGCATAGGGGTCACTCTGATGTCTTTGCCCAACATAGCGCTGATCTGATCGAGCGCTACAATGTTGGCGGTATCGGCCATCGCCAGCATTAATTTACGCTGATCCTTATCAAATACCATGGGGAAAACGCGATAGCGTTTCGCCACATCTTTGGAAATTAATTTAATCGCGTTGGCATCGGCGATGATGCTGGTGAGATCGGTACTTTGCTGATTGAGATTTTCGCTCAGTGCCTCACGTACCGTCGCCTCAGTGACAAATCCCAGTGTGATGAAGAGTTTACCCAGCGGCATGCTGGTCGCCTTTTGTTCGATCAGCGCAATGCGTAATTGATCTTCACTGATGACCCCTTTCGAAATCAGCAGTTTACCTAAAGGAAGTTTAAG
Source organism: Affinundibacterium seohonense (assembly GCF_014284305.1). Lineage (GTDB taxonomy): Bacteria > Pseudomonadota > Gammaproteobacteria > Burkholderiales > Burkholderiaceae_D > Undibacterium > Undibacterium seohonense. Next base: position 13,584 of record NZ_JACOFW010000014.1, read on the forward strand.
GTTGTCACTCATACTTTATTGCTCGCCAGTCTTTGCCGTTGTGGTTATTGTCATTGGATATCATTGACAGCTTTATCTAGCTCGGCAATGCGTTTTTGTACGCTACTACGATTGAAATTTCCAGGTCCACTTTGGCCAGCATCTAAGGCACGTTGGTAATACTCTTTCGCCAGTTTGATTTGATTTAATCGATCTAAACTGATGGCGAGATTGTAGGCGTAGTCCGCATTACTAGTCTGCGTCGTGTAGGCACGGAAATAGCTTTGCTGAGCATCCGACCAACGCGTCTGTTGTGCGTATAAATTACCGAGTGCGAATAAGATGGCACCAGCATTTGGGTGTTGATTTAAGGCTTTTTTCAGGCGGCTTTCGCTTTGCACCGGATCGCCTTGTTGCAAACTCGTGAGACCGGCAATCGCATCGGGATCGTTGGGATCGCGCTCAAGTAATTTACCGTAATACGCGCCGGCTTTTTCCGCGTTTCTTTGATTCAGCGCGATGGCAGCTAAGCCGATTAAGGCATCGCGGTTATTCGCTTCTTGACTTAAGACGATCTGATACTGCTGTTCGGCTTTAGCGCTATCGCCAGCCAAGAAGGCTTGATAGGCGTTGCTCAAAGCCGGGTGGATTTGCGCGTCGCTACTACCTTTGCGAATTTGTATGCCTTGCGCGTCTTTGGCGAGTTGACTTTGCTGTGTGCCAGTCTTGTTGCTGATATTAGCGGCATCAGAGCGTGCTTGACCATCCGAGTTTGTCGCATTCGAGGAAGTACTGGGTCGTCGATTGTCTGCGTTCTTTGCAATAGCCTGATTGGTGTCAAGCTTGTTATCCATACCCTTGGCTAGAGTCGAATTGCTCGATGGCGTCGCCGGTACGACAGGTGGATTATTTGTGTTCACAGGTACTGTACTCGTTTCGCTAACAGTGGCAGTGCTAGCCGCCGTTGTAGCGGTAACTGCGACAACTGGTGGCGCTGGCGGAACAGGATTCGCAGGAATCAAGGCAATCTGAGAATAGCGATTTTCGATTTGACTGCTTTGCCAAAACACATAGGCAAATCCCGTCAACATCAGAAATGCGACACCGCTAATGGCAATGATCCACATCCGTCGGTGCTTGACTTGTGGCGATTTGGACGAAAACACGGATTTTGCTTTTTGTTGTTCCGCAGCTTGTGTCTTATTTGCGTCGATATTCGCGTTGATATTGGCTTTGACTTGATCAATATCGATGCGTGGACGGGTCACTCTTTCTTCTGGTATGGGATTGTTGTCTGGCTTGTTGAGGGTTTCCTTGATGTCCGGCGTTACTGGTGCTGGCGTGCTGATAAATTGGTTTGCCAATACGGCGTCAATGGGTTGGCTAAATGCTGGTATGGGGTCAACGGTGATCGATGCTGTCTCTGCATTGTCGTCTAGCAGTAAAAAAGTCTCGGCCTGTTCAGGCTTATTGGCCAGCAAAGCGTGATCGTCCGCTTCAGCCTTGGTGTGCAAAAGCGGCTCTGCATGCATGTCTGTCGGTGATAAGGATAAGACCGCGTCACTTTGCTGCTTTTGCTTGGTTTGTTCAGCTTTTTTTAAAGCCTGCATTAGCAAACTCATGGTTGACCTGCCTTTTTCAAAGTGGCAGGTTGTTTCGCTGGCGGATTGAGTGCGGGCTCGGTGTAGGGCTCTTTGTTCAAGGGCGCATCATTCGGCAGCAAGTAACGATAATTTTTATAGTCGCCGCTTAAGCTGGCATCTTTAACCACGATAGGACGCATGAAGATGACGAGTTCAGATTTGGTTGCGACTTCATTTTTATAACTTAACAGATCTCCAAAGAAGGGCAACTTGCTTGCACCTGGTAATTCATCTTTCAAATTATTCACACTGTCTTGCATCAAGCCACCCATCACGGCGATTTGTCCGCTACTGACTTTTAAGATCGATTCCATTTCACGTGTTTGAATCACTGGCACATTGCTAACGACAGGCACGACCGCATTGGCAAGTGCAGGATTTGGATCTTGCACGAAGCCGATAATGCGGGAAATACTAGGGCGCACATTGATGGTGACTTCTTCGTTGTCGGCAATTTGTGGCGTCACGCTCATGACGAAACCGACCGGCACCGTATTTAAACTCGACGCATACGTGGTGATGGCTGGCACGCCGACACTTCCTTGTTGCGTGGTGGCGGTAATGGTGAAATACACGCGGTTGTCGACGACTTTGAGGAGCGCAGTCTGATTATTCAACACACTGATTTTCGGGCTGGACAGCACTTTGACTTTGCCGAACGATTCTAATAACTGGATGGTTGCGGCGATATTGCCTAAGCCAGTCAAGGGTTTTAAGAAGTTGAAATTCAAAATACCCTGACTCAGGCCAGGATTGATGCCGGACGGAAGTGAGCTTCCATTGGACTGCCCAAACGTGATATTCGGTCCTTCGTTTGGACTGGTGCGTAATGATGACCAGTTGATGCCTTGTTGGTATTGGTCATTGAGTTGAACCTCGATGACGGTCGCTTCAATTAGCACCTGGCGCTTGGCACTGGACATCACGAGATCCAGAAACTCTTGAATTTTTTCGTGTTGACGTCCAGTGGCACGGACGGCGATTAAACCAGTTTCCGGATTGGCGATGACCGATGCTGCTTCGCGATAATTACTTTGACGAGTGCTATTGTTTGTCGTGCTGTCGTTTTTGTTGGTAGCTATATTGGCGGTGTTCTGCGCATTATTTTCCGGGATCTGTTTATCCGTTTCACGCAGAGTATCTTTAATATTCTCGACTAAGGTGGTCCAAAAGCGATTATTGGACGTATTGGAAACGGAAGTCGTTGAATTATTATTACCGCCACTACTACTTTCTGCGGACGTGCCGCCTGTGGTCGAGATTTGCGTAGCGATGTTGACTGTACTGCTGGTGTCTCGCGAAACATTGACGTAATCGATTTTGTAATTACGCAAGAACGGCGAATCCGGCAATACAACCAAATTAGTGCCATTCAGTTCAAACCGCATATCAACTTGTTTGGCGATCCGCGACAGCAATTGTGGCAGCGTCTGATCTAAGGCATTCAAGGTCACTTCACCTTCGATACCAGGATGAATATCGACATTGATCTTGGCGTCGCGCGCCAGGGCAAATAATAAGGACTGCACGGGGACTTTATACACTGCCACGCTGTAGGTTTCGACTTTGGGAGCCGCTTTCGGCGCAGCGATGGTCGCGCTTTGACGCACAGGTTCAGGAATCGACGCATTCGCATTATTGCGTGACTCTTGTATGTGACTAGTCGACGGTGCCATCGTCTGGGTACCGCAGCCAGCGAGGAGAACACAACAGGTAGCAGCTAATTTATTCATTGATTCGCGTGTTTGGTCAATTACAAGTTGGAAGTCGATCATATTTTCGAGTTTGCGAACTAGCGTATCGATAGGCGCTATTTCACCACATATCTTCACTCTGAGTCGTTTGCATTTCATTGCGTAAACCTTCTATGGTGCGCAATTGTGCCTTATAGCTAGTGCTTACTTCCACATTTTTACGCTTTAACCACGCCTCTTGTCTTTGGCTGAAACTGCTATAGACGATGCCAAGGCGTTGCTGTTGGTCTATTTTGGTGGGAAATAAATATAGATTTTCGATGCCGAAATGGGCGGCATAAGCCTTCAATTGCAGTTCAATCTTGTTAGCGTCTTGTTGCGCGAAGAGACCTAATTGCAAGGTATAAAATTGCGCTGGTGTTTCGCGCAGCCAAATCTTGGATTGCGCTACGCGTTGTTGAAGTAGGCTTATTTGGGCTATTTCTGGCTGCGATTTCTCATGCGTAACGGCGGGCGAGGGAGCGCGTGCGTCATTACTCGCTATGGACGTTGCTGAATTGCCGGTCGGACTGAGCGTTGGACTCAGTGTCGAGCTTAGATTCAGTGATTGTGGTCGCGGTGCTGCGCCTACTGTTGAGGAGGGCGCAGCATGTGACGTGCTTGGTGGCAGTGCGGTATGCGTCGCTTGCCAAGTCCAAAACGCCCAATACAGCAGACCGCCACAGAGCATTAGCGCGAATAAAACAATTGCTACATAACGATATGAAAATTCTAGTTTGCTAGAAGAAAATTCACTGTCGCGAATGGCTGCTTTCACGTGCTTGGCTTCAACCGCATGGGTATTGTCAGCAAAGGCAGCCAATAAGGCCTTGTCTGCCAAAATGTTGATTCGTCTGACGATGCCTTCGGAGACTTTTGCTAACAGTCTGATGGCGCTTTTACTAAACACGTTCGGCCCATGATAGCCCGCAGCACGCATACGAAACATTAAAAACTCTGGAATTAGTGACGCTGTCATGGGCGGCACCATGAAGCTATGCGTGATCCGTTCCTTCAATTGCCGCATGCTCGGCAAATTGAGATTGTCGTCGAGTTCAGGCTGGCCGAATAAAACGATCTGTAATAACTTGTGGTGCGCGGTTTCCAAATTGGAGAATAGTCGAATTTCTTCCAAGGTTTCCAATGACATTGCTTGCGCTTCTTCGACTAATAACACGACTTGCTTGCCGTTGATGTGTTTGCCGATCAAATCTTGGTGCAGCAGACGAATCACTTCATCGGGACGTTTGCCTTCGGTCGGAATTTCCAGTTCGCCGGCGATGGTAAACACCACTTCTTCGCGACTCAAGGTCGGATTGACCAAGTAAATCACTTCGACGTGGCTAGGCATCATGCCTTCAAGCATGCGACATAGCATGGTTTTACCACTACCAACTTCCCCAGTCACTTTGATAATACCTTCACCATGCGACACCGCATAAATCAAGGCTTCCAAAATATCGCCACGTTGACTTCCCGAATAAAAGAAGGCGGGATTGGGGGTGATGCTAAAAGGGGATTGGTTCAGGCCAAAATGAGAATGGTACATAGGAATTGAGGTCTGTTATCCAGGGTGATTGCATCTTAGAATTATAAGCATTTCTTTTTCCAAGCATACGCACTAATCTCTGGTTTTACTGGTTTTTAGCAAAGCCTTGTTGTTTCTTCTTCGAAATATTTCTAACTAAGTGCGGGGATTCATGCAAAATACTGTTTGCGGGTCATCGATTTGTTTTTTCATTTTGAGAATTTTTAGGCTAAAAACTGAAATAAGAACAGAAACACATGGCCTCATTGGACAAATTTTTTACCAAACCGTTCACCTAATTCGCTGTAACTCTTCTTTGGATCATCATGGCTACTGAAATTATCTGCAATCCGATGGCAAAATTCTCGCGTGTTATGCAATCGGCGTCCGTCTGCTTGTGTTTAATTTTGATGATATTAGGGCTGAGTGGGTGCGGCGGTGGTGCTGGTACAGTTGGAACGCCAACCGGCAGGGCACTCTATACCACCGCCCCTGGCAGCATCAATCTGGCGGTCGGCGCTAGTGTAAATTACGACATCGGTGGGGGTACCGCGACCTATAAGGCAAGCAGTAGTAGTGTCAATGTCCTGAGTGTGGAAGTCAAAGGTACAGTATTGAGTCTCAAGGGTTTGCAGAATGGTACAGCGCAAGTTGTGATCAGTGATGCGACCGGTACACAATTAGGTTTGAATGTCACCGTTGGAGATGGTGGGGGAAGCGTGAGTTTGTTCGTTACGGCTCCTAAAGACTTGACACTCGCAGCAGGTTTGTCCGGTAGCTACACCATTGCAGGTGGTAAGCCTGGCTATTTCGTGAGCAGCAGTAATCCCAGTGTTGCAGCTGTTGGGATTAATGGTAACAGTTTTATTATTTCCGGGATTAAATCTGGGGTAGCCCAAATCATTGTTCTTGATAGCAAAGGTGACGCCGTGAGTTTGAATGTCACGGTTGGTAATGGGAGTGCGGCGATGCCATTATTTGTCAGCGCAGCAGGCACCATCAGTTTGAAAGTCGCTGAGACCCAGGATTATATTGTTAGCGGTGGTGTCGGACCTTATCTTGCAAGTAGCAATAACCAAAGCGTCGCTACTGTCACATTGAGTGGTAATGCTGTCAGTGTTAAGGGAATCAGTAAAGGTTCTGCACAAATTACATTGTTCGACGCCAGTGGTGCTTCCGTGAGTACCACAGTCGTTGTTGATCCTACCGGGATTGCAACGCCATTTTATCTAGCCGCGCCGTCTTCGGTTACGATGGCGATAGGCGCTAAATCGACTTATAGCCTGGGCGGTGGTACTGCTCCTTATATTGTTAGCAGTAGCAATACTACGGTAGCGAATGCGAGTTTGAATGCGCTCAGCAATGCCGTGACGGTGGATGCGCTGCGTGAGGGTGAGGCACAAATTCTGGTATTCGATGCCACTGGCACTAAAGTATCTATCGAGCTCACAGTGGGGAGTGGTAACGCCAATCCTACCCCGCTCTATACTACTGCGGGTACTGGTGTGATCATGCCAAAAGCGGCGTCTAACACCTATATCATCGGTGGTGGCAAGTCACCTTATACGGTCACCAGTAGCAATACCCGTGTGGCGACAGTGAGCATGGGTGCATCATCAACGACTTTCAGTGTGACGAGCGTGGCAGTTGGTTCCGCTGCCGTTAGCGTGTTTGATGCTACCGGCAATTCAGTGAATTTTTCTGTTACGGTCAGTGCCAGTGACAGCAATATCAATCTATTTACGACTGCGGGCGATGTCTTAACTTTACCCATCGGCGTCTCCGATAGTTATGTTATTGGTGGCGGCAGTGCGCCGTATATTGTCAGTAGCAGTAATGTGGGTGTGGCGCGTGCCACAGTCAATGGAAGTCGTTTAGAAATTACACCAATCTCAGCGGGCAGTGCGTCGATCACCGTGTTTGATAGTAGCGGCGCATCGGTGACGATCAATGTGACCGTCACCAACACAAACTCAACACCGATCGATGTGCAGCCGAATGGCGCAAGTGGTAAAGTCGGGAATATTTTGCAATTTTTGCTTAGTGCCGGTAAGCCGCCCTATGCCATTACTGTGAATAATCCTGGGATCGCCACCGTTTCTCCACTCACTGTGAATGCCAGTGGCGGCAGTTTTAATGCAACTTTGCTCAATGAAGGTATTACTACGGTCACGATCATTGATGCGTTGGGGCAGCTCAAAGCCATTACTCTCACGGTCAGTCCAGGTACGCCTTCCTTGGTCAATGTGCAGCCAGACGGCGCTGGTGGCAATGTGGGTGATGCTTTGCAATTCTTGATTAGTTCTGGCACGCCGCCTTACACCATCACTGTGAATAACCCGAGTATTGCCTCTGTGACGCCTAGCCCAGTGCCGACCAATGGTGGTAGCTTTACCGCTAATTTGCTCAATGTTGGTAGCACTGTTGTGACAATTACTGACGCTTTAGGTCAGATCAAGGCCTTTAGTTTGACCGCTAGCCAAATTAACACATCGCTGCGTTTGTCACCGAATCCTTTCCTGATCGGCGAAGATAGTACGGCAACGGTGAATTTGAATATTTTTGGTGGCACACCCCCATATCGCGCCTATACCAGCGATGAACGCTTGTCTCGCGTCAGTGTGGTTGGTAGCGTGTTAAGTGTCGCTCCCGGGACTAATGGTGACCGTTGTTTCACAGCGATTGATACCGATGGGAAGCGTATTCTTTTTGGAACCTTTGACGTTACGATCACCGTACTCGACAGCCTCGGCGCAGCCGCGACCTCGATTATGACAATTAAGGATAATGGTCGAGGTGATGGCGTCACGCCGCCATTTTGTAATTAAAACGGTACTTAGTTTGATTGACCGCATATATTCTAAGTAGTGCTAAATTGTGCTGAGTAGTGCTGAGTAGTGCTGAGTAGTGCTGAGTAGTGCAGAAAAAGACCGGTATTGATTGCCGGTCTTTTTTTATTCCTCCTGATTGTTTGAGTCCCACCCTCTGCGGCTGTTGTCGCATTTTTTGTCGGCCGACTTTCCTTAGTCTACCCAGTTAAACACATGGGTATATGTAATGTCCTACTTTCACTATCTTCCGTAAGTCTCTAATTTATTGAGATATTCTTCTTCGTGCTGTTTTAAGTATGTGCGCTAAGTCATTGACTTTATTCAATAATTTCGCATTTTCCTGTGTGAATTCGCTTGACCATGCTCAAGTGATCCTCTAAAGTGGGGAAAAGTGTGAAAAAGTGTTTTTTTGTGGTGCAAATTGACCAAAAAAATCACTCCGTTTTTTCTCCAATGAATTCAAATTTAGGGTTATCCAGTGTTCCAAGGCGCCTCTGCACTCAATCTCGATGCCAAAGGTAGGATGTCAATTCCTGCTAAGCACCGTGACGCCTTGAATGTGCAGTGCGAAGGTCGCGTCACCTTGACTCGTCATCCCGACGGCTGTTTGTTGCTATTTCCACGTCCAACTTGGGAGTCGCATCGCGAACAAATCGCTGCTTGGCCTATGGCGGCGCGCGCCTATCAACGAATCTTGCTGGGTAATGCCTGTGATGTGGAAATGGATGGCAATGGCCGCATCCTCGTCGCACCGGAACTGCGCAACGCAGTCGGCATGCAGCGCGATGTGATGGTCTTGGGCATGGGTTCGCATTTCGAAATCTGGGATGCCAACAAGCTAGCCGAAAATGAAGCCAAGGCAATTGCTGATGGTATGCCCGACGCTTTAAGTAATTTCTCCTTCTGATAGCACATCATGACTGTTATGACTCCTGGAGAACTGATTCACCATACGGTGTTGCTAGACGAGGCTATTGAAGCACTCGACATCCAAGGCACGCGTGTAAATGGTGTGTATGTTGATGGCACGTTTGGCCGTGGAGGCCATAGTCGAAAAATACTGAGTCAACTGGGACCACAAGGTCGCTTGATCGCCTTTGATAAAGATCCGTATGCAATCGCTAATGCGGAGCAAATTAATGACCCACGTTTTTCTATCGTGCATGAAAGCTTTGCTGATATGCGCGCGGAGTTGGCACATTTAGGCATTACACAGGTTGATGGTGTTTTGATGGACCTCGGTATTTCATCGCCGCAAGTGGACGATGCGGAGCGGGGTTTTAGTTTTAGAAATGATGGGCCTTTGGATATGCGCATGGATACCACGCGTGGTATCTCGGCAGCGGAGTGGTTGGCGCATGAAGATGAACAAAAAATTAGAGAGGTTATAGAAAATTATGGGGAAGAACGGTTTGCTTTTCAGATTGCAAAGGCGATTGTTGCTCGCCGGGCGAGCGAGTCCATTTCAAGTACTCGGCAGCTTGCCGAACTCGTCGCACACGCCGTCAAAACTCGCGAGAAGGGCAAAGACCCGGCAACTCGCACCTTTCAAGCTATACGGATTTTCATCAATAAAGAGCTTGAAGACCTCGAGATCGGTTTAGTCGGCGCTTATGACAGCCTAGCACCTGATGCGCGCATGGCGGTGATCAGTTTTCATTCATTGGAGGATCGCATCGTCAAACAGTTTTTTGCCTCCAAGGTCAAAGTAGCACAACCAGATAGACGTTTGCCGATTCGTGATATCGATTTGCCCAAGCCGCAAATGCGGTTGATTTCGCGCATGAAACCAACTGAAGAAGAAATTTTGCGTAATCCTCGTGCCCGCTCCGCAATCATGCGCGTTGCAGAACGGATTGGAGCGATCTAATGAGTACGCGTCTGAATTTATTACTCGGCTTGTTGTTGGTGATTTCTGCCTTGTCTTTAATTAATTCGCAGTATCAGGCTCGTCGCTTATTCATTGAGATTGAGCGTGCCCAAACATTGAGTCAGCAATATGAAATCGAGTGGACACAGCTCAAATTAGATCAATCGACATTCGGCAAACATGCTCGCATCGAAGCTGTTGCTTCCAAAGAATTAGGCATGGTTCACGTTACGCCTGATCGCACACAATATCTATCAGCCGAGGTGGTCAAGTGACTCGAGCCTCGCATTCATCGCGTACTGCAGCGGGTAAAGGCGTTTCCTTTTCTTCCAGCCCGGTGTTGGCGGTAAAGCTGCCAGTGTGGCGCTCACGGTTAGTATTGTTTTTCTTGTTTGCCGCCTTTGTCGCTTTGATCGCGCGCGCACTTTGGTTGCAAGGGATGTCCACTGAATTCTTGCAAAAACAAGGCGCGAGTCGTTATGCGCGCACATTAGAGCTGTCCGCCACACGTGGCAAAATTATCGACAGACACGGTCAGGTCTTGGCGTCGTCCGTGCCAGTCAAAGCTATCTGGGCAAGTTCAGAAAGTGTCCTCGAAGCACCTGCAGAAAAGATCGCACAACTCGCGGCACTATTAGATATGAGCGAGCTTGAATTGCGTAAAAAATTGGTGTTGGATAGACAGTTTGTGTATCTCAAACGTCAGGCAGAGCAGGCTTTGGTCGATAAAGTATTGGCCCTCAACATTCCGGGTGTGAAGACAGAAAAAGAATACAAACGTTTCTATCCCGAAGGTGAAGTCATGGCACACGTCGTCGGCTTTACGAATGTTGAAGATAAAGGACAAGAGGGTATTGAGTTAGCCTCAGAAAAAAACCTAGCCGGTAAAACAGGCAGTCGTCGTGTGATTAAGGACCGTCTTGGTCGCGTAGTTGAAGATATCGAATCGGTGCGTCCACCGCATGATGGTAAAGATATGAAACTGTCTGTCGACAGCAAAATTCAATACATCGCGTATACGCATTTGAAAGATGCGGTCGAAAAATTTAAAGCAAAAGCAGGCGGTGCCGTGGTATTGAATGTGCAAACCGGCGAGATTTTAGCTCTGGTGAATTTGCCGACTTATAACCCGAATGATCGCTCAGTATTAACCGGTGCGCAGTTACGTAATCGCGTGATTACTGATACTTTTGAGCCTGGTTCTACCATGAAACCTTTTCCGGTTGCCTTGGCACTGGATACTGGCAGAGTTAAACCGGAAACACTAATAGAAACAGCACCGGGTCATATGACTATCGGATCTGCCACGATTCATGATGCTCACAAACAGGGAACCTTGACCGTTGCCGGTGTCATTCAAAAATCGTCGAATATCGGCACAGCAAAAATGGCCTTGCAAATGCCACCACAAGAAATGTGGGAAATGTTTGCCACATTGGGTTTTGGGCAGCAACCGAATATTGGGTTTCCAGGCGCAGTAGCGGGACGCATGCGCAATTACAAAACCTGGAAGCCAATTGAGCAAGCGACCATGAGTTACGGCCACGGTTTGTCAGTGTCGCTGTTACAAATCGCTCGTGCCTATATGATTTTTGCGCGCAAGGGCGACATGATTCCTTTGACTTTCCAACAGTCAACCGCAATGCCTGTTGGCACCCGCGTGATCTCAGAAAAAACTGCCATGCAAATGCGTGAAATGCTAGAGAGTGTAACGCAGCCAGGTGGCACTGCTACACAAGCACGCGTGCCTGGATATCGGGTTGCAGGTAAAACCGGTACTGCACACAAAATTGAGCATGGTAAATACGTGAATAAGTACATCGGTGATTTCGTTGGCTTTGCGCCAGTATCGAATCCACGCATTATTGTTGCGGTGATGATTGATGAGCCTAGTGGTGGTGTCTACTACGGTGGCTCCGTCGCCGGCCCAGTGTTCGCTGCGATCACAGCGAATGTTTTACGTTCTATGAACGTGGTTCCCGATTCTTCGGTGATGAATATCATTCCTGAACCTAGCGTACAGGAGAGTTTGTAATGAGTGAATTAGATAATAAAGATAAAGCATTGGTAGCCAATACGGTGACTTCGATTGTTCAATGGTTAAAGCAACATGCACCTGAGGCGCAATTAAGTTCTGATTCTCGCGAGATTCAAGCTGGCGATGTTTTTTTTGCTTTCCCAATTACGGGCGGCAAAGGAGACGGTCGTGCGTTTATTCAGAATGCAATTGAACGCGGGGTAGCTGCGATTGTATATGAAAAAAATGCTGCGACTAAGGTACAAGATATCAGTGTTCCGCACTTAGTGGTGACTGGTTTAATTGATTTATTGGGAGCGATCGCCAACCAATGGTATGACACGCCAGATCAAGGTATGTTTAGCGTTGCGGTCACTGGCACCAATGGCAAAACCTCTTGCTCACAATGGATAGCGAAGGCCTTGTCTATGCAAGGTACACCAGCAGCAGTCATCGGCACTCTGGGGGTAGGCAACTATCGCGATGGCGTAATAAATCAGCTGCAAGAAACGGGATTTACCACACCTGATGCATTGCAATTGCAGGCGCGTTTAGCGAAGTTGAAAAAAAATGGCGCTAAGAGTTTAGCGATTGAAGCCTCCTCGATTGGCATTCATCAAGGCCGCTTAAATGCCTTGCATGTCGATGTCGCACTGTTCACGAATCTAACCCGCGACCATCTTGATTATCACGGCACGATGGAAGCTTATGCGGCGGCGAAAGAAGCTTTATTTCATTGGCAGGGTTTGCAAGCCGGCGTAATCAATGCAGATGACGCTTTTGGTTTGGCATTGTTGCAGCGCTTAGCTATCAGTCAACCAGAGCTTAAGCTGCTGGCATACGCCATTGATACTGTTGTCGATTCTACGATACCGACTCTGCGTGCTTCACAATTAAAGACCACACATATCGGAACACAGTTTCATGTCGATTCACCATTTGGTAGCGGTGTCGTCAAAACACAAATGATCGGGCGTTTTAATGTCAGCAATGTGCTTGGCGTTTTGGGCGTGCTATTGATGAGAGGCATTACTTGGGAACGAGCGATTGCGACTATAGAAAAACTGACCCCCGTACAAGGTCGTATGCAACAACTCGGCTCTAGCGGGAAGGCGATGGTCGTCGTTGATTATGCGCACACGCCAGACGCCTTAGAAAAAACTTTGCAGGCTTTACAGCAAGTAGCGCAAGAGCGTCAGGGAAATTTATGGTGCGTATTTGGCTGTGGTGGTGATCGCGATCCTGGCAAGCGCCCACAAATGGGGAAGATCGCCCAAATGGCGCAACACGTGGTGGTGACCAGTGATAATCCACGCACCGAAGATCCAGAAAAAATCCTGCAAGACATACTCGCTGGTATGAGCGGTACACCAAATGCCATCGTTGATCGTGCTAGTGCAATTTTGTATGCGGTCAAACATGCGGCATCGAATGACGTCATTTTGATTGCTGGTAAAGGCCATGAAAACTACCAAGATATTAATGGTAAAAAATGGCCATTTTCCGATGAAGAACATGCACTGCTGGCATTGGCGACAGTGGCTACGAATAGCTCGATGCGGAGGTCATCTTGATACGGACTTCTCTACGTCAATTGCAGAAAGTGGTAGCGAATTCTACCGTCACGGGCGATACGTATTTTGCTGGCTTGAGTACGGATAGTCGCAAAATAGAACAAGGTAATGTGTTTCTTGCTTTGCGCGGTGAGACTTTTGATGCTCACGATTTTCTGGCGATGGTTGCAGAGTCCGGTGCCGTTGCTGTAATCGCAGAGCGTGTGCTAGCAGACTTCCCAATTCCAGCCTTGATTGTTCCTGATACTAAACTGGCTTTAGCGGAAATCGCGACTTATTGGCGTCAACAATTTGCTCTGCCAGTGATAGCGGTAACCGGTAGCAATGGCAAGACTACCGTGAAAGAGATGATCGCATCGATTTTGCTGGCACAGTATGGCAGCGAACACATGATTTCTACCAAAGGAAATCTGAACAATGAAATCGGTGTACCGCTGACTGTTTTCCGTTTGCAAGGCGAGCATCAAGCAGCAGTATTTGAGCTAGGCATGAATCATCCTGGTGAAATCGCGGTATTGAGCGCAATTGCACAAGCAAATGTGGCCTTAGTCAACAATGCCCAGCGTGAGCATCAAGAATTTATGCAAACGGTAGAAGCGGTCGCGATTGAAAATGGTGCCGTGATTCAAGGCTTACCTGGGGATGGTGTCGCGGTCTTTCCTGCAAACGATACGTACACTGCGATTTGGAAAGAATTTGCTGGCCAGCGTAAAACATTGACGTTTGGTTTGGATTTAAATTCGGAACGAAGAGCGGATGTGTCGGGCAGCTTTGTTGCACAAGAATTTGGTAGTGATATACAGATGTCGATTCAAGGCGAAACTGTCATGGTGCGACTAGCCGCTGCTGGTCAGCATAATGTCTTGAATGCCTTAGCTGCTGCCGCTTGTTGCTCTGCGATTGGTATCTCCGCTGCAAAAATTATTGAAGGTTTGCAGGCATTCGCTCCGGTTTCAGGTCGTTTGCAATTAAAGCAGGCGGCAGCAGGCGCGCGCTTGATAGACGACACTTACAACGCTAATCCAGATTCTGTAAAGGCAGCGATTGATGTCTTAGCCAACGCTAATGCAGAAACCACCTTGGTGCTCGGCGACATGGGTGAGGTCGGTGTTGATGGCGCGGCTTTTCATCAAGAGATTGGACAATATGCCAAAGCGCACGGCATCCAACATTTGTACACCTTGGGTTCATTGGCACAGTCATCGACGATCGCTTTCGGAAATGGTGCGCAGCACTTTGACGAATTGGCTGGCTTGTTGGTGAAGTTGGATAGTCAAAGTGGTAGTGGTAATACGATCCTGATCAAGGGTTCTCGCTTTATGAAGATGGAACGTGTCGTTGCGCATTTGATGAGTGCGGCGAATACCGAAGCTGGCACCGTAGTAAATGCAGCAGCATCAGGAACACATTAAAACAATTAGAAAAAATACTTAGGGAAAATATTATGTTGCTTTGGTTGGCAGAACTTTTTAAACAAGACATCGGTTTCTTCCGCGTGTTTGGATTCATTACTTTCCGTGCGGTGTTTGCGACGATGACGGCGATCTCGATCGGTCTGATTGCTGGTCCCGCTGTGATTCGGATGTTGACACGTTTAAAAGTTGGTCAGGCTGTGCGAACTGATGGACCACAAACACACCTGATTAAGTCTGGTACACCGACGATGGGTGGTGCTTTGGTGTTGATCTCGATCGGTATCTCGACTTTGTTATGGTCAGATTTGAGTAATCGTTTCGTCTGGGTCGTATTGATAGTTACCCTGGGATTCGGTGCGATTGGTTGGGTTGATGATTATCGCAAAGTCGTGTATCGCGATCCAAACGGCATGGCGTCGCGTGAAAAATTTTTCTGGCAATCTTTGATCGGTATTGTGGCGGCGGTCTATTTGGCTTTCTCGGTATCCGCGCCGACCAATACTAAAGTCATGGAGTTGTTCTTCGCTTGGGTACAGTCTGGCTTTAGCATGGACTTACCCCCAAAGGCGGATTTGATTATCCCATTCTTTAAAACCTTTAATTATCCGCTCGGCGTTTGGGGTTTTATCGCCCTGACATTCTGCGTGATTGTCGGCACGAGTAATGCTGTAAATTTGACCGATGGTCTAGATGGTTTGGCTATTATGCCGACGATTATGGTTGGTTCTGCATTGGGCATTTTTGCTTACCTCACAGGACATGCTGGTTACTCAAAATATTTATTGATTCCCTACATTCCAGGCGCGGGTGAGCTGCTCATTTTCTGCGGTGCGATGGCTGGTGCGGGTTTGGCATTTCTCTGGTTTAACGCACATCCGGCGCAAGTGTTTATGGGTGACGTTGGTGCACTCGCTTTAGGTGGTGCGCTTGGTACAGTCGCGGTGATTGTGCGTCAAGAAGTCGTGTTATTCATTATGGGCGGCATCTTTGTGGTTGAGACGTTCTCGGTGATGTTGCAAGTGACCTACTTCAAATTCACCAAGAGAAAATATGGTGTCGGTAAACGCTTATTTTTGATGGCGCCTTTGCATCATCATTTTGAACAAAAAGGTTGGAAAGAAACGCAAGTGGTCGTGCGTTTTTGGATTATTACGATGCTGTTGGTGTTGGTAGGTTTGTCCTCTTTGAAGCTGCGTTGATTGTTCTTTTAAGCTGATTGGTTAATTTGGTATGAGTATGAAGTTTTCGGATAAGCAGGTATTGATCGTCGGGCTAGGTGAATCTGGTCTGGCGATGGCGCGTTGGTTGCAGCGTTGCGGCGCGCGCCTGCGTGTGGTCGATACGCGTAGCAATCCCGATCGTTTATCTGCTTTGAAAGAACTTGCACCAGAAGCTGAGTTTTGTGGTGGTGAATTGCAAGCTGCACATGTCGATGGTGTTGATATGGTCGTGGTCAGTCCAGGTTTGGCGCCAGATGGTGAGTTGCAAGTCATCATGCAAGCTGCGCTAGAAAATGACATCGCCGTTTGGGGCGAGTTGGAATTATTTGCCCAGGCTTTGGCTGAGCTCAAAGAGTCAAATAATTACGCACCAAAAGTCATTGCGATTACAGGCACTAACGGCAAAACGACCGTGACTAGTTTGACAGGTCAACTGTGCGCACGTGCAGGACTTAGCGTCAAAGTCGCTGGCAATATCAGCCCCGCCATGTTGGATGTCTTATGTGAATGTATTGACGGTGAAACCTTACCGCAAGTTTGGGTGTTGGAATTATCGAGCTTCCAATTGCATACTAATCTCAGTTTAAATCCTGATGTCGCTACTGTTTTAAACGTGACACAAGATCACTTGGATTGGCACGGTGACATGAAAAATTATTGTGCCGATAAAGCCAAGATTTTTGGTGCCAACACTTTGCAAGTTCTCAATCGTGATGATGAACAAGTGATGGCAATGCAGCGTCCTAATTCTCATTTTTTGAGTTTTTCATGTAAAGCGCCGCAGCACGATGCTGAATTTGGTTTATTGCATGATCAAGGAATGACGTGGTTGGCAGTCGCGAATGCCGATGAGGATGAACAACTATCATCCCGTAAGCGTAAAAAAGAAGTGGTGGAAATGGCATTGACGATTACGCGCTTAATGCCAGCCGATGCCTTAAAAATACGTGGTCAGCACAATGCCAGTAATGCGCTCGCGGCCTTGGCCTTGTGCCGTGGTATCGGTCTTCCATTGGCACCGTTATTACATGCGCTGCGTGAATACAAAGGTGAGCCACATCGTGTTGAGTTGGTCACGACCATCGCTGGCGTTGATTATTTTGATGACAGTAAAGGCACCAATGTTGGTGCAACGGTCGCTGCTCTTAAGGGCTTAGGCGAAGAGAGCGGTAGCACTAGTCCACGCATAATTTTAATCGCCGGCGGCGATGGTAAAGGACAGGATTTTAGCCCGCTAGCGTCGCCAGTTTCACGCTACGTTAAATCTGTCTTATTGATCGGCAAAGATGCCGCTGAAATTCAGTCTGCTCTGAATGTGACTGCGGTCGAGATGCAAAATTTCTCTAGTTTGGAAAACGCAGTAGCAAAGGCAGGTGAGATTGCGCAAGAGGGCGATATCGTTTTACTGTCGCCAGCCTGCGCTAGTTTGGACATGTTCAGAAATTATGCACATCGTGCACAAGTGTTTGTCGACGCGGTACGTGAAATTGCATTGAGTCGCGGAGAAATTTGCTGATGAAACAGCTACTCCTCAATTTGAACCCATTTCGTGCGTCTAGTAGCAACCAGACCACGACGCATTTCGTGCAGCGTTCGAAGATGATGGAGTATGACCAAGCCTTGGTGTGGGTGACCTTGATTTTGATGGTGTTTGGCATGGTGATGGTGTATTCCGCCTCGATATCTTTGCCCGATTCACCGAAATATGCGAACTACAAGAATAATCATTTCTTAGTTCGGCAGGCGATGTTTGTGACGGTGTCAATTTTGGCGAGTTTCATTGTTTTTCGTTTGCGTGTAGAGGACTGGCAAAAACTTGCGCCTTACTTATTTGTTGCCACCTTAGTGTTGCTGGTATTGGTGCTGATACCCGGCATAGGCAAAGGGGTGAATGGTGCGAAACGTTGGATATCATTAAAAGTCTTCAACGTACAGCCCTCCGAAATGATGAAGTTGTTCATGGTTTTATATGCGGCGGATTACACGGTGCGTAAGCAAGAGTTTATGCATAAGCTAACCAAAGGCTTCTTGCCGATGATGATTACGGTGGCGGTGTTGGGACTGTTGCTCTTGTTGGAGCCGGATCTTGGCGCGTTTGGTGTGATTGTTTGTATCGCGATGGGGATTCTATTTTTAGGTGGCATCAATGGTATTTGGTTTGGTGGCATCGCGGCGGCTTTGGTCGGTATTTTTACCTCAGTTATTTTGTTGTCGCCATGGCGTCGTGAACGAATTTTCGCTTACTTGAACCCGTTTGAAGAAGACAATGCCCTTGGTAAAGCTTATCAATTAACGCACTCTCTGATTGCGTTTGGGCGTGGTGAGATATTAGGTGTGGGCCTGGGTGCGAGTGTGGAAAAACTGCATTATTTGCCAGAAGCGCATACGGATTTTTTATTGGCGGTGATTGGCGAGGAACTTGGTTTTATTGGTGTGGCAGTCGTGATTTATTTGTTTTACTGGATCGTCAAGCGGGCTTTTGAAATTGGACGCCAGGCGATTGTATTGGATGCGACTTTCGCAGGTTTGACCGCCAAAGGCATCGGTATATGGATAGGCATACAAACCTTCATCAACATGGGCGTCAATTTGGGCTTGTTACCTACCAAAGGTTTGACATTGCCATTGATGAGTTATGGCGGTAGTGGCGTATTGATTAACTGTATAGGATTAACCCTGTTGCTCAGAATCGATTATGAAAATCGCTTGATGATGCGTGGGGGACGAATATGACAAGTAAAGATGTAATGGCGGCAAAAAAGAAAAAACATTTACTGATCATGGCTGCAGGAACTGGTGGTCACATTTTCCCGGGTCTGGCAATCGCAGCAGAAATGCAGCAACGTGGTTGGACCGTGTCGTGGTTAGGAACCAAGACGGGCATGGAAGGTGAGATTGTTGCCAAGCATGGAATCGCAATGGATCAACTAGATTTTACTGGGCTGCGCGGTAAAGGTCTTCGACATAGCATTAGTGGCGCGTTTAAGTTGCTAGCGAGTTTTTTTTCCTGCCTACGCATCGTCAGTAAGCGTCAGCCTGATGTGGTGTTGGGAATGGGTGGCTATGTCACGGTGCCAGGTGGAGTTAGTAGTGCTTTGCTGGGGAAACCTTTGGTATTGATGAATGCTGATGCGCCGCTCTTGTTATCGAATAAAGCCTTGAAGTTGTTTGCAAAAAAACTGATGTTTGGTTTGCCTTCAAATGCACCGATGCAAGAGCAGAAATTTGTATTCACAGGCAATCCGATTCGTCGTGAGATCACAGGATTAGCAATGCCGCAGGAACGTTACGCACAGCATCAAGGGCCGTTGAAGATATTGGTGGTGGGTGGAAGTCTCGGTGCGCGAGTATTAAATGAAGCCGTACCTGATGCACTTGCATTAATTCCAGAAGATCAGCGTCCGCTTGTCACGCATCAATCTGGTAAGCAACATGTGGAAGGGCTGCGTCAACGCTATGCGGCGCAAAACGTACAAGCGGAAGTTTTGGATTTTATTCACGACATGCCACGTCGCTACGCTGATGCCGATTTGGTGATTTGCCGTGCTGGTGCGATCACGGTGTCGGAATTGACCGCAGTTGGTGTCGCTAGTGTGTTAGTGCCTTTGGTGGCATCCAGTACCTCGCATCAAAAAGCGAATGCTGAGTGGTTGAGTCAAGCTGGTGGTGCGATTCATTTGCCACAAACTGAATTGACCGCGCAGCGATTGGCAGAATTGATTCAGAGTATGCAGCGTGAGCGTTGTTTAAAATTAGCGCAAGCAGCGTATCAAATGGGTAAGCGCGATGCGAATCAGACGATTGCAACAATATTAGAAGATTTAGCGCAATAAGTTTGCAGAAAATACGCAGAGAATAATTAGGGTTAACGAGAGAATTATGAAACATAAAGTCAAGCACTTACATTTTGTCGGCATCGGTGGCTCAGGTATGAGCGGCATCGCCGAAGTGCTATTGAATCTGGGCTATGTGATTTCTGGATCTGACTTGAGTAGTAATGCTGCATCACAGCGTTTGGCGAGTTTGGGTGCGAAAGTCACAGTCGGTCATGCAGCAGAAAATATCGAAGGCGCCGATGCGGTCGTGACCTCAACTGCCGTGAAAGCGGATAACCCAGAAGTGATCGCCGCACGTGAGAAACATATTCCTATCGTGCCACGTGCATTGATGTTGACGGAACTGATGCGCTTGAAAAGCGGGATTGCGATCGCTGGCACGCATGGTAAAACCACGACCACCAGTTTGGTCGCAAGCATTTTGGCCGAGGGTGGTTTAGATCCGACCTTCGTCATCGGTGGACTGCTCAATAGCGCGGGAGCCAATGCAAAGCTCGGTAGTGGTCAATACATCGTCGCGGAAGCCGATGAATCGGATGCTTCGTTTTTGAATTTGTTGCCGGTGATCGAAGTCATTACGAATATTGATGCCGATCATATGGAAACTTATGATCACGACTTCGCGAAATTGAAACAAGCATTCGTGGACTTCACTTTGCGTTTGCCATTTTATGGCGTTGCCATGTTGTGTATGGATGATCCAAATATTCGCGAAATCATGCCAGAAATCACGAAAACGATTGTGACTTACGGTTTCCACGAAGAAGCGGAAGTACGCGCAATTAACGCCAGCGCTGCTAACGGCAAGATGCATTTCACCGTGGTGCAAAATGGTTATGCCGATATGCAGGTTAGCTTGAATCAACCTGGTATGCACAATGTGCAAAATGCTTGCGCAGCGATTGCGATTGCACGTGAAGTTGGTGTTGAAGATAGCGCGACGCAAAAAGCATTAAGTGAATTTAATGGTGTTGGTCGTCGCTTTACACGTTATGGCGAAATTACAATCGGTAGCGATGGTGGCAGTTTTGCCTTGGTCGATGACTATGGTCATCATCCGGTAGAGATGGCTGCAACCTTGGCCGCGGCGCGTGGTGCTTATCCAGGTCGTCGTTTGGTGTTGGCATTTCAGCCGCATCGTTATACCCGCACCCGCGATTTGTTTGAAGATTTTGTGAAAGTCATGTCGACAGCCGATGCCGTCGTGTTGGCGGAAGTGTATGCGGCAGGTGAAGCCCCTATCGTTGCAGCGGATGGACGTGCGATGACCAGAGCATTGCGAGTATTGGGCAAAGTCGAACCGATTTTTGTAGAGAATATGCAAGACATGCCAGAGGCTTTGCGACAAATGTTACGGAATGGTGATGTCTTGATCGTGATGGGCGCTGGTTCTATTAGTACCGTCCCTGGAAAACTTGCGGGCAAATAAGTAGATAAAAGAAATTCACTGAATAAATTATTAAATTGGATGAATACGAAATGAAAGAACTCGGCAAAGTTGGTGTGTTATTCGGTGGTCGCTCAGCAGAGCGCGAAGTTTCCATCATGTCTGGCACTGGCGTATTGAATGCGCTGAAAAGTCGTGGCGTAGATGCACACGGCTTTGATCCGGCTGAACGTAGTTTGGCTGAGCTCGCCGCAGAAAAATTTGATCGCGTGTTCATTGCTCTGCACGGTCGTTATGGTGAAGACGGTAGTTTGCAAGGTGCGTTGGAACAGTTAGGAATTCCTTATACCGGCAGCGGTGTGATGGCGTCATCGGTAGCGATGGACAAGATTTTTACAAAAAAAATCTGGTTATATCACGCGTTGACCACACCCAAGTATGCAGTGCTAAATGCGAATACGGATTTGAGCAAAGTCGCCAACCAATTAGGTTTGCCGCTGATCGTCAAACCACCGCATGAAGGTTCAACCATTGGCATCACGAAAGTAACGAACGCTGATGCTTTACCTGCCGCGTATCAATTGGCAGCAAAGTTTGATGAAGAAGTCTTGGCCGAAGAATTTATTCAAGGACGTGAGTTGACCGTCGCTGTTTTAGGTCGCGGGCCTGGTGCTTACGCATTGCCACTGATTGAAATTGTTGCACCAGATGGTAACTACGATTATCAAAATAAATATTTTACGGACGACACAAAGTATCTTTGCCCAGCACCGATCGATGAAGCGTTGACACAAGAAATTAAAACCATGTGTGAAGAAGCTTATCGCGCGGTGAATTGTGAAGGATGGGCACGCGTTGACGTGTTGCTGCGCGCTAGCGATAACAAGCCATTTTTGATTGAAATTAATACGTCGCCTGGAATGACGGGTCACTCTCTAGTGCCGATGGCAGCGAAAGCGGCAGGCATGAGTTATGAAGATGTTTGTATCGAAATTTTGAAGACAGCGCGTTTGAAAACCGCGTCTGATTCAGAATAATTTTTTGCGTAGAAAGTAGAAACTGATTTTATGTGGCAAGACGCAAAGCTGCTTAACGCTATCGCCAATGCCCTATTTGGTTTGGTGTTGCTTGCCCTTGTTGCATCGGGTGTTTGGTGGGTGATTCAACGACCATTATTTACCTTGCAAACCGTGCGGGTAGAGGGTGAGAATAAAAGTGATCTACGCCATGTGAACGCGTTGACGATACGGGATCAGGCAATACCAAAAATTGGTGGTAATTTTTTTACAGCTAATCTCGATCAAGTCAGGCTAGCATTTGAATCTGTGCCTTGGGTGAGAAAAGCGAGTGTGCAAAGAGTTTGGCCGAATAAGCTCATCGTGTCTTTGCAGGAACATGAAGTCCTGGGAACCTGGGGCGAGGATGGGCGATTGATTTCGATGGCTGGTGATGTGTTTACCGCCAACCTAGCGGAAGCTGAAGAAGATGCTCAACTAGTTGGCTTTGTCGGACCAGAAGGTAGTGAGAAGGAAGTCATAGCGCAATATCGACAATTTAAAAATTGGTTTGCTAGTATCAACTTGGAGCCGGAGACGGTTGAGTACTCAAGTCGATATGCGTGGAGTGTGGTGTTAAATAATGGCTTGCGAGTTGAGCTAGGCAAAGTGCAAGAGCAAGGTATTTTGAAAAGAAGGGTAGAGCAATTGATCAAGGTCTACCCGCAATTAGTGACTCGATTGCAGGACAGAATTGTGAGCGTGGATATGCGCTATCCAAACGGTCTAGCTTTGCAATCAAGTGGTAGTGGATTTGGATTGAATCGAAAGTTAGGTAGTAAATAGACTGCGGATGTAATTGTAAATGAGCAGAACTTAATTGATATTGATAGAGGTTGATGGACGTTAACATTGATGTTCAATATCAGTAACGAGTACCTTATAAAAGTAAGTGGAAGACTATGACAAAAGACGCGAAAAATCTGATCGTTGGCCTTGATATCGGCACCTCGAAAATTGTGGCTGTAGTTGCTGAAGTTATGCCTGACGGTCGTCATGAGGTGATCGGTCTGGGGCAACATGAGTCCAAAGGTTTGAAGAAAGGCGTGGTAGTGAATATTGAAGCGACGGTAGAGTCGATTCAACGCGCACTGGAAGAGGCCGAATTGATGGCGGACTGCAAAATTCGTACGGTGTACACCGGTATCGCCGGTAGTCATATTCGTAGCTTTAATTCCAGTGGGATGGTAGCGATTAAGGATAAGGAAGTGACTGCGGCGGATGTGTCGCGCGTGATTGAAACGGCAAAGGCTGTGAATATTCCGACGGATCAGCAGTTACTGCACACCTTGCCACAGGAATTTATCGTCGATAGTCAAGATGATGTACGCGAACCGATAGGCATGAGCGGTATTCGTTTGGAAGTCAAAGTACATATCGTCACCGGTGCGGTGTCAGCGGTGCAGAACATCGTTAAATGCGTGCGTCGTTGCGGTTTGGAAGTGTCTGATCTGATCTTGCAACCGATGGCTTCGGCGGATGCGGTTTTGACCAACGATGAAAAAGAGTTGGGCGTGGTGTTGATCGATATCGGTGGCGGCACCACTGATGTTGCGGTGTTTAGTGAAGGTTCGATTCGCCACACTGCCGTGATTCCGATTGCTGGTGATCAGATCACCAACGATATTGCGATGGCTTTGCGCACACCAACTTCAGAAGCAGAAGAAATCAAAATCCGTTTCGGCGTTGCCAAGCAAGTGTTAGCGGATCCTGCTGATACTTTGGAAGTGCCAGGTCTCGGCGATCGTGGTCCACGATCTTTATCGCGCCAAGCTTTGGCCGCGGTGATCGAGCCACGTGTCGAAGAACTTTTTGCGTTGGTACATCAAGTCGTACGTGAATCAGGCTATGAAGATGTGCTGTCATCTGGCATCGTGCTAACTGGTGGATCTTCAACGATGCAAGGCATGGTTGAAATGGCAGAAGACATCTTTTTGAAACCAGCTCGCATCGGTATGCCGGCGTACTCTGGTCAACTAGCAGACGTAGTGCGCAGTCCGCGTTACGCCACAGTTTTAGGGTTGTTGTTGGAAGCGAAGAAGCAGTACTTACGAGGCAATATTGTGACGCGTCAGGCAGGGTCGGCGAGTGCAGTTTGGCAGCGTATGAAGGAGTGGTTTCAAGGGAATTTTTAATTCTGATTTTTGTTTTGGAAAATAGTGTTTCTTTATAGATGAAATGAGCCGATTTGCAGCAGATTTTTCACAATAATTTGCTGCAATCATTTTATAATGTTGCGAAATACAGTTTTCATTCGCTAGGCATCACATAGGGTGAGGATTAGCGACTGAAAACTGCCTACTTGGGGGATTCATGATGGAGTTCGATATGGTCGATAACGCTACGCAGGGCACAGTAATTAAAGTAGTTGGTGTCGGTGGCGCAGGTGGTAATGCGGTTCAGCACATGATTAACAAAGGTGTTTCTGGCGTCGAATTTATCGCTGCTAATACCGATGCTCAGGCGCTGACGCAATCTGGTGCACACAATGTGATTCAAATCGGCGAGACAGGTCTCGGTGCTGGTATGAAACCTGAAGTAGGTCGTCAATTAGCGGAAGAATCCCGTACGCGTATTGAAGACGCATTGCGTGGTGCCAATATGGTGTTTATCGCTGCAGGTATGGGTGGTGGTACTGGCACTGGCGCCGCACCAGTATTCGCACAAATCGCAAAAGAACAAGGTGCCTTGACTGTCGCAGTGGTATCAAAACCATTCTCTTACGAAGGTAAGAAATGCATGGATATCGCTGATGAAGGTTTAGAAGCTTTGTCTAAACATGTCGATTCATTGATCATCATCCTCAATGAAAAGCTTGAAGAAATCTATGAAGACGACAGCATGATCGAATGGTTGGGTCATGCCGATAATGTCTTAAATAACGCCGTGGCGGGTATCGCCGAAATCATCAATGTACCAGGTCATATCAACGTCGATTTTAACGACGTTAAAACCATCATGGGTGAGCAGGGTAAAGCGATGATGGGAACGGCGACGGCATCTGGCGTGGATCGCGCACGTATCGCCGCTGAGCAGGCAATTGCCTCACCATTGTTAGATGGCATCGACCTTTCCGGCGCGCGTGGCGTGTTGGTGAACGTGACAGCTAGTCGCGGTTTGAAAGGTAAAGAGATTAAAGAAGTGATGTCAGCAGTACGCGCTTTCGCAGCGCCAGATGCATCGATTGCCCAAGGTATCGCCTACGATGAAAGCATGGGCGATGAGATTCGTGTAACAGTGGTAGCAACAGGCTTAGGCCGCGGCAAGAAGAATATTCAATTGGTGCAAACACCAATGCTGCGTACGGGTACTAATGATGAGCCAATGATGATGGCAACATCAGTGGCGGCAACAACGACAGGCAAGGCGACAACATCGGTGAGTGCTGGTTTTGATAGCTTGACCAAGCCTGCAGTATGGCGTCATTCAGCGACTGAGCAAGTACGTGCTTTAGAAAAGAACGGTATGGAAACCTACGATATTCCTGCATTCTTGCGCAAGCAGGCTGATTGATTATTTAGTTTTTGGTTTATGTGATTTGATGTGACTTGAAAAGCAGACTACAGTTTTGACGTCACTATGAGAACGCCCGCTTTTGAAAAGAAGCGGGCGTTTTTTTATGCTGTTGATGTTTGCACAGATGATATTTCGAGAGTTAGTCAGGCAGTTGGCGGCTCAAACTCGTTTTGAGTTTAGTCAATTGCGCTTCTAATGCTTCGAAGTCTTCGGTTTGATATTCACGAAAATTTTCCCTACCTTCTTTAACCACTTCTGGAAAAGAGCTGGCGAATTGGGCTTCACCTTCTGGGGTTAATTTAATGAAGAGTTGACGACGATCATCGCCTCGTGCGCGTTGAATTAAACCTTTAGCTTCGAGGCGATCAAGCACACCGGTTAATGTGCCTTTAGTGATCAATGTCTTTTCGCCGAGTTCTTTGCATGTCATACCAGGAGTGTTGCCCAGCGTTGCAATAATATCGAACTGTGACTCTGTAAAGCCTAATGATCGGACTCGCTTCGAAGACAATTTTTCGAACAATTGCATGCACTCTGATAGGAGTCGAATACTGCGTAAATAACGTTTTTCTAGCATGATATACAGATTAAAAAGGTGACTAAACTTAAGTTAGTCACCTTGCCTACGTAGTTTAGTTTGTCTTCGCAGCTTCGACCTGAATTGCCAGTTTTACGTCTGGAGAGAAGCCCCAATTGATCGCGTAATTCATACCAAAGTCAGTACGCTTGAATTCGGCACTAGCATCGGCGCCGCAAATTTCGACTTTCGTCATACCGTCTTGAATGCACTTGAATTTATTCACGGTTAAGGTTACTGGTTTAGTGACGCCAAGTAGCGTTAATTCACCTTCCACCGCGACTAATTTGTCGCCATCAAATTTCATGGATTTGCCAACATAAGTAATGGTCGGGAATTGAGGTACATTGAACATGTCCTTGTTCTTCGCATGATCATTCATTTTCTGCATACCAAAATCGATGGAATTGGCATCGATGGTGATGTTCATAGTGCCTGTTTTTGCAGCGCGATCTAAGGTAATTGTGCCTTCAGTCTTAGTGAACTTTCCACGCCAGAATGAGATGCCTTTGTGGTCGGCTTCAAAACTTGGATAAGTGTGAGTCGGATCGATCTTGTAAGTTTGGGCAAAGCTTGGTGCAGCAACGGCGAATAAAGCGATGGCGAAGAATTTTGATAATTGCATGGTGAAGCTCCTATGAAAAATAAGTAAAACGATTACAGCTGGGGGGACTGCTGATTGGTGACGACATTGAATTTGATCACGACCTCATCGGCGATCATGCTGGTGTCTTTCCATTCACCTTCGCCGATATTGAAAGCAAGACGTTTGATCGGCAGACTACCTTCAAAGCTAATGGACTTTCCAGCAGTTTTGATTAGCAGAGGAAAGCTGATTGCGATGGTTTTTCCTTTGATGGTGAGATTGCCGCTGACATCGAGCTTGCCTGCGCTACTCACTTTCATCGCGGTCGACACAAAGCTCGCCTTTGGGAATTGTGCGGCGTTGAACCATTCTTTTTTCAAGACTTCTGCGTTGTATTCTGGTGCAGGTAAATTTAAGCTACTAGCATCAATCTCAACCGAGGCTTTTGAACTCTCTGGTTTTGCGCTGTTGTAATCAATGTTGGCATTGAATTTTTTAAATTGTGCTGGTACTGGTACATTCATCTGCTTAAAGATAATTTGTACGGAGCTTTTCGATGTATCAACTACTAAGTTTGCAGCATAGCTATTGGTGCTCAGTATGCCTAATGTTAGCCATAACGGCGCACTCAGTTTAGCGATGCTTTTTAATGTTGGGGTCGTCAGGTTCTTCATCTTTTATCCTTGTTTATTCTCGTCATGCAAACGTGCAGGTAACATTCTTTTTAATACGTCATCTTTGTCGATGAAGTGGTGTTTCAAGGCTGCGGCGACATGTAGTAAAACCAAAATTAACATGCCTTTGGTCAAATATTCGTGTAGTTCTTTGAAGCTGTCCTTCAACTCTGGATTGGGGGCGATTAATGCTGGTAACTCAAACAATCCTAGGTAGACCACTGGGAAGCCAGCAGCGTAAGTGTACAAATAACCCGAAATCGGAACGGCAAACATCAGGAAGTAAAGTGCAATGTGGGTCACCTGCGCGATTTGTTTTTCCCAGGATTTCATGTGCTCTGGATACGCTGGCGCTGGATTGGTTAAGCGCACCAACAGACGAATCGCGACCAGAGCGAGTACTGTGATGCCTATCCATTTATGCCAAGAGTACAGTTTTAATTTTGTTGGACTGATTCTGAGGTCGGTCATATAACTGCCCATGATAAAGGCAGCGATGATCATGATTGCAACCAGCCAGTGAAGCGCCATACTTTTTCCTGAATAGCGTTGCATAAGTTCTCCTCAAAAAGGAAATTAGTTCGAATTAGGACTAATATAGCAAAAAAAATCGAAGTCTGCACAAAGACCTCTGCAAAAAGGTCCCAAAAAGTAGAGTTGATAGTGCTAATCGAAGATCAAATGCAAAGGGCCTTCAGAACAAATCTGAAGGCCCTTGGTAGAACAACCTGATTCGGTTTAGATCGCTTTTGCTAATTTTGCTGCAATACCTGTGTAATTACCAGGCGTCATAGTCAGCAATAAATCCTTTGCGTCTTGTGGAATACTCAAGCCGAGGATGAATTCACGCAAAGCGTCTTTCGAAATGCCTTTGCCACGCGTGAGTTCTTTTAATTGTTCATACGGATTCTCAACGCCATAGCGACGCATCACTGTTTGTACGGGCTCTGCCAACACTTCCCAAGTATTGTCTAAATCTTCGGCCAGACGTGCTTGGTTGGTTTCGAGTTTATTCAAGCCGCGTACGCAACTGTCGTAAGCCAATAAGGTGTAACCGAAGGCCACACCAATGTTACGCAAAACGGTGGAGTCTGTCAGGTCACGCTGCCAGCGGGAGATGGGTAATTTCTCAGACAAATGTTTGAGTAAGGCATTTGCCAAGCCGAGATTGCCTTCAGAATTTTCAAAATCAATTGGATTCACTTTGTGCGGCATTGTAGAGGAACCGATTTCGCCAGCCTTCGTTTTTTGCTTGAAATAGCCAACGGAAATATAGCCCCAAATGTCGCGGTTCAAATCTAGCAAAATCGTATTGGCGCGCGCAAAGGCGTCAAACATCTCAGCCATATAATCATGCGGCTCGATTTGAATGGTGTAAGGGTTGTAAGTCAAACCTAGGCGTTGTTCGATTACATTCTTGGAGAAACTTTCCCAATCGTGATTTGGATAGGCAGATAAATGCGCATTGTAGTTACCGACTGCGCCATTCATTTTGCCGAGAATTTCGACTTGGGCGATACGCTGTGCCGCACGCTGTAAGCGCGCAACGACATTCGCCATTTCTTTACCGAGTGTGGTTGGGCTAGCGGTCTGGCCATGGGTGCGCGACAGCATAGGCACATTGGCGTTCTCGTGTGCGATATCTTTCAAACGCGCAATCAATTTCTCTAAAGCAGGCAACATTACACTGTCACGAGCCGTCTTGAGCATCATGCCGTGCGAGGTATTATTGATGTCTTCTGAAGTACAGGCAAAGTGAATAAACTCCGCTGCTGCTTTTAGTTCAGCCGTGATTTCAGGCGCGATATGCAATTCACGTTTAGCCAGATGATTGTAGCTTTCTGGAAGGGCTAAACCAACCGATTCTTTGAGCCAGTATTCCACCGCTTTGACGTCATGATTCGTGACGGCCTCAATCGACTTGATACGGGCGGCATCGGCTTCAGAGAAATCGCTTGCGATCTGGTTTAACAGGGTATTGGCAGCGTCCGAAAATGGTTTGATTTCGGTAAAGCCTGCTAAGGAAAGCGCTTGCAACCAAGAGATTTCGACTTTCACGCGATGATGCATGAACCCAGCTTCAGATAATGTCGCGCGTAGCGCATCGACTTTGGAGGCGTAACGCCCATCGAGAGGAGAAAGAGCGGAGAGAGTTGAGAGTGACATAGGATAGTGAGGAGAGTTGGAAGAGTGAATACCAAGCATGCTAAGTCTGGCGAAAAACAACAATGCAGAGAATTAAATTACAGGAGATGACGATGCAAAAAACTGACAAACTTATTGTTCTGCCTTTTTTCATTGACAATGAATGGCAAATGAAAAGCAGTGAATTTGGTCTTATCTGACCTTAAATTCTACAAAACGCCAAAATACGAAAGCGCGCATTTTAACATGCTCGGTGCGCATTTTTGACTTTCTACAGAATGATAATTAATTGCCAAGTCAAGCTGAAAATAATTTAGTTATGGCAATGCTATAATTTCCCCTAATTGAAACTACTCTTAAGTAATTGTCATTGAAATTTTTTTGACAATTCAAGAAACCAAGCATATGAAACTAATCGGTTCCCTAGCAAGTCCTTATGTGAGAAAAGTACGCGTGGTGATGGCGGAAAAGAAGCTCGACTATGCGCTAATACTTGAAAACGTTTGGGGTCCAGATACCTCTATTCAGCAGTCTAATCCGCTCGGAAAAATTCCTTGTTTATTGATGGAAGACGGCGGGGCGATGTTTGATTCACGGGTGATCGTTGAGTATTTGGATACCTTGACTCCAGTCGGTAAATTGATTCCGCCAAATGGGCGTGAACGAGCAGAGGTCAAAAATTGGGAGGCACTAGCTGACGGTATTTTAGAAGCCGCCGTATTGGTGCGCTTAGAACGCACCACACGCGATCCAGCAATGCAGAGCGAAGTTTGGGTGAATCGCCAAATGGATAAGGTCAATGCGGGATTAAAAGCGATGTCGCAAGGCTTGGGGGATTCGGCTTTCTGCGTTGGCAATCATCTGACTTTGGCCGATGTTAGCGTGGCCTGTTGTTTGGGCTGGTTAGCATTCCGTTTCCCCAACATTGCTTGGCGTGACGAGTATCCAAATCTGGCGAAGTTGTTTGATAAATTATCTGAACGTCCATCGTTTAGAGATTCGGTGCCAGAGTAATTTTTCTGTTTCTGAAATAGACAAAAAGCGGATAGAAAATTCTATCCGCTTTTGCTTTTTTGCCTTAAGGTTTGGTGAAGCTGGTAATTACCAAATGCGTATACGTTTTGCTGGCTCGACGTACATCTTATCACCAGCTTTTACCTTAAACGCTTCGTAAAATTCAGGCATATTCGTCAATGGGCCATTGGCGCGGAACATGCCAGGCGCGTGTGGATCAGTGCTGATTAAACGTATTGTTTCGGTCTCGCGTGCCTTGCCGCGCCATACCTGCGCCCAACCCATAAACACACGTTGATTACCGGTGTAGCCATCGATGACTGGAGGTTTCTTTCCATTCAGAGAAAGTTGATAGGCTTTGAACGCGATCGAGAGTCCAGAGTTGTCGCCAATATTCTCACCTAAAGTTAATTTGCCATTCACTTTATATCCTTCGAGCGGACTATAGTTGCTATATTGCGAGACCAAAGCATCGGTCAATTTGCCGAAATTCGCTTTGTCTTCGGCCGTCCACCAATCACGCAGATTACCATCGCCATCCGATTGACTACCTGAGTCGTCAAAGCCATGACCGACTTCGTGTCCAATCACCGCGCCAATGCCGCCGTAGTTGACCGCATCATCTGCATCTGGATTAAAAAACGGTGGCATTAAAATCGCGGCTGGAAAAACGATTTCATTTTGACGTGAATTGTAATAAGCGTTGACGGTTTGCGGGCTCATACCCCATTCACTGCGATCAACCGGTTTTCCGAGTTTGTCGATTTGGCGTTGATAGGCAAAGTGACGACCAGCCTTAATGTTGCCGATCAAGTCGTCTTTGACAATGTTCAATTTGCTGTAATCGCGCCATTTGTCCGGGTAGCCGATTTTAGGTGTGAATTTAGCGAGTTTTGTGAGTGCTTCTTTCTTGGTTGCTTCGCCCATCCAAGGTAAGGTTTCTATGCTTTGTTTGTAAGCCAAAAGCAAATTGTTGACTAAGGTCTGCATGCGAGCTTTATTCTCTGCTGGGAAATGCTTAGCAACATAGAGCTGGCCCAAAGCTTCTGATAGTGATTCCTCGACGCGACTGACGCCCCGTTTCCAGCGCGGCTGATTTTGCGGGATACCGCGTAAAGTCACACTGGAAAAAGAAAAATCTTGCTCAACGAAGCGCTTGCTCAGATACGGAGCATAAGCATTTACGATGCGCCAGTTGAAATATGCCCGCCAAGTCTCGATCGGCGTGTCTTGAATGAGCTTGTTTAATCCAGTGAGATAGCTGGGTTGGCGAACGATGACGTAGTCGGTTTTTCCGGCCGTCCCCATCTCAGTGAAATACTTATTCCATGCAAAGTCCGGCAAAAGTTCGCCTAATTTACTCACTTCTACTTTGTTGTATGTTTTGACGGGATTGCGGTTTTCTACGTTGCTCCATTGAATTTTGGCGATCTCCGTTTCTAGAGCCATGATCGCTGAGGCAGCTTGACCTGGGTTAGCATGCCCACTCATTGACAACATTTTTTCTACATGAACTAAGAAGGCTTCTCGTATGGTTTTGAATTTGGCATCTTCGAGTTTCAAATAGTAGTCACGATCGGGCAGGCTTAAGCCGGCTTGGCCAACAGATACCGTGTATTTTGATGAGTCTTTAGCATCTTGGGTCACGCCCGAAGCTATAGGTGTGGCCACGCTAATTCTGGCGAGATAGGCAAACATTGCCGGTAAATCGGTTTTGTCTTTCACTTGCTGTATGCGCTGAAAGTCTGCTTGTAAAGCTTGTATATCCAACTCGTCGAGGCGAGCTTCGTTCATAAAACTATTGTAGAGATCGGCAATTTTTTGTTCATTGCTACCCGAGACTAAATCAGGTTTGCTGGCGAGTTCTTGAATGATGGCGGATGATTGCTTGGCGGAGAGCTCAGCGAGCTGATCGAAGGCACCGTAACGACCACGATCCGCTGGAATTTCGACATTGGCTAGCCATTTACCGGACATGAAACGGAAAAAATCATCTTGTGGTCGTACGCTTGTGTCTATCCACTGTAGGTCTATGCCAGATTGCATTGTCTTGACTGCTTTTTTGCTTTGCGCTTTGGTTGGCATTGCTTTGTTGCTTGGCGCCGGATTTTGCGCATGTACATTGATGCTAATCGAACTGATAAAGAGACCGGAAATGATAGAAAATAATAAACGTTGACGCATCGAGATTCCTCTGGAAATTTGTTATAAATTATTTGTTATAAATTGATGGTGCTATGCGAAGCTGAGATTGGACATGAGCTTAGCTTCATAGTTCCACGTTGTTAGTGTAATTCCATTTCTGGACTCATCCATGAATTGAATAATTTCAAGGTTAGACAATTGTGTCTCCGCGCCAGCAGGATTTTTAGGATTAAGGCATACTTGCACCCCTCTCTGTGTCGGCGTCGATTCAGGTGAGTATCAACATATTCTGCGTTTTAACTTTAGGGAGTTCATTATGAGCATCAAGATTGGCGACAAATTACCAGCAGGTAGCCTGGCCGAGTTTATCGAAGTGGAATCTGAAGGTTGTTCTTTGGGGCCAAATACTTTTGAAGTTGCAGACCTGACAAAAGGTAAAACGATCGCTATTTTTGGCTTGCCTGGTGCATACACACCAACATGCTCCGCTAAACATGTTCCTGGTTATGTTGAACATGCAGCGGCTTTAAAAGCAAAAGGCGTTGATGAAATTTGGTGTATCTCCGTCAATGATGCATTTGTCATGGGCGCTTGGGGACGTGATCAAAAGGCGACTGGTGTTGTGCGCATGATGGCAGACGGTAATGCTGCATTTAGCAAAGCATTAGGTTTGGACGCAGATTTTAGTAAGTTCGGCATGGGCGTGCGTTCCCAGCGTTATTCTATGGTTGTGGTTGATGGTGAAGTCAAGCACTTAAACGTAGAAGAGGGCGGTAATTTTGCGGTGTCTAACGCTGAGACTATGCTGGCACAACTGGCTTAATCTCTCGTTAGCGTAATTAATCGTCGTTCCTGCAATGCGCATCAGTCGGTGCGCATTTTTTATTTGTGATGGTATGTGTTTTATTCAGTGCTGTGAATGTTCTGCGTAAATGACTATTGCGTTTTATAATCTCGCTATGCTAAAGCAAATTACTATACAAAAAGAAGTGAAAACCATCGGTGTCGGTGTGCATTCCGGCACCAAGGTGACATTGACGCTTCGTCCCGCCCCGGTCGATACCGGCATCATTTTTACGCGTGTTGATCTACAACCGCCAGTCGTGTTCCCAGCTACTGCCTTAAATATAGGCGATACCAAGATGGCATCAACCTTGACTAAAGATGGCACCAAAGTTTCTACCGTGGAGCACTTGCTTTCTGCCTGTGCTGGTCTCGGTATTGACAATATTTATATTGATGTGAGTGCGGAAGAAATCCCTATTATGGATGGTTCAGCCTCATCTTTCGTCTATCTGCTGCAGCAAGCCGGTATGCAAGAGCAGGATGCCGCCAAGAAATTTATTCGTATTCTTAAGCCGGTAGAGATCCGAGAAGGCAGTGGAAAAACAGAAAAGTGGGCGCGCCTTGAGCCTTATGACGGTTTTAAATTGCATTTTTTCATTGAATTTAATCATCCCGCCGTTGATGGTACCAATCAAACTGCAGAAGTCGATTTTGAACAAGTTTCCTATGTAAAAGATGTTGCTCGTGCTCGAACCTTTGGCTTTATGCAAGACGTGGAAATGTTGCGAGGAATCGGTTTGGCACGTGGCGGCTCTCTAGAAAACGCGATCGTCATGGATGAATACCGTATCCTCAATGCGGATGGTTTGCGCTTTGATGATGAATTTGTGCGTCATAAAATTCTCGACGCAATTGGCGATTTGTATCTGATCGGGCATCCATTTTTGGCAAGTTACACCGCGCATAAATCAGGGCACGGCCTGAACAATCAATTGCTGCGGGTGTTGCTCACACAGCCAGATGCTTATGAGATCGTGACTTTTGAAGATGCGAATAGCGCACCTAGATCTTACTCCCATCAAGAAGAGCGAGAATGGGCATTGAATTGATACGGTGAGGCTGTTTGGCTGCCAGTATGTTAGCGCTGGTTGCGACTAAGGAGACGGCTAAGTGCTGCCTTTAACCCTTCATTCTGTGGCGTGGCATCCAAGTTGTTTCTCAACTCCTCAAAAGCGCATAGGGCCGAGCCTGTTAATAAGGCTTGTTTGACCGGCTCAGGTTTATCTACCATGCGCTTGACTTGTACTTTGATCTTGATTGCGTTAATCTGCCAACCTCGTTGCTGCAAATGTGCTTGCAATTTTGGCAGCTGTTGTTTTAGTTTTGCGGCGATTGATGCATTCGGGGTGGACATCACCAATTGATCTTCGTTGAGGTTTAAGACCTCGCACGCATCGAAGATAGCAGGTAAGGCAGTTCTACATTCTTTTTGTAGCGAAATGTTTCGCTTCACTGTCGGCAAAAGTGGAGATAGTTTGTCGTTGTGCCGTAAAAATGACGCTATCTCATTGGTTTGAGCCATTTTTTTGCCACGTTTGACATTTAATCGGTAAGTTGGATGAGGTGATTGCATATTTCGCACATTACCATAATTTATTCTTGTTGATCACGGAGGTAACAGTTAATGCAAGTCATTATTATGCATTCACGTTTGACCCAGGCAAAGTCGGTGACTTTGTCATCGACTCACCTTTTTATTTTTCTCTCCGCATTTGCATTGTTAGCTTTGCTAGCATCATTTTCATTGATGAATATCTTCGTCAAATTCGCAGATAGTGACTCAAGTTTGATGAAAAGTATCTTGCCGCAGGCGATGTTGGCGTCGAGTGCTGGTTCTTTAAGCGGTAACGACAAGTATTTGAAAGAAAATTTGGCGGCGATGGCAGTCAAAATTGGTGAGATGCAAGCGCAGTTGATTCGTTTGGATGCGCTTGGTGAACGAGTGCAAGGACTGGCGGGGGTAAAGCCGGAAGAGTTCAATTTTAAAGAGCTGCCAGGGCGCGGTGGTGCAGAAATTCTGAGTGATGTACCAAAGGCTGAATTGAATTTACTAGATTTTCAAGCTTCGCTCGATGCTTTATCTAGAGATCTCAATTATCGCTCTGACTATTTGAATGTGGTCGAATCTAAACTGATGAGTTTCAAATTGCAAGCCAAATTGTTGCCGACCATCGTTCCAGTGAATGTTGGCTATAACGCTTCAACTTTTGGGCGGCGGCTTGATCCCTTTTCAGGTCGCACCGCTTTTCATGAGGGCTTAGACTTTTCCGCTCCTAATGGAACACCAATTGTTGCTGCCGCTGGTGGCGTGGTGGTTTCGGCTGAATATCATCCGGAATTTGGCAATATGCTGGAAATCGATCACGGTGGCGACATGATGACGCGCTATGCACATGCTTCCAAGTTATTGGCGAAGGTAGGTGATATCGTAAAGCGTGGTCAACATATCGCAAATATTGGTTCAACCGGGCGATCAACTGGCGCACATCTACATTTCGAGGTCAGAATCAAAGGCGTGCCACAGAATCCGCATAAATTCTTAAATGCGGGTCTTCCTGGCGCAGATGATTCTAAATTGGCTAATTTGCAACCTTAATTTAGAAGTTCCTAGTTTTTCTGGTATCTCCAAAGGACTCTTTTGATAAAAATCTGATAGAC
The DNA here is from genome assembly GCF_014284305.1 of Affinundibacterium seohonense. GTDB lineage: Bacteria > Pseudomonadota > Gammaproteobacteria > Burkholderiales > Burkholderiaceae_D > Undibacterium > Undibacterium seohonense. The sequence goes on from NZ_JACOFW010000014.1 coordinate 49,833, forward strand.
GCTTGATTTTGTCGGATTTATCACCATCTCTCAGCCATACTTCCCTCTCTTGACAGCAGAAACTCTAGAAAGCTAGGTGAGCCATGTTAAAATTAAAAGTTAATCATATCTGCTGCATTTTTTGTTTGATTGCAGTGTTTTAGAACCTACACCCACCATACTCACTACTAGCATGTCATTTCTGACCAAAATATTCGGTAGCCGTAATCAAAGGCTCTTGAAACAATATCAAAAAATTGTGCGTGATATCAACGCATTAGAGCCAAAGTATGAAACTTTGTCGGATGATCAACTCAAGGCGAAGACGCCAGAATTTAAAGAACGCCTGGCCAAGGGTGAGACTTTAGATGCCTTGTTGCCTGAGGCGTTTGCGGTTTGTCGTGAAGCCAGTAAGCGTGTCTTGAAGATGCGTCATTTTGACGTGCAGTTGATTGGCGGTATGGCTTTACATTTCGGCAAAATCGCGGAAATGGGCACCGGTGAAGGTAAGACGCTGATGGCAACTTTGCCAATCTACCTGAATGCTTTATCCGGTAAAGGCGTGCATGTCGTGACGGTCAATGACTATCTGGCACAGCGCGATGCGGATCAGATGGGAGAACTTTACGGTTGGTTAGGTTTGACCACTGGGGTTAACTTATCGCAACTTGAGCACGATGCAAAACAAGTTGCGTATGGTTCCGATGTTACCTATGGCACGAATAATGAGTTTGGTTTCGATTATCTGCGCGACAACATGGTGTATGAAGCCAAAGACCGTGTACAGCGCACTTTAAACTTCGCCGTGGTTGATGAAGTCGATTCGATTTTGATTGATGAAGCACGTACACCTTTGATCATTTCTGGTCAGGCGGAAAATCATACAGAGTTGTATTACAAGATTAACGAGGTACCTAAATTATTGACTTTGCAAATCGGTGAAGAAACACCGGATGGCAAGGGCGTGGTTGAAGTGCCGGGTGATTACACCAAAGATGAGAAGTCACACCAGGTCTTATTGACTGAAGCCGGTCATGATAAATCCGAGCGTATTTTGACGCAAATGGGTTTGTTGCCGGAAGGCGCGTCTCTGTACGATGCTGCGAATATCTCATTGGTACATCATTTGTACGCAGCCTTGCGTGCACATGCTTTGTATTTTAAAGATCAGCACTATGTGGTCTTGGATGATGAAATTGTAATCGTCGATGAGTTCACTGGTCGTATGATGACTGGTCGGCGTTGGTCTGATGGCTTGCATCAGGCGGTTGAGGCAAAAGAGGGTGTTCGTATTCAAAACGAAAACCAAACTTTGGCATCGATCACCTTCCAAAATTACTTCCGCATGTACGCGCGTTTGTCAGGTATGACTGGTACAGCGGATACTGAAGCTTACGAATTCCAAGAAATTTATAGTCTCGAAACGGTGGTGATTCCACCCAATCGTCCGTCTGCTCGTAAAGATCGCCAAGATCAAGTCTATAAATCCGCTGAAGAAAAATACGGCGCAATGTTGAAAGATATTCAGGACTGCTACGAACGTGGACAGCCTGTATTGGTCGGTACAACGTCGATCGAGAATTCTGAATTGCTCTCAGGTATCTTAGACAAAGCGAAATTACCGCACAATGTGTTGAATGCGAAACAGCATGCACGTGAAGCGGAAATCATTGCGCAGGCTGGTCGCCCAAAAGCCATCACGATTGCTACCAATATGGCTGGTCGTGGTACCGACATCGTGTTGGGTGGTAATGTCGGAAAACAAGTGCAATTGATCGAAGCATCTGAGACTTTGTCTGATGCTGAAAAGCAAAAACAATCGCATACACTGCGTGATGAATGGCAATCCTTGCACGATCAGGTTGTTGCTGCTGGTGGTTTGCATATCGTTGGTACAGAGCGTCACGAATCGCGTCGCGTTGATAATCAATTGCGTGGTCGTTCAGGTCGTCAAGGCGATCCGGGCTCGTCTCGCTTTTACCTGTCTCTAGATGACGCCTTATTGCGTATCTTTGCAGGTGATCGCGTACGTGCAATTATGGATCGATTGAAGATGCCAGAAGGTGAGCCAATTGAGGCTGGTATCGTTAGTCGTTCGATTGAGTCGGCACAACGTAAAGTCGAAGCACGTAACTTTGATATTCGTAAGCAATTGCTTGAATACGATGACGTTGCCAATGATCAGCGTAAAGTGATTTACCAGCAACGTAATGAATTGCTCGAAGCGCACGATATGTCAGAAATGATTGCGTCTCTGCGTGACGGTATGTTCCATGATCTAGTGCGTCAATACGTGCCACAAGAGACAGTCGAGGAGCAGTGGGATTTGCCTGGGTTGCAAGCTGTATTAGCGGGCGAGTGGGCGTTAGATTTGGATCTGGTCGGCTTGTTAGAGACTGAGAAAAATTTAACGGATGAAGACATTCTTGAACGTGTTGTAGCTGCCGCAAAAGCAGAATATGACGCTAAGTTGGAGGTGGTTGGTAAAGAATCATTCGCCGGATTTGAGCGTAGTGTCATGTTGCAAAGTATCGATAATCATTGGCGCGAGCATCTGGCGGCACTTGATCACTTACGTCAAGGGATACATTTGCGTGGCTATGCACAGAAAAATCCTAAGCAAGAATATAAGCGTGAAGCCTTTGAACTGTTTGGTCAAATGTTGGACCAGATCAAAAATGAGGTCGTGCGTATTGTCGTGACAGTACGCATTCAATCACGTGAAGAGATCGAAGCAGCTGAACAGCAAATGGCACAGTCGCAAGTTGAGAATGTACATTATCAACACGCAGAATTTGATGCAAATGCGTCACCAGAAGAAATGCTGGCACCGACTCCAGTCGTGGCAGATGTTTCCTCGCCATTTGTTGATAACGGATTTAAAACAGGCCGTAACGACCCTTGCCCTTGCGGTAGCGGTAAGAAGTTTAAGCAATGTCACGGTAAGTTGGCTTGAGTGTTTAAGGGTTAATCAGGCTTGCTCGTCGCAAACTTGATGCAGTAATGAAAAACCCCAATCTGTTAAGATTGGGGTTTTTTTATGCTTGCAGAGCTCGTGGTTTGTAAAGTTGTTTTGGCATCATTTGTCGCTTATTTGTGTGAACCTTGCTTGTTAAAAATTGCGTGCCAAATGAAACTTAAAGCCTGACTAGTAAGGTCTAATAAACGATTTTCAATGGATTTCCCCCAGCGAAAATAACAGGCTATAAAACAAAAAGCCCTCGCGTTGAGCGAGGGCTTTTCAATTTAATGGATGTTGATAACTTAGGTGTTATTAAGTTATCAAATCAATTAAAACTTGATGTTACCAGTCATGTACACCGTGCGGCCTAATGGATCAGTATAGCGACCATCGTAGCCAACTTGATTACCACCACCGGTGTTGCGGATAGATAATGGTGGGTCTTGGTTGAGCAAATTGCGAACACCTGCGGTTAAGGTCAAGTTCTTCGACGCATTTGCTTTGATTTGCCAATCAAGTGTCAGGTATTTCTTTACGCTTCTTTCTAAGCCAGCTAAGCCACCGATTGAACCATCTTCATTGACGAAACGCAATTGCGAATCAGAAGCATTGATGACTTTATCTCTGTAGCCTGAACGATAGTTCATAGTCAATGAGTTAGAAATCATGTCACTGGATTTCAGAGAGAAAACCATGCGAGAAATGACCTTGAACACGACATTATCTGATGAATCAAAACGGCCAACACTTTTCTCTAAGCCAACACCTGGTACATCTTGTTCCGCTTTGAGCATGTATGTACCAGACCAATTGACAGACAAAGCACCGAGTGGCGTGGCAGTTCTGTACGTACTATCCCAGTCAATACCTTGGTAGTGAGATGTTGCCAAATTCACTGGGGATAACTGGGCAACAATCACTTTTGAGCCTTGAATTGGATCAAAATACAATTGGATGTACTTGTCTGCCAGAGCCGGTGTAGTGTAAATCTGATCTTGTGACAATGATTGGATCTGGTTCTTCAACTTCACATCCCACCAGTCAAAGCCAACAGTCAAGCTCTTCATTGGTTCGAAGCGGATGCCAAATGCCATTTGGTTGGATTCTTCAGCCTTCAAGCCAGTAGAACCTTTATTTGCATTGCCTTTGGTTAACAAACCATATTCCTGAGCACCGCGGCAGTATGGGAAGCGGTAATCAGTTGGATTCGTGATCGGGCATGGAAAGAAGCTTGATGAGCCAGCGTTTTTCACAGGATCAGCAATATTGTTCATGGTCGGTGCTTTGAAGCCTGTACCATAAGATGCACGCAATAACACTGTTTCTGTTGGTTGGAAACGGGCAGATAACTTGTAAGTTGCCTTGGATACGGCATTGCCAACTTCACCAGCTGCTGCAGCACTACCATCTGTATTGTAAGTGGTATTGTTTTTCTTTACAGCGTCATAGCTATCGTAACGTACCGCAGCTGTAACATCCAAGTTCTTGATCACTGGCATTAGCATTTCACCGAATGCACCCCAACTTTGACGCGTTGCGTCCAAATCTTGAGCCCCAGTACCGCCACCGATTTGCGTGTCCGTCCAAGATTTATCTGGATTCTGCGGGCCAGGGCCTTTAGAAATTGAGCTGTATTGATCTTGGTAAGATTGTTTGGTGAAATCAATACCCATACCTAAGGAAGCTGCTCCGCCAGCCATCGAAAACATTTCTTTCGAAGTGTTAGCACTTAATACGTCAATTTTAGACTTTGTCGTCAATAAATTCTGGTTTAGAACAGCTGGAGCTAAGATTGCTGACGCATTTGGGTTCATGATAAACGGGTTAAATGCACCAGATTTAACTAGTGCATTAAATTTATTCGAGCTCATGTAGCCTGATACAGCCTGATCTGTCTGCGTATTTTCAGAATGGGTATAGCTTGCTTTGTAATCCCAGCCTGCAATGTTGCTATCCATTCCTAAAACTAAGTGATTCGCATCTGTTTTGTATTCGTCAGCGCGGCCACCTGCGTCATACGCGCGGAAATAAAAGAAAGCATCTGTCAGCTCAGATGCCTTGACGCCACGTGCAGTCAACATTGGGACTACAGTTGTGTTATACGCGCCGATATAATTCTGATTGACCGTTTTTACCTTAGTAATTGGATCCGTACTAAAAATTGTCAAAGGCTGAGCAGGCGCGGCGTATTGTGCACGATTAGTGAATTTAGAAAGCACTGCTTCACCGAACAACGTGGTTTCGCTGCTTAATTTCCAGCTACCATTTGCGAATATACTATCGCGCGTAGTTTTGGGAATTAAATCGACTGTCGCTGCATAGTCATAGCGGCAGAACTCGCCACGCTGAAAGGTATTTGGACCGTTACATTTACCCGTTTTGATAAAGTCAGGTGAGAACGCATCAAGATCGGAGTCGAAGACGGCAGGAATAGAGTTAATACTTGTTTGGAAGATTGCGTATTTTTCACCACCTTCGTTAAAGCGCTTTACACCTGACTTCGCGAAATCTCTTTGAGTCGCTTTCAGAGCATCTTGTTCATCATGTGCGTATGAAACCTGCAAGTTGTAGCCATCGGTTGTCAGATCGCCGAAACCTTTTGAAATCGAGAAGTTGGTGCTACGTCCGCCACTCTCTTGAGGTGAATTTAAGGTTGCTTCAACTACGAAATCTTGTTGATTTTTCTTTAAAATGAAATTGATTACGCCAGCGATCGCGTCTGAGCCATATAAAGTCGATGCACCATCCGTCAAGATCTCAACACGTTCTACAGCCGAGAGGGGAATGCTGGCCAAATTGACTGCGCTGCCTGTACCGTACGGTGCCATACGACGGCCATTCAGTAATACCAGTGTGTAGGCAGTACCAATTGCGTGGATGGATGCTGTTTGCACGCCACTGCCGCCACCATTCACGGAGGCAGATGACGTAATAAAACCTTGCATAGCAGGTAAAGCTGCGACTAAGTCAGCAACATTAGTAACACCGCTTTGCTCAATATCTTTACGACTTAAAGTCTGAACAGGTAATGCGCCTTCTTTAGCGATACGCTTAATAGACGAGCCCGTAATTTCAATACGTTGTGGTGCAGTGTCTTGTGCAAATGCTGGTTGAGCGAGTATACCAGCCCCCATTGCTACGCCGCCAATGAACATCAGGCGTACGGAACGGGATAACATTTTTTCTACCATGTTGAATTCCTCCATTGATTGAACGACAAAATTAGCTTTTAAAACGTTTTCTTGATTGCTTTTTTAAAAACTTTACGAGTAATGCTTCCAAAGTTTGGTTAACTTTTGGTTAATCATTGCTTTCAATTTGAAAACTGGACAGTGGCAGAATTTTAAGCTCATGCTCTGCGAAATGTGGTTTTAAGAAAGTATTATCTAATTAACCTTGAAAAACATTCACCATGAATGAGAACATTCGATCCCAGTAGGTGTCAAGCTAGGAGGTGACTTTGAAAAGTTTGGAAATATCACTTTCGATAAATGCCAGACTAATACCAGTTGCCTTTTTGGTCATCACGTTAAATTGGTGGCGGGAAACCTGAATCAATGGCGGTGGGATGTGAAGACTTTTAATTCGTTTTTTTTGCTGCTCTGCAGAAGAATATTCTACTGCGGAGCCATTAGTACCCTCGAAATTCTCTTATCAAAATCGGCAGAATCGCTTGATAAAAAAAATTGCAAACCGGTAAGTGATTGTAGCCATAAATTGTTTTTAATCTTAACTAAAATGCATCCAAAGATACTTATCGAAGTTCTCTTTTTCTGCAGCTTTTTTACAACATTTTCTCGTTGTTTTAGACAGTGAATTGTGTTTTTTAAAATTCATTGCGATATCGCCAGTCATTCACTTTTCAGCGGTCAAGAAGGCGCTGCACCATTTAGTGGTCTCGAGCCTAGCCGATTTCAAGATGCTCCTCCATGAAATCAATCGTAGCTAACGCCAGACGTACTTGAGTGAAATAATTGGTCGTATTTACAACTCAGTCCGAATCGAAAAAAGCTCAGGAAACAACACCACATCGAGCATCTTGCGCAGATAACTCACCCCAGCAGTGCCACCAGTACCGGTTTTAAAACCAATAATTCTTTCAACGGTCGTGACATGGCGGAAACGCCAGATGCGGAATGCAGTTTCCATGTCGACTAGTTTTTCAGCTAGTTCATAAAATGCCCAGTGTTGTTCAGGGGCTTGATATACCTGCTGCCATGCCAGTTTGACGGATTCGTTTGGAGCAACTGTCTTGGTCCAATCTAATTGCAGGCGTTCGGCATCGATCTTGAAGCCATTGCGGGCTAAATACATGATCGTCTCATCGTAAATTGATGGCGATGTTAGCGCGGCTTCTAAGCTAGCGTGTGCCTCTGGGGCTTTTTCGTGAACTTGTAAAAGGGTAGCGTTCTTATTGCCGAGTAAATATTCCAGCTCACGATACTGGTGCGATTGAAAGCCTGAAGAATTGCCTAAATAAGGGCGTATCGCGGTGTATTCGCTAGGGGTCATGGTTGCTAGTACATCCCAGGCATGTACCAATTGATCCATGATGCGCGCGACTCGCGACAGCATCTTGAAGGCCGGAGGTAAATCACCCACGCGAATTTGTTGGCGTACAGCATGTAGTTCATGCAGCATCAGTTTGATCCACAGCTCACTGGTTTGATGTTGGATGATAAATAACATCTCATTGTGATTAGGTGAGAGTGGATGCTGAGCTGAGAGGATTTGTTCCAGCCCGAGGTAATCACCGTAACTCATGTCTTTAGTGAAATCGAGTTTGGCACCATGCCAGGACATTGGGCATTTGCCTTGGTTTTGTGGATTATCGTTTGTCATAATATCGTCGAGCTTTCGAGAAGAATTTTTATTAGAACTTTTTAGTGGCAACTCAAGTGACTGTATGTCTCTGAATGTTGGCATCATAAGTTTTTTGGTCGAGGATTTCTTGCAAGATCTCCACCGCGTCCCAAACCTCGGCGTAGCTGGTATAGAGCGGGGTAAAGCCAAAGCGCATGATGCCCGGCTCACGATAGTCGCCTACAACGCCACGCGCTATCAACGCTTGAATCACCGCATATGCGTGTGCATGAGTGAAGCTGACATGACTACCTCGTTGCGCATGATGGCGTGGTGTCACCAGTCCGAGCTGATGGCGGGCACAGCGGGCTTCAACTAGCTGGATAAACAAGTCAGTCAACGCCAAGGATTTTTGCCGTACAGCCGCCATCGTTGTTTTGCCAAATATCGTTAAACCAGACTCAATCATCGCCAGCGAGACAATCGGCTGCGTTCCACAGAGTGCCCGCCGTATGTCGGGCGTGGCAGTGAACGAGGCTTGCATGGCAAACGGCGCTGCATGCCCCCACCATCCTGTGAGTGGGTGATGAAATTGGGCTTGATGGCGTTGTGGAACCCAAATAAACGCGGGTGCACCCGGGCCACCGTTGAGATATTTGTAGCAGCAGCCCACGGCGAAGTCGGCATTGGCTTGATGTAAATCGACTTCAACAGCCCCCGCTGAGTGCGCCAGATCCCATAGACAGAGTGCGCCTTGTGCATGTGCTAATACGGTGATCTTTGCCATGTCATGTAATGCGCCAGTACGATAGTTCACATGCGTGAGCATCACTAAGGCAGTGTCGTGCTTGATCGCACTCGCCAATTCGTCGGGTGAGTCAATCAGATGCAAGCGATAACCGCGATCTAACCACTTTGTTAGACCTTCAGCCATGTAAATATCGGTTGGGAAATTGCTGCGCTCGGTAATGATGACTTTGCGCGTTTCGGCATCCGATTTTTGCGCTTGTAGATGTAAAGCGGCGGCGATGGCCTTGAATAAGTTAATGGAAGTCGAGTCAGTAATGACCACTTCTTCCGCTTTGGCACCGATCAATGGCGCCAATAAATTGCCTAAACGTGAAGGCAGATCAAACCAGCCAGCCTTGTTCCAACTCTTGATCAGATCATTGCCCCATTCTTCTTGAATCACATGTCGCGCACGTTCAAATGCTGCTTTGGGTTGTGCGCCCAAAGAGTTGCCATCAAGGTAGATCATGCCTGTTGGAAGATGAAATTCGGTGCGCAAGCTGGCCAGGGCATCCTGAGCATCGAGCGTTTCGCAGTAGGGGCGGTCAATGTTGGTCATGTCATCGAATTATTGAGTCAAAGAGCTAAGTATTTTATGTCGAAATTGAGGGTGAGTAATTGCAAATTTCTTTGCTAATGACAGATTAATTCGAATAATATGTCGTTTTAGTGGGAAAAATTGACGGAAAAATTCATATGCAACTCGATCCTATTGATTTGAAGATTTTGCAGTTATTGCAGTCTGATGGACGTATCAGCAATCAAGATTTGGCGGAAAAAGTATTTCTCTCGCCATCCTCCTGTTTGCGGCGAGTGCGTGCTTTGGAGGAAAGTGGCGTGATTAGCCATTACCGTGCAGTGCTCGATACCAATGTTTTAGGACTGGAAGTTGATGCTTTTGTGCAGGTCACAATGCGGCGTGATGTCGAACAATGGCATGAGAATTTTTCTAAGGCTTTGCAAAGTTGGCCGGAAGTGGTCGGCTCTTACATTATCACTGGTGAAGCAAATTATTTGCTGCGAGTGCGCGCACGTAATTTGAAGCACTATTCGGCTTTCGTGCTCGATCGATTATATAAAACTGCAGGTGTGCTCGATATTCGTTCAAACATTGTGCTGCAAACTTTAAAAGAAAGTAGCGGACTAGCGCCAGAATTATTGAGTGAATAAATTTGCAGGTGATTAAATAAAAGTAAACGAGGTGGATAATTTATCTCGTTGTTCTAAGTCGCAAGAATTGACTAAACTACGATGTGTTGCAATTTCTGTTTTCCTCTATCTATCCTGAATGTTTTGCCTTATGAATTTATCTGATTACTTCACTGAGTTTCCATTCATTGCCATTTTGCGTGGCATCCAAAGTCATGAATGTGTTGCGGTTGGAGAGACCTTGGTGCAAGTTGGATTTCGTTGTATCGAAGTGCCGATGAATTCGCCGAATGCGGTCGACAGCATAAGACTTTTGGCGAATCATTTGCCATCCACTTGCCTGGTCGGTGCTGGTACGGTGATGAGTGAAACGCAGGTGGAACAAGTTTATCAAGCAGGTGGAAGGTTGATCGTCATGCCGCACGCCGATATTGCGGTGATTCGCGCAGCTAAACAACGTGGCATGATTTGCACTCCCGGTGTCGCAACTCTGACCGAAGCCTTTTCCGCTTTGGCCCATGGTGCAGATGCGCTTAAATTATTTCCCGCTGAGAGCGTTCCCCCGTCGGTGTTAAAAGCTTGGCGTTCTGTGTTGCCTGCCGCGACGATATGTTTACCGGTGGGCGGTGTTCAGCCCCTGGGTATGGCAGACTATTTGCGGGTTGGAGCGAATGGTTTTGGGCTTGGTTCGAATCTATATCAGGCTGGTGATAGTGTAGATCAAGTTAACATTAAAGCTCAGGCATATGCTACGGCGTGGCGCACTCAGACTCGCTGATGCCTTCCAATTCAATCTGAAGTCGTATTGATTTTTCATGCAAATTTCCTGCGCGTATTTTGCTGGTGTCCTCTCTTAGAGTGACGCTCAGTTATGCTGTTCGCGTGCCATTCCTCGTTCGATTTCTTTTAAATTCTCGTTGCGTCACTCATAAAATTTTACTTGATGTGCGCTCAATTATTTGTCGCTGTTGGCTTTTTCTAATCCCATTTATTCTTTGACTTGTCGGCACTTTATCCATGCTTGCCACATTTTGCATTGATGACTTCAAGGTGATCTACCGGATTCACTCAAGCGCGATCATCGAATGCATTCAACATACTGACGACAAGTTTTTTGCAATTATAAATAGGAGATTAAAATGAGATTGACTAAGCTGGCAGCGGCTATGCTCGCCATAGGATTTGCTTCGAGCGCATTCGCTGCGGACGAAGACGACAAAAAAGATAAGGTTCAACGAGTCGAAGTGACAGGCTCTAGCATCAAGCGAGTGAACGCTGAGACAGCATCGCCAGTGCAAGTGATCGATGCCAAACAAATCGAAAATATGGGGGCACGCACATTGCTGCAAGTGCTAGATAATCTGCCTGCAGCGCGTCCGGCGCAGCAGGATTTCCGGTCTATGTTCACAGGCTCAGATGGCGCCTCACAAGCAAATTTGCGTGGTTTGGGAGCGCAAGGTACTTTGATTTTATTGAACGGTCGTCGCCTGTCTTTCTATGGCGCACCAGAAGGTTTTCAAACCCAGTTCGTCAATATCGACGCGATTCCTGCCGCTGCCATTGAGCGTATGGAAGTCCTGACTGATGGCGCCTCTGCTGTGTACGGTTCAGATGCCGTTGCCGGTGTGATTAACGTGATCACCAAGAAGTCGTATAGCGGATTGCAAGCGAGTGCGACGATTGACAGCTCAAGTGAAGTCAAGTCTTATGGCGAACGTCAGGCCAGCGCATTGTTTGGTATTGGCGATTTAGCGAAAGATAACTACAACGTTTATGCCTCGGTGAATGTGTACAAACGAGATCGCATCGCATTAGAAGATACCTATCTGAAGCGTCCTGAGCAGTTTTACAAAAACAATCCTAACTATGTCAGCAATTTCCGTATTAGTGAGGGCAGTCAGCCAGGCGTGTTAAATCCGGGAACTCTGTTTGTGTTTGATAAAAACGCCAATAATAAACGCTATCAACAAGCCGCATCTGGTTGCTCAACGTTCATTACCGAAGGCTCCGGCACGCGTTGCGTTTGGAATACCTTGCCTTATTCTTTAGACACTGGCCCAACGTCAGAGCGCGCCACGATCTTTGTCAGCGGTCGCGTCAATCTGAATCAGGATTGGGAAGGTTTTGCAGAAGTTGCCTACACAGATATTGATATGCGTGGTGAAAATGGCCCACGTTCATTTAGTAGTGGTGGCGGTACAGCAAACTGGTATTCACGCAATACGGGAACGACTTTAAATACGTTCACTTATCCCTACCTCGGTCCCAACAATGTGTACCTGAAAAACATGAGTGCCGACCTCAAAGATAAGATGGGCGGTGCTGCGGGTTTGACCTATTTAATGCAAGATGCTAAAGGTCATTTTGGTCAACAAAATACGGATAAAACCTATCGCATGATGGCCGGCCTGCGCGGCTCATTTGGTCAATGGGATTTTGAATCTGCGCTCGCGGTTGCCGGCAGTCATTCCACTTTGTATCAAACCGTGAATGTGAATAAAGATGGTTTCGAAAAAGCTTTCGGTCCATTCACAGTCGATCCTGTCACTAAACGCACTTATATTGCCGATAATCCTGCCTACCAATTTGGTGTGATTAGCGATAAAAATGCAGAGTTATTACGTCAAGCCTACCCGACTTTTGATATTCAATCTTGGACTAAATTAGTCACCTGGGATGCCAAGTTGGAAGGGAGTTTGTTTAAGATGCCAGCGGGCGACGCACGAGCAGCCTTTGGCGTTAATTTGATGCGCGAAGAATTTGAAACGCCAGGGAATAAAGATGCTGCTGATGGCAAGATCACACAGCAAGGTGGCTCCTGGTTTGATGGTTCTCGCACCATCGCGGCAGTATTTGGCGAGGCGATTTTTCCGTTAGCAAAAAATTTGGAAGTCAATACCGCAGCACGTATTGATAAGTACCCAAATTTTGCCGCCAATCTGGCACCGAAAGTCGGTGTGACTTATCGACCTATCAGTGACCTCTTGATTCGAAGTACCTATTCTCAAGGATTCCGTGCACCGAATTTGGCAGAGTCTGGCATCGGTGGTGTATATGCACAGCGTGGTGGGATGCGTGACACCGTACGTTGCGATGAGACGAATGCGATTGCAAAAACTTTGATGAAATCGGTTAGCACGACTGATCAGGATTTGGGCAAGTCCTTATTGAACTCTAACTGCAGCATCAATATCGGCGGATTGACGCCACCGAATCCAGATCTGCAACCGGAAAAAGCCAAGATCAGCACCTTTGGTTTAGTCTATCAAGCTAGCAAACAGTTTGATATCTCAGCTGACTATTGGTTCGTGTATCGTCGCAATGAAATCGTGCGCCAAGATTTTACTGAGGTCTACGATCAAGCAGTTGAAAAATACGGCCCAGCTCTCATCGGTGCTCCGAATGCGGTGCGTGCACCCATCACTGATTTTGATAAAGCAAATATGGCGGCGGTCGCTGGTATGTGTGCGAATCCGGCAAATGCGGCAGCTTGTGCAGGTGGTGTACCGAAGTACTCAGTGGGTATCTTGGCTGGCTTGACGAATAAGTATATGAATCGCGGTCGCACCATGATCGATGGTTTCGATATTGATGCCCATGCCCGCTTCGATCTCGGTACTTATGGCAAGTTGAATTTTGGAACCTCCGCAACGATCATGAATCGCAATGCCTATAACGGCGATGATGGTTATGGTTTTTCACAAAATTATGTGGGTTATTACGGTAATCCAAAGTTGCGTGCAAACTTGAATGCTGACTGGCTGTATGGCAATTTCACGACTAGTGTATTCGTGAATTACACGGGTGGTTCTAAGTGGGCTTACGATAAGAATGACGAGGAAAATAATAATCCTCAATCTTGTACCGCAGCCGATGTCGCCGTTGATCCAAAAAATTGTGGTGGCGCACCAGCATTTAAAACTGTTAACTTGAGTTTGGGCTGGACACCAGTTAAGAACTTGCGTTTGGGTTTAAATATCAAGAATGTTATGAATACCAAACCATTCTTTGATCCTTACGGCTGGGAAGGTTACAACCACGCTTTGAATTTATTTGGACGTGTCGTGAGTGTATCGGCGAGCTACAAATTTAAGTAAGTCATAGCAAAAAAACGAAGCCCGACACGTGTGCCGGGCTTCGTGTACAGATGGCGATGTTCGCCGCTCTGTTAGTTCAATTAGCCACGTGAATCTAAGACTTCATTCCACTTCGCGACCAATTCTGCTTGTTGCGCCAACAAATCCGTAGTGTCACCTTCCACAGTAACTTTTTCCATCACATCGCCTTTGGCAATGCTGTCGACAACTTTTTGGTCGTCAGCGCTGACCACCACGCCGAACACGGTATGCTTGCCGTTCAAATGCGGTGTCGCACCATGTGTAATGAAAAATTGACTACCATTCGTGCCCGGACCTGCGTTTGCCATCGACAAGATACCCGCTTTGTCATGACGCAACTCGCTGGTGCATTCATCTTTAAAGCGATAACCAGGGCCACCCATACCGGTACCGTCTGGGCAACCGCCTTGAATCATGAAATCACTGATGACGCGATGAAAGTTTAAGCCGTCATAGTAACCACGTTGAATCAAATTGACGAAGCTGGCGCAGGTGACTGGTGTTTGATCGGCAAACAGATTGATGTTGATGGTACCTTTGTTAGTTTGCATGATGACTTTGAGCTGGCTCATAGTTTCCTCTTAGTGTTTTAAAATTGAAAAGACGGCTGTACTGAACGTCCAGCCTTGATTGATATTGAGGTTGCCATTCTACCAGTTCAGCTAGCGGACCGACGATTTCGACAGAAGCTCGTACGACTGCTGTCATACCAGTTTAATTGTTCTTTGTTACAATCGAAACTCGAAGCCGGCTCATCATAGCCGTTTTGGTGATTAGGCGATCTCACAAAGACAGCAAATTTCCCGTAAATTTGCCGACACCAACATCGATTTAGAATGCTCAGAAGCACTGAGCAATTTTTCGTTAGTCTTTTCCATGAGTCCGTCTATGCATTTCTTTGAATTGAATCACTGTGATCGGGTAGCACTCTCGGCGGAAATTCATTCGCGCCCCTTTTTGAGTTTGACTGCTCCCGAATTGATTTCTCATCTTGCCGTATATCCGCGAGATAAATCCGAGACAGGGATCGCCATACAACAGCAACAACATGCCTTGTTGTTGGCTTTGTGCAGTCACTTTGCAGTCACTGCGCCGGCACCGGAAGCGAAATATTTTTATTTTGACTTTGGTCCATTTCGTTTGAAATGGGAGTCCCATACCGAATTCGCGACTTACACCTTTGCCCAGCATCAAGAACTCCCATTGAGTTTGGAGCAGGCGCTAGTGCAAATGCCAATTACGCGCCTGCCTGAAGGCTGGTTGCATCGTTTACAAGGGAGTGTGTTGGTTGCCGCTCACTTAATTTTAGATAATCGACCTATCAGTGCATCGGCTTTTTCTCAAGAGATTCAAAGTCTGTTTAGAGGACATACGCTGGCAGCAAGTTGTGTCATGCAGGGCGGAGAATTTTGGTCGGACTTTGTCGTGCATGCGGATGGTTTTTCCCGTTTCGTGATTCGTGATGTGGATATGCGTGCGCAACAAGCAGGTAGGTTAGCGCAAAGAATATTGGAAATTGAAACTTATCGCATGATGGCATTGCTAGGATTACCGCTTGCGCAAGCTACCACGCCGCAATTGAATTTGATCGAGAGTCAATTGGTAGAATTGACAACCGCGATGGTGGCCGCGGATCACGCCATGAGTGAGCAAGGTATCGATAAAGAGACTGATGCGGAGCGCCATTTGTTGGAGAAAATCACGCATTTGGCCGCGCGTATCGAGAAGCTCTCGCTGGAAAATAATTATCGTTTTTCGGCGTCCAAGGCCTATTTCAAACTTGTGCTTGCCCGTATCGAAGAGTTACGCGAGCAGCGTATTGAAGGCCTGCCAATGGTGGCGGAATTTATGGATAGACGATTGACGCCAGCTATGAATACCTGTGATGCGGTCGCCAATCGCCAAGAGGCACTGGCACGACGCATCGCGAATTCGAACGACTTATTGCGCACCCGTGTCGGTATCGTACAAGAAATGCAGAACCGAAAAATCCTACAATCGCTCAATGCCCGCGCTGCGCAACAATTGCATTTACAGCAGGCTGTGGAAGGGTTGTCGGTTGCAGCCATTTCCTACTATGTGATCGGTCTTTTTGGTTATGCGTCAAAAGCGGCTAAAGAGTTTGGCTGGATCGCACAGGTCGATATTGCCGTGGGAATTGCGGTGCCCTTGGTACTAGGTGCCGTGTGGTTGGGTTTGCGACGTATGCATCACGTGTTGCAAGCAAAACAGCAGGACAAGGCGCATTTCTAGCGACGTTGCACACCCTTGATGCAGCGCAAAGTCCCTTGGTTCTGGCTTTACTGGTGCTAGTGATGAGACTAGAATCGGGTGAATGATTGATCGATTCCTTACTCAGGAGTATTTCCTTTGCTAGCAGCCTACATCACCCATACCGATTGCCAAAAACACGATATGGGCAATCACCATCCCGAGTCTCCTGAACGATTAGGTGCTGTCAATGATCAGCTTTTGATTAAGGGTTTGCTCGACTATATGGAGCAAGTCGACGCACCACTTGCGACTCGCGAGCAATTAGCCCGCGCGCACAGTGTTAGTTATTTGGATGAATTTGCCGAAATTGCTCAACAGGTACCCGAAGGGGGGCGTGTCCAGATTGATCCCGATACCAATATCAATGAATTTTCCTATCAAGCGGCTTTGCGTTCGGCAGGGGCGGCGGTATTGGCTGCGAATTTGGTGGCATCAGGGCAGGCTCCGGTGGCTTTTTGCAATATTCGTCCACCAGGACATCATGCCGAACGCAGCAATGCGGGTGGTTTCTGTTTCTTTAACAATATTGTGGTTGGCATACGCCATGCGATGGCACAACATGGCATTGAACGTATTGCATTGATCGATTTTGATGTCCATCATGGTAATGGCAGCGAAGATATTTTGTTTAATGATCCGGGTGTTCTCATGTGTTCGATTTTTGAGAAGAATCTGTATCCATTTTGTGGTGATGTTCCCATGGGATCGAACATGATTAACGTCGGTTTACCCTCGCGCTCAGGAAGTGATGCATTTCGCCAAGCTGTTAGAGAAGTTTGGATTCCTGCGTTGGATAAATTTCAGCCAGAGATGATTTTTATTTCGGCAGGTTTTGACGCGCATCGAGAAGACGATATGGGAAATCTGGCTTTGGTCGAAGCCGATTATGAATGGGTAACCAAGCAGCTAGTGCAGATCGCACAACGCTATGCGCATGGTCGAATTGTCTCTTGTCTTGAGGGTGGTTATGACCTGTCTTCCTTGGGACGTAGTGCTGCTGCCCACGTACGGGTATTGATCGGCGCTGATTGACACAAATTGGAGACAATCGCTGCAATCAATCAATCAATCAATCGATCGATCAAACAAATTTGATTTTCTTTAAGTGAGAACATGATGAACAAGCATTACCTCAGCTCTTTGTTTTCTCCACGCTCGGTGGTGGTGTTTGCCGGCGATCTAAACGCAACAGAATTGCAGACGTCAGTAACTCGGGTTTTTTTGCAGCATTTGGAGAGTAAAGAATTTCAGGGAACCGTGACATATCTGGACAGTCGCGTGAAGGGAACTCTGGGGGATTTGGCGAATTCGCGTGCCGATTTGGCTATTTTGGCGTTACCCAATGCTGAGTTAAATGCGGCATTAGAGGTTGTCGGGCGTATCCAATGCCGCTCGGCCTTAATTTTATCAATCGGTGTTGATGCGGCGCAGGCTAAAAGCTTACATAAAATCGCTAAGCAGCATGGCATCTCTTTGCTTGGTCCTAATAGCCTGGGTTTTCAACGTCCCAAAGCGCATTTGAATGCCAGCGCACTAGGTAAGTTGGCGCAACCGGGCTCACTTGCGGTGGTCTCGCAGTCGGGAGCTTTAACCAGTTCGATACTAGATTGGGCTGCCAAAAACGGGGTGGGATTTTCGGCAGTGGTATCGCTGGGCGTCAATACTGCGGTGGATTTGGCTCAGGTGTTAGATTTTTTGGCGGATGATGCGGCGACGCAGACAATTGTTGTGTATATCGAAGGGATTAAAAACGCCCGCCGCTTTATGAGTTCTTTGCGTGCTGCCGCCAATTCTAAACCTGTGATCGTGCTGAAGTCAGGGCGTAAGCCAGATGGATCTAAAGCTGCCTTAACGCATTCTGGCAATATCGTTGGTAGCGACGCGATCTTTGACGCCGCTTTGCAACGTGCTGGCGCCGTGCGAGTGCATTCCATGGTGCAGTTGTTTGCTGCTGCAAAATGTCTGTCGGCACGGTATTTACCAGTTGGCAGGCGTTTAGCCATCATTTCCAATGGCGGTGGTCCCGCTGTCTTGGCAGCTGATTTTGTCAATGAAGTGAAATTGGAAATGGCGAAATTGCCAGCCGACGTGGTAAAGAATTTATACAAAAAAATCTCACCTTATGCGGCACTGGAGGAGCTAATCGATTTATCGCAAGACGCGAATGCTGAGCATTACCGCGCAGCAGTGACGGCTTGTGCGCACTGTAATGAGGTCGATGGCATCTTAGTGATCCTGTCACCGATCGCCGGCGTTGATACCGGCGCCATCGCGCAAGTGTTGGCCGATATGCAGGCGACCGTCGGTAAGCCTTTGATTAGTTGTTGGATGGGCGATGAAAAAGTGACTGCGGCACGCACCATTTTATTTAAAGCCGGTATTCCTAGCTTTAGAACGCCAGAAGCCGCCGTTGACGCTTTTAATCATGTCTCGCTATTCCATCGGAATCAACAACTGTTGCGTCAGGTGCCGCCACCCTTATCGCAGTTAGCCAAGCCGGATTTAGAAGGTGCGCGTATCTTGATTGAGAGCGTGTTGGCGGAAAGGCGTAAAGTGCTGACAGAGATGGAGTCAAAAGCATTGCTGTCGGCTTTTCATATTCCAGTCACAAAGACGATGTTGGCGCGTAGCTCTACCGAAGCCATGCTAGTGGCGAATCAACTTGGCTATCCAGTGGCTTTAAAAATCGATTCCGCCGATATTTCACATAAATCCGATGTGCAAGGCGTGTTGTTGAATGTGGCGAATGCGACGGGTGTACGAGATGGCTGGCAAAACATGTTGCAACGTGTGACGCAGTTGCGACCCGATGCCAAAATGAATGGTGTCACCGTGCAAAATATGTCGGGTAAGCCAGAAGGGCGGGAGCTATTTATTGGTGTCTCGACCGATGAGTTGTTTGGCCCTGTGATCTCATTTGGTGCCGGTGGCGTCATGATCGAATTGATCGCGGATCGCGCGATTGAACTACCACCTTTAAATCAATTTTTGGCGCACCGATTGATTGATCGCGTACGTTGTGCTGAGATGCTGGGCAATTGGCGAGGTTCGCCACCAGTGCATCGTGAGGCATTAGAGCAAATCTTGCTCAGGGTTTCAGAGATGGTCTGTGCCTTACCGCAATTACGTGAAATGGATATCAATCCTCTGATTATCGATGAGCATGGTGCCTTAGCGGTGGATGCTCGGATTGTGGTCGATCATTCGCCGTCAGAGCCTGGCCATTATGAACATTTGGCGATTTCACCGTATCCTTCCGATAA
Organism: Affinundibacterium seohonense; assembly: GCF_014284305.1. Classification (GTDB taxonomy): domain Bacteria; phylum Pseudomonadota; class Gammaproteobacteria; order Burkholderiales; family Burkholderiaceae_D; genus Undibacterium; species Undibacterium seohonense. The sequence goes on from NZ_JACOFW010000014.1 coordinate 69,170, forward strand.
AGAAACTGAATGGCCTTTACGTGACGGACGCATTTATGTTCTTCGTCCATTGCATCCGCATGATGCCGAAATGTTGCAGGACTTAGTCAGACGCTTATCACCTGAGAGTCGCTACTTCCGTTTTGTATCTTCCATGCGTGAATTGTCAGATCGGATGTTGGCCAAATTCACCTTAATCGATTATGACCGCGAGATGGCGCTGGTGGCAATTTATACAGAACGTCATCCACAGGAAGATGGAAGTTTTCAAGAGACCACGCGTATCATCGGCGTGTCGCGTTATGTCACCAACCCCGATAAAAGTACCTGCGAATTTTCTTTATTGATTGCCGACGATTTTGCTGGGCAGGGGCTCGGTACCCGTTTGATGCAGTCGATTATTGATGTGGCTCGTAGTCGAGGATTGGCATACATTGAAGGCCTAGTCTTGACGAATAATACCAATATGTTGCGCCTGATGCGTAGCTTGGAATTTGACGTTAGATCTTATCCAGAAGATCCTGATTTCCGTTTGTGTGTCAAGGCACTTTGAACATGGTAGGCGGATTAAGACTTTGATTTATGTTTGCGTGCGTAATACTTTTCAATATAGTCTGGGCGTACCAGTGCTTGGAAGTAGTTTGGTATCCATGGACGCGCCGATAGCATAAAGCTCATCCTATGTTTTTCTTCAAAAGGCAGCGTCGCGTCTTGCCTATGTTGATCTGAGATGTCGCGTGCCAATTGCATCAGGCGTGTGAGGAACACGCCGCTTGATTGCTTAGAGAGCATGACGCTGACAAACTGCATTAAATCATGCTTACCATCAAAATTGGAATCAAGATAATCCGCGAAGGACTCGCGCCGGTGAAACTTTTGAATCGGGCCATTGGGAATCCAGCGAAACGTCCTAGATAGCAGCAATTTGATTCTATTGTTCGGCAATAATTCTATGATGCGTAAATGATCGAGTCGCACCAGATAGGCGACCACTTCGGCTTCGGTCATTGCATAGATGTCGATGATTTGTTGCAAGGACAGGTAATTCATTGCTGAAACCGCGACAATAAATTTTTTGGGATCGCTGATTAATTCTTCTTCTTGATCATAGCTCAGTTCATCAATTAAAGACTCTTCATAACTTCGTGCAGTTAAATCGTGCAAGCTAATTTGCGCCGCATCGAGAATTTGATCTAGCCGATGCAGGGTCAGATTTTTAGACGCAAACATGCGTTTGATGCTCGACTCTGAAACTGAGATTTTTTGTGCCAAATCCATATAGGTAATCCGACGTGATTTCAGTTCGCGCTTAAGGACGTCGATGAGCGTAGATGCTTTTGTCATAAGACTAATTAAATCCTAAAAAAGTATCGAAAAATGATACAGCAAGTTACGGAATTTGCCACTTTCTGTTTGTTGCTTGTTAGAAAACGCTACCGTCAGTGATAATGCTTGGCTTTTTGATCAAGATGCGTTCGGCTACTCTGGACGTTAAGTTCTACGCCAGCGATAGGCGAACAGACAGACGAGGCAAAATAAGACAAGAATAAATAAAATTAAACGTGGCGTGAGGATGATAAATATGGCGTTAGAAACGGTAACACTTGGCGGCGGTCGCTTTTGGGATCTGGAAGCAGTGTTTCAACAAATCCGGGGCGTGAAGTCAGTACAATCCGGTTATGCTGGTGGGCATACCGATGGCCCTACATATGAAGCTGTTTGTGGTGGTGATACAGGGCATGCGGAAGTCGTTAGAGTTTGTTTTGATACAGATGTTCTTTCTTACGACCAGTTACTTGACGTTTTCTTTAGAGTTCATCAGCCGATGAATACGACGAGCATCGATAGTCGATTGGCGTCGCCACATCGTTCAGCGATTTTTTATCATAGTGTTGAACAAAAAAAACTGGCACAAGACGTGGTGAAAACTTTAGCTTCTGTATCTGGATGCAAACTGACGACGGAGATTAAAGCGGCCACGTTATTTTTTCCAGCTGAGGCAGAACATCAAAATTTCTATAGAAATCATCGCGAGGATGCTTACTGCCGCGAGTTCATCCTACCAAAAATCATAATGTCCCGCGAAGCATTTAAAAAGCGATTGGCGGCCTGATTGGGTTATGAATTTAAAAAAAGGTTTAGTGTTCATCGACACTAAACCTTTTTTCATGCCGTGCCAGCGTTACGGCTGCAATCGGGAGACGACCCAAGTGTCGTCCGCTTGGCGTGTATAGGCAATGCGATCGTGCAAACGTGAGCTGCGACCTTGCCAGAACTCGATAAATTCCGGCACTAAGCGATAACCGCCCCAGTGTTCAGGACGCGGTGGATGTTCGCCGAATTGTGTCACGACTTCAGCCAGTTTATCTTCTAATTGCTGACGATTGGCGATAGGCTGACTTTGACTGGATGCGTAGGCACTCTGGCGACTGCCTAGTGGACGGCTGTGAAAGTACTTGTCATTGTCTTCTTCTGAAACTTTGTGGATCCGGCCTTCTATGCGAACTTGACGTTCGAGCGCGCTCCAAAAAAACAAGAGGGCGGCGTGGCGGTTTTGTGATAATTCTTGGCCCTTACGACTATCGTAATTGGTGAACCAAGAAAACCCGCGTTCATCAAATTCTTTAATGAGCACGATACGTGATGACGGCTTACCTTCCGCATTGACGGTCGATAAACTCATTGCATTGGCTTCTGCGACTTCCGCTTTGAGCGCTTGTTCAAACCAATGAGCAAATTGTTGGATGGGATTATGCGCTACATCGCTCTCAGACAGGCTGGCGAGTTGGTAGTCTTTTCTCAGGTTGGCAATCGACATAGTTATTCCTTGGCGTTGAGATCAAAATGAGTTTTGAATTGTAATTGATGTGGATTGATTCTGAGGTCTAGTTCGCAATGATGCCGCGACGTGTTTGCATGGCACGCCCTAATTTATGCATTTGTCCCGCATTCAACAAGCGCATTGCCATCGGTGCGATTTGTGTTTCTTCAATTTGCATGTGATCTTGATAAAGCGCCTGAAACGCGGCAACATGCAGCTCATTGAGTTCAGCCGATCGACCCTCGGCAATCATACTGAGTTGACTCTCTAGCGCACGCCATTGCTGCGCCATTTGTTGATGCTGCTGAAATATAGTCGGCAGAATCATTGCCAACAATTCCGCATCAGCTCCTTGCGCTGTTCTTTGTAGCTCAGGTAGCAGATCGACTTCTTCGTCATCATGGTGCAGCGGAGCAGCATTTTGAAAGTATTTCAATATCGCCAGCACGGCTTTTTGTGCTTCGAAATCTGCGCCATTTTTTTGCAGATGCGGTGATAGTTTTTCTAAGGTAGCAAGTTGTTTACGAATCCTGTCATGGCAATGCTTGAGAACTGCCAAGGGCTGATCAAAGTCGGGGGCGCTGGCAAATAAAGTATCCATGATCGCTTTATGAAGTAAAAAAATTAGCTTGCTGTAGGGGCGAAATTATCCGCTATTTTCAGAACTTCCGCTGACTTTACACCACTTGCTCTTGCGCAAAATCAAGCCAACAATGCTTAATTCACCTGAAGCTTGTAAAATAGCGCTGGCCTTGGTCGCTCTGACCAGCTTGATTTTACCAATACCGAAATGATTCCCCATGCAAGAAACCATTCCCACCGTTGATGATGACATTGATTTTGACCGCCGTTTTGGTGGTATTGCACGTTTGTATGGTGCCTACGGTTTAGCCCGCTTTCGGGAGGCGCACATCTGCGTGGTCGGCGTTGGTGGAGTTGGTTCCTGGGTGGTCGAAGCGCTGGCGCGTAGTGCGATTGGCCGTATCACGATGATTGATTTGGACAATGTCGCAGAGTCCAATATTAACCGCCAGATTCAAGCAACCAGTTTGACTTTGGGAAAAGCAAAAGTGACCGCCTTGGCCGAGCGAATTGCCACGATCAATCCCTATTGCCAAGTGCGGCAAATTGAGGACTTTGTGGAGCCAGATAACTTGCCACAAATGCTTGGGAGTCAGCAATTCGATTATGTGATCGATGCCATTGATAGCGTGAAGGCCAAGACAGCTTTAATTGCCTACTGCCGAGAACAGCAGATTCCTTTGATTACCATTGGTGCCGCAGGTGGACAGACCGACCCCGGAAAAATAGAAATCCGTGATTTGTCGCGAACAGAACAAGAGCCTTTGTTGGCCTTGGTACGGAAACGCTTGCGACAAAATTTTGGCTTTCCTCGCGGGGCTAAAACCAAGTTTGGAATCGATGCGGTGTTTTCAATGGAAGCCTTACGTATGCCAGAAACCCCCGAAGTTTGCGCGGTTGATACGGCCACTGATAAAAATGGTATTTCAGGTTTGAATTGCGCTGGTTTTGGTTCTTCGATCGTGGTAACGGCATCATTCGGTCTCGCGGCAGCTGCTCATGTATTGCGTCAGTTGGCGTTTGATAAATCAAGTGTATGAGGTTTGAGTTCGTGCTTGAATAATTTTGGGAATGATTAGAGAAACTTGTAAGCCTTGGGTTGGCCGGTTTTCTACTTGGATTTTGCCGTGCATCAAATCGGTTATCACACTGTGCGCAACACTTAGACCTAAGCCGATACCATCTAAGCCCAATTGTTTGCTGAAAAAAGGCTCGAATATTCTTTGCAGATTGTCTTCGGCAATTCCCAATCCATTGTCACTCAAGGTGATATGAATATCATCCGCAGATTGATGTAATCTGAACTCCAGTTGTGGCTGTTGCGTCGTTTGTAAACCGTGGCGCATGGCGTTATCGATCAACTGATCGAGCACCTGAAATAGCGCATTAGGATAACCAGTTTGTTGAATTCCCGCTGGAATCTGTGAATGCAGTTCAACCGCCCCTTGTTTAAAGCGAGACTTCCATTCGTCGATCAAGAGCTGACAGCGGTAGGATATGTCGTAGGTTTGTAATTCTTCTTGATGTTGTTCAACCGCCAGTGCACGAAATCGTTGCACCAGTTCACTCGCCGTTTGTAGGGATCGATTTAATAGCGCATTCCCTTCCAAAAGAGAGTGTAGAGTATGTTGTAGTTTACTACGACTTAAGCTTGGCCCAGATAGGTCGTTGAGCAAGTTTTGACTTAGGAACTGCATCGTGCTTGCAGCAATGGTGGCATTGCCTAAAGGGGTGTTCATTTCATGCGCGACACCGACTACTAAACGACTCAGTGCTAGTTGTTTTTCCTGGCGCATAACTAAACTCATTGCCTGTTCTAATTCTTGCGTGCGTTGTCTTACTTTCTCTTCCAGATTGGTATGCGCACGTTGCAATGCTTGTTCGGCTTGTGAGCGAATTTCCGCCTCGGTTTGCAGCTTGGCTAAGGCTTGGTTTAATTCCAGATTGCGGCGCGCCAAAGAAGCTTCCAAGGCATAACCTTGCTGACTCAATTCTTGATTTTTTTGCTGCAATGATGGGACAGCCATCACGTCATCGATGGCATCACCTAAGGTTTTTGAAAGTAGATGTCGGCGTTGACGATTCAATTCAATCTGGCGTTCGCTGGCTTTTAGGGCGATTTCAAAATGCTCCCATTTTTTACCTAAACTAACGATTTTTTTCAGTACCGTATCTTGTACCGGTGCCGTCCGTATATCTAACTTTTCTAATTCTTCGGCCATAGCTAGCAAGGACTGCCAGCCTTTTTCAAATTCAGCACCTTGACACATCAATAGTGCTTCGCAATAGCGTATCCAGTAGGACCAGCTATTGTTGATATGGTCTGCTTGTCGCTGCATGCCTTCAACATGTAGCAGATGCGCCGTGGTCTCTTCACGCAAACCGAGCGAAGCGCACAATATCGCGATATTGGTATGTGAAATTAATATGAATTTATCGATGTGTGCTTGCTGCGCGACTTGTAAGCACTCTTTATGTAGTTGCAGCGAATTGATCCATGCCGAGCGTGCCTTTGTTCCTTCGGTATCGTTGCCGAGGAAGTAGTATGCGGAGGCGGTGGAGCGTAATAAGTTAACCAACGCAATAGGATCTAACTGCTCTCTATGCTCTAGCAGTGAGCCGCTCATTTCTAAGACTTCGCGGTACATTTCACAATGTATCATGACTAAACAGCGACTAACTCGCAAGCTGATCGCATCCTGTGCCCGACCACAAAGTTCAAACATTTCAGCAGCCATGGCAGTGCTATGCAAGGCAGCTGAATGTAACTGTAAATTAATTTGTATGAGCTGCATCGCCTCCCAGATCCAAGCGCGTGCCAGATTGCTACTAAGTGCTTGCGCCAGTTCGTGTAGGTGCATGGCACGCTGCAATAGCTGCGTATGTGTTCGAACTTTGGTGCTGGCACCTGGATAAAGCATCAGAACTTCGAGTAGTAGGGCTTGTTCGGGATTTAACTGCAATTGCGAGAGGCGCGGAATGAGTGTCTGCAATTGATCAGAATGGCCACCCAAACACATGGCACGTCCCTGCTCGAGTAAAGCATGGCTGTCGAGTTGTGCTGAGACTGTCGGTTCGAGCAGTTTATCTGTCATAAGCGCTGCAGCAGTTTGTTCTTCCGATGCGGTTAGTATGCTACGTGACCATCTTGGCGAAGTGAAAAGTCTCAACGAAAAGATAGATCAGGGTGTACAAGCATAACCCAAAAAAACGGCCTGTCATGAAGACGAAAGCTTGCTTGCTGGCGAATGTGGTTTTTCCATAACAAGGCATCGCCTTTGGTATCCACAATATGATTTAAATTATAAATTTAATGGCAATGTTTGAGGTGCGACGATGGCTCATGTCAGGATGAGTATCCGCGTATGCGTGATACTTACTGTCAAACCACTATGTTGGCCTTTAGTCTTAGCTTGCCTTAAGCGGTTTCGTAGTGCCACCCAAGGCTAAAACGACACCAGAAAGACACAAAATCATGCCAGCCCATTCAATCCAACCTGGATGGTAATCTTCTAATTGGATTGATAGCAGTACCGAGATGATCGGTGTGATCACACCGATAAAAACGGTCTTTTGCGCACCGATTCTATGGATGAGGGTGAAGTAACAAGCAAAGGCGATGACGGAACCAAATAATGATAAATAAAGAAGAGAAAGCCAGTAGGCCGTGGTCGATGGCAAGGTCCAGCGTTGTCCTGTACCGATGACAAACAAACTGACCCACAATGTCCCCCATGCCATTGCCCAAGCCATCGTCAATAAGACATTGTGACTTTGCTGACGTACTTTCACGACCACGAGGTTACCAAATGTACTCGCTAGAGTCGCAGTTAAGGCTAGTCCCAGACCTAGTAAAAAATGGGTCTCATGGCCAGAGTGAGTTTCTTCCCAATTGCTTTTGAGTGCTGGGAAGAATAATAAAATCACCCCAGTGATAGAAATCAAAGCCGCACCCCAGATTCTTAGGCTGAGAGGTTTGTTAAAAAACAGGCGCTCTGTAATAGGCGACCAAATGACCATCAACGCAAACAGAACCGCCACCAGCGCGGAGACCAAATACTGTTCTGAAGAGTAGGTACATAAATAGCTGAGCGAAAAAGTGAAGAAGCCTTGCAAGGCAAGCCAGGCTTGCAATTTCCACGGTAGGCGTAGGTCATCCTTTCGCAATAAACACCAGACGAACAAAGTCAAGGATGCTAAGCCGAAGCGGTAGGCGACCGACACGGCGGGGGCGACTTCACCCAATTGCTGGGTGATCGCCCAAAAAGTAGAACCCCAGATCAGTGAGGCAATAATGAACAGTAAAGAAGATGGCATGAAGACCTTGTGCTTTGTATCGTTGGTTCAAATGCGGTGGATCGAGTGAGATGATCGTTGAACGTCGATACCTCATTATTGAGCAACTATTTTTATTATGAAGGCGCTCGCATGGTTAATATAGTTAATGACAGTTCGAGTCACCTTGGTCAGTGAAGCCTTGTTGATTGGGCTTGGTCACACTGAGAAATTCCCAGCTATAGCTATTGCTACGTAGTTGAAGTTTCAGGACGCCATGACTATCGTTTTGACGAATTTCACTGCCGTCTTTAACAAACAACATGCTGGTCAAATTGGCGCCGCCAGTGCCGACGACGAAACTGCGTATGCCATTATTATCAGGTCTGCCATGTTTATCTAGAGGCGCGAAACGTTCGTAGTCGTGATCGTGACTGCTGAGTACCAGATCTACCCGCGCATCGGCTAACATTTCCCATACCTCTCGCATGGCTTGAACATTGCCGTGACCGCCTGAGGAAAATACGGGATGATGCCAGAACGCCATCACACATGTAGATTGTCGTTGCGCTAATACACCTTTTAGCCAGCGCTTTTGTTCTTGCATGGCTTGACCTTTGATATTACTGTTGAGCGAAAGGAGCAGCCAATTACCTAGTGTTTTTTTGTAATAACCGCGACGACCGGGACCAGCCAAGTCGTCAAAGTAATTGTAATACCCATTGGCCATCGGCACACCGTAATCATGGTTGCCAGGAGAAGGCAGGGTAATGGCTTTGAATTTACCCCAAGTCTTGTCGTAACAGTTGTTGAATTCTTCTGGCTTACCAATCGGGTAGGTATTGTCACCAAGGGTGATGACATAGGCATTTTTATTCCTTGCTAAATCAGTGCTGATCAGCTTGGCTGTCTGCGCTGCCATCGTTTGTTCGGCAGGAGTTTTTCGACAATCAGCAATATCGCCCGCACTGTAGAGCGTAATGATGGGCTGGGCGTTTGTTTGGACTTTTTTGCTCTGGGCGACAGCGACCGTGTTGAGTCCTGTGAGACTCAATACGCATAGTAAAACTTGGCAGGAAACCCAAAGAATACGCTTTCTTGTCAGAGTATATCGGAACGCAGTGGGAAGTAAATTGGACATCGAACGTGAACAGGAAGCGAGTAAAGCAGTATTTTACTCGCATATCTGAAGTTCAAGCATGTGCAGGTGATGGGTAGACTATCGAGGTCAACATGGGCAAAATGGAAAACGTCATTTTGCCCATGTTGATTTATGCTTACTTTCCGAGCTTAGCTTGGTCGCCAGCATTGATGATGGAAATTTGCTCCGGTTTGATTAACTGGCGCAAGGCGTCATTGACTTGCGCCAGCGTTAGTGCCGCCACTTTAGCTTCGAAAGCTTGATCGAATTTCATGGTGCGGTTAATCGCCAAATAACTAGCCAGCTGACCTGCCAGTCCCGCGTCTTGCGTGCGGCCGACTTCCTCTGCCTGTTTCCAACCTTTTTTCGCTTCCGTCAATTCAGCTTCGGTAAAGCCTTCTGCCAACGCTTTTTGCACTTCTTCACGTAAGGCGGCTTCGACTTTGCCAGTATTTTGTGGTGCGCTTAAAGCATAGGCTGCCCAGAGTCCTGCAGGGTCTTGAGTTGGTACGTTTAGGAACGAACCAACACCGTAGGACAGGCCTTCCTTTTGACGAATACGATCTGCCAAGCGGCTACGTAAAGCGCCTCCGCCCAGCATGTGATTGGCCATCAGTAAAGCTGGATAAATCGGCGCATCGTCTTTGATCGCGACGGGATGAACCGCGAGCAAGAAGCTGCTGGCTTTATCTGGTGTGTTCAATGTGATTTTTTCACCTGCCACAGCTTTCATGGTGCGTGCAACACGTTGATAGTTTTGTTTGGCTTTCCAGTTGCCAAATAAAGTGTTTAATTGTGCTTTCAGAGCGACACTATCAAAGTCACCGACCGCAGCTAGACTTGCATTGTCAGCACCAAAGTAGTTCTGATGAAAGGCCTTAATATCGTCTAGTTTCACGGCTTTGCTGGCAATCACTTGTTCAGGCAAAGTATCAATATGCAAGACATGGCCCGCAGGTGTCGCATCTGTCAAGCGTCCCATTGCATTGCTTGCCTGTGCTTGCGGCTCTGGAATCGATTGCTCGATTCTGCCGATCACGGCTAATTTGAATTCTTCGAATTCATTGACAGGGAAACTTGGTTTTTGCAACACGTCAGCAACGAGTTCGAGGGCGGCAGCTAATTTGTCGCGGGTTGCCGTGACATTGACGGTTACGCCTTCGGCGCTGCCTGCGATATTGACCTGCGCATTGAGTTTGTCAAAGCTGTCTTTAATTTCCTGACGTGACAAGCGCTCTGTGCCTTTGTTTAACAAGGCTGCTGTAAATTGCCCGACTTCGGCTTTGCCCTGCAAACTGGCTTCAGTGCCCATGCGTAAACGCAAACTGACGCTGACCGTTGCACCTTTGGTTTTCTTCGGTAAGAAAGCCAGCTTCATGCCATTCGCTAAGCTTGATCTTTGTGTACGTTTTTCGATATTGGCGGGACTAGTATCAAAGGCTTCACCTTGTTCGACAACAGCTTGTCCTTTGTAATCCTTGACCATAGTCAAGACATTAGGCGTGGAGGGAACTTCAGTGCGGTCGGCGGTCTCCGTTGGGATAAATTTACCTAGGGTGCGATTACTCGACTTTAAGTATTTTTCGGCGGCCGCTTGTACTTCTTTCAATGTCATTTTTTCGATCTGATCGCGCTCAATAAAGAACAAACGCCAGTCGCCTGCTGCCATGGATTCCGTCAATGCGATGGTCAATTGCGCGGTATCGTTCAAAGCTAATTGAATTTGCTTGCGCGCCGCTTGTTTGGCTCTATCCAATTCTTCTTGCGTAATTGGTGAGCTCTTTAAACTTTCCAAAGTGGTGAGCAATGCGTCTTGCGCGGCATCTAGCTTATTTTCTTTCGGTACGATGGCGCCAAAGATGCCATAGCTAGGTTCGAGATTGCTGACGGTATTGTAGTTAATGGCTGTCGCGAGTTTGGTTTCTACCAAAGCTTTGTGCAGGCGGCCGCTTGGCGCACTCGTGAGAATATTAGCGACTAAACCTAAGGCAGCCGAATCAATATGCGCGGATGGTGCCATGTGATAACCCGCGCCAACAAATTGCGTGCCACCAGTGCGGCGTACGGTGACGGCGCGTTCACCATCTTGCGTTGGTTCAGTAGTGTATGTCGGATCAATCGTACGGTTAGGTTTAGGAATGCGGCCAAATAAGTCATTGACTTGCTTGAGAATTTTGGCGTCATCAAACTTACCGGCGATCATCAAAATCGCATTGTCTGGTTGGTAGTATTTTTTGTAAAAAGCACGTAGGCGAGGGATGTTGACTTGCTCAATATCGGAGCGCGCACCGATGGTGGATTTGCCATAATTGTGCCAGTCATACGCGACCGCTTGAATCCGTTCGGTGGTCACGCCGATAGGATCACTTTCACCAATCTCAAATTCATTGCGAACGACGGTCATCTCGCCTTTTTGCGTTTTTGGATTCCACAAATCATTTTGATCAATGGCCGCGTTGATCATACGATCTGCTTCCATTGCCAGCATTTGTTTCAGGTTGTCTTCGTTGGCAGGAAAGGTGGCGTAGTAATTGGTACGGTCATACCAAGTTGTGCCATTAAATTCTGCGCCAGTCGCATTCAAAACTTCAACGGGTGACTTGGTACCTTTTTTGATGCCGAAGTTGGCGCTAGGCTTAAATAAGAGATGCTCTAGCAAATGCGCCATACCAGTTTCACCGTAATTTTCGTGACGTGAACCGACCATGTAGATCAAATTTGTCGTCAATGTTGGCTTACTCGCATCTGGAAATAAAACCACGCGCATACCGTTGCCGAGTCGATATTCGGTAATGCCTTCAACCGAGGTGACTTTGACTGGCGCGCTGATTTGTTTTGATTTAGTGGCGCTGATCGGCGTTGTGGTTGTGTCAGTTGCTGTGGCAGAAAATGCGATGCCAGGCGTCAAAATACCGGCACTCAACATAAGTAAGGTGATTAATTTCACGGAAAATCCTTAAAAAATACAACGAGGCGAACAACATAGTGGATTCGCTAATTATTTGCAATTAGCTAAAAGTAATAATGATAACTTTTGTCGGCAATGGTGACGTTTAATTCGGTATATTGCCATTTATGCTTGGATAATTTCTCAAAGTGTGAATAAAAATATTTTTGAATTAGTTATGCTTGTTGGCTTCATTCATCCGCAAACAGTGACGCCTGAGTTGTTACTGCCGTTTGTTGTGCTTTAGCTTTGCGTTGAGGCACTTCTGCAGGTCTTGCCCACATTTTTTCGGATGGATAAAGTTGAAGGAAGGCGCGTGCCATTTCTGGATTGCAGCAACTTAACCACTCGTCGTAATCTTGTTCCGGCAAGATGACCAGCGAGCGTTTTTCTTCACCCGGTTTGTGGAAGCGCTTCATCAAGGGATGATCATCCGCATTGATCGTGATCTGTGTGAAGGAAAAACTTTGTTGACCGTCGGGCTCATCCCAACTTCGATACAGACCTGCAACGGCAAAATCGCTGCTGTCATGCAAGCCGATTTGCCAGCGTTCGGCCTTGCCATTCTCGTAGTTGGGTTCGAAAAAATCTTGCAAGGGAATCAGACACAATTGGCCTTCGCGCCAAGGTTTGGCATAGCTACGTAATTCCCCTAGGGTTTCAGCGCGCGCATTCATGGTGCTAAAGCGTTTTACACCGGGGGCGATTTTCGCCTTTGGGATCATGCTGTAATTACCCAATAGGGCGCGACGACGCTTTAGATCATCGTGGGTAATGAATGGTGCTGCGTAGTCTTGCCAGGTTTCAGGTCGCCATTCTTCGCCAGTTTGGTCGACGGCATTAAATTTTGCCGTGATCTGATCTTTACGAGTGGGGGTGTAATTAACGCACATAGGATGTTGATCGTGTTGATGAGTCGGCTCTATTGTCGCAAAAAAATGCGACCAGAGCGAATGCCTTTCAGAAAAAACAGAACATGGTGTGTGAAGGCAAGGATGAGGGATTGTCAGATTTGTTGAACGATATTTAAAAATATAACGAACGCCATTTCTTTACCAAATCGTCGTATGAAATGGCGGTGTAGTTTCTGAACTACCCTCACCCTAACCCTCTCCCGCATGCGGGAGAGGGAATATTTACACCCACCACTTATCGTTCTATTTCAAGTCCATTCATGCATTGCCATCGTGTAAGTCAGTCGCTATCAGCGTTTCCCGAATATACAAAATTTCACTCCCGACACTAGTGTCCCTCCGCACTGAATGTACGCGGCAGAATACGAGTCGCCACGCCATCGCCGAGTAAGGAATCAACTTCTGTTATCAAGACGTGCATTTAGTCGTCGTCTGTTTTTCTTTTAGCTTGATCGGCTGCGCTGATTTGATCGCTGCGTTGGGTTTGCTGAGCTGTCGGCGCTTGTTGCCATTGCCAAACCCAAAAAGCGATTACCGCCAACAGTATAACAAGCGCGACACTGCGCCAAGTTGATGCGATGGCGGCACTGGCGATACGACGTTTTTTTCCGGTAATCATGGCTAGTGGTAGATTGTCTTTGTGCAAGTGGCTGGAAATAAGAACCGCAGCGATGTGAATAAACACGATGGCAAGCATGGCATTCGCAAGCAATTCATGGACTTCTTCGATCCACTCGCCGCCCAGATCGTTATACAGGGCGTAACCCGAGACGCTAATCGCTGCACCCAAGCCTAACAGTAAGAGGACGGCAATGGCACCAGCCGGATTGTGTCCTGTGAAATGTTCAGGTGATTTTGTCATGAGACTGCGTAAATACTGAAACACGGCGCTCGGGCTACGGACAAATTCAGAGAAGCGTGCATAGCGAGTGCCGATCACACCCCAAATAACACGGAAAGCGATTAAGCCACCCATGGTATAGCCCAGCGTTACGTGGAGCAGACGCCAGCTTTCGCTTTCGGCGGTCAGGTAAGCGCCTGTGAAACAGAGCGCAATTAACCAGTGGATTAGACGTACGGGTAGATCCCATACTTTGACATAGTCGGGTTTACTGTGACTGGCGAGTTCTGCGTGTGAAGTTGTAGTCTGCTGACTAGCATCACTAGCACTAGCGGGGGATGTGGACACGGTGTTCATTGAAATCTCCTAAATTTGCTTGTTGATGACAGGCTATGCAATTGGATGGACTTTTGACTGCTGCTAGCTTCCAGGTCTGAGCTGATACGTCGTCATGCTTGTGGATAAACCAAGCGGAATTGGTGATCCTATGTTGCGGCACGTCTGCGGTGACGTCGGTGAATCGTTCGGGACTAAAGGCTGGTGCTAGCGGTGTAATACTTTTCCCGGTCAAGGCATGTTTGACGGCTTGGGTAGGTGGATTGCCATGACATGAGTCGCACCACCAATCACGGCCATGATTGGTGGTGAATAAAACCCGTCCGCGATCGGGCGAGACCGTCTGTTTAGACTGAGCTTCATATTGTTTGAGAATGCTCTGCGGTGTTTCTGCTTGTGCCGTTGCCGAGATTGCGAGACCGCACATCAGCGCGAAGCTGAGGGAGCAATGCAATATTGGTTTGGTGAATTTATTGGGAAATAGGATCTGATTCATAGCGCCTCCTTGTGTGACATCTTGGCTTATGAATCTTAAATTTGGCTTAAGGCTTGCTAGGCTCTTGCGTCAACCATGCGCTTTCTAAAGATAAAGTGGTAGAAGTTTGATCTGTATCAGTCCTGTGTGCGTTATTTAAGCTGGGGACGTTTTTGCTACGATGCCTAATTCCGTCACGATCTCGCCAAGAGGCAGGTCAAATTTCTCAGCGGCGAACTCAGTCAGGGCTAATTGATAGGCAACACCGATACTGTTCACGGCGTTTAACGCAGCGAGGGTGCGATCATAAAATCCGCCACCATAGCCCAATCGGTAGCATTGCTGATTAAACCCGACGCAGGGAATGATCAGTAAATCTGGCACTACTGTTTGTTCGCGTTGCTGCGGGATTGGAATCCCGTAGTCATCTTGATCCATTGCATCATCGGGTGCCCAGGCGACGAATTTCAGTGCTTTAGATTTTGATACCACGATCGGCAGGGCGAGCTGGTAGCCCTCATTGTGCAATTGTCGAAAACAATGTTGTAAGTCAGGCTCTTGTTGGATCGGCCAGTAGACGCCAATCAGTCGTGGAGCTAGTTGATGAATTCTTTGCCTTAATGTATCCGTAATTTGAAGATCCCATTCTTGCTTGCTTGTTAATGGAATATCGCGACGTAGTTGCCGTAAATGCTGCCGTAGCTGCGAACGGGAGGGAGCGGTGACTGGCATTTGTTCTTTTACGCTATCTGGTGGCTGTGTCATACTGTCAAAAATTGGTTAATCAGTTAATGAAACGCATCTGTATCTAATGTATCAGTTAATGAAACGCATCTGTATCTAATGTACATGTTAACCGAGACCTCGTGGTTTTAAAGGAATTTGCTTGAAAATGTCAGAACAAAAATTGGTAGGCAGATCAAATCGTCTGTTGATGTCGGGCGTCATGGCGCTATTGTCCTTGAGTTTAACGACGCCGCAATTGGCACAGGCCGAATATTCGCGCGAGCTTGCTGCATCGCTGGCATTTGACCCCGTACCTGGTGTCATTAATGATGACGATCGGTTTATGGCGCTGCGAGACGCGGCCATTCACGATGACGCCAAAGCGGCGCAGATGCATGCATCACAGTTGGGCCAATATGCGATTCCCTCGTATGTGGATTACTATGTTTTACGAACCCGCATACGTTCCGTATCGGCTGCTGAAATTCAAGATTTTTTTAGAAAATATGCAGGCAGTGCGATCGCGGATCGATTGCGCAATGATTGGTTGTTGGTATTAGGGTTTCGCGGAGATTGGGCTAATTTCGACCAGCAATTGCCCTTGTATGTGGTCAATGATGATAGCCAAGTAAAATGCTATGCGCTGTTATCCAAGGTCGTAAAACAGCAGCGCGTGGCCGCTGACGCACGAGCTTTGATCACCTCGCCTAAACAATACGGCGATGGCTGCTACCAATTAATCAATGCCCTGTACGATCAGGGACAATTCACGGATGCTGATATCTGGGCGCAAATGCGTATTGCCGCCGAGGCTTCAGCCATGCCGCTCGCCAAACGTTTAGGGAAAATGCTCAATATCCCCGAAAAACGTTTGATCGAGGCTATGGATAAGCCGAATAATTTATTCAAAAAAGAACCTGCCAATGATCGCCTCAGCCGCGAGTTATTTTTATTAGCTTTAGGTCGCGCAGCCAAGACCGATCCAGAAAAATCGGTCGCCGCCTTGCAAAAATTCGCAGGAAAACTAAGCGCAGCCGAAAAGACGCAAGCCTGGGCTAATATTGCCTTACCAGCCTCTCAGAAGTTACAAGCAGAAGCACTAGGGTATTGGAAACATGCGGACGGCGCCAGCTTGACTCTGGATGGCTATCAATGGCGAGTTCGTATGGCATTGCGCGAGGGCGATTGGAAGATGGTGAAATCGTCGATTGCAGCGATGCCAGTCAGTTTAAAGAATCAGCCTGCTTGGGTGTATTGGCACGGTCGCGCTCTGCAACAAGAGGGTAAAAAAGAAGAGGCGCAGTCGATTTTTGCCAGCATTTCAGATCAGATGCATTTTTATGGGCAGCTCGCTTTGGAGGAACGCGGACAAAAAATAGGTGTGCCTCTGTCAATCAAGCCAGTAACACCAGAGGAATTGGCACCCATTGCCCAAAACCCTAATTTGCAACGCGCCTTAAAATTCTATGCGATGAATTTACGTTTCGAAGGCACTCGCGAGTGGAATTGGGCTTTACGTAGTATGAACGAACGCGAATTATTGGCGGCAGCCGAGTTTGCAAGACAAAACGAATTACTCGATCGCATGGTCAATACCTCCGATAAGACCAAGTCTGATGTCGATTTTAATCAACGTTTTCCAACGCCGTTTAACGACAGTATGTATAAAGCGACTCAGGCTGTCGGCGTCGATATGGCTTGGGTATATGGATTGATACGACAAGAGTCTCGTTTTGCTACAGCGGCTAAATCCCATGTTGGTGCATCCGGTTTGATGCAGGTTATGCCTCAGACTGCCAAGTGGGTAGCAAAGAAAATCGGCTTGTCGAATTATGTGCCGCATCAAGTCAATGAAGTGGAAACCAACATCGCATTAGGGACAAATTATCTCAATATGGTACTGACTGATTTAGGCGGCTCGCAAGCCTTGGCGTCGGCAGCCTATAACGCCGGACCTGGACGACCACGCGCTTGGCGCTCGACCCTGACGCGACCCGTCGAAGGCGCGATATTTGCGGAGACGATTCCCTTTTTAGAGACCCGTGATTATGTTAAAAATGTATTGTCCAACGCCACCTATTACGCTGCGATTTTTGAAAAAAAACCACAATCCTTGAAAGCCCGTTTGGGTACGGTTGTACCAAAGGGAATGAGTGCTGACGAACCGGAATATCAGTAGGAGTAGCTATGCAAACGAATGAAACGAATCTCGATCTGCAAACGACCTTAGCGCCTTTGCACAATGCCATGCGTAAGAGTAATTACAGATTGGTGATTGGTAACAAGAATTACTCTTCTTGGTCGATGCGTCCGTGGTTAGTCATGAAGAGCTTTGGGATCCCATTTGAGGAAATTAAAGTCCTGTTGGACAGACCTGATACCACCCAAAAAATATCTGAATATTCTTTGTCTGGAAGAGTGCCGGTGTTGTTGGGTGATGATCTGGTGATCTGGGATTCACTGGCAATTTGTGAATATCTGGCCGAGCGTTTTCCGACTTATCACTTGTGGCCAGAAAATGTGGGAGCACGTGCGGCAGCGCGCAGTGTTTGTGCAGAAATGCATGCAGGTTTTAGTGCATTACGCACGGCGATGCCGATGAATATTCGTGCACGATTTCCTGGCAAAGGACGTACTGCTGGTTCACAAGCGGATATCGGTCGCATCAGCGAAATCTGGGAAGATTGTTTGTCAACTTATGGCGCGCATCGTTTTCTGTTTGGTGATTTTTCGATTGCCGATGCTTTTTTTGCGCCTGTCGTGATGCGCTTTAAAAGCTATGGTGTGTCATTGGCGCCAGCCTTGCAGGCGTATTGTGAGCGGATTGAAGCTCATCCTGCTGTGACGCAATGGGTACTTGGCGCTTTGGATGAAAAAGATGATTTACCCAAATATGATTTTCCTTAACTGGCGATCAGACGCGCGATGAAAACCTATGTTGTTGGTGGTGCCGTTCGCGATGCGCTTTTAGGTTTGCCTGTACAAGACCGCGATCACGTGGTGATCGGCGCTACGCCAGAACAAATGTTGGCACAGGGATTCACGCCAGTTGGCAAAGATTTTCCTGTGTTCTTGCATCCTAAAACACACGAAGAATATGCCTTAGCGCGTACCGAACGGAAAACCGCTGCCGGTTATAAAGGCTTTGTGTTTCACACGGATCCCGAAGTCACGTTAGAACAAGATTTAGTGCGACGGGATCTCACGATCAACGCGATCGCACGTGATGAACACGGCGTGTTGACTGATCCGTTTAATGGTCGCGCCGATTTGGAAAAGGGAATTTTTCGTCACGTCTCCGCAGCCTTCGAGGAAGATCCAGTCAGAATTTTGCGCTTAGCACGATTTGCCGCGCGCTTCTCAGTCGCCCCGCATGCCTTTGTCGTTGCGCCTGAAACCATGGCGTTAATGAAATCCATGGTGCAAGCAGGCGAGGTTGATGCCCTGGTTGCCGAGCGCGTGTGGCAAGAAATCTCACGTGGCTTGATGGAACAAAAACCGTCGCGCATGTTTGAAGTCTTGCGTGAATGCGGTGCTTTAGAGCGCTTAATGCCAGAATTGAATGCCTTGTGGGGCGTGCCGCAACCACCCAAATTTCATCCCGAAATCGATACCGGCGTGCATATCATGTTAGTGGTCGATTACGCGGCGCAACAAGGGTTTTCTCTGCCGATACGGTTTGCTGCACTACTGCACGATTTGGGAAAAGGAACCACCGATCCTGCCACCTGGCCGCGACATCATGGGCACGAGGAGCGTGGTATCACATTGGTCAAAAATTTGTGTGAACGCTTAAAAGTACCAAGCGATTGCCGCGATTTAGCCATCATGACTGCGCGTGATCATGGCAACGTGGGACGCAGCCGTGAAATGCGTGCAGCAACCTTGCAAGACATGTTGGAACGCAACGATGCCTTCCGCAAACCACAGCGATTTTTAGACATGCTCAAGGCGTCCGAATGTGATTGCTTTGGACGATCTGGTTTGGAAAATATTCAATTTCCACAAGTGAGTTTTCTCACGTCAGTACTCAATGCAGCGTTGTCAGTCAATGCTGGTGAGGTCGCGCAAAAATTCTTAGGACAGCCGCAAAAAATTGCTGAGGCAATTCGGATCGCCCGTATTGACGCGATCCGACTAGTCACCCAAGACAAGCTGCAAGCCGAAATTAGCGCACTGTAATAATCTCGTCATATCCTGTCACTACAATTCGAACACAAAATAAGAGCGTCACCGTTTGCACCCAGGTGAAGCCAAAAGATTGATGTTCAATTCCAGATGATAGAGAAAATGATGTTACACAAAACCCTCAAACTTACGCTTGCCTCGATGTTTTTTTGCGGTGCTGCTGCCAGCGCCGATTATCGGCCGGTGCAAGTGCCAGGCACCAATCTCGCTCCACCAGCTTTGCTGACTGCGGGCATGTTTCGTTTGGAGTCTGAACGCAGTTATAAGTTGAGTTTGCAGATGGCGCTCGGTATCTTGAGCGGACATACTGAAATTGAGCGTTCCCGCTCCCTAGACAATATTAATCGTTTGCGTAAAGACCTCTCGCGTCAAATGCGCTCTGATAAAACAGGTAAAGCTTTTAATCGGGTGAATATCGCACTCAATGATCAAGTCGAATCTCTACCAAGACTCAGCGCCAAGACAGCCGCAGCGATGTATGACGTGAATGAAGATCTGTTGATCAAGATGAACTTTTTGTCTTTCGCCATCGAAGCAGAATCAAACGACACCACGGCGCGTGTAACAGGTTTGGCTTTACGTCAAGCCTCATTGGCGCAACGGATGGCAAAAATCGTTTTACTGCGTTCCATGGATAAAAATATGCAAGCCAAACAGGGTTTGCAAGTTGATTTGGCGCAGTCACGGATTGAATTCGTCAATGGCATGAATTTGCTCGCCGATGAAGCACAAGACGATAAGCCTCTGAAAGAACGTCTCCAATTGGCGCAACAACAGTGGATGTTTTACGAAAAAGCTTTGAGCTCGCCAAGTTTGCGCGCCGAAGATTTGCGCAATATTTCTTCTACTAGTGATCGCATCGCACAAATGATGGTGGAAATCGTGCGCCTCGGCTATGGCTTGCCGCCTGATCCAAGCATTATTGCTGAACGCTAATTGCATCAAACTGATCAAACTGATTAATGTACTGAACCCTTATTTCAGAAATTCCAGGAACCAAGATGAAACCAGCACAACACAAAAAAATTCTCGCTTCAATATCTCTGTTCATGTTGGCAGGCATCTTGGCGGCACAGCCTACTAGAGCACAATCGATCATTAAGATCGATGGATCGAGCACGGTGTTCCCTATCACTGAGGCGGTGTCTGAAAGTTTTCGCGAAAAGAATAGCAGCGTAAAATTTACCATCGGTATCGCTGGTACAGGTGGTGGATTTAAGAAATTCTGCAAAGGTGAAACAGATATCTCTGATGCGTCGCGCCCGATTTTGAAAAAAGAAATGGCGGAGTGCGCAAAAAATGGCATTTACTATTTGGAATTGCCAGTCGCATTCGATGCACTAACCGTGGTGATTAATCCAAAGAACAAATTTCTGAGTAAGATCACCGTCGAAGAACTCAAGAAAATTTGGGAACCAGCAGCGCAAGGTGTGATCACGACTTGGGATCAAGTCAATCCAGCTTGGCCTAAAGCACCGATCAAATTGTACGGCCCAGGCGCAGACTCCGGTACTTTCGATTACTTCACTGAAGCGATTAACGGCAAAGCAAAGTTGAGTCGCACAGACTTCACGACTTCTGAA
Source organism: Affinundibacterium seohonense (assembly GCF_014284305.1). Classification (GTDB taxonomy): domain Bacteria; phylum Pseudomonadota; class Gammaproteobacteria; order Burkholderiales; family Burkholderiaceae_D; genus Undibacterium; species Undibacterium seohonense. The sequence continues at coordinate 89,978 of NZ_JACOFW010000014.1, forward strand.
GATGATAACGTGATCGTGCAAGCGGTTTCTCGTGATGTTAACGCGCTTGGCTATTTGGGCTTTGCCTACTTCTCTGAAAATAGTAAGAAGTTGAAAGCCGCAGCGATCATTGCGAAAGATAGTAAAGCGGCAGTCTTGCCATCGGTGAAAACGGTGTTAGACGCAAGCTATAAACCTTTAGCCCGTCCTTTATTTATCTATGTCAATGCGAAATCAGATGAGCGCCCAGAGGTTCGCGCCTTTGTTGACTATTATCTCAACAACGCTGACGCAATCGCGAAGCAAGTCAAATACATTCCTTTATCGATGAAAGATTATCGCCACACGATGGTCAATTATAAAGTGAAGAAAACTGGCACCGCATTCGGCGGCGAGGCGGAAGTTGGCGTCACAATTGAAGAATTATTGAAACGTGAGCCGAAAAACTAAGCCCTGCTTGCACATCATTGAGTCGTATCTCTCTTTACAAACCGGTCCTATGGCCGGTTTTTTTTGTTTACTGATAAATGGTGGAATCAGTGGAGTAGTGGCAATCGTTGCGCCCAAAAAGCGAAACGTCAATTCCGCGAGAAATGAGAAAAACGATGTCTAATTGTGTGTTTGAATGGACTTTGCCATCAACACCAAACTGACACGCACGCCTGCGTGTTTGTGTAGAAGTTCTTGTTAAATTTCATTTCCACCTGAGGCTCAACTTACGGTGTGATGTTGCGCAATCATGAAGATATAAATTGATACGGCTTTGATATGGAATGCCGATACCTTCTGCAATAGATTTGAAGTAATTAATACTTTCCTCATCAAGTCGGATAGTGATTTTCTTTTTGAGTTGTGAAACATAGGGATTTTTGCTTGCTTTCGAAGAATCGTATTCGTCTCTCATGATTTCGCCTTCGGTAAGTAGCGTCTCGTTTGAACGCCAAGGCACGCTTGGCAAAACGAGCAGATCAATCGATGTCAGGGTCATGTCGGAACTGTAAACCACACAGCGGCGATGATGATCGCCAAGAACACTAAGCCAACCAAGGAGCTCGCGGTCGATCCCAGTGCGTCATTAGCTTCGAAGTGGAAGATTCCGCTGATGGTGTCGCCAATGAAATCACCGACACGTTCTCTGAAAAGGAAACCCAATACGGCGAAAACACCACCCACGTACGTGACCCAGTGACGAAGGATTGGGTCCATGCCCGGACCGTCGTAATTTAAGGAGTGCGCAAGGCCGTAAAGCCACCAGCAGGCAATTCCGACAAGCACCCCAAAAAAGAGCCCGAGGAAGGCGTACGAAATCCTATCAACGATTGCCAATGTGAACTCTCCTGAGGGTTAACGCAAAAGCGAGGTGAGCCGCGAAGAGTTGCTAGCTCGAAGGCGAGGCAGCACTGCGGCTTCACCTTCGACTGTCATGTTATGCATAATCTCAGTATGTGCTACTGCAAAACGAATCACCATATTTTGTACCAAGGTTTCTTTGGAGGCGAAGAAGGGACAGATGACGGTGGCATGCTTGCGTCTGTCGGATAGGGTGCAGTTTTTGTTCCCTCAACAAAACCATAAATAGCAAGCGCCGCGCCTTTTTCGACAGCTAAAACTTTACGACAGTCATGTACAAGAATTGCTGTGGCGATTGATGCGCCAAATGCTGCGTCTTGAAATGAAATAGCGGCTGCTTTGCAATATGCGAGATAAAATGCGGCAAGACGATCATGAGACTCTTTGAAATTTAGTTGAGAGAATTTTCCTGAGGCGTACTCTCGATTGGTATTTTCCTCTTCAATTTGATGACCCAATTGTCTGAGTGTGGCGTACATCCCATTCATTAATTTGGGGCCTTCAATATTTGCTTTATCAGATAAAACAGCAGTCCCTGGTTCAATTTTTTCGTCAAACCCAAAGCTTCTATACATCAGTGAACCAGCCATTCTGGCAACAGACGAGATGAGGGTTTCTGCATGAAGTCCATGCTCGGTAACAAGAAATTTTCTAGCAGTCTCATTAAAAAATTCTGCAGCAGAAGTCATCTTTTTATATTGTTCATCGGTCATTCTATTCCTTTGCATAACGCCACGCTAAACGGCAAGCTTGCGTGCCCGTTTTGAGCAATGAGTTAAACATATACGGCGACCACTCCAAAAATGGTTACTGCAATACCAACTAGTAGCCAGCCAATGATTCTATGATCTTTAACTGTTGATTTCGCAGCCAACCACAATCCAAATCCTATTACGCTGGACGTTCCTGAAAACAAAAGTGTATTTGTCACAGTACCAATAAGGAAAACAATAAGGAGACCGATAAAAATGATTACGTTAGTAGGTGTTAAGTGTTTAGCTAAGTCGATCGAATCAGGGTGAACACCATCAAGTTTAGCGTCGCAATGCGGGCAATAGCAGAATGCCGGCTCAGTTGTCCATTTATTCCAATGATCGTCCACGCGGACATTTTCCAGTTTGTATTCGACGCCACAACTTCCACATCGCTTGAGCAGCAACTTCATGATGTTTAACCTGTTTTCCGCGACCGTTCGTCGAATAAGCCCGACATCGTTCGCATACAAAGTTAAAAAAATAGTCTTGAAACCCTTTTGTAGTAAGGCTCTTCATGAATGTACTAAATATTTAATCAGTATTAAATTTTCTATGAAAACCGTCACTACAATTCCTTCGGCATTCTACCCAGCTTCTGGGGCGTGTCAAGGAAGCGATTCGAATGTTGGAGAAATGCAAGGCGTATCTCTATGCAATCGTGTGGTGCAACTCAAATGCAATTGATTGCCTCGTTGAAGGCAAATACTCAATCTAACTCCATGGCACTGAAAATCGCGTGGGTCAATTGTTTCATGGTAGTAGTTCGTTGTTTGATGTTAGTTGGTACCCACAATGTCAAGCTTGGGGGAGCTAGAACTTGCTTGGGATTTCTTAAAATGAAAATACGTCATTCACAGCCTAGGGCTTCGCATAAGATCTAGCCGCCCCCAACGGGTAAGGCGGTCGTATCTTTAATTTGCTGAAGTGCGAAGCTGGATTTGACGTCTAACACGGCTGGATGTTTCAGTAAGGTCTCCATCATAAAACGGGAAAAATGGTTCATGTCTTCGACTCGAACTCGTAGTAAATAATCCATTTCACCTGTCATGGCATAGCAGGCGACTACCTCAGGCCATTGTTCTACCGAAGCAGCGAAATCGATGCGAGGCGATCTTGAGTTGCCTTTTGCTGGTGTATCGGTGTGTTTTTCTAAACGGACATTGATGTAAGCAAGTAATCCTAAGCCAATTTTTTCGGCCTCAATCAACGCAACGTACTTGCGGATGACGCCAGCATCTTCTAGTCTTTTGATACGGCGCAAGCATGGTGACGGAGACAGATTGACACGTTCGGCAACCTCTTGATTGGTGAGTCGACCATCGGCTTGTAGAATCGCTAAAATCTTGCGATCAATTTTATCGAGTGCTATTTGGGGCATATTCTGCGTTTTATCGATTTAAGTTGGCAATATTATTGCTTAAATAGTCGTTCTTGTGCAGTAATTTGGAATTTTATGGCGTTGTAGAGGCTTTATACTTGCGGATTGATTTGGCGCAAAGAAGCTTTGTTTTGATCAGAGTAAACGAAACATGTTTTTGCGTTTTAGAAAATGACACTTTAACCGGAGATAAGAATGACGATCCAAACTTGGGAAAACCCGATGGGGACAGATGGTTTCGAATTTATCGAATACGCTGCGCCAGAACCAAAAGAACTTGAAAAGCTGTTCATTGAAATGGGCTTCACAGCGATTGCAAAACATCGTACCAAGAACGTCACTTTGTATCGTCAAGGCGACGTGAATTTCATTATCAATGCGGAGCCAAATTCGTTTGCGCAACGCTTTGCTCGCAAACACGGCCCATCCGTTTGTGCATTTGCGATCCGTGTCAAAGATGCGAACCACGCCTATAAACGTGCCTTGGAACTCGGTGCTTGGGGCTTCGATAATCAAACTGGTCCTATGGAATTGAATATTCCAGCGATTAAAGGTATTGGCGATTCTTTAGTGTATTTTGTTGATCGTTGGCAGGGTAAAGATGGTGCCGAGAAAGGTGCTATCGGTAACATCAGTATTTATGACGCTGACTTCGTAGCAATTCCTGGTGTGGATCCAAATCCAAAAGGACATGGTTTAACTTACATCGATCATTTAACGCACAATGTCCATCGTGGTCGCATGGCGGAATGGTCTGATTTCTATGAAACTTTGTTTAACTTCCGCGAAATTCGTTATTTCGATATCGCTGGTAAATTAACCGGCTTGAAATCAAAAGCGATGACGTCACCATGCGGCAAAATTCGTATTCCTATTAACGAGTCTTCTGATGATAAATCGCAAATCTCAGAATACCTGGATCTGTATCATGGCGAAGGTGTACAGCATATTGCGATGGGTACCGACAATGTGTATCAAACCATTATCGATATGAAGGCGGCAGGCGTGAGTTTCCAAGACACGATCGATACTTATTATGATTTGATTGATCGCCGCTTGCCAGGTCATGGCGAGAACGTGGATGAGTTGCGCAAATTGCGTATTTTGGTTGATGGTAAGAGTACTGAAACCACGCGTGAATTGTTATTGCAAATTTTCACGACGACAGTCATTGGCCCTATCTTCTTTGAAGTGATTCAGCGCAAAGGCGATCAAGGCTTTGGTGAAGGTAACTTCCGTGCTTTGTTTGAATCGATTGAATTAGATCAAATTCGTCGTGGTGTATTGAAAGACGATACAACGACAACAGCGTAATTGGTCACGAGCTAATTACAGCGAATAACAAATAAAAAAGCTAACAATACGTTAGCTTTTTTTTGGAGATAACAAGATGGATACCTCAGTTTCGAACGAAGACTTTTTGGCGACAGTTGCCGAGAAGTCGAACGGTGCCGCACTACGCGGTGACTATGAACACATGGATGCGCACTATGTTGTGCAACAAAATTGGGATAACTATACCGAGCAAGAGCATGAGCTCTGGCGCAAATTGTATCAGCGTCAATCAGCCTTGTTGCCTGGACGAGCTTGTGACGAGTTTATTGAAGCTCTGGCGAAGATGGATATTAGTGCAGGAATTCCGGTGTTCGAGAAGACCTCAAAGGAATTGTTTGCCGCAACGGGTTGGACTATCGTCGCTGTACCTGGTTTGATTCCTGAATTAACTTTCTTCGATCATCTCGCGAATCGTCGCTTCCCGGTCACGGTGTGGTTACGCAAACCAGAGGAATTTAATTACATTGTTGAGCCGGATGTATTCCACGACTTCTTTGGTCATGTCCCTCTGTTGTTTAATCCTGTATTCGCGGATTATATGCAGCGTTATGGTCAGGGTGGTTTGAAAGCAATGCGTCTTGGTGGTTTAGATGAGTTGGCGCGTTTGTATTGGTACACCGTGGAATTTGGTTTAATCAATACACCTGCTGGAGTTCGTATTTATGGCGCGGGTATTTTGTCATCCGGTGGTGAAGTTGAGTACTGTCTCACGCGCGGTACGAAGTCGCGTCATATCCGTTTAGACATCGAGCGTTGCTTACGTACTTTATACAAAATTGATTCTTATCAAGAGACCTATTTTGTGATCGATAGTTATCAACAATTGTTTGATGGTACAGCGCCTGATTTCACACCAATTTATGAAAAATTAAAAGGTATGGACGTATTGCCAGCGAATACTTTGCTGGAAGATGAAATTGAATTACTGCCTGGCGCTTGAATTAAATTTAATTTAGAGTAGTTCTAGAAAAAAGCTGCGCAGTGATCGTCATCATTGCGCAGCTTTTTTATTGTCATCTTGCATGGCAAGATCGTGTGATCCACTTTAGTGGTGAGTATCGTGAAATTGCTGCGTATTCTTGTACACACTAGGTTCGCCCTCTGGCCGGGTTTTGAAGCGGCGGTGCGTCCAAAAATATTCGGCGGGCATCTGCAGAATTTCTGATTCAATGTAGGCATTCATAAAGCGGGTAGAGCTGACAATATCTTGATGCGGATAGTCTTCCCAAGCCTTATCAAACTTCACATCCCAGCCGTCGTAACCAGGACGAATGCTAGCGATCACAGGAATGACTTTGGCATGGGTTGCTGCTGCAATCCGTGGCAGTGCGGTTAATGTTGCCGCCGGTACGCCGAAGAAGGAAACAAACTCTGCGTCTTTGGCGCCAAAGTCCATATCAGGTAACATAAAGAAAGGTAGATTTTCTTTCATTGCACGAATGATGGGTTTGACACCTTCGGCGCGCGAGAACAATTTGACTGGTCGAAAACGCGAACGGCCTTTGCGCAAGGCTTTGTCGAAAGTTTTGTTTCTTTGCGTGGTGTAGATTGAGCACAGCGAGGATTCCAGCATCACAGCCACGCCAGCCACATCCAGACTAACGAAATGCGGACACATAAAGATTGTTGGCGAGCTCGTCATTTCTGCCATCGGCATTGCATACTCGACGTGAATCAATTTACGTAAACGGCGTTCTGATGACCACCACAAAATGCCACGCTCGAGCACGCTGCGTACATACACTTGGAAATGGCGTCGTGTGATCTTCTTTCTTTCAGATTCTGGCATTTGCGGAAAACATAAACGCAAATTTGTTAAGCAGATGTGGCGGCGGCGACTTAATATTAAATATAAAAGACTACCAAGTCCTTCACCAATACGCGCCAAGATCGGCAGCGGCAACCAGTGCAGCAGCCACATAATTAATACGGCAAATCTCATGCGTTTTCCTGTGAATTAATGTCGTCTGGTCCGCTTACGCCATCGGGCTTTTTATAGCGGTGATAACTCCAGAAATACTGGCTTGGCGCATTGGCGATGAGTTTTTCCATTGCCTTGTTAATTGCTCGTGCTTGTTGAGCGGCATCGCCGTCGAGTGATTCTGTAAATGGCACAAAGCGTTGTACGAAGCCACGACCAAACGGCAAACGCTCCGCATAGGTCAAGATAATTGGGGCGCCCGTCATTGCGGCTAGTTTTGCCGATAAGGTCATGGTGTAAGCCGGCTTACCGAAAAAATCTGCCCATACACCTTCGCCTTCTTGCGGTACTTGATCCGGTAGTAAACCAATCGCTTCGCCTTTTTTTAAGGCCTTTGCCAACGCACGCACACCAGATAAATTCGCTGGCGCAAGTAACATGCCACTGGATGCCCGAGCATCTTCTAGCAAGGGTTTCAAGGCATCTTTTTTGGGTTGTCGGTATAACACGGTCATTTTGGTGCGCAAGGCAATTGACTTACCCGACAATTCAAAACACCCTAGATGCGGCGTTAAAAAAATCACGCCTTTTTTTGCATCAATTGCAGCTTGGGCGATTTCCCAATTTTCTAAACGAACTTTTGCCGCTAGTCGTTCTGGTTTGCCTAACCAAATCAATGGCAACTCCATAATATTTTTACCCGCTTCGCGTAAAGCAATGCCTAGTTGCTGCTCGTATGAGGCCAATGCCATATTGTTACGCATACGCTTGCGATAAGTCGGTGATGCCGCATATACCAAGTAGCCGAGTACGACTCCGATAAAGTGTAAAACGGGAAGCGGAAAGACCGATAAAAAACGGAACAGACGAATTAGCATGAGTCTGGAAATGATGGTGAATTACTAAAAATGATGGATTCTTTTATATTGATAAACCTCAAAAATCTAAGGCAATTCGACACGAATCCTGTAAGAGGCGTAAAATAGCACAGATTGGCACCTGAATGAAATGATGCAGAGTAATCTGCACTCAGATCTTCGAATAAAAAGGAGCCCCCGCCGAGTTAAATAGACAACTTGCGAAGCGGGTAATAAATTTCGCTAAAGCGTCGCAGGAACTCTTTCTTACTGCGACTTTACGTCACATTTTTATAGGAGCCTGCGATGGCAAATGATTTTCTCTTCACCTCAGAATCTGTTTCTGAAGGTCACCCAGATAAAGTTGCAGATCAAATTTCTGATGCAATTTTGGATGCGATTTTTGACCAAGACCCACGTTCCCGTGTTGCTGCTGAAACCTTAGTCAATACCGGCTTAGTGGTATTGGCAGGTGAGATCACCACGAACGCACATGTTGACTACATTCAAGTTGCGCGCGATACGATTAAGCGTATTGGTTACGACAATACCGAATACGGTATCGATTACAAAGGCTGCGCAGTTTTAGTCGCTTACGACAAACAATCCAATGATATCGCCCAAGGTGTCGATCATGCTTCTGACGATCATCTGAATATTGGCGCTGGTGATCAAGGTTTGATGTTTGGTTATGCATGTGATGAAACGCCAGAGCTCATGCCAGCACCGATTTACTACGCGCATCGCTTAGTAGAGCGTCAAGCGCAATTGCGTAAAGATGGGCGTTTGCCTTTCTTGCGCCCTGATGCAAAAGGTCAGGTCACGATGCGTTATGTTGATGGCAAACCACATAGTATCGATACTGTAGTCTTGTCTACTCAGCACAGCCCAGATCAAAGCGATGGCAATAAGATGAAGCCATCATTTGTGGAAGCGATCGTTGAAGAAATTATCCGCCCGGTATTGCCAGCAGAATGGTTGAAAGATACTAAGTTTCTGATTAACCCGACAGGTCGTTTTGTCGTTGGTGGTCCACAAGGCGACTGCGGTTTGACTGGTCGTAAAATTATTGTTGATACCTACGGCGGCGCTTGTCCACACGGCGGTGGTGCTTTCTCTGGTAAAGATCCTACAAAAGTGGATCGCTCTGCTGCCTATGCTGCACGCTATGTCGCAAAAAATATCGTTGCTGCTGGTTTGGCGAAGCAATGTCAGATTCAAGTTGCGTATGCGATTGGTGTCGCGCGTCCTATGAATGTGACTGTATACACCGAAGGCACAGGCGTGATTCCAGATGATCAGATCGCCGCATTGGTGAACGAGTATTTTGATTTGCGTCCACGTGGCATTATTCAAATGTTAGATTTGTTACGTCCGATCTATCAAAAAACAGCGGCTTACGGTCATTTCGGTCGTGAAGAACCAGAATTCACTTGGGAACGTACCGACAAGGCGCAAATCCTGCGTGCAGCGGCTGGTCTGTAATCATTAGGATTTATCCTTCATGTTGAAACGTCAGTTGGTTTTGTCGAACGTGAAGAAACATCAAGGGAGAGCGATGCGACGATTGAGCGCATCGCTCTTTTTATTTTGTGCATTGATGCATTCGACGGTGCGTGCCGAAGTAGTGCCTGCTACCGTTAAGTTACACCAGTGGTGTAAGCAAGTGACGCCACGCTTGCCTAAAGTATCTTTGAATGAATGCGTACTGAGTAAATTGGCACCCAGTGATGGACGTTCATTCAAGGCCATACCATTGATGACGCGTGATTTTCCAATTGATCCACACATTAAAAAAGTGCGACGTGTCTTGTTGATCGGTGGTATACATGGTGATGAAAAGACGGCGACGGCGGTAGTTTTTAAATGGCTGGCTGCGATGAGTAAATCCGGCGTGCAGGAATTTCAATGGAAAGTTGCGCCTCTCGTGAATCCCGATGGCTTGCTCGCAGCGAAGTCTACGCGTGTGAACGCACGTGGCGTCGATTTAAATCGTAATTTTCCAACCCCGGATTGGGATAAAGAAGCATTGCAATATTGGGCGAAAAAAACCAAAAGCGATCCACGGCGCTTCCCAGGAAAGAAACCAATTTCTGAGCCAGAAAGTAAATGGATTCACGATACGATTAAATCCTTTCAACCCGATGTCATCATCTCCGTGCATGCACCATTTGGTGTGCTTGATCTAGATGGTCCGGCGCAACCGCCAACGCGCTTTGGACGTCTGCATTTCAATCGGGTAGGCGTGTATCCTGGCTCCCTCGGAAATTACAGCGGCATGCATCAAGACATTCCGGTGCTAACGATAGAGCTGCCGCACGCTTTAGTAATGCCAAGTCCAAGTGAAATCGCCCGTATTTGGCAAGATATGCAAATTTGGATACGTCAACATATCTCCGCACGTAAGAACTGATTGAGTCCGCATTTTTCTGATGCTTCACTGTCGCAGCGTATTGCGTTTATACTTCATTATTCTTTTTTTCGTAAGATTTAGGCGCAACTATTGATCGTCGCTAAAATGTACTCCTAGCTGCTGTGACTGCTTCTACAATGCTTTGTCTATTGCCAAGAATCTGACCGATGAGAATATCTTTCCTAAAACCATCAAGCAAAAACTTCAACGATAAAAATCATGAAAACAAAAGTCAAATTACTCGCGCTGGCTGCAATGTTATTCAGTGTTCATAATGCCATGGCGCAGACTGATGATAAACATCAATGGCTGGAAGACGTGGGTGGCGAGAAGGCCTTGGATTGGGTCAAAGCGCGCAATCAGGAAACGCGTAATAAGCTCGATAACGATGCGGGCTTTCTGAAGTTACGTAGCGATTTGCAAGTGATCCTTGATTCCAAAGACCGCATCCCTGGCATACAAAAAATTGGTAATGCTGTTTATAACTTTTGGATGGATGCCGAACATCCGCGTGGTGTTTGGCGCAAAACCAGTTTAGCGGAGTATCGTAAGCCATCGCCAAAATGGGAAATGGTGATGGATCTCGATGCGATTGCCAAAGCGGAAAATGAAAACTGGGTTTTTAAAGGCAGCCAGTGTCGCGAGCCTGCCTACGATCGTTGCATCATTAATTTGTCGCGCGGTGGCGCGGATGCGGTGACGATACGTGAATTTGATTTAAAGACGAAGCAGTTTGTGAAAGACGGCTTTAGCCTGCCAGAGTCAAAAATGAATGTCGCGTGGCGTGATAAAAATACGCTATTTGTTGGTACTGATTTTGGCGCTGGCTCCATGACGGATTCTGGCTATCCACGCATTGTTAAGGAGTGGACGCGTGGCACACCGATCAGTACAGCAAAAACCATTTTTGAGGGTAAGAAAGAAGATATCAGCGTGTCTGCTGGTCGTGCTACTCATCGTGGCATCACACATGAAATCGTGAATCGTGCGGTGACTTTTTATACCTCTGAAGTTTTCTTGATGCGCGGTAGTAAGTTGTTGAAACTTGATATCCCTGCACAGACTGGCTATGAATTTTTTGGCACGCAATTCATCGTGACCCCGAATGAAACTTGGACTACTGGCGGTAAAACTTACGCGCAAGGTAGTGTCTTGGCGATTGATTTTGAAGCCTTTTTGAAAGGTGATCGTAACTTCACAGTCCTGTTTCAACCAACCGATAATGCGTCGTTCACTGGTGTAACAGCGACCAAGAATTATCTCTTAATGCAATTGTTACGAGATGTGAAGAGTAGTTTGGTTGAACTGCAGTTCAAGCAAGGTAAATGGGTGGCGCGCAATGTGAATTTGCCGACGATGGGCGCGGTCGGTGTTAGTCCATTGGATTCAGAAAAATCTGACGAGTATCTGTTGAGTTACTCAGATTACTTGACCCCAAGTGTTTTACATCTGGCCAAGGCTGGTACGGATCAACGTGAGTTGTTGAAATCAGCGCCAAGCTTTTTTGACGCTAGTCCGTATCAAGCAGTACAAAAATTTGCGACATCAAAAGACGGTAGCAAAGTACCTTACTTCATGGTGCACAAGAAAGACATCAAGCTCGATGGCGGCAATCCAACTTTGTTATACGCGTATGGTGGCTTCCAAGTATCCTTAACGCCATCTTATTCTGGTGGTATCGGTAAAGCGTGGTTAGACAAAGGTGGCGTGTACGTAGTGGCGAATATTCGTGGTGGCGGTGAGTATGGTCCACGCTGGCACCAAGCTGCATTAAAACAAAATCGTCAACGTGCTTATGATGATTTCGCCGCAGTCGCAGAGGATTTGATCGCTAGCAAAATCACTAGCGCAAAACATTTAGGTGCGATGGGTGGTAGTAATGGTGGCTTGTTGGCAGGCGTGGCATTAACCCAGCGTCCTGAGTTGTTTAATGCCGTGGTGAGTCAAGTTCCCTTGCTCGACATGCAGCGTTATAACAAGTTGTTAGCGGGTGCCTCTTGGATGGGTGAATATGGTAATCCTGATGTGCCAGCGGAATGGGAATACATCAAACAATACTCCCCATATCACAACGTCAAAGCGGAATTGAAATATCCAAATGTCTTGTTTATTACCTCGACACGTGACGATCGCGTACATCCTGGACATGCACGCAAGATGGCAGCGAAGATGCTAGATCAGGGTCATCAAAATGTCTGGTACTACGAAAATATTGAAGGCGGACATGGCGGTGCTGCAAACAATGCACAGCGCGCGGATATGAGTGCGATTACGTATTCGTTTTTGTGGAATATGCTGAAGTAAAAAAGCATGAGCCGCAGAGGCGCCGAGGACGCAGAGATTTTCTCTAGATGTTTCCTCTGCACCTCTGCGGCAAAAGATTCAAATTTGAAAGTCTCAGCATGACCCTGTACCAACTCCTCGCCCAATTTATTCGCCAACACTGGCGCTCTTACGTTGCGGCTGCCGTGATGCTGTTTTTGGTTGCTGCCTTAACAGTGTTAATTCCACGTAAGATCGGTCAAATCATTGACGCCATGGTGGCGCACAACTTGGCAGGCGAAGCCTTGATCTGGGAATTGGCAACGGTGCTGTTGATGGGCGTTGCAATTTATTTTCTGCGTGTGGGTTGGCGTTTGCAATTGTTCGCTGCGTCGTATCGCTTGGGCGCACAGTTGCGTTTACGTTTGTATCAACGCTTAAGTATGCAAGGTCCCGCATTTTTCCAGCAACAACGTACCGGTGATTTGATGGCGTTGGGAACGAATGATGCGGATGCGATTGAGTTGGCAGCTGGCGAAGCGGCGCTAGCGGGTTTTGATGGCGCTATGACATTTGTGCTGGTGATCGGCATGATGACTTTGGGCGTGGATTGGCGTTTGGCCTTAGCGACCTTGTTGCCATTTCCTTTCATGGCGTGGGCGTTCAAACGGATTACCCATCATGTGCATGATGCTTCGAAAGAGTCGTTAGAACGTTTTAGTAAGTTGAATGATCACGTGCAAGAAACCATTTCTGGCGTGCGTACTTTGCGCGTGCTCGGTCTAGAACAGCGCAATGCAGAGCAATTTGCGGAGATGGCGGAACACGCGGCAGACGCTAGTCTGCGTGCGCAAAGATGGGAAGCCGCCTACGAACCGGCAGTCGGTGTTGCCTTGACCGCCGCAGGTGCTTTAACTTTGGGTGTCGGTGCTTATCTGGTGTGGCAAAACGAAATGAGCATTGGTAATTTGACTGCATTCAGTATGTATCTCGGGCAGTTGATTTGGCCCATGTTCGCTGCTGGTTGGGTCTTGTCTTTGTTAGAGCGTGGCAAAGCAGCTTGGGGACGCTTACGTCCTGTATTGGAAGCGGATTTGGTGATTCAGGATTTAGGCAAATTACAGAACCAACCAGAAGGCACAATTCGTTTCGATCATGTGAGTTTTTCTTATCCCGGACAAGCGAATTTGGCATTGAATCAATTGAACTTTAGTTTGGGTTCCGGACAGACGCTAGGCATTGTCGGGGCGACCGGTGCTGGTAAATCGAGCGTGCTCAGGTTGTTGCTACGACAGTTCGAGACCAAGCAAGGTCATGTGACTTGGGGCGAACACAGTATCGCTGCTTTCCCTTTAGAACGCTTGCGCAATGCCATCAATTGGGTGGCGCAAGAGCCTTTCTTATTTTCCGCATCGATTGCTAGCAATATCGCTTTATCGAATCCGCAAGCTAGTCGCGAACAAATTATGCATGCTGCTGAGTTGGCGGCGATTCATGAGGATATTTTGCGTTTTCCGGAAGGCTACGATACGCCGGTTGGAGAGCGGGGTGTGACTTTATCCGGTGGACAAAAACAGCGTGTAGCGATTGCACGAGCCTTGCTGACTGATAGTCCTTTACTGCTTTTAGATGATGCCTTGTCAGCAGTCGATACCGATACCGAAACCCGCATTCTCAGACATCTTGCCGAATTGCGTTTAGCACGACCTGAGCGTAGTGCGATTATCGTTAGTCATCGTTTAAGTGCGGTTGCCGAAGCCGATCATATTTTGGTTTTGCGCGAGGGTGTGCTGATAGAACAAGGTACACATCAGCAGTTATTGGCCTTAGATGGCTGGTATGCGAGTCAGTGGAAATACCAACAGTTAGAGGCAGATTTAAATGCAGCCTGAAGTTCAACAAAATGCTGAGACAGATACCAAACAGCAAACCGACAAGCCCTCAGAAAAAAAATTGGCGGTGCAACTCTTGGTGCAAGCAGCGAAGCCAGAGAAGCGTCATGTCATCTTGGGCATCGTATTTCTATTTTTGGCTTCTGGCCTCGAAGCCTTAGGGCCGATCTTAGGCAAGGCTTTCATCGATCATTATTTACTTCCTCGGAATAATGATATCTGGATGATGGCAGGTTTACTGCTTGCCTTCGTTTTGACGGGCTGGTGGGCGACTTGGCTACGCTATTTGCAATTGACGCGTTTGGCCGGCGTGGCGATGCGTTCAGTACGCCGTTTGCGTGAGCAGGTGTATGCGCATGTGTTGCGATTGCCGATGGCGTTTTTTGATAAGGCGATCACCGGACAACTAGTCAGTCGTGTGACCAACGATACCGAGGCCGTAAAAAATCTTTACGTGCAAGTCTTGTTCGTGATGTTAGACAGTTCTATCGTGGTACTCGGCGCTTTGATTGCGATGGCATGGCTCGATTGGCGTTTGATGTTGATCGTCTTGATGTTGGTGCCCGCGGTAGTGGTGATCGTTTGGTTTTATCAACGCTGGAGTGCACCAGCAGTGACCCGCGCGCGGCAGATGCGCAGCGAGATCAATGCACAAGTGGCTGAGAGTATTAATGGCATGAGTGCGCTCCAGGCCTGCAATGCGGAACGTGGCTTTGGTGAACGTTTTGAAGCGACCAATCAAAAACATTATGTGGCGCGGGTTGATGAGTTACGTGCAAATGCTTGGCTATTGCGTCCCGCCCTAGATTTACTCAATTCCTTGTTGCTGGTGGTGGTGATTTTCGTCTTTGGTCAGCGCAGTTTCTCTGGATTAGAAATCGGTATCTTGTATGCATTTGTCAGCTACATCGCTCGCGTGGTTGATCCACTCATACAAATTACTTTGCAGTTCGGACAGATCCAGCAGGCGGTCGTATCTGCGGCGCGGGTGAACACTTTGTTGCAAGAATCAACTGCCGTTAGCAAACAAAACGATGCCGAAATCACTGAGGGTGCCTTGCACTTATCGAAGGTGCGTTTCGGCTACGATCCCGAGCAAGTGATCTTGCATGAGATCGATTTGGATATTCCTGCAGGCAGTTTTTATGGCATCGTAGGTCATACTGGTAGTGGCAAATCCACGCTGTTAAGTTTGTTATTGCGTTTTTACACCGCACAAAGTGGAAAGATCTTGATTGACGATCTGGACTTGCAAGAATTGAGTGACGAACGCTTCCGTGCCAGTGTGGGTTTGGTTCCGCAAGAACCATTTTTGTTGGCAGCCAATGCTCGCGAGAATATTGCGATGGGACGGGATATCAGTGAAGCCGACATCATTGCCGCAGCCAAAGCCGCGCGCGCTCACGACTTTATTCTGCAATTAGAACATGGCTACCTGACACCTTTGGGTGAAGGTGGAGCGAAGTTATCGACAGGGCAGAAACAATTAATAGCGATTGCGCGTGCACTTGCAGGTAAGCCAAAGATTTTGTTCTTAGATGAAGCGACCTCGCATATTGATAGTGAAACTGAACAGGTCGTGCAACTGGCCTTGAATGCCTTAAGAGGGCAGGTCACTATCGTCGCGATTGCACATCGACTCTCAACGATACGTGATGCCGATAAGATCATCGTCTTGAATCATGGCCGGATTGCCGAGCAGGGACAACATGCTGATTTGATGGCGGTCGACAACGGTCTGTATCAAAAACTGTATTTGCTACAGACTTTGGAAGAATAGAAGGGCTTGATGGCTTAAGTTAACGCGGGCAAATGACCCGCCTTGCTTCCGCCTGATGCAAATAGGTTCGTCCGGGGTCGGGTGCTTTGAAGCATCTATCGCCAAGTTTAGTAATTTGCGTACCATCGGCGGCTTTAAATGTTTCCATTTGCAGACCACGTGGCGTGCCTGCTTTCTCTATCTTGTGGGCGAGCTCTTCCCACTTATCTTTGTACGGGTTATTTTGTTTCTGCCAGTATTCTCTTGCAATTTGATTCGGCGGTTTTGCTGCTTCGATTTTTTGTTGCTCGAATCTCAGATCACGTTCCAATAATTTACTGATGTTGTTCACATCGCGGTTTAATGTGGCGTTTGGGCTGTGTTCTACGGGCTCATTGGCAATGGCAGTATCAGTCACAGGTTTTTGCGCATCGGCAGGTGGGACAGAGATCGCCTCTAACTGCTTTTGTTTTACTTGGTTATTCTTGCTCAGTTGCGGATGATTCGTTTGCTGATTCGTGAGCCTAATGTCTTTTTCTGATTTCTGAATTTTAACAACCGGAGGCTTTATAAAGACGATAGACATAGTTTCTGATTGATCAAATCTCTCGATTGTAGAGCTAGTATTTGATCGACTTGAGGAGTTAAGCATGAAGCCATACAAACCAGCTAAGTGCAAAATCAATACGAACAGAAAGCGCAGTGTTTTTGATCTGGTTTGTGAGCGAAAGAGCATGGTGTGACAGCCAATCTGTGGAGAGCAGTCGGCTAGTGTAGTAGAACGTGGCGCTATCTCATGTGGCTGATTAGATTGATGCAGAGCTTGCTCTAAAAGGTACCGAATCCCAGTACTAGACAAAGAAAACGCTTGCAGCATGAGATAGTCCGTTTACACTGTGCGTTTTCATTCTACGCCAAGCTGCTTGGCCGCCTTCCATGAAATGGTTACTCGCTTTAGCCGCCGCCGGTGTGGTGTTTATTCTAGGTCTGCTCGCGTATATCTTCCTGATTTTGGCTCCGGGGTTGCCGGAATTGACAGCAGTGACCGATTACAAGCCGAAGATTCCTTTACGAATTTACACCGCCGATAATAATTTGATTGGCGAATTTGGTGAGGAACACAGGGATTTTGTTCCGATTAAAGATATTCCAGAAAAGATGAAAAAAGCGGTGTTGTCAATTGAAGACGCGCGCTTCTATGAACACAGCGGGGTTGACTACATCGGTGTTGCTCGTGCCGTGGTGGCGACAGCAACTGGCGGCGTGCAACAAGGGGCTTCGACGATCACGATGCAAGTCGCACGTAATTTCTTTTTGACCCGTGAAAAATCGATGACGCGTAAATTGCGTGAGATGATGCTGGCAAAGCGCATAGAAGATGCTTTGTCAAAAGATCAGATTTTAGAGCTGTATATGAATCAGATTTATCTTGGGCAACGCACTCACGGTTTTTCTAGTGCGGCACGTACTTACTTTAATAAATCCCTCAAAGAATTAACCATTGCAGAAACCGCGATGTTAGCGGGTATTCCGCAAAATCCAGCACGACATAATCCGGCAGTCAACTTTGAACGTGCCAAAAAGCGTCAGATCTTAGTTTTGAAAAGTATGTTAAAGCATGGCGACATTAATCAAGCTCAATTTGAGTCAGCGAGTAAAGAGCGTTTGCAGGTCAGTAAAGTCGCGCAGTTTGAATCACATGCAGCGCATGTGGCGGAAATGGTGCGACAGCAAATCTATGCCCAATTCAAAGACGAAACTTACACTCTCGGTATCAAAGTCATTACAACGATAGACAGTGATGAGCAAGATGCGGCTTATGAGTCCTTACGCAGAAATGTCCTGACTTACGATCAGCGTCACGGCTATCGTGGTCCCGAGGCATTTATTGAATTACCGACGGATGACACCTTACGGGATGAAGCGATAGATGAGTTTTTGCAAAAGTTTCCATCCAGCGAGGGCTTGATTTCCGCGGTTGTGACCGCGGCATCTCCGAAGTTGATCAAAGCCGATTTGGCGACTGGTGAATCCGTGGAGATTAGTGGCGAGGGATTGCGCTTAGCTGTTCCTGCTTTACAGTCAAAGGCCAATCGCGACATAAAAATCCGTGTTGGTGCCTTGATACGGGTGATGCAAGACCGCAAAGGAAAATGGTCCGTCACACAAACCCCAGAGGTTGAGGCAGCCTATGTTTCTTTAAATGCGAATAATGGTGCGTATCGCGCTATGGTCGGTGGCTTTGATTTTAATCGTAAAAAATTCAATCACGTGACCAGTGGCTGGCGTCAACCAGGCTCGTCAATTAAACCTTTTGTTTACTCAGCTGCCTTAGAAAAGGGATTTTCTCCAGAAACCTTGATCAATGATGTTCCACTGTCAGAGACTACGGAGGAAGTCTTAGCTTGGGATCCACGTAATGATGATGGTCAGTACGACGGCCCTATCGATATGCAGCATGCACTGGCGAAATCTAAAAACGTAGTGTCTGTGCGTATTTTGAAAGCCATTGGAGCAGGGTATGGTCGAGACTTTTTGCCACGATTTGGTTTTGATCAGAATAAACATCCGCTTAATTTGACGATGGCCTTGGGAACTGGTTCTGTCACTCCATTGCAATTGGCAGGTGCTTATGCGGTTTTCGCGAATGGTGGATATCAAGTTAAACCTTGGTTGATTCAGAAAGTCGTAGACAGCAAGGGAACCGTGCTTTTCGAAGCCAAAGTCGCAGAACAAGCTAGTGAAGATATGCGTGTGCTAGATAGTCGTAATGCATTTGTGATGGATAGTATGTTGCGGGAAGTCGTGCGTTCCGGGACCGGGGCTGCGGCGACTCAAAAACTTGGACGCCGTGATTTGGCAGGCAAGACCGGTACGACTAGCGACGCCGTGGATGGCTGGTTTGCAGGTTATGCGGGTAATGTGGTGGCTGTTTCTTGGATGGGCTTTGATGATCCTAAGTCCTTAGGTGGACGGGAGTTTGGCGCAACAGTAGCATTGCCAATTTGGATCGATGCGATGCGTCATGCCTTAAATGGCAAACCGGAGTTTACCCGTCCTACACCTGAGAACTTAGTTTTTGCCAATGGCAAATGGATGTATGCGGAATATGAGAATGGCGCCGGGGTAAAAACGCTGGATATTGAGACTGCGCCAGCCACGATACCGCCAGAGCAGTAGTCGCAAAGGATAAAAAAAAGCCCGCAAATGTTTGCGGGCAAAATCCACACCCTTGGAGGAGTAGTCAGATGAGCCTTCATCATAACGATGCATTATTACGCCATCATGACGTGGCTGCATTCAGCTAAGTCCTCTACTAATGGTGTTTATTGCTGTTCCTCTTTTGCCTTGTCAGGCATGCCGGTTAACTCGGACTTGATGGATTCGTCTTCGGGTTTTTTGACATCATCTAGATACCGTTCTACCAAATCAAAGAATCGACCATATAACTTTGCCTCGGCTATGGTTTCGCTGGCAACTTTCACCATGGAATCATTGCTGGCGCCAAAAGGTAAAGAGATTGAACCTATACCACCGACCCCCAAGCTAGCACTTGAGCTATTTTTCTTTAAAGAATAGCGATCACGAACGGCGTTTGCGAAAATAGTCGTGCTGTTGCTGCCTTTGCTATTGGGTGCACAGACAATATTGAATTCGATCTCGACATGTGTTTCATCATCTGACTGAAATTTTCTACGCCCTTTGACATTGTTCTCGTGCGCTTCATTGATGATATAGCCTTGACTGAGTAAAGCACGCCTCGAAGCTTCACAGGCTTCTTCCTCTGTGCCAGGTACCGCGTAGGTGAACATGTCTGCCATGCCAAATTCATCTTTGTGCACGGTCGCTTTTTGAGTCGTCGTGCAAGCACTTAGACTCGAGACTAATAGCAGGGAGACGAGAGCAAATTTGAGATGATTAATGTTTGACATTGAGAATACTCTGCTTGGGCTTGATAGATTCAGGCGATGGCGCTGATGGTTGTAGAGCTCGCTGATTTTACATCCTAAAGAAGGCAATCTACAGGGAAAATCAGCGTTATTTGCAACGACATCGTTTAGCTTACTTACACTGAACGTAGGAGTTAGCTTGGGCGATGACGCAAACGCTCAGCCGCTGCCCGTATCATCTCTTCTGTGGTTGCCCAATCGACGCACGCATCAGTCACGGAACAGCCATACACTAACTGCGATAGATCGGCTGGAATTTTCTGATTGCCATCAACGATATTCGATTCAATCATGACGCCGACCAAAGCTTGATTGCCATTGACAACTTGATTGATGACATCGGCCATCACGAGTGGTTGTAGCTCGGGTTTTTTATAGCTATTCGCGTGTGAGCAATCGACGATAATATTGGCCGGTAATTTGGCTTTCTTGAGTGCCTGTTCTGCCATCGCGACCGATACCGTATCGTAATTAGGACGGCCATCACCGCCACGCAATACGACGTGACCATACTGATTGCCACGAGTACGAACCACCGCAACTTTGCCCTGGCCATTTAAGCCTAAAAAAGAATGCGGATGGGATGCCGATAAAATCGCGTTAATCGCAATACTGATATCACCATCAGTTCCATTTTTGAAACCGACTGGCGTAGACAGACCTGACGACATTTCGCGGTGGGTTTGTGATTCTGTGGTGCGGGCACCGATGGCAGTCCAGGCGATCAAGTCGCCGAGGTATTGTGGCGAAATTGGATCGAGCGCTTCGGTCGCGGTTGGCAAGCCTAGTTCACAGATGTCTAACAAAAACTGGCGCGCTTTCTCCATTCCCAGATCAACCTGAAAAGAGTCATCCATCATGGGGTCATTGATATACCCTTTCCATCCAGTCGTGGTGCGTGGCTTTTCGAAATACACCCGCATTACCAATAGCATGCTGTCCTTAACTTCGTCTTGCAAGGCTTTGAGGCGACGGGCGTAGTCCAGTCCAGCAATCGGATCGTGAATAGAACAAGGGCCAACTACTACGATAAAGCGTCGATCTTTACGATCTAAAATGTTCTTTAGCGCTTCACGTCCGGCATCGACTACGGTTGCAGCGTTCTCAGATAAAGGGAGTTTGGCGTGTAATTCCTCGGGCGTGGGCATCGGTGCAAACGAGGTGACATTGATATTTTCTAAATCCTGGCTATTCATAGGTTTGATTTCAAATAAAGGAGTAAATGGCTGTAGCTATTATAGGGCAGGCGGGCTCGATGGTTTGTGCACTAAGCCCTGATTTCTATGCAGAAATCACCACAGACTTAACAAAATTTGATGTGTTGCGATGGCATAGGGAAGAAATAGCTGGTTTTCTGTAGCTTATTCCGAGCATGGTTTTACTGTGATCTTTCTTACACTAAGCTCTCTTTCTATGTTTGAAAAATTTTGAGGTGCTTTATGCTTTCGTCATCAGAGCAATCACGCGGGAAATATAAGGAACCAAAACCTTTGCACGGAGTGCCAGGCCATATTTATATCCTGCGTAATTCTGGTTTGAAAGAAGGTGTTTTACAAATTGGCTTAAGCCGACGCTCTGGATGGGCCAAGGCTTTGGAGCTGAACCGAGACAAGACTAATACCATACCCGGCAGTTTTGAATGCATATTTGAAATGCGTGCCCAAGATGGTGGCGGCGCTTTAGAAATGGTTTTGAAGGCTCTGCACAATGTTCGATGTGGACGCAAGGATCAGGATTTTTTTGAAATTGAATTGCACCGTGCTGAGGCAATAATTCGCATATCGGTAAGCGATGCGGACTTGAAGTTTCAAAATCGCTTCAGACAAGATGTGGCGATGCGCGAGTATTTGGAAAAGGAAAGCGCTGCTGCAGTTGAGCCTGTAAAAACAGAACCCGTTCGCGAAGGTATCTTTAAGAAAGCAATGTCTTGGGTCTCTGAGGCGATGAATTAAACTCAATCACTGAAACTTGTCGCCTCATCGCGTAAGGTGTCAAGTTTTAGTCGCACTACCAAACAATCCTCAGATTTGCCGAGCGTAATTCTCTGCACAATCAGCTCCATCCCATTTCACAAATTTCGGCTAGTTTTGATACACCGCAAAGCTTGTTCGAAAACCTCGCATTTATCCATAGTCATTTTGTTGCCATCTTTCCAAAATTGACTGCAGTCAAGGAAAGCAAGTCACTAGCCACTTACACTCGGTGACGTGGGGAAACTACATCCACAACATCAAATAGCGCAGACTGTTCGCTTTGCTTGGTATGCGCTTTTTATGATTTACATTCACTAGGGGTTAACTCGACATGAGCTCAACGTTCACCAAGTCAACCGCCAGAAATATTTTTTATGGCGGCTCTGTATTTTTCTTCCTGTTATTTTTAGCACTGACCTTCGACACGATGCGTGCGCTGCCCAAGCGAGATAACAGCGCAAATCTAACCGAATCGGCAATCCGCGGTAAAAAAATATGGGAGACCCGCAACTGTATTGGCTGTCACACGCTCCTCGGTGAAGGTGCGTATTTTGCGCCTGAACTCGGCAATGTGTATAAGCGTCGCGGTCCTGACTTTATTCGCGCGTGGATGGCTGCTCAGCCAACCGGAGCTCCGGGTCGTCGTCAGATGCCACAGTTCAATTTAAACGAAAAAGAAATGAACGATCTCGTCGAATTTCTGAAATACAGCTCAGAGATTAATACCAATAACTGGCCGCCGAATATCGAAGGTTAATAACGCGATCCTTAAACATACCAGGGCTTACGCAAAATTGTCTCAACGCGACGCAAGGGAGCACTTTTGCGAAGACAGTAAAAATCGCAAATGAATCGCAGCAGCAATTTGAGGCGGTTTTGTGTAAGTCCAACTTATAAGCGGAGAACTTCATGCAATACAAATCACAGGCCGTCGCGAAGCCCTACTTTATCGCGGCAATTGCCCTGTTCGTAGGTCAGATCTTATTTGGTCTGATCATGGGCTTGCAATACATCATAGGCGACTTCTTGTTTCCTCTGATTCCATTTAATGTGGCTCGGATGGTGCACACCAACTTGCTAATCGTCTGGCTGCTGTTTGGTTTTATGGGCGCAGCGTATTACCTGATCCCCGAAGAATCGGAACGTGAATTACACAGCCCGAAATTGGCGATGTTAATGTTCTGGGTATTTTTGGTAGCAGGTGCTTTAACCGTCGTTGGCTATCTGGCAGTGCCGTATGCATCGTTGGCGAAAATGACGGGCAATGATCTGCTTGAAACCATGGGGCGGGAATTCCTCGAGCAACCTTTGCCAACCAAAATTGGTATCGTGATTGTGGCACTGGTGTTCTTGTTCAATATTTCGATGACAGTCTTACGCGGTCGCAAAACCAGTATCAGCCTGGTGATGTTGGCAGGTTTGTGGGGCTTAGCGATTTTCTTCCTATTCTCTTTTGTTAATCCACACAATTTAGTGAAAGATAAATTCTACTGGTGGTGGGTCGTGCATTTGTGGGTGGAAGGGGTTTGGGAACTGATCCTTGGCGCGATGCTGGCATTTGTTTTGATTAAAGTCACTGGGGTTGATCGTGAAGTGATCGAAAAATGGTTGTACTCCATTATCGCGATGTCCTTAATCACCGGCATTATCGGTACTGGACACCACTATTTCTGGATCGGTGCGCCTGAATACTGGCAATGGTGGGGTAGCATATTCTCGGCTTTAGAACCGATTCCATTTTTTATGATGACCGTGTTTGCATTCAACATGGTGAACCGTCGCCGTCGTGACCATCCAAATCGTGCGGCCGTGTTGTGGGCTTTAGGTACCGGTGTGATGGCGTTCTTAGGTGCTGGTGTATGGGGCTTCTTACATACTTTGTCACCAGTGAATTACTACACGCACGGCACGCAAATTACGGCGGCCCATGGACACATGGCGTTCTACGGTGCGTATGCGATGGTGGTAATGACGATGATCAGCTACACCATGCCGCTCATGCGTGGTCGTCAGGCGAATAGCAATAAATCTCAAGTCGTCGAAATGTGGTCGTTCTGGTTGATGACAGTATCCATGGTCTTCATTACCTTGTTCCTGACCGCTGCGGGAATCTTGCAAGTATGGTTGCAACGTGTGGCGACATCACCATTGAGTTTCATGGCAACGCAAGATCAGTTGATGATCTTTTACTGGTTACGACTTGCCTCTGGTGTGATTTTCCTACTTGGATTGGGCTTATACATCTTTAGCTTCTTCGTTGGTGGAGACCACGCTGAGAATTCATCTCAAACTTCATAAGCAGCGCAACGCCCGACAACACATCGTCGGGCGTTTTTGATTTGGATTGTTATTTGATATCGCTTTACGAAAGTTTTCATGAATGATTTGAGCCATCAAGTGTTTCTGTCTTCAGCTGCGGCGCAAACTTCAGCAGCCGTCGAGATTCCTTACTATCAGCCAGTTGGGAATGAATGCGCTTTATTTGAACTTGCGTACCAACGCCAGTTACCTCTATTAATTAAGGGACCAACTGGTTGCGGTAAAACACGCTTCGTCGCGCATATGGCAGCGAAACTGGCGCGTCCATTAATCACGGTTGCTTGCCATGATGATCTAACCGCAGCAGATTTAGTCGGCCGTCACTTGATTGGCGATGGAGAAACCTTATGGTCAGATGGCCCGCTGACCCGTGCCGTGCGTCAGGGCGGCATTTGCTATTTGGATGAAATCGTGGAAGCGCGTAAAGATACCACCGTGGTATTGCATCCGCTCACTGACGACCGACGCATCTTGCCTATCGAACGTACCGGCGAGGAATTGGCTGCACCAAAAGAATTCATGCTGGTGGTGTCGTATAACCCTGGCTATCAAAATCTACTCAAAAATCTCAAGCCATCGACGCGACAGCGTTTTTTGGCGATACAGTTTGATTATCCCAATGCAGAATTAGAGCAAAGTATTTTGATGAAAGAAGCAGGCATCGATCTAACGTTGGCAACACGTTTGGTCGATATTGCACAGCGTTTTCGTCAGCTCAAACAACATGATTTAGATGAAGCAGCCTCGACTCGCTTACTGGTCTATGCCGCAAATTTAATTGCTGCTGGATGTCCGGTGATAGAAGCCTGCGCCGCCGCGCTGGTTGAGCCCTTAACTGACGATCTCGATACCATCACTGCTTTAATGGAAGTCGTCAAACTACATTTTGACAGTGGCAAGTTATCAAGTAAAACGCCATGAAAATCTTAGAACCAACGGCACAAGAAATTCAAATAGCAAGTATTGCTGCAACGCTGTACTTGTTGAATATCTTGCTGCTACCGTTTGCCGCCTTCGTGTTGCTGCTATTGCTTTATCAACGACAGCGTCACAATGTGTCGACACTAGTGCAATGCCATTTGATTCAGGCTCTGGGTGCCAGTATCTGTGCTGGTTTTATGCTGATCTTGGTCAGTGCGGGTATTTTATTATTTGGCGATTTACGTCAGGTAGGGACTTGGATGGTTCTAATTTTATACGTCTTGTGCGTGCACTCTGTCTTCATCTTGTTCGGTGTCTTTGCACTGACTAAGGCATTGTCCGGAAAATTGTATTTCTATCCGCTGATCGGCAAAGCTGTTGGTAAACACGGATAAACGAGTCTCATAATGCCAGTTAAAACACATCAAGGTTTATGGGGTCTACCGGTCCAACAATGGCGGCGTTTGACGCAGGTCGGTTTCTTTTTGCTCTTCGTCTTCGCTCCTATCTTTGATCTCTTTCGGCTAGATTTAAATCTTAAGCACTTCATCATTTTCGGCATGGATTGGACTTTAGGTTTAAACGATTTTGTGGCTGGAAAAGACACAGCAGGACAGGCAGCCAAGGCAATTTTCCTACATGCGATCTTGCCCTTAATTCTCGTCGGGGCCGCCGTGATTTATGTTGCATGGAAATGGGGTCGGATCTATTGCGGCTGGCTGTGCCCGCATTTCTCTATCGTGGAAACCATCAATCAAACGCTGCGACGTGCAATCGGTAAACAGAGTTTATGGGACAAAGAAACCTTACCAATGCGTAATCCTGATGGCAGCGAGATTAAACCTGATACGATCTGGTGGTTCGGTGTCATTCCGCTTGTCATCATTTGTGCAATCACTTGGGCGACCGTGTTACTGACGTATTTACTACCGCCAGCAGAGGTCTACGGCAATCTCAGGCATGGCACGTTGACGCGCAATCAAAGCGTCTTCTTGATCGCTGGCAGTATTGCCTTTTTCGTCGAATTTATGTTTGCGCGTCATTTGTTTTGCCGCTACGCCTGTGCCCTAGGCTTGTTCCAAAGTCTGGCCTGGATGGCAAACGACAAAGCGATGGTGATCGGATTTAAACGGGAAAGAGCGAAAGACTGCTCAACCTGCTACTCGGCCTGTGACCACGTTTGCCCTATGCGTCTAAATCCGCGCAATGTCAAACGTCTGATGTTCGCTTGTGTGCAATGTGGTCAATGTACCGACGCCTGCACACAAACGCAGAGCGACAATCCGCAAGGCAATTTACTCGAATGGGTAAATCAAGCCCATGCCGAATCGGAAGCGGCATTAAATGGTAGTACCGCGCGGATTATTCAAATTAAGCTGGAAAAGAATAATTCGATTCCAATCAATAATGCGAAGAATAATGGTAATCGAGACATACAAAATCCTTGAGCGTAGAGAAGACGTCTAACTTGTAGGGCGGGTGCAACCCGCGCCGCCAAACCGTAGTCCACCCAAGACCGGCCTATGTACCGCGCGGGTTGCACCCGCCCTTCTATGATGCATGTCAAGTCCAACTTGCAAATTCATTGCATTTAATTTTCGTTTTTCATTTTTCTCTCCTGCTTCGTTGTGTCGTACGTTCACAATTCGTAATAAGTCTCTGGTCATTTGCTCGTGAAACTTAGTTTCACCACCTTCTATCCGCTGGCGTTTTCGACCAGCCTAATTCTGC
>NZ_JACOFW010000139.1 GCF_014284305.1 Affinundibacterium seohonense
TAAGTGGGAAAGAGATTTACAAGCATCGTAAAGAGACGGTCGAACGGAGCTTCGCCGATGCGAAGCAACTACATGGTCATCGTTACGCACGCTTTCGTGGATTAGCCAAGGTCAAGGCGCAAGCGCTGCTCGCTGCGGCATGTCAAAATATGAAGAAAATGGCGAGTTTATTAGAAAAGGCCCTGCGCCTTTCTTTATCGTCTTATTTGACTCAAGCAAAGCACCTATGGCGACTATGGAAGGCATTGAGTCT
>NZ_JACOFW010000140.1 GCF_014284305.1 Affinundibacterium seohonense
GAAGGTGGTGAAACTAAGTTTCACGAGCAAATGACCAGAGACTTATTACGAATTGTGAACGTACGACACAACGAAGCAGGAGAGAAAAATGAAGAACGAAAATTAAATGCAATGAATTTGCAAGTTGAGCCTGTAAGAATTTCTGTGTAAATGCCACGGAACAAGTTAGTGATCGTGTTTTTGAATACGATCACCGAACTCAATCATAAAACGATTTAAGGCCATACGCCAATTGTGAATCGGCATCGTCCAT
>NZ_JACOFW010000141.1 GCF_014284305.1 Affinundibacterium seohonense
GCCACATTTCCAACTCCCCTTGTTGACGATCCCGATGAAATTTGAAATTCATTACAATTCGAATTTCGAATTTCTCATGTCGAATGGGGTGCCGGCAATGTTGACGCCCATCCAAAATTGACCAGGTGGGGGTGCGGATATTTTCTTGGACTGATTTATGTTGTTAAACCCAAGCGCTCTCTGTATTCAATCGGGCTGAGATAGCCTAGGGACATTTTAATACGCTTTTCGTTATACCAGCGAATGTAGGCAT
>NZ_JACOFW010000142.1 GCF_014284305.1 Affinundibacterium seohonense
GTTGGTCATCATCAATAATACCGCCATTGCCTGTTACACCACCGATCACCAATGGTAAGGATTCTGGGGACGCGGAATCGACGATGGCGTCATTGATTGTGGCGACGGTGACCGTGAAGGTACTAACACCTGCTGGAACAATCAGGCTGCCACCGACTAAGGTGACACCATTGCTAAATGTGGCTGTGCTGTTGTAATCGGCACCGGCTGTTGCTGTACCACCGCCTAAGTTGTAAGCATAAGTGGACGCCA
>NZ_JACOFW010000143.1 GCF_014284305.1 Affinundibacterium seohonense
TCCTTGGCAAGCTCTTTTGCCAAAGCTTTCAGTTTTTCTCTATCCATTAAAATGTCCATCGGTAATTCCTCGCTCGAGAGGTTAATAGACCGTGGACATTTACACAAATTTATTCACAGGCTCTGACCATGTAGTTGCTTCGCATCGGCGAAGCTCCGTTCGACCGTCTCTTTACGATGCTTGTAAATCTCTTTCCCACTTACACTAAGTCGGTTCGCGTTGAGTTGTTCTTTAAAATGCTGCCAAACAT
>NZ_JACOFW010000144.1 GCF_014284305.1 Affinundibacterium seohonense
ATGGCGTCCATTCCCTCATCACCGATACCCACGTTACACCAGCCAATGTCCATGATAGTGGTCCCTATCTGGATCGTCTTGATCGGATGCGTACCCGCTTCGGTTTCGAAATTGGCGCAGTGGGCCTAGATGCAGGCTACTTCACACCCCACATTTGCAAAGGTTTAGTTGAGCGCAATATCTATGGCGTGATTGGCTATCGTCGCCCCAATCATAAAGATGGTTTCTTCTATAAGCGCGAGTATGAAT
>NZ_JACOFW010000145.1 GCF_014284305.1 Affinundibacterium seohonense
ATGGCGTCCATTCCCTCATCACCGATACCCACGTTACACCAGCCAATGTCCATGATAGTGGTCCCTATCTGGATCGTCTTGATCGGATGCGTACCCGCTTCGGTTTCGAAATTGGCGCAGTCGGCCTCGATGCAGGCTACTTCACACCCCACATTTGCAAAGGTTTAGTTGAGCGCAATATCTATGGCGTGATTGGCTATCGTCGCCCCAATCATAAAGATGGCTTCTTCTATAAGCGCGAGTATGAAT
>NZ_JACOFW010000146.1 GCF_014284305.1 Affinundibacterium seohonense
ATTGGCTACCTGTTCGGCATCCGATCCGAGCGCCAAATTGTTCGGGAGATTGAAGTCAATGTCGCTTATCGCTGGTTTCTCGGCTTACGACTGACTGATAAAATTCCAGATGCCTCGACGCTATCGCCGTCGTCGTTTTGCTGGTACCGATATAGAACAAACCATCTTCGACACCATCGTTGAACAAGCGATTGGACATGGACTTATTGGTGGACGTGTCTTTTACAGCGATAGCACCCATCTCAAAGC
>NZ_JACOFW010000147.1 GCF_014284305.1 Affinundibacterium seohonense
ATGGCGTCCATTCCCTCATCACCGATACCCACGTTACACCAGCCAATGTCCATGATAGTGGTCCCTATCTGGATCGTCTTGATCGGATGCGTACCCGCTTCGGTTTCGAAATTGGCGCAGTCGGCCTAGATGCAGGCTACTTCACACCCCACATTTGCAAAGGTTTAGTTGAGCGCAATATCTATGGCGTGATTGGCTATCGTCGCCCCAATCATAAAGATGGTTTCTTCTATAAGCGCGAGTATGAAT
>NZ_JACOFW010000148.1 GCF_014284305.1 Affinundibacterium seohonense
CAAGCGTTGCTCGCTGCGGCATGTCAAAATATGAAGAAAATGGCGAGTTTATTAGAAAAGGCCCTGCGCCTTTCTTTATCGTCTTATTTGACTCAAGCAAAGCACCTATGGCGACTATGGAAGGCATTGAGTCTTCGTTTGAAAAATACGTGGCGAAGTTCTTTTATTTTTAAAGTGCCTACTAGAGACGCAATCATTACCCAATAAAAAACCCCGCTTTTAATAAAAGACGGGGTTTGTCAG
>NZ_JACOFW010000015.1 GCF_014284305.1 Affinundibacterium seohonense
TTGAAACCCAAGGGTGGGCTCGTCGTCCCATAGCAATTCCAAATAACTTTTACGCGGCAAACAATAGCAACGTAATCATTCAATTTTAACGGATTGGATGAACTGTTAAGATACAAGGTTGGGCTGATAAGCCCAACAATCGCTATTGTTTGATGAAAGATGTTGGGCTTATCAGCCCAACCTACGGGCTGGTGACAGAAGATTGGTTTGACAAGTTCACCGCCATATGGCTTTCTCCCGAGCTTCAAGAAAGCGGAGGGCATTCTCGTGCACAGCATTGCGCTTGGCTGTTTGCATGTAGTCGAATGCCTGCTGTTCGTGACCTAGTAGGCGAGACAAACCAACAATTGCTAGATATTGTGGATTATCTGTCACGGCTATATGGTGCTTGAGCAAAGCCTCCGGTGTTTCGACCGTTGAAAGTAGAGGTAGCGCTCCTCGTTCAGCGGCGCGGATGAGTTCTTTTGTAAGTGAACCTATGTCTGTACCAAGCGCAATGTTGTGCGTATGTTCAGGTGGTACGCACCAGGTGCCCAGTTCTATTGAGAGCAACGAAGGGCCTTCGCTTGGGCCTCGGTACGGGCGCTCGGGATAGATTAGCTCATGCCAACTTTTCGAGAAGACTTGAACGTCGATCCAGAAGATTGCATGCTCTTTGTTTCCGAAGCGACTAGCCCGCAAGTAGAAAGAATGCGTCAGGTCACCGAGGTCTCTATTGACCCAGTGCCCCTTCTTTTTAAAACCTAGAGGTTTGAGTGCGGTTGTATGCAATTCGATGAATAGCTTATCTCTGTCGATGAGTGCGTTCATTACGTGTGATGTCCTAGTTGACGACTATGCAAATTTAAAGCCTAACTTTAATTTAATTTGACAAAAATGAATATTAACTTGGGAATTAAATTAAGACAATTTGTTTCAACTCTCTCAAAACCCGCATGAACAGTACTTGACGCTGTTCATGTCGTGTGGAACCAAGATTTAAATTACCGACAAAAAGTGCAAATCACAGAACAACAAATTTCATCGGTAATCCAAAGATTCTAGCCAAGCACCCGCCCATCAACAAACACCTTTAACTCACCCGACTGCAAAGCCGTCCATTGCTCATTCGTAGTCAGTGGCTCGGTCACAATCACAGCGACTCGGTCTTGTGGTGTAGTGACCGCTGAGAAATCGACTGAGACATCTTCGTCGGATAAGGCGGCCGTATTGAATGGGTGTTGGCGTTCTATGTAGTGGAGTTTGGTGGAGCAATGTGCGAATAGAGCATTGCCGTTGGAGAGCATCATGTTGAAGGTGCCGTGGCTGGCGATGTCGTGGCAGATCTCGCTTAGGAATTCACGCAAGGCGCTTAGCTCTGGCGCTTGTGCTCCAAAGCGTGCGCGTAGGCTTTGCATCACGTAGCAAAAGGCGCGTTCGCTGTCGGTGCTGCCTATTGGTAGATAGCTGCCGTCGAGTTGGGGGTCGAAATTTTTTAGATCACCATTGTGCGCGAACACCCAATTGGTGCCCCAAGCTTCACGTACAAAGGGGTGGCAGTTTTCTAAAGCAATCACGCCTTGCGTGGCTTTGCGAATGTGGGCGATGACATTGGTGGATTTGATGGGGACGCGCTTGATCAATTCGGCGATCGGAGAGTCAATCGCAGCTTGATGATCGACGAAATGGCGCACGCCTTTGCCTTCAAAAAACGCGATGCCCCAACCATCTTTGTGCTCATCAGTACGACCGCCGCGCGTCGCAAAGCCTGTGAAACTAAACACGATATCGGTCGGGGTATTGCAATTCATTCCTAATAGTTGGCACATGGCTGGCAGTTTGCGGCGAGTCTTAGAGAGCGCTTACCTTAACACTGAAGTCTTGCAAAATGAAGGACACAGTGGCGATTTGCTTATGCGTTTTTTGCTCATGAATGTAAAAAAGCCAGTATGGTTTGCATACTGGCTTTTTGCACGCTTTGATAAGCGGATATAAGTGGATATAAGTGGATATAAGCGGATTATGGCGTTGCCGGTTTTGCTGGCTCTGGCGGCATAGGCTTACGTGGAATTAAGTCATCACGATTGGCTGTGTGCGCGACAAAATTGGCCATGATCATGGCGGCTTGCATCATGTCGCTTTTTTGCAGTTTGTCGTACACATCCATATTGCTGTGGTGGGTGCGGGCGAAATAATCCATCGGTTCTTGGATAAACTGGAAGCCAGGAACACCGACTGCGTCAAAACTGACGTGATCAGTGCTACCGGTTTTGCGCAGTGTGGAAGTCTTAGCGCCAAGATCGTGGAATGGTGCTAACCATGTATCAAAAATCACTTTGGCTGCAGCATTGTTTTCTGCGTAAATGCCTCGGATTTTGCCGCCACCATTATCGAGATTGTAGTAAGCAGAAATTTTGCCGTGCAATGGTTTTAACATCAATGGACCAGTAGGACGGCGCATGAAGCTAGGCAGATCTTTTTCTTTTGGATCTGTTGATTCAGGACGCGCAGCGACATTCTTGGTAATGAAATCACGTGAGCCCAACAAGCCTTGCTCTTCGCCGCCCCATAAGGCGATGCGAATCGTGCGGCGTGGTTTGAAGTTGATCGCTTTTAACAAACGCACAGCTTCCATTGCGACGGCAACACCAGCCGCGTTATCAGTCGCGCCTGTACCTGCATGCCAAGAATCTAAGTGACCACCGAGCATAACGATTTCATCTTTTTTATCCGTACCAGGAATGTCGGCAAACACGTTGATGGAGTTCGCTGGGTCTTCATCACCAAAATTCACGGCGACTTCGACTTCCACTTCGACGTCCTTTTTCTTTTCGATCAAGCGGAATACGCGGTTGTACTGCTCGGTAGACATCACCAATGCCGCTGGTCCGGTTGGCTCACCTTGTTTATACGAACCGCCACCTGCGACAAAAATCGTACCATCATCGCCACGCGATACATTCACCGTGGCGATCACGCCTTCTTCGGTCAAATAGGGATTGATTTTTTTGGCGAAGGCCATGCGTTTTGCAACATCAGCCATATCCATAGGCGGACGTCCCGATGCAGCACCCAGCTCCATATCTGCTAGGTCGTGCAATTCTTGTTCTGTATAACGCTTGGCATCTGGGGTGGTGTGTAACTTGGTCGGCGTCATGGCGTCGCGCATCAAAATCACGCCTTTTAGTTTGCCTTTCCACTTCGCCAGATCGTCGTCATTTTCTAATTTGGCGTAAACAACTTTGCCGCGTTTGACACCATCGGTGCCTGGCGTCCATGCTTTTGGGATCGCGACTAATTCTAATTTGGAAGGTGCCACCATGCGCATCGCGGCTTTTTCCAGAACCCAGCTACGACCGAATGGAGCGATACTGACCACTTGTGCGTTTTGCAAACCCCAATCTGTCAATTGTGTTTTGGTCCAATCACCAGCTTTTTTTAAGCTCGGTGAGCCCGTTAAACGTGGGCCGATTTCATCGGTCAGCACACTTAGGGTTTCCATAATCTTGGAGCGATTGGTTCCTTCATCACGAATCTTATTGACCAAAGTCAGATCAACTTTTTCATCTGCCGCGAAGGCAGGTAGGGTGGAGCTGACTAGCAGCGAACAGACCAGCAGGCTTATTAAACGCATCTTTTTTTTCCTTATATTGTTTAGAACCGATTTTCAAAATGAATGAGAAAAATTTTTCATCTAGCGAGGTTCTGATAAGTCAAAGTCGTAATTGGTTCCCTTCAACTCTACAATTTTCTGCTTTATTTATTGCTGCACTGCGTTAGCAAATAAAAAAAGCCCCACGATTTTCACCGTGGGGCTGAAGAGAAAGCGGAATTCAGGTTTAGCTATCTGACTTAAAATTTGACATGCACACCCAATCGAAGGGCGCGTGGCGAACCTGGAGTGATGTTGTTGTTACTGTGCGCAGCGGCATAGTAGGTTTTATCACTGAGATTTTCTACATTCAGTTGCAATTGAATTTGTTTATCCCATGCATAGTACACGGCAGCATCAACCCGCGTAAAGCCCGGCAAGATGACGGTGTTGTCAGTCGATGGATAAATTGCCCCACGATAAACAACACCAGCGGCCACTCCCCATTGCTGGTTGATGTCATAACGGTTCCATAAAGAAGCGCTGTGAGTTGGCACTTGCGCCAATGTCGCTCCGGCTTTCACGGTCGCCGACTGTGTGCGGGTGATTTTGGCATCTTGATAGGCATAACCACCCATGATGCTCCAAGCGGAATTAATTTTTCCACTGATTGCCAACTCTAGACCCTGTGTACGTTGACCGTCCACCAAGATGGTTTTTGTCGCGTCCAGCGGATCAGCAATCGCGACATTGCTACGATCTAATTGATAGATTGCCGCACTTAAACTCAAATCGGGTAACACATCCCACTTGGCACCGAGTTCAAAGTTTTTGAATTTTTCTGGATCGAGCGCCTTATTGCTAGCGGTCAACGACGATAACTGCTCACCAGAACGCGGCACGAACGCCAAACTGTAGCTGGCGTACAAAGACATGTCGGTCACAGGCTTATAGACCAAACCAGCGCGTGGGGATAATGGGGTGTCCGTCGTTGTAATCGTTTCGTTGTTGCGATTATTTTTAAAATCCATACCGAAATGATCGTAGCGCAAACCAACTATCGCCTGCCATTCTGGTGAAAATTCAATTTGATCTTGCGCATAGACGGCAACGGTTTTTGCCACGCTGTGATTATTCGCATCAGTCGCCGATTGGCGGAAAGTCACGCCATCCGTGTATGGCTTATTGAGAGCCACATTGATACTAGTCGCATTCACACCGACGCTAGGGAAATAGCCAGTTTGACGTAAATTGTCGGTGGTTTGCTGACCTACTTCCAAACCTGTCAGGATCTTGTGCTTAACGCCCGCTGCATGTAAATCAAATGTCAGATCAGTTTGATTGAAGAAATTTTTACGTTGGGTATCGGTGTTATAGGCGCTCAGGGATACCGTGGTCGCAGTCGCATTCACCGCTCCTGGAAACACATTTTGATAAAACTTGTCGTAATCCGCAAAACGACTACGGTTACGCAAGCTCATGCCGTTGCCAAGATCATGTTCGATCAATGCCGTGAACGCATCAACCTTGGCCGATGTTGGACTCAAGGCACTATTCCCAAAAAACACATTATTGGCAACTGCCAGAGGCTTGCCTTGATAAGACGGGATGCCACGATCGGCAACGCGCTCATCACTGAAATGTTCATAACCCAGCACCACGCTGGTGTTTGCACCGGCACGGATCGCCAGCGTAGGATTAATGCCTGAGCGTTTGATATTCACACCGTCACGGAAACTGTCAGAATTTTCCACCATGCCAGTCACTCGGAACGCCATGCTCTGATCAATCGCTTGACCCAGATCGACGGTGGCACGACGATTATTCCAAGAACCGATGGTCACAGAGACATCACGCACCGGCGTCCACTGCGCCTGTTTGGTCACGCGATTGATAATGCCACCCGAACCGCCACGACCAAAGATCATCGCGTTCGAGCCTTTCAGAGCTTCAACGCTCTCGATATTGTAGAAGTCACGGTAGTATTGAACGTCATCGCGTATGCCATCAACAAAGAAATCGCTAGTCGATGCATTACCACGAAACACTGCCGTATCACGATTGCCTTCGCCTTGCGCGGTGACTACACCCGGCACATAACGAATCGCATCAGCCATGCTTTGCATCGCCTGATCTTTCATCAATTCTTTGGTGATCACCGTGATTGCCTGCGGCGTATCGCGCAATAAGGTATCGGTTTTGGTGGCGGTGGTGCTGATCTTCGTAGCGTACTTCTGCTCAGCGGCACCGACAACCTGAACTTCTGGCAATTTCGTCTCTTGTTGCGAGTTGGTCGTGGTACTTTGCGCCAAGCTTGGCGCACTGATTAAAGCCAATAAGGCAGGTAAAGTCGCTAAAGCGAATCTTGAAGTCGTGCGTTGCATATAATTCTCAAAAAATAATTAAGCCGTTGGAATCTGTCTGCATTGGCTAAGGCTAGCAATGAGGGGACAATCGTTTAGGCTCAATTATAAATGCGAATTATTATCATTTGCAATCAAATGGATAAAATGACTTGTTACAAATCAAGGAAATACATCGGTTCAAAAAATTAGAAAGCGCTTTACAGACATCCACAAAGCGCTCTTTACTCACGATAAAACCAATTTGGATAACAAAAATACAGATCTATATCGCAACAGGTTCGGAGGCCACGACACTCATCAATTGCATACCAGACCAAACCTGACCAGGAGCCAAACGAATCGGCTGCATAATCGATGCGGCTTCCACACATAACATGCGACGATAACCGTCAGCTTCCAAGTCGCTCAATTGTGCGCCTTTGTCTGCCCCTGGATTCCACACCACGGCGTCGTTAAAACCCGACTGACGAATTTGCACGACTTGCTGCGGCTGCTCAATCGCGATGTCGGCAATCACATCGGCATAGATTCTGTCGATTTCGCTGCTGATAGTCAGTGGCTCTTCAGTCTGATGGCAATGCTCTTGCCCGCTAACCGTATCACGGTATTCCAATCCGGCTAAGCCATGTACCCGCGTTTTCTGAATATCGTCAACTTGAAAATACGTATGCAAGGCACAATGGAAACTCAATTCAGTATCACCATTATTTACGACCGAAAAATCAAGCTGCAAACTTTGCTCCGCCACCGTCACGACTAATTCCGCACGAAATACATGCGGCCAGAGTTGCAAACTGGCTATGCTCTCTTGCAATTCAAAAACCGCCTGTGCAGCGCCCTGCTCTAGTTGACCAGAACGAACCAAACGCCAAATGGCGGTGCGGGCGAAACCATGCTTAGGAAGTGGACCCAAATTGGAAAATTGCGGAAAAACGACTGGGACTCCACCGCGAATTGCAGCACCATCACGAAATTCCGAGGTGCGACTGAGGAAAAGTTGTTCATTCCCATTTGCTGGTTTCCATGAACAAACATGGGCGCCATGGGTAACTATCTCGGCACTTGCGCCGTCTCTTGCTTGCAATATGACTTTATCCATGAAGCTCAAACTTTCTGCTGAAACAGCGTATCGATGATGTTTAGTGGCCGTATTTTATCGCTTCTCCACCTTCAAATTGACCATTGAGGCAGTGATTTTTGCATTCTGTCGTTAACCGCAGGCGCCAGCAATATCGTTCAAGTAAACTACAAGCATAGAAATTCCAATGACTTATCACTTTTTATTCGGGGGCGAACATGTTTAAGAAAATAGCAATCGCAACAGCAGTTGCATCGACAATGCTAGTTAGCTTAGCTGGCTGTGAGATCAGCATCAATGACGACAGCATCAAAGGCAGCGGCAAGATCATTACTGAACAGCGTGACGCGAGCAGCTTTGATAGCATCAGCAATCACTCACCGTTTGATATTGAATTGGTGGTCGATGGAAAAAATAGTGTGGTCGTTGAAGGCGATGATAATTTCGTCAAAGAAGTCGAAACCGTGGTCGAGGGCAATACTCTGGTGATTCGCAATAAGCGCAAAGGTAGTTTTCACTTCTCCTGGAAGAATAATCCAACCACCGTCAAGATCAGCACAGCCGCATTAAACAAAGTTCTCAATACCGGTAGTGGCGATATGCGCTTGCGTCAGATAAAAAATGAAAAACTAGACATTACCAATGAAGGTTCTGGTGATATTGATGTTGCAGGTTCTAGCGTGGAATTGAATTTTCATGCCAGTGGTAGCGGTGATGTCAGTCTGCGTCAACTCAATACCAAAAAAGTGACGATAGAAATGAACGGTTCTGGCGATACTGAGTTTGGCGAAGTAATGCAAAGCCTGAACGCCAAATTAACTGGCAGTGGTGACTTACATGTCGCCAAATTACAAAGCGAACAAACCACTTTAAGCATTGATGGCTCTGGCGGCATTAGCTTACGCGGCATGTCTAAAAATCTGGAAGTGGAAATGTCTGGCTCTGGCGATTTATCCGTCGATGAAATTCAGGCAGACAATACAACGATCAATATGTCTGGCCCTGGCGAAGTCAGCTTGGCTGGTGAAACCAAGACACTCAAACTCAGAGTCAGTGGTTCTGGCAGCGTTGATGCTTCACGTTTAAAAGTTGGCGATGCCGATATCCGCAATTCTGGACCTGCTGATTTACAGTTCAAATCACTGACAGGTAAGATCATCATCGATACTTCTGGCTCTGGGGATATCGAAGCGGATCTGGCTTCCGCTGATACCATCGAGATCAATTCGGATGGCCCAGGCAGCGTCACTTTGCATGGCATGGGCAAAAAACTGAATGCCAGTTTGAACGGTTCCGGCGACTTGCATGCGAGTGAATTATTACTCGAACTCGCCTCTGTCAAAGTCAACGGCCCAAGCGAAGCGCATGTGAATGTCAAAGCCTCTGGCGCTGAATCCGCTAAAGAAACGACGATTAAAAACGGCTCGCGTCGTGTCACCATCGATAGAAATGGCGTTGTACAGCAGTAAGCGCTGCAGAGAACTGATCGATCATGAAAAAACGGCAATCAAATGATGATCAGTTCATGATTGCCGTTTTTTCGTCTCCCTACCTTATGCCTTGCTTGGTGCCCTTAGCGATGCAAGCGGTAGATATGCTTCACCACCAAGCGACTACTGGCGATTAGGGGATTTAAGCCCATCAGTAATTGCATTAACACATGCTGCGGCAAGAGCCAGATTTGCCCTTTAGGCGGCGCGACGTTGGTACAAGCGCTGATCACTGGCGCGACCCATGTCGCCTCTTCGGTTACATCTAATAAAACATCACCATCCGAGTTAGTGTGAAAATAAATCTCACCCCCATGCGTTAAGTTCAGGCAAATTCCCTGCCCTTGCGCCATTTGCTGCGCCCCCTGATCGCCGATCAACTTTTGCAACTCTTGATTATGTAATTCCATCCAGCCTTCAAGCTCGGCTGGTGTTTCTAACATGACCCAAGGGTGATTGCCTTGGGTATTTTGTTCTTCTATAGGAGTCATGTACTATCGAACTTGCTGAACTTGCAAGCCTTGTTGCTTTAATAAATTAATGAGATTGTGATCGCCAGCCAGATGCCCTGAGCTGATCACGATGAAGAGTTTTTTGCCAGCGCGCATTAGATCATGAATTTTCTGCGCCATCGCAGGATTTCTCTCGTCCATCAGCTTTTGCATAATTTTTTTCGAGCCAATATCTTTATTACCTTCTTCCAACAAAATCTTGCTCAAGCCTTCGGCGTCAGCGGCACGCCAAGTTTCTGATAAACGAGCAAACTCTTTTTTTACTTCCCCTTTTTGAAATGAATCCAAGGTGTTGGCCAACAAGGCATCAGACTCGGCATCACTTAGATTCGCTAAAACATCAGCTTGAAATTGCACGCTTTCTAAAGCCATCAAGGATTTTTTATCTTTCTTTGCCGCATGAATGAAATGCAAATCGATACCATGTTCTGGGTCGTATCCTAATTGCTGCCCCACACTGACCGTCAAACCCATCGCCACCATCACCGGATGATATTGCTGAAACTGGTCAAGCAGATCGCCGGTCATCGCCTTGAGCGTCTTCCAAGTCGGCGCACTTAAGTGATTTTCTAACTTATCTGGTGGGCTATACGTTAATTTAGCGGCGGTTGCCTTGTTGGCGACCTCATCGGTGATATCGGCTTCGACTACGACCGTGTCTGCCTGCGCATATGCCTTGCGTACTGGCGTGGATAAAGGATAGAAGTCAGCTTTGGCAACATGAATTGAACCGTATAGATACGCGATGTTTTTGGCTTTTTTCCCTGTGCCAGCTGGCGTACCATCCGGAGCTAAGCTAATCGCGTACAGCAGCCCACTTACTTTGGCGGGACTTTTTGTGCGAGATTTGGCGGATTTTTCAATATCTTTATTCTGTGCTGGCTGCGCAAGCGCCGCTTGTGGGAGGCTAAGGCTAAATGCGGCCGTCAAGCTGAATGCCAAGATTTTAGAATTTAGGCAGAGTCGAAAATTTTGCATGATATGTCTATACAGTTAAGAATCATTGATCGCTAGATAAAATATAGCGCAACACACGGCTGCAGCGCGAATCAATATACACGAAATTTCTGCAGGGCAAAGTCAACATCCTTGACTACCCGATCAAAGGCTGATTTGGCGTTTTTGGTGGCAAGTACCAAGCCGCTTATACCTTTGGCGTTGAAATTGCCGTTATCAGCAGCGACTATTTCCACAAGGAAATTTAGGGCTTTAGGGAACTAAAGGTCACTTGACCTATCGAAAACGCGCCCCTGAAAATCAGGCTGTATTGTTTTAGGAAGAGGCACTACCACATTCTGGAGAATTGTTGCTATGCAGTGCAGAAATTTTGTTTGAAACGTGGGTAAAAGGCCGTTTTTGGCGTTTTTTCTCTTTACTGTTTAGCCATAAATCGCTATGTTACGCTGGTTTACAAAAATAGATCCTCTTCGATCGCTTCTCATTTAGCAAGATTAGGAATAAGAAATTCAATTATTATATTTGCCTTAAGGAAATATTATGTCTTTTGAACGTGTGGAGTTACCGGGTCAAGTATTGACTTCGGTAGAAGGTATGGCCGTCAGAGCCCAAGAAAAAAGAAATATCAATGAGGTGGCAGCATGATTGACTGGCGCGTAAAATCACTAGACGCCATTTTGGCAACGGCAGAAAAAAAATCTCTGCATCGCACTTTAGGTGCATTTCAACTCACTATGCTAGGTATTGGTGCCATTATTGGTACCGGTATTTTTGTCTTGACTGCCGCAGCCGCACAAAAAGCTGGCCCTGGCATGATGTACTCTTTCATTATCGCGGGCTTCGTCTGCGCAGTTGCTGCACTTTGCTACTCTGAATTGGTTGCCATGGCACCTGTGTCTGGCTCGGCTTACACCTATACCTATGCCGTTATGGGTGAGGTGATGGCTTGGACCGTCGGGTGGGCCTTGGTCCTTGAGTATGCCGTCGCCGCTGCCGCCGTTTGTGTCGGCTGGTCAGGGTATGTGATGGGCTTGATTCAAAAAGCAACGGGATTTGTCCTACCTGAAGCACTAAGCCATGGCCCTGCCTGGTCGATTGTTGCTGGTATGCCTTCAGTTGATTTCAGTCATGGCGTTGTGAATGTCCCTGCGATCATCGTGGCTCTGGTGATTACGATGTTGCTAGTGAAGGGTACTAGCGAAAGCGCGAAAGTTAACTCCATATTGGTCGCGGTAAAAGTGTCGGCATTGTCTGCTTTCATCGTGATCACTCTGCCGATGATCAGTGGTGACAATTTCACACCTATGTTGCCAAATGGTTGGTTTGGCACTCAAGGTAGTGGTGTGGGTGTGGTTGGTGCTGCAGCGTCTATCTTCTTCGCCTATGTCGGTTTTGATGCAGTCTCTACTGCGGCTGAAGAAACCAAAAATCCACAACGTAATGTTCCTATCGGTTTGATTGGCTCCTTAGGTATTTGCACGATTTTCTACATGTTGGTAGCTGCTGGCGTCGTCGGCTCTGTTGGCGCGCAACCAATCACGTCAATTACTGGTGCAGTTTTGTCTCCAGATTCCGCTGAATTTGTGATGCGTTGTAAAGAGCTGGCATCTGCTGGCAGTGCTCCTATCGTTTGTTCCCACGAAGCTTTGGCTGAAGTATTGAGCAAATTGCACTACGATCAAGTATCTAAATTAGTCGGCCTCGCAGCAAGTATCGCTTTGCCTAGCGTTATCTTGATGATGATCTTCGGACAAACACGTATTTTCTTCGTGATGGCACGTGATGGTCTGTTGCCAGAAAAATTGGCTGATATTCATCCTAAATGGAAGACACCATGGTTGATGACGATCGTTACTGGTATTTTTGTTGCGATCGCTGCAGCGTTCTTCCCAGTCGGTCAGTTAGCGGATATCTCGAATTCAGGTACCTTGTTCGCATTCTTCATGGTGGCGATTGCTGTTCTGGTCTTGCGCAAAACTGATCCTAACCGTGCTCGTCCATTTAAGACACCAGTTGTTTGGTTGGTAGCACCAATGGCGGCTGGTGGTTGTTTGTTCTTGTTCTTCAGTTTGCCAACCATCGCCCAATTGGTATTGCCAATCTGGGGTAGCGTAGGTATGGTCATCTACGTCTTATACAGCCGCAAGCATTCCCATTTGGGCAAAGCCATTGCAGCAGAAGCTGCTAAGAAGTAAGCAATAAGAAATAGCAGATTCAAGAACGTTGATTCTTTGAGTTTGACGAAAAAAGCGGCGCAATATAAAAATTGCGCCGCTTTTTTTATGCCTTAAGATTTACAACCATCCCTCATCCCGCGCCATACGAAATGCTTCTACCCGATTCTTGGCGTTGAGCTTGCTGATAGCTTCCGACAAGTAGTTACGCACTGTACCCTCGGATAAATGCATCAATTTTGCAATTTCTATGCTGGTCGAACCAGTGCCGGCCAAACGTAACACTTGCCGCTCGCGCTCACTTAAGGGGTCTTGTTGTCCGCTCCAACTCTCCATCGCCAATTCAGGCGCAATCGCGCGACCACCACCATGCACCGTTCGGATTGCTTTCGCGAGATCTTCGGCGGGTGAATCCTTTAACATATAGCCACGCACACCGCTCGACATCGCCCGCCGCAAATAACCTGAGCGTGCAAAGGTCGTTAATACGATAACTTTGATCGGCAACTTTTGTTCCGCAATTTCAGCGGCCAATTCCAGGCCCGTCATCAACGGCATCTCGATGTCGGTTACCAAGACGTCTGGCTGCATCGTCTGGCATAAAGCTAAACCTTCTTTGCCATTTTTCGCCAGACCCAGAACATCGATATCACCCTCAAGTTTCAACAGGGCAGCAAGTGCACCGGACACTAGCGCCTGATCTTCAGCCAGCACAATTTTGATCATATACACTTTCAGAATTCAAAGAAAATTTAAACCTACTCAAACCATACCCTGCATGGGAATGTGGATAGTGATCGCAACGCCATGGTCGATGGAAATCGTCATTTCTCCTCCCATCGCCCGTACTCGCTCACGCATCCCGGTTAAGCCATTGCCTTTTTGGATAGTTGGCAGACTCTTGGCGTCCACATTGCCATTATCCGCAAAGTGAAAGCAAAGCCGTTGCTCCTGCAAGCTGAGCGAGAAGTCAACCATCGTCGCATTGGAGTGCCGAATAATGTTGGTGACCGCCTCTCGCAAAGCAAGGGCGATAATATTTTCAATCGCGGGTGGCAATTGCACAGTTTCGACCTCTGCCTGCAACTCAACTTCTGCAGAGGCCAAAGTATTTTTCGCACCGCGTAATTCATGGGCAAGCCCAGTATCACGATATCCCAAAACAGCCGAGCGAACTTCAGTCAATGCCTGGCGTGCCGTATTTTCGATATCCACGATTTCCTTCTGGCAGGCAACTTGATCTTTATCGAATAATTTCCTAGCCAGCTCAGCTTTTAACGTGATCACCGATAGGGTATGTCCCAACAAATCATGTAAGTCACGTGCTATACGTTCACGTTCTGCCAACGCTGCAAGGTGTTCTATCTCTTCTTGTTTTCTAAAGATTTTTTCATTGGCTCGCCCTAGCTGTTCACCGATGATAGCGCCCATCGCACTAGGTATGCTAAAGATCACGGCGGGAATCCAAAAATAGCTTGGGAACCGAAACACATAGCTTGCCAAGGCGGCTGTCGCTAAGACCAAAAATAAACCCAGATAGGCGTCTTGTTTTCGTTCGAAGCGCGAACACATGGTCGCGGCAAAAATAACGAAACTCGATCCGCCAAAATTAAAATTGGCCCACCCAAAACCGAGTCCTGCGATCGCAGCAATACACAGCGCAACGCGCCAGCCATGGCCCCAAAAACTGTAGAAGTAGAGTGGCAAAAAAATGATCACGCTCAGCACAATCAAGATCACTTCCCGCAAACTCGGTACCTCGTAGAGATACTTCCAGCCAAAAATGACGAACGATAGCATCCAAAAATAAGGCGCTTTTCCGTAGCGACTGGGAATCCACGGAGAGGTCCATAGCTTTCCTAGCACTGCTGTAAATGTCATAGCTTATCCTCGTAAATTAACAACACAATGTCCTTGCCTTTATTCTTTCAGCAAACGGACATCAGCAATTTGTAATTGATAGTTTCCTGGCGTTGGACCAGCATTAAACCCTAACATCGTGACGATACTAGGATCGAGGCCTTTAAATTTTGTCAGCGGTAAACTGACTTCCTGCCACTCCGCCGCTGCGGTAAATCCTACATTCAGAGGAATATAGCTACCTTGCATCGTGAAGCCAACATTATAGGACTTGCCATCGCCCTTGACCTTAAATTTCAGGACGTTAGCATTGCTCAGATCTGCTGCTTGCATCGGTTGTGTTGCAGGAAAAAACACCACCCCAGCCCATGGAAACGAGAAGCCCGCATTGATATTAGCTTTGATCATTAAGGAGGCTTGTCCGGCCGGCTCTGGCTCGCCGATACTCAGTTCAACGCTAGACTTACCGCCCATCGCGGCATCGGTCGATGCCATCCAACCGTAACCAAAAGGGCTAGCGAATTTCTCCGCGCTAA
Organism: Affinundibacterium seohonense; assembly: GCF_014284305.1. Classification (GTDB taxonomy): domain Bacteria; phylum Pseudomonadota; class Gammaproteobacteria; order Burkholderiales; family Burkholderiaceae_D; genus Undibacterium; species Undibacterium seohonense. The sequence goes on from NZ_JACOFW010000015.1 coordinate 14,545, forward strand.
ACAAACTAATGCGTCCATCCGGTGGCAAAGGAATCGCCGAACTCTTCACCGCATTGTCTTTAGCAACTTGCTGCAACTTCTGCGTACGCAGTGGTGACACTATTTCACCATTCTTCCAAATTTCAACGATGCGGCGTGTGGCGCCAATATCAATACTAGGATCACCTTCAACCAATAATAAGTCGGCTTTATAGCCATTCTGTATGCGTCCACGATTGCTCAGGCGAAACGCCTTAGCCGGCGCGGATGTGGCAGCTTCTAGCGCTGCACTCGGTGACATACCGGCTTGCACTAAGGCAGCGAGTTCATGATGCATACTGATGCCAAATTGGGTGCCTCGATTCCCCGCATCCGTGCCAGCTAATACAGGCACCTTGGCCAAGTGCAGCGCAGCTGTCAGTTGCCTCGGGGCCTCTAGTAAATTCTGTTTTACTTCCATCCCGTATGTCGCATTCAAAGGCATGATTTGACTCTTGCTCAGCAACTGCATCAGGTCTCTATCATTCAATACGTCCTGTGCTTTGATGCCAGCGATACTCTCTAAAACAGAAAAAGTCGGAATCACAAAAGCGTGGCGCGCTTTGGCTAAGTTCACCAATTCTTGTAGTTGGTGTGGCGATAGAGTTTTGCCGTTGAACAAATGCACCAAGCCATCCGCACCCGATTTCAGCGCCGCTTTCGCATCTTCCAAGGTACTGATATGCACCACGGCTAATTTGCCGCGTGCATGGCTGGCTTTGATCAAGGCCTGTACTGTCGCGAGATCTAAGCTATTGAAATGGTAGCCAATTCCACCTTGCTCCATGACGATCTTAATGAAGTGCGAGCCCTCGGCGATCCGACGATCTACCCAAGCTTGCGCCTGCTCGGGCTTAGTCAAAGTGTCAATTTCAAAACCATATTCTGTGCCATGTCCTTTGGGCGCGGTCGCTAGAATACCGGCAGAGAACACATCGGACGACTGGGTGTTTTTAAGGTCATCACGACGCTTATGCAGGTCTTGCATAGCAGTTACAGCACTAAACATATCAATTTGCGTGGTGACGCCGTAGATCAAAGGCAAATCTTGATCCTGGTAGGCGTGAACGTGGGCATCGATCAATCCGGGCATTAAGGTCTTGCCCTTTCCATCCACCAGTTTGTGCTCAGCACGAACAGGCCCTTTGAAATCAGCATTGATGATTTTCCCTTGGTCGATTAAGACATGGCGCTCACCTAACATCTTGCTACCGTCAAAGACGCGTACATGCTGGATCAAGGTGGCGGCAGAACAGGTGACGCCGAAGGTAGAAAAGGCGCACACTAAGGCGCAGGCAAAACGAGTCAGTTGCATGATGTCTCCATTGATGGTTAAGAATGGAGAGATTGTGCCGGGATGAGTAGTGTTTTTGTAGAGCAGATTGACATCCATTTCACATGACAAATGTCACCTCAATGGCGCCCCCAAGATTGCCCGTGACTATTTTTTTGCGCGCGGATGTGTCGCGTCATACACTTGCGACAGATGCTGAAAATCTAATGCCGTATAGACCTGCGTAGCAGCAATTGAACTATGGCCCAACATTTCCTGTACCGCTCGTAAGTCACCAGAAGATTGCAGGACATGTGATGCAAAGGAATGGCGCAAAACATGCGGATGTACGTCAGCAGGAATCCCTAGCGCCTGCGCGTGGGCTTTGAGACGTAATTGAACGGAGCGGACTGACATGCGATTGCCTCGCTCGTTCAGGAACAGAGCCCTTTGTTCCGTCTTCAGCAGAGTGGGGCGAAGCGCCAACCAGTCTTGCAAGGCGACCAAAGCGGGCTTACCAACAGGTACGATGCGTTGCTTATTTCCCTTGCCAGTCACATGGACTTCCGCTTGCGCAGCGTCGACCCAACCTGCGCTGGAATAAGTCGCATCGCTGTAATCACGCACATCCAGACTCACTAATTCTGAGACCCGCAAACCGCTAGAATAAAGTAACTCAAACATCGCACGATTAGCGAGAGGCGAGGCATCGTCACTGCCATGATGGGCAACCAGATGAACAGCGTCATCGGCGCCCAGGGCCTTGGGCAAAGACTTGGTCTTTTTCGGTGCTTTGATGCCTTCGACTGGATTCGCTGGCATGCTTATTTGTTCAGCTAGCCAACGATAAAAGCCACGCCAGCTCGACAACTTACGCGCAATACTGCGGGGATTGAGTTGCTGGGCGTGTAGTTGTGAGGTCAGCCTGCGGATATCGAAATAGCCTAGGCTTTCCAAAGGCCGTTGTTGGGCAAAGTGACGCAACTCTGCCAAATCTAAACTATAGGCACTGATGGAATGTTCAGATAACTGCCGTTGATGACGCAGAACATCAAGATAGCTTTGTATCCAATCGTTCGGCGGCTCCTGACTCATGATCGCTGATCAGGTGGCGTACTAAACATCGATCATGCAAAGTAATGCAGCGCTCGAGGTATTAGCAATTTTGGATAAAAAATCTGTCGCCATATCTTTGGTAAACCTTGCCGGATCAGGCGATCCTAATACCAGCAAGCCAAAGCAAGGATCTTCCGGACTCAAGCGCAAAGGCAACATCGCAATTGACTTCACTGGCTGAGCGGCTTCTATCCATGCTGCAGCTTCAAAGTCATTATTGGCGCCACAAAATGGGGTGCGCAAACCTTTCGCGAACAACTGTACATCTTCGGTCGTTGGGGCGGCGAACCAAGTGTGGGTGAAATCAGGAGCAACATCCCACAGGCGCAAAGTGGCGTGAGGCAAGTCGAAAATTTCTTGTAAATTTCGCGTCAAGATGTAGGGCAAATCCACATCATTGCGCGCCATCAGCAACTCACGTGTCCACTGCTGAAAGCGATGCGTAATTACATCGTTGTCTTGCGCGATCCGCATTAAATCCGACAAGCGCAATTCCATCACTTTCAATTTTTCACGAACCACTTCCATTTGCCGTTCTTGTAGCGAAATCGTGCGTCCCATCACTGGGCTGGTTAATTTAATTTGCGCCAATAGTTCTGCATGCTCTTCAAAAAAATGCGGATGTTGACTCAGGTACTCAGCGATGTCATTGCTATTCATGTGCTTAAACTCAATTGATGATGTGTTGGAATAAAGGTGTGTCGATTTGATTTATGGTTCTTATTCTCAAATCTCAATCTCACCCTCAAAAACGACGACCGCGGGTCCACTTAAGAAAACTGGCTGGCCTTCACCAGCCCACGCAATTTGTAAATCACCGCCATGCATCGCGACCTCAACCGGACTTTGTAAAACCCCACGCCGTATCCCTGCCACCGCCGCTGCACAAGCGCCGGTGCCACAGGCCAGAGTCTCGCCAGCGCCGCGTTCGTAAACCCGCAACTGTACATGATGAAAATCACGCACTTGCATAAAGCCCGCGTTGACGCGTTTATTAAATAAGGGATGTCTTTCGATTGCAGGACCTTCACTGGCGACAGGATGATGCAAGACATCATTCACAATTTGTACCGCATGTGGATTTCCCATCGAGACACAAGAAATAGTCGCAACATGGTCGGAAAGCGGTAGCAAATATACGGTGTCGGCACCCTGCGTTTGGGTCGCTAAGCCTTGTGCATCAAAGCTAGAATCAGTCGGTACAAAACTGGGAACACCCATATTCACCGTGATCCTGCCATCTTCAGCAATGCTAGGGTTGATCACACCGGACATCGTCAAAACGCGAATACTGGACTTGGTCGTCAAACCTTTATCAACCACAAATCGAACGAAGGCGCGTGAACCATTACCACATTGCTCGACCTCACCGCCATCCGCATTAAAGATACGATAACGGAAATCGACCTCATCCGAGGGTGCAGCTTCGACGACTAAAATCTGATCAGCACCGATGCCGAACCGACGGTCAGCCAAAGCGCGCCACTGAGTTTCGGAAAAGTTAATCTGTTGATTGATGGCGTCAATCACAATAAAGTCATTGCCAGCGCCATGCATTTTGGTAAATTTGAGTTTCATAACGAGATTATAAGCCCACTACGCCGACTTATACACACCGCAGCCAAGCACAATCTCGTCACTGATTCTTTCTATATAAGAGGTTTTTACCTCAATTCGGTTTAATAGCGGGTTTTCGATTGCATAATCCACCCAGCCGCCTTTATCGGGTAAGGAAAAAGCATCTTCCACCAACTTACGTCCATCTAGTCCAGGGACATTGAAGAGATTGACCGAGAGCTTGGCGGCATTGCCAGCAAACGCGCGGTACTGTCCGTTACGATCAAAGGCAAACACATACATGTCCCGGTCAGCATATAGTTTTTCAGGGTCTTGGGTAATGCGATCTAACAAATCCATGCCATAAGTACTAAACAAACTCATCGCACTTTTAACCAAGGCTCGAGCCTCGTCCGCACTACCTTGACGTAATTTGAATGCCGACACTACCGCGGTTAGACGAGCCGCCCGCACTTCCAGTCCAGTCGATGCTACTTTTGCATTTTCTGCCATTTCGCTATTACTCTTAGTAATCGAGTCAAGTTCGCGGATCGCATCTGAAATAAGTGTCAAACTTTGACTTTGTTCGTTGGAAGCCGTGGAAATCGCATTGATGTCCTCCGCCAGATTTCGGATACCGCCGACAATGTCCGACAGGGTTTCATTCACCTCATAAATCTGCTCTACACCAGTTTCAACCCGATTCACCGAATCATCAATCAGACGACGGATCTGACGTGCCGCATCGGCTGAACGTTGTGCCAAATTTCTCACCTCACTCGCCACCACGGCAAACCCCTTACCTTGCTCGCCAGCATGCGAGGCTTCAACCGCCGCATTTAACGCCAAGATATCCGTTTGAAAAGCAATCTTATCGATCATGCTCACGATCTCTTGCACTTTCATAGCACTAGTGTGTATGCCTTGCATAGTTTGTACCGCCGCACGCATCGTGTCGTTACTAGACTCCGCGATCAGACGTACGTTCGAAGCCAGATTGTCGACCGATTTCGCATTCGCGGCGTTCATCCGCACGGTTTCGCTGAGCGTTTCCATACTCTTGGTCGTATCAACCAGACTAGACGCTTGTACCTCTGTTCGGACAGCCATGTCATTGATACCTTCGGAAAGTTCTTTCCCAAGATCTAACACCATGCTGGCATTGGTTCTGACGTTGGCAACCAATGCTGACAAATTGAAATTCGCTTTATCAATGGCGATCGCCGTCTTCGCCAGTTCATCGCTGCCCTGAACTTGAATACTATGGGTCAAGTCTCCTGCCGCCACAACCTCAGCAGCATGCTCTAAACTTTCAACGGCTTGAACCAGATTGAGGTAAAAACCAAAGGATAAATAGAAGGCCACCAGCATACTAATCAACAAAGAAAAAATCACAATATAGGCTTGACGATTCAACTGTTGAACACGTTCTTGGAGTAGCTGCTTGAGCAGCGATTGGGTTTGGGTTTCAAATAAATAAGTCTGAGCTAGGGCTTGCTCAGCACTTTTTTGAATGGCATCGGCCTGTGCCGCTTGTAATTCATTGAAATAGTGTTTTTGAAGTTGCATCACAAATTGCTCACTAGCCTGCAATGCCCTTTGTTGGACTGGAAATTTGGCCACATCGGCGCGCAATAGAGCGGCTGCCACACTATCGCTGTTCCGCATGGCTAGTAACAAACGATCCCGCAATGATTGCATTTCTGCGACAGTCGCAGTACTCGTATTGGCCGCACTAAACGCCTCGGCGCTTGCAAAGCTGAGGCGAGATAAACTATCAATCCATACTGGTAATTTTTGCAAACCCAGATCCATTAATAGATACGTGTTCGCCTCGGGATCAAAGAGCAAGCCACTTTTTTCATTCAAAAGCGCATTGAACGCAAATAGTTTTTCCAAACTTGCATGCAGACTTGGGATGTCTTGTTGGGTGATTTTTTTTTGTTCTGCCAACTTCAGCAATTCATCGGCAAGGGGCTTCCAATCGGCGCTGAGCTGAAATGGATCGTCTTTAAGCAAGCCATCAGTACGGTTTTGCACCGCTTTTTTTAAGACCCCTTGAATGGTAGTGGGGCTAGTTTGAGTCCTAGCAGACATGCGCATTTGCTGCAGTATGTACACCAACTCTGTATTCATTTGACCAAAGCCGACGCCATCCAATTCATTTTGCGCAATCCTGATTTGGGTATTTTGTTTAGCCAGAAGGGCAACGGCGAATAACAGGCCAATTAACAAAACACTGCCAAACATTCCCAATAATTTTGTCCGCAAACTGAGCTTACTCATCATTTGCAAACAAGGGTGCATGATTCCAGTCATTAGTGAACTACCAGTAAATTTCGTCATGATGTCTTTCTATCGGCTCATTATGAAACACACCTAAGTATTCTCGCAGATTTTAGTTGGGGATATGCTCACATGTGCGGTTCCGCGACAAAAAAATTGCTTGTTGCTAATTCATCGCAACCAGTACACTTCAGTAAATTGTCAGTCATACTGTACTGGTCTTTTTGGTAGTGACTGTGCATGGGGAGCCAAAGAGTCGCGTGTTACTGTGCGAGCCTCGTAATTTAGACCCATTTTGGTTCACTTTTAGGCTTTGAGCGTATGATGCAGCCACAAGCTAGCAATATCCGTTTCAGGGCACAGGCACATTCAAGCCACATTAGAATAATTCCGGAGGCAGCATGAATTCACCCAATAAGATCGAGCAATCTGCAGTCGCAGACACCTATGCAGATGCATCGATCAATACCAAAGTTACCCTAGACGATAAGTACACCTTAGAGCGCGGTCGCGCTTTTATGACCGGCACCCAAGCCCTGATTCGCCTAACGATGTTGCAACGTCAAGCCGATGAAAAAGCCGGTTTGAATACCGCTGGTTTCTTGACTGGCTATCGCGGTTCACCACTAGGTGCGGTCGATATGACGGCAGCAAAAGCCAAAAAACACCTAGACAAATACCACGTCAAATTTCACCCAGGCGTGAATGAAGACTTAGCCGCGACGTCGGTGTGGGGCACACAGCAAGTGAATCTGTTCCCTGGTGCAAAATATGATGGCGTGTTCGGTGTCTGGTATGGCAAAGGCCCAGGCGTGGATCGTTGCGGCGACGTGTTTAAGCATGCAAACTTAGCGGGTACATCGCCACACGGTGGTGTATTGGTAATTGCTGGTGATGATCATGCAGCGAAATCCTCGACGGCGGCGCATCAAAGTGAACATATTCTGAAAGCTTGCGGTATTCCTGTGCTTTACCCGTCTTCAGTCCAAGAATATCTCGACTACGGTTTGCACGGAATCGCGATGTCACGTTACACCGGTTTGTGGGTGGCGATGAAATGCGTGACCGATATCGTCGAATCTGGTTGCGTGGTCGATATCGATCCAGATCGCGTCAAACCTGTGATTCCTACTGATTTCGTAATGCCAGCAGACGGCGTGCATATCCGCACCCCAGATCCGATTTTGGCGCAAGAAACGCGCATGAATAATTACAAATGGTATGCAGCTTTAGCTTATGCCCGTGCCAACAAACTGAATCAAATCATCTGGGATAGTCCGAACGCCAAAATCGGTATTATCACTGCTGGTAAGTCTTACCTCGACACACGTCAAGCTTTAGCGGATTTGGGCATTGATGAACAAGTCGCCAAAGATATCGGTATTCGCTTGTACAAAATCGGTCTAACTTGGCCTTTAGAATCCGACGGCGTACGCGAATTTGCGACAGGCTTGGAAGAAATCTTGGTGGTTGAAGAAAAGCGTCAGATTCTGGAATACGCATTGAAAGAAGAGCTCTATCACTGGGAAGAAGCAGCACGTCCACGCGTAGTTGGTAAGTTTGATGACACCGGCGAATGGACGAATATTCAGGGTAGCGGTCACGGTGAATGGTTATTGCCAGCGACTTACGAACTCAGCCCTGCTCAAATCGCCCATGCGATCGCTTCACGTATCAGCCGTTACTTCGCTGGTCATCCAGTTGAACAACAAGTCAAAGAACGCGTCGCATATCTAGAAGCGAAAGAAGCGGCATTGAATTCGGTATCCAAACCAGATGCGAACAAAGACCGTATTCCGCATTTCTGTTCAGGTTGCCCACACAATACCTCGACTAAAGTGCCAGAAGGCAGCCGTGCTTTAGCCGGTATTGGCTGTCACTACATGGTGACTTGGATGGATCGTGAATCCACAACCTTTACGCACATGGGCGGTGAAGGCGTGACTTGGGTTGGCGCAGCTCCGTTCACCACCGAGAAGCATGTGTTCTCGAACTTGGGTGATGGTACCTATTACCACTCAGGCTTGCTGGCTATCCGTGCAGCGGTATCCGGCAATGTGAATATCACTTACAAGATTTTGTTTAACGATGCGGTCGCGATGACTGGCGGGCAAGAATTTGACGGTCCACTCGATCCAGGCATGATCTCACGTCAGATCGCGGCAGAAGGTGTATCACCGATTATCGTGGTGACTGACGAGCCAGAAAAATATCCAGCGAATTATCCATGGGCAGCTGGCGTGACCATTCGCCATCGTAGTGAACTCGACGCAGTACAACGTGAATTGCGTGAATGCAAAGGCGTGTCCGCGATGATTTACGACCAAACCTGTGCTTCTGAGAAGCGTCGCCGCCGGAAAAAAATCGGCAAAGACGGCAAGCCTGGTTTCCCTGATCCAGCTAAACGTGCTGTGATCAATGAAACCGTCTGCGAAGGCTGTGGTGATTGTGGTGTGCAATCGAATTGCTTATCGGTGGAGCCTTTAGAAACTGAATTCGGACGCAAACGTCAGATCAATCAATCTTCATGCAATAAGGATTACTCCTGTGTGAACGGTTTCTGCCCAAGTTTTGTGACGGTAGAAGGCGGTAAATTGAAGAAGCCAGCGAAGACGAAAGTCGAAGCGGGTGGCGCATTTGATGTCAGCAGTTTGCCAGCACCAGTCTTGCCAAGCACAGCAACGCCGTATGGCGTGATCGTGACTGGCGTAGGTGGAACAGGCGTGATCACGATTGGTCAGATCATGGCGATGGCGGCGCACTTGCAAGGTAAATCCTGCTCCGTGTTGGACATGACAGGTTTGGCGCAAAAAGGTGGCGCGGTGATGTCGCACGTGCGTTTAGCAGACAAAGCCGAAGACATCCAATCCACACGTGTTGGTACTGGCATGGCTGATCTTGTCATCGGTTGCGATTTGATTGTGACCGCTGGTAAAGACGCCGTTTCTCGTATGGGCGAAGGTCGTACCCAAGGTGCGATCAACGCCAGCAGCAGCCCGACGGCGACGTTTATTAAGAATCCTAACTGGCAATTCCCAGCGGGTTCAGCGGAAGCGGAAATTCGCAAAGCTTGCGGTCAAGACCGTGTTGATATGGTCGATGCAACCACGATCGCCACAGCTTTGATGGGTGACAGTATCGCGGCGAATATGTTTATGCTGGGTTACTCATGGCAAAAAGCTTGGGTGCCTTTGACTGAAGCAGCGTTAATGCGCGCGATTGAATTAAACGGCGTGCAAATCGACTTCAACAAGCAAGCTTTCAATTGGGGACGTATCGCTGCAAATGACTTAGCTGCAGTACAGCGTTTAACCACGCCAGCACAAGTGATCGAACTCAAACGTGCACCGACATTGGAAGACACGATTGCGAAACGCGTAGCATTCTTGACCGACTATCAAAACACTGCCTATGCACAAATTTATAGCGATTTTGTGAATCAAGTCAAAGCAGCAGAAAGCAAATTAGTGGATGGCAAAGGCTTGCGTTTGACTGAAGCGGTCGCAAAGTATTTGTTCAAGCTCATGGCGTATAAAGACGAATACGAAGTCGCTCGCTTGTACACCGATGGAAAATTTAAGCAAAAGATTGCTGACATGTTTGAAGGGGATTACGCGATTAATTTCCATCTAGCTCCACCATTATTGGCGAAGCGTAATGACAAAGGCGAGTTGATCAAGCAGCAGTTTGGACCATGGATGATGAAGGCTTTTGGTGTGTTAGCTAGCTTCAAATCTCTGCGCGGCACGGCACTGGACGTGTTTGGCTATACCGAAGAACGTCGCATGGAACGTGCTTTGCCTGTCGAATACAAGCAATTGATCAGCAAATTATTGCCACAATTGAATGCTGGAAATTTATCAAAAGCTGTGGCGATTGCAAGTATCCCTGAGGACATTCGCGGCTATGGTCACGTCAAAGAGCGTCATTTCAAATTAGCGAAAGAGAAAGAAGCAAAGTTAATAGCAGAGTTTGCGATGTCTGAAACGAGTAAAATTTCAGCAAAATCTGCAGCATAATCATTAGCATGCTAAAATCGCTCCCGTGTGTGTAGTGTAAGTGTGTAAGAAGAATGACCGGCTCGTCCGGTCATTTTTTTCGTCTGCAATTTTTGCGAAAGTCATGTCTATGAACGAACGCCACCTGATCGCTTGTGCGGCGATCAATCTATTGATCGCGATTGCTGCCGGTGCTTTCGGAGCCCACGCGTTAAAGAATTTTCTCAGTACCGAGATGCTGAGCGTCTGGCAGACCGCTGTGCAATACCAAATGTTGCATGGTCTCGCTTTATTGGCGCTGGCAAATTTGTTACCTCGCTGGGACGCGAAAAAGATACGCTGGAGTGCAATAAGCATGCTGCTTGGTATCGTCCTATTTAGTGGCAGTCTGTATCTGTTGGCAGCTAGCGGCATCCGTGTACTCGGTGCGATTACGCCACTAGGAGGATTGGCATTTTTATTTGGATGGGCAAATTTAGCTTGGGCAGCTTTGGCGGAAAAATCAACTTAAGAATACCAATTCCACCCAGATTTCCCACTAGGCGCACCTGCGGTACTATTTAAACGCTGACGGCGCATTTTTTGGTCATGTTTGCTTCTCTGCATTGCTTTTGAATGTCCTTAGCTCGCTATTGACGCCTCGTTCGCAACAAAACTGACTCAAAAAGTGTACCGGTCCACATCACAAATCCGAATGGAAAATCTGGGTTAAAAGCTGGTGTAAACTTCACCCAAATCACAAGGACTCAATATGAAATTTGAACATCTGGTTGAAATCAATGATTTAGCCAATCCAAGCATTCCCGTCATTACCCGTGAACAGCTGTGGCGCGGTTTAGTTCTGCGCGCAGAATCACCAAAATTATTCGTCGATTATATCGATGAATGCAGTATCACCGAGCGCACCGAGCTCTCCATGCAGCGCAGCTTACGCTATGGTGACTTACGCATCATTGATCAAGTCAGGTTTGTACATCAACAGCATGTGCATTATGATGTGCCCTCGCAGCAAGACATTCCGCAATCGTCTTTACGTATGAGCATAGAAGAGCCAGTACCCAATACTTTGTTTGTGCGTTTTGTGTATGACAATGGGTATACTGCTGAACAAGATATCGAGAATGAGATGTACAACGCCTATCGCCGTTCTGCCTATGAAGAGGCTGATGTTGATACGATTCGACTAATCCGCGAGCTAGCAGAAGCTGGACGCCTAGATTCCTTACCATCCTGATTTTTCACCAAGACTAAGAGCCAAAATGACTACTCCTGCACCAGCGCCTTTCCTGGCGAAAAAACTCAAACGCAAACAATTCGCCAGCACGGGCGATGCCCATATCCAAGGCGACTTACAAATTACCAATCAAGTCATCATCGGTGGTGATTTGTTAGTCGATGGTAATTTAGAAGCCGAAGAAGTTTTTTGCCTCGGTAAATTAACGGTGACAGGCGATATCAAAGTTCAATCTTTATATGTTGGTCAAGCACTTGATTGCGCTGGTGATATTGAGGTCGAGTTCTTGTTAAAAACCGGATGTAATGCCGAATGGATGGCGCGCTTGCTAGAATTGGACCAAGCCAAGCCAGCAAAAGATGGCAGTGCCTATATGGATAAATTGGTGCATCCAGCAATTCTGAAACGCGATGCGCACCATGAAACCTTTGGTGGCTATGGCGACATCCAAGTACTCGGCTATCTCTCATGTGACGTGCTCGATTGCCATGGCAATTTGCAGCTCGATGATGTGTTGGACGTGGCTGAAGTGCAATACGTTGGCGGTCATCTGAGCGCCATCGCTATCGCCGTTGATGGTGATGTGAATGTCAAGGGTGAAGTGTTTAGCGAAACCGATATCGCCGTTAATGGTGGCTTGTTTGCTGGTGAAGTGATTTGCCAAGGCAATCTGAGCGTAGGCTCGATTCACAGCCACGGTGATATCAGCGCATGGGGAACCATTCGTGCCGTTGGTCAAATCACCAGTTTGCAAGGTGAAATCCACAGTGGTCGCTGGATCGCCACCAAAGGCACAGTTTACGCCGCGAAGTACATCAAAGCAGGTGAAGCCGTGGTCGCAGAAAAAGGCATCACTTGTGGCGCGGACTACGGCATTTTGGCCGCCACGACTGTCAAGCGCTCTTTATGGGAAGTGCGCGGTTTTGTCTCCGCACCGACCAAGCCAAAATTGATTTTGTCTGGCAAATTTATTGAAGACAAAAAACTCAAACACATCGACGCCTTAGAAAAGAAGCGCGACTGGGAACTCGATTGGGAAGTACCACGTCGCTTGCAGCGGGATATGATTGGGTAGTCAGTTTTTTTGCGATAAAGGCGGCGTCTCATCACAAAGCCGCCTCTGAATTCTTGTATCAGAAGTCAAAGAATCTCTAGCAATGAGAACAAAAAAGAGCAACCCAAATAACTTCAGTCGCTCTGTCATTACACATGACTGAATTCGCCTTGACCTCTCAAGGACCAAATCAACAGTCGCTTACTAAGCTAATGCTGATATGGCGTCAGTGGCGCACCACAATGTTGACAAAAATTCGCATCGGCTTGATGCCCCTCGCTTAAACATTCATGGCAAGTGCGTGTGGTTGACGTCAATGTCTGTCTCGTTTCACGGCGTTGAGCGGTCATTTCGGCGGTTACAATCCCAGTTGGTACGGCAAGTACACCCCAGCCCATCAGCATCATGGTCGAAGCGATCAAGCGCCCGAGGTCAGTCTTTGGTGTTATGTCACCAAAACCTACGGTGGTCATGGTGGTGATTGCCCAATAAATACCCGTTGGAATACTAGTAAAGCCGTTCTTTTCGCCCTCGACCGCGTACATCACTGTTCCCATCACGACCACGACCATCAACACGACGGATAAAAACACCATAATTTTGCGAGCACTGCTACGCAAAGCAGATCCTAAAGTGGCAAATTCGGCGAGGTAGGCGGTTAGTTTAAAGATGCGAAATATTCGCAATAAGCGCAAGACGCGAATATCCACCAGCACATACACTTCGGGGAAAAACAGCGCCAAGTAACTAGGTAGCATCGCTAACAAGTCGACAATACCGAAGAAGCTCAAAGCGTATCGTAGAGGATGGCGCACACAAATTAATCTGGCCACGTACTCGATCGTAAACAGCGCAGTAAATCCAATCTCTACCCAGCTAAATAGCGAGGAATACTTGGCATTGATAGTTGCTACACTACCCAGCATCACAAATAAGACGCTTAACAAAATCGCTAAGATCAGCGCGATGTCGAAAGCACGTCCAGCTTTAGTGTCGGCCTCAAAAATAATCGTGTAGAGGCGTAGACGCCAGCCTTCTAAAGGCCGGCCTAGAGTCGTCTCACTGATCGAAGGGGCTGGATTCATCTTGTTTTTGCTAGTAATAAAATGGTGCTGAACGAAAACCAAGCGATCACGGGCTGCTAGCCAAAAAATTCACTATGCACGGCTTGCAAAGCGAGCTTTCTATCCTCTTGGTGTACCAACATATAAGCAGCCACCTCACTAGCACCCGCCGCAGCTAAGCACACTCGCACGCCACTGGCGATCGCCGCTGACAGTGCGCGACTGGCAATGGCACTGCCTACATCAGACGCTTCTAATACGCCATCACCGACCACCGCCACAATTGCCACTTCGGCATTGCGCGATACTTCCACCACACCGGCTAAATGATGTTCTGCCACGATGTCATAAGCGGCGTCCAAATGATCACGCGCGAGCAAAATATTGATCGCCGTTTGTGCGGTCAATACGCTCTTAATATTAATGCCATGACTGTCTAGCGCATTGGTGACTTGCGCCAAGATGCCCGATTTAAAACCAACGCCAGGACCATGCAGTTTAAGGATCGCCACATCTTCGGTTGAGGTGACACTTTTCACCACGTCTTTGGTCACTTTGCGTTGATTATTGATCATCGTATAAGGCTGTAAGCCGCGTTCTGGGCGGGTAATGTTCAAAATGCGAATCGGAATGTCTTGGTTAAACAAAGGTTCTACCGTACGTGGATGCAAAATCTTTGCACCGAAATACGACAATTCTGCCGCTTCTAAATAATTTAATTGCGCAATTGAACGCGGGGAGCTCACTGTCCCCGGGTCAGCACTTAAGAAACCATCGACGTCTTTCCATACATCCAAAGATTCGGCACCGATGCAGCAAGCAATCGATGCCGCTGAATAATCAGAGCCACCGCGGCCAAACAAGGTCGCTTTACCGTCGCGATCTACACCATAAAACCCTGGCACAATAATCACGCCATCACCTTCTAAAGCACGGGCAACAGATGAGGTACTCGCGGCAAAATCACAAGCTGAATTACCAAACACACCGTCAGTGATCAAGCCAATATCTTCGGGCAAGGCTTCGCGCGCCTCAATACCACGGCTAAGCAACACTTCGGTTAACAGCAAACTCGACAGCCGTTCACCATAACTCAGGATCGCATCGTTCACAAATGTCGGCACATCGCCTATGCAGTGAATGCCAGTCAAGTAGCGATCTAACTGATCAATACGCACAGCCAAAGCTTGTTCGATCCGATCACGTTCCGCTGGATCGGCCACGTTCGCCTCGATAATTTCACGTTTTAAACGACGCAAATGTAAGGTGTAGTCCTGACTTTCTACCAATGCCGCTTTGGTGCCTGCGCCTTCTTTGGCCGCTTGTACGCAAGCAATCAAGGCATTAGTGATGCCATAAAAAGCGGAGACGACCAATACCAAAGGACGCTGATAGCTTTGTACGACGTTGATAACGCGATCGATATCTTGCGCCTGACGCAGGTTAGATCCACCAAATTTGACAACAATCTTTTTCATTCCAGTTTCCGGTTGTAGTGAGAGTCGCGATGCTGCTGACTTAAAGAAGCTGGCTAGGTTACTGCACCGGACGTTGCTGGTCAATCTTATGGATTTGACTTTTGATTTTGTTCAACTCACTTCTTGGCTGGAGAAATAGCGAAGAAACAGCCGTCTGTTCTGGGGATTTAGCGATCCCATTTGAGACTACAGTGTTGTCAAACAGCGCCACTGAAGTTCACGATGAATCAAACGCAAGTACTTGACCTAAGCCAAAGTCTCCCCCCCCAGACTGTGAATGAACACGCGTGCACCACGACGATGTTTGTACGTTTCAGCGGCTATGATCCGCGCGCCGCTGGTGGACGTCAGACTTTGAAACTAGAATTACGCGCCGATCTGGCGCCATCGATACGGCAAATAAGCTTTCACTTTCGCTCTGAGTTAATTAGCACTTCACAGCGTGAACAAACACTACACCGCACACCTTCAGGGATATGGCCGCCACTGATGCTCAGCTTTTCGAGCAAGTATAAAGAACATGGCCAGTACCCATTGGAAGTACGACTGCATTACCAAGACTCTACGGGTGATCCCCATTTATGGACCTGCACCGCGACCATACTTTTACCACGCAGTAACGCGAGTTTGAGTGAAATTCACCAAGTCTTTTTGGCTACGCAAAAGAATGTCAGGGTGCTAGCCGAAGATGGCGCGATTGCCAAGCTCAGTGGCCTGCATCATGCAAATGATTCCAGACATGCGAATCTGGACATCGCGATCTATGCTAAAGATGCGGCGATTGCCCAAGTCGACATGAGCAGTAGCAGAACCAACGATGGTGGTAAATGTGAACTCGGACTGAGCAGCATCGCCTGGGACGAAGAGTTAATCGAAGTCGCCGTCCCACATTTGGCAAACTTGGCCGAAATCAATTTACCACCGGCATCTGTAGAAGCACTCCCAGCGCCAATCGACGCTCAACACAATACCGCCAGTCTGGTAGCAAAAACACGCGCAACGATTCGTTTGTTCGCCTTAAAAGAATGGCTGTTAGGCCGTATGGATGCACAATATCCGGCGGCCGATATTCTGTTACATCATGATGACCCTAAGCTCACGCGTCGCATTAGTGCAAAGCACGCCATTTTGCGCCGCACCGACACTGGTGGTGTGGAGATTATCGATACCTCGCGCTATGGTGTCATCGTTGATGGTGTTATTCTAGAAAAAAATCAAGCTATGCAATTATTCGCTGGTATGCAAATCGACTTTTGTGCCAACATCAAAGGCATCGTGCAGTTAAGAGTCGCGCAAATTTTCCCTCACGCGCTGGTGTTGCAAAAGCTAGTCAATACGCAGGTCACTGAGCTTCTTTACTTGATTTCACCGGAGCTGCGGCCAGAAGCTCACATTCACACACCATTTCACACACCGATTTTTTTCCATCGTCAGGGACAATTTTGGTTTCATGATCAGCAAGCTTTACAAGATCACCGACTTGACACTAGCAGTGACTTGTCGTCTTGCCATGAACATTTGCACGGCTACCAATACCAACATACGCCTTATCACGATAGGCTGTCATGACAGGCTATTGTATAAGCCCGATTTGAGCTGCTTTTCCCCTTCTTTTCATCTCACTCGATAAAAAAGGGAGTGCTATTCTTTTCCTCAGTGCAATTATTTTTTAAATGTTTCCGAGGCAAGGCCTGGAGTAGGAGTTTGGTATGCGCAAGTTATTTGCTAGTCCTAAAATAATTTGTGTTCGTTGCGAGCATGAAAATCGGCGAGATTCTGACTACTGCACCCAATGCGGACTCATGCTGGGCAGCCCATTTCACGACGCCATTTTACGTCAACAACGCTGGATCCCGGCCGACGATGAAGTGGCAATATTCTTTGCTGTGCAATCGGTCGCTAACATCGCCAAAGAACATTTTGAAATCCCAGCGCGTGCCCGTGCCTTTATTCTGCAAGATCAACGTAGTGTTGAGTTGTTTGCTGGCGACTACGATAGTGTCAGTCTGCTCGCCAAAACTAGGCACTTTGCACCCGATCAGCCTTTATCGATTTTAATTACCCGCTCCACGCCCTTCGCGCTCCACTTTGATTTTGACCACCTGCATACGGCTGAATTTTTGCCGATGCGGGCGAGCTGTTTAGTCCGGGTCAAGATCGATCAGATTACCAGTTTCGCCCACCATTTCATGAGCGGGCCAGGTAGTCTGACGACCGTACAATTACAAGAGTTATTTGCCGCCAGTATCAGGCTGTCTTTACAAAGCTGGCTCAGCAGTCAATCACTGCGCAGTATCGAAGATCAGGCCGATCTGATGACGCAATTAAACGCCCATTTACTCGCCGACGTGAACCAGCAGCTGGCGAGCTTTGGCTTCGCGGCGACGCAGGCGACCGTACCAGAACTACGCCATGACAAATTATCGGGCGACAGAGAGCAATTGAGTGAACAAGCAACCAGAGCGAATCTACAGATTGACGCACAACGCGTCGAATTAGCGCAGGCAAAAGACAAAAACTCTCTGTATAACGAGCGCGAATGGCAACGCATTGCCAAACAAGAAGAGCAAGTACGACTGCGTTACCGCCATGAAGAAATGCGTCAGGAATTTGGCAAAGATCTAGGCTGGCTGTATCTACAAGGCGAACATGACAAAGCAAAAAAGCGACTGACACGCGCCAAGTTACAACAGGATGAAGCGGAGCGTTTGCAAACCCTGCGTCTGCGCGAAATCGATTTGTACGAACAGATCGCCACAGCCCATAGCCGCAAACAAGCACTCACGCAAGAAACCGCTGACACTATCCGGGCGTTAGAACACCAGCTCAAAGAAAAATCGGAAGCGCGTCAAAACGAAGCCGATCAATGGCTACATATACGCACTCTGGCGCGTATCAAAATGCGCTCCGAGTCTGAGCTATGCCAACTCCATTGCAAACAAGCGGCACAAGCATTGCAACAAGACATCACACAGCAAATTCAAAGGCTACAGCTAGAACATGAAATTGCACAAAGCCGCTTAATCGCCGACCAAGAACTACAGGTGCTGCAGGCGCAAAATCTACGCGAAAAGCAAGAAAAACTGGAACAACGCGAACAAGAATTAGAAGATGAGCGCCAAAAAAATCGTTTAATACAGATCAGCCTAGAAACAGAAGTCAGGGCGCGTGAATTTCAACGCATGCAAGCGTGGGAAGACGAGCTTCAACAGCAGCGCTATCGCGATTTACACCGAGAAGAACAAGTCAAAGACACCGATACCGAACTCAAAGTCGCACAAGTACAAACCAGCATCGATAGCCTACAAAGGGAAAGCGAACTGGCACGCTCGGTCACCCAACAAGACAAATTATTGCGCACCTTGGAAGTGCACCAGCGCCTAGCGCAGCAAGAACAGCAGAAAGCGGCTCACGCCGTGGAGCTGGAAAAGAGTCGTGCGCAGATTAGTCAGGATGAAGAACATCAACGTTGGCAGCGGCAACAACAAAGCGTAAACGCAGAACAGCAACAACAAATTGCGCTTGCCAAGATGGAAATCGAACGTCTAAGTAGCATCGCCAATTTCAGCGAAACTGGCAAGATCGCCACAGCAGACGTGCCAAATGCCACGGCCTTAGCGGAAGTCATGAAATTGCAAACGCAAGCAGGCATGAGCGCAGAACAGATTTTGGCGGCACAAGCAGGACAATCGATGCACGCGGCACAGGCTATGAGCGCAATGGCACAAATCCAGCAAGGCATGAGCTTGGAGCAAGTTATGAAAATGCTACAGGAACGCTTACGTGAAGAACGCGAGCAAAGGGAAGTGGAGCTGCAAAGACGGCATCAGATTGATTTAAATATGGTACAAAACTTTGGGCAGCACCGAACGCCTACGCAGCCCAATGGTAGGAAATGACAGCTTTATAGATAGCTATCCTTGTCAATTAACACCGAGCAGTAATCCAAGCAAAATCATGCAGAAGCCACTACAAAAAATTCGAGAATTGCGTGATCTGCTCAATGAAGGGCTACTGACCGAGCAAGAATTTACCCAAAGAAAAAACGCCATCCTGGACAATGAGTTCGGCCCCAACGGTCAACTCGGTACATCCAACAAAGATGATGTTTCAAGCGAAGGCACCGACCTCGGCTTCATCGCCGGGCAGGAAATTGGCGGGCAAGCAAAACGCTACAAATTAGAACGGCTGTTAGGCCAAGGTGGCATGGGGCAAGTGTGGCAAGTCACGGATCTGGCCACACAGGCAGCCTTGGGCCATAGCGAAAAACTCGCCTTAAAAATATTACCGCCACAGTTCACGCAGAGTGCATTGCATACCCGCTTATTGATAGAAGAAGCCTCGCTGGTCCGCAAACTCGCCCATGAAAATATCGTCAGAGTCTACGACTGGGCACGCGATCCAGCTACCAATAGTTATTTCATCATGATGGAATACCTAGATGGACAAGACCTCGATACCTATCTCAGCAAACATCAACGTTGTGATTGGCAACAAGTGCTAAGCATGTTGCTACCAGTCGCCCATGCGCTGCAATACGCCTGGGATAAACACAAATTGGTACACCGCGATCTCAAACCCAGTAATCTCTTATTGACCCAACAAGGTGAAGTCAAACTGCTCGATTTCGGCATCTCAGCACGTCTACGTAGCCAAACCAATGCAGGACTGAGCACCACAGGCTTTGCCAGCACCCGCTCACCGCATGCGGGTACCGCCGGCTATCGAGCTCCGGAGGCGGGCAACCAACAAGCACAATACACCCCAGCTTTGGATGTGTATGCAATGGCGATCATGATCTATCAATTGCTAGAGGGCGTCTTGCCTTTCGGCGAATATCGTCACCATCAGCAAGTCGCAAAAAAACCAAGCGCATTGAGTGAAAGGCAGTGGCAAGTCTTACAAAGCGGTTTTGCCCTATCCGCCCAACACAGGCCATCCAGTGCCTTGGCCTTATTACAAGCGATGGTGCAAGCAGAAAAAACCGTGCAAACACTTGGCGTACAAGCCACCAGCCCAATCACGCCACAGCTTTCGCCGGCCGACATCGCGGCTCAGCAACGTGCCGAACAAAGACGACAACGCAAAGAATTAGAACAACAGAGACGGCAGCAAGCCTCAGCCGCTTTGCATGCCCTAGTGGAAAAACAGAAACGCTTGCAAGAACAAGAGGAAGCCAAATTGCGTCGTGCAAAAGCGATCCAGTCACAAGAGCCAGACCGCGTCAAAGTCAGCAATATCAGCTGGGAAGAGGCGCAGCGTTATTTAGCGGCGGTGAGTAATGAAGGTGGGCATCTGATGTAGCGAAAATTCAGAAGCAGCATATCGATTCAGAGCTTCTGAAAGTCATCAATACTGCCCTAAGCATCGTCATGCCGGGGTTGATGCGCTTGAATTTCACCGAAAAAATCATCGCATCATCGTGCCATCGCGGCTGACTACCTACCAAGATAAACCTCAAATAAGCACTTCGGTTTAATTCGTCGTCGTAATCGCCACTGGATTTTTTCCACTCGCTATCGGCGCGCCCACAGTGCTCAAGGTTCCCGTGTTGGCGTCGATCGCATACACCAACACCGTATTGTCTATGCTATTAGTGACGTACAAAAATTCCTTGGCAGCGACCATGCCGACCACACCTTTGACTGTGGCAATGCCTACCTTGCTTAGCGCACCAGTGCTGCTGTTGATGGCATAGCTAATAACCGCATTATCAGTCGTGCTGGCGACATAGGCAAATTTGCCGTTCGGCTCTATCGCAATTGCGCTTGGTAAATTGCCAGCAGCTACCTCGCTTGTTTTGTTTAAAGCGCCAGTAGTCGCATCCATGCTGAAAGTGTAAATAGAATTACTGGATTTATTCGTGACGTAGGCGTAATTGCCCTTAGGAGCGATCGTGATCGCGCTTGGTGACATGCCCGTTATTACTGGCGTGCCAGTCGCGCTTAACACGCCCGTACTGGTATTGACGCTGAAGATCGATATCGTATTGGCCGATCTGTTCACGACGTACGCAAATTTTCCATTTTGCTCTATCGCCACCGAGCTGGCACCTGCACCTGCCGCGACGGCAGCGCCTACACTTTTTAAGACGCCCGTACTGCTATCAATACTATAGCCGGACACGCTGCTATCGGATTGATTGGTCACATACAAAAATTTACCACTTGGGTCTATCGCCAGCGAGGTCGGCGTGAGGCCAGTGGGGATCCCATTACCGACAGAGGACAAGGCACCCGTGGTCGCGTTAATAGCAAACGTTGAAAGACTTTGATTGGCAGAATTGACCGCGTACACATACTTAACATTGGCGCTCACCGCAAGCGCACTCGGCGCAGAGCCAGCCATGACTGGTGCAGCGAGACTGGTTAAGGCACCGGTGGCATTGTTGATGCTGTAGGCTGAAATTGAATTATCACCTTGATTGGCGACGTAAGCATAGCGGGCAGTATTGCTGCACACCAAAGTGATGTTACTGACGTTCGCTGCGGCAATCGTGCCGCTGGCATTGCTCAAAGTACAGAGTTGAGCCGGCGCACTCGGCGCAGTCAACACTGTGACAGCATATTTGGCACCATTATCGTAGTAGGAGGCAAACTTGACGACGCCATTCGAGCTGACGGCTAAATTAGCGCCGCCATTATTCTGCAAGATCAAGCCTGAGCCATTCAATCCACTGACAGTCACACTGACTTCGTAGCGGGTGGCAAAAGCATCCAAGCCGCAGCCGGAGCTAAGCAAAGCGAGCACTACACAGGAAGAGATGGCGAACTGGCGTTTGAATGACAACATGAAGTACCTTAGAGAATCTTAAAGTAGGAAAAAGGCTGATCTGAGAGGAAATGACGCAGAGCAAAAACAGATATCATTAAACCATAAACAAGTATCAACAACAATGCGAACTCGGGGCACTCTTCGAGATAGACTTTGCCTCATTAGCCGTCTCGCCAGACATGATTATGCCGGTCTCAATATCTAAGAGGTAAATTTTGCTTGTCGGATCGAACCCAACACCACGATGTTCGGCAGCGTTTTAGCCCTGTTATCACCGCGCAGCAGCTACTCTGAAGTCACTTCCACCGTATGCTTGTTTAAGGCTTCAAATAAAATCGCGAGAGAATCCATAATCTGCGCATGCTTTTCTGCTGGAATGCTATCAAACACTTGAGCAGCATGCGTATTTAGCGCTTGCTCTAGTTTCTCAGCGCGTACCCGCCCCAGCGGTGTCAAACTCAATTGCACGCTGCGCTTATCAAGGTCGTGTGGAACTTTGGAAACGACGCCATCACCGACCAGAGAATCGACGGCACGACTGATCCAGGCTTTGTCTAAAGAAAGGCGTTCAGCCAATGCTTGCTGTGTAATGCCATCGACTCTGAGTAATTCGGTCAACACATGACACTGGACATTGGAGGCACCGTCAACGCAAGAAGTTTGAGCACGCTGCGAGCGTACGAATAAGCGACTGACTTCTCTAACTAAAGAACCTGAATTTGGTTTGGATGGCATAGCAAAGTAGGGATGTTAAGTGAAGACATCATATTACCTGAGTTTTAGTTGTCAAAGACAACCAAATAAACCCCAAATCCAGCACTTCTTCTGCAAATCCTTAGCTGCAATGCTTTGATACAAGCATTTTGCTCAGATTGCGGTATCCTTGCGAACTTCCATGGAAATGCAAAGCAATTTGAATCAGACCGCATGAAGTTGTACACAGAATCAAAAGAGCGCGAGCTAGAAGAACAAGGTGTTATTCATATCGAATTGAGGATCAGACCACGCCGTTTGATCGCGATTATGCTTGTGCTGTTGATGCATGGCGTATTTTTTTATTTGTTACTCAAAATCCGAGCAGATATTCAGAACGGCAAACCCGTTGCTGGTCCCATGATGTTCATTATGGACAAAATTAAACAAGTCAAAAAGGGCGAGCCCGAACCCAAAAAAGCTGCCGCCAAATCGAAGCCGATTAAATCTAAACCCGCCAAGAACACCATCGCCACGCCGCCAAATCCAGATGCGATTGTTGATCCAAATTTAGTAGCAGAGCCTCCCAAAAAATATGAAGATGTCGTACCTGATATGGCGGCAATGCTCAACGCTGCACGTGAGCGCCGGCAAAAAGCGGAAGCCAATGCGGCCAATGAAAATCGCACCGCAGAACAAGGTCAGCGTGGCCTAAGTCCACAGCAAGTCGCGGAAGCCAATGTGAAACGCAGTATGCAACAAGCAAGCGGGCAAGATGGCACCAGTGGTGTTTTTCAAATTGTCAGCAAGAGTGTACGGATAGGAACATTCACCTTCCGTGGCTGGAAGGTGAATAGCAATGGCTGGAAACAAACGATCGAAGTTGATGCTGGCGTCGGCGGTAACTTAGATCTCGCAATGGTACGCAAAATGATAGAAATTATCCGTACCCACTACAAAGGTGACTTCCGCTGGGAATCGAGTCGCTTAGGTCGCGTCGTCAACCTCTCTGCGCGCATCGAGGATAGCGCTGAGTTGGAAGCTTTTATGCTGGAAGAGTTTCCCGAATTTGCTAAACCGAAACGCTGATGCCAGATTTAAGCTGGAAGTAAACTGCGAACTTTACGCCCACCAATCAAGCCCAACACTCGCCCTAAAAATGCGCCATTGATTACACCAAAAGTCGTGGCAATGCTGAGACTAAATGCCGATTGTTGTGCTAACTCGGCATGCATCGCCAATCCCGCATTAAGGATGTATCGAGTAAGGAACATCCCCAAGATCAACATCAATGGCAACCAACTGCCGCGAACGGTCATCAATCCACTCCCGTCATCATAGCTACCATCCGCACTAGACTGACGGCTGTAAAAGAGCCACGTACTCAACAACAAACTACTAAGCCACAATGCAAGCACTGCTGCTTGAAAGCCAAAGCTATTGTTTAAACTCAAGAGCGATAAACCTAACATCATCAGCGGTAAAATGACTAGGCGTTGCAACGACAGTTGGCGCGTCTTCGTTTGTTGATAGCCAATAAAACATAAAGTCGCCAATAAGAACCAAACCCAAACTGGTGTGTGTGTCAAAAACTGTGTCATTATTTTTCCTCTTTGAGAACAGGCAAATCGCTCAGTGATGCCACTGTGCCTGAATCGACTTAGTGAGCGGATAAAAAGCGACGAAGGCTGCCCAATTTGGTGTCAAAAGTTGCTGACGGGCGCGAATCGATTAGAAATCGATGCGCAAGGAAGCACAAAAGCCTGAAGCCGCCTGCGGTGTAGCCTGCTAAAATACTTAATCACCGCATTCCACGAGACTCAACGTGATCAATCTACATCTAGGCAATATCGGACAAATTATTCAATTGGCAATTGCGCCAGTGTTTTTATTAACTGGTGTCGGCACCAATCTCACCGTACTCACCAATCGTTTGGCGCGCATCATTGACCGCTCACGCGTAATTGAAGACGTCATCAATACCCAAGGCGCTAGCGGCTTGACACCGCATATGCGAATTGAGTTAGATGAACTGTATCAACGCTCACATTTGATCAATCGCGCCATCACCTTAAGCTCAACCTGTGCTCTATTGGTTTGTCTGGTGATTGCTGCCTTATTCTTAGGCGATGCCTTAGATCTGCACTTAGACCAAACGATAGCGGCTTTGTTTGTAGCAGCCGTGTTTGCCCTGATCGGAAGTTTTATCTATTTCCTGCGCGAGATTTTTGTCGCGACAAAAACCTTGCGCCGTCAGCGTGAGCATGGGGTTAGCTTATTGCCATAGGCTATAGCGCGTAGTACCTGCTGATTTCTACAGTAGGAGTGAAAAAAACCACGATAAATCTCTGTTCTGTATTGCCCCTGCGTCGAAAATCTTGCTTTGCCGAAAATTTAAGGCACAATGGAATTTCCCTATTGCATGTCGCTGCATGCGATGCCAATCTCAGGAGTAAGCAATGATGTCCGTGCCCATCATTATCGATTTTGAAGCTTCAGGTTTTGGACAAGGCAGTTATCCAATTGAAGTCGGGTTTTCGGGGCGCCACGGTGAGGGTTGGTGCTCACTGATCCGTCCAGAAGACGAATGGTTACACTGGGATCAAGAAGCGGCACGGATGCATGGCATACCACGTGAAGTGCTAATAGAACGCGGCAATACCGCACAGTTCGTTGCCGAACAACTCAATTTCTTCCTCAGTGGGCGGACGGTTTATACCGACGGTTGGGGTCAAGATTATGTTTGGATGGCACGCTTGTTCGACGCAGCAGACATGACACCCAAGTTTAAACTCATAGACTTATTTGAAATTATCGAAGAATCCCAATTGCCGCAGTGGGAGTCAACCAAAGACCAAATTACCAAAGAGCTCTGCGTCGCCAGGCATCGCGCCAGCAGTGATGCGCGAGTTTTACAACTGACATGGCTCCGAACTTACGATGAGGCAAAGAAACAGACTGTATAAAAAATCAGTCTTTTTCGATCTCATCAGTTTTTCAATCTAAACACTCCCGTATAATATCGGGATGCAAAATCTCCTACATAATCTCAATCCAGAGCAGCTCGCTGCCGTCACGCTACCTGCTCAATCTGCCTTAATTTTGGCTGGCGCTGGCTCCGGCAAAACTCGCGTACTGACAACGCGTATCGCTTGGTTAATACAAACCGGACAGATCTCGCCCAATGGCGTGCTAGCGGTGACCTTTACCAATAAATCGGCAAAAGAAATGCTGACGCGTTTATCGGCAATGTTACCGATCAATACGCGTGGTATGTGGATAGGGACGTTTCACGGCCTATGTAATCGTTTATTGCGCGCGCATCATCGCGATGCGGGCTTGCCGCAGACCTTTCAAATTTTAGATTCCGGCGATCAGCTTTCATTTATTAAACGTCTGTTAAAGGCGAATAATATTGATGATGAAAAGTATCCGCCTAAGACCTTGATGTACTTCATCAATAGCGCCAAAGATCAGGGTTTGCGCGCAGCGGCAGTCGATGCCTATGATGATTTCAATCGAAAAATGGTGGCTTTGTATGATCTCTACGATCTGCAATGTCAGCGCGAAGGTGTAGTCGATTTTGCCGAACTCTTGTTGCGCACTTACGAGTTACTCAGTCGTAATCAACCATTACGCGAACACTATCAGTCACGCTTTAAGCATATCTTGGTCGACGAGTTTCAAGATACCAATGATCTGCAATACAAGTGGTTAAAGTTGATGGCGGGCACGCATGGTGCGGTGTTTGCGGTTGGCGACGATGATCAAAGTATCTATGCTTTCCGTGGTGCGAATGTCGGCAACATGTCGGCGTTTGAAAAAGAATTTCGCGTAGAAAATTTGATTAAGCTGGAACAAAATTATCGTTCCCATGGTCATATTCTGGATACCGCGAACGCCTTGATTGAGCACAATAGCAAACGCCTGGGTAAAAATTTACGGACTGATGCCGGACATGGTGAGTTGGTCAGAATCTTTGAAGCCAGCAGCGATATACAAGAAGCGCAATGGATCACTGAAGAAGCAAAAAATCTGATTCGCGAGGGTTTGGAGCGCAGTCAGATTGCGATTCTGTATCGTTCGAATGCGCAGTCACGCGTAATTGAACATGCTTTGTTTTCAGCGAATGTGCCGTATCGAGTTTATGGAGGTCAGCGTTACTTCGATCGAGCCGAAGTGAAACACGCGATTGCCTATTTGCAGCTAATGGACAATCCGCACAACGATTCAGCATTTTTACGTGTGGTGAATTTCCCTACCCGTGGGATTGGCGCTCGATCAATTGAGCAATTACAAGACGCCGCCCGACAATACAATATTTCACTGTATGCTGCGGTGCCATATGTGGCTGGCAAAGCTGGTTCTTCCTTAGGCAATTTCGTCAAGCTGATAGAAGGCGCGCGTTTTGAAACGCAGAATTTGCCTTTGCCAGAAATGGTGCAGGTGGTATTAGATATCAGCACTTTGCTCACGCATTATCAGACCGAAAAAGAAGGCGCAGATCGTATAGAAAACTTGGAACAATTGGTGAATGCGGCAACCCTGTTCGTGTCCGAAGAAGGTTTCGGACACAATGCGCCTGCGTTGGCAGGTCCCGCCTCCAGACCTGCAAGTAGCTTGATTGCGAACGATCAAGGGGTAGAGATTATCGATGCTGATGCAGCCTTACCAACCGTGATGTCACCCTTGTCAGCGTTCCTGTCACATGCTTCTTTAGAAGCCGGTGATAATCAGGCGCAAGTCGGGCAAGATGCTTTGCAATTGATGACAGTACATGCGGCCAAAGGCTTAGAGTTTGATGCGGTCTTCATCGGTGGTTTGGAAGAAGGCTTATTCCCGCACGAAAATAGTAGTCAGGAAGAATCGGGCGTGGAAGAAGAACGACGATTAATGTATGTCGCAATCACGCGCGCGCGTCAACGATTGTATATGACCTTTTCGCAAACACGGATGTTGCATGGACAAACACGTTACAACATGCGCTCACGCTTCTTCGATGAAATGCCAGAAGCATCATTGAAATGGCTATCACCGAAGATTCAACCAACTTGGTTCGCGCGCCCCAAATCAGCATGGGACGATGCACCCGAATCTGGTGCCAATGCGATCGCCCAACATTTGACCAAACATCAGGTAACGAGCGGTTGGCGGATAGGCGAAAACGTCGCTCATGCGAAGTTTGGTGAAGGCGTAATTGTGAATATCGAAGGTAGCGGCAGCAACGCGCGTGCGCATATCAATTTTGGCAAATTCGGAATGAAATTACTCGATTTGAGTATTGCGAAGTTAGAGAAATGTTGATGCGCAAGTGATGAAATCTGCAGCGATTTGCCGATTTCATCAGCGTCATGCTAGTAATGTCACCTAGATACGATAAGCCGTGGTCGTCATCACTTTTGCCATCGCTTGCATCAGGACTTTGACTGGCGCGGGTAAGTCAACAGCACCTAATTCTCCCGCCGCTGCGCCATGTGCAATTTCATCTAAGCGCATTTGCTCAACAATGGCGCGCGATTTTTCGTCTTGTGCCGGTAGTTCTTTCAGATGACTTGCGAGATGGGCTTCGACTTGTTTCTCAGTTTCCACCACAAAACCCAGACTGATAGCATCACCGCAGCGCCCGGCAATCAAGCCACATGCGTAAGCACCAACATACCAGATAGGATTGAGCACACTAGGATGGGAATTAAGCTGCTGTAGACGTTCAGCAGTCCAAGCTAAGTGATCTTCTTCTTCAATGCTAGAACGGGCAAATTGTCGTTTCACATCTTCCGATTTAGAAAAAACCGCTTGCGAGTCGTACAAGGCTTGCGCGCAAATTTCACCCACATGATTCACTCGCATCAACCCGGCGCTATGTTTTTGCTCTGTCTCGGATAAGCTGGCGTCTTCACAGGTATTGCCAGGATTACGACGGGAAGCGCG
Source organism: Affinundibacterium seohonense (assembly GCF_014284305.1). Taxonomy (GTDB): domain Bacteria; phylum Pseudomonadota; class Gammaproteobacteria; order Burkholderiales; family Burkholderiaceae_D; genus Undibacterium; species Undibacterium seohonense. The sequence continues at coordinate 43,018 of NZ_JACOFW010000015.1, forward strand.
CGCCTGCCCTGAGATGACGCGTAGGGCACGGTCAAAATTAATCAACAATTGATCAGTAGTTTTAATAAACATGGTGCAGGATGAAAATAGCGAAAGAAGATCAATTGTAATGTACTTAGTGGCAAAATTAAGCGTAAAACCTTGTGTTAAGACAAGGTTTTGCGTTAACAGAAAAATTATACTGATGACAGTTTTTTTGAGCGTTTTTGGTGCTTTGTTGTTGCAATGCCACATAAAATTTGAATATGTTCTATAATAGCGCAATTCTCTTTGCCCAAAACGGTGCAATTTGTTCCAATCGCACTTAGCATACGAGGCAAGAAGTTGTCATGGTTTTTGAGTATTTGACACTTACAAGAGACGAGAATTTAGATTGATGTAGGGTAATTGCCCCCCATCAATCCATAAAAAAGATTTATTAACCTTTGGAGAGTTTTTCGATGAAAAAATCACTTATCGCTTTCGCAGTATTGGGTGCATTTGCATCCGCAGCTTCTGCACAATCATCTGTTGTGTTATATGGTGTAATCGATGCATCTACATCTCACATGACTAACCAATCCGCTACTGGCGGCAAAAAATGGTCACTGGATGCTAGCAATTTGTCTTCTTCCCGTTGGGGCCTGAAAGGCACTGAAGATCTGGGCAATGGTTTGAAAGCAAATTTCAACTTAGAAAGCTCTTTGAACGTTGACACAGGTACAGCAGGTAATTTATTTGACCGCAATGCATCTGTTGGTTTGTCTGGTGACTTCGGTACAGTCAACGTTGGTCGTCAAACTAATTTGGCATACGACACATTGGTTCAAGTGGATCCATTGAACGTAGCCCACGTTGGCACTAACCCAAACATCGCTTTGGGCGCATTGAACAACGTTGGTTTGTTCGGTACTCACGGTACTAGCGTTGGTGTTACTTCTCCAACACGCCAAAACAATTCTGTGAAATATGCATTCCCATCCGTATTGGGCGGCATCAATTTCGGCGCAATGTATGGTTTCGGTGAAAAAACTGGCGATGCATCTGCTAGCTCATACATGGGTGCTTCTGCTGGCTTCAGCCAAAATGGTTTGACAGCAGTTTTCTCCTATAGCCAATTGAAAGACGCGACAAATAGTTCGACATTGCGTTCTTACACAGGCGGTGCGAAGTTTGTTGTTAATAGTGATTTCACAGTAAAAGTGACTTACGCTGAAAACGAATTGAACACAACCGGCCGTAATATCAGTGTGCTCGGCGTTGGTGTTGACTATGCAGTCGCTCCACAAACAACATTGACAGCAGCTTACTACGCTAACCGTCGCTCTGGCGATGTCAAAGGTAAAGCAGACCAATTCGTTGGTGTTGCTAAATATGCTTTGAGCAAGCGTACAGCCTTCTACGGTTCTTTCTCTTACGCTAAAGCAGATTCTAAAGCGACTAAAGACCAAGAATTGGGCTTGTTCATCGGTGCTGGCAATAAGACAGCAACGCGTACTACAGTTGGTGTATTGCACTCATTCTAATCTTCACCGTTTAGAATCAACTTTAAAAAGACTGCCTCGGCAGTCTTTTTTTATTGCTATTTTGAACTAAACACCATTCCTCTGTTCTAAGAACATCCTCTCAAGAGCTTACTAAGTTTAGTATCTCTTATCTCAATTATTAATTTTAATCAGCTTATGAATGTTCTTTCTGTTTTTTGCATGAGCGCCTTGCTCTTTAGTGGTGTTGCGCAGGCAGAATTTCGTGCCAAACAATTACAAAAAAACGAAACGATCAAGCTGGATGGCAAACTCGAGGATGCCGCCTGGAGTGCAGTGACTGCACACCGCGACTTCTATCAAACCCAGCCCTACGATAATGTCGCCGCGCATTTACGCACTGAAGTCAAAGTTTTGTATGACGAAAGTTTTCTCTATGTTGGCGTAGTTGGCTTTGACAATGACCCTAGTCAGATTCGTGATTCATTTGCCCGTCGCGACAAAATCAGTATCGATCAGGATTTTTTTGCGCTGTATCTCGATCCCAGCAGTGGTCACAAAGCGGCTCAAGTCTTCTATGTCAATGCACGCGGCGCTGTCATGGATGGTATCTATAGCGATACCAGCGGCGACGATACTGCTCCCGATTATGAGTTCTCAGTCAGCACCGCCCGCTTTGAGGGTGGTTGGAGTGCTGAATATAAAATTCCTTTTGCGTCGATTGCTTATGATAAGCACTCCAGCACTCCTTGGAGCTTATTAGTGCTTAGGAATATGACGCGAGATCAACGCTATCGTATGTACAGCGGTGCAGTCACCCGCGCAACCAGCTGCAATTTATGTTATTCCAATCCGATAGAAGGAATGCAGCATTTGCCATCTGGTATGAGTTGGAACGCCACGCCGCAATTGGTGGCGCGACGGGGGCAAGACGAAGTGGATGGCAAGCCTAAACAGAGTAATAGCTCGCGCGATTTGAGCTTGGATTTAAAATTCCGTCCCAGCTCTGCCATCACGATCGATGCGACCTTAAATCCTGACTTTTCACAGATAGAACTGGATTCACCACAATTGTCTGGCAATACGCGCTTCGGCATTTTCGTACAAGAAAAACGCCCCTTCTTTTTGGAAGGTGCGGACATCTTTCGCACGCCATTAAATGCCATCAGCACGCGTACGATTGCCAATCCCGATTTGGGTATACGCTACACGCAACGTGACGCTGATAAAGATTTCAGTATCTTGAGTAGTCGCGATACTGCCGGGGCGTTAGTGTTGATACCGCAGACGTATTTCACCGCTTACGCCACCAGTCCTGTGGCATCAACAGCGACTGACGCTAGGGCAAATTTCCGCTTTGGATCACTCGCCGTCGGTGGCGTGCTCACTGACCGCCAGTACGCTGAGGGTCACGGCTATAACCGAGTGGCCGGACCTGATTTCATATGGCAAATCGATAGAAATCAGTTGATGCGCGCGCAGCTATTAATGAGCTCGAGCAACGCGCAGCTTGATGCAACGGGCAATTTAAAACGTGGTGCCACCACCAACGGTCATGCCGCCTATTTTGATTATTCACGTGGTAATGATGTGTGGGGAATATCGGCCACAATACGCGATTTCAGCAAAGATTTTCGTGCCGACAACGGTTTCTTCTCGCAGGTAGGATTTCGCAGTATCAACGCCGAACTCACCAGAAAATTTGGCCGCACTGGCTTCTTAAATGAATTCAATACCTACATCAGTACCGAATATAAAGTCGATAGCACAGGACAAGTATTGTCGAAAATCCTAGCGCCCGGCGTCAGAGTTGCCGGCCCGTATGACAGTTCCGCTTATATGAACATCAGTCCATCCGTGCGCAACCGGGTTAATCAAGACGGCGAACTGTTTAGCATAGGACGAATCGCTGGCGGCATCGCTGCTAGTCCAGGTAAGCGGGTCGCTAGGATCGCCAGTGATTTCACGTTTGGGGATGTCATCGACATTCAGGCCAATCGCTTAGGTCGCGGCGGTTCCATGACGATGAGTGCAAAACTCAGACCAATCGACCGATTGGAGCTAGAACCTAGTATCGCCAGCAATTGGATTAATCGTAGCTCAGCGCGAGGAAACAGTGCCACGCAAGACCGTACCTATACCGAAACGGCAATGCAGTTGAATAGTATTTTGCACCTAAGCGCGAAAGATACCATCAGGATAATTTTGCAAAATGCCCGTACCACGCGTGATCCACGCGCCTATACTCAGACTGTTGCAGCACAAAGCACTCGTAAAGTCGGTTCCTTTGTGTACACCCATCATGCGGGCGTAGGGAGTGCGATTTATTTAGGCTGGACAATCACTGATACAAACACCCCAGGCTTGGTCGCCAGACGCCAACAAAGCGAATTATTTACCAAATTTTCTTGGCAGCTCTAAGTCCACGAACTCGTTTAGATCATTTGCCAGTGAGCTTCTCGGGGGCGTTGAGCTCCCGTCAATGTCCCCAAGACTGTATGCCAGTCCAAACTTGACGACTCACTGCACAACCGTCCGGAAAATGCTGTAAGAAATCGGCTCGCATGGCGCTGGCGTATTGATCCAGATAGCGCTGATAATCAGCAGTTGTCGCTGCTTGATAGCAAGTCCTGAAAACATTGTCACCCGCCTCATCAAAATGTATGTGCTGGAAACATCGGGTTTCCCAAATCTCAGGAATATGTTTTTCACGCATATAGGTCATGAAAGAGGAGCGAAGATCTGGACGGACAGTGACGTTGACTTCATAAAATACCATGCTTAATTTTCCATTCAGAGTGTGAGTGCAGCCTTGCTCTGCGCCTCTTCGTTGTACTAATAGTTTCATATTAATATCTCATGCACCTGCATGAGTGCCATCAATGTTAAATGCTAAAAAATTACGCAAACGTTGCTTTTTAGTATCTTACCCCACAAAAACTTGCGCCACGGCACACATCCTCACAGGCGCAAGTCTATACTAAGATCACACAGCATCAATACAGCCTGCCTAGAGCGCGTTCCGCAGACGCTCGGGTCTCAATGATTTGCAACCCTCACTGAAGGAGCATGAAATGGGTAAATTGAAAGCAGTTGGTCTATGTCGTGCAATTGCCTTATTGGGTTTTGTTAGCATAACCGGAGTGAGTCAAGCTGTAGATTTTACGTACTCCGGTTTCGGCAATTTGACCGCGGGCAAAGTTTTTAGTGCAACTGGTTTAGAAGTTGGCTTCCCTGACAATAGCAAATGGAAATGTCCATGCTATATCGCGGATTATTCTCATGGCAGCGTGTATGAATCACGTTGGTCATTCAAGCCAGAATCACGCCTAGGTTTGCAAGGTAATCTCAGTTTCAATGATGATTTTTCTTTTACCGGGCAGTTGATGGCCAGACATGCTGCTGGTGATGCTGATCTCGCCGTTGAGCAAGCTTACTTCAGCTATAACCTCAGTCCTAAGTTCACCTTGCAAGTGGGTCGTAAACGCTTACCACTGTTCTTTTACTCTGATTTTCAGGACGTCGCCTTTGCCTACAACTGGGCACGCGTACCGCCTGATGTATATGGCTGGCCCGTCGTGAATTATAACGGCGCCAATCTGACATATCGCGACGACATCAGTGGATGGGCAGTGAAATCGACGGTCTACTTCGGTCAAGAACATTCTAAAGAAGTCCCGATCGCCAAACTTAGTGACCCCTCACGAGTCGATGTGGAATGGGACAATATGTATGGCGTTGATCTCGAACTGAACCGCGATTGGTTTACCATGCGTGCCGCCGTCAATAAGTCCAAACAACGTCGATTACGCTTAGGGCCTAATGGACTTGAACAGTTCTCTCCCGATCCTGCTGTGTTTGGTAAATCGTCACCCCAAACTTACTCTTCACTCTCCTTGAATGTCGATCGTGATGAATTCGTGGTACGCAGCGAGTTCTCTAGAGTGAATGCCGCTCCCGCTCGTGGCAGCTACCGTGGATACCTGATTGGTGCTGGCTATCGCTTCGGTAATTTTCTCCCTATGTTCACAGTGAGCCGTCTGAATGCCTATGGCTCTACCGGTAAGCCCGAGGAAGTCGATAGAAATGTTGGTATCAGTCTGCGCTATCAGCTCAGCGACAACAGTGCCTTAAAATTTCAACTAGATCGCAGCCGTTGGGATTTTTTAAACGGCACAGATAACACGCGCAAATTAGCAACCGTATCCTACGATTTTACTTTTTGAGGAGAGATGATCATGGCTATCTTTTCTAAAAAATTCTTCAGGAAAGTCTTTTTGTGCGCCAGTTGTTTAGGCATGGCACCGCTGGCAATGGCAGATGTCGTGGTGATCATCAATCCGGCAAATGCCGCTGGCATTGACGAAGAACAAATTGCCAAAATTTTTCTCGGACAAACCAAGACTTTTTCGAATGGATCTGAAGCGACACCGATAGATCAAAAAGAAGGAGCGGTTCGGGAAGAATTCGGGAATAAATTCCTGAAGAAAAATCCCTCACAACTCAAAGCGCAATGGGCGCGTCAAATTTTCACGGGTGGTGCCAAGCCACCAAAGGAACTAAGCAGCGATGACGAGATTTTAAAATTTGTTGCCAACACCCCAGGTGCCATTGCTTATATCGATTCGTCTAAAGTGAATAAATCAGTCAAGGTGGTCAAACACTAAATTGGCCTAGATCATTTTTATCCGGTAACGGACATGTGTTTACGGCAGCTTCACGCTGCCGTTTTTTTTATCCAAGTGGCTCCGCTCGGAGCAGCTCAGCCAACCGTCTGCCAGCTCGTCCCAAAGTTTGATCGCGATGATGCACCATGCGTGGAATAAAGCGATAACGTGAGTTTTCGACAAACTGCACTTCGACTAATTGCTTCTTTTTAAGCTCGGCTTTCACTAAGAAGATAGGCATCCAACCATAGCCTAGCCCCATCAATAAGGCTTCTTTTTTGGCGAAAAATCCATCTAGATAAAACACCCGTTCACTACCAAAAATATGCTCATCATTACCGCTTTGGCTAGAATCCTGCACTGACAACTCGGTATGCGCCTGCAATTGCGCCAAACTCACCGCCTTCATGTCTGCCAATGGATGACTTGGTGCTACACACAAGACGCATTCAATTTCGGTTAGGGTTTCTGCATGCAAATGCGGATGCGGGACGTAATCTTTGACAATCATCAGATCGGCCTTATCGGATTCAAAACGATGTTGTACGCCCTGCAGAAACTCGACTTTGACCTGCACGCGCGTAGGTGCGCCTTCGTCAGCCAATTGCTTCAAGGCTTTCAAGATCGCCTGTAAGGGCAAAATTCCATCGACAATCACCAACAGCTTCGCTTCCCATTCTTGATTGAGTTCACGTGCGAGAGCTTCTAATTGATTTGCCTGTATCAATAAGCGGCGTCCCTCAGACAAAATCACTTCCCCAGCCGAAGTCAATTTCACGCGATAACCATCACGATCGAGCAGCGCCAATCCTAGCTGTTGTTCTAATTGCTTGATTTGATAACTGATCGCGGACTGCGCGCGATGCAGACGCAGAGCGGCTTTGGCAACGCTTCCCTCGCGTACGACGGTATCGAGTGCCAGCATAAAGTTAAGGTCTAAGCTCATGATTAAATCAGAATCTCAATCTAAATTTTCGATGATGTTGTGCGAAATATTACGCTTTTTTTGTTGATGTGTCTTGATTACAGTAAGCACAAAGTTCACCGACATGGTGTTGGTGATGATAATTCCTCTGGAGACTGACGATGACACAAGCAAATCCTTTGAATCTGCGCGGTATTGAATTTACTGAATTCTGCGGACCTTCCGCCGAACATTTGGAAAAACTCTTTTGGGCTTTCGGCTTTTCTAAATTACGCCAACACCCGTCCAAAGCGATTAGCTACTTCCGTCAGAACGACATCCATTTTTTGATCAATAGCGAACGTCAGGGCAATTCCGCCGAATTCGCGAAAAAACACGGTCCATCCATTTGCTCTATGGGCTGGCGCGTTGACAATGCGGCATTCGCCTTAACAGAAGCCGTGAAACGCGGCGCTCGTGCGGTTGCTGACGCCGACAAAGATCATGCCTATCCAGCGGTGTATGGCATCGGTGACAGCCTGATCTATTTCATCGAGCCAAGTTCTAGCGGCACATCCATTTACGAACGTGATTTTCAAGCTTTAGCATCACCGCTAATTCAGCCAGAGAAGGGCTTCTTGACGGTCGATCATTTGACCAATAATGTCCCATTTGGCGAACAAGAAAAGTGGGCGGATTTCTACAAAGGTATTTTTGGTTTCACCGAAGTGCGCTATTTTGACATTCAAGGCGCGAAAACCGGTTTGACTAGCTATGCGCTGCGCTCACCTGACGGTAGTTTCTGCATTCCTATCAATCAGCCAAAAAATGAACAAGATCAGATCGCAGAATATCTGCGCGATTACAATGGCCCAGGCGTGCAGCATTTGGCTTTCCTGACCAAAGACATTTTGCATTCACTCGATCAACTCGAAGGTAGTGAAATCGAGACTTTGGATATCGACGACGAATACTATCAAGACGTATTCCAACGCGTGCCTTACGTGCGCCAAGATCACAAGCGTATTGCCCAGCATCAGGTCTTGGTCGATGGTGACGACGACGGCTATTTACTGCAAATCTTCACCAAGAATATTATCGGACCGATCTTTATCGAAATCATCCAACGCGAAAACAATCTGAGTTTTGGTGAAGGTAATTTTGGTGCCTTGTTCCGTTCCATAGAAAAAGATCAAGAACGTCGCGGCGTTATTTAATTTAGGGAGAACTAACATGGCATTTGCAATGCAGGGCGTACATCATGTCGCATATCGCTGCCGCGACACCAAGGAAACAGTCGAGTTTTATCAAAAAACGCTGGGCATGGATTTTATGCTGGCGATTTCCGAAGATCGTGTTCCCTCTACTAAAGAAGAAAATCCTTACATGCACGTCTTCTTGGATGCAGGTAACGGCAATGTATTGGCATTTTTTGAAATCCCCAACTCACCGCCGATGGGGCGTGATCCGAATACGCCATCTTGGGTTCAGCATTTAGCGTTCAAAGTCGATAGTCTGGATAGTCTGCTGGAAGCCAAGACGCATTTGGAAAGCTTAGGACTAGAGGTGATAGGCCCGACGAATCATGAGTTATTTCAATCGATTTACTTCAACGATCCCAATGGACATCGAATCGAATTGGCAGCCAACACGTCGACGCCAGAGATGCTAAAAACACTCAATGACATCGCACCACAAATGTTGGCTGATTGGACGGCAAGCAAACGCACAGTCCACCATGCCGCGTGGTTACACGAAAAGGAATTTTCGCATTAAGCCACTACGACATTAGCGATAACTCTTTCGATTCCTGCCCCTTCTAAGCAAAGCCCGGTAAGCCGCGCTTTGCTTTTTTTGCCTTGCGATCGCAAGTTTGTTGTTTTGTATTCCATTTATCTATTTTTTTACAACGCTAGGGCAAAATTCCCGCACAATTAAGTATGCTGTCTGTCGCTAGTCTTTCACGACTACAATAACGACTCAAGATGTCTAGGCCTATTTCTAGATGTATTCCTAATCAATTTAGCTGACATCACCAATCAAACCAACTGCTATGCCTAATAAGCCGTCAATCAGCGACAATCACGAATACGAAATTGCCATTCTTCGCGAGCGTAATTCTTTACTCAATATCCTCAGTGAGTTTGCGATCGCTTTATTGAGACTGCGCACCAAAGAAGACGTATTGTGGTACGCCACGAATGAAGTGGTGGGGCAAATGGGGTTTGACGACTGTGTTATTTACCTATGGGATGCGAATAGTCAGCTATTAGTTCAACAATCTGCGTTTGGCCACAAAACTATGGAGCAAGGTGCTGTCAACAACGCGCTCCACCTGCGTTTGGGTGAGGGTATCGTCGGACGCGCAGCCTTAAAACGCGAAACTATCGTCGTCAATGATGTCAGTATCGACGACAGCTACGTCGTCGATATGCAGCAATCAGGTTCGGAATTGGCCATACCGATTATTTATGCAGACCAATTAATTGGTGTCATTGACAGCGAAAATTTGGCAAAGAATTTTTATACTGCTGAACACATCAAAATTCTCACGGCGGTCACATCGATGGTCGCCGCCAAATTAGCGCAGACCAATTTAATTCAACAACTGGAATCATCGATCAGTGAATTAGAGTACGCAAAAAAATTGCAGAGCGTTTTGTTTAATATCGCCGCGCTGACCTACGAAGACGAAAATTTTTTCAAGGTATATGAAAAAATTCATCATTTAATTACTGAACTTCTCTACGCCAAGTCTTTCTTCGTCGCCGTCTATAATGAAGAAACCCGACGCATCGAATTTCCTTATTTTGTCGATGAAAGACATCCCAACCTTGCTGCCGATATTGGGCCGGTTGATACCGAAATGCGAGGCATGTCCGCTTGGGTCATTTTCAATAACTCTTCACTTTTACTAAGTCGCCAAGACATCATCGAACGTTCGCAGCGTGGTGATTTTGAACTCTTGGGAACCCTCGCGGAATCGTGGTTAGGTGTGCCAATCCATGCTGGAGACGATCTCAAGGGTGCCTTGGTGGTACAAACCTATTCACCTTTAGTGTCGTATATGGAGAAAGATAAAGAGTTGCTTAGCTTTGTATCGCGCCATGTATCGAATCTTTTGAAGCGTAAAGTCACAGAAAAAAAATTACAGCACTTAGCTTTACACGATGCCTTAACTGGCTTGGCAAATCGGACCCTGTTTCTTGACCGAGTGTCGCATGCCTTGAAAAAACAAGAGCGCCAAGATCAACGGATTTGCGCTGTTTTGTATATGGATGTCGATCTGTTTAAATCAGTCAACGATCGCTACGGGCATGCGGTCGGGGATGCTTTACTAACCCAATTTGCCCACTTACTGTCGGAGCAAACTCGTCAACTTGACACCGTGGCTCGCCTTGGTGGAGACGAATTCGCCCTGTTCTTAGAAGACATAGACAGCCAAGAAACAGCGATTCAGTTAGCCAAGCGAATAATTCAGGCATTGCAAGAACCGTTGGCTGCAAATGAAGTCATGATTGCATGTTCCACCAGCATAGGAATCGCTTACACCAACGATAGCTCAATCACCGCGATCGAAATTATCCGGCGTGCCGATGCGGCAATGTATCAGGCGAAAGCAGCAGGCAGAGGACATTACCAGCTCTACGATCCTTTGCTTGATCGCGCGAATGTGCGAGATCTGGTATTGGGTGAAGATATACAAATTGCGTTGACGGAGGAACAATTTGTATTGCATTACCAACCCGTAATCGATGTCAAATCTGGCATAGCCGTTGGCTTCGAGGCACTAATACGTTGGCAGCATCCGACCAAGTCATGGATCGCACCGAATGAATTTATCGACTACGCTGAGAAACATCGCCTAATCGAAAAAATTGATCGTTACGTATTACGTCAGGCCTTGCAGCAAATGACGATCTGGCGCCAACAAACCGGCTTGTCACCCAAAGTCAGTGTGAATATTTCGGGGCGCCATTTTGCCAGTGCAGAATTTATCAGTACCGTATTAGCCCTACTCGACGAGTTTCAAATCGCACCGCACACTTTAGGGATAGAAATTACCGAACGGGCAGTGATTGATAAATTCGCGATTGCCCAGAACAATATTCAAATTCTGCAAAAAAATCATGTACGGATATTGCTCGATGATTTTGGCACTGGCTATTCCTCATTAAATTACCTGCATCAACTCACACTAGACGTGATCAAAATTGATCGTACCTTTGTCAAAGGAAGTCGTGGTAGTAAACCAAATAATCCGATTATCAATAGTATCGTCGCACTCGCCGCCGCGATGAATTTAAGTGTGGTAGCGGAAGGTGTAGAAACGCTGGATGAATTACTGGTACTGAGAGAAGCAGGATGCGAGCTTTGCCAAGGTTTTTATTTTTCTAAAGCCTTACCACCAGAAGCCGCGATTGCCTACTTCTTAGCACATCATACGCAAGTGCAGGTATCAATTTAGCTTAGCGAGCCGCACGAAAATGGCGCAAGGGTGCATGCTATCATTGCGCAATTATGCACTCGACTTCAATACCTTCCTCACCATGATACATTCAGTTCCTGCACCCAAGCTTGCGCCAAGCTATCAGTTTCGCATCGCCACCCGCTCTGACTCGCAAGCCATCGCCGATCTGGTCAACAGCGCCTACCGTGGTGATTCCAGCCGAGCTGGCTGGACCACAGAAGCCGATTTGCTAATAGGGCTACGGGTAACGCCCGAGGATGTCTGCGAATTGATAGAAACGGATGATTCTGTGATTTTCCTCTGCATTGATGGTGACAGGATTATCGGCTCAGTGAATCTATTGAAAACGGAAGATGCTGCATATTTAGGTATGTTCGCAGTCAATCCACAATTACAAGGCGGCGGCATTGGCAAGCAATTTATGCAGGCTGCTGAAGACCTAGTCAAACAACGCTGGCAAGCAAAAAAAATGTGGATGACCGTCATTACAACCCGCCACGAATTAATCGCTTACTACGAACGCCGTGGCTATCAACGTACCGGCCGAATCAAAGCATTTCCAGCCGAGGTTCCCGAAGAAAACCGTCTGGTCAAAAATTTACAAATGGAAGAATTAGAAAAACCGCTGTAAGCCAATACGTCGTCATTAAACGAGCATACTAGGCTAACCTAGCAACTCGAATGCGATACCAGCGAATCACAGAAATTCATCAATAAACACAGATAAGGCCAGAATTTGCGGTGTTTTCACCGTTTGTTCTGCGCTTTGCATTAAAGCACTGTCCCCTAGACTATCAAGCTCAACTTATGTGGAGCAATGATGTCCATCCCCAGTGTTTCGCCGCTAAGCAGCATCGCTGCCTTACGTGCGTATCAACAAGTCAAACAACACGGCGAACCGCTACCGGATAAATCGGAAGCACTAGCCTTGCTAGAACGTGAGCAACGCAATGCCGGTACCGAAGCAGGCATGGCGATCAATGCCGAGGCACTCGCCACCACACTCAGCACCGAAGAACAACGACAGACGCAGTTAGAGTTAGAACGCAGCTGGGGTCTAATGAGTGCCATTTTAGGCACGCAGTTTGATGAGTATGCTTGAGGTTTGGTTTGTGTTTATGTTTGTGTTTGCGGAAGCAAGTGTTCAAATCATATAAATCGCTTAAATTTTTTCAAGTGAACAAGACTTTTAAGCTACAAGAATAATTTTCACGAAAGCTCATCGTTTACAGGTCGGGTGTGGCCCGACGGCCAAGCACCTTTTTTGCTTCGCCAAAAAAGGTCCTCCAAAAAAGGCGACCGTAGACTCGCCCCTTCGGGGTGCTTACGCTTCGCTTCAGCATAATTTGTGCATCACAAAAAATGGGAAAGTGCTGAAACTCGCTTCCCTTGCAGGGCGCATCTTCGCTTGCAAGCGAAGACCGTAACGCAGGCGATGTGCATGCACATCGAAACCCCTGCTAAACCTCAGACAACAACACTTTCTTATCCATTTTCTGTGAAGCACAAATTACATCGTCTCAAACGGGGGTAGGTCAAAAACAAAGTCAAAAGCAACGACCTACAACCGCTATTGGAATACTTAATGCCGTCGGTACTGATTGTTTTTCTGTTGCCGTTGCTTTTGACTTTAACGCCGTTCCACTTCTGACACTGCCAATTGTGCAGGACAGAAAATGGGTAAAGAAAGCCTTGTTGTCTGAGCTTAGCGAGTTTCAAGGCTTTCCCATTTTTTGTCCTGCACAATTGGGAACCCGAAGGGCAGTGGCAGCGTGGTCGCCTTTTTTGGGTTGCCTTTTTTGGCGACGCAAAAAAGGTAACTGGCCGTCGGGCCACCCCCGACCTGTGAACGATGAGCTTGCGTGAAGGAAAATACCGACGAAGAAAATCCAGTGACTTGCTTGTGAGAAGTTGAGTAAGCGATAAAGGTAATTTAGACAGTAAGCGGTGGGTTACGCTGACGCTAACCCGCCCTACGAAAATATTACGACTTTCGGTCTTCAGCCACAAGATTAGTTTTCTCGCGCACTCATCGTTCACAGGTCGGGTGTGGCCCGACAGCCAATTACCTTTTTTGCTTCGCCAAAAAAGGTAATCCAAAAAAGGCGACCGTAGACTCGCCCTGCGGGTGCTTACGCTTCGCTTCAGCATAATTTGTGCATCACAAAAAATGGGAAAGTGTTGAAACTCGCTACGCTCAGACAACAACACTTTCTTATCCATTTTCTGTGAAGCACAAATTACATCGTCTCAAACGGGGGTAGATCAAAAGCAACGTCAAAAACAACGACCAACAACTGCTATTAGAAAATTGAATGCCGTCGGTACTGCTTGTTTTGGTGTTGCCGTTGCTTTTGATTTTGATTTTGATTTTGATTTTGATTTTGACTTTGCTTTTGACTTTGCTTTTGACTTTCACCCACTTCTGACACTGCCAATTGTGCTGGGCAGAAATGGGAAAAAGAGAGTCAGATGTTTGAGCGTAGCGAGTTTCTGACTCTCCCCATTTTTGTCCCGCACAATTGGGCACCCGAAGGGAGATTGATGGGGTTTCGCAAAGCATGCTTTGCGCCATCAATCTCTAAGCTGCTTGCAAGCAGCGCAGTGGACGGGGCAGCGTGGTCGCCTTTTTTGGGTTACCTTTTTTGGCGAAGCAAAAAAGGTAACTGGCCGTCGGGCCACACCCGACCTGAGAACGTAAAGTTTATGTGAAAACCAATGCCAAAAGCAAAAACTCAGCGCCTCGTTCGCGAGAAGCTGAACAAGCGATATATGTGATTTAAGCGGTGAGCGGTGGGTTACGCTAACGCTAACCCACCCTACGAAAATATTTCGACTTACGGGCTTTAAAGCGGAATTCGTTTATAACTTAGAATTTCGTATTCAGGAAGAAACTCCATCGTTAAAAACGGCGCTTGAACAGAAATGCTGTATGGATTTGCATCACAAATAATTGTAAGTTTTTGACTATTCATATTCGTCAAAACTATTCCGCTTTCGGAGTAACAATTCTCTGTATCTAAACATAGTTTTTCAATTGTTTGAATATGTCTCCACTGATCATCAAGTGGCATTACGTTTGGAACACCATCTCCATCTTCAACCGAACTGAATTCTAAGGTGCCAACTTCATGCCATCCATCTATGTCATTCAGCTCAGATTGAACTTTAAGAACAGTACCATCACTTAGAAAACACCAAAAAGTATGTGTACGAGAGATATTGTCAGAGCTTAAAGCGAATCCCTTCAACCCTTTTACCAAGTGCTCATACAACGATGACAAATTATTTAGTACAAAGGGATAATAATTTTTCATTAGTCAACCTATTGAAGTCTGCATTAAGTCGATCACAAATTCGGCGCCAACCACCGCTCAACCTCATCCTTCGAAACCCCACGCCGCTCAGCCATATCCTCAACCTGATCCTCAGCAATCTTCCCAACACTAAAATACTTAGACTCAGGATGCGCAAAATAGAAACCTGACACCGCAGCACCAGGGATCATCGCCCATGATTCTGTAATGAACATCTCAATTTCTTCACATTGCATTTGCTTAAACATCGCCGTCTTCACCGTATGTTCAGGACAAGCAGGATAACCAGGTGCTGGACGAATGCCTGAATAGCTCTCTTTGATCAGCTCTTCATTGCTCAAAACTTCATCAGACGCATACCCCCACAAATCTTTACGCACACGTTCATGCAGATATTCTGCGAACGCTTCTGCCAAACGATCAGCGAGTGACTTCAACATAATGCTGCTGTAATCATCGTGCGCATCTTCGAAGCGCTTTTCGTGCTTCTCTATGCCCAAACCAGCGGTTACTGCGAACATGCCAATGTAGTCGGTGATGCCGCTGTCTTTCGGCGCAATGAAATCACTTAAGCATTGATTAGGACGCTGGACGCCGTCGATGATGGCTTTTTCGGTTTGTTGACGCGTGCCGTAATAAGTGAAGGCGACTTCTTTGCGCGTTTCGTCGGTGTAGATTTCGATGTCGTCATCATTCACCGTATTGGCTGGCAATAAAGAGATCACGCCATTGGCCGTGAGCCAGCGACCTTCGATGATTTTTTTCAACATCGCTTGACCTTCAGCAAACACTTTGCCGGCGGCTTCGCCGACCACTTCGTCTTTCAAAATTGCCGGGAATGGACCAGCCAAATCCCAAGTTTGGAAGAACGGGCCCCAATCGATGTAATTCGCGATCGTTGCCAAATCGACGTTTTTGAAAATACGGCGGCCGATAAATTTAGGACGCACTGGTGCTTTATCGCCAGTGAAATCGACCTTCATTTTGTTCGCACGAGCTTGCTTCAAGCTCACCATCGGCGTAGCTTTTTTATTCGCATGCAAAGTGCGTACGCGTTCGTAATCAGTGTCCAAGTCGGCAATGTATTGATCGCGACTTTCTGGTGTGAGCAAAGATTGTGCGACGGACACAGAACGCGAGGCGTCGGCTACATAGACGACCGGGCCTTCATAGTTCGGGGCGATCTTGACCGCTGTGTGAGCGCGACTCGTCGTAGCACCACCGATCAAGAGTGGAATCTTCAGCATACGGAAATGCGGATCGCGCTGCATTTCTTTAGCAACGTAAGCCATCTCTTCCAATGAGGGCGTAATCAAACCAGAGAGGCCAATAATGTCTGCGTTCTCTGCTTTTGCTTTCGCCAAAATCTCAGAGCAAGGCACCATCACGCCCATGTTGACGACTTCAAAATTATTACATTGCAAAACGACCGTGACGATGTTTTTACCGATGTCATGCACGTCACCTTTGACGGTGGCGATGACGATTTTCCCTTTCGGCTTGTTGTCGCCGCTGCGTTTCTTTTCTTCTTCGATGAATGGCACTAAATGCGCGACAGCTTGTTTCATGACACGAGCGGATTTCACCACTTGCGGCAAGAACATTTTGCCTTGACCGAACAGGTCGCCGACGATATTCATACCCGCCATCAGCGGACCTTCGATGACTTGGATAGGACGACCTCCAGCGTTCAACACATTGACGCGTGCTTCTTCTGTATCCTCCACGATCCAGTTAGTAATGCCATGCACCATCGCATGTGCCAGACGTTTTTCTACTGGATCATTACGCCATTCCAGCGTAGCTTCTTCGCGTTTTCCACCGGCTTTGAGTGTCGCTGCAAATTCAATCATGCGTTCGGTCGCGTCTTCTCTGCGATTGAGAACAACGTCTTCGACGCGTTCACGTAACTCGGCGTCGAGTTCGCTATACACACCTATCATGCCGGCATTGACGATGCCCATAGTCATGCCCGCTTGAATCGCGTGGTACAGGAAGACCGTATGAATCGCTTCACGTGCCGGGTCATTGCCACGGAAGGAGAAGCTCACATTCGATACACCACCGCTGATTTTTGCGCCTGGCAGATTTTGATGTATCCAGCGTGTCGCTTCGATGAAATCGACCGCATAGTTATTGTGTTCTTCAATACCGGTGGCGACCGCGAAGATATTCGGATCAAAAATAATATCGTAAGGGTCAAATGCACATTCGTTCACCAGCAAATCATAGGCGCGTTTACAGATTTCTATCTTGCGTTCGTAAGTGTCAGCCTGACCTTTTTCATCAAACGCCATGACGATCACGGCAGCACCGTAACGCTTACAGAGTTTGGCCTGATGCAGGAATTGTGCTTCGCCTTCCTTCATGGAAATCGAATTGACGATGGCTTTGCCCTGCACGCATTTCAAGCCCGCTTCGATCACATCCCATTTGGAGGAATCGATCATCAAAGGGACTCGGGCGATATCAGGTTCAGACGCGATCAGATTTAAGAAGCGTGTCATCGCGGCTTGCGAATCGAGCATCGCTTCATCCATATTGATATCGATAATCTGCGCGCCGTTTTCGACTTGCTGACGGGCGACAGCTAAGGCCTCGTCATATTGTTCGTTCAAAATCAAGCGCGCAAATGCTTTAGAACCTGTGACGTTGGTACGTTCACCGACGTTCACGAACAAGGATTGTGCGTCAATCGTGAAAGGCTCTAAACCTGACAAGCGCATCGCAGGTTCTATCGTTGGAATAGCGCGCGGTGTTTGTGTCTTGAGAATATCGGCGATTGCTTTAATGTGCGCTGGCGTAGTACCGCAGCAGCCACCGGCGATATTGATGAAGCCCGCTTCGGCAAACTCTTTCAAAAGCGCAGACGTATCTGCTGGCAATTCATCAAAACCCGTATCACTCATCGGGTTAGGCAAACCCGCATTCGGATAAATACAAACGAAAGTATCGGCAATCTTAGACAACTCTTCCGCATACGGGCGCATCAAGGCAGCACCGAGCGCGCAGTTCAAACCGACGGTCAAAGGTTTCGCATGGCGCACGGAATTCCAGAAAGCAGGGACGGTTTGGCCAGACAAAATACGACCCGAAGCGTCCGTCACTGTGCCAGAAATCATGATCGGCAAAGTGCTGCCGGTTTCTTCAAAATATTGGTCAATCGCGAACAAAGCTGCTTTGCAATTGAGGGTGTCAAAAATCGTTTCGACTAATAATACATCGGCACCGCCCTCGACCAAGCCACGGGTTTGTTCCAAATAGGCGGCAACCAATTGATCAAAAGTGACGTTACGTGCGGCAGGATCGTTAACATCCGGTGAAATCGATGCCGTCTTCGGTGTAGGACCAAGCGCCCCAGCTACATAACGTGGTTTGTCTGGCGTCGAATATTTATCGCAAGCTGCACGCGCGATTTTGGCGGAGGCGACGTTCATCTCATACGCCAAATGCGCCATGTGGTAATCGTCTTGCGCTACCGTGGTTGCACCGAAAGTATTTGTCTCAATCAAATCAGCGCCCGCCGCCAAGTATTGCTCGTGAATCTCTTGAATGACGTGTGGCTGCGTCAACGACAACAATTCATTATTACCTTTGACGAATAATTCCCGGACACCTTCAGGTCCCGTGAAATCCTTAAACCGCTCACCGCGATAGTCGGCTTCAGTAAGTTTATAGCGCTGTATCATCGTTCCCATCGCTCCATCGAGAATCAGGATGCGTTGTTGGAGTAGCTCGCGCAAACGCGCTTCGGTGGCGGAAGATTTCAGAACGGTGGACATAGAGGACTCGCAATAGGTAAAAACCTGACAAAAAACCCGATCAGGCTGGAGAAGTGGATCGGGTAATGAGTGTGCGATTTGGTAAGAAATTACTACCTTTAGCTGCACTTATTACGCGCCCGCAATCTGAGTCTCAAATCGGCGCAGGAAAACAAGCTGAAATTATACGTGATTTCGAATGAACTTCCTAAACAGCTCGGCATTGTTTAAACATTATGAGTCGTTACAGAATCAAAGCAGCGTGCTATGAAACACGATGAGTTCAAGCCCCTTCGATGTCAATTGTCAGCCAACACTTATTAGTAAATAGAAAAAAGATATAAGAATTTTGTCGACATTTCCCAAAAAAATAGGCGTATGCCAAATTAGCCATACGCCTTAAGGAGGGAACCGGTTTGAACTAGCTGACATTAAATTTGTTTATCAAGCTGGCTAGTTCTAAAAAATTACTTACTAATACTTTACCAACTTAGCTACTTAACTCGCCTTCTTACGTGTCGCGATCAAGCTTGCGACGATGGAGCTGACCAAGATAGTACCGATGACCGTCAAAGAAATCGCTGTCGGCACATGCACCCATTTCACGATCAACATCTTGACGCCAACGAACATCAACACTAATGCCAAGCCGAATTTCAATAAATGGAAGCGGTCAGCCATATCAGCAAGCAAGAAGTACAAAGCACGCAAACCCATGATTGCAAAGATATTCGATGTGAATACAATAAACGGATCTGTCGTTACTGCAAAAATCGCTGGGATAGAATCCACTGCAAACACCACGTCGGAAATTTCAATCAAAATCAGTACTAACAGTAATGGTGTGAAAACACGTTTGCCGTTTTGAATGATGCTGAATTTTTCTTCGTGGTATTCCTTGGTAAAAGGCAACAGCTTCTTGGCAAATTTCAAGACCGGATTCGCTTCCATGTCTGGCTCTTTTTCCGCAGCGACCATCATGCGCAAACCGGTAATGACAAGGAAAATACCGAAAATGTACAAGACCCAAGCAAACTGAGAGACAACCCAACTACCTGCCAAGATCATGATGACACGCATTACAATCGCGCCAAGTACGCCGTATAACAACACTTTGCGTTGATATTGCTCTGGTACGGCGAAGTGGCCGAAGATCATCAAGAAGACAAAGACGTTATCGACTGACAAAGATTTTTCGATGACATAACCCGTCAAAAACTCCATAGCCTTAGCCATCGCAATCGTTTCACCGACAATATCCTTGAGATAAACATACATCCCAAAGTTGAACAGCAACGCTAATGACACCCACACCAGCGACCAGATCGCGGCTTCTTTCACACTGACTTTATGCGACTTCGAACCACCAAGTGCAAAAATATCGAGTGCCAACATACTAAGGACGAAGGCGATAAATGCCGCCCACATCCAGGGCTGAGCAACTGTTTCTAACATAGGATTCTTTCAATCAAGGGAAGTTGGTGGGATGCGATTCATCCCACCGGCAAGACTATTCTAAGCAAAGCGCAATCAGGTGACTAGTGCTTATTCTTTTTCCATAAAACCTAAGATCTGCAACAAGCTGGTGAACAAGTTGAAAATCGTGATGTACAAGCTGACCGTTGCCATGATGTAGTTGGTTTCACCACCGCGAATGATGTTACTAGTTTCGAACAAGATCATGCCCGACATTAACAACACAAACGCTGCTGAAACAGCAATCGACAAAGCTGGGATCTCAAAGAACATCGCACCCAAGCCTGCAACAAATGCAACCAATACGCCAACCGCCAAAAAACCACCCATGAAACTGAAATCACGTTTGCTAACTAACACGTAAGCAGACAAACCCATAAAAATCACAGCGGTCAAACCCATCGCGTTCATGACGATGCCGCTGCCGCCTGGCATGCCAAGGTAACGACTGATGATCGGACCTAAGGTCAAGCCCATGAAACCAGTTAAGGCGAATACGGACGCGATACCCCAAGCGCTATTACGTAATTTCGCAGTTAAAAACAATAAGCCAAAATAACCAATCAGCGTGACGATAATGCCCATACTCGGCAATGCGAAAGCGATGCTGACACCAGCGGCAATTGCGGAGAACAATAAAGTCATAGACAGCAACATGTAAGTGTTGCGCAGTACTTTATGTCCGCTGATCGCGCTGCTATCTACATAATCGACTGTTTGCGCCTCGCGCAAGGTGTTACGGTCTAAGATACTCATGGTGCTCTCCTAAAGATTCGGATGTAAAACGTTTCCCAATTTGGGCAGCGCAAGTGTAGGCCAGCGGTTAATTAAATAAAAGTCGAATATAATTGAAGAATAGATCGCAAAAATCGATGTATCAACAAGATAAACAAGGCAAATAGAATGGCTAGTCTGAATTACAAACATTTGCACTATTTTTGGGTCGTCGCCAAAACCGGCAGCATCGCCCGCGCCAGTGAGCAATTGCACATTACGCCGCAGACGATAAGCGGGCAATTAAGCTTGTTTGAAGATATGCAGGGCGAGGCCTTGTTTGAGAAATCCGGCCGTAACTTAGAGCTGACCGAGGCAGGGCGTTTGGTACTAGCTTATGCCGATGAAATATTTTCTCTTGGCCAAGAATTAGAGCAAGTCCTACGCCATCATCCGACCGAGCGAACAGTGCAATTGCGCGTTGGGGTTTCTGACGCCGTTGCCAAAGCGGTCGCCTATAAATTATTAGAGCCAGCACTAAGCTTGCCGCAGACACTCAAAATTAACTGCCGCGAGGGCAAACTTGACGATTTGCTCGGCGAACTCGCCCGCCACAAACTCGATATTGTAATTACCGATACACCAATGCCACCGAATGCAAATGTGCGTGGCTTTAACCATCGCTTGGGTGAATGTGGTTTAAGTTTTTTCGCCACGCAGGCGCTGCGAGCAAAATATCCTCAGCCGTTTCCCGCATGCCTAGATGGCGCTCCCGTCCTCCTGCCAGGAGAAGATTCGGCTTTACGTTCACGTCTCATGCACTGGTTTGAACTGCAAGGCGTCAGGCCACGCATTGCAGGGGAATTTGACGATAGCGCATTGATGAGTGCCTTCGGTGAGGCGGGCGTTGGCTTCTTTGCGAAAC
This sequence comes from Affinundibacterium seohonense, assembly GCF_014284305.1. Classification (GTDB taxonomy): domain Bacteria; phylum Pseudomonadota; class Gammaproteobacteria; order Burkholderiales; family Burkholderiaceae_D; genus Undibacterium; species Undibacterium seohonense. The sequence continues at coordinate 64,716 of NZ_JACOFW010000015.1, forward strand.
CTAGTGCGATTGCGGATATGGTGATGCGTCAATACGATTTGGAATTGGTCGGTAGCACTGAGGATATTACGGAACAATTTTATGCGATTTCGGTACAACGCAAGATTACCCATCCTGCGGTGTTGGCGATTAGCCAAGCGACTCCTTTAGCTATGATCAACTCTCCGGTAAAAAAGAAATCGCGGGTAATAAAAAAGCGGTCAGTAGATTCACTGACCGCTATTTAATCGATATAAAGAAAATTACTTCGGATACTTAATCGTCATTTCTTTCAGTACATTATCAGCGTGATCGACTTCTTTCATGATCCACAGCATGTAACGAATATCGACGTGAATCGCTTTGGTGATCGCTGGATCAAAATACCAATCTTTGGTTATCGATTCGTAGGTGGAATCAAAATTCAAACCAATCAATTCACCACGCTTATTCATCACCGCTGAACCAGAATTGCCACCTGTCGTGTCTGCACTGGATAAGAAATCCACTGGCACGGTGCCCAATACTTTGTCCTTGAAAACACCATAGCGTTTTTCCTTGATCGCTTGCAGCAATGGCGCTGGTGCGATGAAAGGATCTTTGCCTGTGTGTTTTTCAACGATACCTTCGACCGTCGTGAATGGTCCCTTAGTCACGCCATCACGAGGGGAATAGGCACCGACATTGCCAAAGGTGACACGTAGGGTGGAATTCGCGTCAGGATAGACTGGCTTGCCTTGCGATTTTTTCCAGTTGATCACGGCTTGCATGTATTGCGGGATGATGAAATCGAGATTGCCATCGACTTCTTTGCGACGATTTTCTAAAGACATACCGACATCGTGCAATTTCACAGCGAGTTGTATAAATGCATCGTCAGATTGGGCGAACGCTGCCTTATCTTTATCCAACCAGGCCAAGCGTTTTGCCGTATCCGTTAATTGGGTTTTGTCATACAGGGCAGCGGCGGCTTCGCTTGATGGTAACAAGGCATCCAAACCTGCTGGATGTACTGCCAATTTCGCATAGCGCGCTAAACCTGCGGTCAAGCGAGCTCGATCAACCTTGGTGACAAATGATTGCTCCAAACGTGTGAGACGGCCTTTGATAAAGGCTAAATCACGTTCTTGATAGCCGCCTTCACGCTGTGCGTTTGGCTTTTCTTTTTCTAAAGCCAAACGATACAGAGTGCGTGCACTGGAGAACAAATCGCTGTTAGTCGCCACGGCATACGCGAGTTCTTCTTGTGACAAGGCCATGTCTTGGGCAATGACCGCATCCAGTTTTGCCAACAAGGACTTGGCTTCTGCTGGATTTTTATTGGCACTGATCAACCAGTTACGGAATTCGGCATCTTGCGCATCCTTAATCGCTGCGATGTCTTTGCGGGCGAAACCATCGATCAAACCTTGCGTCTTCTTTAAACGATTATTGATGCCTTTGACTACGCTGGCATAACGGACTTCGTCATCAGCACTACCTTTGGTTGTGGCTTCGATGGTCGCGATGTCCGCGAGCATTTCTGCTGCGCGCAAAGGGTAATCGGTATCACGTGCGAAACGGATTTCTGATGGCAACTTATAACGGCTAGTGCGACCTGGGTAACCTGCTAGCAAAATCGGATCGCCGTTTTTCAAGCCTTCAGCAGACACCACCAAAAAGTCTTTGGATTTATACGGGACATTGTCTGGTGATGGATCAGCAGGACGACCATCTTTGCCGACATAGGCGCGCAAGAATGAGAAATCACCAGTGTGACGCGGCCATTCGAAGTTATCGATGTCGCCACCGTAATTGCCGATCATATCGGCTGGTGCATACACCAAACGCACGTCACGTATCATCATTTGGCGGATGCGATAGTATTCCAGACCACGATGAAAGCTTGGTACCGAACAACGATAGGCTTTGTCTTGTTCGCAGTCAGCGATGATTTTTTTTACTCGACTTTGAATCAGCTCGCGACGTTCACGACCGGACATTTTGTCGCTCAAACCGGCTGTGACTTCGGCGGTGACGTTTTCCACTTTATCGGTGATATACACGCGTGTACTCGCGCCGGCTGGCAATTCTTCAGTGCGCGTTTTAGCTAAAAAACCATCATTAATGTAATTTTTCTTAGCACTGGAATTGCGTTGTATCGCATCGTAGGCGCAATGGTGATTAGTGACGATCAAGCCTTCTGGCGAAACGAAGGAGGCCGAACAACCGCCTGTGGACACAATCGCGCTCATAGGATGCTTCGACAAATCCGCTAATTTTTCAGCCGGAATGGTGATACCAACTTTTTTGAGCTCAGCTTTTAATTGCGGCAATTGATAAGGTTGCCATTGACCTTCGTCAGCCTGTGCCCAGGCACTGATTGCGAGCATCGCGGCTGGTATTGCTAGTCTTTTGAACAATTTATTCTCCTTCATTGGGCGTAAGAGGGTGAGTATATCGCTGTTCGTGACATCAGACCAAACCATCAGCCTTGAATTTGATTTGCTTCATCATGTCGTCATACGAAAGGCTTATTATTCCAAAAGACTGCAAACTTGTTGTTTGACTGTCATAGAAAATGTGCAAAATCGTGTCAGCTAGGATTGGAAATCGTTTCAACTCGACGTTCTTGGGTTCGCGCGTTAAATACACTAAGCTTAGATTTAATTGACGATGGGCAAATTTAGAGCGGTTTGATGTGATTTTCAATTTATCTCAGGTTCAAATGACCTAGCCTAAATCCCTACACGTCAATTGGCGAGTGTCCAGTGTTGATAGGGAGATGTGCTACATTTAGTCTTCCACTGATGGAACGAATACTTACACTTGCCTATCTAAAAATTAAAACTGCAAAATGCAGCAGGACTGAATTTTCTCAACTAATTGAATGTCTTTATTTCGCCATATACAAATTGCTACTGGTATTTGCATGCTGCTGTTTTGTGTGTGCGTTTCTGCTTGGCCAAAGTCAACGACGACAACACGAGTCATACATCCTGCTGATGAAGAAAAAGGTGATCCGCGCTTTAATGATGTGAAAGAGATATTACGTCTGGCTCTCGAAAAAACTGTGCCGGAATTCGGTCCTTTTGAGCTGCGCGCATCAAGTCAACACACCAATGGTTTGCGTTACTTAAATAACTTGGCAAACGATAGCGACTTAAATGTCGTTTGGAGCTCAACGACCGAAAGTAAAGAGCGTAATTACCTGCCCATTCGAATTCCACTACGTAAAGGATTGCTCGGTTATCGGCTGTTACTCGTGCACAAAGACAATCAAGCCTTACTCAAAAATGTAAAAAACCTGCAAGATCTAAAGAAATTTAGTGTGGGACAAGGGGTTGGTTGGGATGACGTAAAATTGTACGAAGCGAATGGCATCGACGTCATCGAGGCAAAATACAGCAACTTATTTCGCATGCTTAGTTACAAGCGTTTTGACTTTTTTCCGCGCGGCATTAGCGAGATTTACGCAGAATATGAGAAAGAATCCGTGCCAAATCCGGACTTGGTTATCGATGAACATTTACTGATACATTACCCTTGGCCTTACTATTTTTTTGTTTCCAAAACCAATCCTCAATTGCATCAACGTCTGGAACTAGGCTTGCGTAAGATGATCAAAGATGGCTCTTTCGACGCGATTTTTTGGAAATATAATCGTAAAGCGATCGAGGCGGTGAATTTCAAGAATCGCCGGATTATTCACATACAAAACCACTTACTACCAAAAGAAACGCCACTGAATGACGCCAGATTATGGTTTCGACCGAAACTGCATTGACAATATCATGCTTGCCTTAGCCAGCGTGATTGAACAACAAAGTATAAAGACCGTATTGCTATGCGGTGTGGCTGTGTTCGTCAGTCAAGGCGCATTCGCGCAATCGGATCAGCAGCGAATTAGTGAAAACGAACAAAACGCGAGTGCAGAGCCTCTACCATCGGTGTTGATTCAAACCAAAAAAAGCCGCTCTACACTTAGCTTGCCCGCCACCACGCTGCAAAGCTTATTGCCCGGAATGAATCCCTTAAAAGGTTTGCATCAACTCGCGGGAGTGACCTTTCAATCGGCCGATCCTTGGGGAAATAACGAACAAAATTTCTCCTTATTCATACATGGTTTTAGTGCGCAGCAATTGGGCTACACCCTAGATGGTGTGCCACTCGGTGATCAGCAGTACGGCAACTACAATGGCTTATCACCGCAGCGCGCGGTGATCAGTGAAAACTTGCGTAGTGTGTTGATGAATTCGGGTGCGGGCGATCTGGCTACCGCATCGACTAGCAATCTGGGCGGCACGATAGAAAGTTTTTCCAGTGATCCGCGCACTAAGTCAAATTGGGCGATGGCACAAACTGTGGGTAGTTATGGCGCGAGCCGCAGTTATCTGAGGTATGACAGCGGTGAGTTCGCTACAGATACTAGTAGTGACGAATCACAGTCTTTCTATCTGGCAGCCGTCAGACAACGTGCCCGGGCCTGGGACTTTGATGGAGTACAAGGTGGTGAGCAATTTAACGCCAAGTGGGTCAAACATCTGGCGAAAGCGAAGATAACGGCCTATTACAATTTCTCAGATAAGACCGAGCCCAATGAAGATAGCGTCGTGCGCGGCACGCGAGAATCATTTACACCCTACACACGTCCTACGACGCATCCTGATTTCCGCTTTGCGCAAACGTATCTGACGCCGCAAGGTGAGCCGCCACAGCAGGACGGCGCAAATTATCGCAACTACTTTGGCGTGGCCCAGCGTCGTGACCACCTCGCATATCTTAAATTCGACAATCAGATGGGTTCAAACAGCAATTGGGTCAATCAGGTATACGCCCACCACGACGATGGTTTGGGTGCGGTGGCAGGACCTATTGGTGTCGCCGGATTGCCGAATTTATTTAAAGTGTATTTCCCTACGCAAGATTTGAAGCAGACGTTTGGCGGTTCCGGTTATGCGGTCAGAACGACTGAGTACAATATTAATCGCTTTGGTTTTATATCAAACTGGCAGGCAACGACTGGGGCGCATCAATGGCAAACTGGAATATGGGTAGAACGCAATCGCTCCAGCGCATATCGTCGCTGGTATGCGCTGGATGCTACGCAGCCTTTGAGTCCTTATCAGCAACCGCAAAATCCCTTGATCACCCAATATGGCAGCGAAATCGACAATCAAGTTGTCCAATTTCATGCGCAAGATGAATGGCAATTACAGCCTGACTTTAGTTTGCAAGCCGGATTTAAATCGAGTTTGCAATTCGCCGATGGACGTTTTCCAGTGCAGCCTAAAGTCGGTGCGATCAATGGCGGATCCACTGCGCTACCCGAGGGCAATATCACCACCAAACAATGGTTCTTGCCACAACTAGGTATGCTTTGGCGCGTGTCGCCGGGCGATCAGCTGTATATGAATTTACAGAAAAATTTACGGCAGTTTATTACCTATGGCGCCGTAGGCGCTTCGCCTTGGAGTTTAAATAATCAAAGTGCTTTTGATTTATTTAAACGGACGGCAGAACCAGAGACAGCGATGCATTTTGAAACAGGCATTCGTAGTCGCCGTCAGTTTTCCCCACAGACCGCGCCCATTCCAGGTTTAACCGCCTTAGATACGCAAGTGAGTTTGTATCAAGTGAATTTTCAGAATCGCTTATTGCAAATCAGCCCAACGCCTGTGATCTCATCCATCGTCAACGGCAATCCGATATTGGCGAATGTAGGCGGCGTCAAAACGCAAGGTATCGATATAGCGACGACGATTCAATTCGGCTCCCGCTACTCCTTGTTTAACGCGCTGTCCTATAACCACTCAACTTATCTGGACGATTATTCGAATGGTGGTAATCGTGTGAATACGACAGGCAAACAAGTACCCGCCAGCCCGAACTGGTTAAACAAGACGATGTTGAAAGCGAATTGGCGAGAACTCGAAGGACAATTCACGGTCGATTATGTGGGTAAACGCTACGCGACTTTCACCAATGATCTCAGCGTGCCAGCTTATGTATTAATGAATGTGGGAATGCGATATCGCTTACCGTTTGTATGGAATGGTGGCATCAATCACTTGGGTATACAAATCACCAATCTAGCGAATCGTCGCGGCACCTCCACGTTGTTAGTCGGCGCTGCCGCTGAGACTTACAATAGCTTTCCGATTGCGCCACGGCAGATTTTTTTCAGTCTGAGTAGTGGCTATTAATCTTTGTTTGAACTAATAATCTTGGATTTTTGAAAGCAGCGAGGTCAATGATGAACCTCGCTCTCGTACAAGGAGTTCAGTTGCTTAGTGCTACAGCATGGCTAGTCATTGCATTCTCCATAGCAGCCCCACAATGCTGTTCCAACATCTCTGGTGTTAATCTTGCCACTTGATAGGGGAGGTTCCGAAGATGTTGACCTTCCGTTGGCCTTTGTCCGAAAGTGTTGCGCAGATAAAAATCCTCCGCCACCGCATAAACCTCCAAGACATCGGCACTGTGAAATGGATCAACATGGCAGTACAACAAATCAAGTTGTCGTGGAACGCCGACGCCGACGGCAACCACCCGAGTTTGTTTACTGAGATTGGTTGGTGAACCATGAATCATACGATGATCCATAATCATTACTTGTCCAGCACGCATAGGTAAATATCTGATATAGCGTTCTTCTATCAAGGATTCTAATTCTGGATAAGGCAACATGCAGGTAGTGCGGTAATACGGATTTAGCAAATGACTACGCGGCACGATCCCGAGATTGCCATTCGTTTGATCAACGTCCTGCAATGGACACCAGATCGATAAGCCCGCTTGCTCGGATTCATCGATGAAGCTGGGGTCTTGATGCAATGGAAATTTACCTTGCGCACATTCTTGCTGCTTGACGACGAATGAGGAAACCGCGATACGATAATCATTCAGTAAAGGCATCAATCGATTCGCAAAGATCGGTGACAAGGTGGCGGAAATTCTCGCCCGCTCCGACAGCTGATCGGTCAATACGCTGACGCCTATCGGCCCACTATGCATCTCTTCTACAGTGCGATAACAGGCTTGCATTTGACGGATTTCCTCGTCATTAAAGAGATCCAAGATCACATAGCCTTCGCTTCGAAATTGGGCTTCGATTTTAGAATCGAGAAAGATAGCTGTTTTCATGATTTATCTAGTTTGCTTTGGTTAAATGCTGCTGGCTTTGGGATCGATGCCAGCGGATGCGATTGTCGAGAGCACCATCAATACGGATGCTGTGGTAATGGTATGGCGTTGATCTGTGTAGTACTCGCCCGCCGGTGCTTGCCATGGCTGAAAACAATCGGGATCAGTGACACGTAAATTTCCCGCTCCTGGCCACGCGCCATCGGATAGCTGTAATTGGCACAAGGTCGATAGAGGCTGAGCGATCACTGTGGGATCGGAATGCAATACATGTAAGATGCCAAGCGCCCAAGCGAAGTCAAATGCGGATTCAATATTGACAGCGATCGAATGCAGGTCGGATGGCAAGTCGACATTCATGCGTTGATACAGCATCAGCATATGCCAGGTGGCATAGAGATGATTTTTCCACCAATAGGTCGGCCATCCAATGCCAGGGATATAGCTCAGCTCACAGTAATGTTGAAGTGACTTTTGTTGATATGCAAATTGCTCGTGACTCAGGGCTAAACCTGCGGTCGCGGTGACATCAGGATGCGCAATCCCCCAAGCTGTCTGATCAAGGTAAGTGCTGGCGCCGCCATTTTCCTGAAAATGCTGCAGCAAGCAACTATGATTCCGCGCTGGAATATCAATTTCCAAAGCGCGCATTAGACGTATGGTTTGCGCAGTGCTATCGGCATCAACGCCAGTGGTGCTGTTGTAACCCCAGCCTGCCTCGTAGACCTGTGAATTCAAGAGAAAATCTGCGGCAGCTCGTGCTGCGTGTATCGCCGCATCGACCTTCAGCACCCTACCAGCTTGCAATACACCTAGCGCGGTATAAGCAGTGACCCATTGATCTGAGGCACCAACTGGCAGATCGTAATCACACCAACTTCCGTCTGATTTCTGTACAGACAAAAGATACTCCAGCCCCTTGTGCATATTCGGAGCGATGTTGGTCGATATGGTCATGCTGCTCCACACTTCAGATAGACATTCAAACGCTTTTGACCTCGCGCTGAAACGGCGACACCAATAAAGGATGGCGCCAGATTGTATCGTTCGCTCAAAGCGTCGATAGGTATCGACTGCAATCCCAGCATGTCGCATACCCGTGCACTGACTTCCGATAGCTGATGCATATCCATGCCTAGTGGCGCGCTTGCAATATCGATCTTCATATCTTCGAAGTCGCCGGTACTTGCCGAAAAACCGAAATTGAACAGTATGTCGTCGTAAGTAGCGCCTTGATCCCCCATGATGGCAGCCAAACAGCCGGACTGAATCAATGCATTCACGGGTGGAAACAGCGTTCCTATCATATTGTTTGGCATCAGCGCGTTCATTCGCGCGTACATCTTGATTCGACTATTCGATGGATTACTTCCTTCAATGCCGATACTCGACAACCAGCAGTAGTCTCGAATCGTTTGTATCGCTTGAATCGCCGCCGAACTCCCTAAGTTCTGAGACACGAAGAATTCATGCGCGACATCCCAGCCCACAGCAATATCATTTACTGAGGTATCGACGTAGAGTGCGACGCCTTGTTTCTCTATTGAGGCACCGAGCCAGAACACACCGCGGGTAAATGACTCCATGTCCTTGCTATCTTGCGACACGAAATGATCTAGAAGCTTGCTAACTAAGCTTGCATTCTCGACGGAAGAAGTACTACTGAGAACTTGTGGCAGTAACTGTAGAGCTTGACGGTAACGCTGTTGAGGAATGGATTCGTAACTGCATGGATCCGAGATGAATCGACAATGTATGTCATTGGCTGTGCTGGTGATGCAAAGTTGCAATGGCGATTGATCCGCATTTAGGCCCGAGTCGCCGCACGCCTCCATTGGCGCAATTGCTGGAACGCCGATGAGTTGATCAGCGAAAGTCGCCACTTCCTCAATCGGTGCGCCGGTCAAAAAGCTATAGGCTGGAAGCAATTGTTGCGCCCTGTCGATGCGTTGCTGATAGTTCATGGTCAAGCTCAATTTTCGATTGCAGACGGTTTAGTACAATTCCTCCTCCCTATTCGCAAGGGAAGAGGAATTGCTTATACCAATTTCAAAACCAAATTATGTCGAACACTTAAGATGGAATCGGTTGGAAAGTCCAAGCACCTGGCGCACCTGCGACACCCGGCTGGCCTGTACTACCCGGGCTACCTGCGCTACCTGGACTACCACCACCACCAGAACCAGCAGAGCCACCTGCACCGCCAATACCACCTGTACCACCGGTGCCACCACTTGCTGGATTCGCTGCAATCACGAAGTTGGCATTATTCCCCGGCGGGCAATAGATCGTTAACGCAGGACCATTGCCACCATTACCGCCATTGCCACCGCTGCCGCCATTACCGCCCTTGCCACCGTTACCTGCAGAACTACCGTCGGATTTTGCACCGCCAGTACCGCCAACACCACCGGCACCACCCATGCCACCGTTACCACCAACACCACCGGAAATATTGATCGACACGATACCGATCAATGCGCCTGCATAGATAGTCGCAGGTGCGGCGGCGGCACCAGCGCCACCAGCTGCGCCGTTAATGCCGTTACCACCAGTGGAACCCGGACCACCGGCGTAGTAGCTTTTAGAGCCTTTCCAATCGGTGTTGTATCCACCTGAGGAGCCTGTCGTGCCTGCAACACCGGTACCACCATTGGCACCATTACCGCCACTCGCTGCGATATAAACAATTTGATCTGAGGAAGTAGTCATCGTGTTCTCCTTATGCGTTGTTCTGAATTGTGCTGGCGTTGATGGTGAGTACACCAACATTCACGATCTGACCACCTGGTTCAAAAATCAAGGTATCCGCCGTCAACACATAAGGATTTGAGGAGTCAAAAGTGACGACAGAACTAATCGTCACAGTGCCAGCAGACGCCACTTTGACAGTACGCGCGCCCAATTTGCTCTCGATGGCTGCCTTGTGATGTTGCAAGGTGGAGCTATCGCCAAAAATGTAAGCAGTGGCAGCATCGTAGATTTTGTCATCTGGTATTGTCGCCAAGCTCGACAATGCCAGGTGCTCGCTGCTTGGTGCCGCATTCGCTTGATTATTTGGCGTGCCGATCAAGCTCTTTAATTCATCTAAGCAATTGGTCGTGATTTCTTTAATTGCGAAAGGCGAATTATTGTCGTCGATCGTGATCGGGCTCGTGATATTGATGTGCTCATGCGCTACCTGAGCAAGGCCATAATGTGCCAAACGGTCTGAAAAATTCTTGCTGAATCGTTGCATGTTCATTTCTCCATTAATTTAAAAAACGCGTCATTTTTCATCATGAAAAATTGACCCGATACTCATTCGTAATCAAGCCAACTTGCTTGATTACGCACATCACAAAGTTATGCCGGTGTCGGCTGTTTTGTTAGTGTTCCTTTATTGCCGGCGGTGCCCGGCTGTCCGTTATTTCCTGGTTCTCCTGGCATACCATTTGCGCCGGGCGTGTATTGACTGCTGCAAGTTCCGCCGACGCCATAAGGACCACCAACGCCACCCTGCCCACCTGCGCCACCAACAGCGGCGGTGTTGATCAACACGATGTTGTCCCACTGGTTTTCTGGTAAGTAGACAGTCACGTTGGCAGCATCGCCACCGTTACCACCATTGCCACCATCACCACCATTACCACCGTTGCCTCCGGCACCACCGTTTCCAAATGTGTTACCGCTGCCGCCACTGCCACCGGCACCACCAGCACCGCCATCGCCGCCAATCCCGCCAGTACCGCCAGATAATTCGATAGTCAGAATATCTGCCAGACTTCCGATGTAGATAGTGCCTGCTGCAGCACTGGCACCTGCGCTTCCTTCGCCGCCTTGACCGCCATTTCCACCATTACTTCCCGCAGAAGCGGTCTGTGAAACTGGTTTGCCTTGCCAATCTTTTTTGACGGAAGTCAAACTCACGCCAGCAGAACCAGCTGGTGCTGCCGCTGCGTCAGCAGCGTTTTGTCCATTTGCAGCGGTGTAAATAATATTTGCTGTTACCACATCAACCTCCACCTAAAAGATGTTTGTTTACTGCTTCTGCATACCAAACTGGTCAAATGACCCATTCATTTTTTTGCTGATGACGACATAAATTCTCCAAGCCAAAATTGGCGCATTCAGTCCATCTAAGAGACAAAAATCCAGCCTTGCCCCATTTGTCCTGCTTCTCTCAATCACGATCAAATAGTCAAAAATTGACCCAGCCATGACGATCTGGAATTTGTCTCTGCAACCCAAACTCAACCCACAAAATTCCTTGTTTTTCCAGGCAGTTCAGCAATTGATGTGCCCTAAAAAAAAAGAAGTTCTCAATTTTTTACGCTTTTTTGTAGTTAACTTTGCGGGCTTTACTTGGTAATGATCGATGAAGTTAGGCGTGCGACTTAGCATCACAAAAAAGCGACTGAACCGAATCACAACAAGCGACTGTAGTAAGCCACTTCTGCTTTGAGGCGCGCAATCTCAGCTTGATCGCCACGTGCGATGGCGTCTTGAATGGATACGCCGTACAAAACGCGGATTGGTCCACCTTTGGCTTGTATCGCTTTTTCCAATTCTGGCAGCAGACGTTCGACATCAGCCACGGACGCTAAGTAGGCAAAAGCCTCGTCGCGAATTTGGTTCATCTTGGCGACATCACCACTGGCGATGGCGTCTTGAATCGGTACGGCATACAGTGCGGTTGATCCGCCTGCGGATGCTGTTGCAGTCATGTTTCACTCCTCTGGTTAATGCAGGTAGCTCGATTGCTGCCATGCAGGTTAAAAATCTTGCGATAAGTGCTCACGAAGGATTTAGACCACCCCTGAATAGGCACGTAAGCGTCCTAGCACTTCATTGAGCTCTGCCATCACCTGATGACGTTTCACCTCGGCGATTGCATAGTCTTTTTCTGCTTGTTGAATATCCGCCTGGCAATGCGGACAAGTGACTTCGTCTGGCCAAATGTACTCATGACAGGCGCGACATAAACTCAGTTGTGGTAGCGGTTCAGCGAGCGTGCGTTCGGCAAATCTTGGGGCTGGAAGAAGCGTTGCTGGCAGTATTTCGCGACCGGGTATGGCTTCTTCATACAGTTCAAAGCGGCCAATCGCGAATGGCTTATCTGGTGCCTCTGCGACCTTACGAATTTTTTCATGGATGCCGCGCTTCTCCAGTTGAATGGCACGGTAGTGGCAGTAGGGATTATTGCCGGGCTTGCCGAACAAGGAATCCGACGTCCAGGTGCAGCCACCACGACAGACATCGGCGTAATAGCAAGTGCGGCAATGTCCCCACAAGGAGTCGATATTGCGCATACGCCCAAAATGCAAAGCTTCGGAGGTATTCCATAATTCCGCCACCGCGGTGTCGCGCACATTGCCGCCACCGTAAGTTTCTGTGGCCAACGAAGGACAACCTTTGATCGTGCCATCGGCTTCTAAGCCAATCACGTTTTGCCCGGCTGCACATCCTGTCCAATGCATGCTTTCATCACCAAGACCACGCCAATGATGTTCATACGGACCGTAGTAACCGAGATTATTGCCAAAGGTGAGCAAGAGACCACGTTGCACGCCTTCGTGATACAGACGATTGAGCAAGGGCATCAATTCCAAGATGCGATGTGGCTGTAACAGCAGATGGTCATTTTCAACGGCATTGCCCATCGCGACCGTAATTTGCAATTGCCAGTGCGTTGCACCTGCCTCTATCAGTTTATTGAATAGGGGTTCGAGCTCTGGAATGGTTTCTGCGCCGATTTGGGTATTACAACTAACTCCCAAGCCCATGGCTTTGGCCGCTTCAATCGCGCGGATCGCGTCATGCCAGGAGCCGACCACACCACGAACACGGTCATGTAACTCCTTCATCCCATCGATAGACACGCCGATACCAAACAGACCCGCGCGTTTACCCGCTTCGAGTCGGGCATGATTCAATGCCCGTGCACCAGTTTGCATACCGACTCGGATGCCGTGACCCGCGATACGCTCAACTAGTTGCAACCAATCTTTACGCAAAAAGGCTTCGCCGCCGATCAAGGTAATTTCTCGCGTACCCAAAGCCGCTAATTGATCAATCACGGAAAAAGCTTCTTCCGTGCTGAGCTCACCGATCCTGCGCTTACCCGCGCGGGAACCGCAGTGATTGCATTTCAAATTGCAGGCCAGCGTGATTTCCCACACCACATGGACGGGCGTATGTCCATTCAGATCGGATAAAGTACGAGCGCGTGCTGGCTCGGCGACACGGCTTAGTTCCATGCTTAACTCCTGTTTTAATTCCCGCGATAAACCTAAGTAGGTTCTTTAAGCTTGTCGTTCGTTACCGTCATTCCCGCGCAGGCGGGAAGCGAGTGGCGTAAAAGCCGAAACACACTGAATCAGCGCTACCACAGTGATGACGAGTCGATGTTCTATGCCTAAATAGACAGCTTTCTAGCGTGATGCTCAATCAATGAAAAATCTGATCGGATCGGCGCTCGCCGATCCTTTGACGCGGGCTAATTAACCACCAGCATTCAATTGGGCGAGTAAGCTTTGAGCTAAGGCTGTCAGACGTGCCACTTCGGCGCTGTCACCCCGCGCTTTAGCGTCTTGAATTGCCACGCCATAGGGCACCATAGGGCTTGGGGTTTTCGCTTGCGCATCGAGCATTGAGGCATAGGATGCCAACTCGGCTTTGAGATTCGCAATCTCCGCGGCATTGCCACGCGCCAGCGTATCTTGAATCGTGACGGCATACAGTGGACGGATCACTGCGCCTTTGGCTTTGAGCGCACTTTCTAAAGCAGGCAACAAACGTGTTACGTCTTGCGCTGCTGCCAAATGATCGAAGGCGGCATCGCGTGCGGCGATCATGGCATTCACGTCGCCACTAGCAATCGCATCAGACATCGCAACGGCATATAAAGGCATGGGGCGCATCGGCGTATTGTTGGTACTTGTCATGGTGTACTCCTGGTTATTTGGTAATTGAGACGACGTGATTGAGGCGAAGTGCGAGCGTTGTCATGAGACGCTACAGAAATCGCTCAGACATTTTAGGAAATGTCGTTCTTCAAAACCATCACACTGAATAACACCTAATAACAAGTCATAACATCGTGGCACCAAGCGCGATTCATGAAGAGCGCTCGATGGCTAGTGGCACCTAGATTCTGCGATCATTTGCCGGGATGCAGGCAGAGGTAGTCTGTGTATTTGGTTCATTATCACTTGGGTTATTTCCAGATCTGTTTGCTGCGTGCTTTGGGCAAACAAGCCGTGGCTGTGCAATCTGGCATCAAGCGTTTGCAGCTTCAGATTTCGCAAATCGCGATAGAGCACGCTGGCATCACGTGTTCGCTGTTGCGCGTCTTTGCGTAATACGCGCCAGAGTAACTGTGCGACCGGATGCCCATACAAGGAAGGGGGAAGCCGCACTTCTGCCGGACTGCATTGCGTTTGTAAAACGTCGGCTATCGTAGCGCCCTGAATCGCAGCTTGCCCCGTCAGACATTCTAGTAACAGGAGTCCCCAAGCATAAATGTCCATGGTCACGGCGGGGCTAGCGCCACGTATTTGTTCTGGTGCGCTATAGATTGGTGAGCAAAAAGTTTCATTGCAACGATGCGACGTGCTTTGCATTTGCTGGTGCAAGTTCGCCTCAGCCTGCGTCACGACACCAGCATTACCAAAATCAATCAGCTTCACTTGGCGATGCGTCATAGTCCCGCACAACATAATGTTATGCGGCTTGAGATCTCGGTGCACGATGCCTTTGCTATGCAGGTAAATCAGTGCTTGTAATACCTGCCCTAAAATATCTGCGCTCTCAACAGCTGATAATTGTCCTCGACGGATTAAGCGATCTTTAAGACTTTCTCCTTCCAGCATTTCAAACACGAGGAAAAATTGCGCGTCGCTGGTTTCGCCACTATCTATGTATTGCACGATCTGGGGATGATGCATTTGCGCACTTAGCATTTTTTCGCGTTTAAACGCCTCTCTCTTACAGTCTGCGTGCATCAACTTGAGTGCATAGATTTGTCCGCTATGCAGTTGTTTTACTTTGAACACGATAGCGGTCCCACCGCGTCCTAGTAGCGATAAGACGCGATATTGTTGGTGAGGAAGTCGACCCACGATCGTCAGTGGTATCAGTGATTGACTTGGTAGCGACATCAGAATTTTTCTTAGACGGCAATAGGAAAGGGCCTTAAACAAACGACGCTGGATCAAAACGCGACTCCAAGCAAGAGCCACGGGTGATCTCAAACGGAATCGCAGCAAAACGCACTTCCCCACGCCGCCGTTCTATCACATCCAGTAATTCACTCTGGTCTGGGAATTCACGTGCAATCTGTCCACGAGCACGAAACAATTGCATATTCAAATGCGCCGGTTCTACCCCGAGCATGCGCGATAATTTTTCTATTCCTAGCCATCCTTGCGTGCTGATATCAAGCCCGCGCAAAGCATCTTGCATACGCTGACGCGCCATGGTTAGTAAGCCATAATGATGAGTACGTTCACCCAAACTAGCTTGCCGCTTGGGCGTCTTAATATCGAGAATTACATGCTCTTCATTTTGGCTAACGGTAAAACTAAAACTGACCTTGGCTTGGTCATAGACTTGGTAGCTGGACTGATATTGCCGGATATTCAAAGTGACTTCTTCTTTTTGCACATCGAAAAAACGCCAGCGATGCGGTGCCAAAGTCAATAAATCGCCATCACGCAAAATCACACTGTCGTGTAAGTCCTGCCATAGATAATGTCCACGAGCAGAACGATAAATGGAGACTTGGGGAGCTTGATTATCAGGTAGAAATTGCGGCTCACTTAAATTGATCACTGGCGCTGCGCAATCAATGGGTATCAACATCGCTTGCGGTGCTGCTATACACGCCACTTTCCATTTGCTGGTGGCATGAGGGCCGAACTGCAATTCTTGTCCGCACACCAAGACAAATCGCTGATCTGTAAGCAAGCGCTGTCCGTTTACAAAAGTCCCATTGCGACTGTGATCTAGCAACTCCCAGATCTGACCATTCCAACGGATACTGGCATGAATTTGAGAGGCATCGAGATTACTTAATGTGGTGTCGGCTTTCAACCGGCTACGTCCAAAGACATGCAAGGCACGTATATATATCCACTGTTGGCTAGTTTCATCTTTTAATAACATGATCAAAAAGATAGCTCGTGAGGTTAATGTGACAAAAACTGCGGCATAACATTTACGTTTTACATGTCAATTATTATTTTTATTAAGTTTTTAATCGTTAATTCAGCGTTTTTACGCCTCTCGAATTGCATAACGCATGCCTGCAGTCAGCGCGAAATTGAACGTAAGCACGCTGAATAAACACTTACTCGCAATTTGCATGCCACATCGACGGGTTTGGCTAATGCCAGCTTTAGTGGCAATTACAACAGTATCCACTTGCCGCAATGAATATTTCTTCTCGGAATTGTTGTCGGGTGATAAGGTTTTGTTAGCGAGTCTCGTTAGGGTCGTCAAGTCGGTAATGAGGAGTCCATGATTTCACTACAGGAGCAGGCGTCATGAAAAAAATAATCTTAGCAAGCAGCCTTCTATTAATGGTCTTGCCAGTCTCGGCTGGCGTCCTATCTTGTGACGATTTAAAAGCAAAGATAGAAAATAAAGTCACTGGAAAAGGTGTCAAAAACTATGACATGACCGTCGTCAGCAAAGATACGCAGATGAAAGGTCGAGTACTAGGCACTTGCGACCGCGGGACGATGAAAATCATTCACGCAAAGTCAAAAGCCAAAGCAGTCGAGTAAGCAGCCACCCAACAAAAATGGCGTTCTGCAGTCAAGCAGAACGCCATTGTCGTTTGTGCGCTAAGGCAAGAACGGCGACTAAGGCTGCATACGTTTATCTTCTAAAACGTCGCCAGCAGCCAGCACGGCTTTTTCGTGACCTTGTTCACGCCATTTCTCTCTCAAAGCCTCAGTTTGCCATTGCTGCATAGTCGGCAAAGCCAGCATCCGTTTCACATAGGCGCTCGCTTGTGTGTTCATACTTAAACCATAGGTCTGAATACGGAAAACCACTGGCGCGAAAAAGGCATCCACCGCAGTGAATTTTTCACCCGCCAAAAATGGCCCGCCGAAGCGATTTAAACCTTCACACCACAACTCGTTGAGTCTATCCAGCTCCGCTTGTAACTCGGGGCTAATGGCTTTGAGACGTATACGCAAGCCGACATGCATAGGACAAGTACTACGCAAATTCGTGAATCCAGAATGCATTTCCGCTGCCGCGCAACGCGCCCAAATTTTTGCCTTGGCATCTTCAGGCCAGACACCACGATGTCGGTCTGCCAGATATTCAATAATCGCCAACGAATCCCACATCACCGATTCACCATCATGCAGACATGGCACCTTACCAGCCGGAGCAAATTTACGGAAACTGTCCCAATTGCTGCCATTGCCAAAGGGCATCAGTTTTTCTTCAAACAGCAATTCCAACTCGCGCATCATGATCCAAGGTCGTAAGGACCACGAGGAATAGTTTTTATTGGCAATATAAAGTGTGTACATAGAGAATTCCTTTAGAGGCGAGAAGACAGGCAAGCAATAACACAACTAAGTTCCATTATGACCTATAACGACAACTCTGATTTCCCAAAAAACTGTTTTCGATAAGCCATAGGACTAGTTCCTGTTACCCGCTTAAATTGTCGTCGAAAAGTTTCTTCTGAGCCAAAGCCACTTAGTTCCAAAATACGGTTGATACTTGCTTCGGAAGACTCTAGTAATTCTTTGGCGATCGCCACCCGCTCACGAATTAACCATTCGTAGGGGGAATATCCGGTCAGTTCCAAAAACTGCCTTTGCAAAGTCCGTTCACTCATTGCCGCACGCGCTGCCAGTGTTTCTAAACTATGCGCCTGTGCGGGATTTGCCCTTAACCAATCCAATAAAGCTGACAGCCGCCCACGTTCATCTTGCGCGACGGGTCGCGGTATGTACTGAGCCTGCCCGCCTTCACGATGCGGCGGTATGACTAGACGTTGCGCCACTTGATTCGCCACTTTCACACCATAGTCTTTCCTGACCAGATACAACAACATATCCAAGCCCGCGGCGGAACCAGCGGAAGTAATCACTTGCCCCGCATCGATATACAAAGCATCGGCCTGCACCTGCAATTGCGGATAGCGCTTGGCCAATTTTTCCGCATAGCGCCAATGCGTGGTCACGGTTTTGCCATCCAAAATACCCGCCGCCGCTAACACAAAGACACCAGAACAAATCGTACAAAAGCGCGCTCCGCGTGCGTACGCGCTACGGATCTTTTTTAGTAATTGCTCCGGTGGCACTTCATCCACATCGCGCCAACCAGGAATAATGATCACATCGGCTTTATCCAACATGCGCAAGGTGTAAGGTGCTTCTATCGTGATCCCACCTGCCGCCCGCAACTTACCAGGCTCAGCTGCACATACGGCGAAGCGATACCAGTCGACCTCTAATTCGGGACGCTCTAAAGAAAATAGCTCAACCGCGCAGGCAAATTCAAAAGTACAAAGCTGATCATAAGCAAGAGCAACGACGAGTGGTGCTGACATAGACATCCTTAAAGATACATTCGGCGAAATTGGACAATGGCGGAATACGACTGCAAATTGGCATTCACGCCACTATACCGTTTTTCCGCCCAAGCGCACAATCTCGTTATTCCATCAACCACCGAAAGGAAATTCATGAGTATCACACCACCAAATGCCGTTCTCGCTGTTCCCGCCGCAGACAGTCAAAGTGCATACGAACATTTCGCCGCGACTTTACAGTTTGAAACCGATTGCTGGGATGTGCACAATGCCTTCGAGAAAGGTGATCCCGGTTTTGTTTTAGTAGATGTGCGTAGTCCCGAGCTATATAGCAAAGGTCATGTACCCGGTGCCATCAATTTACTACGTGGAAAAATGATCGCATCCCGACTGGCTGAGTATCCGGCAGATACCTTATTCGTCACGTATTGCGCAGGACCACATTGCAACGGTGCCAGCAAAGCAGCGATGGTCTTAGCCAAACTCGGCCGTCCCGTGAAAATCATGATAGGCGGCGTGACTGGTTGGGTGGATGAGGGGTTTAGTTTGCGTCAAGAGCTGGGCGCGTAACTGGTTTAATGTATGAACTTCATCAGACATGGAGGTCGCGAAATCGCATTTGTAACAATGCACGTTTTGTCGATTCATTTATACCTTTGATTTTCCTAGTATAACTATTTTGAGTCAGCATTCATGCGGGTTTTAAGAGAGTTGAAACAAATTGCAGTTTTTACCGTAGTCGGGTATCTTTTCATTTTGTCAAATTAAATCACGTTATGCCTCAAGAAAATGGAGCCGTACTCTTGCTTAAGCACCGATTAAAAACCTTCCTTATTCACGGCTTGGCCGCTTATGGCCTTTTTTGGACGCTTGTTGAATCGGTCGGCGCATTCTTCTCACAGATCAAACCTGACGGCATCTTGCAGTATTCTTTTCTTGTGTTGCCATCTGTCGTCTACGGCGTATGGCGAGCATGGCCCATATCCCGAGTTGAGTTAGCAGTCCCGAACTCGGATACCGTGCTCTGCATCGAGTTTGGAGATATTTGGAAAAAACAAGGATGCGTTGCCATTCAAGTGAATGAGTTTTTCGACAGCCTTCTTGGAAATCACGTATCTCCGAACTCACTTCACGGCCAATTTATTCGCGACGTGCTGCGAAGTCAGTCTTCTGACTTCGATAGGTACGTCACTCAAGCGCTTTCTAACGTACCCTCTGAACACGTTCCACGAACCAGTGGAAATACGAAGAGATACAAGATTGGTACTACAGCAGCCATAGATATTGGACCTCAACGTTATCTTCTCTTCGCCTTTACCAAGACCGACACAACAACGCTGAAAGCATCTGCATCAGTACATGAGCTATGGGATGCGCTTGCTGGCCTTTGGGCTGCAATAACAATACACGGCAATGGAGACCCCGTAAGCATGCCGCTGGTTGGTGGCGGTCTTTCCGGTGTTGGGCTGCCAGCAAGAAACTTGCTGCAATTACTTATGACTTCATTTTCCTATTACACCAAGAAACAAAAGATAACTGGTCGTCTGACAATCGTCCTGCCCAAAGCGTTGGCGAAAGAGATCGACCTTCAAGAATTGAATTTTTAGGAGAGAAAAAATGGCCTACAGAAACGGAACCTACATCGCATTTCATGCCAATGGGCAAACAGACCCAACTGCATCAGATATCAAGTACTACAACCTCATCAAGGCATGGACTGAGCGTGAAGATGACGATTTTTCACTAATCAACAGCCACGATAAGACTGCCGCCGTGCGCGACTCAAGCCTTCGTGAAACTCTGCGTACACGTCTCGTGACCAGACTAAACAATTCTAAGCATTTACTATTGATACTTGGCAAAACGACAAAGGAAGATACCGATTGGGTGCCGTTTGAAATTCGGCACGCGATTGATGAATGCAAGATTCCGATCATTGCCGCATACAGCGAAATAGCTGGCCCAATTCTTAGTCCAAGCATCTCCTCAAATATTGCAAGCTACTGGCCTGCGGCTTTGAAATCTAGGATTGAGAACAAAACTGCCGGGGTAATACACATCCCATTCAAAAAGGCTGCGATTAAGGCGGCTATTGGCCACTTCGATCACAATAATTTTCCAAAAGGTGGGGCGCTAGGGTGGTACACAAAGGAAACATACGACGGGTGGGGTATTGAGTGAGGCATAACCCGGCGTTCGAGCCGACTCGCAACGGCTGGGCTCTTCAGGCCCCCATTTCATTCTGGGCCTTCCGTGCCCACCCGCTGCTCGCGGCTCAACTTCAACGTTAGGCATCACATGGAACTCGAACTCCCATCGAAGCTTCGCAAAGCACTGGAACGGGAAGCGGCCGACGCGAAGCGAACGCTACATGCCCACATCGTGCGAAAGCTAGAGGCAGTCACCCCGCCCGCCGAGCACATCAACCCTGCAGTTGTTGCCAAGGGGCTTCCGAAGCTGGTCGAGTTTCTGAATCGGGTCCCTGCAGTGAGAGTCATCTCGTCAGATTCAACCCCCGATGCGTACTGGTGGGTGAAGCTCGAGATAGACATCTCCGATCCTTTTGCATGGCACGTGGTTCAGGAGCTCGGCTTTGTCCTGAACTACATATCACTGCAGGAAAAGCTGCCCACGGTGTTCATGCCTGTATCGCCCCCTCCATATCTAAACGGCGGGCCAGCGGAGTTTCTGGCATGGGCCATCGAGTCGAAGTTCAACTACATCGATCCCGAGTGGATCAAGAGTGAGCTAGAAGGAAGGCTTCCAAGCCCAGTCGAAGACGTAGCTCAGTGGAATCGTGATGACGACCGTGACGACGGTGATGCCTAACCATTTCATCGAGCGGATGTCCAACCGGCTGCGGCGGTCGGCCACCGCTCATGTCAAACGTTAAGAATCTAAGGGCACGGAGATGAATATGTTCATTGGAACACCATTACTTCAGAGACCAGGTGTCGTTCACGTATCATCCCCAGTCAATCCGACAGTATTGCGAACCCAGCTGTCTGAGGAAACTCGGCTTGTCGTAAGAGGCAAGCTTACTGCTGATGACGCTAAACAGCTTGCCGAATGTCTTAAAGACGTGAATCGGTTAACAGTCTGTCTGTCCAGCTTTGGCGAAGCAGGGGACCTCGGCTTCTTAGATCAGTTGCCTCACCTGTATGCTTTAGATGTCCACCATTTCGACTTTGCGGATTTTGATGCACTCAACCGCCTGCCTGAATCCGTCGAAGAAGTGCATTTATCAGCAAACAAATCAAATAAACTATCTCTTAAATTTCTAGAAAAATATCCTGGGTTAAAGCGACTGTCCTTGGACGGTCAGACTAAATCAATTGAATCGCTTACCTCTCTGACGAAACTTCAATCGCTAACACTGCGTTCGATTACCTTGCCGGACGTAGAACAGCTTACGGCTTTAAAATCGCTCGTTTCGCTCGATATTAAGTTAGGCGGCACGAGGAATTTGGACGCCTTACCTAGAATAGGGAGAATTAAGTACCTTGAGCTCTGGCAGATATCTGGATTAACCGATTTAAGCGCTATCGGCGACATTATCAACCTGCAGTACCTATTTTTAGATCGGCTTAAAAACGTCGCCGAGTTGCCCTCATTTCGCCGCCTAGCTAATTTACGGCGAGTGGAATTAAGTGGAATGAAAGGGCTGACTAATTTGCGGCCTGTGAGCGACGCTCCGAATCTCGAAGAACTGTCGGTTGGTGGGGTGCGGCATCTGGAAGTAGAGGATTTTCAGCCATTTTTGTCCCATAGTTCGCTGAAGGCTGTTAACGTCGGTTTAGGCTCAACGAAGCGTAATGAAGCCGTGGCAAATTATCTTAAACGAGCTGAGTATTGTGGCGCATTCGAATATCATGAACCGTGAATCCAATCCGGAGAAATAATGCGAAAAAATCCAATCTTAACTCAGTGCTCAATACCGACAGCCCTTCAGGCTGCTGGTTAGCGCGGCGTTATGTGTCCAGAGGGCGCGATGAAGTGTTATAAATTTGAATTATTCGCTGACTACTTTCAGGTATACCTGATGGATACGGAAGCTGCAGATGATACGTCAGATATATGGACGAAAGAGGCGCTAGATATAAAACTTGGCATAATGCCCAATACTCTAGCTGTCGGTACCTTCCGCAATGTTGACGTTCCTCTAGAGATTGAGGTCCACGAGAGTGAGCCGGAAATACGCTTGGACGAGTGGGATCATGCAGCGATGGGCTACTTCACTATAAAGTCGGGAAAATGTGCTGTTTTCGGCTGTACTGATTACCTGCCGGATGCTGCAAAAATTGAACTTGTTCCCGGCAAATATTCTGTACTTTCGCTAGCAAAAGGTCTCGGTTCAATAATCACAGAGTGGGAAGATGCTGATGATGTTTACAAAGTTATTTTGTGGCCTTCCATAAGTGCTGAACATAAAACACTAAAGAACTATGAAAACACATAACAATCGGCTCATGTGCGACCTCCGTTTCGTCGGCCTTTTTTGTGGTGAAAACCACAAAAAATTCCAACTGCACTCCGGCGCCACAGCCGGGCGTTAAGCGACTTGATCAATATTAACATTTACGTTAACATTTCGTATATCTTACACAATTTTCTACTACTCAGAATCTATTCAAGACGATATTCTTGGACGTCCGGCTGGCATTTTGGCTGATTACTTACGCCTCGCCGACCTCCCCTCCTTGAAGAATTTGGACCTTCTCTACGTATGCCACATTCCCGTGCTATGGGCGATGGTTTGTTTGAACTCAGGCCGAAAGGTCGGGAAGGTATCGGTCGTGTCTTGTATTGCTACTTGGTCGGACAAAAAATCGTCATGCTTCATAGTTTCGTAAAGAAAACGCAGGAAACACCAAAACGGGAATTAAATATTGCAACAGCTCGAATGCAAGAGGTTAAAAATGCTCACACACGCTGAACTCAAATTACGTGCTCTGGCGAACCCAGAGGTTAAGATTGCCTACGATTCACTCGCTGAGGAATACACACTTGCCCATGAGCTTTTGCATGCTCGCGAGGCTGCTGGCCTAACACAAGCAGAAGTTGCCACACGTATGCAAACAAAAGCCCCTGCCATTGCTCGCCTTGAGGGCGGTGGGCGACATTCACCTTCTATCCTCACGCTCAGAAAATATGCTGCGGCAGTTGGTTGCCAACTTGAAGTACGCCTCGTTCCGAAAGGCGGCTAACAAGCAAGTTTGGATCGTGACGCAAAGCGCCCGCGATTAGAATCGAATGTTGCTGTTGACAATGGAAATAAATGCACCCAGTCAAGCCGGATGCCGAAACGCCGTATAAATATCCCGACTCCAAGCAATATTGCGACGGCCGCTGACTAGGCGGCTGAAGTCTTTCAACATTTGCCAGCGCGCATTACCACTTGGGAAGCAATTCAGATAGTGGCGGTTTTCTTTTTTACCTGAGCGCCATGGCGTCGAGATTAAAGTCTGTCTGTCGGTACTGGTAATTTGTTTCAGCGTGGATAAATAATGCTTGGTATAGACAGGATCAAAATACGGTGTGCCGCTCTGTACGCCGCCATACACAAAGGGGACGTTCGCTGCCATGGCGATGATGTATTTCACTGGCATGGAGCGTAGCTCTTCTAATTCTGGTGAGCAGTTTGCATTATTCGACAAGACTAGCAATGGTTGATCTTTGGACTTCGCCAAATAAATGTGGATATTCGAACCGAATTGCGAAAATGGCTGATCGACGAAATCACCGAACATGTATTCCAAGGACGCCAATAGCGGTTCTATGGATTTGAATGCGGATTGCCCTGTCATCAATTTGGCGATAGAACGAACACCTGAAAAAGCGCCGATATGATGCTGATCACGAAAGACTTTTTCGGCATCGGGGTGACAAAGCGAATCGACGCTGACGCGATTTCTGCCCGTGGTAAAAGCGAGGAAACCAAACAAGGCATAGACCGAGCCAGAGAAGGCGTGGATTTCCTTGAAGGCTTGCAGACGTTCTAAGCCTATCGCATTTAGCACGATGTATTGACGGGTAAAACTCGGTCCTGTGCTGTCAAGCAATAAGCAAGATTCTGCAGGCGTATGGGCGGCAAAATTCGCGTTAATCTCTGCCGTGATACGTTTTTTTAAGGACAAAATATTGGATGGGACTTGCATAAACACCCTCTCTAGAAGATAACAACAGGTTCAGTCAAAGCCAGCGAATTGTTCTCTACGATGGGCTGTTGGTAAATTTCGCTCGCCTTCGTTGTTGACGATGACATCTGTTAAGGCTTCGTTTTTTGCTCGGCTTTTATGTTCTCTGCCAGTTCTAACACCATCTTAGCTGTCGGCAGGTTCTTACTGATTTGGGAGATAGTTGACGCGTGTTCTTGAGGGTGTTTTGGCGGCTGGTGTTGCGCGACAAGTTCATAAAAGTCAGCCAAAGGTCCACTTTTTAACTCGACGCTGGCGATCGCATTGACTGCACTGGCTTGATTGGTCGTGCTTGATTTTGCATTTGACTGGGCAATTCCTGAGGTGGAAAAGCTGAGGCTGACCATGGCAAAAATTATGTATGTCGTTTTCATTTTGATTCTCCGAATGAATTGAATGTCGCAGGGATATCTTTGAAACCTATCTAACAATTGATAAACAATGCATGCGCAATCAGCGTCAAATCTTGCATAACATCATCGAATGAGCGCTATTCACATGTCACTTGTAAAATGCAAGTTACATCAAATAGTACTTCATAGACTTTCAATTTGCAAGCATGTAAAATGAAATGCTTGTCTCGCCAGAGGCAAAACTAAGGATAAAAATAATGCCAAACACATCTATGAATGCTTGTCCGGTCGCGCGAGCCGCTCATTTGATCGGCGATGAATGGATACTTTTGATTTTGCGTGAATTGTTTAAACGCTCACATAAATTTGATGAGTTGCAAAAGGCAACGACTGCCGCCACCAATATCTTGACGAACCGTTTAAAGCGCATGATGGAAGCTGGTATCGTGATTAAATTGCCCTACCAAGAACGTCCTGTTCGCTATAAATATCGCCTAACAGAAGCTGGTTTGGCCTTACTGCCATTGGCCTTGGAAATGATGCGTTACGGCGAAAATTGGCTACCTTGTGCCTTTCCATCACCGTTGGTCATACGTCATATAGACTGCGGTCAAATCACTAAGCCGGGACAAACTTGCTCTGCGTGCGGCGAGCCCTTGACGGTCAAAACACTGCGCATGGAAGATAATCCAGAATTCACTAAACAGCTGCAGACCGCTTAAGACAATTCATTTACTAGGAATGCTGCTCAAAGATTTTTTAGGGCTTCGCGAATGCTGAGCGGTGCTAGGTACGAGGAATTGGTGTGCACAAACTCGCGCACTTGCTCTGGTTGCCACTTCGCATAGTCGCGCAATGCCCAACCTATCGCTTTACGAATAAAGAACTCATCTTCAGACGCAAGTTGTTTTGCATATGAAAACAGACGCTGCGTATCGGTCTGTAGACGCCATCCTAATTGATGGGTCATGGCAATTCGCCTGACCCACATACTTGGATCACGAAGCGCCTCGTCCATCATGGACTGCGCTTGCGGAAAAGACGGTCGCGATAGCAACAAGACGTCTCCAATCACAGCCGCCAAACCATCGACGCTGTCCCACCAAGATTTTTCTTGTGCCAGTTGAATTAATCTCGGAATGTCTTGTGGAGCCAAGATCTTCTTATGTTGCGCCAACAAATCGATTGCGATGTATTGATACTCGCGCTGCGATAATTTCCAAAGCAAATCGGCCAATTGCAAAACCTCGGCGGCACTGAATTTTGACTTGCCCATAGGCTTTAAAATTTCCGCTAGTAGCTGTCGGCGTAGAGGCGTCTTAATGCCAAGAAAATCAAACTGATCGCGCATATACGCACGCATCGCTGGCGCGTTGACGATGCTGGCATTCGCTTGCAGTGAGCTTTGAATTTCTCGAACAAAATCTTGAAGGTGCATGAGAACTCAGTAAAGCATTTATCGGTAAATTGATATTCTACTTCCTCAGACTCAAGAAAATCCCAAAGCCACTAAGCAAGCCAAAATCAACAACAAACTCAGCAAACCCAATAAGCGAGTTTTGATGCCAATCACGTTGGGTCCCATGATCTCGGTATTTTGCGCGATTAGGAGTAAAGCCACCACATGCAAAGGCAGCAGAACCGCATTCACCAATTGGCTGGAATAAATCAGGGGAATCAAAAGTAAGCCGGGGATCGACACGACACTTGCCGCCGCCACCGTCAGCACAATAAACGCGGCATAAAAAAATTGAAAATGTTTGGAATCTAAATCCAGCGAAGCGGGTGCGCCTATGCCTTCTGCAATTGAATACGCTGTCGCAATCGGGACGATCGCCGCGGCCAACAAGGATGCGCCCAATAGACCTACACCAAAAAAAATCGTCGCAAAAGATCCCGCCAAAGGTTGCAGTGCCAGCGCCACATCACTAGCGTCTTTGATGTGTGTTCCTGAGCGATGCAAAGTCGCGGCACAAGCAATCGCGATGGCGATGCCTATCACCCCCGTCAAGATCGAGCCAATCACCACATCGACCTGTTCCCAACGTAAATTCTTCACCGAGATTTTTTTATCCACCGCATACGATTGAATAAAAGCCAAACCCCATGGTGCTAAGGTAGTACCTAAAGTTGCGGCAATCGCGATCCATGCTACCTGCGTATCGGGAAAATGAGGAATCAAAGCGCCCTGCGCGACTGCTGACCAATCCGGTGCCGCCAATATGCCATCGACAATGTATAAAGCGAGCGTTGCGGAAATGAATAACAGAATTTTTTCTATGCGATGAAATGAACCAAGTACGACCACCAAACAAATTAATAGGGCGGCAACGGGCGCACTAATCCAAGATGGCACACCTATCATGCCAAGTGCCGCAGCAATACCTGCGTATTCCGCACAGATAGTGCCGAAATTAGCGAACAAGAGACCGATCACCGCAGCGTAAGCCCAATGCCGCCCCCAATGCTGGCGAATCACGCCGACAAAGCCCAATCCAGTGGCCGCACCGATACGTACTGCCAGCATGTGAAACTGCACCAGTAGAATAGTCGAGAGAGGAATGATCCACAAATACCGATAACCAAACTCAGCGCCTAGGATCGAATACGTGGTAATACCAGCAGGATCATCATCCGATAAACCGGCCAATAAACCTGGACCGAGCACCGCAAAAAAAGCTGCCAACCAACCCAAGCCCGTCGTGCGTAATTGCGCAAATTGTGCTGCGATGCCGCGCTTATGATGGGCAACGGCATGCGGATGCAGGCGCGATTTTTTCGTCATAGGGTTCCAAGGTTTAAACGACCATTGATACTACACCCAAGTCATTTCCAAAGAACCCTGTTTACCTCAAGCTTAGTGCGCTTTCTTTTGCACTAATGCGCTACCCACACCATGTCGAGTAGGCTCACTGATTGCCGTGACAGTGCCATCGGGATTAAAGGTAATCGCATTCGCCGCGCCGATCTCAGCATCGCTTTTATCGATATTCCACTGATGACCGAAACGTGCCAATCCGCTCGCCTGTGCGCCACCGATGAAATTGGGCTCGACTTGGGTCGTCGTTAAGTTCCGCTCAGACATACGCGGTGACGCTAACGCTCGCAACATATCCATCTTCAAATCGATATGATTCACGATGGTTTGTAAGACCGTCGTGATGATGGTCGAACCACCAGGACTACCAACCGTAAAGACTGGCTTACCATCTTTAAACGCAATCACTGGCGCGATGCTGCTACGCGGACGTTTTCCGGCTTCAGGAATATTGGGATGCGGCGCGGTGAAATCAAAATCGCTCAATTCATTATTCAACAGGAAGCCATATCCTGGAACTACCATGCCATTCCCACCCCAGTCTTCTATCGTATACGTGTAGGCAACAATATTGCCTTCTTTATCGCTGACGGTTAAATGGGTGGTGTGATTACTTTCTTCTTTCACGACGGCTGAAGCCGAACCAGCGAATGCGCGCGGGCGCAAAGGAATACTCGGATCTTGTTGAAATTGGTAAGGATCACCGGGCAAGGCAGCATGCGTGCGGCTCGCGGCTTGATCGAGACGAATTTGTTGAGCTCTTTGTTTGCTGTAGTCTTTACTCAGCAAACCCGCCAACGGTACATCGACAAATTCAGGATCACCGATATACGCATTGCGATCAGCGAAGGCCAGACGCGAAGCTTCCAGATACAAATGCTCAAGCTGTTGCCGTGACATTTTTTGGGTATCGAAATTTTCCAACAGATTCAATGCCAAGGCCACCGTCACACCGCCACTGCTCGGCACACCCAAGGCATAGAGATCATAACCACGATAAGTACTATGCAGTGGCAGGCGCGTGCGAACTTCGTAATTGAGTAAATCCGCTTGCGTCATATTGCCAGGGCGGACTTTGGCATTCCCATGCACGGGTGGATTATTCACCGTATTTAAAAGGGCATCCGCAATGTTGCCGCGATAGAAAGCATTGGCTCCACGCTGTGCCAAGATTTTGTAAGTCTTGGCTAAATCAGGATTTTTGAATGCATATCCAACCGGTAGCGGCTTACCTTCGTGCAAATACAAAGCACTGCTGGAGCTATACAAACCAAACTTCTTCGCCGCACCGCTATTTAGGTGATGAAAAATCGGGGTGATCTTAAAGCCTTGTTCGGCAGTTTGAATTGCGGGTGCCAAGACCTGTTTGAATTGCATGCTGCCATAGCGCTTCAAGGCGTCATCCCAGGCGCGTACTGTGCCCGGCACGCCAACGGATCTGCCGCTACTGACCGCATCTTCCCACTCAATCGCTTTGCCATTTTCTGTAAACATATCAGGACGCACGCTGGCGGGGGCCGTCTCGCGATGATCCAAGACCACGAAGCGTTTTTCTTTAGCCAAATAAATCAACATAAAGCCACCGCCACCGATACCGCAACTAAACGGGTCCGTGACGCCTAGTGTGGCGGCTGCTGCCACGGCAGCATCAATCGCATTGCCACCTTGATTCAAAATCTTGAGCGCAGATTGCGATGCGGTTTCGTTAATCGTTGCCACGGCACCACCGATGCCATTGGCCATGGGCGTTTTGGTCCCAGCGTGAGCTGATAGGTTAGAAAAGCCAAAGCTGGCGAGGAGTACGAGGGAAATTCTTTTGTGCTGAGGAGACATACGATCCGCCGATATCTGGTGAAGGAAGGAACAAAACAATGCCCTTGTACCTTACCGGATCACTGGTATTAGGGCAAACCCTAAACCTTGGCATGTCGTATTTGGACACGCCACTAACACGGCAACCAGCGAATTCAGAACAAAAAGCGATGCGTTATAACGCTCACGTTCGAGGCCGTAGACCTTTTTAACAAGATAATTTTTTCACCATCCAATACGATCAAAACTTTGCCTACCACTTCGCGCTTGGTATGTTCTTCTGTGTCACTGGGCCAATAATACACAATCAACATCAAACAAATAAGACCAAATAGGATCGTAAAGCAAGGTTCCGCCAATCGACGCAGGCGCGTAAGTAATTGAAGTGGTTTTTTCATGACCGTGGCCTTTCTGATTGAATGATAAAGACGACTATGCAGAAATTGGGCCAGTTTCATTCGAATCTAAACCATTGATTTAACTCGCATTATTTTTTTCTTGCCATAAATATTGCGTGCGCGGACAGCGGTCAGTGTACGGACGCGGACAATTCACATCGACGCCAAGATATCGGTGCAACATCGGCCAAACCTTGCGACGAGATGAATTAAGTTGGCGAGATACAATAAACTTCATCGCTATTTGCTGCCTTGCTTGCTAGAATGCAGCGATTACCTCTTGCTACACTTAGAAAAAAATTGTCTCCCACTTTGTCTATCACTGCCATTTTGCATGCTTATGTTCGCAGTTGATCCACGCACGGTATTGCTGGTTTGCGCAGCCTTAAATCTGCTATTAGCAGGGATGCTGATTTTAGTTAGCATGCAGGCACCAAATGTGAAGGGAGTACGTCAATGGGCACTTGCTGATCTGTGTATGGGTCTAAGCATGGCGCTCGGTAGTCAAGTCCAATACCCAGCCTCCCCAATTTACGCAATCATCGGGGCAATCTTTCTCGGTCTAAGTGTAGGACTGGTCTACACCGGTGTCTTAGCGTTTAAAGGAGAACGGGTGCGGCGTTGGATTCCGGCCTTGGTGGCGGGCGCGATCCTCTTCAATAATTACATTTTCGGCATTATTTATTTCAACGCCCAAATTCGTATCAGTGTGAATTTTATGATCGTAGGCGGCATTTACGCGATCTGTGCTCGTGCGCTTTTCATTCGCATCGAACAACCCTTACGTACTGCCTACTGGTTAGCCGCAGGATCGATGGGCTTATTTTCCCTCATCGCGATTGCACGCATTATCACGGTCCTCAACTCTCCGGCACAAGACGTCAGTATGTTCACCACGAGCGGCATCAATCCGCTAGTCTTGCTGTTCACGACCTTGTTGCAAATGTCGATGTCATTTGCCTTCATCTTACTGGTCAATTACACCCTATCGCATCAACTCAATGAACTCGCAACCACCGATGCCTTAACAGGATTACTCAACCGCCGAAATCTAGAAACCTTGGCCAATCGTCAACTAACGCACAGTAAACGGACCGGCGAAAGCCTCGCTATCATGATGATCGACGTCGATCACTTCAAGCGCATCAATGATCAATATGGACATCAAGCCGGCGACGAGGTCCTGCGCCGACTGGCAGGCCTAATGCAATCGATCGTGCGAGGCAATGACTATCTGGCCCGCTATGGCGGGGAAGAGTTTTGTATCTTGCTACCGGCGACCACTGAAGGACAGGCCTATGTTTTAGCTGAACGACTGCGCCGCCTCTACGCAGAACTGATCGTACCTTGGCAACATCACGCGCTCGGCGGCACCATTAGCATCGGCATCGCAGACAGCAATGGTGATGCGGAAGACATTCCCACCCTCATCGCGCATGCGGACTTAGCGCTTTATGATGCCAAGCGCCGAGGGCGTGATCAAGTCATTACTTACACAGAGTATGCTAGCGAGCTTGTGCGGACAAAGTCGCACGCTGATGCACCCGACCACGCAAAATAACGTTCTCAATCGCATCGTAAGCACGTACGTCCACCAAAGGATTGGCCGATAGTAATAATAAATCCGCTTGTTTACCGACTTCCACGCTGCCGATATTCTTTTCCAAACCCATGGCACGTGCATTCTTGATTGTCAGCGCACTAAACAATTCCGGCAAACTCATGCCCGCTTCCAGCCATCGGTCCATTTCCCAACGTCCATTGATGCCAGGGAATTGGGTATAGAACGGACCACTCGGGGTATCGCTCCCAAATAATAAGTGCGCGCCACTTTGATGCAATGCCGCAGTCATTTTGCGCACAGTGGAGAGCGGCTTTTGGTACATGGACTTCACTGCCAGATATAGCTCTGCGGGTGTTTTTGTGGCGGGGTCAAAATCTTCTGCCAAGATCGTTTTCATCCACTGACCCGCTTCGGTTTGATACCAGACCATCAACGAGGATGGGATGGCATGGGCTACTACAGGATTTTTAAAAAATTCTGGATTCATTTCTTCATGTTCGCCATACAGCACTTGCATGGTCGGTTGCACCGAAATCCCCGCCTTGCTAATCTCTTGTGCGATCTGTTCTAGACGCGTCTGATTGACAAATTGTTCGACATTTTTGGCATCGTGCCACATACCGTGGACCAAGGTCGTGATGCCCGCTTTTAAAGCAAACTCGTAAGATGCCTGAGAATTGCCGTGCAAATACACCGGCATACCCAAGTCCTTTGCTTGTTTAACGACTTCCTGTATCAATTCAATGGACGGTACCGGAAGATTTTTTTTCGGACCAAAACCAGTTTCGTAAAATACCTTGATGCAATTCGCGCCATCTTGACGTGCGGCATTCACCACCGCTTGTGGCGTATGCGCTTCGACTTTGAAATTAGCTGGATAGACATTCGGTTGCGCAGGATCGAACAACATATACTTGGTTGCCGGGACTTGGAACTGCAAATCTTTATCCATCCAGGAAGCCGGATAGCCATTCGGGATCGTCACGGGGGTACAAAAATGCGCCTGTGGTCCAGCGGGTTGCGCATTCCATTTAGCAATAAAACTGGCGTCACCTGTCAAATCTAATACGGTAGTAAAGCCAAAATAGGCATAACTGCGCGGCATCTGTCGCCGTGCTTCTTGCAACATGCTCGCGTCTTTAGGATTATCTCCGGCATAACCCGGCACACCATCCAAATGCACGTGGCTATCGATTAAGCCTGGGATCAAAAATTGACCACGGCCATCAATCTGCTGGCTGTGCTTGCTTGCCTTTGGATTCAATTTTGGAGAAATGGCAACAATCTTGCCATCACGAATCAAGACATCCATCGCGGCGGAAATCTGGGCTTGATCGCCACTGATAATGCGCACTTGCTTAATCAACACGCTATCGGCTTGAGCTGGCGTGAAAGGTAAGGACATCAACAAACAAGTGGCAAGCAGGTGACGTCCAAAAGAAACGGAAACGGCGGGCAATGAAAACATAAAGGAAATCCTTGTTGGCTGGAAAGAGTCCCAGTATTCACAATTCGAGCCCCTAATTCGACCGAAAACGCGATCTAGGACGGCAAAAAACCGGTTTTGGGTCCATATCGACCAAAAAATGGCGCCAAGCTGAATCGGTACAACGGTATTCCTGCATTTTTTGAAATACCTTAGTGACATCGCTTATGATGTCAAACATGTCATCGATCATCAGCCACCTACAAATTGCCAACGCCGTTTTATGCCTGTTATTGGCGGCACATTTATTGGCCATGAGCGCCATGTATCCGATTCCCAAACGTCTACTAGGCTTCAATTATGGTTTGTATGCCCATCAAAGTATTGCACTAGTTGCCATATTAAATGGTCATGTTAGTGGTTTTGTCTTTACTCGTCCGTTGGTCGCGATGCTGCTCGGACCTTGTCTTTATGTTTATTTTTTATGTGTACGTCGGCCGCAGGCACAACTACATTACAAAGACAGTTGGCATTTCATCCTCGGGATTGCGAGTTTCGTGCTGTTGAGCCAAATCAAACCACTCAGAGCCTTGATTGATTTTGCGATTCTTGCCAGCTTTATCATCTACACAGCTCTTATCGCATTCCAAATTCGCACTGGTGAGCAAGCACTAGCTCACCTCGGAAGCCATACTAAATCAGCCTATCGATGGTTACTGATCTTAATGTTGCTGGCATTGATCAACATCGTATTAGAAATTGCCGTGAATCTAGAAATGCAGTCCGGCGTGGCTTTACGCGACACGATCTCCTTACTCATTGCCAGTATGGCTTTTTTCCTGATCAACGCCAGCATCATGTTGGCCGCACTCAAGCGCAGTGACTGGTTGGAGTGGATGTATCAGTTTGGCGCGCAAAATTTACCGATGGCTACGCCAAGCATCGCCCCCGATATAGCACAACAATTGTTCCAACGTTGGGAAGATCTCGTCAAACGTGAACAATTACACAAACTGGAATTCGGCATCACGCTGCCGCAAGCAGCCAAAAAGCTTCAAGTACCGGCAAGACAACTATCCAATGCGATCAACCATATTTACGGTAAGAGCTTTTCGGTCTATCTCAACGACCAACGCATACACGAGGCTCAACGCTTATTAATCGACGCCCCGGAAATGTCGATAATCGACGTCATGCAAGAATCCGGTTTTAGTAGTAAGTCGAATTTTAATAAAGAGTTTTTGCGGGTGACGGGTTTGTCGCCGTCGGGGTTTCGAGAAGAGCGCTCAAAACCAGTCACACAGATATAACGAAGATAAGAAGCTCGTTCATAATTTCGAAAGTCAGTTAAATACCATGAAAAAAGTACTGTTTTGCCTAGTCCTCCTGTTGCCTTTGGCTATGCTGATAAGCTGTAATCAAGACGACATCGTCAGAAAATTAGCCTCCGCCGAGGATCAGGCATTTGTAGAAAAGTCTTTGGATCAACTTCGCCATAAGCAATTTGAAGAACTTGAAAAACGGATGGATGCAAGTATTCAACAGCCAAACTTGCGTGGTGGCTTGGAAAAGATGTCAGCCTTGCTGCCGCCTGAAGAGCCAAGCAAGGTCATCCTACTCTCGACACGACAAAATCACTCGTCTAGTCAGGTCATGAGCAATTTAACTTATGAATATACCTACCCAAAACAATGGTTTATTCTCGAAGTGACGCTAAATAAAAGTCATGATCAACCCAGCATTTTGGGAATCCGTATCACACCGCAATCGGCGCAGATCGAGGAACAGAACAGTTTCAGCCTGGTCGGGAAATCGCTATTGCAGTACCTCATTTTGGCGCTGGCGGTCGCTTTCGCTATTGTCACAATCGTGGCGCTGATCATTTGTATCAAAATGAAATTGCGGGGACGAAAATGGCCATGGATACTGTTCATTTTGTTCGGTTTTGGAAACCTCGCGGTGAATTGGAGTACTGGAGAATTCGGCTTTGCTTTACTGGCAATACAAATGTTTAGTGCATCGGCTTCTGCTGTACCTCATGGCCCATGGATCCTTTCCATTTCGCTACCGCTAGGTGCTGTGTGCTTCCTGATCTTTAGAAAAAATCACGCAGCCGAAGTCAATATGCCTGCGGAAGCGCAAATTGATCCTATTTAAATCGAAAATTTAATCGTGCGTGAAGCAAAACCGAGTTTGCACTATCAATAATGTCTTCCCCACGTAAAGGAACGCACACCATGCTACTAAGCCTCATCCCCAAAGTTTTTTACGCTGATATTCAAGTCGGCCTAGACTTATTCACCCGTGGTCTTGGTTTTGAACTCCTACATCAAGACAGCAGTATTTCGGTGTTGGGGCGAGATCAGGTGAAAGTCTATTTGATGGAAAACGCTGAGCTTGCTGTGCTCGATCGCCCCGAGCTGGCAATCGAGATTGATAATATCGACGAGATCTACGCAGAAATTGCTGCCCGCGCGCCTGACCTATTGCATCCCAATTTATCGAGCGTACAAGATAGACCGTGGGGAGCGAAGGAATTTGCGTTATTAGACGCGAGTCAGGTTTGTATTGTGTTTCGACAATGGTAACTAGTGGTAAACATGGAGCCGCCAGTATTTGCTAACGGCTCTACACGATTATCTTTTTAAGATAATCGTTTTACCCCAAATGTAAAAACTTCGGTACATGTAGTAGACCACCCCAGCCCAGCAGTAACACCACGCTTAAGACAAACAAACCAAAGGCACCGTTGGGTCGCAATACACCTAGATAACTAATAACGACCGTCGTCGTATTTTTCTTCGCTTCGCTCATGCTGCGCCAATGCTGGATGATCTTTAAAACGCTCGCAATGCCAGAACCTACTGAGAGCGATAACAGCGCAATACGGAATACTGAGAGTAAATCAATCTGATCGAGCGACACTTGCTTGTAAAAGAAACCCACCACAGCCATACATATAGCCGCGCCAATAGAAATTGCCGCATTCGTGTACATAGTTTTACGACTACGGATCGCAGCATCCTCTAGCTCTGACCTGAGCATTTGCGTTTTATCGTTAATCAGACTTGAGGTTTCGTCCTTTAAAGCAGAAATACGCTGGTCTAGCATCTGTCCCATTTGCAAGGTCGCAAATTCGATCAGTTCCTTGATGTCATCTTTGGTGATGGAGCGGAGATCGTGAACTTCCGAAGACAGACGTTCAATGCTCTCGTTGAGTTGTTTGCCTGCGTGCTCGACCACTTGGTTTAGGCTGGCGCTGGCTTTTTCTACCACTTGATCGAGATGTTCACTGGCCATCGCGATCGATTCTGTGAGCATGGGTTTGACGGTGTTTTCTGACACACGAATCATGGCGTTTTCGATTTGCCCAAGCTCATTACTCAGATCCGCTTTCCAGATAGCCATCTTAGTTTCCTTCCTATATATACTTAGTTTCATAGTGTGAGGGTCATCTGACTGTTTTGCAAGTCACGCTCAGACGCCCGACACAACGGTCATGCTCGTCAGAACCTATCGATAAGAGGGGGCAAACAAAGATGTAAAAACACGTCGACGGCTTCAAGTTGGATTGAACGTATGAATTAATACAATTGGGCACGTACAATTGAGATACTTGTCGTATCGACGTCGCACTTTGTTCAAACGATCATTTCCGACGGATCCAACATCGCTTACCTCGTGCGTGACTACGACGAAGCACTCACCTACTTCACGCAAGTATTGCGCTTTGACCTCATCGAAGATCGCCAGCTCAATGCCGACAAACGTTGGTTGGTCGTGGCGCCCTCGGGATCAACCGGCGCCAAATTATTACTGGCCAAAGCAAGCACACCGGAGCAATTGCGTCATGTCGGCGATCAGACTGGCGGCCGGGTGTTTTTGTTTTTGGAGACCGACGATTTTTGGGAAACCTATCATCACCTACAATCACATGCAGTGACATTCACTGAGCAACCGCGCGAACAAGAGTATGGCACGGTGGTGGTGTTTTTAGATTTGTATGGCAATAAATGGGATTTGATTGGGCGTCGTTAGCACAACCCATTGCAAGCCAACATTTTTCTTTTTGGTAGGCATCAGCAATGACAAAAGACGATATCCTCACAATGCAGAGTGGACATTTCAGGCACCTGCAACATCCGAACAATCGAAACAAGAAGAGCCAGGCCCCTGCGACAACCCCCAAATGAATTTCTCTAACGCAGACGATTGCGGCAATCTATTTGCGCTAATACCAGACACGGGTGCAGCGCATTCAACTTTTCTGCGTTTTTACAATGAGACGGGCGAGGTCTCTGAAAACCAGCAAAAAATTGGTAGACGCTGAATGCATTTTATGCAATGATTTCCATCAAGACAATACTCACACCTACTGGATCAATATGATGGATTTTTTAGCAACGTCCGAGCAAGATAAAGAATTGACTATCGTCAGCGTGACGCCAAACGTCCAAATGACAGCGCTGGCTAGCACCAATATCGTGATTAGCTTTAGTGAGCCTATCGTCATCGGCTCAGGCGAAATCACCATTCGGAATTCATCAAACTACCAAATCATATTGCGAGAAAACATCAATAGTCCGTTATTTTCGATTTCGGGAAATGTACTGACACTCAATCCGTCTGCTGATTTTGACTTTAACAAATTCTATCAAATCGAGATTCCCGCTGGTTTTGTCAAAAGCTTAAGTGGTACGCCATTAACTTCGAGGATCTTCCACTCCTATTATTTTCAGACAGATTTTAGCCAAACAGCGATCCAATACGAAGGCAACAGCAGCAATGAAACGATTTATGGAAGCAGCAAAGACGATACGATCAATGGCGGCGGTGGCGCTGATAAGATCATCGGTCTCACTGGTGACGATATTCTGAACGGTGGGGACGAGACTGACCAGTGGTCTGGGGACAACATCGAAGGCGGCAACGGCAATGACACGCTGCATGGAAACAACGGCAATGACTTTTTAGCTGGCGGCATCGGTAACGATAAGTTGTATGGTGATGCAGACAAAGATCGTTTAGGTGGCGATGAAGGAGATGATTATCTCGATGGCGGCGATGGGGATGATCATCTCACAGACAACAATGGAAATAACACACTAATAGGGGGTGCGGGCAATGACACTTTGCAGGCGCATAATTTTGGAGAGTCACGTCGCAATCTGCTAGATGGTGGATCCGGTAATGACATCCTTAATGCTACTGGAAGTGTAGAAATAAAGGGTGGGGATGGTGACGATAAAATACGTCTTCAAAACAATAATGGATCAACTTCTACGAGTAACTTAGACGGTGGCGCCGGAAACGATCAATTTGCCATTTACATTGGAAGCGGCGATTTTGTTACTGCAACCGGTGGCAGCGGAAGAGATACATACGGGCTAACTGTAAGCTATATCATCACCGATACAAATTTCAGCATCAATGATTTTACTGCAGGAACTGACGGTGACCAGATTGATCTTAGTTTTTTCATCAATTCTTATTTTGACAAGACGATCAATCCTTTTGCCGATAATGGTTATTTGCGCTTGCGGCAAGACGGACAGGATACGCTTTTAAAACGCATTGTTGTAGGTCAAGAAAGCACCGTGGCTCGCTTAAAAAATGTTCTTCTCTCTGAATTGGTTGCCGACAATTTTGTCGGTGGCATCGACCCCAAAGGCGGTTTAACAGGACTTACCCTGACAGGCACAGAAAGCGGCGATAGCATTACCGGCAATATCATGAATGACACGCTGCGTGGTTTGGGTGGACCCGACACCTTGGATGGCGGTAGCGGCAACGATACCCTAATTGGCGGTGCCGATAACTCAAGTGATGACAATGATCGGCTCAATGGTGGCTTTGGACATGACCTGTTACAAGGCGGCGCTGGCGACGACGAACTAGATGGAAACGATGATGATGATACCCTACAAGGTGGCGCTGGTAATGATACTTTGCGTGACCACGGTGGCACTAATGTTTTTAGTGGTGGCGCCGGTGATGATACGATTTATGTAGGATCAAATGCTACCGTCTATGGCGATGACGACAACGACAGAATCATTGTTCAATCACCGCCGAATCAAAAAATTCGTATCAGTGGTGGAACTGGCAGCGATCTATTTAAGTTCAATTATCAAAAAATGGTAGACACGGTCATTACTGATTTCTCTCCAAGTGAAGGAGATCAAATTGACTTGAATTCAAGTTTCAATCTGTACGGGTATGACCGAACTGGAAACCCATTCGGAAGCTCAGGGTTCTTACGTGCAGAGCAAGTCAATAATGATGTCATTATTTCTGTTGATCCTGATGGCGCTGAGCGCACAGCAGAAAGCATGACCGTCATACTGCGTTTAGAAAACACAAACCTGGCGATGCTGAGCGGCCTCAATTTTGTAGGTGGGTGGAATCCGGATGGTAGTGAAGAGGGAATTACGATAAATGGTACTACCGCCAACGACAAAATCATTGGGCTGGGTCTGAATGACAAATTATACGGTGGCGATGGCTCCGATAGCATTTATGGAGGCTCTGGCAATGACCTGATCGAAGGAGGCGATGAAACCCAATTCAATACGGGGGACGATCTACACGGCGAAACAGGTAACGACACCATTGTAGGTGGCAAAGGAAATGATTCCGTATTTGGTGATAGCGGCAATGATAGCCTTGATGGTGGTGATGGTATCGACGTCATCGAGGGGGGCGATGGCAACGACACCTTAAACGGTGGGGGTGGCGATGACACGCTCAACGACGCTAGCGGTCAAAACACGCTAAATGGCGGTTTTGGAAACGATATTCTTCGCGGCAATGGTACTGGTAGTTTGCTCGATGGTGGTGAGGGCGATGACACGCTTTATAGCACCGCTGGTAACGACACCCTCATTGGTGGTAGCGGTGACGACAAAATTGATATTAGTTATAAATACGATCAAAGCCAAACAACCACGAGCAAGATTAATGCTGGCGATGGCAACGACGAAATTACTATCCGAACAGCCAGGGAGCCTTTAAGAGTTGAAGCCATAGGTGGTGCCGGCATCGATACCTATAAGCTTGTCGGCGGGGATTTCTCTAATACCCTCGTCATTCTTGATTTCAAAACGGGCAGCGGTGGAGACCTCATTGGATTATTTGAAATCCTGCCATCGGATTTTGGTGATGGAAATCCATTTGGAAGCTCGGGATATTTTCAATTAGTGCAAAAGGGTGAGGACACCGTTATTGAATTTGATCAAGACGGCGCTGCCAAAAGCGCCTATGGTTTTCTGCCCTTAGTAACTTTGAGCAATGTCACCGTCAGCTCATTGACCAAAGCGAACTTCTTGAACGGTATCAATCCTAATGGCTCACAAGATGGTCTTGATCTGATCGGTACCAGCGCGGCCGATACCTTGACTGGTGATTTCCTCAATGACAAATTGCAAGGTGGTGCTGGCAACGATATCCTCAACGGCGGCAGAAGTGGTGACGATACTTTATTGGGGGGAGCGGGTAACGATAACCTGTATGATCGCTCAGGTAACGATAGCCTTGATGGTGGCGATGGTGACGACATCCTGACATCAGTTAGAGGAAACGATACCTTACTGGGCGGAAATGGCGACGACGTTTTCAATATGTATGGCCCATACGCTGATGCCAAAATAAGCACCGTTGTCACTGCAAACGGTGGTGATGGTAAAGATACTTTCAATTTCCTAACAATGTCGTCAAGCGTGAAAATGAATGTGACGGGTGGCAAGGGCGTTGATCTATTTTCGCCCAATAGAGTCACGGAATTGAGCCAATATGTGGTCACTGACTTTATGCCGGGCATTGGTGGAGATCAAATTGATGTTCAACACTTACTGTCTTACACTTTGGGGGGTAACAATCCTTTTGGTGCTGCTGGTGTACTTCGCCTAATTCAACGCGGCGGTGATGCGATCTTGCAGTCCGACACAGATGGCCCATTGGGTGCGAAACAATTTCAAGACGTAATTACCTTGAAAGATGTCACAGTTTCCGATCTCAGCGCCACCAATTTTGTAGGTGGTTACTCGCTTGATGGCAGCAATACTGGCCTCAAGATTCAAGGCAGTGAGACAGGAGAGGAGTTTTCTGGTGGCTATCTCAATGACAATCTCGCTGGGAACGGCGGTAATGATACGATTTCTGGTGGCGAAGGTAATGACACAATTGATGGCGGAGATGGTGATGATCGTTTGATCGATAGCTTCGGTTTCAATACCTTCATTGGTGGTGCTGGCGATGATACGATTATCGCGTCTGGAGACAATAGTAACATCGGTAACGGCGGCGACGGCAATGATACTTTTTTACTCACCCTCAGAAATAGCATCTTTAAAGGCGAAAATGGAAATGATGAATTTGTCATCACAGTAGACGCGTATTACAACAACTACATGGATCCTGGACTACGTCTATTCGGAGGTGCGGGCGACGACTCGTTTTCCTATTTGTCATTTTATCCTATGACAATACCAATTTTCGCAACTGGTGGTAGTGGGCAGGATCAATACACATTGAGTTCATCGACTTGGAACAGTAAGTTTAACGTCCTTGATTTTGACTTGAACAACAATGGTGATCAGATTTCGATCGCTCACTTATTCGACAAAACTGATAGCAATCCATTTGATAGTGGCAAGCTTCTGTTGACACAAAGTAGCAAAAACACCTTGGTTCAATTTGATTCTGATGGCTCTGGCACCGCTTTTAGTCCAATCACATTATTGATATTAGAAAATATCGATGCCAGTAAACTCACCGCAAATCACTTTGCAGAACACGTGAATCCGCTCGGTGGCAATATCGGTCTTACTACCACTGGAAATTTGCAATCCGAGCAAATCTCAGGAGGCTGGTTGAACGACAATTTATCTGGTTTAGCTGGCGATGATCTGCTTCGCGGTTTTGCAAATCAAGATATCTTGGATGGCGGCGAAGGCAATGATACTTTAGAGGGCGGTGCAGGCGACGATCAACTCAAGGGCGGCGATGGCTTTGATCAAGCATCCTACGCGAATAAATTCTCCAATTATGCGATCAGCAAGACCAGTAACGGTTTCGTGATTAACGATAAAACTAAGCTTGAAGGAACTGATACTGTTAATGGTGTTGAATATCTGCATTTTAGCGACGTCAACATCAACCTCACAATGAAAGAAAAGGCCGCCACGATTTCGGCTGCTGAAGTCAAAACACTCATCGAAATCTACGTTGCCTTCTTCAACCGTATCCCAGATGCAGACGGCCTTTCGTATTGGATAGATCAAGTCAAATCCGGGACTAGCATGAGTGCGATTTCAGAATCCTTCTATAACATTGGCGCCTCACCCCAATATGCATCACTGACGGGTTTTACTGCCAACATGAGCAACGCTGATTTTATCCATACGTTCTACAAAAATGTGCTTGGCCGTAGTGAAGGTGCGGACACTGGTGGTTTAGACTATTGGATGGGAAAATTAGCTGCCGGCCAGTCAACCCGTGGTTCCCTGGCGCAGGATATTCTCAACTCCGCTCACACCTTCAAGGGCAATGCGACCTACGGCTACGTCGCGGACTTGCTAGACAATAAGTATTTGGTTGGCAAAACGCTGGCCATCGACTGGGGTATTACCTATAACGTGGATGCCTACGGCCGAGGGGTCGCGATTGCCAAAGCCGTGACGCCAACGGACATGACAGCAGCTCTACAACTGGTCGGCATTTCAGCAAGTGAGATGAGTTTTATCTAAGTCATACTCAACAAAAGACTAGCGCCAGACCAGGCGCTAGTCTTAATCCAAGGTCGCCATCAATCGCGTCAACTCACCCGTTTTAATTCCACGCTTGATCGCCGCATCGATCTTCTGCATTTCATTTTCAAATCGCATTTTGGCGCTAGCAAAATGTATTGAGTCATAAAACAATGGGATATCTGAAACGTAAAACGTCTTACCCAGCAATTCTGGATCGCGTAATTCTGGGATATACGTCTTGTGCAGATAGGCTAAGAACAGATCAGGGCGATCAAATTGCGCCAATCCCCACAACAACACATCCGAACGTTTGGCGATGAGTTTTCTAAACCTGGCAGAGGCTTGCGCCGAATCTTCGTCGATTTTGAACACCTTATTTTTGGCTAATTCGAA
Source organism: Affinundibacterium seohonense (assembly GCF_014284305.1). Classification (GTDB taxonomy): domain Bacteria; phylum Pseudomonadota; class Gammaproteobacteria; order Burkholderiales; family Burkholderiaceae_D; genus Undibacterium; species Undibacterium seohonense. Next base: position 108,078 of record NZ_JACOFW010000015.1, read on the forward strand.
TTCCATGCCATGGCTGACCCCGCGCTCGACACTGACGACTTTGCCTTGCAAATCTTTAATAGAACGCAAACGCATACGCGGCTCACCGTAAGCAATTGCCCAGATTCTTGAGCTTAAAACAGCCTCTGAATAGCGATACGACAACAGGCGTTCTGGCGATTTGGAAAAGCCCCAAATAATTCCTTTACCGTCTAAAGTCATTAATTTTGCGCGATTCCAAGGTACGGAAACAGGTTGCAAATGCAAACCCGTTTCACGTTCTAAAAATTGAAGAAACTTCAATAGACCTTTTGAGATTGGCTGCAAATTGCCTTTGGTATCTAAGGTTTCTTGAAGATACACGGTGACCGTGGTGGTCGAAGTTTGACCAGCATCGACGGCTGCGACGGCCGCGATTGCCGCTGTCGTTACAGAACATAACAGCAATATCGCAAAAGAAATTTGTTGTAGTAAACGTCGCATAGTCATCAATCTAATCCGTGATTCCATCAATTCTGATCTTATACCAAGGTCATCGTCGATGTCTGACAAAATAGAAGATGCATAACACAATCAAAAACGGAATCCCCGTTGCCAAGGTCATCGCAAACTCCTGCGTGAACGCCGTGGTTATCATCAACGCCAACATCAAACCTGCGCCTATCAAGGTCAACCAAGGGAAACCCCACATCCGAAATGCTAGTCTATCCCTACCCGCACGATCCCAAGAACGGCGGAAGAAATAATGCGTGACAAAGATCATGAACCAAGTAAACATCCCCCCAAACATCGAGATCGCCATCATCAACATAAACGCATTGCTCGGATAAATCACACTCAATAAGGTAGCGATAGCAATGCCAGCGCAAGACAAAATAAGCGCTCGCATCGGTGAGCCTTGGCGATTTAACTTGCCTAATCCGGCCGGTGCAAAACCGCCTCGCGCCAGGCTAAACAACATGCGAGTCGCCGCATAGAGCTGACTATTCATCGCCGACAGAGCAGCAACCAGAATCACAAAATTAATGACCCCGGCCGCGCCCGGTATTTGCAAGGCCTCCATCGTCGAAACGAATGGACTTTTATCTTGACCCGCCCGCGTCCACGGCACAATCGCTAGCACCAAAGCCAAAGTCAGCATATAAAAAATTACCAAGCGCAGTAGGGCAGAACGAAAGGCACCAGTAATTGCCTGCTCGGGATTTTCGGCTTCGCCAGCCGCTACCGCGATTAATTCTATACTCAAATAACTAAACAAAGCCACGATCACCGCCAGCCACATTCCCCATCCGCCTTTGGGAAAAAAACCACCATGACTGACATAATGATGAAAGCCAATATCACGTGCCGCCGGAGCGCTAATCAAGAGATACGAACCGAGCAAAATGAAGGCCATAATCGCGATCACTTTGACACTAGAAAACCAATACTCAATGGTGCCAAACACCTTCACACTCATGGCATTGGCAACCACCAGACAGGCCGAAAAACCACCTATCCACAACCACCCCGGCGAATCGGGAAACCAAAACTGCATGTATAAGGCAATTGCCGTCACCTCAGTGCCGATCACCAGCACATTCGCAGCCCAATACGCATAGCGAATCAAAAAACCTGCGAGCGGATGCACATAGTGTTCCGCCAAGGCACCAAACGAGCCGCTGCCAGGATGTGCCACCGTCATCTCTGCCAAGCTGGCGATCAGCAGTAAAGCAATCACCGCACCGATGGCATAACTAATCAACACACTAGGCCCCGCAAAACTAATCGCAAACCCGCTGCCCAAAAACAAACCCGTGCCAATCGCGCCACCCAAGGCGATCATGGTCATCTGACGACGACTCAAATGTCGCTGCAAACCCGTTTCGCGTTTGGTAATCTCAGCAAAGCTAGTATTCTCTTGTTTCATTCTGTCTCCGGTGGTTTGCAGTCTTAGTATCTCGTTTCAACGCTAGTGATTCGGGCCAGCCTAGCGCCCCAGCTGATTAGGCAAAGGGGGAATATTACGCGTGAAAATAGCGCCGTAATAGAAAATTGTGTGGAGGTCGATTGCAGTGCGAGGCTTTTAAACGTCAAACAGACCAATGCTGTGTCCCGTATGCGGACATACAACTGCAGGCATGATAGGTAGCTTGCGGAATTTGAGCGAATGCTCAGCTAGATGAGAAAGGATCGATGGTGATTCAGGTAATGCGTTTCTATCGACGAAAAATGTTAGGGCTGTTAACTGGTACTTAGAGCTCAATTGCCTGCTTATTTAGAATCAACCAAGCTGCATGAATCATTTCGATTCGCCTAACAAAATCCGCACATCTTCTGGTAGTTTCCACTCTTGAACTTCGATGCTCAGTCGTTTTGATGGCCTAATTTCTCCGCTAATCTCGTATCCAACGATCAGAAATTCTTGTCCAATGCGTGCCTCAAAATCAAACACACCTTCGCAGCTACTTCCTTTTGCTGAGCCTTGTACACCGATGGCGATAATCTGATCGCGTTTTTCGCCACGCCACCACCGACTCACCTTGAAGTGAATTATTTGACTCGCGACGCCTTCAGTTGAAGTTGGGATCGGTTCAACTGCCACCACTTTTCCAAGAAACACAATTTGCTCAGGTGTTCGCTCTGCAAGAAAAGCTTTTAAAACATAAGCCTCAGCCCGCAGCTTACAGGCCATCGCAACTTGGCTCGTTAGGGACAAGGATAATAGGAGGCATAGGAAAAAGCTTTGCATTATTTTTAGTCCTACTTGATTATCTTTCATAAAGTCCCCAATAGACCTCTGTATTCTCGGTGCAGTAGAATCCCTCAAAATTATCAACGTCTAGGATTTTTTCGATCAGATCTTTCGACGAGCATAAGAAAGAACAATGGCTGTCCCAGTGGGTTGTGATTAATAGTCTATGGTCGGGCGTAAAAATGCAACCGTGAGAGGGGACTTCATCACTACTCATTAAGTCATCAATCCAATGAAGTTTTCTCTCGGTCCCAAGATCATCCCCCACCCACAACCACTCATAACCCAAGAGCTTGATTGTATTGAAAATGCGATTTTCCAAAAGAGGTGGAAGTTGACCTTCTGTCGGATGAATGATGTTTGTTGTTTCGCTTAACTCAATCAGGCTTGACGCGAAGAGTTCATTTGCCTTTTCGCCGTTTAGACCATGAATGCTAGTCCTTAGACCGACGTCGATTTGTTCCAAACAAGTGAGTTCGGTCATCTCAAGAATCCTTTGCCAAACGACTGGCTCACAGTGTTCGAGAATTTCCAATTTCGTTGGCCAATGTTCGGGGCAAAATCGATCAATACTGATATCCATTGGTCTAACAAAGGGATGAAGTAGAACAAACACGTCATCAAATTGTCCTTTATAGAAATCAAGTATCTTCCCATCGCTTGGACACGACGCAAATTTTTCTGCTTGTGGCAAAACTCTTGTGGTCATTAATTTGACTCCGCGATAAATGGTAAAACTCGCTATCAAAAATATCGATAGCTTAGAAGGGCGGGTGCAACCCGCCCTTCTTGCTGGAGAAGAAGGTCGGCGATAGCGCCGAGTGCTTGAGCAGCAATCACGGTGTACCAGAGAGGATGAATTAGCCTCAGATCATCATACGTGTACTTAATACGCATAGGTCGCCAACTTATTTGGAAATAGAAGAGCCGAAGTTAACACAACCATAAAAATCAAACAAGACAGTTCCAGACACTGTTAGTGCAAAGTAGTAATGTCCGCGCTTTGCAAAGCACACGCAAGGTATTGCATTCAACAACGATTGGCTGCGTGGGTTGGCCCCTTCCTTAACTTTCCTTAGGCCGATTACCAAACAAAAGAAAACACAACATAATATTGCATACCCGCCTCGACGGAGCCTGTAAGAATTTCTGTGTAAATGCCACGGAACAAGTTAGTGATCGTGTTTTTGAATACGATCACCGAACTCAATCATAAAACGATTTAAGGCCATACGCCAATTGTGAATCAGCATCGTCCATTTCTTTGCGGCCTGAGAGATGGCGAGATACACCACTTTCATAGCTGAGTCATCACTTGGAAATAGTTTTCTTCGCTTAGTCGCCGAACGGATGACACTGTTGAGAGACTCGATCGC